>NZ_JAKSXY010000076.1 GCF_022829445.1 Methylobacterium sp. J-068 | reverse complement strand
TCGATGGAGGAGATGGCGGCCAACGTGAAGCAGAACGCCGACAACGCCAGCCAGACCGAGACCATCGCGCGCCAGTCGGCCAAGGACGCCGAGGCCAGCGGCGCCGCCGTGGGCCGGGCGGTGGATGCGATGCAGACCATCGCGCAGAAGATCACGATCGTGCAGGAGATCGCGCGTCAGACCGATCTTCTGGCGCTCAACGCGGCCGTCGAGGCGGCGCGGGCGGGCGAGCACGGCCGGGGCTTCGCGGTTGTGGCCTCCGAGGTGAGGAAGCTCGCCGAGCGCAGCCAGGCGGCGGCGGCGGAGATCGGCACGCTGTCGACGGATACGGTCAAGGCGGCGCGGGAGGCGGGCGACATGCTGGGCCGGCTGGTGCCGGACATCAAGCGCACGGCGTCGCTGGTCGAGGAGATCACGGCAGCCTGCCGCGAGCAGGATGTCGGCTCGGGCCAGATCAACCAGGCGATCCAGCAGCTCGACAAGGTGACGCAGCAGAACGCGAGCGCCTCCGAGCAGGTCTCGGCGACCTCCGAGGAACTGGCGGCGCAGGCCGACAAGCTCCAGGCGACGATCTCGTACTTCCGGATCGAGGATGCGGGCACGGCCTTCCGGGGCGTGGACGCGGCGGTGACGCAGCTTCGCGAGACGGCGGTGCGGATGAAGGCGCCGTCGGCGGTGGTCCGCTCGCCCGCGCGGGCGTCGGCCCCGCGCCGGGCGGCCCGCGCCCAATCCGCGGGGAGCGGCTTTGCCCTCGACATGGGCGGCGAGGACGAGCGCGACGCCGAGTTCAAGCGCAGCGCCTGACCGGACGACGGTCCCGAAAACCCCCACGCCGCGCCGGGTACCGGTTCGGCGGACGATGCAGACGACCATCGAAGGCCGTGCCCGTTCGCCCCGCGAATTGGCACGGCGCGGACAGGGTGGCCAAGGGTCGGTCACCCGCGCCCTTGTCCATTCGCCGAGCGTTCAGGAGACAGAAGACCATGCGTTTTACGATCAAGACGAAACTCGCGGCCGGCTTCGGCGCGGTCCTTGTGCTCGCGGCGGCGGCGGGTGGCGTCGGCTACCAGAAGCTGACGGCCTCGGACGAGGCGATGAACTTCATCGTCGGCCGCTCCGAGGTCCAGGCCCTGGCGCTCGAGGCCAAGGCCCACGCTCTGCGCGGCGTCTCCAATACCCGGGCGGTGGTGATCAGCACGGACGAGGCCAAGATGGCCGATTTCACCAAGCGCGCGGCGGACAACCGCGCGGATGCCCTCGCCGCCATGGCCAAGGCCAAGGGCTACATCAACTCGGAGGAGGGTAAGCGGCTCTTCGCCGACCTCTCCGAGAAATACGAGGCGCAGCGCGCCCTGGCCGGCAAGGTGTTGGAGCTGACGCGGACGAACTCCGCCGCCAAGGCCTGGACGGAGATCGAGACGACGGGCCGGCCTGCCGCCAATGCCGTGCGGGCGGAAATCGAATCGATCCTGGCCCGGCCGGACATCCAGGCGTCCACCGATCTCATCCTGGACGCCGGCATCGTCCAGGCCCGCTTCGAGCGGGGCTGGGGCCAGCTGCAATCCACCGTCGCCGCCACCAGCATGCAGGCGTTGGAGCAGCGCGTCACCGCGACCAAGCAGATGCGCGCCGAGATGGCCCGCTCCCTGGACGCGTTGACCGGCGCGATGAAGGCCGCCGGGATCGGCAACGACGCCCTGCGGCAGAAGTTCGGCGCCTGGATGATCTCCTGCGACCGGGCCCTCACGCTGGTCGAAGGCGGCGGCGCCCTGAAAGCCTCAGAACTCGCCTCGGGTGAGTACGCGACCCTGAGCACGACCGCCATCCGGGCCTTCGATGCCCTCATCGAGTTCCAGAACGGCCGCATGTTGCAGGCCGTGGCGCAGGCCAAGGCCACCTCGAGCGAGGGGCAGACCCTGCTGATGGCCGCCGTCGCGGGCGCGCTCCTCCTCGGCTTCGCCATCGCGACCTGGCTCGCGCTCTCGATCTCGCGGGGCCTCGCCCGGACGGTGGCGCTCGCGGACGCGGTCGCCCTGGGTGATCTCAGCAAGACCGTCGAGGTGACCTCGCGGGACGAGATCGGCGATCTCGTGGCCGCGATGAACCGGATGACCGCCAACCTGAACACCACCGCGCAACTCGCCGGTGAGATCGCGAACGGCAACCTCACGGTCGAGGCCACGCTGCAGTCGGACAAGGACACGATGGGCCTCGCCCTGCAGACGATGCTGGTCAAGCTGCGCGCCATTGTGAGCGAGGCCCTGGCTGCGGCGGGGAACGTGTCGTCGGGCTCGCAGGAACTGTCGGCCTCGGCCGAGCAGCTGTCGCAGGGCTCCACCGAGCAGGCCTCGTCCACGGAGGAAGCCTCGGCCTCGATGGAGGAGATGGCGGCCAACGTGAAGCAGAACGCCGACAACGCCAGCCAGACCGAGACCATCGCGCGCCAGTCGGCCAAGGACGCCGAGGCCAGCGGCGCCGCCGTGGGCCGGGCGGTGGATGCGATGCAGACCATC
>NZ_JAKSXY010000075.1 GCF_022829445.1 Methylobacterium sp. J-068 | reverse complement strand
TCCAGCATTCAGCCGGATCACCCATCCGATCATCCAAAGAAGCGCCGGTGAGCCGCCAAACCCCGTTGGCCGCCGCCGATGAACAGCCCTATACGGACACAAAATCCAACCGTCAACACATCCCTGATCCGTTTTATGACGACGCGGCTATCCACTCCGCGTCAGAGCGTCATCTCGGTCGCCTTGAAGGCCAGTTCGGTGCGGTTGCGCGCCTTCAGCTTTTTCATCACGTTGCGGACATGCACCTTCACGGTGCTCTCACACATGTTCAGTTCGTAGGCGATGACCTTGTTGGGCTTGCCCCGCCGGATGCCTTCGATGACGGCCACCTGCTTGGCGGTGAAGTTGCCGTGCCAAGACGGATCGACGGCGGGCTCCGTCTCGGCCTTGCGGGCCGCCAGCACGCTGCTGGCCGGAACGAAGACGCCTCCGGCCAGGACGAAGCGGATCGCCGCGATGACATGCTCCACGTTGGCCCGGGTGGTGATGTAACCGCGCGCGCCGCACTCGATGGTCTCGATCACGTCGGCGACGGCGTCGGACTGCGACAGGACCACGACGGGGTGCCCGTGGGGCGCCTGCAAGAGGCCCGCCACGGTGCGCCGGCGCTTCTCGGCCAGGCCGTCGCAGACATAGAGGATCAGCGAGAGGCGTCCGGCCTCCGCCGAGTCGCGCCAGCCCTCCGCGCTCGCCGCGGCGACGACCCGGAAGCCCGCAACGTTGAGGCGGAAGATCAGGCATTCCCGTTCGAGGATTCGATCGTCGATGAGCAGAATCGTCGGCGTCAGGCCGGAATCAACGTCGAGAGCAGCGTGTCCCAGCATGGTCCGGGGAAGTTCCATGCCCGCAATGATGTCCATGGCACACCTCGCATCGTCATCGACCGGAAACGTTGCAAAATTTAAACCAATTATAAAGACCCTTTTTGCACGATCGGTGCCCGAAAATGTGTATCCGCCCCGGTTCGTTGAATTTCGACGCCTTCGAATATCACACGGGTACTGATTTCCTGCACCGGCCCCACCGGATCGCCGCGCTCGACAAATAACCGATCGATCGGATCGGCAGAAAAGCGACACGAATACACCTATCATGTGTTATTTTTGGGCAGCACAGCCACGGTGAGTCGGCGCCGGGCGCGAATGCGCGCGGGCCGCCCCGGTCGGAGGCGGCCCCGCCATCGATCGCGCGGACCGTCGGGCTGCGATGCCAGGGCGCCGGTCGCCCATTCACACGACCAGGATGTCGCTCGCGTGCAGGGTGAGCGCCTTGGCGAATTGCGCGATCTCCACCACCGGGGCGGCGGTTCCCGTGCCGTCGGCGTCCCACGACAGGGTCAGCGCCTGGGCGTCGAACAGGAACTGCCCGTGATCGGCGCTGGTCGCGCTGGTGCCGAGCACGAACCAGTCCGCCGGCAGGGCGCTGCCGGCGGAAAGACCGCCGAAATTCGCGCCCGTGACCGCGATCTTGTCGAGCTGGCTCTGGGTGAAGTCGGTGATCGTGTCGGTGCCCTCGCCCGGTGCGTTGAACAGGAACTGGTCCGCTCCCTTGCCGCCGGTCAGGACGTCGTGCCCGAGCCCGCCCGAGAGCACGTCGTTGCCCGCACCGGTGACGAGGGTGTTGTCCCGCTCGTTGCCGATGGCCTGGAACGCGGAGGTGCCGGAATAGGTCAGGTTCTCGAGGAAGCTCCCGCTGCCGAGGGCATACTGGGTCAGACCGGTCTTGATCAGGACCGTGTCGATGCCCCCCGCATCCGCGCTCGCGGCGTCGTTCGGGTCGACCCGCTCGGAGATCCGGTCGCCGGGGGAATCGATGAGGTAGGTGTCGTTGCCGGCCCCTCCCACGAGGAGGTCCGCGCCCGCTCCGCCGTCGAGGGTGTCGTTGCCCGCCCCGCCCTTGATCAGGTTGTCGAGGGTGTTGCCCGTGCCCTTGAAGTCGCCGGCCCCGGTATAGACGAGGTCTTCCAGGTTGGCGCCGAGCTTGTAGGTCGCGAGCCCGGTTCGCACCGTGTCGTGGCCGGCATCCGCCGCTTCCGTCACCGTGTCGTTGATCCCGACGATGTAGGTGTCGTCGCCGAGCCCGCCCTTGAGGGCGTCCTTGACCGTGTCCGGGCCACCGTCGAGGGTGTCGTTGCCGGCCCCGCCCGTGATCGTGTTGGCGAGTTCGTTGCCGGTGCCCTGGAAGTCGCCCATGCCGATGAAGGTCAGGGCCTCGACCGCGTTGCCGATCCCGAGGGCATAGGTGGCGAGCGTGGTCTTGATCGTGTCGTTGCCCGCATCGGCGAATTCGATCACCCGATCCCCGATATTGTCGACCACGTAGACGTCGTTGCCGAGGCCGCCCGCCATGGTGTCGGCGCCGAGGCCTCCGTCGAGGGTGTTGTTGGCGTCGTTGCCGGTGAGCACGTTGTCGAGCGCGTTGCCGGTGCCCTTGCTCGCGGCGCCGGTGAGGACGAGGTTCTCGATGTTGGCGCCGAGGGTGAAGCTCACCGAGCTCCGGACGGTGTCGATGCCGCCGCCGGCGAGCTCGACGACCACGTCCTTGCTGTTGTCGACGATGTAGGTGTCGTTGCCGGCCCCGCCCGTCATGGTGTCGGCGCCGAGCCCGCCGTCGATGGTCTCGCCCTCCTGGGTGCCGATGAGCTTGTCGGCGGCGGCCGTGCCGGTGATGGGGGGGCCGTCCACGTCGGAGAGGGCGATGGTGAAGGTCCGATCGAAGGTATGGCCGCCGCCATCGGAGACGCGCGCCGTCACCGTGAGGCTCGGATTCGTCTCGAAGTCGAGGACGGCGCCGGCGGCCACCACGAGGTCGGCGCCCTGGATCGCGAAGGCGCCACCGGCCGAATCGAGGAGCGTGTAGGTGAAGCTGTCGCCGGCATCCGGGTCGGTGGCGCTGAACGTGCCCACGAGGGTGCCGCCGGGGCTGTTCTCGGGCACCTCGGCATGGCTGAGGGCGAGGGCCGTCGGGGCGCCGCCGAGGGGCACCGCAAGGGTGCCGTCCGAAAACTTGAGGATCTCGACGCCGACCAGGGTGTCGGTTCCCTCGTCGCCCCCGATGTCGGCCGGGTTGTTGTCGGTGATGACGACCCGGCCGGCCGTGATCGTGACCGTGTAATCCGCCCTGACGCCGAGATAGAGGGCGATGTCGGTGCCGAGCCCGCCATCGATGGTGTCGTTGCCGGCCCCGCCCGTGATGCTGTCGTTGCCGCCCATTCCGTAGAGGACGTCGTTGCCGAGATCGCCCTTGAGGGAGTTCTTCGCGTCGTTGCCGATGATCGTGTTGGCCAGTTCGTTGCCGAACCCGGAAATCTCGCCCGTGCCGACCAGGGTGAGGTTCTCGACGTTGCTCTTGAGCGTGTGGGTCACGGTGCTGATCACCGTGTCCACGCCTTCGTTGAACTTCTCGATCACGAGGTCGCCGCTGGTGCCGACCGCGGTGACGTCGACGTAATAGGTGTCGTTGCCGAGCCCGCCCTCCATCCGGTCGGAGCCCGCCCCACCGTCGATCACGTCGTCGCCGTCGCCGCCCTTGATCCAGTCGTTGAGGCCCCCGCCCGTGATCGTGTCGTTGCCGAGGCCGCCGTCGAAGGCGAGGGTGGTGTCGTAGCCCGCCGCCGCGGCCGCCGCGGCGGTCCCGGCGAGATGGACCACGTCGTCCCCGGCCCCGGCGGCGTACTGGGTGCCGGCCTGGTAGCTGCCCGCCGTCACGGTGGCGAAGTCCACGGTGTCGTTGCCGTTGGTGAACAGGCCGTTCGGGATGTTCACCGTGTAGGTCTTGTCGGAGAACTTGAGCAGTTCCACGCCCTGGATCGTGTCGGTGCCCTCGTCGGTGTCGGCGGGATTGAGGTCGGTGACGGTGACGGCGCCGCCGACATCGACGATCCGGTAATCGGCGAACTTGCCGGCGAAGACCGCCGTGTCGCGCCCGAGGCCGCCGTCGATGAAATCGTTGCCGAGGCCGCCGCGCAGGGAATCGTCGCCGGCGCCCCCGAGGAGGGTGTCGTTGCCCGCGTTGGCGTTGATGATGTTGTTGCCGTCGTTGCCCGCGATGACGTTGTCGAGTTCGTTGCCGGTGCCGTTGATGTTGTCCGTCCCCACCAGGGTGAGGTTCTCGACGTTGCTCTTGAGGGTGAAGGTCACGGTGCTGATCACCGTGTCGATGCCCTCGTTCGCCTTCTCGACCACGAGGTCGCCGGTGCTGCCGACCGCCGTGGTGTCGACGTAGTACCGGTCGTTGCCGAGCCCGCCCTCCATCCGGTCGGAGCCCGCCCCGCCGTTGAGGATGTCGTCCCCGGCCCCGCCCTTCATCCAGTCGTCGAGGCTACCGCCGATGATGACGTCGTTGCCGTCGCCGCCATCCATCGCCACGGTGGTGTCGTAGCCGGCGGCCTGGGCCGCCGCCGCGTCCTTGGGCAGGTAGATCTCGTCGTTGCCGGCCAGCCCCGCATGGGACGAGGTCGGCGCATAGGTGCCGGCGACCACGGTGGCGAAATCGACGTAGTCGTCGCTCGGCGTGAACAGGGACGGCAGGCCGGTGCCCTTGATGTCGTATTGCGGCTTGTCGGAGAAGCTGAGGTACTCGACCCCGTCGAGGGTATCGGTTCCGTCGTTGCCGTCCGTGAGGTCGATGTCGGTGACCGTGGCGGTGACGCCGTTGGTGACGATGCGGTAACCGGCGAACTTGCCGGAGAAGACGGCCGTGTCGATGCCGGCCCCGCCAGAGATGACGTCGTTGCCGGCCCCGCCCGTGATGACGTCGTCGCCGGCATCGGCCCAGATCTCGTCCGCCCCGGCCCCGCCCCGGATGATGTCGCTGCCGTCGCCGCCCGAGATGACGTCGGAATCGTCGCCGCCGTCGATGGTGTCGTTGCCCGCCCCGCCCCGGATCAGGTCGACGCCCGCGCCCCCGTTGATGACGTCGTCGCCGGCGTCCCCGAACAGGGCGTCGCTGCCGCCGCCGCCGTCGAGGATGTCGTTTCCGGCCCGGCCGTGCAGCTCGTCGCGCCCCTCGGTGCCGACGAGATGGTCGCTGCCGGTGGCGAGGTCGGCCCCGTTCTGCACCGCCCGCGAGATGTCGATGCCCTGGAAGGCCAGGGCCGCGTCGAGCAGGCGGTCGGCGGCCGTGACGCGCGAGGCGCCGGTGAGATGGATGCCGTCCTCGATGGTGTTCAGGTCGGTGGTGGCCGCGCCGATATCGACGCCCGCCAGGGCGTCGGCGACCTGGTGCTGGGCGAGGCGGACCGCGTCGTACTTGTCGTCGTTGTCGCCGTGGGGGCCGATCTCCTGGATCAGGACGTGGCCGGAATGGAAGTCGTTGAGCACCCGGCCCATGAAGGTGTTCAGCGCCGCGGCGTAGGTGCTCGTCGTGACATTGGCCGAGGCGTCGGTCTCGCCCTGCGCCCACAGCACCACCTCCGCGGCGCCGCCGACCTTGGCGAGGAGCGACAGGGCCGTGGCGTAGAGGGAGCCGGCGGAGGTGTCCATCCAGTAGCCGTTGCCCTTGTCGGCGGCGGCCACCAGGGCGGTGCCGCCCTTGGCGGCGGCGACCATCAGCACCGGCACGCCGGTCTCGGCGCCGTAGTTCTCGGCGAAGTAGGTGGAGGCGCCGCCCTCCACGTGGCCGATCGAGCCGTCGGCCTCCATCTGGTAGGTGCCGGATGCGGCATCCGGCACGGCGCTGGGGGTGTTGTACCAGCGCTCGATGTTCGACTGGCCGATGGTGAAGACCACCGCGCCGATGGCGAGGTCGTCGGCCTTGACCGTGGCCCCCGTCTTCACCTCCAGCCGGTAGCCGTCGCCCTGCGGCACGCCGTGGAGGATGCCGCCCGCGGTCCAGTCGACCACGACCTGTCCGGCCTTGTTCAGGACCCGCGCCTGATCGCCGGTGAAGCGGACATCGGCGGAATCGCCGTCACGTTGCAGGAAGATCATGGTCGTCCCCTCGTGCTGATGGTGAATGGCCCGTCTCGCGCGGGGTCCGGTCGGGTCGGGCTCAGCGCAGATGATCGCGGATGCCGAGGACGAGGAGCAGGCCGGTGAGCCAGACCAGCAGCGCGAAGCCCGCCACCACGGCGATCGAGGCCGGGCGGTTGGGGAACTGCGCGCTCTCGGCGAGCGCCGGCCGCGCGAAGGTCGCGAGGTAGATCTGCTGCCGGTCGGCGAGGCCCCGCGCCGCCTGGAGCGCGTCCATGGCCATGCCGTAGCTCTTCTCCGCGAAGGTCTGCTCGGATTCGAGGGCGGCGTAGCGGGCCACCGTGCTGCCCATGTCGCCGCCGGCCCCCTGGCCGTTGCGCTGGCCCTCGGCCTCCACCGAGCGCACCTGCTGCTCGGTGGCCTTGATCCGCCCGTTGAGGGTCTGGATCATCGGGGCGTTGGGCTGCATCGAGAGGGCGAGGGCGGAGACCTCCGCCCGCATGCCGGCGAGGTCGGAGCGCAGCTTGGCGAGCAGGTCGGCGTTGCTCGTCGCCACGCGGACGGGGTCGAAGGTGCCCTCGCTGCGGCGGAAGTTGCCCAGCGCGTCGCGGGCGTTGCGCAGGCGCGTCTCCGCCTTCTGCACCTCGGTCTCGGCGAAGCGCACGAAGTCCTGGCGGCCCCGGTTGGTCAGTTCGTTGGCGAGGCGCTCGGAGCCGTCGATGACGGTCTGGGCGAGCCGGTAGCTGTCCTCCGGCGTGTAGGCCCGCACCTTCACCGTGAGGATGCCGGTGGAGAGGTCGTAGCGCGACATCACCATGGCGCGCCAATGGCTCACCAGCGCCTCGATGGGCGCGGCCGGATTGAAGCGCGACCAGATATCGGCCCCCGGAGCCGAGAAGATCCGGCGCAGGTCGATCTTGCGCTGCACCTCGTCCACGAACTGGCGCGTGGTGATGTAGTCGGCGATGATGAAGGAATCGGTGTTGCCGGCCAGCGCGTTCGGCACGCCGCTGACGACGCTGGCCGCATCGTGGCCGCCGTTGCGCTCCACCGAGCGCAGGGCGAACTTGACCTCCGAGACGTACTGGTCCGAGGCGACGAAGCCGTAATAGAGCGCCGCCGCCAGGGCCGGCAGGACCACGAGGGCGACGAACGAGAACAGGATGCCCCGGCGCTGCCGCCGGCGCCGGGCCCGCCGCCCGGCGAGCGGCGAGGCTTGACCGGGCAGGGTGTCCTGGCCGGGCAGGCCCGGCAGCGGCCGGACCGGCGCCTCGGCGATCCGGCGCGCCGTCTCGGGCTCGTTCGCGAGCGCCGTCACCTCGCGCAGGACCGGGGGCTTGGCGGAGGGTTTGCGCGGGGCGGGCTGTCCCCGCAGCCAGCGGGTGACGTTGTCCGGCCCGTCCGCCGGGCCGGGTTCCCTGTCCGGGGCCTCGGCCGGCATCTCCACCGTCTCGTCGGGCGCCGAGGCCTCGGCCGGGGCCGCGTCGGCCTTCGTCCGGCGTTGCCTGAGGACGCTGAGGAGCGGCGAGACCCGCGCGGCGACTCGTCCCGGTTCGGTGCTCATGACGGCTCAACCTCCCGTTCGGCCCATCTTTCCGCGCCCGGGTCCGCCCCTTGGACCTCGGTGCGATAGATCTCGTTCGCGTAGACGGAGACCGCTTCCTCGACGGTGTCGAAGAGCAGGAGCGATCCTCCCTCGAGGATGGCGCCGCGGTCGCAGTAGAGGCGCAGCATCTTGGCGTTGTTCGAGGCCATGATGATCCGCGCGTGGCGCCGGCGCTCCGCGAAGAGCTGGTTGCACCGGCGCTTGAACTCGACGTCGCCGGCGGCGGTGACCTCGTCGACGAGGTAGACGTCGAAGCGGATCGCCATGCAGGCGCTGAAGGTGAGGCGCGAGCGCATGCCGTTGGAATAGGTCCGCAGCGGCTCGTCGAGGTAGTCGCCGAGTTCGGCGAAGTCGTCGACGAAGGCCACGGTCCGGCGCACGTCCTCGCCGTAGACCCGGGCCAGGAACGCGACGTTCTCGCGGCCCGTCATCATGTTGGAGAACCCGACGGAGTGGCCGACCGGGAACGAGACCCGCACGTCGCGGTCGATATGCCCCCGGTCCGGCAGTTCGGAGCCGGCGAGCATCCGCATCAGGGTGGACTTGCCCGAGCCGTTGCGCCCGAGGATGCCGAGGCTGAGATCCGTGGACAGCTCGCAATCCACGTCCGCCAGGATGCGCTTGACGCCGAGCGCCGTGCGGTAGCCCTTCGAGACGTTGTCGAGGACGATCATATCGCCTCCGCCTTCCGGCGGCCGAGGCGCTCCAGCACCAGGCCGAGGACGCAGGCGCCGACGGCCCACTGGATCAGGTAGGCCTTGTCCAGGGTGGTGGCGTTGTA
Source organism: Methylobacterium sp. J-068 (assembly GCF_022829445.1). Classification (GTDB taxonomy): domain Bacteria; phylum Pseudomonadota; class Alphaproteobacteria; order Rhizobiales; family Beijerinckiaceae; genus Methylobacterium. The sequence continues at coordinate 15,707 of NZ_JAKSXY010000075.1, read as the reverse complement.
GGCCGGATAGAACGAGATCCGGGTCCACTCGATGGCGTGGACGAGGGGGTTCCAGACCAGGTAGGCCTGCGCCGTCGCCGGCACCTGGTCGACGAGGTAGAAGATGCCGGAGGCGAGGTAGAGCGGCCGGGTCAGGATGTTGAAGACGTTGTGCCAGGATTGGAGCAGCGCCGTCAGCGTGGCGTTGATCATCCCCACCCCGACCGCGAGCAGGAACGTGGCCGCCACCGCGCCGAACAGGGATTCGAGGTCGAAGGGCCAGTCGCTGAAGCCGATCGAGACCAGGAGGGCGATCAGGATCGTCGAGACGATGAGCCAGGTCGCGCCCTCCAGCAGGGCCCGGGCGCAGAGGATGTCGAGATGGGTCACCGCCGGCACGTTGAGGAGCGGCCGGTCCGAGGTGAAGGCCGAGACCAGCCGGTAGGAGACCTTGCTCCAGAGGAAGAACGGCAGCAGCCCGGTCATGAAGAACAGGGCCATGCTGCCGCCCAAGGGCGAGCGCCGGCCGAGGGTGTAGTGCACGATCGACAGCCCGACCGCGTGGGCGACCGGCTCGATCAGCACCCAGACGTAGCCGAGCCGGGTCCGGCCGAAGCGGGTATGGGTCTCGCGCAGGATCAGCGCGCCCACCACGTCGGCCTGGTTCCTCAGGGCCGACGCCCCGTTCCTGAAGGCGGAAGCTTGTGCCTGCATCGTGTCGGTCCTCCGGACGGGCGCGGTGTCGGGGCTCAGGGCCGGGCGTCGGTGAGGTGGGTCTCGCGGGCGAGCGCGGCGGTGGGACCGGGCTCGGAGATCGCGCCGGGCGCTCCGGGTGCGCGCCGGGGCGGCAGCACCACGCGAACCACGTCGCCGGGCTCGACCCGGGCGGTCTCGGGCACGCCGCGCTCGCGCATTCGGTCGCCGTCGCGGCGCAGGATCGCGTAGGTCGGCACCGCCTCGCCGGTGCGCACGCGGAACTCGCCGTCGGAATGGTCGACGATGCGCTGGTCGGTGACGATCTTCTGGCGCGCCTGCTCCAGGTTGGCCCGCGCCTCCTTGAGCTGGTCGAGGATCTCGATGCGCCGGTTGGTGCGCAGCTCCTCGGCGGTCTGCTCGGCCCGCGCGATGTCCTGCGCGTTCTTGAGAATGTCCGAGTGCAGCTGGCGCTTCTTGGCCTCGGCCTCGGCGTGGCGCGCCTCGATCGGGAACAGGACGGGCCGGCGCGACAGGCCCTTGCTCACCAGATCGGTCTGGTCCTCCAGTTCCCGCTTGGCGATGGCCATCTGCCGGTCGATGGCGGCGGTCTGCGCCTCGAGGGCACCGTTCTGGCGCTCGGCCAGGGCCTTGAGGTTGCGCTGGCTCGCCACCGCCGCGTCGAGGGCGATGCCGCGCTGCTTCATGATCTTGGCCTCGTCGGCCATGGTCCGGGCGATGGTCGGCTCGGTCCTGCGGGCCAGGATCTCATCGGGGAACGCGATGGCCTCGTGCCCCGCCAGTTCCGCCTCCAGGCGGGCCGCGCGCACGAGGAGCAGGTCCCGGCTGGCGGCCTGGAGGGCGCCGTCGCCCGCCGCCGTCAGGGCCTCGCGCTGGTAGCGGCTCGGATCCTCGGGCCGCCGGTAGAGGCCGCCCGCGATGCTGACCGCGTGCAGCACCGTCATGCCGGGGCGGAAGGGATAGCTGCCGGGCTGGTCGACCACGCCGATCACGTAGAAGGGCCGGTACTCGACGATCTCCACGGAGGCGCTCGGCATCGTGAGGGTTCCGAGCTTGGCCTGGAACATCTCCGAGATGGCGCGGGCGAGCTCGGTGGTGGCGCGCCCCTCCGCCGGAACCTCGCCGACGAGCGGCAGGGGGAGGTTCCCGGCATTGTCGATCGTGAACTGGCCGTCGAGGCGGGCCTGGAAGTCGCCGCCCTGGGCCGGCACCGGCCCTTGCGCCCATTGGTAGACCGTGACCCGCAGCTTGTCGGCCGGCCCCAGCGCGTAGGCCTCGGCGGCGCGCGCCTCCGGCCGGCACGCGGCGGCGAGGACGAGGGCGGGGATCAGGGCTCTCGAAGCGAAGCGCAGCGACATCCGGGTGGATTCCTCGGCACGGCGCCGTCTCCCGAACGCGGGCTCGCCAGGCCGGCCAGCGTTCGCGGCCGGTCGTGGCGATAATGTTCGAGACGGAGCGAAGAAAAAACCAGAAACCCGCTGTCGTTCCTGCGTCGAACATCAAGTATTCGCAGCAATCCCGCGGCCCTGTTAACCGACTGTTTACCGACCTGGATCACCGGGCAACCTCCCCAAACGGCGTAGGTCGATGCCCCGAGGGGGAGGGGGGTCTAGCGCGTGGCGGATTGCAGGGTCTTGCCGGTCTCCAGCAGCGAGCGTCCGCAGCTGATGGCCGTCGCGGGCTGGAACTGCAGGGCGATCTCCGGCCCACCGAGGATGTCGAGGAGCAGGATCGCGAGGCTGTGCTCCCGGATCACGCCAGTGCGCCAGCCGAGCACCGGCAGGTCGCTGCGCAGGATCGGGCCCGCCGCCGGGACCCGGCCCTCGGCATGGAGCACGCAGGCGCCGATCAGGGCGGTGCCGAGCTCGCCGGCCTGCTCGGGCGTGATCGCGATGGGGATGCTCTTCGGACCGACCTGGATCCGCAGGCGCAGTTCGCCCTCCGCGACCTCGACCGCGTAGGCGACCGGCGGGGTCCGGCGCGCGCCCGGCGGATCCGCGTCACGGGACACCGCGTCACGGGACACCGCGTCCTGGGATTCCGTCTCGGAAGCCTCGGATTCCGGGGCATCCTGTTCCGGACCATCTTGCTCGGGGAGACTCTGCATGGCGCGCCTGCTTGCGACGGGATCTCGCGACGGGATCTCGGGCTCCGGCACACCGCAGGCGGCGGAAGGCGCATCCGAGAGGTCGCACGAGCTTTGTGGGGAGTGTCCGACGCCACAAACTCGGCCATCGGCCTTAGCGCCGCCGTTCGGAGGGCGGGGGCCTACCCCCTTCGGAGAGGGCGGCCCCTCGAAAGGCGAGGTCCCCTCGATCTCGGCCGACGCCCCATAGTCCGGCTCGCGAAGGATGCGTGCCGCCGGCTCGGCCCCGCCGATCCGCCGCACCCGGCACCGTCACCATCAGCGAGGGGCTCCGTGCGCATACTCATCACCGGAACAGCGGGTTTCATCGGCTACCACGTCGCCCGGCGCCTCCTGCGCGCGCAGCACGAGGTCGTCGGGATCGACGGCATGACCGCCTATTACGACGTCAGCTACAAGCAGCGCCGCCACGCGGCCCTGCTGCAGATGCCGGGCTTTTCCGCGCACGAACTGATGCTGGAGGACATGGACGCCCTGAGCCGGGTCTGGGAGGAGACCGCCCCCGACGTGGTCATCCACCTCGCGGCCCAGGCCGGCGTGCGCTACAGCCTGGAGAACCCGCGCTCCTACGTCGATTCCAACGTGACCGGCACCTTCAACGTGCTCGAATGCGCCCGCCGGACGACGCCGGGCCACCTGCTCCTCGCCTCCACGAGCTCGGTCTACGGCGCCGCCGACAAGGTGCCCTTCGCCGAGGCCGACAAGGCGGATGCGCCGATGACCCTCTACGCGGCCACCAAGAAGGCCACCGAGCTGATGGCGCATTCCTACGCCCACCTGTTCGACATCCCCACCACCGCGTTCCGGTTCTTCACCGTCTACGGGCCGTTCGGGCGCCCCGACATGGCGCTGTTCAAGTTCGTCTCGGCCCTGCTGCAGGACCGGCCGATCGACATCTACAACCACGGCCGGATGGAGCGCGACTTCACCTATATCGACGACCTCGTGGAGGGCATCGTCCGCCTCATCGACGCGGTGCCGATGCGCGGCGAGCCGGTGCGGGACGCCGAGGACACCCTCTCGGCGGTGGCCCCGTTCCGCACGGTCAACATCGGCAATTCCGATCCCGTGCCGCTGATGCGCTTCGTCGACGCGGTCGAGACTGCGGTAGGCCGCAAGGGCCGGCACAACTACCTCGCCATGCAGCCCGGCGACGTGCCCCGCACCTTCGCCGATACCAGCCTGCTCCAGAGCCTCACCGGTTTCCGGCCCTCCACCCCCGTGGCCGAGGGCGTCGGCCGGTTCGTCGGCTGGTACCGCGAATATCACTGCGTCTGATCCGCCGTCCCGACGGGATCGAACGGATCGCGCATGACCCCGTCCGGGGACGGCAAGGCGGTCTCCCGTTGCCGGCGCGGCATCGCGAGGGCCGGACCCGCCTCCGGAACGATCCGATCGGCAGTCGAATCGAATGCCTCCTGGCGGCTCGAGGCCGAGAGAGGCGCCGCGCGCGGGAGATCGCCATGCTCAACGATCCGGACGGAACCCTCGCGCAGGGGCCGGGCCCCGCCGCCGACCCCATCGGCACGCGCGATCCCATCGGTGCCATCCTGGCCCGCACGCGCCTGCGGCCCGGCCCGGCCGACGGCCTCGTGCTCCAGCGGGCCGCCGCGATCGCGGCCGGGGCGGGGCGGGGTCCAGAGGCGCGCATCGCCCTCGCGGCCCTGCTCGCGCTGGTGCGCGCCCATCCGGCCTGCGAGCGCCTCCAGGTCCTGGCCGCCCGCCTCGTGGAGGCCGCCGAGTTCGTCGAGCCCGGCACCCAGGACCGCGAGGCGGTGCCGGCCCGCGCCTGGGCGGGGGTGCATGCCCGCTTCCCGGAGGCGGTGGAGCCGTTTCGCCTGGTGCTGCGCTGGACCCTGCGCCGACAGGGACGGGAGGCCGCCACCCGGATGCTCCGCGAGCGTTTCCCGGAAGGCCCGGCGACGCCCCCGGCGATGCTGCTCCAGGCCTGGGGCTTCGAGGAGATCCGCGCCCACGCGGAGGCCGATGCGGCGTTCGAGCGCCTCATCGCGACGCATCCGCGCGAATCCGGCTATCTCCAGTTCGCCCGCGCCCTGTCGAAGCGCGGCGAGATCGGGCGGGCCCTGCGCCTGCTCGATGCCGGAATCGCCCGCTTCGGCGGCGATGGCAGGCTCGCCGCCCCCCGCGCGGCGGTGGCCGCCGACTGCGCCCGGCTGGCGGCGTTCTGCGGGCGCCGTTTCCCCGGAAGCCCAGCGAATCCGCCCGGGGGCCGTGCCGCCGACGCGGTGCTGGCCGAGATCTTCGCCCGCCTCGCCCCGGCGCGCCGGCCGCCCCGGCCGCGCCGCCGGGTCGGGCGCGTGATGATGATCACCGGCTCCCTCGGGGCCGGCGGGGCCGAGCGCCAGTTCGCCCTGACCGCCCGGACCCTGCACGCGGCGCGGGTCCGGGCCACGTCGATCGCCGGCAGCGCGATCGCCGGGCCGGTCGACGTCGTGGTGCGCTCGACGAGCGCCCGGCCGGGCGGCGACTTCTTCGCGCCCGGCCTGCGGGAGGCCGGCCTCGCCGTCGAGGAATACGCCGACTTCCCCCTCCAGGGCGGTGATCCGGCCCGCTCGGTGCTCGCCCCCTTCGCCACCATGCTCGACCTGCTGCCGGCCCCGATGCAGGAGGGGACCTTGCGCCTCGCCGACGCGATCCGCCGGCGCCGGCCCCACGTGGTCCATCTCTGGCAGGACGGCTCGATCCTGGCCTGCGGACTCGCGGCGCTGGCCGCCGGCGTGCCCCGGATCGTCCTCAACGTGCGCAGCCTGCCCCCCGTCGACCGGCCCGAGCGCGACCGCCCGGAATATGCCGGCCTCTACCGGGCGCTGCTGGCCGCCCCCGGCGTGCGGCTCACCGCCAATTCCCACGCGGCCGCGCGCCGCTACGCCGCCTGGCTCGACCTCGACCCGGACCGCGTCGCGGTGATCTACAACGGCGTCGATGCCCTCGCCCCCGAGGGCGGCCCGGCCGAGGCCGCCCTCTCGGCGTCGTTCGCGGCGCGCGGCCCCGGCTTCACCCTCGGCACGGTCATGCGCCTCGACGAGAACAAGCGCCCCTTCCTCTGGCTGGAGGCCGCCGCGCGCATCCGGGCGCGGGCGCCGGACACGCGCTTCATCCTGGTGGGGGACGGCCCCCTGCGGGAGGCCTGCGAGGCCCGGGCCGCCCGGCTCGGTCTGGCGGGGCACGTCCTGTTCGTCGGGCGCTCGGCCCATGTCGGCCACTGGCTGGCGCGGATGGACGCGTTCCTGCTGCTCTCCCTGGTGGAGGGCCTGCCCAACGTCCTCGTCGAGGCGCAGCATGCGGGCCTGCCGGTGGTGACCACCGAGGCGGGGGGCGCGGCCGAGACCATCGTGCCGGGCCGCACGGGGCTCCTGCTCCCGCCCGGCCCCAACCTGACGCCCGAGACCGTGGCGGAGACGGTGCTGGCTCTGCGCGCGGATGCCCCGCGCCGCGCCGCCATGGCCGCCGCCGCCCGGACCTGGGCCCGCGAGACGTTCTCGGTGAGCGCCATGATGGAGCGCACGATCCGCAGCTTCGTGGATTGACGGGACAGGGCCTTCGCGGGCCCGGTCCCGTCGCGGTTCGCCCGTCCGCGACGGGCAACCCGGAAGCCCGGCCTCAGGAGCGCCCGCAGACGTCCGGCCAGGTCGCCGCGATGCCCTTGGGGCCGGCCAGACGCAGGAGGCAGGTGGCGAGGCCGAAGGCGCTCGCGCCGCCCGAGACCGCCCGCACCGGGACCGAGGCCATCGGCACGCGCCGGGCGAGGTCCGCGTCCTTCTCCACCACGCTGATGTTGCCCACCGTCACGTTGTCCTCGGCCGCCACCGCGCCGTCGGCCTCCCGGCCCCCGCCCGAGGCGGCGCGCACCACCGAGATCGGCCCCGCGCCGATCCGGCCGGCCCGGTCCGGATTGACGAAGATGTTGCCGGCCGCCCGCAGCACGCCCCCGGTGCCCGTGGCCGAGCCGTAGACCGCGCTGTCGGCGCCGCTGGAATAGGCGGTGGGGCTGAGCAGGAACAGGTTGTTGGCGAGTTGCACGGCGGCGTTCGAGACCACCTTGGGATGGCGCTGGCTCGTGCCCTCGAAGACGTTGGCCTGCACCGTCACGGTGACGCGCGGCGCCATCAGGTCGGCCAGATGCCGCAGCGGCTCGCGGCAGCCCTCGGCATCCGCGTCCTTGTAGCAGGTCAGGGTGCCGATCAGCATGACCTTGTTGTGCTCGGCGAAGTGGTTGAACGCCACCGTGGCGCGGGACTCGGTGTCGAAGCGGCTCTTGCGCACGATGTCGACGCAGCCGTCGCCGCAGCGGTGAAAGGCGTTGTGCAGGATCGCGACGCGGTCGAACTGGTCGGTCAGCCCGATGGCGTCGCCGGTCTTGTCCGCCTTGTCGTCGTAGGCGTCCTTGGTGAAGGCGAGTCCGCTGATGATGACGTTCCGGACATCCGTCAGGGTGAGCTGCGTCAGGCGCGGAGCGCCCGAGAGCGTGATGCCGCCGCAGCCCCCGTCGAGGGTGGTGTCGGAGGGCAGGTGGAGCCCGGCCTCCAGATGGATCTGCCCCGTCAGGTCGGGCGCGAACACGATCCAGCCGCCGCCGGCCTTGTGCGCCGTCTCCACCGCCCAGCGCAGGCTGCCCTCCGGGCTCGGCCGGCTCGCGGAGGATTTCGCGTCGTCGAGGCGCGTCACGGTGAGGAGGCGCTTGCCGAGCCCGCCCGTGGTGCCGGCGGCCGCCCCTTCGATCTGCCCGGTCAGCGGGCTCGCGCTCACCCGCCCGTCGCTGAGGGTCGGCGCGACCCGCGTGCAGGGCAGGGCGGCCCGCTCGGCCGCCGCCTTGGCCTCTTCGAAGAAGCGCCGGGCCGAGAGCGACCCGTCCGCCGCCGCGGCGGGGAGCGCCGAGGCGGCAAGGAGACCGGCGACCAGAAAGCCGGCGGTCAGGAGGGCGCGGAGGGCGCCCCCCCGGCGTGGGACGGAGAACGATCCCCGAAGCGGATTCCGGCGCGCCATCGTGCAAGCTCCCTGAGAGGTCGTCGCGCTCACAGGACCGGCGGCGGACCCCTCGGATCCGCGCTTCGGATCCCGCGCGATGCGGCCGGACCCTAGCGCCCGCGGCGGACACGCGGACCGCCCCCGCGTGAGGCAGGGCCGATGGCCGATCGGCGTAGGGCGGCCGAGGGGCCTCCCGCGCGGCGTAGCGGACCTCACCCTTTCGGAGGAGGCGATCCCCCGTCGCGCATGCATCGGCTACCGACAATGATGGGTTTGTGGAGGTCCGGAATCCAAATAGGTTTCTAAAACCTTAACAGACAAAAACAAAAACAAACGCCCGGGAAGACAGCGCGCCATCTGTATCGGACCTTTCCCGCAGCTTCGAGGAGCCGGAAATTGGCGAAGAAAGATCTCATCTACACGTCGATTGGTACGTGTCGGGTCGCGGAACCCCTGGGCGCTACCGTACAATTGCGAAATCTCCGCCGGAACAGCGCGAACATCTATGGCTTCGTCCATACCGCGCCGGAGGCACTGCAGCAGATCGACTACCTCGAAGGGCGTGAGTTTCCGGCCGAACTCGGCCGCTTCCTGACGCCGGACGGCGTCCTGGTGCGCAGCCCGCGCCAGGAGACCGACGTGTTCGTGGTCGAGATCTCGACGGTCAAGGAGATCGTCTTCGACGCCTGGTACCTGCAGATCAACTACGTCGAGCGGACCTTCCGCGACCGGGGCGGCCTGCTCGAAACCTTCTTCGGCCTGAAGGGGGAGCGCGATCCGGAGGTGCGCCGGCGCCACTTCGAGGCCCTGCCGGGCTTTGCCGAGACCGACGCGCTGGAGCGCCGCGTCCTCACGGAGGGCTACATCCGCAGCACCACCCGCGACGAACTCGAGGCGCACATGGCCGAGATCGTCCGGCGCCTGCCGGCCACGGTGGTCTTCGTGAACCACATCAACGTGCACAACCTCGCCGGCTCCCTGATCGCCTCGCGCAATCGCCTGTGCGGCTGGATCGCCGAGATCTGCGCCACCAAGGGCTACCGCCACTTCGACCCCTCGCCGCACGTGGCCGATTACGGCGTGCCGGAGGCGATGGCGGAGGAGGGCCGCGACCTCAACCACTATGCCAACCCGTTCAAGCCGATCATCGGCAGCATCCTGTTCGACGGCGTACTCAGCCGCGTCCCCGCCAGCGGCGAGGCCGCGCCGGCCACGGACACGACGCCCGGCACCGACGGGACGGCGGCGGTCCCGGCGGCTCTGGCCGCGGCGGAGCCCCCGCGCGCCTCGGTCCGCCCCGCCCTGGCCCGCCCCGCCCTGGCTCATGCCTCGACGCAGGCTGCCCTCAACGAGGCCAAGCGGCGCATCGCCGACGGCGACCTCGACGAGGCCGAGACCATCCTGCACGGTCTCTCGGCCGAGGACGGCCGCCACGCGGGAATCCACACCCTGCTGGGCACGGTCGCGTTCCATCGCGGCGACACCACGGCGGCCACCGCCGAGTTCCGCGAGGCGGTGGAGATCGACCCGGCGGCCTCGGAGCCGCGCCTGATGCTGGTCAAGAGCGCCCTGCGGGTGGGCAAGCTCGAGGAGGCCTGCGCCATCGCGGGCGACCTCGTCCGGCGCGCGCCCGACGATCTGCGCGTCCTCCTGGTGGCGGCCAAGGCCATGATGCGGGCCAAGCAGTTCGCCGCCGCCACCGCGATCTGGCAGCGGGTCTCGATCATGAGGCCGGAGCTGGTGCTCCCGCTCATCGAAATGGCCCGCTGCGAGATGAAGGTGCGCAACTACGAAGGCGCCCTCACCGCCGCCGGGGCGGCGCTCCGGCGCGACCCGCGCGAGGCCGGCGCCCTGGTGATCAAGAGCGACGCGCTCCTGCGGCTCAAGCGCATGCGCGAGCTGGCGGAGGTCTCCCTCGAACTCGCCGCCATCGAGCCCAAGGCCGCCATGGCGGCGGTGCCGGCCCTGATCTCGTCCCTGCACCCGGAGGAGGCGGCCAGCATCGTCGCCACCGCCCGCGAGACCGGCGAGGTCGACATCGACACGGTGATGCGCGCCGCCCTGATCCGCACCCTGGAGCGGCGCGGCAAGGTCGCCAACGAGCGCGGCGACACTCCCGCCGCCGCCGCGGCCTGGAAGGCGATCCTGCTCATCGACCCGGACAGCGCCCGCGCGGCCGGCGGCCTGCGCCGGCTGTTCACCCCCCTCGTGGTCGCGGCCCGCGCCAAGGCGGCCGAGAACGACGTTCCCGGGGCGGTCGCGGCCTACGAGGCCGCCCTGGCGATCCAGGACGACGGGGCGCGCATCCTGCGCGAACTCAGCCTGATCCACGAGAAGGCGGGCGACTGGCTCAAGGCGAGCCAGAGCTGGGCCCGGCTCGCGCGGATCTCCGAGGACGGGCAGCCGTTCAAGCGCAAGGCCGCCCGCGCGGCGATGCGGGCCGAGCGCTACGACAGCGCGGTGCGGCTCTACCACGAGCTCGACTGCGCCGGCGACGAGCAGGCGGCGCGCAACCTCACCTCGGCCCTGCGCCGCCTGGTGCGGACCATGCGCGAGGATTTCGGGGCGGGACACCTCGAACTCGCCGCCACCAAGGCCCACGTCGTGCTCGAGATCGACCCCGACAGCGAGGCGGCCCAGCGCACCTTCCGCAAGGTGATGCAGACCTACGCGAAGCGCCTGCGCGAGGCGGTGACCACCGAGGACGTGGCGCTCCAGGAGGAGATCGGCCTCAAGATGCTGGAGCTGGAGCCGGCCCGGCCCGACGCGCTCAAGGTCCTGTCCCGGCTCTACCGCATGGCCAAGCGCCACCGCGACGGCATCGCGGTGCTCCAGCGCCTGACCGAGATCGAGCCCGACGACACCGGCCACTGGGTCAAGCTCGCCCGCTCCTGCCGGGCCATCCGGCTCTACGACCGGGGCGTGCCCGCCGCCCTCAAGGCCCTGGAGATCGAGCCCGGCAACGCCGCCACGGTGAGCCTGCTCAGCGACATGCTGAACCGGCAGTCCGCGCCCTAAGGCCGGCCGATTTCGGCCGCCGGCCCGCACCCCGCCCCGGATCGCACCGGGGCGGGACCGGGGACCCCGTGCCGGTGCCCCGGCCGTCCGATCGATCCGTCCGCCGAACGCCATCCCGTTGCCGGAGACGCGTCCATGCCTGGTTTCCCCGGTTCGAGCCCGCCCACCGCGTCGGCCGAGGCCATCGCCGGCCTGTTCATGCTGCAGGGCGACCCCTTGGGCGACGACGACGTCCGGGCCGCCATCCGGGTCCGCTCCGCCCTGGCGGATGGCGGCCGGACGGGCATCGTCTCCCACGACACGGCGCTCCTCGTCGGCGGCGCCGGGTCGGCCGTTCCGGCGCGGGCGCGGGGGCGCTTCGCCGTGGTCCTAGCCGGCCGCCTCGCCAACGCGGACGCCCTGCGCGCCGAACTGATCGCCCTCGGCGCCCCCGGCCCGATGGAGCACGACACCGACGTGCTGCGCGAGGCCGTGCGGGAATGGGGCGAGGCGGCCGCCGCCCGCTTCACCGGGGCCTACGCCTTCGCGATCCACGATGCCGAGACGAAGACGCTGCTCTGCGGCCGCGACCGCTTCGGCCTCCAGCCCTTCCACTACGTCCACCTGCGCGACCGCCTCGTCTTCGCCTCCGACCTCGCGGCGATCGCCCATTGGCCGGGCGTGCGGCGCCACGCCGACCACGACGCCCTGACCCACTACCTCGCCTTCGGCTTCTGCCCGGCCGACCATGCGCCCCTGCGCGGCGTGCAGCGCCTGAGCCCCGCCCACACCTTGCGGGCGGAGCGGCTGCGCGGCGTGCGCGTCACCCGGGTCTGGACCCTGCCGGCCCCGGCGCCCCATCCCGCCGCCGAGGCTCCGGGCCCGGACGAGGCGCGGGCCGCGTTGCGCCGCCGCCTCGACGCCGCGATCGGCGACGGCCCGGTCGGCGTGCTCCGGACCGGCGACGGCCCCTCCGACGCCCTGGCCGAGGCGGCGATCCGCGCCGCGCACCGCGCCGACGGGCCGGAGGTGCACAGCTTCGCCATCCACGTGGAGGGCGCGACGGCACCGCCCGTGGCCCCGCTCCGGGTCCGCTCGCACGCGGTGCGCCTCGACGCGGCGAGCGCCTCGGCGGCGCTCGGCCTTATCCCGAGGCGCGGCGAGCCCCTGGCGACGCCCGGCGCGCTGGTCGAGCACGCCCTGCTGGCGGCCGCCTCCGCCGAGGTCCCGGCCTGCCTCTCGGCGGCGGGCGGCGCCGAACTCCTCCTCGACCGGCCGCACTACGCCGCCTTCGGCACCGCACTCGCCCGCCACCGCGACACCCGCATCCAGGCGAGCCCGCGTCAGGGCTTCCACGCCACGATGCCGTTCGTGCGCGACCTCTACGGCGACTGCGTCTGCGTTTCCTCCGACCCGCAGCGCCTCGCCATGTCGGGGCCCGCCCTGATCGGGTCCCTGCTGCTCTCGCCGATCGACGGGCTCGGCGCCTCCCTGGAACGCGCCGACGCGGCGGTGGCGACGGATCTCTGCGCCCGCATCGACCTCGCGCACGGCGCCCCCCGGATGCTGGCGCCCCTCGACATCGCCCGGCACGGGGCCGGCCCCGCCCTGCGGACGCCCTTCCTCGACGCCGACCTCGCCGCCTGGTGCGCCGGCCTGCCCCAGGCCTGGCGCCTCGCCGGCCCCGACGGGACGGCGCGCCCGGGCGGCCTCGTGCGCGCCGCCCTCGACCAGCCCGCCAGCCCGCGCCCGGAGGTGGGCCACGCCCTCGACCTCTGGCTGCGCACCAGCCTGCGCGAGCGTCTCGAGGACACGGTGGCGAGCACCGCCTTCCGCAACCGCGACCTCTTCCGCGTGGCCTGGATCGACCGGCTGGTGCGCGACCACCGCGAGGGCACCCGCAGCAACGGCGCGCTGCTCTGGGCGCTGCTCTGCCTGGAGACCTGGTTCCTCGGCTTCATCGACCGCGTGCCCGAGCTCGGACCGTCCGGCTTCCAGGCGGAATGCGCCATGGTCGAGGGTGCCATGGTCGAGGGTGCCATGTCCGAGGGCGCCACCTCCGGGATCACCCTGTCGGGGGTCGCCGCATGAGCGCCCTGGAGAGCCGCCGATCCGCCCCCCGCCGGGCCGCCCGATCCAAGTCCAAAACGGACACGAAGTCCAAGACGGACGCGATGTCCAAGGTGGACGCCAAGGTGAGGCCAGACGCGAAGCCCAGGATCGATCCGGCGTCGCGCGCCCTCCCGCCGGCCGCTCCCGGCGCGAGCGCCCCTGCCGGCACGAAGGCCGTCGATGCGGTGGCCCTGCGCGCCATCGCCCTGGAGAGCGCGGGCGACCGGCACCGGGCCCACCTGCTCTGGCTCGAAGTGGCCGGCACCGCGACCCCCGAGCGCCTGCGCCGCTACCGGGTGTTCCGGCGGCTGGCCAAGGAGATGGCGGCGCGCGGCCGGCACGACGAGGCCGTCGCCCACCTGGAGCGGCACCTCGCCCTGATCCCCCGCGATGCCGACGCCGCCGACCGCCTGCTCCAGGCCCGCCTCGCCCTCGCGCCGCCGGCCGAACAGCCCGCGCTCTACGCCGCCCATGCGGGGCGCTTCGGCGAGAGCGCGACCGCGCTGATCCTGCGGGCCACCCGGATCGAGGCGCCGCGCGATCCGGGCGCGGCCCTGGCGACGCTGCAGCGCGTCGCGGTGCTGGCGGCGGGTGCCGACGCGGGGCCCTCACGCCTGCGCCTCGCCCGGGCCTACGAGCAGATCGGCGACGGCGCCCGGGCGCTGGCGCTCCTCGACAGCCTCACGGGGCCGGAGGCCCTGGCGCCCCAGGCGGCCAAGGCGCGCCTGCGCCTGATGCAGGGGGCGGGCTCCACCAAGGAGCACAGCGTCGCGGTGGCGCGCGCCCTGATCGAGGCCGAACCGAACGCCGCCGCGCACCGGGCCCTCCTCGGGCGCACCCTGAAGCGCTTCAACGACTGGGCCGGCGCGGCGGCGGCCTACGAGGCCGCCCTGGAGCGCGACCGGGGCGAGGTCTCGCACTGGGAGGGGGCCTTGCGCGCCTACGGCGCCCTGGAGCGCGACGAGCGCATCGCCGAACTCGTGCATCAGGCCCGGCAGCTCTTCGCCCACGAGGGCTGCGAGGGCTTCCTCGCCATCGCGCGGATCGAACTCGCCGCCGGGGACGCGCCGCAGGCGATTCAGGCCGCCCGGCGCGCCATGGCCAACCCGATCCTGCGCCGCCGCGTCCGGCCCGTGCTCGCCGAGGCCCTGATGGAGGTCGGCGCCTACGCGGAGGCCTGGACGCATCTCGCCGCCGCCCTCCAGGACCCGAACGTCGAGCCCGACCTGCAGCGCGCGGCCGCCCGCTGCCGCGCCGCCTTCGCGGTGGCGACGCCGGGACGCGACCACGTCCCGGTCTTTCCCAGCGCCCTGTTCCTGCGGGTCTTCGAGGCGCCGCCGCCCCGCACCATCCTGGGCCCCACCGACACGGTGATCCTGTGCACCTCCTCGCTCGGCGCGGGCGGGGCCGAGCGCCAGGTCGCGCTCACGGCGGCCGGGGTCTCGCGGGCACGCGCCGGGCGCGGCCGCACCGTGCTCGCCGGCCTCGACCTCACCCCGGCGCGGGGCCGCGCGATGATGCGCGACCTCGCCGAGACCGAGCACCTCGTCATCGAGGATCTCGCGCACGTCAACGAGACCCACGTGCTGCGCGCGCTGGCGGCCGAGGATCCGGCCCTGCGCGAGGCCCTGCGCCTGATGGCGGCCTTCCCGCCCAACCTCGCCCGCGACATCCTCAAGCTCTACGACTGCTTCCGGCGCCATCGCCCGTCCTGCGTCCATCTCTGGCAGGACGGTGTCATCTCCACGGGCTCGGTGGCCGCCTTCCTGGCGGGCGTGCCCACCATCGTCTGCTCCATGCGCAACGTGGTGGCGGGCGAGAACGACCGCCGGCGCTACCGCGCCTACCTCGCCACCATGTACCGGGCCGTGGCCGAGCGGCCCGAGGTGCGGTTCACGGCGAATTCCGCGGCGGGCGCCCAGGATTACGAGGCCTGGCTCGGCTTCGAGCCGGGGCGCATCCGGGTCCTGCGCAACGGCGTCGACGTGGGGAGCATCCGCGCCCGCGCCCCGGAGGCGGAGCGCCGCGCCGTGCGCGAGCGCCTGCGGCTTCCCCCCGACGCGCTCCTCGTCGGCGGCGTCTTCCGCCTCGCCCCCGCCAAGCGCCCGCATCTCTGGCTCGACGTGGTGGCGCGCGTGGCGCGGGGCGATCCCCGCACCCACGGCGTCATCGTCGGCGACGGCGCCATGCGGGCCGAGATCGCGGACGCGATCGCCGCGCGCGGCCTCTCCGACCGCATCACGCTCGCCGGACGCCAGAGCCCGGTGGAGCCCTGGATGGCGGCCATGGACGTGCTGCTCCTGGCCTCGGAGGTCGAGGGCCTGCCCAACGTGCTCCTCGAGGCCGAATCCCTCGGCGTGCCCGTGGTCACCACCCGGGCCGGCGGCTCGGGCGAGGCGCTGCTCGAAGGGATCACCGGCCGCCTCGTCGAGGACGATGCGCCGGCCAACCTCGCCGCCGCCCTCACCGCCGTGATCCGCTCGCGCGGCCTCCGGCACCGCGCCCGCGTGGGCGCGCCCGTCTTCATCGAGCAGCGCTTCGGGATCGAGCGGATGATCCGCGAGACCCTCGCTGTCTTCGGCGAAACCGATCCACTTAAGATGGGAATGGCATCATGAAGATCGCGGTCATCGGCTCCGGCTATGTCGGTCTGGTTTCGGGCACGTGCTTTGCGGATTTCGGGCACACGGTGGTGTGCGTGGACAAGGACCCGGCCAAGATCGCGGCGCTGAATGCCGGGCGCATGCCGATCTACGAGCCCGGGCTCGAGGCC
>NZ_JAKSXY010000066.1 GCF_022829445.1 Methylobacterium sp. J-068 | reverse complement strand
GTACTGTGTCTCAAGACACGGGAGAGTCGGTCGCCGACAGACCTGCACAGGACAAGACAAACACCACCCACCCTCAAACGATCAAACGGTGGCGGGGGGTGGAGCAGCCCGGTAGCTCGTCAGGCTCATAACCTGAAGGTCACAGCTTCAAATCCTGTCCCCGCAACCAAATACATCAACCACACGACCCGCCTCGCCACCGCGAGGCGGGTCGTGGGCGTTCAAGCCTCACGAGCCCGTCAGGCCCAGCATCCCCCGGGCCTGCGCCGGCGTCGCCACCCGGCGCCCGTGCCGTCTCACCGCCGCCGCCGCGAGCGTGACCAGTTCGGCGTTGGATGCGGCCAGACGGTCCTTGGTGATCCGGATGTTGTCCTCCAGGCCCGTTCGAACCGCGCGGGCGCCGCGCGCCAGGGCCCAGTCCATCACTTCGGCCTAATGCCGCCCGTTCCCCCCCGCCGTCCAGGTCGCCCGCGGCAGGATGCGGCGCATCTCGCCGAGGAGCAGGTCGAGGAGGTGCGGGTCGGCCGGCAGGGCATTCTTCACGCCCATGACGAACTGCACATGCGGGCGTCCGTCGATCAAGCCGGCCTCCACCAGACGCGCGGCACCGTGCAGATGCGACAGGTCGAAGATCTCGATCTCGGGGCGCACGCCGAACTGTTTCATCTGGCAGGCGAGGTCGGTCACCAGCGTGGCGTGGTTTTCGTAGACGATCGTTGGGCAGTTGACCGATCCCGTGGAGAGCGAGGTCATGTCCGGGGGGGCCGGAGTGACAGGCCTCGGCTCGCCGGATCGCGACCCCGCCCTCCCGTCGAGAACTGGACGATCATGCCCGGACAGCTTCGGCGCAGGCCTTCCTGCACCGCCGCGAACCGGTCGGGGTCCGAGGACGGGGTCTCGTCGTCGTTGCGCACGTGGATATGCGCCAGGGTGGCGCCGGCCTCGTACGCCTCGGTCGTCGACGCGATCTGTTCGGCCACCGTCGCGGGCAGCGCCGGGGTGTCGGATTTGCGCGGTACGGAGCCGGTGATCGCGACCGCGATGACGACGGGCTCGCTTCCACGCAAACTCTCCCTTCTGCCTCTTGCTCTGGCGTGTCTCGCGGCAGGACCCCTCCCCTTCCAGGCCGGAAAGGCACCGCTGCCCGCGCGGAAGCGAGACCTTTTCGATGGCACGCGCTACGCCTATGGATGGACGCCATGCGCGACACCATCCTGATCCTCAATGGTCCGAACCTCAATCTGCTCGGTCAGCGCGAGCCTCATATCTACGGGCACGAGACGCTGGCGGATGTGGAGGCGCGATGCCGGACCCTGGCGGCGACGTTCGGCCTGGCCATCGATTTCCATCAGAGCAACGCCGAGCACCAACTCATCGACTGGATCCACGCTTACCGGGTCGGTTCGGCCGGGATCGTGATCAACCCCGGCGCCTATACCCACACCTCGATCGCGATCCTCGACGCGCTGAACGCCTGCGAGGTCCCGATCATCGAGTGTCACATCTCGAACGTCCACCGGCGCGAGGCGTTTCGGCATCATTCCTACGTCTCTCTGGCGGCCACCGCCGTGATGGCGGGGTTCGGGACGCAGGGCTACGAACTCGCGGTCCGGCACATCGCCCACCTGCGCGGCGCGCGGTAGGACCGGACCACGATGCACGCGATGCATCGAGGTCCATGCGGGCGGTTTCCCCGCGAAGTCCGCCGAACCTCGGTGAGACCGTCTTCGGCTTGATCGAAGCGGAGACAGGATCGCTCAGCCCGCGCGGCCTCTGAGCGAAGCCCCAATCCGCCATCCCGAAGGGGGCAAGCGGATTCGGGATGAGACGGCCGTTGGACCGGGCTCATCGCGGCCGGGTCTCGGATCAGGCGGCCTTCACCCCCGGACCCGCGATGCTTTTCCAGGCCGGTGCGAGGACGAGACTCGTCACCGGAATGAGGACGGCGCCGATTGCGAGGCCGACGAGGCCGGAGCCGGCGGCGGTGACCAGCCATTCGACGGCGCCCGCGAAGGGGCCGCTCACCCCTCCGACGGCCGCCGCCACGGCATGAATGGCGTGGCCGATCGCCGGCAGGCCATAGCCCTCAAGGCCATGCACCAGGATGCCGCCCCCGACCCAGATCATCGCGGCGGTGCCGACGATCGCGAGCATCGTCAGGAAGCCCGGCATGCCCTTCACCAGGCCGCGTCCGATGGCGCGAACCAGGCCGCCGAACGCAGAGCGTGACGTGTTGGCCGCCATCGCCACGCCGGCATCGTCCGCCTTCACGATCAGGGCGACACCCCCATAGACCGCGACGGTGATCCCGATCGCGACCACGGCGAGCACGGCCGTCTTGATCCAGATCGAACCCTCGGGCAGGGCCGCGAGGGTGATGGCCATGATCTCGGCCGACAGGATGAAGTCGGTCTTGATCGCGCTCGATACCTTCCGGTCCTCGAGGGCCCGCGCGTCTTCCGGCCCGACCTCCAGCCTCGCCTCGTGCGCATGGGCTTGATGCGGGAACAGCGCCTCGTAGACCTTCTCGGTGCCCTCGTAGGAGAGGTAGGCCCCGCCGAGCATGAGCAGCGGTGTGATGGCCCAGGGAGCGAAGGCGCCGAGCGCCAGGGCGGCGGGAAGCAGGAACAGGAGCTTGTTGCGCAGCGAGCCGAGGGCGATGCGGCCGACGATGGGAAGCTCACGCTCGGCGGCGAAGCCCACGACGTAGCGTGGGGTCACGGCGGCATCGTCGATCACCACGCCGGCGGCCTTGACCCCTGCCCGGCCGGCCTGCGCCGCGACGTCGTCGAGGGAGGCCGCCGCCACCTTGGCGAGGCCTGCGATGTCGTCGAGAAGCGCGATCAGTCCGATGCTCACGAAACCTCCTGTCGGCCGGCGATGCGACCATCGATCGCCCGCCTCATCGCCCGCCCCTCGGCTTGGCCTGCACGGGAGACGAACGAAACGGAGATTTGATCCCGCTTCCCCGTCGATGTGCGGACGGCGCGACGGTCGGCATGGGGAGACGATGTGGCGATCCCGCCGAAGAACCGGCCGGGCCCGCTCCGATTCATCGCGGACCGGGAGGCGCGACCCGTGCGCCTTCGCCCATCGTCCTCGATTCTGCATTCATAATTTCAGTTGGCCCGAGGATTGCTGGAAGCCCGCCATAGACACGGAGGGTTCATGACGATTCCCGAGGTCCAGCTCAGCCTGGACGGCATCCGCAAGTCCTTTCCCGGCAAGGGCGGCCCCGTGCCGGTGCTCGATGGGCTCAGCTTCGATATCTACGAGCGCGACTTCGTCAGCATCATCGGCCCGAGCGGCTGCGGCAAGACGACGGTGTTCAACGTCATCGCCGGGCTTCTCGAGCCCGATGGCGGGACCATGACCTTCCGCGGCGAGGTGGTGCCGGGGCTTCAGGGCCGTGTCGGCTACATGATGCAGAAGGACCTGCTCTTTCCCTGGCGCACGGTTCTGCAGAACGTGATGCTCGGCCTGGAGATGAAGGGCGTCGATCGCGCCCAGGCCCTCGACACGGCTCGCGAGTACCTCGCGACCTTCGGCCTGTCGGGCTTCGAGAACGCCTATCCCAAGACGTTGTCGGGCGGCATGCGGCAACGCGCGGCCCTGATCCGGACCCTGATCATGGATCCCGACATCCTGCTCCTGGACGAGCCCTTCTCCGCCCTGGACTACCAGACCCGGCTCTACCTGGAGGGCATTCTCCTCGACGCGGTGGAGACCTTCCACAAGACCGTGGTCCTCGTGACGCACGACATCGACGAGGCCGTCGCCTTGTCCAAGCGCGTGGTCGTTCTCGGCAACCGCCCCACGACGGTGAAGTCGGTCCACGAGATCGGCCTTGATGCCCGTTCGCCGATCGGCGCGCGCAGCGATCCGCGCTTCTCCGACTACTTCCACACCCTGTGCGGTGAACTCGAGATCCAGACCCGTCAGAGGGCCGCCTGATGACGACGCAAGCCCTGAAGACGTCCCGAACCCTGAAGGCCTCGGCGCGGCCGGCCCGCGCGGCCGTCACGCGGCCCCGCGCAAGGCCGGCTTCCCTCATGCGGGCGGCCGACACGACGCTCGGGCGCGGCATCATCCAGCTGCTGGCGGTCGCCGTGTTCTTCCTCGCCTGGGAGGTCGCGGTTCGGGCCGGCTGGCTCACGGAATTCCTGGTCGGCGCTCCGTCGGGCATCTGGCGCGTCTTCCTCGCCTCGCTGCTGGACGGGTCGCTGCCGGTCGACACCTGGTACACGCTGATCGAGGCCATCATCGGCTTCCTGATCGGGACGCTTCTCGGCTCGCTCGCGGGGCTCGGCCTCTGGTACTCTGCCTTCGTGGCGCGTCTCGTCGAGCCCTTCATCGTGGCGATCAACTCGGTGCCGAAGATCGCGCTGGCGCCGATCGTCATCCTGTGGTTCGGCACCGGTTTCGTCTCGAAGGTGGCGCTGGCGGTGTCGCTCACCGCCCTGGTCGCCCTCATCGCCGCCTATCAGGCCGCCCGCGACGCCGACCCGGACCTGCAGGCGCTGCTGGCCTCCATGGGCGCCTCGAAGAACCGCATCTTCAAGAGCGTGATCGTGCCGTCGACCCTGCCGGCCATCATCGGGATGTTCCGCATCAACATCGGCTTCGCCCTCGTGGGCGCGGTGGTCGGCGAGTTCATCTCCTCCCAGCGCGGCCTCGGGCACCTGATCTACTCGGCCTCCAGCCTCTACGACCTCAACACGGTCTGGGTCGGCCTGTTCGTCCTGATGTTCGTGGGCTTTCTTCTCTACCACGTCATCGATTTCGCCGAGCGCCGCATCCTGCCCTGGCGCCAGATCACGACGGCGGGACAGGTCCAGGTCTGAACGTCCCCGTCTCTCCGCGCTCACCCGGCCGCCCGTCCAGGGCGTGACCGGGGCGGCGGGCGCGTGCCGCGCCGAGCTTCACCGAACCACCGACATGTCTCGAAGAAGGGCCCCACGGATGATCCGTTCCAAACGCTTCCGTCTCTCGACATCCCTCGCCGCCGGCCTAAGCCTTGCCAGCCTGGGCCTCGCAGCCCTGCCGGCCCGCGCGGCGGACAAGGTCACGATCTCGCAGGCCTTCCAGTCGATGCTCTATCTGCCCTTCTATGTCGCCATGGATGCGGGCTTCTTCGCGGGCGAGGGCGTCGAGGTGACGAAGGAGACGGCGGGCGCCCCCGCGGTCGCGCTCTCGGCCGTGATCTCGAAGAGCGCGCAATACTCGATCCACGGCCCCGAATGGACCGCGATCGCCGCCTCGAAGGGCGCGCCCGTCAACGTCGTGGCGAACGTGGTCAACGGGGCCGCGGTCTGGATCGCCACCGCCCCCGATGTGACCTTCAACGACGTGAAGGACCTGAAAGGCCAGAAGATCGTCACCGGCCTGATGCCGACGACGAGCACGTCCCTGTTCCTGAAGCTCCTCAAGGAGAACGGCCTCAAGCCCGAGGACGTGGAGATGACCCAGGTGCAGCTCGGCTCCGAGCCGGGGCCCCTCCTGGCCGGCCAGGCCAAGATCGCCGTGATGTACGAGCCCGGCCTCGATCAGGTGGTGGCCAAGGGCATGAAGGTCGTGCTGAGCTTCCCCGAGCGCTATGGCCCCTATGCGTTCTCGGCCGTGAGCGCGCGCAAGGACGTCGATCCGGCCGTCACCCAGAAGGTGGTCTCCGGGTTGCAGAAGGCGATCCGCTTCATGCACGCGGAACCCGACAAGACCGTCGCCATCGCCAAGAAGCAGTTCCCGAACCTCGACCCCGCCGTGGTGGAGGCCGCCGTCAGGCGCATGATGCGGGAGAAGGTCTACCCGGACAGCGTCGACATCACGGCGGAGGCCCTGAAGACCGGGATGGAGACGCAGGTGGCGCTGGGCAATCTCTCCGCGTTGCCCGACTACGCCACCTTCGTGCGCCGCGACTTCATCGAGAAGAGCCTCGCGGCGAACTGAGACCAGACCGCGACGAGCGTCACGCATCGAGGTCTGCCCGCGCGGTTGTCCCGCGAAGTCTGACGGCGCGGCGGCGGGCATCCGCCGAACCTCGGTGAGACGGACCGATGGGTCGGACTCACCGAGACCTGGTATGAGACGATCGATCACCGGGAGCCGCGCCGCGTCGGCGCGGCTTTCCTTGGCGGAAACCAGGGGACCACGTGGATGCCAGGTGACCACCTGATGCTCAACCAGCTCGGCCTCGTCGACGCCCTGCGGGCCTTTCGCGACGGGCAAGCGACGCCGCGCGACTACCTCGCGGCCTGCCGTGAGGCTGCGTCCGCGCGGTCGGATCTCGCCGCCTTCACCCACCTCGCAGCGGATCTCGGCCCGGGCGACGGTCCCTGGGCCGGCATTCCCGTGGGCGTGAAGGACATCATCGCCACCGCCGACATGCCGACCACGAACGGCTCGCCCGTCTATGCCGACCACGTGCCCGCCGCGGATGCCTGGATCGTCGCGCGCCTGAGAGGGCTCGGCGCCTCGGTGCTCGGCAAGACGGTCTCCACCGAATTCGCCTGGCGCCATCCGGGGCCCACGCACAACCCCTGGAAGCGCGGGCATACGCCGGGCGGCTCGTCCAGCGGCTCGGCCGCCGCCGTCGCGGCCGGGATCGTTCCCCTGGCCCTGGGCACCCAGACCTTCGGATCGGTGATCCGGCCGGCCGCCTATTGCGGCGTCGTCGGCCTCAAGCCGAGCTACGGCGCCATTCCACGGGTCGGCGTGCACCCGCTCGCGGCCTCCCTCGATCATCTCGGGCTGTTCACGCGCTCGGTGACGGATGCCGCCTTCGCCCTGTCGCGGCTGATCGGCCAGGACGACGCGGACCGGCACGGCCGCCCGCTCCCGGGCTTTCCGATCGGTCTCGACGAGGCCCTGGAAGCCCGGCCCGCACCCCGGCTGGCGCTGGTCCGGACATCGGTCTGGGACAGGGCCGAGCCCGAGGCGCGTGCGCTTCTCGAAGCGGCGGCTGAGAGCTTCAGGAGGGCCGGAGCCCATGTCTCCGACCTCTCGCTGCCGACCCCCTACGACGCGCTTCCGGACGATGCGCGCACGATCCTCGCCGTCGAGGCGAGCGCCCACTTCGGACCGCTGGTGGACCGCTTCCCCGACCGGACGAGCCAGCCGCTCAAGGATCTGGTGGCGGAGGGAGCGGCGATGTCCGCCGTGGCCTACGTGGAGGCCCTGCGCCGGCAAGCCGCTCTGCGGGCGGATTTCGGTGCGGTGCTCGCGGGTTGCGACGCGGTCCTGACCCTGCCCGCCGCCGGCCCCGCGCCGGACGGACTGACCTCGACCGGCGATCCCGCCTTCTGCGTGCCCTGGACCTGTCTCGGCGTCCCGGCCATCGCGCTCCCGGCAGGGAAAAGCGATGGGCTACCGCTCGGCCTGCAGCTCGTCGGTTCCTATCGCAACGATCTCGCATTGCTGCGCACGACGCTCTGGTGCGAGACGGTCCTGGCCCGACCGGTCACGTTCCCCGCCGTGTAACCTGCGCGTCTCGATCAATGGTCCGATCAATGGAAAGCCGTCCCATGCTCTCCCTCCTGTCGCTGCGCGGCCGCATCGATGCCGGATCGCTCACGCCGCGTGCCGCGATCGCCCTGTGCGAGACGGCGATCGCCGAGCGCGAGCCGGAGATCGGTGCCCTGGTCGGCCGCCAAACGGACCCGATCGTGCCGGAGCGCGGTCCCCTCGCGGGCATCGCGGTCGGCGTGAAGGACATCCTCGACACCGCCGACCTGCCGACGCAGATGGGCTCCCCGATCTACGCGGGCTGGCGCCCGCGCGCCGATGCGGCGGTCGTGTCCCGCCTGAAGCGGCTCGGCGCCGTCCCCCTGGCCAAGACCACTACGACGGCCTTCGCCTTCCTCGACCCGACGGAGACGCGCAACCCGCGCCGGCCCGGCCATACGCCGGGTGGTTCCTCCGCCGGCTCGGCGGCCGCGGTGGCGGCGGGGATGCTTCCCCTGGCCCTGGGAACGCAGACCGGCGGCTCCGTCATCAGGCCCGCCGCGTATTGCGGTGTGGTGGGGATGAAGCCGTCCTTCGGGCTGCTGCCCACGGTGGGCATGAAGTGCTTCTCCTGGACGCTCGACACGCTCGGCCTGTTCACCGCGGGCGTCGCGGATGCCGCCCATGCCCTCGCGCTGATGACGGGACGTCCCGGCCTCGATCTGCCCGCGACCGATCCGGGCAGGCCGCGCATCGGTCTCGTCCTTCAGGATTTCTGCGCGCCGGCCGAACCCGAGGCGCTGGACGCGCTCGCGCGCGTCGCCGCCGCCGCCGAGGCCGCCGGAGCCCGCCTGCGCGACGTCGCCCTCCCGGCCATCCTCGCCGAAGCCTTCGGGCTGCACGGGACGATCCAGGATTTCGAGGCGGCCCAGTCGCTCGACTGGGAATACGCCACGCATCGCGCGGATCTCGGCCCCCTGCTCAGGCCGCATCTCGACGCGGCGCAGGCGGTGACGGCCCAGGCCTACGAGGCCTCCCTGAAGGTGGCGCGCCGCGCGCGGGAGCACCTGCCCGACCTCTTCGCCGAGCACGATCTCGACGTGATCCTGACACTCTCGGCGCCGGGGCCGGCACCGGAAGGCTATGCCAGCACCGGCGATTCCCGCTTCAACCGGCTCTGGACCCTGATGGGCGTTCCCTGCGTGACCGTGCCGGCGGGGTCGACCGGAACCGGCTTGCCGCTCGGCGTGCAGGTCATCGCCCGCCTCGGCGACGATGCCCGGGCCTTGCGCGCGGCGCGCTTCGTCGAAACCCTCGCGCATCGGGACTGATACTCGGTCTCACCGCGGTCTGGTGCGAGGCCCGTTCCGACGCGGAATCGCGGTCCTGCTTCGCGGAGCGGGGCCGGCCGGGTGACGCTCGCCTTCGAGCCGGACCGGTCTGATCACGCCGTCGTGATATGCCAAAATATCCCGATTTCGATTTCCTGATTCACATGAATTGATCAGGTAAAAAGACATAATAAGGATGTTGAGATCGGAATTTTCCATCGAAATAGTGCTAATTATGCATCGCGCGATGGGATTGATTGGGTTGCTTAGGATTACGTTTGACTCTCTCCGGGGATCGCGACTTCTAAGAGTCTAGCCGACAGGATGATCGGCGATTCTTGGTTAAAGTCCGGGGGGAGTATTTCGATGGCAGGCTTAGGCTTGACGCTGCGTCGTTCGTTGCTTGTGACAGTTCCGGCATGGTCTGTCCTCGTCTCGGAAGCGATGGCCGATTGCCAACCGGGTACGCCCGTCAGCGGACAGACCGTGACCTGTTCCGGTGCATCCGCCGCCTTCATCGCTCCCGCGACCGCAACGGGCCTGACCGTCAACGTGGCGTCCGATGCCACCGTGAGCTCGGTTCAGACGAGCACCGGCGCCAATCCGAGCTTCACCAACATTCGGGTCAACGGCTCCAGCATCGTCAACAACGCCGGTACGATCTCCACCCCCGCCGGCCAGTTGCGCGACAATTTCGGCGTCAACCTCGCGGGCGATCTCTCGACCCTGAACAACACCGGCACGATCATCCTCGCGGCGCCCGTCGGGAACACGGCCACCCGCGTCTACGGTGCCTATTCGAGCGCGCCCAGCACCGCGCAATACGCCAGCACGACGGTGAACAATTCCGGCACGCTGAGCGTGATCCAGAACGGCAACGGCATCGCGCGCGGCATCTATTCCGGTGAGAACACCACGCTCTTCACCATCAACAACACGGGCGTCATCAGCGCGACCCGTGCCGCCACGGCGACCGCCACCACGGCGATCGTCGCGGGCATCGATTCCGACGACGACACCGACCGCCTCGTGGTGAACAACGCCGCGGGCGCGCGCATCACGGCGAGCGGGATCAACACCCGCGCGGTCAACGGGCGCGCGGCCGATTTCGTGATCAACAACAGCGGCACGATCGAGAACACCACCGCCGGTGAGGCAGCGATCGCGACCTACGCGCTCAATTCCGGCAACGCGGGCGACGCCACCACGCCGCGTGCCTACAGCACCACCCTCACCAACACCGCCACGGGCCTGATCACCGGCGACGTCCGGCTGCTCGACCAGGACCTCCAGACCGACGCCACCCTGGTGAACCTGCGCCGCGCGGGCACGCTCACCAACGCGGGGACGATCAACGGCAACGTCGCCTTCGGCGGCGGCAACGGCACCGTGACCAATACGGGCCGGATCAGCGGGAACATCAGCTTCCTCGACGTGGCCGGGACCGTGAACGCGGTGAATCTCGGCACCGGCTCCAGCATCGGCGGGAACATCACCGCGCGCGGCCTCGGCACCAACACCCTCACCCTCTCGGGCACCGGCACCCTGACGGGCGCCGTGACCGGCTTCACGAGTCTGACCCAGTCCGGCGGCGCCTGGACCACGGGCAGCGGCTCGTCGCAGACGATCTCGGGCAACCTCACGGTTGCCGGCGGCACGCTCACCCTGGGCGCGGGCTCGACCCAGACCATCGGCGGCCTCGTGCAGGTGACGGGCTCGGGCGCCCAGCTCACCGTGGCCAACACCCTCACCAACAAGACCGTGAACCTGTCGGGCTCCAACACCACGGTGCTGAACCTCGGGACCATCACCGGCACCGGCGCGGCGGGCCGCACCAACACCGCGGCGAACCGCGTCTACGGCGTGCTCGCCAACTCGACCGGCGCCGACTTCACCAACGTCACGGTGGTGAACCGGGGCACGATCGCGGTGACGGAGAACGGGATCGGCGTCTCACGCGGCATCTATGCCGGTGAGAACATCGCCTCGATGTTCATCACCAATTCCGGCACGATCTCGGCCACCCGCTCGGCGACCAGCACCGGCACCGCCGCCGTGGCGGCCATCGATTCCGACGACGACGTCGCCGCGCTGACCGTGACCAACCAGGCCGGCGGCACGATCTCGGCCACCGGCACGGGAACGCGCGCGATCCAGGGCCGCGCGCAGAGCTTCACCATCGCCAATGCGGGCACGATCACGGGTCCGGCGGGCGGGCAGGCCATCGTGGTCTACGGCAACGGCACCGCGCTTCTCACCAACGCGGCCACGGGCACGATCAACGGCGACGTCCGCTTCATCGATTCCGACCCGCAGGTCGCCACCAGCACCGCGCGGCGCAACAGCACCACGACCAATGCCGGCCGCATCAACGGCAGCATCCTCTACGGCATGGGCAACCAGACGCTGACCAACACCGGCACCATCACGGGCGGCATCACCTTCAACGACGTCGCGGCGAGCCGGAACACCGTCACGCTCGGCACCGGCTCGGTCGTGGGGGGCAGCATCGTCGCGCAGGGCCGGGGCCGCAACGCCCTCGTGCTGACCGGCACCGGCACCCTCGCCAGCAACGTCTCGGGCTTCACCACCCTGTCGGCGCAAGGCGACGCCTACACTCTGGCCGCCGGCACCACCCAGAGCTTCTCGGGGGGCGCCACGGTCGCCAGCGGGTCTCTCACGGTGAACTCGATCCTGAACGCCGACACGCAGGTCGCATCGGGCGCAACGCTCCTCGGCACCGGCCGCGTCAACGGAACCCTGACCAATTCCGGAACGCTCGCGCCCGGCAACGCCGCCGCCCCCTACGGCACGCTCGGCGTCGGCGGCAACTTCGTCCAGACGTCCGGCGCCGCGCTGACCACCGCCGTCGCGGCGACCGGCGAGGCCGCCCGCCTCAGCGTCGACGGCACCGCGACGCTGGCGGGCACGGCCAACCTCGTGCAGGCCGCCGGCGTGTATCGCCCGGGCACGCGCTACACCCTCGTGACCGCCCAGGGCGGCGTTAGCGGCGGCTTCAGCGCCGTGACCACGAGCAACGCGCTTCCGACGCTGATCCGCGCCGTGGCCTCGAACGACGCCAACAACGCCTACGTCACCCTGGCCCAGCAGAGCTTCGGCCTGGTGGCGCGGACGTCGAACCAGGCCAACGCGGCCCGGGGCCTCGACACGGCGCTCGCCGGCAACACCAGCGCGCTCACGGTGCTCGACTACCAGAGCGACGGCGCCAACGCGGCGCTGCTCGACCGGGTGGCCGGCCAGGGCTACGCCTCCGTCGCCGACCCGCAGCTGCGTGTGGGCCGGGCCTTCGCGGACCAGCTGGTCCAGCGCGGCTACACGGCCATCTTCGAGCAGGGCCAGGACGGCTTCACCCTGCCGCCCGCCGTCTACGCCGCCGACCTGCCGAAGCGCGGGCCGGCGCCCGAGCCGCGCTTCGTCCCGACGAACCGAGGCTACGGCGTCTGGGCCACCGGATACGGCCAGTTCGGCTCCGTGGACGGCACCGCGAACGCGGCCGGCCGCACCGAGACCATCGCGGGCTTCGCGGGCGGCATCGACGCCCACACCCAGCCCGGAACCGTGCTCGGCATCGCGGCCGGTTACGGCTCGGTGGATGTCGGCCTGTCCCGTACCGGCGAGCGCGCTCACACGGACAACGCGCAGGTCGGCGTCTACGGCGGCATCACCAGCGGCACCCTCTACGGCACCCTGGCGCTCGGCTACTCCCATGCCGAGGGCCGGATGGACCGCTCGCTCGGGGCCTCGGTCCTGCAGCCGAACGGCGCGCGCGGCACGCTCAGCGGCGACCAGTTCCTCGCCGCCGGCGAGGCCGGCAGCCGCATCGCCCTCGCGCCGGGACAGGCCCTGGTGCCGTTCGTCGGGTTCCAGGTCGCGACCTTCGACCAGGACCGCGTCGTGGAGCGGGGCAACGGCCCGTTCAACCTGAACGTGGCGGCGCAGGACTTCCTGTCGGCCCGCACGCTGGTCGGTGCCCGGGGCGAGGCGAGCTTCACCTTCGGTGAGCGCGTCGTCAGCGTCGGCGTGAAGGCCGCCTACGTCCACGACTTCGCCGACGTGGCGCGCACGATCCAGTCCTCCTTCGCCCTCGCGCCGACGGTGCCGTTCCTGGTGAACGGCCGCCGCCTCGACCGCGACCGGGCCCTGGTCGGGGTGGGAATCGCCACCGTGTTCACGTCGGGCTGGACCGGCTTCGTCAACTATGACGCCGAACTCGCCTCGAGCGATACCATCCAGGCCGTGCGCGGCGGCGTGCGCTACGCCTTCTGAAGAAACGACGACCGCACGAACGAAGGCCCCCGGAGACGCGTCAGGCTTCTCCGGGGGCTTTTGCATGCCGACGCCGTGACCGCGAACAGCGTTCCTGCCGGCATCGCTGCCCTCCCCCTTGGTCGAGACGTGCGGCCGAGCCTCGACCCAACGGTCGGCCTCGCCGGTCAGCGCGGCGCGGCGATCTCGTGCGCGGCCATGAGTTCGAGGGCGCGCACCATCGCCGAATGATCCCATTGGCCTCCGCCCTGCGCCGCGCAGGTGCTGAACAGCTGCTGGGCCGTGGCGGTGTTGGGCAGCGCGCCGCCGAGCGTCCGGGCGCCCTGGAGCGCCAGGTCGAGGTCCTTGCGGTGCAGGTCGATCCGGAAGCCGGGATCGAACATGCGCTTCACCATGCGCTCGCCGTGCACCTCCAGGATGCGCGAGGCGGCGAACCCCCCCATCAGGGCCTCGCGCACCCGGGCGGGGTCGGCGCCCGCCTTGGAGGCGAAGACCAGCGCCTCGGCCACCGCCTCGATGGTGAGCGCGACGATGATCTGGTTGGCGACCTTGGTGGTCTGGCCGTCGCCGTTGCCGCCGACCCGGGTGATGTTCCGGCCCATGGCCTCGAAGAGGGGCCTGGCCGTCTCGAAGGCGCCGTCCGGGCCGCCGACCATGATGGTGAGGCTGGCGGCCCTGGCGCCGACTTCGCCGCCGGAGACCGGCGCGTCGAGGTAGTCGCCGCCGCGCGCCTCGATGCGCCGGGCGAAGTCCCTGGTGGCGATCGGGTCGATCGAACTCATGTCGATCACGATCTTGCCAGCCGTGATGCCCTCGGCGACGCCGTCGGCGCCGAACAGAACCTCGGCGACCTGCGGCGTGTCCGGCAGCATCGTGATTACGATCTCCGCCCGCTCGGCGACGGCGCGGGCCGAGGCGCATTCCGTGCCGCCGGCCGCGATCAGGTCCGTGGGCACCGCGCGCCGGCTCTTGAGGAAGAGCCTGTGCCCGGCCTTGATCAGGTTCTCCGCCATGGGCCGGCCTATGATGCCCAGCCCGATGAATCCGATGTCTGCCATGGTGGTGGTTCCTCGTGGTGCGATGGGCGAGCGGTCGGCTCAGGCGCGGTAGGGCGCGAACCAGGAGAGATCGTCCCGGGTGGCGGAGGCGGGGCGGTACTCGCAGCCGATCCAGCCGCCGTACCCGATCGCGTCGAGGTGCCCGAACAGGAAGGGGTAGTTGATCTCGCCGGTGCCGGGCTCGTGCCGGCCGGGATTGTCGGCGAGCTGGATGTGGGCGATGCGGGCGAGGTTCGCCGCGATGGTGCGGGCGAGATCCCCCTCCATGACCTGCATGTGGTAGGCGTCGTATTGCAGGAAGAGGTTTTCGGAATTGACCTCCTCGATCAGCGCCAGGGCCTGGGCGGTGTTCGTCAGGAAGAAGCCGGGGATGTCGCGGGTGTTGACCGGTTCGATCAGGAGGCGGATCCCGGCCTTCGCCAGTTCCGTGGCGGCGAAGGCGAGGTTTTCGCGGAACGTCGCGTGCAGCCGTGCCCGCTCGGCGCCGGGCGGCGCGATCCCCGCGAGACAGTTGACCTGATCGCAGCCGAGGGCGCCGGCATAGTCGATGGCGCGGGCGACGCCGTCACGGAACTCGGCCCCCCGCTCCGGCAGCACCGCGATGCCGCGCTCGCCCGCCTCCCAGTCGCCGGCCGGCAGGTTGTGCAGCACGAGGCTGAGGCCGTGCCGCACGAGGCGCTCGGCGATCGCCTCCGTCCGGAACGCGTAGGGAAACAGGAACTCGACGCCCCGGAAGCCGGCCTGCGCCGCCTCCCCGAAGCGGTCGAGGAAATCGTGCTCCTGGAAGAGCATGGTCAGGTTGGCGGCAAATCTCGGCATGGCGGATCTCTTCGGGAGCGCGGAATCTTGAAGCGCGCGGAATCTTGGCGAGCGCGTCAGGCGACGGCGGGCGCGGGCAGCGCCTGGCTCGTGCGCAGCGAGAGGTCGGGGTCGAGGCAGAGGATCTCCTCGAACTCGTTGATCCCGTCGACCTCGGTCCCCATGGCGATGTTGGTGACGCGCTCCAGGATGAATTCCAGGACGACCGGGACCTGATGCTCGGCCATCAGCGCCTCGGCGCGGGCGAAGGCCTCCTTGAATTCGTTCGGGCTCTTCACCCGGATCGCCTTGCAGCCGAGCCCCTCGGCCACCGCGACGTGATCGACGCCGTAGCCCGGCACCGCGTCGCCATCGGGCCGCGCGTTGATGTTGTCGAAGGCGAGGCTCACCTCGAAATCCATGGCAAAGCCGCGCTGCGACTGCCGGATCAGCCCGAGATACGCGTTGTTCACGACGACGTGCAGGTAGGGCAGTTTGTGCTGCGCTCCGACCGCCAGCTCCTCGATCAGGAACTGGAAGTCGTAGTCGCCCGACAGGGCGACGATCTTGCGGTGGGGATCGGCCGCGCGCACGCCCAGAGCCGCCGGCAGCGTCCAGCCGAGGGGGCCGGCCTGGCCGCAATTGATCCAGTGGCGCGGCTTGTAGACGTGCAGGAACTGCGCGCCGGCGATCTGCGACAGGCCGATGGTGGTGACGTAGCAGACGTCCCGCCCGAGGGCCTCGTTCATCTCCTGGTAGACGCGCTGGGGCTTCAGGGGCACCTGATCGAAATGGGACTTGCGCAGCATCGCGCGCTTGCGGTGGGCGCAGGACGCCGCCCAGGGGGCGCGATCACGCAGGGCTTCGCGCGCCTTCAGGTCACGGGCGACGGCGATGAACGCTCGGAGCGCGGCGGCGGCGTCCGAGACGATGCCGAGATCGGGGCCGAAGACCCGTCCGATCTGCGTCGGCTCGATGTCGACGTGAACGAAGGTGCGCCCCTTCGTGTAGACCTCGACCGAGCCGGTGTGGCGGTTCGCCCAGCGATTGCCGATGCCGAGCACGAAATCGGATTCGAGGAAGGTCCGGTTGCCGTAGCGATGGCTCGTCTGCAGCCCGACCATGCCCGCCATCAGCGGGTGGTCGTCGGGGATCGCGCCCCAGCCCATCAGGGTCGGGATGACGGGCACGCCGGTCAGCTCGGCGAATTCCACGAGCAGGTCGCAGGCATCGGCGTTGACGATGCCGCCGCCCGCCACGATCAGCGGGCGCTCGGCCGCCTGGAGCATGTGGATCGCGCGCTCCGCTTGGCGCCGCGAGCAGGCGGGCTTGTAGGGCGTCAGCGGCTCGTAGGTCTCGGCGTCGAACTCGATCTCGGCGACCTGCACGTCGATCGGCAGGTCGATCAGCACGGGCCCCGGCCGGCCGGAGCGCATGACATGGAAAGCATGCTGGAAGACCTGCGGCACCAGGGCCGGCTCGCGGACCGTGACCGCCCATTTCGTGACGGGCTTGGCGATCGCCTCGATGTCGACGGCCTGGAAATCCTCCTTGTGCAGCCTGGCCCGGGGGGCCTGCCCTGTGATGCACAAGATCGGGATGGAATCGGCGGAGGCCGCGTAGAGCCCGGTGATCATGTCGGTGCCGGCCGGACCGGAAGTGCCGATGCACAGGCCGATATTGCCGGGGCTCGCCCGCGTGTACCCCTCGGCCATGTGCGAGGCGCCCTCGACATGGCGGGCGAGGATGTGACGAATCGAACCGCGCGCCCGCAGCGCCGCGTAGAGTGGGTTGATGGCCGCGCCCGGAACCCCGAAGGCACAGGTCACGCCCTCGCGTTCCAGGACGAGGACCGCGGCATCGATCGCGCGCATCTTGGTCACATCTTCCTCCAGAAGATTATCTTCGATGTTTTATTGTTATCATCCGCATCGATGTATTCGAAGATGGCTCAGTCGATTTGATTTATTCTCTCCGGGAATAAGTCGACGGTTCCGTCGCCGTCGCGCCACCACGCGTCGCGCAGGCGCGGGACGAGGTGGCGGATCAGGGCCGTGACCTTGCGCGGCACGAGCTTCGGAGAGGGAAAGACCGCGTAGAGTTCCTGGTCGGGCAGGGAAAAGCCGGGCAGGCATTCCGTGAGTTCGCCGGAGCGCAGCGGAGCCTCGGCGACGTAGCGGGGCAGGATCGCGATGCCGAGGCCGGAGCGCACGGCCGAGAGCAGGGTCGGCAGGTTGTTCGAGCGCAGGCAGCCGCGCACGCTCACCGCATGGGTGCGTCCGTCGGCTCCCCGCATCTGCCAGACGGCGTCGCCCTGCACGCTGGAATAGACCACGCAGTCGTGCTCCGAGAGCTGGTCCGGCGCGTCCGGACGCCCGTGGCGCGCGAGATAGCCGGGCGCGGCCACCATCACCCAGGGATTGGCGCCGAGGTAGCGCCCGCCGAGGGAGGAATCGGCCAGCCGGCCCATGCGAAGCGCCACGTCGATGCCGCGGGCGATCAGGTCGACATAGGAATCCTCGCAGGTGAGGTCGACCTTCAGACGTGGGTTCGCCTGGATGAAGGGCAGCAGCATCGGCCCGATCACCGCCTCGCCGAAGGCGACCGAGGTCGAGATCCGCAGGGTCCCGTCGAGCTCGGCGTCGTGGCCCCGCACCAGCCCCTCCGCCTCCTCGATCTGGCGCAGGATGGAGCGGCAGGTCTCGTAGTAGAGGCGGCCCGCCTCGTTGAGGCCGATGCCCCGCGTGTTGCGGTTGATGAGCCGTGTGCCGAGGCGGGTCTCGAGCCAGGCGATGGTCTTCGTCACGGTCGACTGGGCGATCTCCAGATCCTCGGCGGCCCTGGAGAAGCTGCCGAGTTCCGCCACCCGTACGAAGACCCGCATCCCGGTCAGATGATCCATGTCAGATGATCCATGATGAAGTCCTCGGGGGCTGGTCGCGGGCCGCGACGTCGCTCGCCATCGGTATGGATGTCGGGGCTTCGAGCGCGGTCGGCTCCTCCGGCGGCGCTCCCGCGCCGGAAGCCGCGCCGCGACGGGCTCGGGTTCGACGGCTCGGTCATGTCCGCCTCCTCAGGCCGCGCGGCCGGATGGAGTGGATTCCCGCGTGCCGGAGCGCGGCCGCCGGGACCGGAGCCGGCTCGCCCGCCGTCTGGCCGAGGCGGTCGGAGTTCAGCAGCGGGTGCAGGACGATCGCGCGGATGGAGCCCAGCGTGATGCCGCCGTGCGGGATCGGGCCGGTCCAGTCGGGCATGGTCGCGGAAAAGAAGGTCGGCGCGGCCATCGGGATCAGCGACAGGCCGATCGAGACCGCAGCGACAACATCCCGCTCCTCCAACCGCCGTGGCATCCTTCCTGCCGACCTCGACCTTATGAAAAATTCGAAACCGGACAGGGCATTTGGCGGGCATACAGGACGGCCCGCTTCGCTAGGATCGCTCTCGGGCATTCGGAGGGTTCAGGCCGTGGAAAGCTTTGTCTGGGAGTGGGGAAGCCTGCTGCTGCGCTGGCTTCACATCGTGGCGGCGATGGCCTGGATCGGCTCGTCGTTCTTCTTCATGCACCTCGACGCGTCGCTGAAACGCACGCCCGACATCCCGGCCGGCGAGGGTGCCGCGGCCTGGCAGGTGCATGGCGGCGGATTCTACGAGATGCGCAAGTATTTCGTCGCGCCGGGCCATCTCTCCCCGGACCTCACCTGGCACAAGTGGCAGGCCTACACGACTTGGGCTTCGGGCTTCGTCCTGCTCGCCTGGATCTACTACGCGCAATCGAAGCTCTACCTCGTCGATCCGGCCGTGATGGATTTGTCCGCGCTCGCCGCGACGGCGCTCGGCATCGGCGCGCTCGCTCTCGGCTGGCTGGTCTATGACGGCCTCTGCCGCTCGCCGGTCGGGCGGAGCGAGGCGGGGCTCGCCGCCGTCGGGCTGCTCGTCGTCACGGTCGCGGCCTTCGGCTTCTCGCGGGTGTTCAGCGGCCGGGGCGCCCTGATCCACACCGGCGCGCTGATGGCGACCTGGATGGCCGGCAACGTCTTCCTCATCATCATCCCGAATCAGCGCAAGGTCGTGGCTTCGCTGATGAAGGGCGAGCGGCCGGACCCGAGCCTCGGCAAGCAGGCCAAGCAGCGCTCGGCGCAGAACAACTATCTGACGCTGCCGGTCGTGCTGCTGATGATCTCGAACCACTCACCGATGCTGTTCGGATCGAGCGCCACGATCCCGCTGATCGTCGCGCTGATCACCGCCTCGGGCGCCATGATCCGGTTCTTCTACAACGTGCGCCACGCCGACCACGACCGCTCGCCCTGGTGGGCCTGGGCCGTGGCCTCGGCGGGCCTCGGCGCCGCCTTCGCGGTGGCGCTCGTCGGAAGCGCCGGCGGCCGCGCGGTGCTGGGCCTGCCGCCTCGGGCGGAGGCGACGCCGGTGGTCACCTTGGCCTCCGCCGATCCCGTGATCGCCGCGGCGCCGCCGGAGCACGTGGTCGATCTCGTCATGGGGCGCTGTGCCATGTGCCACGCCGCCGAACCGGCCTGGGGCGGGATCGGCGTCGCGCCGAAGGGCGTCCGGCTGGACAGCGCAGCGGCCATCGGACGGCAGGCCGAGGCCATCCGCCGACAGGCGGTGCTGACGCACAACATGCCGCCCAACAACGTCACCGAGATGACGCCCGCGGAGCGCGCCGTGCTGGCGGCCTGGCTGAAGGACGCGAAACCGTGACGTCCCTGCGCGAGGGCGTGCGCGTCGGGCTCGGCGTCGACGGCTCGGCCTCGAACGACGGCTTCCACATCCGACGTGGTCGCCTTCGACAGGCGAAGCCTGGAGACCGCCGGTGCCTGCCGCGCTGATCTTCCGCGCGCCGCAACGGGTGGCCTGGAGCATCATCGACGGACGCGTGGTCGTGCGCGAGGGCCGTCTCACGACGCTGGACACGCGGGCGCTCGTTGCCCGCCATCCCGAAGGCAGCAACCGGTCTGAGACGAGACCTCGATGAGCACGACGCGGCAAGGTCTCGGATCAGATCTCGATCGCCATCGAGAAGTTGATCAATTCCGCGAAGCTGTGCGCGCCGGATTTCTGCTTGATCGTGGAAATGATGTTCACGACGGTCTTGTACTTCATCGACAGTTTTTCCGCGATGATGTGGTAGGAGTTCCCTTCCCGGATCAGCAGCAGAACCTGCAGCTCGCGCTCCGAGAGGGTCGAGAGGGGCGAGCGCTGAGCGCTGGCGTTGAGCATGGCCACGCGCAGGGCGACGTCGTGATCGAGGTAGCTCCGGCCGCTCCGGACATGGTCGAAGGCCCGGAGGAATTCCGTGGCCGGCGCATCCTTGAGGACATAGCCGGTCGCCCCGCTCTCCAGGGCGCGCGCGACGATCGCCGGATCGTCGTGCATGCTGAAGGCGAGGATCCGGGTCCTGCGCTCGAGGTTGCGGATGCGCCGGATCAGGGACAGCCCCGAAACGCCCTGGTCGCCGAAGGCGAGGTCGGCGATGACCATTCCCGGACGTTGCCGGTAGAAGGACCGGTAGGCGTCGACGATGGTCGTCGCCTCGTGGATCGTCTCCATGCCGGCATCCTCCATGAGGGTCCGGAAGCCGCTCAGGATCACCGGATGATCGTCCACGATGAGAATGCTCGTCGCGGGCAACGTCATGGGGTCTTTCCCGGCTGGGCCGGCTGCGCTGCATAGCGCTCTGTCAGGCGCAGAAGGGTCTGGGTCCGGTCCAATCCCTGCTGGCGGGTGTTGTAGTAGTGCTGGCACAATTCGCCGTAGAGCTGCTTGCGCCGGGTCGTGGCGGCGGCTTCCTCCAGGCCGTCGAGGAGGTCGTCGTAGGATTCGGGCTTGCCGGCTTCGGCCAGCATCTGGCCGAGCTGCACCGTCCGGTTGGCGATCATGCGGGGATCTTCGATGAAGGTCTCCTTCGCCCGCGCGAGGCTGTGGCGCAGGTGATCGCTCCGCGCGGCGGCGGTCGCGCCGGACTGGCCGGGCTCCCGCCGGGCGAGCCACAGCGCCGGCTCCATCCCATCGGTGGGCGAGAGCCAGGCCGGCACCTCCGCGTCCGACTTCGTGGCGACGACGGCCGAGTCCTGCGCGGGTTCGCCGCCGTCGCAGGCGGCAAGGCCCAGGACAAGACACAGGACAAGCCCCAGAAGCGGCGGTGAAACGAGCGCGAGCCGGACGCGGCTCGACCGAGCGGGGCTCCTCATCGGCCCTCCCCCTGGGGCACCGCGAGGCTGCGCGGGCCGTCCGGCACCGCGATGCGGGCCGTCTCACGCAGGCTCGTCAGGTCGACGACGGAGACGGAATCGGAGAACCAGTTGGCCACGTAGGCCTGGGCTCCGGCGACGGCGACCCCCTCGGGGTATCGGCCGACCGGCACGGTGGCGCGCGTCGTCCCGTCGCGCGCGTCGAGGACGACCAGGGTCCCGGCCTGCTGGTTGGTGACAAGGACCCGGCCTCCATCCGGGCTCACGGCGACGCCGTAGGGCATGCCGCCGACCGCGAAGGTCGCGACCGCCTTGCGGGTGGCCGTATCGATGACGCTGACGTCGCCGCTGCGCACGTTGGCGACGTAGAGCCGGTCCTCGGCCGGGTTCAGCCCGAGGGCGAAGGGCGCCGCCCCCACCGGAACCACGGCGACCCGCGCCATGGTCGCCGTGTCGATCACGCTGACCTGCCGGCTCTCGCGGTCCGCCACGTAGAGCCTCCCCCGCCGGTCGAGGACGAGGGCGGCCGGCTCCTTCCCGACCGCCACCGTCTCCTCCAGCGCGCCGGTCTCGGCGGAGAGGCGCATCACCCGGTCGCCGCTCCAGTCCCCGACAAAGAGGTGCGTGCCGTCCGCCGAGACCGCGATGCCGAAGGGCTGGCCCGGCACGGAATACGTCCGCAGCACCGATCCGCCGCTCTCATCGACCACCGTCACCCGATGGGTGTCGGGATGGGTGAGATAGAGGCGTCGACCGGGGCCGGCCGCGACCTGGGCGGGGCCGTCGGCGACGCGCAACGGTGTGCCGCTCACGGCCGATCCGGGCGCGAGGGCGACCAGGGTCCCGGCGCCCTGGCTCGCCACGTAGACGTTCTCCGCCCCGGCGGCGCGGGGCATGAGCCCGAGGAGCAGGCCGGCGAGGACGAACCGTCCGATCATCGTGCGCCCGATGCGGGGGCGGCCTTCCCCTCGGGCTTCCCCTCCACCTTGGCCTTCAGGCCCTTGAGGCCGTCGGCGAAGTAGCGGTTCATGGCGGTGCGGCCCGCCTCGTCGCTCAACTCCTCCGGGGGCTCGTTGCCGGTATCGCCCCGGTAGAAGCGGCCGACCCATTCCACCCGGCTGCCGTCGCCGTCCGGCGTCACAGAGAGGGTCGCCGAGTAGGACGAGACCGGCAGGGCCTTCAGGTCGGGCTCGGACAGGCGGTAGGAGTAGGTCCGCCCGGAGGCGTTCATCTCGTCGAGCCCCTCGTCGAGGGTGCCGCCGGACTTGAGCGTGACCTGGCGCCGTCCGCCGGACTCGTTCCCCCCGCTGCCCTGGCTCCCGGCCACGTCGGGATGCCATCCGCCGATGCCGGCGAAGTCACCGACCACCTTCCAGACCGCGTCGGGCTTGGCCGCGATGACGATGCTCTGGTCGACCTTCTGCGGGGTCGGTCCGTGAGCGAGCGCCACGGTGGCGAAGAGGGACAGGACGAGAGCCGAGGTCACAAGACGCATCAATCAGGCCTTTTTCCAGGTCGGGAACCCGCG
Organism: Methylobacterium sp. J-068; assembly: GCF_022829445.1. Lineage (GTDB taxonomy): Bacteria > Pseudomonadota > Alphaproteobacteria > Rhizobiales > Beijerinckiaceae > Methylobacterium. Next base: position 78,437 of record NZ_JAKSXY010000066.1, on the reverse strand, counting down.
CGCGCGCAGGTGTGGTGAGAGGAAGGCCGCGAGCAGCAGCACCAGCGCCGCCCCCCCGAGGAAGGGGCGCGGGTCGAGGCGCCCCGGGACGGGACGCGGCGTCGCGGCCGTCTTGAGGGCCGCGGCGAGGCCGCCGGGGCCGTCGAGATGCGCGTAGGTGAGACCGGTCTCGCGGCCGAGCTTGCGCAGGTAGGGCTCGCGCACGGAGGACAGGTGTTCGGTGCCGGTGGCGGCCGCCGCGCCGAAGGGAGCGTTGCGCGGGTTGTAGCCCTCGCGGCTCTCGGCATCGGACGGCGGCGGGCCGAAGCGGTTCTCCTGCTGCACGTCGCCGGCGCCGTAGAATCCGGTCTCGCGGCCCCGGTCGTTGTAGCGCGGGATCGGCGACAGGCCGGGCGCGCCCGCGCCCACGATGAGGCCCCGCACGGCCCCGGGCTTGCCCTCGAAGGCCGGACCGCCGCTGCTCGGCAGGGGCGGCGCCTCCTGACCATCGGTGATGAAGACGAGGTCGGTGCCGAGTTCGGCCGCGAGATCGATGCTGCGGAACAGGCCGGCGGAGATCCGGCTGTCGCCCTCCCAGGCCATGCGCCAGTCGATCGCCTCCAGCGCCCCCTCGATCGGCGCGAACCCCCCGCAGGTCTCGATCGGTGCGAACAGCAGGAAGGGCCGGCGTTCGGTGAAGAGGCCGAGCGCGAACCGCGAGCCGCAGGGCAGGCCGGCGACGAGGTCGCGCAACGCGGCCTTCGCGGTTTCGAGCCGGCTCGCCGGCTGCCCGTCGGTGCCGGCGTAATCGCGCACGTTCATGCTGCCGGTGATGTCCACGATCGCCAGGACCGCGACGCCGTCCCGCGTGAGCGCGAGCGGGCGCACGAAGAAGGTGAGCGCCACCAGCCCGAGGGCGCCGGCCAGGAGGCGCAGGCGCCAGTCCCGCAGGTTGCGCGCGACGAGGCTCGCCGCCGTCACGGCTCGCCCCTGGGCTGGCCGGGAATGTCGGTCCAGATCTTCTTCGGCTCGGCCGCCAGGGCATCGCCGGACTTGCGGTCGAAATCGGGAAAGTCGCGCAGCAGGCGCGAGGCGACGTCGAGGTTGAACTTCGCGTCCCAGAATTCCGGACGGCCCTGGAGGGCCCGCCGATATTCCTGGCGCGCGAGGGTGATGCGGGGGCCGGCGGGATCGAGATCGCCGCGCTCCAGGTGGTCGAAGGCCTGACGCAGGTGCGCGTTGCCGAGAGCGAAGCGGGCGCGGGCGGCCCGGTCCGTCTCGCCGCGCCGATCGAGGGCCTCGATCAGCGGCTCGATCGCCTCGACGGCGCCGCGCCGGGCCAGGAACTGGACGCGGGCGAGCACGAGGGATGGCGCGGCCTCGGCCAGGACCGCGATGTCCCGACCGGCGGCGAGGGCCTGGATCGCGGTGTTGTCGCGCGTGATCCGCCAGGCGCCGTAGGCACAAGCCACCGTCACGGCCAGCAGCAGGACCGGCAGGGTGGCGATGAGGAGCGGGCGGGCGCGCGCCCATCGCCCGCGCAGGTCGGCGCGCGCGGTCCAGGCGCGCGCCGCGCGCGGAGGCACGGGGGTTCGCACCGGGACGGTGGCGATCGTCGTCATGCGGCGAGTCTCGTCGGTTCGGGCGCGGAGGCCCGGGGTTTCGCCGTGGGCCCGGAGGCGGCTCTAACGCGGCGCAGGTCGGCTTCGCCGAGCTTGGCCGCGACGAGGATCAGAAGTCCGATCAGGCTCAGGCCGTAGGCGAGGCCCGTGAGGTCCCGGCGCGGCCGCTGCTCGGTGTAGGGGATCGGGTCGCGTTCGAGGCGCTCGATCTGCGCGATGGCCTCGGCGACCGCCTCGGCGCCCTCGGCCTCGAAGGCGCGATAGGGAATCCGGAGGCTCCTGAAGAACAGGTCGAGATGGCGCTCGGGCGCGGCCTGCGGCGTGTCCTCGCCCGCCGGCCGGTCCGAGATCGAGGGCGAGCCCTTGGTGCGCAGGAAGAGCCAGTACAGGTTCGGCCGCAGGCGGGTGAAGGCCGCGCGCAGGGCGTCCTGCGCGCGCGGGTCGATCACGGCCGCCCCGTCGGAGACCAGCAGAAGGGCGCGGGAGGTGGCGGGGCTCGCCGGACCGAACTGCGACAGGCCCATGGCGAGGCCGCGCGCGATGTTGGTGTAGTCGAGCCCCGGCCGGTCTATGGCCGCGATGGCGGCCCGGACCGCGTCGTGCCGGTCGGTCATCGGCACCACCAGCATCGGCGCGGTGGAGAAGGCCGTGACGGCGAACTGGTCGTGCGCCCGGCTGCCCACGAAGGCGGCGAGCAGCCGGCGGGAGGCCGCGGCCTTAGACTCCTCGGCCCCGGAGGGCTGCCGCCCCGCGAAGGTCTCGTTCATGCTGCCCGAACGGTCGATCAGGATCGAGACCTGCGCGCCGATCCCGGTCCGGATGATGGTCTCGCCCTGCCGGTAGGGGCCCGACAGGGCGAGGATCAGGCCGGCGAAGCTCAGGATTCCCCCGGCGCGCACGACCCGGCCGATCGCCCGCGACAGGCCGTCGGCCGGGCCGGCCGCGATGGCCGCCACCGGCGTCGAGCGCTGGGCGGAGACCAGCAGCGGCAGCAGCGCGAGCGGCAGCAGCCAGAGCAGGCCAGGATGGTCGACGCAGAAGCGTGCGAGGGCGTCGTTCATGCGGCGCGCTCGGCTCGCGCGAGGCGACGGGCGAGATCGGCGAGATCCTGGAGCGGGAGCACGCCGCGGCCCGCCTCCGGCCCCGGTCCGAAGAAGGTCCGGCGGGAGGCCTCGTAGAACCGCGCGAGCCCCGGCCGATCCGCCCGGTAGGCCGGGTGGGCCTCGATGAAATCGCCGAGGTCGTCGGCCAGGAGCCGGCGTCCGGCGCCCGCGTCGAGGGCAAGGTGAAGCGCCAGCAGGGCGTCGCGGTAATTGGCCTCGCGGTCGCCGGCCTCCGGGCTGGACCGGCGGGCGAGTCCCTGGATGCGCCGCGCCGCGACGCCGAAGGGGCGCCCGCGCCGGGTGCGGAACGGCCACCAGGTCCGGTCCCGGGCGAGGCCCGCGAAGGCCAGGAGCGCGAGGGCGGCCGAACCGGCGGCGCCCATGAGCAGGGGGCGCGGGTCGCCGGGGCCGACCTGCCCGTCGGGGCGCATGTAGTCGCGCGGATCGTCCCGCGCGGGGGGCTGTATCTCGCGTAAGGGCGAGACGTTGAACGACCAGGCCGGCACCTCGGCCTTGGCGGTGGTGGCGCCGTGATCGCTCTCGCTCACGAAGGTGACGGTGAACCCCGGAATCTCCAGCGCGCGCGCATCGAGGGCGGCGTAGAAGCTCTGGTAGGTCAGCGAGAGGCGCACGCGCTGCGCGTCGCCGGCCCGGGTCTGGGACACGCCGAGATCCCTCAGGTCGAGCCAATAGGCGAGCGCGCCCGGCTGCGGCAGGGATGCGGGTTGCAGCGTGAAGCCCGGCTCCACCACGATGTCGACCTGAGCCCGAACGAGGTCGCCGAGGAAGTAGCCGAAGGGGCGCGGCGTGCGGACTTCCACCGACCGCACCTGCGCCACGGCGGACTGGGCGAGAAGGGCGAGGAGCAGGCCCAGACGGATTGCGGGAGGAATGCGCACGGGACCGCTTCACGAACCGAGGAGGTGGCGGCTGACCGCATCGGGATCGAAGCGGCCGGCCAGGCGGAAGGGCGGGCGGCCATGCGCCGTCGCGATGCGCCGCAGGGTTTCGGCGCGCTCGGTCTCACGGGCGATCCAGCGCCGGCGGAGAGCCGGGCGCATGAACACCACGCGACGCCCGGCGCCCTCGAGATCGTCGAGTTCGAGCAGGCCCCATTCCGGCAGGCCTTCGGCCTCGGCCGCGTCGCCGAGCACCACCGGCACCAGATCGTGCCGGCTCAGGCTCGAGAAGACCCGGGTGATCAGCGCTTCCGGCCAGCGGAAATCCGAGATCAGGAACACCATCTTGGGAGGTCCGACGAGGCGGCGGGCCGCCTGCACCATGCCGTCGGCGCGTCTGCCGGTGCAGGGCGTGGCCGCGAGGCGCCGGGCGACGTCCGATGCGCGGCCGCGCGCCCGGCTCGCGGGGAGAAACGCCTCCTCCCGCACGGTCTCGTCGCAGCCGATGAGACCGAACGCGTCGCCGATGCGGGTCGCCGAGGCGGCGAGCGCGACGCAGAGTTCGGATGCCAATCCGATGCGGTCGGCCTCACCGGAGAAGCGCATGGAGGCGGTGAGATCGAAGAGCGCCCAGACCTCCACCAGGGTGCGCGCCTCGAAGCGTCGCACGAAGGTGCCCTCGAACGGATCGCGCAGGGTGGCGCGCACGTCGATGCGCCGGGCATCCGGCATGCGCAGGAACGGCACCTGGTCGCGGAAGGTGCCGAGGCCGCCGGCATCGCGGCCGCGATGGGCGCCGAGGCGGGTGCCGGGCAGACGCCCGCGCGGGCGGTAGACGATGTCGGGTTGCGCGGCGTCCGTCATGGCGCCGGCACGGTCTCGAACACCGCCCGGCAGAGTTCGGGCATGATCGCGGCGCGGCGCATCTCGTAGATCGGCTCCAGGAAGACCCGGTGCGCCATGACCTGCGGGAAGATCGCGCGGATGTCCTCGGGCACCATCCAGTCGCGCCCCTCCAGCCAGGCGCGGACGCGGGCGGCGCGGACCAGGAAGGCGACGCCACGCGGCGAGGCCCCACCCTGGACCAGGGATTCCATGTCGATGCCGGGCAGGCGGATGCCGGCCTGCGCCGGCCGGACCAGCGCCTCCCAGAGCCCGATCACGTAGGCTTGGATCGCGGGGCTCGCCTGGACGCCGTGCTGGATCGCCGCGCCGATGCCCGCCATGGCGGCGTGATCGAGGACGCCGCCGTCGATGCCCGCGATGAGCGCGTCGGTGTCGTGAAAGCGCGGGTCGAAGATCAGGGCGCGTCGGGCCTCGGGGTCGCGGGGCGCCTCCAGCCCGATTTCCATCAGGAAGCGGTCGCGGGCCGCCGCCGGCAGCTCGAACGTCTCCTCCCGCTCGACGCGGTTGCGGTCGGCGAAGACCTGGAGGTTGGGAAAGCGGTACTCGCGGTTGAAGGCGGTGAGCGTGCGCTCCGCCATGAGGCGCAGCAGCAGCGCATGCACCTGCGGCCGGGCCCGGTTGATCTCGTTGAAGAAGAAGATCGACAGGTCCTCGGATTGCCGCAGCACCGGGCCGGGCTCGACGCGCGGGCGGCCGTCATCGGCGAGGTAGGTGTGGTAGACGAGGTCCGTGGGCATCATGTCCACCGTCCCCTCGACGCGTTCGTAGGCGCCGCCGAGCGCGCGCGCCACGGCGCGCAGCAGCGTCGTCTTGCCGACGCCGACATCGCCTTCGAGCAGCACGTGGCCGCGCGCGAAGAGCGCGATGGTGAGAAGACGGATCGCCTGATCCTGTCCGAGCACGGCTCCCGCCACGGCGCGCTCGAAACGGCCGGCCGCCTCGCGCCAGTCGGTGAGCATCGCATCCCCGGAGCGGAACTGGTTCATGATGTCTGCCTTGCGGAAGGACGGCCGCGGCCTCGGGCGCTGCGCCCGGATCGCGACCGTCTCGAGGGCCGCCCGACGCGGGGACGGGCGGCCGGAGATGTCAGCCGAGGAACGGCGGGTTCAGTTCGAGGACAGCTTGGTGACGTCGTACTCGAACTTGCCGGACTTCTTGGCGGCCTCGATGCGCTTCTTGTTGCGCTCTTCCATCGCCTTGATCGACTCGGACTGCTTGTTCAGCTCCTTCGGGTCGTGCTTCGGATCGTACTTCGTGCCGGCGATCTTGTCGGGGAAGCCGGGCTTCGGCTCCCAGCAATTGCCGGCCGCCTTGCACTTGGTGCCGTCATAGGCGAGCGCGGGAAGCGCGAGCAGCGCGCCCGCACCGATCGCCAGGGCCGTGATGAATGTCCGCATGGTCGTCTCCTCCGTTGATCGTTGTTGCGGCGTCTCGCGCCGTTGCGTTGTTCACGGATCGGCGCCGTGGCGCGATCCACGGCGCGCCGTGACTTCCTCGGACGTCAGTCGGCCAGCGGGGGGCACTGGCCCTTCACGTCCTTGGGGAAGGTCTCGCCCTGCTTGTAGGGCGTGTAATTCTTCTTCTGCTCGTCGTTGAGCCAGACGGCATCCTTGACGGGACCCGTATACAGATGCCGGATCCAGGCGATGACCTGGAGCATCTCGTCGGGCGTGAGGTTCTCGTTGTGGGGGCCCATCATCCCGTTGGCGCCGCCGAAGATCGTGGAGAACAGGCCCGCATCCTCCGTGTTGGCGGGGTAGGTCCAGTAATTGTCGTTGAGGCCCGGCCCGAGCTTGCCCTCGGCGAGATGGCCGTGGCAGCCGGAGCACGAGGTGGCGAAGAGGGACTCGCCGTTGCGCAGGCAGGACTTGTCGTCGATGTAGGCGTTCTTGCCGGTCTGGAAGAACTGCTTGACCGCGGGGGTGTCGCGGCCGCCTTCCTTGCCTTCCGCGATGTTGAGCTGCTCTCCGGTGACGGTGTTGCGGAAGACGATGCCGGTCTGAGGGCCTGCGGCGGGCTGCGCCAGGGCCGCGACGCCGCCGAGAACGGCCGCGAGGCTGAAGCAGACGGCCAGGATGCCGTGGGAATCACGCATGTATTGGACCTGATGGCGCCGGGCGGCTGGGCGACCGGGCTCGGCTGGGCCGGGCTCCGCTGCGAGCGCCGGCGATGAGATTCGGGACGGGTTCAGGCGCGGCGCGGGATCGCCGCGTCAGTTGGTGGCGACGACGGGCACGCCGTCCTGCTTCAGGATCGCCTCGATCTTCGGCTTCGCCTTCAGGATCGCCGCGTCGAGGGCCGTCTTCAGGGCCTCGTCGCCGCGCCGCACGCCCATGGACTGATCGAAGCTCTGCGGCATCTTGCGGCCGTCGCTGCGGGTGGTGTCGTCCGGGACCAGGTTCATCCGCAGGGGCTCGGAGGAATCCTTGACGTAGCGCGCCACGTCGGGACCGAAGGCCACCGCCACGTCGGCCTTGCCGGCGACGACCTCATTGACCATCCGCGCCGGATCGATCTGGGTGTAGGTGTTGCGCGCGGCCCGGAAGTTCACCAGCGAGTAGAGGTAGGCCATGTCCTCTTCGTAGCGGCCGATATCCTTCAGCATGGCCTCGCCGGGCGTGCCGAAACCGACCACCATGTGATCGACGGTCTTGAGGCGCGGGTCGGTCCAGGATTTCACGTCGAGGTCGCGGTCGGCGCGCGTGATGAACACGTATCCGCTGCGATAATAGGGTTTCGTGGTGAGGACGCGCTGGTCGTCGCTGTCGAGGCCGACGACGACGTCGCAGAGCTTCTTGTCGAGGCTGTCGCGCACCAGGTAGATCGCCGGCTTGTCCGACCAGACGAACTGCGCCGTGCGGCCCATGGCTTCCGCGACGGCGGAGACGATGCGGTTCTCGAGGCCGCTGCCGTCCTTCATCGAGAGCGGCGGCTGGTTGGCGGCGCAGACGCGCAGGGTCTTGTCGTCGGAGGCGGATTTGGTGTCGGCCGCCGGGGCGGCCTGCGCGAGCGCGGTACCGCCGAGGGCAAGGACGGCGGCGGCGCACAGGAATCCTTTGGCGAAGGACATGGGAGCGTTTCCGTTCTTCTTGATGGTCGGTTTTTTCGTGACTTGGGCGCGGCTCTCCTCCCCAGCGGATCTCGGGCCGTCCCGAGATCCGCTGGGGAGGAGGTGGAGGTGGGAGTGTGGGTGACTCTCGGCCCGCGAAGGCCAGCGGAGCCACCCACACTCCTGGCCTCTCCCCACGAGGGGGAGAGGGACGCGCTTACGGTCTATGTGCCGAGGGGACTCGACGGGCCGGCGCTCACTTCGCCGCCGTCTGGTACTCGCCGACGTTCGGATCGTCGTAGGGGCCCTTGCCGTTGAGCGAGAACACCATCACGCCGCCACCCATCTGGGTGTAGTTCGCGAGCTTCTTGAACGCGCCCACGGCGCCGAGGCCCGCGGTCGGATCCTGAAGGTCGAACACGAGGCCGACACCCGGCCAGCCGCCGACGCCGTAGTAGATGGCGACGTACTGGTCACCCTTGTGGGTGTAGGTGATCGGGTAGCCGATCGCGCCGGACGGCATCTTGAACTTCCAGAGAAGGTCTCCGTTGTCCGAGTTGCGCGCCTTGATGTAGCCGTCGAGGGTTCCGTAGAACACCAGACCGCCGGCGGTGGCCGTCGTGCCGCCCCAGACCGCGAAGCGCTCCATCTTCTCCCACTGGAACGCGCCGGTGATGGCGTTGTAGCTCTTGATCTGGCCGAGGCCTTCGTAGTTCTGACGGTCACCCTTCGGGCCCGGATACATGTTCAGCGTCGCACCGACGAAGAACTGACCCGCGCGGTAGGGCAGCATGAAGGGCTCCCAATCCATGCAGATGTGGTTGATGCCCATGAAGAACGCCTTGCGCTCCGGATCATAGGAGTCGTGGCCCTGGTTGTGATAGCCCATCGCGGAGGGACAGATGTCCTTGCCGAGATGGTCCATCCGGGTGCCGTATTCCGGATCGCGCACCGGCTGGCCGGTCTTCAGATCCACCGACTTGAAGACGTTGACGGTGTCGTCGATCTTGTTGGCCGAGACCAGCGATCCGTCGGTGCGGTCCAGCGTGTAGACGATGCCGTTGCGGTCCGGATGGGTCAGGAGCTTGCGGTCCTTGCCGTCCTTGTCCTTCTGGTTCGAGAGCATCATCACGTTGACGCCCGCGTAGTCCCACTCGTCGTGCGGGGTCTTCTGGTAGCCGAACTTGGCCTCACCTGTATCTGCGTCGCGGCCGAAGATCGTCATCGTCCACTTGTTGTCGCCGGGGCGCATGGTCTCGTTCCACGGCGCCGGGTTGCCGGTGCCGAAGTAGATCAGGTTGGTGCCCGGGTCATAGGCGTACCAGCCCCAGTTCGTGCCGCCGCCGATCTTCCAGGCATCGCCCTCCCAGGTGGAGGTGCCGAGGCCCTTCTGGCCGTAATGCGCGTTCTTGATGTTGAAGTCGTCGGCCAGCAGCAGGTCCTTGTCCGGACCGGTCGCGTAGGCGCGCCAGACCTGGGCACCGGTCTTCACGTCGTAGGCGGTGAGGTAGCCGCGCACGCCGAGCTCGGCGCCGGACGAGCCGATGATGACCTTGTCCTTGACCACGTAGGGCGCGATCGTCAGCGTCGAGCCGACCTTGATGTCGGAATTCTCGACCTTCCAGACGGTCTCGCCGGTCTCGGCGTTCAGCGCCATGACGTTGCCGTCGAGGAGCGTTTTGAGGATCAGGGCCGGCGTCTTGCCGTCGCCCGGCCAGTAGGCGAGGCCGCGGTTCACGAGATCGCAGCAGGCCACGGCGCGGGCGGCCGGGTTCTGCTTCGGCTTGTCCTGCCACAGGATCTTGCCCGGGTCGTCGAGGCCGAGGGCGAAGGTGTTGTTGGGGAAGGACGTGTGAATGTACATCTTGTTGTTCACGACGACCGGAGCGCCCTCGTGCCCGTTGAGCAGGCCGGTCGAGAACGTCCAGGAGACCTTCAGGTCCTTCACGTTGCTCGTGTTGATCTGCTTGAGCGGGCTGTAATTGTCCGAGTCGTAATTCTTTCCGGGCATCACCCAGTTGGCGTCGTCCTTCGCCATCTCGATGAGCTTGTCGTTCGCGGAAGCGATGCTTGTCAGGCCAATCGGCGCGAGAGCACCGATCGCCAGCACCGAGACCGAAGCCAGAAACCTGTTCATCTGAACGTCTCCTACCCTGAATGCCGCGCACGTTGACCGATCGGTCCGTCACAGCCTTTGATTTCACCGGAACAGCGCAGATGCCTGTATTGAACATCAGGCGATCTGGTATTCATAAGAGTATCTTGAGCAAAATTGCTCTTATGAAGTTTTTATTACTGATCCGCTGGCTATTCATAAAAGCATTTGTCAGAAGCGGTGTCTGCGGTCAGTTGGCACTTTTTTATTGGGAGCAATCGGCAATCGATGCGGTCGGATTGAGAATAAACGAGAGGCGCAATTGCCCTTTCGCTCCGGTGTGAAAGATCGAATTGACAGCGTGACAGATGCGGAACGAATGTGGGCCACCAAGGACTTTCACGCATCGAGTGGTTCAAGACCTGTCATGACGCGATATCTTAGTTTTGTCTTATGTTTGTCTCTCGGCCTTGTCTCGACCGCTCAGGCGGCAAAGCTTTCCATGGACGACCCGGTCGCCCGCTGGCCGCGCGCTTCCCTCGACGAGAAGGTCGATTTCGCCACGCGGATGGGCAAGGCATTCTCGAGCCTGTCTCCGGAGCTCGACATGAATTATTTCATTCGGTGCATCGAAGAGACCGCCAATATTGGCAACCCGGGCGACATCAAGCTCGAGCAGGCTGTGAAGATCTGCGTCTCGGTCCATCAGAAGGCGGACGAGTAGCGCGCCGGTGCCGCGGCGCGTCACCGGATGGCAGAGCCATCCGGACAACCGGGAACGACGGGAGCGCCGCAGGGCGCCCGGGGCGGGAGGGGCGGAGACGGATGCCGGGATTCCCGTACTGGAGACACTCGAACCCCGTGATCGCGCGCGTCGGCGTGCCGAGCCGGCTCGGCCTGGGCTTGGCCCTGGCCTTGATCCTCGTCTTGGCGGCTCTCCTGTGCATCGCACTGGCGGTCACCGCCCTGCATTCCGCCCGTGTCGAGGCGGGGGGCGACCAGCGCCTGGCGGCGCTCTATCCCAAGGACGAGCGCCGGGAACTCTCGGGCGCGGATTACGAGCGCTATCCGGGCGCGGGCGTGCTCTTCTGCAGGGCGGACGGCATCCCCCGCAAGGCGGCCGCCGCCTGGCTGATCGGAAACCAACGCCTCGTGGTGCTCAACGCCCACAACTTCCGCAGTCGGCACCTCGAACGGACGCGGGAGGTCGCCGATTGCTTCTTCCAGATCGGTGGCCGGAACTACGACTTCGCGCCGGAGACGCTGCGCCTCGGCACCGCGCCGGGCGCCATGTCCCTCCACATCACCGACGATTGGGCGCTCCTCGACCTGGCGGAGGCGGCCGAGAACGTGCGTCCGCAGCCGATTCCGGCCTCACCCGACCTGCCCACCGGCACCGCGACGATTCCCGTCGTCATGGTCTCACCGGGCGGGCACGCGAACTACGCGGGCCAGACCAGCCTCGAGCGCTGCGCGATCCGCCAGATCGATCCCCCCAGCGAGGACGCCATCCGGCGCGTCCGGCACGATTGCAACAACGGCTTCGGCGGCTCGGGGTCCGGTCTGTTCGACGAGAGCGGCCGGCTCGTCGCGCTGCACAGCGCGTCCCTGTCGATGAATTCGCGCCGGATCTTCGACCTCGAATACCATTACGGCTCCGCCATGATGTTCGAGGGCGCCCTGCTGGACGCGATCCGGACGCGGGTCGCCGCGGAGCCGGCAAAGCCGCCGGTCCGCTGAGGGCGATCCTCGGGCCAAATCCGCCTGCTCCCTTCGGGAGGGCGGATTGGGGCTTCGCTCAGACGTCGAGGTTGGCCACGCTCAGGGCGTTGTCCTGGATGAATTCGCGGCGGGGCTCCACCACGTCGCCCATCAGCTTGACGAAGAGATCGCCAGCCTCCTCGGTGTCCTTCACCTTGACCTGCAGGAGCGAGCGCACGTCGCGGTCGAGGGTGGTTTCCCAGAGCTGCTGGGCCGTCATCTCGCCGAGGCCCTTGTAGCGCTGGAGCTGCAGGCCCTTGCGGCCGAAGGCCATCACCGCCTCGAACAGGCCCACCGGACCGTGCAGGGTCGTCTCGTCGCCCTTGCGCGCGTAGGTCACGGGCTGGTCGTAGATCTCGCGCAGGGCGTCCGCCCGGTCGGCGAGGCGGCGGGCCTCCTGCGAGGCCAGCAGCGAGGGGTCGAGGGTCGCCACCTGGCGCACGCCGCGCAGGGTCCGGCTGAGGACGTAGCCGCCCTCCGCGACCGAGCCCTCCCAGCCGCGCTCGATGTCGTCGACGATCCGGTCCATGCGCCGGGCGACCTCCTCGGCCAGCACCTCGGCCTCGGCCTGGTTCTCGTCGACATGGACGCGGAAGGCCCCGGCGATCAGCGCCTGCTCGACCACGGCGCGGTCGTAGCGCGTGTGCAGGGCCTGCATCAGCCCGCGGAACTGGCGCGCCTCCTCGACCAGGGATTTCAGCTGGGCGCCGCCGAATTCGGTGCCGGAGGCGAGGCGCAGCACGGCGCCGTCGACGCCCGCATCGATGAGGTAATCCTCCAGCGCCCGCTCGTCCTTGAGGTAGATCGCCGACTTGCCCTTGGCGGCTTTGTAGAGCGGCGGCTGGGCGATGTAGAGGTGCCCGCGCTCGATCACCTCCGGCATCTGCCGGAAGAAGAAGGTCAGCAGCAGGGTGCGGATGTGCGAGCCGTCGACGTCGGCATCCGTCATGATGATGATGCGGTGGTAGCGCAGCTTCTCCGGGTTGAAGCCCTCGCGGTCCGTGGACGAGCGGCCGATGCCGGCACCCAGCGCCGTGATCAGCGTGCCGATCTCGGCCGAGGACAGCATCCGGTCGGCGCGCACGCGCTCGACGTTGAGGATCTTGCCCCGCAGCGGCAGCACCGCCTGGAAGGTGCGGTCGCGGCCCTGCTTGGCCGAGCCGCCGGCGGAATCGCCCTCGACCAGCAGGATCTCGCATTTCGAGGGGTCGCGCTCCTGGCAATCGGCGAGCTTGCCGGGCAGCGAGGCGATGTCGAGGACGCCCTTGCGGGTCACGGTCTCGCGGGCCTTGCGCGCCGCCTCGCGGGCGGAGGCCGCCATGATGACCTTGGCCATCACCGAGCGGGCGAGCGCCGGGTTCTCCTCCAGCCAGTTCGACAGGCCCTCGTTCAGCACGTTCTCCACGGCCGGGCGCACCTCGGAGGAGACGAGCTTGTCCTTGGTCTGCGAGGAGAATTTCGGATCGGGCACCTGCACCGAGATGACGGCGGTGAGGCCCTCGCGGCAATCCTCGCCGGTGAGCGAGATCTTCTCGCGCTTGGCGATGCCCGACGATTCGGAATACCCCGTGATCTGGCGCGTCAGCGCCGCGCGGAACCCCGCCATGTGGGTGCCGCCGTCGCGCTGCGGGATGTTGTTGGTGAAGGGCAGGACCGTCTCGTTGAACGAGTCGTTCCACCACAGGGCGACCTCGACCCGGATGTTGTCGCGCTCGGCCCGCACCATCACGGGCTTCTGCATGCCCTCGATGGGTTTGCGCGAGCGGTCGAGGTAGCGCACGAAGGCCTCGATGCCGCCCTCGTAGAACAGCTCCTCGCGCTTGTGCTCGGCGTGGCGCGCGTCGGTGAGGACGATGCGCACGCCCGAGTTCAGGAAGGCGAGTTCGCGCAGGCGCTTTTCGAGCGTCCCGTAATCGAACTCGATCATCGTGAAGGTGTCGGTGGAGGGCAGGAACGACACCTCCGTGCCGCGCCGGCCGTTGCCGTCGCCGACGATCACCAGCGGCGAGACCGCGTCGCCGTGGCGGAACTCCATCGCGTGCTCCTTGCCGTTGCGCCAGATGCGCAGGCGGAGCCATTGCGAGAGCGCGTTGACCACGGAGACGCCGACGCCGTGCAGGCCGCCCGAGACCTTGTAGGAGTTCTGGTCGAACTTACCGCCCGCGTGCAGCTGGGTCATGATGACCTCGGCCGCCGAGACCCCCTCCTCCTTGTGGATGTCGGTGGGGATGCCGCGGCCGTTATCGGAGACCGTGACGGAGCCGTCGGCGTTCAGCGTGACGGCGACGAGGTCCGCGTGGCCCGCGAGCGCCTCGTCGATGGCGTTGTCCACGACCTCGTAGACCATGTGGTGCAGGCCCGAGCCGTCGTCGGTGTCGCCGATATACATGCCGGGGCGCTTGCGCACGGCGTCGAGCCCCTTGAGGACCCGGATGGATTCCGCGCCGTAGGCATCGGCCGCGAGGTTGTGGGAGCTGTCGGACATGAACTTCCTCGGGCAGGCGGGCTCTTGGGCTGGGCTCGTCGGCCCAGGCCGAACCCCCGCGCGCCTGCGTTTCTTCTATCCACGCAATATAGGCGTTTCACGTTGAGAATGCATCGCTTCCTGGCCCTGGCGGGCCCGGAAACGATGCCTTTCTACGCGGACCGCGTTAACCTCCGGTCAAGGGCGCGCGGCCGCCCCCGGACGGGGGCCTCAATCCTGCAGGAACGGGTTCGTCATCCGCTCCTCGCCGAGCGTGCTCGTGGGGCCGTGTCCGGGAATGAAGGCGACGTCGTCGCCGAGCGGCAGGACCTTGTCCTTGATCGCCCGGATCAGTTGCTCGTGGCTGCCGCCGGGCAGGTCGGTGCGGCCCACCGAGCCCTTGAACACCACGTCGCCCACGAGGGCGAAGCGCGCGTCGCGGCTCATGAACACCACGCTGCCGGGCGAGTGGCCGGGGGCGTGCAGGATGTCGAAGGCGAGACCGCCGACCTCGACCCTGTCGCCGTCGGCGAGCCAGCGGTCGGGCGTCACCACGCGGGCGCCGTCGATGCCGTAATTGGCGCCCGTCTCCGGCAGGCTGTCGAGCAGGTAGCGGTCGGCCTCGTGCGGCCCCTCGATCGGCACGCCGAGGCGCTCGCGCAGTTCGGCCGCCCCGCCCGCATGGTCGATATGGCCGTGGGTGAGCAGGATCTTCTCGATGGTGATGCCTTGCGCGGCGATCGCCGCCTCGATCCGGTCGAGGTCGCCGCCCGGATCGACCACGGCGCCGACCTTGGTCTCGTCCGACCAGATCAGGGTGCAGTTCTGCTGGAAGGGGGTCACCGGAACAATTCCGGCGCGGGGCGTGCCTGGCATCGCTGGTCTCGCGGGATGGCGCCGCGCGGGCGCGGAGAGGCGCCGCGCGGACGCGGGAGGACGCCTGTCTAGCCCGAGATCGGCGCGGGCGCGAATCCGCCGCGCGTCGCGCGGGCCGCGTGGACAAACTTCGGCCTCGCCACGGGACTAGCGGAGCCTTAACCAATCGTCCGGCCGCGCGTTTACGGCCAGCCTCCTTCCCTTCCCGGGTCCCTTGCGCACATGCTGAAAACCGCCTTCGTCGCCGCACGGGACCGGCAGCGCCTCGGGGAGATCGCCGCCGTCCTCATCGGCTTCGGCGTCACCAAGGTCGTCGAGCGCCTCGGCCTCGCGCAGGTGGCGCGCCTCGCCAAGCGCCGGACGCCGCAGGTCGACATCGCGCGGCTGTCGCAGCCCCAGCGCGTGCGCCGGGCCATCGAGACCCTGGGGCCGACCTTCGTGAAGCTCGGCCAGATCCTGGCGAGCCGGCCCGACCTCCTGACCCCGGAATGGACCGAGGAGCTCGAGAAGCTCCACAGCCAGGTCAAGCCGATCCCGTGGGAGCGCATCCGGCCCCAGCTGGAGGAGGATCTCGGCGCCCCGCCCGCGGAGGTCTTCGCCGAGTTCGACACCACGCCGCTCGCGGCCGCCTCCATCGCGCAGGTCTACCGCGCCCGCCTGCACACGGGCGAGGAGGTGGTGGTGAAGGTGCTGCGCCCGGGCCTGCGCAAGGTCATCGAGGCGGATCTGCGCCTGATGGGGCACGCCACCCGCATCGTCGTGGACGAGTGGCCGGAATTCGGCCGCTACCAGCCCCAGGAGCAGATGCGCCACCTCGCCAGCGGCCTCTACGGCGAGCTCGACCTCATCAACGAGGCACGCAACTGCGAGACCATCGCGGCGATCTTCGCCGACCGCGACGACATCGTGGTGCCCAAGATCCACTGGGAATGGACCTCCGAGCGCGTGCTCGTGCAGGAATTCGTGCACGGCATCCCGCCCAACGACCATGCCCGCCTGGATGCCGCCGGCTACGACAAGGTGCTGCTGGCCCAGAAGGGCACCGACGCCTTCCTGCAGATGGCGCTGATCGAGGGCGTGTTCCACGCCGACCCGCATCCCGGCAACATGCTGATCATGCCGGACAACCGGATCGGCTTCATCGATTTCGGCATCATCGGCCGCCTGTCCCAGCGCCGCCGCACCCAGCTCCTCATGCTCATCGGCGCCATGCTGAAGGAGGATTCCGATGGGCTGATGGCCGTGCTCCTCGACTGGAGCGGGTCGAGCAACCCGGACCTGACCAAGCTCGAGGCCTCGTCGCAGGCCTTCGTGGCCCGCCACACCGGAGCCTCCCTCGATTTCGGCGCGCTGCTCACCGACTTCATGACCATGGCGCGCGAGAACGACCTCGCCATGCCGACGGATCTCGCCATCCTGTTCAAGGGGCTGGTGACGGCGGACGGCGTGATGCGCCAGCTCGACCCCGGCTTCGACCTGTTCTCGGCCGCCGGCCCGACCGTGAAGCGCAAGCTCGCCTCGCAATTCTCGATCAAGGGCCTGACCCGCAAGGTCGAGGCGGTGGGCGCGGGCCTGTTCGGCGCGGCCTCCGAGCTGCCGACCCTGATCCACCTCATGCTGGTGCGCCTGAAGCAGGGCCGCGTCACCGTCGAGATCGAACTCAAGGGCATCGAGAAGCTCACCCGCGGCATCGAGCGCGCCGCCGCCCGCATCGCCGTGGCGCTGATCGTCGCCGCCTTCGCGACGCAATTGGCACCCCGCTTCATGGACCTCGGCACGCCGGCCTTCGTCACCGTGGGGGCGATGGTGTGCGTGATCGGGATCGGCTGGCTCGTGCTGCTCGGGCGCAACAAGTAGCGGGCCCGACCTTACTGCGCTTCGACGGAGTGGGCCTCGCAATCTCGGACAGGCGATTGGGCGGAACGCCGACCTCCGTTGCCAAAGCCGGACGGAGGGGCCGAGCGGCGTCAGGTATTCTTGGGCGAGGATGCCGCCAGGCTGCGTGCGGAAGCGGGGCATGATCGATCGCCTCCGTCGTGTCTTAATGGCATCCGCGTCAGGGCCGGATCACGTCCTTAAATCAGCCGCGTTGTGCAACGCATCCTTGGGCTCGTATGACCGGCCCGATCGAGCCCGTCCGACGAGCCGTTCCTCGCGTTCCCCGACCCCGGTCCCTCGCCCCGCATGAACATCATCCTGATCAAGCTGTTCGCCACGGCGCTGACGCTCAGCCAGGTCACCACGCGGCCGGACGCGGTGAGGACCCAGTTCGATCCGGTGGCCGACAAGGGCCAGGTGGTGCAGATCCTGCGCGACGGCTGCGCCCACATGCGCAAGGCCTTCGACATCGAGGACATCAATCTCGACGAGTTGATTTCCACCGCGATGGAGGATCCGAGCGCCGTCGCGGGGGCCGGCGCGCCCAAGATCCTGCACGGGCTCGATATCGGCGAATTGAACGTCAGTTACCGCCAGTTCTGCAAGGGCGAGAACCCGAAGGACTCGCCCTTCGACGCGGCCGAGGTCATCGCCTTCTACAACAAGGCGGTGGCCGACCTGCCCTCGGCCGAGGCCCTGAAGGAGCGCAAGCTCCCCGGCGCCAGCCTCATCTTCGACGGGGCGGGCAAGCGCTACGCCGAGGCCTTCGAAGCCAATGGGCGGCGCCTCAGCGTGCCCATCGCCGAGGTGCCGGTGATGGTGCAGAAGGCCTTCGTGGCGGCCGAGGACAAGCGCTTCGAGACCCACCACGGCATCGACGAGCGCGGCGTGATCCGCGCCTTCATCGGCAACCTCGCCTCGCCGGGCCGCCCGGCCGGCGGCTCGACCATCACCCAGCAGGTGGTCAAGAACCTCTCGGTGGGCGACGACGTCACCTACGAGCGCAAGATCCGCGAGATGATCGTGGCCTCCCGCCTGGAGCGCATCCTGGCTAAGCCGCAGATCCTGGAACTCTACCTCAACGGCATCTATCTCGGACGCGGCGCCTACGGCATCGAGATGGCCGCGCGCAGCTACTTCGGCAAATCGGTGGGCCAGCTCACCGTGCCCGAGGCCGCCCTCCTGGCCGGCATGCCCAAGGGCCCGAACTTCTACAGCCCCGACAAGTACCCCGACCGGGCGCGCGAGCGCCGGGCCTACGTGCTCGCGCGGATGAAGGAGGAGGGCGTGATCACCGAGGCGCAGCTCGGCGAAGCGGCCAACGCGCCCCTGGGATTGAAGCCGATCGAGACGGCGCGGCGCGATTCCGGCTTCTACTTCGTCGATCACCTGACGCGCGAGGTGCGCACCTTCGCGGGCGTCGACTCGCTCACGACCGCCAGCCACGTGGTGCGCTCCACCATCAATGCCGGCCTCCAGACCGCCACCGAGACCGCGCTTCAGGACGGGCTGGCCAATTACGAGCGCTCCACCGGCCGCCAGCGCTACGAGGGGCCGGAATTCAACCTCGCCGACGCCGTGCGCCGGCTCGAGGGCGCGGCGCCCGCCGCCGAGGCCTCGCCGCTGGGCGTGCCCCTCCTCGTCGGCGACGCGCCGAAGCCCGCGCCCGCGCCCAAGACCAAGGCGGAGCGCAAGCGCGCGGCGGAGGCCGACAGGGCGGCCGCGAAGGTCGAGCGTCCGAAGCCCGCCTGGCAGCGCGCCCTGGAGACCGCGCGGCCGGTGCTCTACGACGTGCATTGGCCGCTCGCGGTGGTGCTGGAGACCGGGCGCGGCGGCAGCGCGAAGGTCGGCCTCGCCGATGGCCGCACCGCCAGCCTGGAGCCCGGCCCCGCGCGCGGCAAGCTGCAAGCCTACGACGTGGTCCGGGTGAGGCTGCGCGATCCCAGCGCGCGCAACCCGCGCGCCGACCTGCGCGTGCGCCCGGCCGTCCAGGGCGCCGCCCTGGTGCTGGAGAACCGCACGGGCCGCATCCTCGCCATGGCGGGCGGCTTCTCCTACCCGGTGAGCCAGCTCAACCGCGTGACCCAGACCGTGCGCCAGCCGGGCTCGACCCTGAAGCCGCTGACCTACCTGGCGGCGCTGAACGCGGGCCTTCAGCCCAACACCCTGGTGATGGACTCGGCCATCACCCTGCCGCCCATCGGCGGGGTCGGCGATTCCTGGTCGCCGAAGAACTACGACGGCGGCGGGGCCGGCGCCACGACCCTGCGGCGGGGCCTCGAATTCTCGAAGAACCTCGTCACGGCGCGCCTGCTCCAGGGCGGCATCAGCGACAAGGCGCCGGCCAGCCTGCAGAAGGTCTGCGACCTCGCCCTCGAGGCGCAGATCTACGCCGAGTGCGAGCGCTACTATCCGTTCGTGCTCGGCGCTCAGCCCGTGCGGATGGTGGATCTGGCGGCCTTCTACGCGGCGGTCGCCAACGAGGGCGCGCGACCCGCGCCCTACGCGCTGGAATCCGTCGAGCGCGACGGCCGGACCCTCTACACCCACGAGGCGAAGGCGCCGACCCGCATCGGATCGGCCGACCGGGTGGCGTTCTACCAGCTGAAGACCATGCTCCAGGGTGTCACCAACCACGGCACGGCCGCGGCGCTGAGCCGGTTCTCCTCCGCGATCGCGGGGAAGACCGGGACCTCGGAGAACGAGAACGACGCCTGGTTCGCGGGCTTCACCAACGAGATCACCATCGTGGTCTGGGTCGGCTACGACAATGCGGACGGCACCCGCCGGACCCTGGGGCGCGGCCAGACCGGCGGCCACCTCGCGGTGCCGATCGCGGGCTCCATCCTGCAGGCCGCCTGGGCCAACGGCGTGCCCCGGACGCCCCTGGCGCCGCCCTCCCCCGAGGCGCGCCCGTACCTCGCCGACGTCAGCATCGATCCGCGCAGCGGCGAGCGCGTGGAGGGCGGGGGCTTCCGCGAGCACTTCCGGATCAAGGACGGCCGCATGGCCGACACCCAGTACCAGCTCCTGCCGCGCGAGACCCGGACCGCCATGCGCCCCGACGCCGAGGACGGCGACCTCGGCGCGGACGAGGACGCGCCCGACGTGGCGGGCGGCCTCTTCGGGGGACTGGCCGGCGGGCGCCGGGCGCAGCCCGATTCCGATCTCCTCGATCCCTTCGGCGAGCGGCGTGGCCGCCGGGCGCAGGGCGAGACCTACCAGCCCTGGCCGGGCACGCAGCGCTCGCCCTTCGGCGACGACGAGGAGGTCCGGCCGCGTCCGCGCCGCCGCGATCCCGACTACCTGTTCGGCGACGATCCGCGCTTCTGAGCGCGGTCCCGGCCGCCAGCCACCCTCCCCGACTTCGAGGCCTCGACGTGCACAGCCCAGTTCCGGCGTCCCTTCTCCTTGCCCTCACCCTCGCCCTGACGGGGGCGAGCGCGCCCCGGACGGCGCTCGCCCAGGAGGGTATGAAGCAGCAGCCCCCGGCGGCTCCCGCCGGCGGGGACCAGACCAAGGACGCCCGGATCAGGGACGTGCCGTCCATCGAGGCGGCGAACCTCGCGGGCCTGAAGCCCGGCACCATCCTGTTCACGGATCATCGCGACGACCCGGCCAAGCCCGAGAACGGCCTCGTGCCCTATCTCGACTGGGGCCGGCTGCGGCCGGGCGAGCGCGCCGCCCTGGCGCCCTATCCGGGCTATGCGGAGCCCGATTACATGCAGACCCTGAACGGGGTCGCCAAGCGCCGGCACGAGACCCTCAAGGTCTACGTGGCCCAGGGGCGTTTCGTGGTGGCCAGGCCCCCGGAGAGCATCGATCTCGCCGCCTACGCCACCCTCGGCTTCGTCGCGAAGATGGACCCGGTGATCAAGCACAAGGCGCTCAACCCCGCCGACGCCACCCCGAACAAGGACCCGGCGGCCGCCTTCGCCAAGCGCCCCGACCGGCCCTGGTGCGAGGTCGGCACCACCTGCATCGAGTCGCGCTACGATCTGGAGGGCAAGCTGCCGCTCGGCGTGAAGCTCGCCAACCGGCTCGAGGACGGGGCCTCGAAGAAGATCGCCGAGTTCGTCTCGTTCCAGAGCGAGTTGCGCACGCTGCCGCCCGCGGAGATCGCGGCCCTCGGGGGCGGGGCTCTCGGGGGCGGGGCTCTCGGAGGATTGACGAAGGTCGACACGCCGGTGACGGGCGGGCTGGAGCAGACGATCTTCTGGGTCAACCAGATCCTGCGCTTCGGCAAGTTCCTGGCGGTGTTCCAGCCCATGCCCGGCGATCCGGGGAAGACCGTGGTGACCACCTACATGGCGCTGGCGATCAAGGCCGACGTCCTCGACCGCAAGCAGGAATATGCCCGCGTTCCGGTGCTCAAGAACCTGCTGCCGGCCCAGGTGCTGATGGGCAACTCGTCCTTCAACACCGGCACCTCGATCAGCGCAGGCCTGCCGACCTACGCCCGCAACCGCATGATCGCGTTCGCGGACGCGCTCGCCAAGAACTGAGCCGAGAGACAAGAACTGAGCCGAGAGATTCGGTGATTCTCCCGTTCGCGCATACGGCTGTGACGAGCCTTCGCGATCCGCTCTGGATTGGGTTGTCGCCGCGGCCGTCTGAGCAAAGGCGCTCGCAGCAAATTTGCGCCCTATTCCGGTGCGACCTTCTGTTCCCGGGAGAGGTGAACGATGTGCAAGAACCTGATCGTGATCGTGCTCCTTGCCTGCACCGCGTCGGGCTGCATATCGAGGAGCGCGTCCGATTCGGGGTCGGGCCGCAAGAGCGCGTTCAACCTTGATCCTGACCGGCCGCGCTCATGCTACGGCGGCCCCGTCTACCAACCCTGCTGATCGGATCAGCACGCCGGATTTCGGGCGCACGCTTCGGCTTCGCGATCCGTTTCAACGCGGTATCGATGTCGGTTTCATCCGCGCCGGCGCCAGCCACCCTCCCGCGCGGCTTCGATGAACCCATGCCGCTGTTCCTCAGGCGTCAGCCTCTCGGTGCTGAGCTCGGAGGCGTCTTGGATCTGGCGTGCGTGTCGATGGCCGTCAGAGCGGTCTGCGGATCACCCTCGATGAAGCCGCGCGGCGCTCGCTCGGCAAAAAGCCGCCGGCGGGCACCCCGATGGCCGGATCCATCTGGTTCGACGATATCGTCGCCAACGGACTTGAGCCGAAGAATTGCCCCGAGCGAACCGACCCGCGAGCGGGTCGGACCGGGACTCAGTTCCCGCGATTGATGATCGAGGGCATCGAGGGCTGGGTGTACTGGCGGTTCACGTCGCGGCGGGTCTGGGTGCCGTTGGTGTCGTTGGACCGGCGATAATTGCTGGTGTCGAAGGCATCGGAGACGCCGCCGCGACCGCTGGGGCTGTCGCTGTTGCAGGCGCCGAGTCCGCTCAGGAGCAGGGTCGCGAGGGCGAGGGTGGCGAGGCGCATCGTCGGAGATCCTGGTGGCACGTGGGGCCCGTGGTGCTGCCACGGGCGCCTGCGCGTCAAGCGCCGGGACCGCGACCGGGATGACGAATCGCGCAAGGCTAACGAATCGTCGCCGGTTCCTGACGGAGTGATGTCACCGCGCCACGAAAACGCTCACCACCCCGGAAGGGAAGCGCCCGTTTCCGGTCGAACGTGTGGAATCCCGGTCCGCGCAGGCTGGCGCTTTGCCCGTGAACACGCGACACATGATGCCAATGAGCAACGTGCTTCCCTTCCTCCGACGCCCCTCCGCACCGCCTGTCGTCGTCACCGACGTGGTGGCGGTGGCCGACGATCTCTTCGCCCTCCTGGAGCAGCTGGAGGTCGTGAGCGCCCGAGCCGCCGCCATGGGGCGCCCGGCCCGCGAGGTCGAGCGCACGGTCCAGAACCTGCTCGACGCCGTCACCGCGGTGGAGCGCGCCCTCGACTGCATCGGCGAGGGTGACGAGGCCGGTCAGGCCTGAGCCAAGTCCTATTACCAAGTCCCCTCATCAAACCCCTGGCCGCCGGGTCCGGCGCGTCCGGAATCCCTTCCGTCGGAAAGGTTCCCATCAATTCGCCAAAATTGTCTCGGTTACGTCTACTTCTAGACAGACGCCCGCACGGCGATGCGCTAGAGGCCCGAGAGACAGACGGTGGACACAGCGCGTTCCATGGCTTCGGGCCCCGGCATGCCCGTTCCGGGCAATCTCCTCCTCGACGGACTTCGCCCCGAGGACCGGGCGCTGCTCGATCCGCATCTGGAGTTCGCGCTCTGCCGGCGCGGCGAGACCTTGTTCGCGGTCGGCACCTCCGTCACGACGATCGCCTTCCCGTGCGATCAGACCGTCGTCAGCCTGATGATCGTCATGCGCGACGGGCGCAGCGCCGAGACCGCCACGATCGGCCGCGAGGGGGCGGTCGGGGGCGTCGTCAGCAGCGGATTTCTCCCGGCCTCGACGCATGCCGTCGTGCAGCTCGGCGGACCCGTCCTGCGCCTCGACGCGGCGCGTCTGCAGGAAGCCAAGTGGCGCTCGCCGGCCCTGCGCAACCTCTTCACCCGCTACGGCGACTGCCTGCTGGCCCAGGTGCTGCAATCCGTGGCCTGCAACGCGCTGCACCCCATCGAGGCGCGCTGCCTGCGCTGGCTCCTGACCCTCCAGGACCGGATCGGGACCGAAGTCCTGCCGGTGACGCAGGAATTGCTCGCCGCGATGCTCGGCGTCCAGCGCACCTATCTCACCCGCATCCTGCGGACCTTGCAGCGGCAGGGGCTGATCGAGGTCGGGCGCGGCCGCATCGTCATGCGCAGCCGGGTCGCGGCCGAGGCCGCCGCCTGCGAGTGCCACGGCGTGGTCCGGCACCATTACGAAACGGTGCTCGGCGCGATCTACGGCACGGACGGCGTACTCCTCGCGGTCGATCCCCCCGGCCATCGGCCCGGTCCGGAATCGCTCCTGGCCCTGACGGATCGCGAGCCGGCCTGACCCGCACCCTCGCGCGCGCCATCCGGCGACGCGCCTCACCAGACAGGATTTGACGCTCTCCCTCGATGATGACGCCCTCGGCAGACAGGCAGCACGGTCTGCCGCAGGACGCGTCCGGCCCGGACCTGCCGTCTCCGGCGGGGCACGGCGACGCGGCGCGGAATGCTCCGACGCTCGGCGAGAACGCCGTCCTCCTGCGCCTCGCGGTCGAGGCCACCGGCATCGGGATCTTCGATTACGACCTGGAGGCGGAGCGCCTGCGCTGGGATGCCCGCGCCCACGCCCTGTTCGGCCTTCGCCCGGAGGCGCCCGTCACCTATGCGGGGACCTTCCTGCCCGCGCTCCATCCGGACGACCGGGACCGGGTGGACGCGGCCATGCGCGCGGCCCTCGACCCGGCGGGACCGGGGACGTTCGACTGCGAGTACCGGATCGATGCCGGCGGGACGTCCCGCTGGCTGGCGGCGCGGGGTCAGCGGGTGACCGAGGCGGGCCGCGCCATCCGCCTCGTCGGCACGGTGCGCGACATCACCCAGGCCAAGACCGCCGAGATCGCCCTCCGGGCGACCGAGGAGCGCTACCGTCTCGTGGCGCGGGCCACCAACGACGCGATCTGGGACTGGGACCTCGTCAACGACACCGTACTGTGGAACGCGGCCCTCACCGCCGCCTATGGCTGGCCGCTCGATCGGATCGAGCCCACCGGCGGCTGGTGGCTGGCCCAGATCCACCCTCAGGACCGGGCCGCCGTCGAGGCCGATATCCGCGCGGCGATCGGGGGCAGCGGCGACGATTGGAGCCACGAGTACCGCTTCCTGCGCGCCGACGGCACCTATGCCGACGTGCTCGACCGGGGCTACATGGTCCGCGACGCCTCCGGCGCGCCGACACGGATGATCGGCGCGATGCTCGACATCACCGAGCGCAACCGCGCCGGCGCCCAGTTCCGCGCGGTCTTCCAGAACGCCAATATCGGCATCGTGCAGTTCGACCCCCGCAGCGTCCGCGCCTTCGCGGTCAACGCCAAGCTCTGCGAGATCTGGGGCGCGCCCGAATCGGAGATCCTCGGGCATTCCCTGGCCCGCTGGACGCCTCCCGAGGACGACACGGAGCGCGCCGCGCTGCACGAGCGCCTGGCGTCCGGCCAGACCATGCAGGTCCGCCTGGAGAAGCGCTACCGGCGCCTCGACGGGCGCGTCATCTGGGCCCGGGTGAACCTCGTCTCGCAGAGGCTGGGCAACGGCGTCCATGCCACGGCGATGATCGAGGACATCACCGAGGAGAAGCGTGCCGACGCCCGTCGCGAGGCGCTGATCGCCCTGAGCGATCGCCTGCGCGACCTGCATACGCACGCGGACGTCGTGGCCGCCACGGCCGAGAGCCTGGGGCGTGCCCTCGGCGTCGCCCGCGCCGGCTACGCGCAGGTCGATGCCGGCGGGCAGATCACCTCGATCACGCCGGACTGGATGGCGGACGGGGCCGATGCCGGCACCGGGATGCCGGGCCTGCCCACCGCCCCGCGCTCGACCCTGGCGGCGAGCGTCGACCGGCTGGGGCGCGGCGACATCATCAGCGTGGCCGACATCCGGGCCACGCCGGACCGCGTCGACGATCCCGCGGGGTATGACCGCCTCGGAATGCGCGCGGTGATCAAGGTCCCGGTCCTGCGGCGCGGCCGGCTCGCGGGCATCCTCTACGTCCTGGACCGGGTGCCCCGCGACTGGAGCACGGGCGAGATCGCCTTCGCGCGCGAGGTGGCCGAGCGGGCCTGGGGCGGCCTGACCCGCGTCGAGGCGGACGAGCAGCAGCGCATCCTCAACCGCGAACTCAGCCACCGGCTCAAGAACACGCTGGCCATGGTCCAGGCCATCGCCTCGCAGACCCTGCGCAACGTCACCGACGTGGAGGCGGCCAAGGAGGCCCTGGCCGCGCGCCTGATCGCGCTGGGCAAGGCCCACGACATCCTGCTCTCCGGCGCTCACGAGAGCGCCGAGATGGAGGCGGTCATGCACGGCGCCCTCTCGATCCACGACGACCGCCAGCCGGGGCGCTTCCACCTCGCGGGGCCGCCGATCACCCTGGGGGCGAAGGCGGCCCTGTCGCTGGCGCTGATGCTGCACGAACTGGCCACCAACGCGGTCAAGTACGGCGCCCTCTCCGTGCCCGACGGCCGCGTCGCCGTGGCCTGGAGCCTGGATCTGGAATCGTCCGGCCCGGTGGTGCGGCTGGCCTGGTCCGAGACGGATGGTCCCACGGTCACGCCGCCCACGCATAAGGGCTTCGGCTCGCGGCTGATCGAGCGCGGGCTCGTGGGCGCCGTCGGCGGCACCATCAGCGTCGACTACGCGCCCACCGGCCTCGTCTGCCGCGTGGTGGCACCCCTGGCCGGCTTCCAGGCTAACACCTGATGCCGGGGACGAAGGGCCGCCCCGCCCACCCCCTGCCCGCTGGGCGCACCCCCGAAGAACCGGCGGCGTGCGGCGCCCTGCGCACCATCTGCGCATTGCCGCTGCACCGCACCCTGGGGTAGAGGGCGGAACCATGTGGACTCGCTTCGCCCATCCCGGTCACTTCCTGCGCTGGACGCAACCCGCGATGCCCTGGCTCGCCGGATTGTCGGGCCTGCTCCTCGCGGTCGGCCTGTATCTCACCTGGTTCATGGTGCCGCCCGACTACCAGCAGGGCGAGACCGTGCGGATCATGTACATCCACGTGCCGGCGGCCTGGCTCGGGGTGTTCTTCTACGGCGGCATGGCGCTCTCGGCCCTCGGCACCCTGGTCTGGCGCCATCCCCTGGCGGACGTGGCGCAGCGCGCCGCCGCGCCGATCGGGGCGGCCTTCACGTTGATCTGCCTCGTGACGGGCTCCCTCTGGGGCAAGCCCATGTGGGGCACCTACTGGGTCTGGGACGCGCGCCTGACCTCCATGCTGGTGCTGTTCCTGATCTATTGCGGCATCATCGCCCTGTGGCGGACGATCGAGGACCCGAACCGGGCGGCGCGCGCCATCGCGATCCTGACCCTGGTCGGGGCGGTGAACCTGCCGATCATCAAGTTCTCGGTGAACTGGTGGTCGACGCTGCACCAGCCCGCCTCGATCATGCGCATGGGCGGTTCGGCGATCGACCCGAGCATGCTCTACCCACTGCTGGAGATGATCCTGGCCTTCACCCTGCTGGGGGTGACGCTGCACCTCTACGCCATGCGCACCGAGATCCTGCGCCGCCGGGTGCGCACCCTGACCATCCGTGAGGCCGAGCGCCTCGACGCGGGCATCACGCCGGCGCGCGTGTCCGTGGCGCCCTCGCCCATGGGTGGAGCCGTCCAGGGCCTGTGAAGGGTCCCGCCTGCCCGGTCCGGCCCCTGACGCTGCCCAGAAACCCATGATCCTCGGAAGTCCATAAGTCTCGGAAGCCCATGATTCTCGGAACGCATGCCGGGTACATCCTCGGCGCCTACGCCTTCACCGCCCTCGTCATCGGCGGCCTGATCCTCCACGCCGTGCGGGATCACCGGGCGCAGAAGCGGGCGCTCGCCGGTCTCCAGGACGCGGGCGGAGAGCGCGCGTGAGCGAACCCGCGACGGAGGCTCCGGCGCCGGCCCGGCGCTCGCTCCTGGTGATCCTGCCGCTGGTCACCTTCGCGGTGCTCGCCGCGATCTTCTTCCTGCGCCTGCGCTCGGGCGCCGACCCGGCGGCCATCCCCTCGGCCCTGATCGGCAAGCCCGCCCCCGCCTTCGACCTCCCGGCGATGCCGGGCCTCTCCGCCAACGGCGCGGCGGTTCCGGGCCTGGCGCGCGCCGACCTCCTCGGCAGCGTCACGGTGGTGAATTTCTGGGCCTCCTGGTGCGCGCCCTGCCAGATCGAGCATCCGCAACTCATGCGCCTCGCGCGCGAGCCGGGCGTGCGGCTGGTCGGCGTCGACTACAAGGACACGGCGGAGAACGGACGCCGCTTCCTGACGCGCAACGGCGTGCCGTTCGCGGCGGTCGGGATGGACAGCGAGGGCCGCGCCGGCATCGATTTCGGCGTCTACGGCGTACCCGAGACCTTCATCATCGGGCCGGACGGCACGATCCGCGACAAGCTCGTGGGCATCGTCACGCCGGAGAACTTCGCATCCGTGCTCGACAAGATCCGCGCGGCCGGCACGCCCGCCGCGCGCTGAGGCGGCGGCCTCGAACGCCGTCCGGAGCGGCCGGCGCCCCGGTCGCGGGCTCCCTTTGTGCCGGAGGCCGTGTCCGGGGGCGCCTGATCGGTTCGTCAGACCGGGTCCGGGCCGGGCTCCTTGCGCTCGTGGCGCATCAGCAGCGGGGTCTGGGCCAGCGCGAAGGCGATGGTCAGCGGCATGATGCCGAAGACCTTGAAGCTGACCCAGAAATCCTCCGTCTGGGTGCGCCACACCACCTCGTTGATGGCGGCGAGAACGAGGAAGAACACGCCCCAGCGGAAGGTCAGCTTGCGCCAGCCGTCCTCGGTGAGGGCGAACATCGAGTCGAGCACCACCGAGAGCAGCGACTTGCCGAAGGCGAGCCCGCCGAGCAGCACGAGGCCGAACAGGGTGTTCACGATGGTGGGCTTCATCATGATGAAGGTCTTGTCCTGGAGCGCCAGCGTCAGCCCGCCGAACACCACCACGACGACGCCCGAGACCAGCGGCATGATGGGGAGCCGCCGCATCAGCGCGTAGTGGATGCCCAGCGCCACCACCGTGGCGGCGATGAACACGCCGGTGGCCACGAACAGCTTCTGGTCGGGATGCACCCCGAGGCGCTCGGCGTAGGCGTTGCCGAAGAAGAAGATCATCAACGGCCCGAGCTCCAGGGCGAGCTTGAGCAGTGGCGGAAGGTGGCGGCGCGGAGGGATGGCTTCGATCTGCATGGTGTCCATCATAGGGGAGCCTCGGCACCGGCGTGCCGCGACAAGGCGTTCCAGTGGTTTCGTGGGCGATCGTCAGCCCGCGTCCAGGCCGGCGATCGCGCGGGCGAAGTCGCGCGCCGCGAAGGGCTCCAGGTCCTCGACGCCCTCGCCGACGCCGATGAAGTGCACGGGCAGGCCGAACTTGGCCGCGAGCGCCACCAGGATGCCGCCGCGTGCGGTGCCGTCGAGCTTGGTCATGACGAGGCCGGTGACGTTGGCGGCCTTCGAGAACAGCTCGACCTGGCTCAGCGCGTTCTGGCCCACCGTCGCGTCGAGGACGAGGAGCACCGCGTGGGGAGCCTGCGCGTCGATCTTGCGGATCACCCGCAGGATCTTCTCCAGCTCCGCCATCAAGCCGGCCTTGTTCTGGAGCCGGCCGGCGGTGTCGATCAGGAGGACGTCGGTGCCCTGGGCCTTGGCCGCCTCGTAGGCGTCGAAGGCGAGGCCGGCCGCGTCCGACCCCTGCGCGCGGGCGATGACGGGGGTCTGCGTGCGCTGGCCCCAGACCTTGAGCTGCTCGATCGCCGCCGCCCGGAAAGTGTCGCCGGCCGCCAGCATCAGCGAATGCCCGTCGGCTTTCAACTTCATCGCGAGCTTGCCGATGGTGGTGGTCTTGCCGGCACCGTTGACGCCGATCATCAGGATCACGAACGGCTTCTTCGTGGTGTCGATGCGGAAGGGGATCGCCACGGGGGTGAGGGCGCGCTCGACCTCCGCCGCCAGGATCTCCCGCACGGCGTCCGGCGAGATGCCCTTGTCGTAGCGGCCCTTGCCCACGGCCTCCGAGACCCGCATGGCGGTCTCGATGCCGAAATCGGCCTGGATCAGCGCGTCCTCCAGTTCCTCCAGCGTGTCGGCGTCGAGCTTGCGCTTGGTGAACAGGCCGGTGACGCGCTCGGTCAACGCCGAGGAGGTCCGCTTCATGCCTCCCGTCAGGCGGCTCCACCAGCCGCGCTTCGGCTCCTCGGCGGACGAATCCGGCTCGGGCATGAAGATCTGGGTCGAGACCTCGGGCTCCGGGGCCGGCTCGGGCTCGGGTTCCGGCTCGAGATGCGGCTCAGGCTCCGATGTCGTCGGGAGGACGGGTTCGGGCGAGAATGCCTGGCTCGTGGTGTCGGCGGCCTCGGCGCCGCGCGCCGGGTCGTCGCCGGCCGTGCCGGCGGGCGGGCGCTCCTCGGCGCCCGCCACGGGCTGCAGGTCGGCCCCCTCGAGTTCGTCGGGGACCGCGTTCTTGCGCGCGTTCTCGTCGCCCGGCTCGCCCGCGGGCGGGGGCACGGACGAGACGTCCGTGGCGGCGGTCGTAAAATCCGGCTGTCCCTCGGAGAACGAGGCGGGGGAGTCGGGCGGCGGCGCCACGGGCGCGATGGCCGGCTCGGGCGCCGGCCGCGGGGCGGGCGTCGCGGCCGGCTTCGGATCGGGCGGCTGCACCGGCACCGGCGCGGGCCGCGCCTCCTCCTTGGTGCCGAACATCTTGCGCAGCAGCCAGCCCGGCCTCTTGTCTTCGCTCATTCCCGCTTGCTCCCCGGACCCGGCATAGTTAGCGCGAGGCTATGCCCCCAGCCGATGCCCTCGTACCAGACATAGGCGCGCGCCTCCTCTACCGCGATGCCCTTGTGCTCGTCATCGACAAGCCGGCGGGTTTGCCCGTCCATCCCGGCCCGAAGGGCGGCGAGACCCTCACCGACCATCTCGACGCCCTGCGCTTCGGCCTGCCCCGGCGCCCGGAGGCCGCCCACCGCCTCGACCGCGACACCTCCGGCTGCCTCGCGCTCGGGCGCCACGCCAAGGCGCTGGCTCGCCTCAACAAGCTCTTCGCCGCGAGCGGCACGGTGGAGAAGACCTACTGGGCCCTGGTCGAGGGTGGTCCGTCCGAGGAAGCCGGGAGCATCGACCTGCCGCTGGCCCGCCGCTCCGACGATCCGCGCTCCTGGTGGATGAAGGCCGACCCGGCGGGGGATCCGTCCCTGACCCGCTTTTCCGTGCTCGGACGCGGTGGCGGCCTGACCTGGCTCGCGCTCGCGCCGGTCACCGGCCGGACGCACCAACTGCGGGTCCATTGCGCCGCGATGGGGTTCCCGATCCTCGGCGATCCGATCTACGGCGCCGCGCCCCGCAGCGGCGGCCCGGGCCTGCAGCTTCACGCCCGCGCGCTGCGCCTGCCGCTCTACCCGAAGAAGCCGCCGATCCTGGTCGAGGCGCCCGCGCCCGAGCACATGCGGGCGGGATTGGAGCGGTGTGGCTTCACCGGCTGATCGCTGTCTCGTCTCTCGCGTCCGCGAACGGGACTCACGCGGCGATCAGCACGCGCCCGTCATGCCCGGCGATCGTGACGTCGCGAAACACGCCCGCCGGCTGGTCCGGTGACAGTCGCACGGGCGTGAACCCCTCGGTCCGGCCCATGCCGCCGCGCTCGGTGAGCACGCGGTGGGGCCGGCCGACCTCCCCCGCCAGGTGGGCCTCCAGGGCCGAGGCGCCGGCCGCGCGCAGGCGGGCGGCGCGGTCCCGCACGATCTCGCCGGGCACCGGCGGCATCCGCGCGGCCGGGGTGCCGGGGCGCGCCGAGTAGGGGAAGACGTGCAGGTGCGTCAGGCCGCAGGCGGCCACGAGGTCGAGGGAGCGGGCGAACTGCGCCTCGGTCTCGGTGGGAAAGCCCGCGATGAGGTCGGCGCCGAAGACCGCATGGGGGCGCAGGGCCCGCACGGCCTCGCAGAACCGGATCGCGTCGGCGCGGGCGTGGCGCCGCTTCATCCGCTTCAGGATCAGGTCGTCGCCCGCCTGGAGCGAGAGATGGAAATGCGGCATCAGCCGCTTTTCATCGGCAATGGCCTCCATCAGGGCGTCGTCGGCCTCGATGGAATCGATGGAGGAGAGGCGCAGGCGGCCGAGGCCGGGCACCCGCGCCAGGATCGCCCGGACCAGCCGGCCGAGGCTCGACGGCGCCGGGAGATCGCGGCCATAGGCGGTGAGGTCGACGCCGGTGAGCACCACCTCGCGCCCGCCCCGCTCGACGATGTGGGCGATCTGATCGATCACGTCGCTCACCGCCACGGAGCGGGAATTGCCGCGCCCGAACGGGATCACGCAGAAGGTGCAGCGATGGTCGCAGCCGTTCTGCACCGGAACGAAGGCACGGGTGTGCCCCGCGATGCCGGCGATCCGGGTCGGGGCGGCCTCCCGCACGGCCATGATGTCGTCGACCCGGGCTCGCGACGACGGCGCGCCCTCTATGGTCCAGGTCTTCTCGTCCCAGGCCTTCGCGTCCCAGGTCTCGGCTCGGCCCTTGGCGTCGTTGCCGACGAGGCGCGCCACCTCCGGCATCGCGGCGTAGTCGGCGGTCTCGACCTGCGCGCCGCAGCCCGTCACCACGATTTCGGCCCCCGGCCGCTCGCGGGCGAGACGGCGGATCGCCTTGCGGGCCTGGCGCCCGGCCTCCGCCGTGACCGTGCAGGTGTTCACGATGACGAGGTCGCGGTCGGCGAGTCCCGCTTGGGCAAGTCCCGCTTCGGCGTGCCCGCGCATCACCTCCGACTCGACGGTGTTGAGGCGGCAGCCGAAGGTCAGGGTCTCGACCGCCATGTCAGGCGGTGCCTTCCCGCGAAGTGCCTGCCCGCGAAGTGTCCGCCTGCGAAGTGTCTGTCTGCGAAAAGATGTCCGGCGGGAGGGTGCCGTCCCATTCGAGGGCCACCGGGCCGGTCATCAGCACATGGTCGTCGGCGCGCCACTCGATGGCGAGGTCGCCGCCGGGCAGGCTCACGGCGGCGCTCCGGCCGATCATCCGCAGGCGCGAGGCCGCCACCACCGTGGCGCAGGCGGCGGTGCCGCAGGCGAGCGTCAGCCCGGCGCCGCGCTCCCAGACCCGCAGCTTGATCCGGTCCGGCCCGAGCACCTGCGCGACCGAGATGTTGGCGCGCTCGGGAAAGATCGGATGGTTCTCCAGCATCGGCCCGATGCGGGCGAGGTCGTAGCCGTCGGGGTCGCGCGCGACGAAGAAGACCGCGTGCGGGTTGCCCATGCTGACCGCCCCCGGCGAGTGCAGCACCGGATCGTCGATGGGGCCGATCTGGAGTTCGATCCGACGCGTGTCCTGGAACGGCTCGGCCAGCGGGATCTCGTCCCAGGCGAGTTTCGGCCGGCCCATGTCGACGGTGAAGGAGCGTTCGGCCTCGCGCTTGACGCCGACGAGGCCGCCGGCCGTCTCCAGGGTCAGCCGGCCGCTCTCGGCGGGGCGCGCCATGGCCGGGTCGTCGAGCATCGCGTAGGCGACGCAGCGCGTGCCGTTGCCGCAGGCGCCGGCCTCCGAGCCGTCGGTGTTGTAGATGCGCAGGCTCGCGTCGGTGCCGGGCGTGCGGGCATCGTGGATCACCATGAGCTGATCGAAGGCCGAGCGCGGATAGGCCGCGATGGCGCGCGCCTCCGCGGCCCCGACCCGCACGGCGGTGCCGCGCAGGTCCAGCACCACGATCCGGTTGCCGGCGCCGTGCATCTTCAGGAAGCGTCGATGCGCAAGCTCGCTCATGCCGCCCTGTCTCTCCTCCGCGTCGTCGGTTCGCTCTGGCCGCCGCTATAGGCCAAAGCGCCGCCGCGCGCACGGGGGCCGCGACGCCCGGCTGCGTTGCAGAAGCGCCGCGCCCGGCGCGCTTCGTGCGGGCCGGCACGCGGTGCGTCTCGCCGGCCCGTGCCATCGCCACTACCTTATGGCGGATGGCCGGGATTCGTCCGATTCGACGATCCGGCTCAGCGACCTTCCGGAGCTCCCGCCTTGACCCGCACTCGTTTCACGCTGCTCGCCGGGTGCTTCGCTCTCTCGGTCGCCTGCGCCGCGCCCCCGGCCTTCGCTCAACCGACGCCGCCGGCCGTGGCGAACCCGCTGCCGACCACCACCAACCCGGACCCGAAGACGCCAGGAACGGCGGACATTCCGGTGCCCGCGCAGGCCGGCGCCGCGCCCTCCCCGGCCACGCCGCCGGCCGCTGCCCGCCAGACCCTGGTGGCGACGCCGGGCGACGCCAACGACGTCGACGAGGTCTCGCTGCCGGCCAAGCCCGCCGCGATCCTGGCCGGACGGGCGAAGTGGGAGGAGGCGGTGCCGAGCCTCAAGGCGGCCTTCCAGCGGATCGAGGCGGACCTCGCCAAGGCCGGCATCCAGCCGGTCGGGCGCCCGATCGCGGTCTTCGCCAAGACCGACGACGACGGCTTCCAGTACGACGCCATGATCCCGATCGCCGCGATGCCGGACCCCAAACCCGCCGAGAGCGACGGCCTGCGCTTCGGCACCACGCCGAGCGGCCGGGCCCTGCGCTTCCCGCACAAGGGCTCCTACGACGAGATCGACGGCACCTACGAGACCCTGACGGCCTATCTCGATGCCAAGGACGTGGTGGTGCAGGACCGGTTCATCGAGGAATACGTCACCGACCTCAACGACAAGGCGGACGAGAAGCTCGACGTGAACATCTACGCGCTGCCGAAATAGGGCGCGGTCAGGCCGGCACCGCCTCCGCGGCGGTTTCTTCCGAAGAGACGTCGCGGATCAGGCCGTCCCGGAGGTGGATCACGCGGTCCGCCGCGTCGAAGTCGCGGTCGTCGTGGCCGAGGACGATCAGGGGCCGCGTGCAGAACAGGCGCCGGACCGTCGGATCCTGCTCGGCCGCCCACGCGTCGAGGACGAGGACCGGGATACCCCTCGATGGTGGCCCAAGAACCAGGCGCGACGTGCGCGGCGCCCGGGCGATCTCATAGCAGGCAGCCCTGCGCGGGTTCCGCGCAGGAGCCGCCCCGTTCCAGCGCGAGCAGGAAGCGCTTCGTGTCGAGCCCGCCGGCAAAGCCCGTCAGGGCGCCGCCGGCGCCGATGACCCGGTGGCAGGGCACCACGATGGGCAGGGGATTGGCGCCGTTGGCCGCGCCCACCGCCCGGCTGGCGCTCGGGCGCCCGATCCGGCGGGCGAGTTCGCCGTAGGAGATCGTCGTGCCCGGCGGAATGTCGGTGAGCGCCCGCCAGACCTCGCGCTGGAACGGCGTGCCGCGCGGGGCCAGCGCGAGGTCGAACCGGGTGAGGCGCCCCTCGAAATAGGCGCCGAGCTGATCCCGCGCCTCCACGAAGGCCGCATCGTCCCGAAGCCAGTCCGCCCCCGGCGTCACCGCGCCCTTTCCGGAGGGGAAGCCGATGCAGGCGAGCCGTTCGTCCGTGCCCGCGAGGACGAGCGGGCCGATGGGGCTGGGCAGGATCGTGTAGCGCGTCCCGGTCACGACCGCTCCTCTTCACCGGACTCGCATGGCCGGTGCGAGGACGATCGCGGCGGGTGGTCGCCCGTGAGCGGCGGGCTGGCCCGACGAACGATCATTCCAGATTCGGTATCGATCAATTCAGGAATAGGCTTGGACGGCATTATCCTGCTGCCTCATGACGGGCGGTGGCAAAAGGCCGCCGCGAGGTCTGTCCCTCGCGAGAATGGCTTGCCCCACCGGAGGAATGTCATGTCTCAAG
Source organism: Methylobacterium sp. J-068 (assembly GCF_022829445.1). GTDB lineage: Bacteria > Pseudomonadota > Alphaproteobacteria > Rhizobiales > Beijerinckiaceae > Methylobacterium. The sequence goes on along the minus strand of NZ_JAKSXY010000066.1, from coordinate 43,461 downwards.
CCGAGCTTGGCCCGCGCAGGACGAATATCAGGTACGTCATTCTGACGCTGATTTTTCTGGCCACCACGTTCAACTACGTCGACCGCGCCACCCTGTCGGTCGCCGCGTCCGCCATGCGGGCCGAATTCGGCTTCGACGCGATCACGATGGGCCTCGCCTTCTCGGCGTTCGGCTGGGCCTACACCGCCATGCAGATTCCCGGCGGCTGGATCCTCGACAAGTACGGTGCCCGGCTCGTCTACGGCATCGGCCTGATCCTGTGGTCGGCCTTCACGATGATGCAGGGTCTGGTCCACCTCGTCTCGTTCACCTTCTTGGCGCTCTTCGGCCTGCGCTTCCTCATGGGCATCGCGGAATCGCCGGCCTTCCCGGCCAACAGCCGCCTGACCGTGATGTGGTTCCCCACGAAGGAGCGCGCCTTCGCGACCTCGATCTTCCAGTCGGCGCAATACTTCGCGCTCGCGGTCTTCACGCCGGTGATGACCTACATCCTCCACGCCCATAGCTGGCAGGCGATCTTCTTCTGGGCCGGCGGCGTCGGCATCGTGCTGGGCTTCGTCTGGCTCGTCTACGTTCACGAACCGCGCCAGCACGGCCGCGTGAACCAAGCCGAGATCGACTACATCGAGGCCGGCGGCGGCCTGCCGAACATGGGCGACAAGCGCGACCGCATCCGCTGGTCCGAGGTCAAGGCCCTGGTCACCAACCGGATGATGGTCGGCATCTATATCGGCCAGTTCTGCCTCACGACGATCACCTGGTTCTTCCTGACCTGGTTCCCGACCTACCTGCTCGAAGCGCGGGGCATGTCGATCCTCAAGGTCGGCCTCGTCGCGGCCATCCCGGCGATCTGCGGCTTCCTCGGCGGGCTCGCCGGCGGCGTCTGGTCGGATTGGATGCTGCGGCGCGGCTACAGCCTGACCGTGGCGCGCAAGCTGCCCATCATCACCGGCCTGCTGTTCTCGAGCAGCATCGTCCTGGCGAACTACGTCCGCTCCGACGTCTTCGTGATCGTGGTGATGAGCGTGGCGTTCTTCGCCAAGGGCATCGGCAATCTCGGCTGGTGCATCGTCGGCGACGTTTCCCCGAAGCAGATCATGGGCGTCAGCGGCGGCGTGTTCAACTTCTGCGGAAACATCGCCAGCATCGTCACGCCCCTGGCCATCGGCATCATCGTCAAGGAGATGGGCTCGTTCGACCTCGCGCTGGTCTATATCGGCTTCGTCGCCCTCGTCGGCGCGTTCTCCTACCTCGTCATCGTCGGGCCGCTGCGGCGCCTGGAGGTGGAGCCGGGCTCCGAGCCCGCGCCGGCCCCCGCCGCGACGCCCCTGCCGGCGGGGCTCGGTTCGACGCGCGGCGCCTGAGCGAAGCCCGAATCCGCCATCCCCGAATCCGCCATCCCGAAGGGAGCAACCGGATTCGGTTCGAGGCGCCCGCACGAGACACCGAGACCACGACACTTCGAAGCCGGACGCGCCGCGGCTCGGCCGATCCACGCACGCGAAACATCCGAAACCCCTGGAGATGACGATGGTCGACACGCACGAGACAGTCACCGGCATCCGGCTGCGCTCCGTCTACCTGCCGCTGAAGAACCCGATCAGCGACGCCAAGGTGCTCACCGGCCGCCAGAAGCCGATGACCGAGATCGCGATCCTGTTCTGCGAGGTCGAGACCAGCGCGGGGCATCGCGGCCTCGGCATCAGCTACTCGAAGCGGGCCGGCGGCCCCGGTCAGTTCGCTCATGCCCGCGAGATCGCCCCCGCCCTCCTCGGCGAGGACCCGAGCGATATCGGCAAGGCCTGGGACAAGCTGGCCTGGGCCGGCGCCTCCGTCGGCCGCAGCGGCCTCGCCGTGCAGGCCATCGGCGCCTTCGACGTGGCGCTGTGGGACCTCAAGGGCAAGCGGGCCGGCCTCTCGCTCGCCAAGCTCCTCGGCGCGCAGCGCGATTCGGTGCGCTGCTACAACACCTCCGGGGGCTTCCTGCACACGCCGCTCGACGAACTGCTCGTCAACACGGACCGTTCCCGCGAGCGGGGCATCGGCGGCATCAAGCTGAAGGTCGGGCAGCCGGACTGGGCCCTCGACATCGAGCGGGTGTCCCGGGTGCGCGAACATCTCGGCGACGCGTTCCCGCTGATGGTCGACGCCAACCAGCAATGGGACCGGCCGACGGCCATGCGCATGGGCCGCATCTTCGAGCGCTTCAACCTGATCTGGATCGAGGAACCCCTCGATTGCTACGACGCGGCGGGCCACGCGGCCCTGGCGGCGGCGCTCGATACCCCGATCGCGACCGGCGAGATGCTGACCAGCGTGTCCGAGCACTGGGACTTCATCCGCCAGAACGGGGCCGACTTCCTGATGCCGGACGCGCCGCGCGTCGGCGGCATCACGCCCTTCCTCAAGGTCGCGACCCTGGCCGAGCATGCGGGCATGACGATCGCGCCGCACTTCTCGATGGAGTTGCACATTCATCTGGCCGCGGCGATGCAGCGCGAGCCCTGGGTCGAGCATTTCGAGTGGCTGGAGCCCCTGTTCAACGAGCGCCTGGACCTGAAGGACGGGCGCATGCTCGTGCCGACGCGGCCCGGCCTCGGAATCAGCCTGAGCGAGCAGGCCCTCGCCTGGACCCGCGAGACCGCCGGATTCGGCAGCCTGGGCTGAGCGGCGCCCCGGCGCGACCGGGCTCCAAGGTTCGGGTCCGACCCCGCGCGCGGGCCACCCGCTTGGCCTCCCCCGGACGGGGAGGCCAAGCGGCCGGAGCGTCCCTACTCGGCCGCCTCGCTGTAGGCATCCACCGGCGGGCAGGCGCAGACGAGGTTGCGGTCGCCGTAGGCGTTGTCGACCCGGTTGATCGGGGGCCAGTACTTGTCCATCCCGAGGCTGCCCGAGGGGAAGCAGGCGGCTTCCCGCGAATACGGGCGCTCCCACGTGCCGACGAGGTCGCGCACCGTGTGCGGCGCGTGCTTGAGGGGATTGTTCGCCCTGTCCATCCGCCCCTCCTCGATGGCGCGGATCTCCTCCCGGATCGCCAGCATGGCGTCGCAGAAGCGGTCGATCTCGCCCTTGGTCTCGGATTCGGTGGGCTCGATCATCAGGGTGCCGGCCACCGGCCAGGACATGGTCGGCGGGTGGAAGCCGCAATCGATCAGCCGCTTGGCGATGTCGTCGACGGTGATGCCGGCGCTCTTCTGGAACGGCCGCACGTCGATGATGCACTCGTGCGCCACGCGTCCCCGGGCGCCGGAATACAGCACCGGATAGGCACCGCCGAGGCGGGCCGCGATGTAGTTGGCGTTGAGGATGGCGATGCGGGTCGCCTGGGTCAGGCCGCGCCCGCCCATCAGCAGGCAGTAGCTCCAGGAGATCGGCAGGATCGAGGCCGAGCCGTAGGGCGCGGCCGAGACCGCGCCCGCCTCGCCCGTGCGGGGATCGGAGGGCAGGAACGGGATCAGGTGCGCCTTGACGCCGATCGGGCCCATGCCCGGGCCGCCGCCCCCGTGCGGGATGCAGAAGGTCTTGTGCAGGTTGAGGTGGCTGACGTCGGCGCCGATGTCGCCGGGCCGGGCCAGACCCACGAGGGCGTTCAGGTTGGCGCCGTCGAGATAGACCTGCCCGCCATGGCCGTGGACGATGTCGCAGATCTCCCGCACCTGCACCTCGAAGACGCCGTGCGTCGACGGATAGGTGATCATGCAGGCCGCGAGGGTCTCGCCGTGCAGGTCGGCCTTCTCGCGGAAATCCGCGAGGTCGACGTTGCCCTGCGCGTCGGCGCCGACCACGACGACGCTCATGCCGCACATCTGGGCCGAGGCCGGGTTGGTGCCGTGGGCCGAGGACGGGATGAGGCAGACCGTCCGGTGCGCCTCGCCCCGCGAGAGGTGGTAGGCCCGGATCGCCAGCAGCCCCGCATATTCGCCCTGCGCGCCCGAATTCGGCTGCATCGAGATCGCGTCGTAGCCGGTGATGGCGCAGAGTTTTTCGGAGAGATCGCCGATGAGGGCCTGATAGCCCTGAGCCTGATCCACCGGCACGAAGGGGTGGATCTCGGCGAATTCCGGCCAGGAGACCGGCAGCATCTCGGCCGTGGCGTTGAGCTTCATCGTGCAGGAGCCGAGCGGGATCATCGCCCGGTCCAGCGCCAGGTCGCGGTCGCTGAGCCGGCGCATGTAGCGCGTCATCTCGCTCTCGGCCCGGTTCATGTGGAAGATCGGGTGGGTGAGGTACTCGGAGGTCCGCACCAGCCCCTCGGGCAGGCGGGCCTCGGGCCAGGCCTCGTCATAGGCGAGGTGCGCGCCTCCGAAGGCGCTCCACACTGCCTGGAGGATGTCGGGCCGGGTGCGCTCGTCCACCGTGATGCCGATCCGGTCGTCGCCGACCTTGCGCAGGTTGACGCCGTTGGCGACCGCCTGTCCGAGGATCACGCCCTGGAACGCCCCCACCTTCACCGTGACGGTGTCGAAGAAATGCGCGGATTCGACCGTGAAACCGAGCGTCTCCAGGCCGCCCGCGAGCCGCACCGCGTCGCGGTGGACGCGGGCCGCGATGGCCTTGAGCCCGCGCGGGCCGTGGAAGACCGCGTACATGCCGGCGATGACCGCGAGCAGCACCTGCGCGGTGCAGATGTTCGAGGTCGCCTTCTCGCGGCGGATGTGCTGCTCGCGGGTCTGGAGCGCGAGGCGGTAGGCGCGGTTGCCGCGCGCATCCACCGAGACGCCGACGAGGCGGCCCGGCAGGGTGCGCTTGTGGGCGTCGCGGGTCGCCATGTAGGCGGCGTGCGGGCCGCCATAGCCCATCGGCACGCCGTAGCGCTGCATCGAGCCGATGGCGATGTCGGCCCCCATCTCGCCCGGCGATTTGAGGAGCGTCAGCGCCAGCGGGTCGGCCGCCACCACCGCGACCGCGCCGGCGGCGTGCAAGTCGGCGATGGCCTGCGTCAGGTCGCGGATGCCGCCGCAGACGCCGGGATACTGGAAGATCGCGCCGAAGACCCCGGCCGGGTCGAGATCGGTGGCCGGATCGCCGACCACGATGCGCCAGCCCAGCGGCGCGGCGCGGGTCTTCAGCACCGCGATGGTCTGGGGCAGGCACTCGGCATCGACGAAGAAGGCGTCCCGGCCGTTGCCGGCGACGCGCCGGGCCATGCCCATGGCCTCGGCGGCGGCAGTGGCCTCGTCCAGCAGCGAGGCGTTGGCGATGTCGAGGCCGGTGAGGTCGCAGACCAGGGTCTGGAAGTTCAGGAGCGCCTCGAGACGGCCCTGGCTGATCTCGGGCTGGTAGGGCGAGTAGGCCGTGTACCAGGCCGGGTTCTCGAAGATGTTGCGCTGGATCACCGGCGGCATCGTGGTGCCGTGGTAGCCCTGCCCGATCAGCGAGACGAGGAGGCGGTTCCGGTCGGCGATGCCGCGCATGTGCTCGATGACCCGGCGCTCGGTCATGGCGGTTCCGAAATCCAGGCGCTCCGCCTGCCGGATGTCGGCCGGCAGGGTCTCGTCCATCAGGGCGTGCAGGCTGTCCGCGCCCACGACGCCGAGCATCGCATCGATTTCCTGCGTCGTCGGGCCGCTGTGGCGGCGGTTGGCGAAGTCGTAGGGGTCGTAGCGGTCTTGGGGCATCGGAGCCTCATCGGGATCGAAACAAGTCGCATGCGCCTCGGGCGCGTTCCTCCCCCTGCGGAGGGGGAAGGGTCGTGTTCGCGCTACTTCGCGAAGGCTGCGTAGGCCGCCTCGTCCATCAGCCCGTCGAGGCTGGCGGGATCGTCGAGGCGGATGCGATAGAGCCAGCCGGCCCCCTGCGGGTCGGCGCCGACGCTGGACGGATCGGCCACCGCCGCCGCGTTCACCTCCGTGACCTCGCCGGAGACCGGCGCGTAGACGTCGGAGGCCGCCTTCACCGACTCCACTACGGCCGCCGCCGCGCCCTTGGTCAGCTTCGCGCCGACCTTCGGCAGCTCGATGAAGACGAGGTCGCCGAGCTGCTCGGCGGCATGGGTGGTGATGCCCACCGTGGCGACGTCACCGGCGCAATCCAGCCACTCGTGCTCGTCCGTGAACTTCCGCATCGTTCTCTCCTGGTTGATGAAGGGGCAGGTCTTGTTACCGAAGGGGCAGGTCTTGTTGCCGAAAGCACAAGTCGGTTCAGGCGCGCTTGAAGACCGCCGGAACGAAGGGCAGCGCCGAGACAGCGACGGGCAGGCGCTGGCCGCGCACCTCCGCGAACACGCGGGTGCCGGGCGCGGCGAGCGCGGCGGGCAAGTAGCCCATGGCGACCGGCGCCTGCAGGCTCGGCCCGAAGCCGCCCGAGGTGACGCGGCCGACGGCCTCGCCGGACGCGTCGGCGAAGAGAGGCGCGCCGGCCCGCACGGGGGCCGGCCCCTCGGGACGCAGGCCGACGCGCTTGCGCGACGGGCCGGCCTCCAGGGCGTCGAGGATGCGCGCGGCCCCCGGGAAGCCGCCGGCGCGGGCGCCGCCGCGCCGCCGCACGGACGGGATCGCCCAGGACAATCCGGCCTCCACCGGGTCGGTGCCGGGATCGATGTCGTTGCCGTGCAGGCACAGGCCCGCTTCGAGGCGCAGGGAATCGCGGGCGCCGAGCCCGATCGGCAGCACGGCGGGATCCGCCAGCAGCGCCTCGGCCAGGGTCTCCGCCCGGTCCTCGGGCACCGAGATCTCGAAGCCGTCCTCGCCGGTATAGCCGGAGCGGGTGACGATGGCCGAGGCTCCGGCGAGGTCGAGGGTCCGCACGTCCATGAAGCGCATCCCCGCGACCTCGGGCGCGAGCCGGGCCAGCACCGCCTCCGCGCCCGGCCCCTGAAGGGCGACGAGGGCGCGCGCCAGCACCGTCACCGCGCAGATGTCGGAGAGGTACGCGCGCAGAATGTCGGCGTCGGCCGCCTTGTTGGCGGCGTTGACCACAAGGAGGAACCCGTCGCCGCAATGGGCGACCATCAGGTCGTCGCGGATGCCCCCGGTCTCGTCGAGGAGCAGCCCGTAGCGCTGGCGGCCCGGCTTGAGACCGAGCACGTCGATGGGCAGGAGGGTCTCGAGGGCGCGGGCCGCGTCGGCGACGTCGCCCGAGCGCGGGGTCAGCCGGATCTGGCCCATATGCGACACGTCGAACAGGCCGGCCGCTTCCCGCGTGTGCAGGTGTTCCTTCAGCAGGCCCGCCGAGTATTGCACCGGCATGGCGTAGCCCGCGAACGGGACCATGCGGGCGCCGTGGCGCTGGTGCAGGGCGTAGAGGGGCGTGCGGGCAGCATCTTGGGACATCGGATCACTCCACGACAGAACACGTCCGGACGCGCATCGATGCGTTTCCGGCTGCCCCCATCTGTCGCGGTTACCTGAGAGCTTCTCCCGAGCCGCCTGGACGGCTCAGGATTTCTCCTTCGGTGGACGCCGTCGGCGCCTCTCTCCAGATTGTCCAACGATACGGTGATTGTGCCTGAGAGTTTCCGGGGGTGGTTGCTCCGTCGGCGCCATGGTTCGAGGGGTTCGTCGCGCGAAACCCTCGGCCTGGGCTCTCCCGTATCGTCATTGCTGACAAGACCAGGGTTCCACACGGCACCGCATCATGCAAGGCGGGTTCGGGCCGCGGGGCTTTACGCTTGCGCCGATCCGTCATCCGCCGCCGGGCCGCCGCATCCTGAAGGGGAACCCGCGCGACGCGGCGCGGATTCCTCCGTCATGCCGATCGCACCCGGGCACGACCTCGCCGGCCCCCGCCCCCGCCGGACCCGACCCTCAAAGCCCGAGCCGGCCGCCGCCGACCCGGCCCTGAGCGACAAGGCGCTGGCGATCCACGCGCGCCTCTGCCCGGTCTACGGCTGTCCGATCCCGTATTTCCACAGCCTCGATCCGTTGAGCGAACTCGTCTCCTCGCTCCTGTCCCACCGGACCCGCAACGCGGATTCGGGGCGCGCCTTCAAGGCGCTGCGGGCGCGCTATCCCGATTGGGAGGCGATGCTGTCGGCCCCCGTCGCCGAGATCGAGGCGGCGATCGCGGGCGTGACCTGGCCGGAACTGAAGGCGCCGCGCCTTCAGGCGATCCTGTCCGCCGTGAAGCTGCGCCACGGCAGCCTCGACCTCGACTTCCTGCGGGACATGGCGGTCGGAGAGGCACGGGCCTGGCTGGAGGCGATCCCCGGCGTCGGGCCCAAGACCAGCGCGGCGGTGCTCTCGTTCAGCGTCCTGCGGATGCCGGCCCTGCCGGTGGACAGCCACCACCACCGGGTGGCCGAGCGCACCGGGCTGATCGGTCCGCGCATCGATGTCGGCCCGGCTCATCCGGTCCTGCGAGCCCAATTGCCGGAGGATTGGAGCGCGCAAGCCCTCTACGACAATCACGAGGTGCTGATGCTGCACGGGCAGCAGGTCTGCCACCACCGCAATCCGTCTTGCGGGCGCTGCGTCCTCCTCGACCTCTGCCCCAAGGGGCAGGCGCGCATGGTCGCGGGCGGCGCGATTCGCGAGCCCTGATGGAGGCGCCCTGATCGGCGAGCCTTGACCGTCTCCTGCGCGGCGTCCAGAAACCGGCGCTCGGTGGTGCGGCTTCGCGCTGCCCGTCTCATCACAATCCGCACGGGGACCACGCGCGATGACCGCGTTCAAGGAACTGGTGTTCTCGGGCGTGCAGCCGACCGGGAACCTGCATCTCGGCAATTACCTCGGCGCCATCAAGCGCTTCGTGGAGATGCAGGCGCGCGACGCGCAATGCCTGTACTGCGTGGTCGACCTGCACGCGATCACCCTGTGGCAGGACCCGGCCGCCCTCAAGGGCCAGATCCGCGAGGTCACCGCCGCGTTCCTGGCCGCCGGCATCGATCCGAAGCGCAGCATTGTCTTCAACCAGAGCCAGGTGCCCCAGCACGCGCAACTCGCCTGGATCTTCAACTGCGTCGCGCGTCTGGGCTGGCTCAACCGCATGACCCAGTTCAAGGACAAGGCCGGCAAGGACCGCGAGAACGCGAGCATCGGGCTCTACGCCTATCCCGTACTGATGGCCGCCGACATCCTGGCCTACCGGGCCACCCACGTGCCCGTGGGCGAGGACCAGAAGCAGCACCTCGAACTGACCCGCGACATCGCCCAGAAGTTCAACAACGATTTTTCGCAGTCGATCGCCGCCCATGGGCACGACGAAGGGGCCGGCTTCTTTCCCGTCACCGAGCCGCTGATCGGCGGGCCGGCGGCACGCGTCATGAGTTTGCGCGACGGCACCAAGAAGATGTCGAAATCGGATGCCTCCGACAATTCGCGCATCAACCTCACGGACGATGCCGACGTCATCGCCGCCAAGGTGCGCAAGGCCAAGACCGACCCGGACGCCCTCCCCTCCGAGGTGGCGGGGCTCGGCGGGCGGCCCGAGGCCGACAACCTCGTGGGCATCTTCGCGGCGCTGAAGGACGTCTCGCGCGAGGACGTGCTGCGCGATTACGGCGGCGCGCAGTTCTCGCAATTCAAGGGGGCTCTCGTCGAACTCGCCGTCGAGACCCTGGCGCCGCTGGGCGCCGAGATGAAGCGCCTCGTGGCCGATCCGGCCGAGATCGACGCGGTGCTGGCGGACGGCGCCGAGCGGGCCGAGGCCATCGCGGCCCCGACCCTCGACGCCGTCAAGGACATCGTCGGCTTCGTCCGGCGCGGGCCGCGCCTGACGATGGTGTGAGACGACACGACCCTCGCCCGCTCGCGGGTGAGGGCGCCCGTAGGCTCAGCTTTCGCCGCGCGCGACGCGGGCCTCGTATTCCGGCAGTTCGATCCGGCCTTCCTTCTCCACCCGAGCCTTGTCCTCCTCCGAGATCACGTCGCCGACCATGTCGAGGCGCTTCCAGAGGGCGAGCGGCGTCTCCTTCTCGGGGGTCGGCACGTACCGGTTCTGCGCCACCTTCTGGTACTTGTGGATGTAGCGCGGGCAGTTGACCCAGGCCTTGGTGACTTCCACGCGCACGAGATACTTGGCCTCGGTGTATTCGGCCATCAGGGGATCGTCGCGCAGCATCCGGGCATGGCCCTGGACGCGGACCCGATGCGGGGTCTCGAAGTCGATGAACAGCAGGCCGACCTTGGACTGCCCCTCGATGTTGCCCATCGAGTACCACATGCCGTTGCCGTCGAAGCCCGGGAACACCAGCGTGCCGCCGTCGAGCACCTTCACGAAGCCGGGGCTGCCGCCCTTGTAGGAGACGGTGGGCATGCCGTCCGGATCGACCGTGGAGAGGAAGAACATGTCCCGGCTGCCGATGAAGGCGGCCTCGTTCTCGCCGATCCTGTCCTGCACCCAGCCCGTGTCCAGGCGCTCGGCGAGCTTGACGGTGTTGAACTCCTCCTGAAGCGCGCGATGCGCATCGTGGTAGAGCGATGCCATGAATGTCCTCCCGGTTTCGGCCGCTCTCAGGTGGGCGGCCGTTGCCGGCGACCATCACCGGATTTCGCCGGGATCACAACAGCGCAGAGGCCGGACGGGGATCGGCGTCGCCGAAAGACACCGCCCTCGCGCCTCATTTTTCCGCGATGTCCCGCATCCGCGCGGCGGCCGGCACGAAAAAGCCGGCGCCGCTTTCGCGACGCCGGCTTCATCCGCCGGCGGCCGGGCAAAACCGGCCGCCCGATTTCAGATCAGTTCTTCGCCTTGTCGACGAGGGCCTTCTCGGAGATCCACGGCATCATGCCGCGCAGCTTGGCGCCGACTTCCTCGATCGGGTGGGCGGCGAGCTTGGCGCGGGTGGCCTTGAACGAGGTCTGGCCGACCTTGTTCTCGAGCATCCAATCGCGGGTGAACTTGCCCGACTGGATGTCGTTGAGGACGCGCTTCATCTCGGCCTTGGTCTCCGGCGTGACGATGCGGGGTCCGGTGACGTACTCGCCGTACTCGGCCGTGTTCGAGATCGAGTAGTTCATGTTGGCGATGCCGCCCTCGTAGATGAGGTCGACGATGAGCTTCACCTCGTGCAGGCACTCGAAATAGGCCATCTCGGGGGCGTAGCCGCCCTCGACCAGGGTCTCGAAGCCGGCCTTGATCAGCTCGACGAGGCCGCCGCAGAGCACGGCCTGCTCGCCGAACAGGTCGGTCTCGCACTCTTCCTTGAAGGTGGTCTCGATGATGCCGGCACGTCCCCCGCCATTGGCCGAGGCGTAGGACAGGCCGAGGTCGTGGGCGTTGCCCGACGCGTCCTGCGCGATGGCGATGAGGGTCGGCACGCCGCCGCCCTTGAGGTACTCGCCGCGCACGGTGTGGCCGGGGCCCTTCGGGGCGACCATGAGCACGTCGAGGTCCTTGCGGGGCTCGATCAGGTTGAAGTGCACGTTGAGGCCGTGGGCGAACAGGAGGGCGGCGCCCTGCTTCATGTTCGGCTCGAGGGACTCCTTGTAGATGTCGCCCTGCAGCTCGTCGGGGGTGAGCATCATGACGACGTCGGCCTGCTTGGCGGCGTCGGCGACGTTCATCACCGTGAAGCCCTCGTGCTCCGCCTTCTTGGCGGTGGCCGAGCCCTCGCGCAGGGCGATGACGATGCCCTTCACGCCGGAATCGCGCAGGTTCAGCGCGTGGGCGTGGCCCTGGCTGCCGTAGCCGACGATGACGACCTTCTTGCCCTTGATCAGGTTGAGGTCGGCGTCACGATCGTAATAGACCCGCATGGCGGTACCTTCTCTTTTTTGAACATGAGTGCGCCCCGGCGCCCTCATCTGAAACAGCATCCGCGCGGCCGTGCGATCCGGCGGCTTTTAACGAGACGTGTCCCTTGACGAAAGGGGAATCGTCATCGGACCGCGTCCCACGAGGCTCACGCGGGCAGCCGGAGGCCTTCGCGGGCGAAGACCGCCTGTACCGCGGGACGCGCCGCCATGGCACGGGCATGCGCGGTCCAGTGGGGAAAGCGCTCGGCCATGTCGAACCCGAGGGCCGGGCCGCGGCCCCAGGTCCAGAACAGGAGCAGGTAGGGATCGACCACGCTGTAGCGGTCGCCGAGCGCCCAGCCGCCGCCCGCGAGCTTCACGTCGGTCATGGTGAAGAGGTCGCCGCAGGTATCCGCGCCCTTGGCGCCAATGGCCGGATAGGCGTCCTCGTCGGTGGTGTAGCGCTCGGGCCGCCGGACATGGGCGTAGGCGATGTGATGGTTCGTGGAGAGCCAGGCGAGCCATTCGTCGGCCCGCGCCTGCGTGCGGGCATCCTCGGGCCAGAGGGAGGCGTCCGGATGCGTGCGCGCGACGTGGCGCAGGATCGCCGTGTTCTCGGTGAGGACCCAGCCCTCCTCCACCAGGGCCGGCACGCGGCCGCGCTCGTTGACGGCGAGATACTCCGCCGCGCGCTGGTCGCCCTTGGCGAGATCGAGCCGCACGGTCTCGAAGGCCGCGCCGGTCTCCTCCAGGGCGATGTGGGAGGCCAGCGAGCAGGCGCCGGGCGCGTAGTAGAGGGTGGTCATGGGGTTACGAGGCCATTCCAAGAGATGCCGATCGGCGTGGCGAACTTTCCACGAACTTCGGCGAGGACATCGTCCGGCACGAATCAGAGGGAGCGGGGGATTCGGGTGTCCCGATCGATCGAGCCGAGTGGGTCGTCGTCATCGATGATCTCGGAACCCCGGTCGGGCCCCCAATCCACGGTCGGAGGCTCGAAGGCCGGACCCAGCCGCTGTGCCTCCGCGACCATCTCAGCCATGGTGAAGACCGGCAGCCCGTTCACGAACCGAAGGCTCCGGCAGGGTGATGCGGCATCCGAACCGACGCCGGGCCCACCCTTCGGCAGAACTTCGACGGTCTGGCCTTCCGACAATCCGAGCGCCCGAACGTCGTCCGCCGACAGTCGGACGGCATAGTCGGACCCGGCTCGCTCCAGCTTGGCTTCCATTCCTCAGCCCCCGTCGCCGACCATCCCCATCATGGCGAGGTCGCGTGAAAAAGCCTCACATCGCTTCCGCGCCCCGCCCCATGGCGGCGATGCCGGTGCGGGAGATCTCGACGAGGCCGATCACCGTCATCAGGCCGATGAAGCGGTCGATCTCCTCCGTGGTGCCGGTCACCTCGAACACGAACGAGTTCAGCGTGGCATCGAGCGTCTTGGCGCCGAAGGCGGCCGCGAGGGTGAGGGATTCGGTGCGGTGCTCGCCGGTGCCCGCCACCTTGACGAGGCAGAGCTCGCGCTCGAGGGCCTTGCCCTGGAGCGTGAGGTCGACGACCCGGTGGACGGGCACGAGGCGGTCGAGCTGCGCCTTGATCTGCTGGATCACCGCGTCGGTGCCGGCGGTGACGATGGTGATGCGCGAGAGGTGGCGCGCCACCTCGGTCTCCGACACCGTCAGGCTCTCGATGTTGTAGCCTCGGCCGGAGAACATGCCCGAGATGCGGGCGAGCACGCCGGGCTCGTTGTCGACGATCACCGCCAGGGTGTGCCGGTTGATCGGCTCGATCTTGGTGGCGTCGGGATAGTGCGTGTTCATGGCGTTCATGGCGTGCCCCGGATCTGCGTCTGCGATGGCGTGTCGTGGGTGGCCCGGTCGGGGCCCGATGGATGAAGGATGGGCCGGGCGAGGAACCGCCCGGCCCGGACGCGCCTCGCGGCTCAGACCAGCATCTTGCCTTCTTCGGAGATGACGTCGCCGATCTCGACCCCGGTCTCGCCGAGATAGTCGGACAGCAGCATCTCGTTGTGCGCCTTGCCCGACGGGATCATCGGGAAGCAGTTCTCCTTCTTGTCGACGACGCAATCGAAGACGACCGGGCCGTCGTAGTCGAGCATCTCCCGGATCGCCGCGTCGAGGTCGCCGGGCTTCTCGCAGCGGATGCCCTTGGCGCCGTAGGCCTCCGCCAGCTTGACGAAGTCCGGCAGGCTCTCGGAGTAGCTCTGCGAGTAGCGCGAGCCGTGCAGCAGCTCCTGCCACTGGCGCACCATGCCCATGTACTCGTTGTTCAGGATGAAGATCTTGACCGGCAGGCGGTACTGCACCGCCGTGGACAGCTCCTGCATGTTCATCAGGATCGAGGCTTCGCCGGCGATGTCGATGACGAGTCCGTCCGGATGGGCGAGCTGCGTGCCGATGGCCGCCGGCAGGCCGTAGCCCATGGTCCCGAGGCCGCCCGACGTCATCCAGCGGTTCGGCTCGTCGAACTTGAAGTACTGCGCCGCCCACATCTGGTGCTGGCCGACCTCCGTGGTGACGTAGGTCTCCCGGTCCTTGCAGGCCTCGTAGAGGCGCTGCACCGCATATTGCGGCTTGATGATCGTGCCGGACGGCCAGTAGGCGAGGCAGTCGCGGGCCTTCCAGGCCTGGATCTTGGTCCACCAATCGTCCAGGCGGGCCTTGTCCGGCTGGCGCGGCAGCGCCTTCCAGGCGGCGAGCATGTCCTCCAGCACCGAGCCGCAATCGCCCACGATCCCGACATCGACCTTGACGACCTTGTTGATCGAGGAGGCGTCGATGTCGACGTGGATCTTCTTGGAGAACGGCGCGAAGGCGTCGAGGCGCCCGGTGATGCGGTCGTCGAAGCGCGCGCCGATGCAGACCATGACGTCGCAATCATGCATCGCGAGGTTGGCCTCGTAGGTACCGTGCATGCCGAGCATGCCCAGGAACTTCTCGTCCGAGGCCGGGAAGGCGCCCAGGCCCATCAGGGTCGAGGTGACGGGAAAGCCCGTCTCGGCGGCGAGCCTGCGCAGCAGGGCCGAGGCGTGCGGACCGGCATTGATGACGCCGCCGCCGGTATAGAGGATCGGCCGGCGCGCGGAGGCCATCAGTTCGACGGCGGCCTGGATCTGGGCCGCGTCGCCCTTGAAGGCGGGCTTGTAGGTCTTGTGGCCGTTGCGCGTGGGCCGCTCGTAGACGCCGCTCGCGAACTGGATGTCCTTCGGCAGGTCGATGACGACCGGGCCGGGACGGCCGTGGGCGGCGACGTAGAACGCCTCGTGCAGGATGCGCGGCAGGTCCGCGATCGATTTGACGAGGTAGTTGTGCTTCGTGCAGTGGCGCGTGATGCCGACCGTGTCGCATTCCTGGAACGCGTCGGTGCCGATGAGGTGCGTCGGAACCTGTCCGGTGATGCAGACGAGCGGGATCGAGTCCAGCAGCGCGTCGGTCAGGCCCGTGATGATGTTGGTGGCGCCCGGCCCCGAGGTGACGAGGACGCAGCCGACCTTGCCCGACGAGCGGGCATAGCCCTCCGCCGCGTGGACGGCCCCCTGCTCGTGGCGCACGAGGATGTGCTTCAGGGTCTCCTGGTGGAAGAGCGCGTCGTAGATCGGCAGCACCGCCCCGCCCGGATACCCGAACAGCGTGTCGACACCCTGATCCTGAAACGCCCGGATGACCATTTCGGCCCCGGTCATGACCTCGCCGCCCATCGTCCTGCTCCTTCGAAACTCGTGCGAAACTCGTGCGTGCTGTTCGTGTCGTCGGCTCGTCGCGGCAATAAAAAAGGGCCCCGAGGGACCCTGCATGCGCCACCATCCGGATCGCGGACCCTGGTGTCAGGCCCGCCCCGTCAGTGGCGC
Source organism: Methylobacterium sp. J-068 (assembly GCF_022829445.1). Lineage (GTDB taxonomy): Bacteria > Pseudomonadota > Alphaproteobacteria > Rhizobiales > Beijerinckiaceae > Methylobacterium. Next base: position 27,978 of record NZ_JAKSXY010000066.1, on the reverse strand, counting down.
TTCCGTTACGATAAGGATGGCACGCATCGGTGAAATCTCGATCCTGTTCGCCCGGCCGACGCGGCTTGCACCGGACGAGTCGAAAATCGTGTCGCGTGTCTTAGCGAAGCGCGCATCCCCGGTCAACGCCGGGAACGCGGTCCAGGCGTGCAATATCGCCGGTCCGGCCACAGGCCGGACCTCGCATCGCCGTCGCGATGGCGTCCGCCCGGCCTGATCGCCCCGTCGCCGGCCCGCATTCGCGTTTGCCCGGTCGCGCATCCTCGTCCTATCTAGGCCGACGAGGGCGAAAGGTCGCCGATCGCACCGTCTCCCGCCCGCGAGGACATCCGGCCCTGCCCGAGACCGAAGCCTTCCTCCTCCTCGACGTCGCGGGCGTCGCCTGTGCGCTGGCGCGGTCGTCGGTGAGCGAGATCCTGCCGCTGCCGGACCTGCACGCGCCGCCGGGGAGCGGCGGATTCCTGGCGGGATTCCTCAATCTCGGAGGCGTTCCGGTGCCGGTGGTCGATCTCGCCCGGCTCCTCGGCCTGCGCCTCGTGGCGGCACCGGGCGCCGACGATCCCTACCGGCACATCCTGCTCGATGCCGAGGGCACGACGGGCTTCCTGGTCGACAGGGTCGAGAACCTGTTCGTGGTCGAGGCCTCGGCGCTCCGCCCGGTTTCGGCGGAGCGGACCCTCAACGGCTGCGTGGTTTCGGAGATCGCGCGCGCAGACACCCTGGTCCACGTGCTGGGCCTGCCGCAACTCCTCACGGTGGAGGAGCGCACCCGCCTGTCCGCCCTGACCGATGCGGCGGCGACGCGCCTCGCCGCGCTGCCCGCCGCCTGACCGCCGCGCGCCGCGAGGATGCCGTCGGCATGAGCCGCCCGCCGCGTTCCGGCCCGCAGGTCGATCCGGGCTTCCCGGCGCTCAAGGCGCGGATCATCGCCCGCACCGGGCACCACTATTACGCCGACAAGGACGACCTGCTGTTCGACCGGCTGCGCAAGCGCTTCCGGGCCAATGGCCTTGCGGATTCCACCGCCTACGGCGCCCTCCTGGACGACCGGATCGCGGGCGGGCCGGAATGGGCCGCGCTCGAGGCCGAGATCACCATCGGCGAGACGTTCTTCTTCCGCTACGCCGAGCAGTTCGCGGCCCTGCGCGCGACGATCCTGCCCGCGCTGATCGCCGCCCGCGCGACGGAACGCGGGCTGAAAATCTGGAGCGCGGGCTGCTCCACGGGGGCGGAGCCCTACTCGATCGCCATCCTGCTGCACGAACTCCTCGGCGCGGATTTGTCCGATTGGCGGGTCTCGATCCTCGGCACCGACATCAGCGCCACGGCGCTCGAGACGGCCCGGGCGGGGATCTACGGCCGCTGGGCCCTGCGCACCCTGCCGCCGGGCGAGCGCCTGCGCTACTTCGTGCCCGGGGCACCCGTGGCCGGTGCCGGCCGCGACGGCACCTATGCGCTGCGCCCGGAATTCCGCCGGATGGTGCGCTTCGAGCGGCGCAATCTCATGGACCTCGTCGACGGTCGCGCCGCGCCCGCCCCGGCGGAGTTCGACCTCATCCTGTGCCGCAACGTGCTCATCTACTTCGAGGCGGACGTGGTGCTCGGCATCGTGCGCGGGCTCGGCAGGCGCCTGCGCCCCGAGGGCTGGCTGCTCATCGGTCACGCCGAGCCGAACCCGGCCATCGCCGCGATGCTCGATCCGGTCAATCTGCCCGGCACCGTCGCATACCGCCCGCCGGGCGCGGCCGAGCCGGTCCCGGCGCTCCCGGTCTGGCGGCCCGAATCCGTCATCGCGCCGCTCGCCGAGCTCGCGCCGGTTCCGGTTCCGGTTCCGCGACACGCTCCCGCATCCGCCGATCCCATTCCGGGGGGACCGGACCCTGGCCGGGCCGGTGCGGACGAGCCCGCGCCCATCGATCCCGTGACGAGCCTCGCGAGCATTCGCGCGCTGGCCGATGCCGGCGAGACGGCCGAGGCGTGGCGAGCCTTACGCCTCGCGATCCGCGCGGCGCCGACCGATCCCGCCCTGCACTACTACGACGGGCTGCTCGCCCACAGCCTGGGTCGGGAGCCCGAGGCCGAACGGGCCCTGCGCGGCGCGCTCTACCTCGACCGGGACTTCGTGATGGCCCATTATCAACTGGGCCTGCTCATGCTCGGCCTCGGCCGGCGCGGGGAGGCCGCGCGGGCCCTGGACAATGCGGTCCGCCTCGCCCAAGCCCTGGCACCGGACGCGGTGGTGGCGGAGGGCGATGGGCTCGGGCCGCGCGAACTCGCGCGCAGCGCCGCCCTCGCCCGCGCCGGGCTGACAGGAGATGTCCCGTGACCCAGATGCGGGCCGGCGTTGGTCGGGCCTCGACGCCCGACGCCCTGCGCGAGGAGCGCACGCGGGCGCTCGCCCGGCGGGGGCACGCCGCGACGGCGGCCGCGGCGGCGCGATCCTACCTCGTCTGCGCCTGCGGCGCCGACCGGTTCGGCCTCGCCCTGGGCCAAGTGGCGCAGGTGCTGCCGGGCCGGGTGCCGACCCCCCTGCCCGGTGCGCCGCCGGCGATCCTCGGCCTCATCGCCCTCTCGGGCCGCGTCGTCAGCCTGCTCGCCCTGGCCCGCGCCCTCGGCCGGTCGGCGGACGCCGACCACGCGGCCGGGCACGTGGTCCTGGTGCGGGGGGCCACGATCCCGGTGGCCCTCGCGGTCGACCGGGTCGTCGGCGTGGCCGAAATCCCCGATGCGGCGCTCGATACGGCGTACAGCGATGCCGGTTTGAGCGCGGAGGCGGTTTCGGGCTATGCCCCGGCGGGCGCCGGACCCGGCGCCGAATCCGGGTTCGTCGTCGTCGACCTGCCGCGCCTCGTGCGGCGATACTTCTCCTGAGGCCGGGATCCGGGGCTGTGCGCGCCCCGGGTCACGGCCGTTTCGCGGAGCCTTGAGCCAGCAGTGTCGATCTCGATCGGAAAACGCATCCTCCTCGGCTTCGTCGCCATCATCCTGGTGATCCTGGCGCTCGGCATCTACGCCCTCGGACAGATCGGCTCGGTACGGGACACCACCGACGCCATCGTCGCCCGCGACCTCACCGTGATGCGCCAGCTCGACGAACTGGGAAACAGGGCGCGCGACATGGGCATCCTGCGCCGCAACGCCGTCATCGCGACGCTCATGAAGGCGCAAGGGAACACGGTGAAGGATGAGGACACCTTCGCGATCTGGCGCCGCACGGCCTCCTCCACGGAGGCTCTCTACAAGGAGCTGCTGCAGGAGGCCGCCGATTACAGGACCCGCGCGGTCTCCCAGGACCGGGGCATGGCCTGGGACCGGATGCACACGACGCTCACCGCCGCCTTCGAGATCTATCACCGCTACCGGGACGGCAGCGAGGCGCAGCTCAACGCCAACGCCGCCGCCGACGTGATGGGCGTCGAGAGCCGCAACGAGGAGGTCTCCCGCCTCTACGAGGCGACGGTGACGGGAATCGCCCGGGCGCGGGACACCCTCGACGAGAACATCACCGCCGGACAGCGCGGCGTCGCCGACCTCTACGAGCGCAGCCGGATCTCGATCGGGCTGACCCTGGCGGCGGCCGTGGCGCTCAGTCTCCTCATCACCTTCGTCATCAGCCGGGCGGTGGTGCGTCCGCTCGAAGCGGTGATGGACTTTGCCGAGCGCGTCGGAGCGGGCGACCTCTCCCGGACCGTCGACATACGCGGCCACGACGAGATCGCCCGCCTCGGCCGCGCCCTCAACGGCATGGTGGCCGGCCTCGCCGACCTCGCTCGCACCAACCGCGCCGCCACGTCCGACCTCAACGCGGCGGCGGCCGAGATCCGCGCCTCCGCGCAGGAGCAGGCCGCCAGCGTCGAGGAGCAGTTCGCCGCCGTGCAGGAGACGGCCGCCACCGTCGACGAGATCACCCATTCGGGCGCGCAGATCGGCAAGCGGGCCGGCGAGGTCATCGCCACCGCCCAGTCGACCGCGCAGACCTCCCGCGCCGGCCTGCGGGCCGTGGCCGACACGGCGCGCGCCATGGAGTCGATCCGCGAACAGGCCGAAGCCGTGGCCGGAAACATCGTCGCCCTCTCGGAGAAGACGCAGGCGATCGGCGACATCATCACCACCGTCAACGACATCTCGGAGCGCACGCATCTCCTGGCCCTCAACGCCGCGATCGAGGCGGCGGCGGCCGGCGAGAGCGGGCGCAGCTTCGCGGTGGTCGCCTCCGAGATGAAGCTCCTCGCCGATCAGGCCAAGGCCGCCACGGGGCAGGTCCGCACCATCCTCGGCGAGATCCAGCGCGGCATCAACACCTCGGTCATGCTGACGGAAGAGGCGGTCAAGCGCGCCGCCGCCGGCAAGGCCCGCTCCGATACGACGCAGCGGACCATCGAGGAGATCACCGCGCGGGTCGAGGAGAGCGTGCAGACCTTCCAGCAGATCGTCGCCTCCACGAACCAGCAGCAGCTCGGCATCGAACAGGTGATGGGCGCCCTCCAGAACATCCGGCAGGCGAGCCAGCAGACGGCGGCCGGAACCCGCGAGGTCGAGGCGGCCTCGGCCAACCTCACCGAGCTGGCGCAGGCCCTGATGACCCTGGCCGAGCGCTATCGGCACTGATGCGTTTCCTGCCGTCGAAGGCACTTGAGCAGCGGGAAAAGAACATGGTTAACGAGAGGCTTGCCGGAACTTTCGAAGGTTGGGAAACCGGCCTAAGTCAGGGACGGCCCTGAGTCGGGATGGACATCCGCCAGCTTCTTCTCGCGGCCTTCGAGGTCGAGCACCGCGAGCATATCGATGCGATCCGGACGGCGCTCGCCGGCGGCGCGGCCGAATCCGCGCCGGACTGGAACGACATCTTCCGGCGGGCGCACAGCCTGAAGGGGGCTTCGCGGGCCGTCGATCTGCCGGCGGTCGAGGCGGTGGCGCATCGCCTGGAAGCCTTGTTCGAACGCGTCGTGTCCCAGGATTCCGCCCTGTCGCGGGCCGAGACCTCCGCCGTCCATCTCGCCCTCGACCGGATCGAGGCCTACGTCGCCGGGCTCACCGACGGGGCCGGGCCCGCGATGCCGGACGACGCTCTCGCGGCCCTGGACGGGACCCTCGACCCGGCCGCCCGACCCGATGCGGCGCCCGCAACGCCTCCTCCCTCTCCTCTTTCCCCTCCCCCGCTTCCGGAGGCGTCGGCGCCCGCCAAGCCGGAATCCGGCAGGCCCACGCCGACGGACGGGCCCACGGACGGCCAGCAGGCGCTCCTGCGCGTTCCGGCGGATGCGATCGAGGCGCTGACCCGCGCCACCCACGAACTCGCCAGTGCCCTCGGGGGCGAAGCCCTGGTGGCCGACGGCCTCGGCCGTCTCGCGCGCCGGGCCGCCGAACTCGCCCGCCTCGCCGAGCGCCTGCGCGGCACCGGGGCGCCCGGACGCCGGAAGCCCGGCGTGTCGGAGGTCGGGCCCCGCGCGGAGACCGAGTGGCGCGCGCTCGAGGCCGGTCTCCTCGCCCTGTCGCGGGACGCCGCCGAGGTCTCCCGGATGCGCGGCGCCCTCGCCTCCAGCGTCGAGGGTGCGATGACACGGGTCACGGGCGAGGCCGAGCGCCTCGCCCTCGTCCCGGCCGAGACCGCTTTCGGCGGCTTCCCGCGCGCCCTGCGCGACCTCGCCCGCGATGCCGGACGCGAGATCGCCGTGACGGCGCGCGGGCTCGAACTGCCGGTCGACCGGGCGATGCTCCAGGTGCTCAAGGACCCGGTGCTGCACGCCCTGCGCAACGCCCTCAGCCACGGGGCCGATGCCCCCGAGGCACGCCAGCGCCAGGGCAAGCCGAGCGCCCTGGCCATCGGCCTCGACGTGGAGGTGCGGGGCGGGCGCCTGGTGATCGGCGTCCACGATGACGGGCGCGGCCCCGACCTGGCCGCCATCGCCGCGACCGCGCGGCGGCGGGGCCTGCTCGCGCCCGAAGCGGACGATCCGGGGGCCGAAGCGCTCCTCGCGCTGGTGTTCGAGCCCGGCTTCTCCACCGCGTCCTCCGTCGACACCCTGTCGGGACGCGGCATCGGCCTTTCCGTGGTGGCCGATGCCGCGCGCCGCCTCGGCGGCACGGTGCGGCTGGCGCCGCGCGCGCGCTTCGGCACCGAACTCGTCATGAACCTGCCGCTCTCGGCCGCGCACCGGGCGATGCTGCTCGTGGAGGCGGGCGGCGTCACCTATGCCCTGCCGAGCGCCTCGGCAGAGCGCCTGCTGCGCCTCGGCGCCGAGGACATCGCCTCGGTGATGGGCCGCACCGTCACGCGCCTCGAGATCGACGGCGCGTCCGCCACCGTGCCGGTCCTGGACCTCGCGAGCGTTCTCGGGGTGGCGGCCGCCGCGCCCGAGCCGGGCCGGACACGGCCGGCGATCCTGCTGCGGGCTCCGGGTCGCCGCTGCATCCTGACGGTCGATGCGCTCTCGGACGTGCGCACCCTGCGCGTCCTGCCCGCGCCGCCGATCGGGACCGACGCGCGCCTCATCGCCGGAACCGTGATCCTCCCGGGCGACCGGCCGGCCCTGGTGCTGGATGCCGATGGCCTCGCGGGGCGTGTCGATAGCCTCGCGGGGCGTGCCGACAGCCTCGCGGGGCGTGCCGGGGACACCGGGACCATTGCGGCGCGACACCCCGGGGATCCGCGCGGAACGATCGCGCAGGCGCCACGTTCGACGATCCTCGTCGTGGACGATTCGATCACGACCCGGACTTTGGAGAAGGGCATCTTGGAAGCGGCCGGGTACCGTGTCGTGGTCTGCGTCGACGGCCAGGACGCCCTCGACCGCCTGCGGGCGGGCATCGAGCCCGTGGACCTCGTGGTCGCCGACGTGGAGATGCCTCGTCTCGACGGATTCGGCCTCGTGAAGGCGTTGCGCGGCGAGGAGGCCTTCGCCCGCCTGCCGATCATCCTGATGACCTCGCGGGGGGATGCCGACGACGTGGCGCGCGGCCTCGAACTCGGCGCCGACGCCTACCTGACCAAGCAGACTTTCGACCAGCGCCAGCTCCTCGACACTATCGGGCAATTGTTGTGAACGGACACGAGCAGGATAGGACGGCGCCCGCGCGGGTCCGGGTGATGCTGGTCGAGGATTCCCTCGTGGTGCGCCAGCTCCTGATCCACATCGTCGGGCGCGATCCGCGCCTGGAGGTCGTCGCGGCCGTGGGGTCCGGCGAGGAGGCGCTGGCCACGATCGGTCAGGCCCGCCCGGACGTGGTCTCGATGGACATTCGTCTGCCGGGCATCGACGGTCTGGAGACGACGCGGCGCATCATGGCCGAGCGGCCGACGCCGATCGTGGTCATCGCCGACTCGATCGAGGATTCGTCGCTCCGCATCTCGATGAACGCCTTGCGGGCCGGCGCCCTGTCGGTGGTCGAGAAGCCCGTGGCGACCACCCATGCGGGCTACGACGCGGTGGCGGCCGAGATCTGTACGCAGCTGCGCATCATGGCCGCCGTGCCGGTCATCCGCCGACGCCCGATCGGCTCGGAATGGGCTGGGCGGACCGCCGTGCCGGCTCCGGTCTCGGCCGCGCTCCGGGTGCCGGAATCCGCCAGCGTCCTGGCTCTGGCGGCCTCAACGGGCGGCCCGCCCGCCCTCGCCCGCGTCATCGGTGGCCTGCCCGCGCAGTATCCCCTGCCCGTGCTCGTGGTCCAGCACATGGGCCCCGCCTTCATGGAGGGCTTCGCCGCCTGGCTGAACGGGGTCGTGGGCCTCGCCGTGTCGGTGGCCCGCGAGGGCGAGCGGGCCGAGCCGGGCCACGTCTACGTGGCGCCGGGGGATCGTCACCTCGAGCTCGGCGGCGGCGGTCACCTGCGCATCACGGATGCGGCCCCGGTCGGCGGGCAGCGCCCGGCGGCGACCGCCCTGTTCCGTTCCGTCGCCCGGCACGCGGGCGCGCGCGGCATCGGCGTGCTGCTGACCGGGATGGGCGAGGACGGCGCGACCGGCCTCCTCGACATGCGTCGGGCCGGCGCCCAGACCATCGCCGAGGACGAGACCACCGCCGTGGTGTTCGGCATGCCGGCGGCCGCGATCCGCCTCTCCGCCGCCGGCACCGTCCTGCCCCTCGACCGGATCGCGGCCCACCTCGCCCGGATCGCGGAGGTCGCGCCGTGAGCGAACGCCCCGCGACCGCGCCGCATCTGCTCCTCGTGGAGGATTCCGAGACCCAGGCGCTCGAACTGCGCCTGCTCCTCGAATCGAAGGGCTTCGCGGTGGAGCGCTGCGCCACGGCGGAGGCGGCCCTCGACCACCTCAACACCCGTCTGCCCGACCTCGTGGTGGCCGACCACCACCTGCCGGGCATGAACGGCGACGAGTTCGCGCGCCAGCTCCGGCTCTCCCTGCGCACCCGCGCCCTGCCCCTTCTCATGTTGACGGGCGCGCGCGACGGCGAGCGCCAGGGGCTGGAGAGCGGTGCCGACGCCTACGTGGCGAAATCCGCCGACCGCGACCTCCTCGTCCTGCGCATCCGCGCGCTCCTGCGCGAGCGCCTGGGCGGGGGCGGCAGCGACGGGCCCGGCGTCTCGGCCTTCCGGCGCGGGCGCGTCCTCGTGGTCGACGGCAGCGCCACCTATCGCACCTTCCTCGCCGGCCTGCTGGCCCATGAGGGCCACGAGGTCGCCACCGCCGACGGCCACGCCACGGCGCTCGCCGCCCTCGACGCGCCGGGGGCGGCCTTCGACTGCGTGACCATCGACCTCCTCGGCCCCTCCTACGACGGGCTCGCCCTGTGCCGGGCGATCAGCGAGCGCCGGACCGCCGGCCTTGCGGGCCGCGAGGCGGGCGCGCCGACCTTCCAGGTGGTCGGCATCGCCGGGACGCTGCCCGCCAAGGACTTCCTGGTGGAGGCCTTCGCGGCGGGGGCCGACGATGTCGTCTCGAAGTCGGACGGCGAGATCCTGGTGATGCGGGTGCGCAGCCTCGTGCGCCGCAAGCTGCTCGAGGAGGACAACCGCCGCATCGCCGGGGAATTCGGGAACCGCGAGCGCGCCCTGGAACGCGCCCGCGCCGAGGCGGAGGCGGCCGAGGCGCGCGCGGCCCTGGCGGGCGCCCTCGAACAGGCCAATGCGGACCTCGCCACGGCCAACCGCAAGCTCACCGATGCGCAGGCCAAGCTCGTCCAGGCGGCCAAGATGGCCTCGCTGGGCGAGTTGGTGGCGGGCATCGCCCACGAGATCAACAACCCGCTGGCCTTCATCCTGGCGCATCAGGGCACGGTGGAGCGCATCCTCGGCGAGGTGGTCGCCGAGCCCGATTCGCCGGACGGGCCGCGCAAGCTGCGAAAATGCGGCGATCGGGTCGGCGCGATGCGGATGGGCCTGACCCGCATCCAGGACCTCGTGCTCAACCTGCGCAAGTTCTCGCGCCTCGACGAGGGCGAGCGCACCCTCGTCCACGTGCCGGAGGCGATCGAGACCGTGCTGGCGCTGATCCAGCACAAGCTCGGCGAGCGAATCGCGGTGGTGCGGGATTTCGCGGGCCGGCCGGAGATCCACTGCACCCCGGCCCTGCTCAACCAGGTGGTGATGAACATCCTCGGCAATGCCGCCGACGCGATGCCCGAGCGCGGCACCATCACCATCGAGACGCGCACCGCGCCGGACACCGACGTCATCCGCATCAGCGACACGGGCCCCGGCATCCCGGAAACCCTCCGCGAGAAGATTTTCGAGCCGTTCTTCACGACGAAGCCCGTCGGCTCCGGAACCGGCCTCGGCCTCGCGATTGCGTACTCCGTGGTACAGGCGCATAGCGGCTCGCTCAACGTCGAGGCCGCTCCCGGCGGTGGGGCCTGTTTCGTGATCGGTATTCCCCGGCAGACGGATTGAGCATGTCACTAGGCACGATCCTGGCCGTCGATGACGAGCCGGATATCCTGATCGCCCTCGAGGACCTGTTCGAGGACGAGTACCGCGTCCTCACCACCTCGAAGCCCGCCGAGGCGCTGGAAATCCTGGCCGCGACCCCCGAGATCGCCGTGATCCTCTCGGACCAGCGCATGCCCGGCATGACCGGGGACGCCATGCTGGCCGAGGCCCGCCGGATCCACGACGCCCAGGCCATCCTGCTCACGGGCTACGCCGACATGAGCGCCGTGATCGCGGCCCTGAACCAGGGCGGCATCACGGGCTACGCCACCAAGCCCTGGGACGCCGACCTGCTGCGCAACACCGTGCGGCAGGCCTTCGAGCGCCACCAGCTCGGACGCGACCTCGCCACCGAGCGCGCCCTCCTGCGCGGCCTCCTCGACAACGCCGAGGACGCGATCGCCTTCAAGGACGCCGCCGGCCGCTTCGTGCGCGTCAACGCACGCAAGGCCGACAGCCTCGGGCGAACGATCGCCGATTGCCTCGGGCGCACCGAGGAGGACCTCGTCGGCGACGGCACGGACGTCCGGCTCGCCGACGCGGCCGCCATCGCAAGCGGCGAACCGGCGGACACGCTGACGGCCCGCGGCGCGGTGGGCGCCGAGACCTGGCGCCACGTCACCCGCGTGCCGATCCGCGACGGCGCGGGCGCGATCACCCATCTCGCCACGATCGAGCGCGACGTCACCGAGCAGAAATCCCTGGAGGCGCGGCTGCGCCAATCCGACAAGATGCAGGCGCTCGGCACCCTGGCGGGCGGCATCGCGCACGACTTCAACAACCTGCTGACGGCGATCCTCGGGAGCCTCGAACTCGTCGGCCCGAAGATCGTGGACCAGCCCCGCGTGCAGCGCCTCGTCGGCAACGCGACGCAGGCCGCGCAGCGCGGCGCCTCCCTGACCCGGCGCCTCCTCAGTTTCAGCCGCTCCCGCGACCTGCGCCCCAGGGCCGTCGACGTGAACGCCCTGATCGAGGGCATGCACGATCTCCTCGGCGGCAGCCTCGGGGGCCTCGTCACCGTCGAGACGCACCTCGCGCCCGAGGCTCCGGCAGCCTGCGTCGACCCGGACCAGCTCGAACTCGCGATCCTGAACCTGTGCATCAACGCCCGCGACGCGATGCCGGAGGGCGGCCGGATCGTGGTGAGCACCCGCGTCCTCGCCGTCGACGACGATCCGGACCTGACGCCGGGCGACTATCTCAGCGTCGAGATCGCGGATTCCGGCAGCGGTATCGCGCCCGAAATCCTTGCGCGGGTCTGCGAGCCCTTCTTCACCACGAAGTCCGTGGGCCAGGGCACGGGCCTCGGCCTCGCCATGGTGTTCGGCCTCGCCCAGCAATCGGCGGGACGCCTGCGGATCGCGAGCGCGCCCGGCGCCGGCACGCGCGTCGAGATCCTGCTTCCGCGCACCGATGCGGCGACCCCCGCCGAGATTGCCGCGCGGGCCTCGGCCGTGCCCGCCGCCCGGGCCGCCCGCATCCTCGTGGTCGACGACGATGCCGAGGTCCGGCACGTCACCGCCTCGTTCCTGTCGAGTTTCGGCTACCATGAGAGCGAGGCAGCCGACGGCTCGGCGGCGCTCTCGCTGCTGGAGCAGAACCGCTTCGACCTCGTGGTGGCCGACCTCGCCATGCCGGGCATGACGGGCGTGGAACTCGCCGAGATCGTGCGCGTGCGCTGGTCCGGCGTCCCCGTGCTCATCGTCACGGGCCACGCCGAGGCGATCCCGATCCCGCCCGACCTGCCGGTGCTGCGCAAGCCCTTCGAGTCGGTCGCTCTCGCGGCCGAGGTCTCGCGGCTGCTCGACCGGGCGGCGTAGGCGCCTCACGGCACCACCCGACCGAACCCGGCCATAAAAACCGGACCGACCATGAAAAAAGGCGGCCCGAAGGCCGCCTCTCCTCATCTCTCGCGACGCTGCGACGTGGCTTACGCCACGTCGTCGACCAGCACCGGGCCGGAATCCTTGCCGCGCGCATCGACGTCACGGTCGACGAACTCGATGACGGCGAGGGGAGCGTTGTCGCCGTAGCGGAAGCCGGCCTTCATGATGCGGCAGTAGCCGCCCGGACGGGTGTTGTAGCGCGGGCCGATCACCGCGAAGAGCTTGCGGACCATGGCCTCGTCGCGGATCTGCGACATGGCGAGGCGACGGGCATGCAGGCTGTCGGTCTTGCCGAGCGTGATCAGCTTCTCGATGACCGGACGCAGATCCTTGGCCTTCGGCAGGGTGGTGACGATCTGCTCGTGCTTGATCAGCGCGGCCGACATGTTGGCGAACATCGCCTTGCGGTGCTCGGTGGTGCGGTTGAAGCGACGACCGCGAAATCCGTGACGCATGATGGCTGGTCCTTCTCTGATGGCCGCCGTGCCACGGTACGGCCAAGCGCCCCCAAACGGGGCTGTTCATTCCGCATGACCCCGCGGCGGGATTTCTTTGGGAGTTCGCGTTTGCACGAACTCCCGACGTGTCGGCCAAACAAACGGTGTCGCGATGCGCCGGAAAGTTCTGGCCGAGGCGGCTCGCCTCAGTAGTGCTCTTCGAAGCGCTTGGCGAGGTCCTCGATGTTCTCCGGCGGCCAGCCGGGGATGTCCATGCCGAGGTGCAGGCCCATCGCGGCAAGCACTTCCTTGATCTCGTTGAGCGACTTGCGGCCGAAGTTCGGGGTGCGCAGCATTTCGCCCTCGGACTTCTGGATGAGGTCGCCGATGTAGACGATGTTGTCGTTCTTCAGGCAGTTCGCCGAACGCACCGAGAGCTCGAGCTCGTCGACCTTCTTGAGCAGGGCCGGGTTGAAGGGGAGCTGCGGCGCAAGCGGCTGCGCCTCCTCCTTGCGGGGCTCCTCGAAGTTCACGAACACCTGGAGCTGGTCCTGGATGATGCGCGCGGCATAGGCCAGCGCATCCTCCGGCGAAACGGCGCCGTTGGTCTCGATCGTCATCGTCAGCTTGTCCTTGTCGAGATCCTGGCCCTCGCGGGTGGTCTCGATGCGGTAGGACACCTTGGTGACGGGCGAGAACAGGGCGTCCACCGGGATCAGGCCGATGGGCGCGTCCTCGGGGCGGTTGCGCTCGGCCGGGACGTAGCCCTTGCCGGTGGCGACCGTGAACTCCATGCGGATCTCGGCACCGTCGTCGAGGGTGCAGATGACGAGATCGGGGTTCAGGATCTGAACGTCGCCCACGGTGCCGATGTCGCCGGCGGTAACGAGGCCGGGGCCGGTCTTGCGCAGGGTCAGGCGCTTCGGAGCCTCGGTCTGCGAGCGGATGGCGATGGTCTTGATGTTGAGGACGATGTCGGTGACGTCCTCGCGCACGCCGGGGATCGACGAGAATTCATGGAGCACGCCGTCGATCTGAACCGAGGTCACGGCCGCGCCTTGGAGCGAGGAGAGCAGCACCCGGCGCAGCGAGTTGCCGAGCGTCGTGCCGAAGCCGCGCTCGAGGGGCTCGGCGACGACGGTGGCGACCCGCTTGGGATCGTGTCCGGTCGAGACCTGAAGCTTGTTCGGCTTGATGAGCTCTTGCCAGTTCTTCTGAATGACCACGATGCTACCTCTCGCAAAATCGGCGCGGGCCACGTCGGTGGTCCGCGCACCGCCCGTCGACGCCGCGCCCTCGGCGTCGGACAGGCTCGAAACGACTGCGTCCGCGCCGAGCGCCGACGGTTACTGTGCCGCGACCCAGAGTTCCGGGACGAAACTGTACGCGGCTCCGTCCCGGGCGACGTAGCCCAGGGCGGGAAATTCGAGGTGCGCGCCCGCCACGAAGGTGCGGTCGCTGGCCACCATATCGAGCATGCGGCGGCGCACGGCGCGCGCCTGGTCGCCGTCGGTGTCGAACACCATACCGGCTTCCGGCTGCTTGAACTGGATGGCCGGCAGGTGGACGATGTCCGCCCACATCAAAAGCGATGCGCCGCCCGACGTGATGCGATACCCGGTATGGCCGGGCGTGTGCCCGGGCAGCGGAACCGCCTCGATGCCGGGCGCCACGACGCCGCCGGTCATGGTCCGAAGACGTCCGCCGTAGGGGGCGGTCGCCTTGCGGGCCATCTCGAAATAGGGCTTGGCCCCGTCGGGCGCCCGCGCGAGCGCGCCGTCGTCGAGCCAATTGGCCGCCTCGTCGGCATGCACCACGAGTTCGGCGTTGGGGTAGGCCGCGATACCGTCACCGGCGAGCAACCCGCCGGCATGGTCGGGGTGCAGGTGGGTCAGCAGCACGGTCTCGATCGCTTCCGGCGCGACGCCGGTGGCCCTCAGGGCCGCCGGGACGCGACCGAGGGACGGGCCGCCGAAGCTGCCCATCCCCGAATCGATCAGCACCGGCTTGCGGCCGGGGCCCGTGATCAGAAACGCGTTCAGCGTGATGCGGGGATCCTGAGCGCGGAAGCCGGCGGCCTGAAGGGCGCCGGCCTCCGTGCGATCGATCCCGGTGACGAGGTCCAGCGACACTTGCAGGTAGCCGTCGTTCATCACCGTGATCGTCAGATCACCCAAGCTCCACCGCAGCACACCCGGAAGCGGATTCTGAGCATTCGACACGCGCGTCTCCGTGACAGGCCCCAAGGTCTCGCGATCGTCCCCGCTCAGACGCGGCGGCGCTTGCGCGGGCGGCAGCCGTTATGCGGGATCGACGTGACGTCGCGGATGGAGGTCACGGTGAAGCCGGCGGCCTGGAGAGCGCGCAGAGCCGATTCACGGCCCGAACCCGGACCCGAGACTTCGACCTCAAGGGTGCGCATGCCATGCTCCGCGGCCTTGCGGGCGGCGTCCTCGGCGGCGACCTGCGCGGCGTAGGGGGTCGACTTACGCGAACCCTTGAAGCCCATGGCGCCGGCGGACGACCAGGAGATGGTGTTGCCCTGCGCGTCCGTGATGGTGACCATCGTGTTGTTGAACGAGGCGTTCACGTGCGCCACGCCCGAGACGATGTTCTTGCGTTCGCGGCGACGAACGCGGGTGGTTTCCTTGGCCATCTGTACCTTCTCGTCCTTCAAGCGCGCCCGTCATTCCAGGCGCTCGGGATTCTCTTGCGATGTCGGCGGCGCGGTCTTGGATCACCGTGCCGCCACGCGCGGTTCCCGCAGACGGGACACCAGGCGCGACGGAGCGGAAGCCGAGCGTTGCACGGCCTCCCAATGCCGAAAAATTACTTCTTCTTGCCGGCGATCGGCTTGGACTTGCCCTTGCGGGTGCGCGCGTTGGTGTGCGTGCGCTGTCCACGGACGGGCAGGTTGCGGCGATGGCGCAGGCCCCGGTAGCAGCCGAGATCCATCAGGCGCTTGATGTTCATCGACACTTCGCGACGCAGATCGCCCTCGACGAGGTAATCGCGGTCGATCGTCTCGCGGATCGACAGAACCTCGGCGTCGGTGAGCTGGTTCACGCGGCGCTCGGCCGGGATGCCGACCTTGCCGGTGATTTCCTCGGCCTTCTTGGGGCCGATGCCGTGGATGTACTGCAGCGCGATGACGACGCGCTTGTTGGTCGGGATGTTAACGCCAGCGATACGAGCCAAGTGTCTCTCCATGGAGGCGGGATCGGGGATCCGGCCAGGGTGTGACGCGCGTCCGGTGGAGACCGGCCCATGCGCGCCGTCCAAAACGACAAATCGGCCCGCATCGACCCCTTGAGAGGCGATCCGGACCCACTTCCTCTGAACGAAGACCGGCCCACTAGCGCGGGCCGGGCGATGTGTCAAGGCCGAACCAGGCCCTTATGGTCCCAGGGGCGGCTCAGGACGCCACCGTCGCCGCGTGGCGGTCGAGGACGCTCACGAGGTGTTCCGTCACCGCATCGACGGGCTTCATGCCGTCGATGGTCTGGAGCAGGCCCCCGCCGGCGTAGTAGTCGGAGAGCGGCGCGGTCTGCTTGCGGTAGGCCTCGAGACGGGTCTTGAACACCTCGGGCGTGTCGTCCTTGCGCACGGGCTGGCCGCGCGCGGCGGTCTCCTCGGCGCGCTTGGCGATCCGGCCGACCAGGGCGTTCTCGTCGACGACGAACTCGACGACGGTGTCGAGGGCGATCCCCTTGTCCGAGAGCATCGCGTCGAGGGCCTCGGCCTGCTCCACCGTGCGGGGAAAGCCGTCGAGAATGAAGCCCGCCTTGGCATCGGCCTCCTCGATCCGGTCGGCGACGATGCCGACCACGATCGCGTCGGAGACGAGGCCGCCGGATTCCATCACGGCCTTGGCCTGCAGGCCCACCGGAGTGCCCGCCGCCACGGCGGCGCGCAGCATGTCGCCGGTCGAGAGCTGGGGGATGCCATAGCGCGCCACGATCCGCTCGGACTGCGTTCCCTTCCCAGCGCCGGGCGGCCCAAGCAGGATGATGCGCATGGTGTCGTTCCCTCAGATCCGATTTTCTTGGTTGCCCGCCGACACCCGACGACGCCGGCGCAGAGATACGTCTAACAAGACTCGCGGCGGCCGCGATACCCGCCGCCCTCGAAGGTCAGCGCCGACGCGTGGCGCCGCGCAGCTTGGCCTTCTTGACGAGGCCCTCGTACTGATGGGCCATCAGGTGCCCGTGGATCTGCGCCACCGTATCCATCGTCACGGAGACGACGATGAGCAGGGAGGTGCCGCCGAAGCCGATGCTGGCCGAAGAGTACGACGCCAGGATTTCCGGCACCAGGCAGACGAAAGTCAGGTACAGCGCGCCGATCAGGGTGATGCGCGTGAGCACCTTGTCGATGAAGGCGGCGGTGCGCTCGCCCGGCCGGATGCCCGGGATGAAGCCGCCATGCTTCTTCAGGTTGTCCGCCGTCTCCTCCGGGTTGAATACGACCGCGGTGTAGAAGAACGCGAAGAAGATGATCAGGGCGGCGTAGAGCACCATGTAGAGCGGCCGCCCGTGGCCGATATAGGTCGTGATCGTCGCCAGGATGCCGGTGCCGCCATTGTTGGCCGAGAAGCTCGCCACGGTGGCGGGCAAAAGCAGCAGCGAGGAGGCGAAGATCGGCGGGATCACGCCGGCCGTGTTCAGCTTCAGCGGCAGGAACGAGGTCTGGCCCTCGTACATGCGGTTGCCGACCTGGCGCTTGGGGTAGTTGATCAGCAGGCGGCGCTGGGCGCGCTCCATGAACACGATGAAGTAGACGAGCGCGATGGCGGCGACACCCATGCCCAGGATGACGGCCGAGGAGAGCGCGCCGGTGCGGCTCAGCTCGAGTGCGCCCACGATGGCGACCGGCAGATGGGCGACGATGCCCGCGAAGATGATCAGCGAGGAGCCGTTCCCGATACCGCGGGAGGTGATCTGCTCGCCGATCCACATCAGGAAGAGCGTGCCGCCGGTCAGCGTGATCACGGTCGACAGGATGAAGAACGGACCGGGATCGATGGACGCGCTGGACGATTGCAGGCCGAAGGCGATGCCCCAGCTCTGCACCAGGGCCAGCACCACCGTGAGGTAGCGGGTGTACTGGTTGATGACCTTGCGGCCGGATTCGCCCTCCTTCTTCAGCGCCTCCAGGCTCGGGATCACCGAGGTCAGGAGCTGGATGATGATGGAGGCCGAGATGTACGGCATGATGTTGAGCGCGAAGATCGCCATGCGCTCGACGGCACCGCCGGAGAACATGTTGAACAGGCCGAGCACGCCGCCCGATTGCTGCTGGAAGTTCCGCGCGAACTGCTCCGGATCGATGCCCGGGATCGGGATGTAGGTGCCCAGCCGGAACACGATGAGCGCACCCAGCGTGAACCAGATGCGCTTCTTGAGCTCGTCGGCCTTGGCGATGGCCCCGAAATTGAGGTTCGCGGCAAGCTGCTCGGCGGCTGAGGCCATGGCACCGGTTCCTGAGATCAGTTCAGACGGGAGCGATCGCTCCCCGATGAAACGGGAACGGCGGCCGCGCGCGAGGTCGCACGGGCCGCCGCTCAGAGCTTCGACTTAAAGTCAGACGTAGGGCTACGCAACCGCCGCGTCGGCGGCCTTGCCGCGCGTGGAGACGCCGGAACCATAGGCCACGGTGACCGAACCGCCGGCCTTCTCGACACCCTCGATCGCCGACTTCGACGCGCGGGTGACCTCGAAGGTCAGCTTGGCGGTGAGCTCGCCGACGCCGAGGAGCTTCACGCCGTCACGCGCGCGGGCGCAGATGCCGGCGGCGATCAGGGTCTCGACGGTGACGGTGGCGCCCGCCTCGATGCGGCCGGCATCGACAGCCTGCTGGACGCGGCCGAGGTTCACCTCGTTCAGGTCCGTGGAGTACAGGTTGTTGAAGCCGCGCTTCGGAAGGCGACGATGCAGCGGCATTTGACCGCCCTCGAAGCCCTTGATGGAGACGCCGGTCCGGGCCTTCTGACCCTTCACGCCGCGTCCCGCGGTCTTGCCCTTGCCGGAGCCGATGCCCCGGCCGACGCGCATCCGGTTCTTGGTGGCGCCGTCGTTGTCGCGGAGTTCGTTGAGTTTCATGATGCCCTCCCTCAGGCCGCGTCGCTGACAACGCGCACGAGGTGCTGCACCTTGCGGATCATGCCGCGCACGGAGGGGGTATCCTCCAGCTCGGAAACCCGGTGCAGCTTGTTGAGCTTCAGGCCGATCAGCGTCGCGCGCTGGTCGCCTTCGCGGCGGATGGGCGAGCCGATCTGCTCGACCCGGAGTGTCTTGTGTGCCATCGGACCCTCCCCTTACGCCACGGCTGCTTCGGACAGGTCGGACGGATCGGCGTCACGGCGACGGGCCTGGAGGGCCGACACCTTGAGACCGCGACGGGCCGCGACGGAGCGCGGGCTGTCCTCGTTCTTGAGCGCCTCGAAGGTGGCGCGCACGAGGTTGTAGGGGTTCGACGAGCCGAGGCTCTTGGCCACCACGTCCTGCATGCCCAGCGTCTCGAAGACGGCGCGCATCGGGCCGCCGGCGATGATGCCGGTACCCTGGGGGGCGGCGCGCAGGATGACCTTGCCGGCGCCGTGACGACCGTAGACGTCGTGGTGCAGGGTGCGGCCCTCACGGAGCGCCACGCGGACGAGGCCGCGCTTGGCGGCTTCCGTCGCCTTGCGGATCGCCTCCGGCACTTCGCGTGCCTTGCCGTGGCCGAAGCCGACCCGGCCCTTCTGGTCGCCCACGACGACGAGGGCCGCGAAGCCGAAGCGACGGCCGCCCTTCACCACCTTGGCGACGCGGTTGATGTGGACGAGCTTGTCCACGAACTCGCTGTCGCGCTCCTCGCGATCTTCGCGGCGGCCGCGGCCACCGCCTTCACGTTCACGTGCCATACTCAGATATCCATCTCACTGGCGCGGGTGGCGGACCCGCTCGCTTGAATCGTTTGGAACAGAGGGCGACCCGAGCCGCCCTCCTCCGCCAGATTTAGAACTCGAGACCACCCTCGCGGGCGGCTTCGGCGAGCGCCTTGACGCGCCCGTGATAGAGGTAGCCCGAGCGATCGAAGATCACCTGGGAGACGCCCGCCGCCTTGGCCCGCTCGGCGACGAGCTTGCCGACGGCCTGGGCCGCCGCGACGTCGGCGCCGGTCTTGAGACCGCCGCGCACATCCTTCTCCAGGGACGAGGCCGAAGCGAGGGTCTTGCCCTGCGCGTCGTCGATGACCTGGACGTAGATCTGCTTGGACGAACGGAACACCGAGAGCCGGGGCCGCCCATTGGCCGCCGCCCGCAGCGCGCGGCGCACACGCGCCTTGCGGCGGTCGAGTGCATCGATTTTGCGTGACATGTTGGCCGGCCCTTACTTCTTCTTGCCTTCCTTGCGGAAGATGAACTCGCCCGCGTACTTCACGCCCTTGCCCTTGTAGGGCTCCGGGCCGCGATAGTCGCGGATCTCGGCGGCCACCTGGCCGACCACCTGCCGGTCGATGCCGGAGATGACGATCTCGGTGGGCTTCGGCACCGCGATCGTGATCCCCGTGGGGATCTCGTACTCGATGTCGTGGCTGTAGCCGAGCGAGAGCTTCAGTGCCTTGCCGGCCATCGCGGCGCGGTAACCCACGCCGGTGATCTCGAGCTTCTTCTCGAAGCCCTTGGAGACGCCCTCGACGAGGTTCGCCACCTGAGCGCGGGAGGTGCCCCAGAGCGAGCGGGCCTCCTTGGTCTGGTTCCGGGGCTGCACCGAGACGGCGCCGTCCTCGAACTTCACGTCGACCACGTTGGGCACGACGTACTGGAGCTCGCCCTTGGAGCCCTTCATCTTCACCGTTTGACCGGTCACCGTGGCCGTCACGCCGGACGGGACGGGAACGGGCTTCTTGCCTACGCGAGACATCGCCTTATTCCTCCAAGTCCGAGATCAGAACACCTTGCAGAGCACTTCGCCGCCGACGTTGCGCTCGCGCGCCTCGTGGTCGGCCATGACGCCCTGCGGGGTGGACACGATGGTGACGCCGAGACCGTCGGCGACGCGCGGCAGCTCGCCGACCGACGAGTAGACGCGGCGGCCGGGCTTCGACACGCGCTGGATCGAGCGGATGACGGGCTGGCCGTCGTAGTACTTCAGCTCGATCGCGAACTCGGTGCGGCCGTTGCCGTAATCCGTGGTCGCGTAGTCGCGGATGTAGCCCTCGGACTTGAGGACGTCGAGCACGCTGGCGCGCAGGCGCGAGCCGGGCGTCTGGACGACGTTGCGGCGGCGCTGCTGACCGTTGCGGATGCGGGTGAGCATATCACCCACGGGATCGTTGACCATGGTGGTTGCTCCTTACCAGCTCGACTTGACGAGACCGGGGATCAGACCCTGGTTGCCGAGTTCGCGCAGCGCGATGCGCGAGATGCCCATCTTGCGATAGAAGGCGCGCGGACGGCCGGTCATGCCGCAACGGTTGCGGACGCGGGTGGGGGACGAATTGCGGGGGAGTTCCGCGAGCTTGAGGCGCGCCTCGAAGCGCTCCTCCATCTCGAGGGACTCGTTGTTCGCCGTGGCAAGCAGCGCCTTGCGCTTGGGAGCGTAGAGCTTCACCAGCGCTTCGCGGTGCTTGTTCTTCTCGATCGAGCTTTTCTTTGCCATTTCTCTCTCCGGTGTCCGCGTATGAGACCTTAAGCAGGCCTCACTGCCGGAACGGGAATCGGAACTGCGTGAGGAGCGCGCGCGCCTCAGCATCGGTGCGGGCCGTCGTCTGGATGACGATGTCCATGCCCCAGGTGGCCTCGGCCTTGTCGTACGAGATCTCCGGGAACACGAGGTGCTCCTTCAGACCCAGCGCGTAATTGCCGTTGCCATCGAAGGAGCGCGGGTTCAGGCCACGGAAATCGCGGACGCGCGGGAGCGCGATCGTGATCAGGCGGTCCATGAACTCGTACATGCGCTGCTTGCGCAGCGTGACCTTGCAGCCGATCGGCATGCCCTCGCGGACCTTGAAGGTCGCGATGGCCTTGCGGGCCTTTGTGATGACCGGCTTCTGACCGGCGATGAGGGCCAGATCGCCGGCGGCGACGGAGGCCTTCTTCGAGTCGGCGGTGGACTCGCCGACACCCATGTTGATCACGATCTTCTCGATGACCGGAACCTGCATGGGGTTCTTGTAGCCGAACTCCTCGATCAGCTTCTGGCGCACCACTTCGTCGTAGTGCTTGCGCAGGCGCGGGACGTACCCGTCAGTGTTCTTCTCAGCCATCGATCAGATCCCCCGAGCGCTTGGCGAACCGAACTTTGCGGCCGTCCTCGAGAATGCGAAAACCAACGCGCGTGGGCTGACCATCCTTGGGGTCGGCGACGGCGATGTTGGAAAGGTGAATCGCAGCTTCCTTGGAGACGATGCCGCCTTCCTGGTTCTGCGTCTGCTTCTGATGCTTCTTCACCAGGTTGATGCCGCGCACCACGGCGCGATCTTCCTTGGGGAGCACTTGGATGACTTCGCCGGAGCGACCCTTGTCGCGACCGGTGAGCACGACGACCTTGTCGCCTTTCTTGACCTTGGCGGCCATTACAGCACCTCCGGCGCGAGCGAGATGATCTTCATATGGTTGCGGGCGCGCAGCTCGCGCGGAACCGGTCCGAAGATGCGGGTGCCGATCGGCTCCTTCTGATTGTTGATCAGAACGGCGGCGTTCTTGTCGAAGCGGATGACCGAGCCGTCGGCCCGCTTCACTTCCTTAGCCGTGCGCACGACGACCGCCTTCATGACGTCGCCCTTCTTCACGCGACCCCGGGGAATCGCTTCCTTGACCGAGACCACGATGATGTCGCCGACACCGGCGTATTTACGCTTCGACCCGCCCAGAACCTTGATGCACATCACGCGGCGCGCACCAGAGTTGTCGGCGACGTCCAGATTCGTCTGCATCTGGATCACGGGCAGTGACCTTTCCTTGTTTCAGGCGGGTTTCCGCACGCGGACGGTATTGCCCGGCGGACGACGCCTGATGGGGATCTGATGTCCCCGGCTCATATGAAGCACCGCGCAATCGGTGTCTTGTCACACCGGCGCGGTCGCCGCGTACGAAGGATGCGAACACCCTTCTCACATGTCGCGAAGGCATGCCCAATACACCGGGCGACCTTCGCGCGCAAGGTTTATTTCCGAACGCGCGGCTTCCGTAGGAACCCGCGCGCAAGGGCGTTCGGATCGAGATCTGGTCGCACCAACGAAAAAGCGGGCGCAGCGATCTGCGCCCGCTTCAACGACGGTGCATGGCCTCACGCCTCGGCGGGAGCGGCCTCGGTGGCGGCGCCGGCCTCGACCAGTTTCCAGGTCTTGGTCTTCGAGAACGGACGGCACTCCTCGATCGACACGGTCTGGCCGACCTTGGCGACGTTGGTCTCGTCGTGAGCGTGGTAGTTCTTCGAGCGACGGACGGTCTTCTTCATCACCGGGTGGGTGAAGCGGCGCTCCACCTTCACGACGATGGTCTTCTCGCCCTTGTCGCTGACGACGACGCCCTGCAATACGCGCTTCGGCATGGTGTGACTCCTCAGGCCTGCGCGGACTTCAGCGTCTTCTGACGCTGGAGCGTACGAACGCGGGCGATATCGCGGCGGACTTCGCGGACGCGCGCGACGTTCTCGAGCTGGCCGGTGGCACCCTGGAAGCGCAGGTTGAACTGCTCCTTCTTCAGGTTCAGCAGCTCATCGTTCAGCTGATCGGACGACAGGGCGGCCAGATCCGACTGTCTCTGCGACGACTTCATGATCCCCTCCCCTCAGTCAGCGATGCGCTGAACGACGCGCGTGCGGATCGGGAGCTTCGCCGCGCCAAGGCGCAGGGCCTCCTTCGCAACGTCCTCGGCCACGCCGTCGACTTCGAACATGATACGTCCGGGATGCACGCGGGCAGCCCAGAACTCGGGTGCGCCCTTACCGGAGCCCATGCGGACTTCGGTGGGCTTGGCCGTGACCGGAACGTCCGGGAAGATCCGGATCCAGACGCGGCCCTGGCGCTTCATCTCGCGGGTGATCGCGCGGCGGGCCGCCTCGATCTGGCGCGCGGTGATGCGCTCGGGCTCGACGGCCTTCAGGCCGAAGGTCCCGAAGTTGAGGTCGAAGCCGCCCTTGGCCGCACCGTGGATGCGACCCTTGAATTGCTTACGGAACCTGGTCTTCTTGGGTTGCAACATGGCAGCCTCTCAACACCTTTCTGGGTGACGGGGTCACGAGCGCGCCGTCAGGCGTGCTCGCGCCGGCCGCGCTCGCGGCCACCCTCACCATCGCGCTCGCGACGGCCGCCCGAACGGCCACCCTCTTCCTGCGCCTTCTTGTCCTGTGCCATCGGGTCGTGCTCGAGGATCTCGCCCTTGAACACCCACACCTTGATGCCGCACGTCCCGTAGGTCGTGAAGGCGGTGGCGACGCCGTAATCGACGTCGGCGCGGAGGGTATGCAGGGGCACGCGGCCCTCGCGGTACCATTCCTGGCGGGCGATCTCGGCGCCGCCGAGACGGCCCGAGCAGTTGATGCGGATGCCCTCGGCACCGAGACGCATCGCCGACTGAACGGCGCGCTTCATGGCGCGACGGAAGGCGACGCGGCGCTCGAGCTGTTGGGCGATCGAGTCGGCCACCAGGGTGGCGTCGATCTCGGGCTTGCGCACCTCGACGATGTTGATCGTCACGTCGGCCTTGGTCAGCGTGCCGACCAGCTTGCGCAGCTTCTCGATGTCGGCGCCCTTCTTGCCGATCACGACGCCCGGACGGCCCGAGTGGATGGTGACGCGGCACTTCCGGTGCGGACGCTCGATGACGATCTTCGAGACGGCAGCCTGCTTGAGCTGCTTCATGAGGGCGGCGCGGATCGCGACGTCCTCGTGCATGAGCTTGGCGTATTCAC
Organism: Methylobacterium sp. J-068; assembly: GCF_022829445.1. GTDB lineage: Bacteria > Pseudomonadota > Alphaproteobacteria > Rhizobiales > Beijerinckiaceae > Methylobacterium. The sequence continues at coordinate 3,870 of NZ_JAKSXY010000066.1, read as the reverse complement.
CCTTCTGGGCGAACCAGCGGGAGTCCCAGGTCCGGTTGATACCGAGCCGCAGACCGATCGGATTGACTTTCTGGCCCATCAGGTCCTCCTCACGCCGCTTCGGCGGTCGGGACTTCGCGCACCACGATGGTGAGGTTCGCGAAGGGCTTCAGGATACGGGCGCCGCGGCCGCGGGCACGAGCGTGGAAGCGCTTGAGCACGAGGGCCTTGCCGACGAAGGCCTGGGAGACGACGAGATCGTCGACGTCCAGGTTGTGGTTGTTCTCGGCATTGGCGATGGCGCTCTCGAGGCACTTCTTGACCTCGCGGGCGATCCGCTTGCGGGAGAATTCGAGGTCGGCCAGGGCCGACTCGACCTTCTTGCCGCGAATGAGCTGCGCGACGAGATTGAGCTTCTGGGGGCTGACGCGCAGCATGCGCGCGACGGCCTGAGCCTCGTTCTCGGGGAGCGCGCGGGGAGTGGCGGGCTTGCCCATGATCAGCGCCTCTTCGACTTCTTGTCGGCTGCGTGACCGTGGAAGGTGCGGGTCGGCGAGAACTCGCCGAACTTGTGGCCGACCATTTCCTCGGAGACGTAGACCGGGATGTGCTTCTGTCCGTTGTGCACACCGAAGGTGAGCCCCACGAACTGCGGCAGGATCGTGGAGCGGCGGCTCCAGATCTTGATGACTTCGTTACGGCTGGAACCGCGAGCGGCTTCGGCCTTCTTGAGGAGGTAGCCGTCGATGAACGGCCCCTTCCAGAGCGAGCGTGCCATGGGCGTTACTTCTTACGGTTATGACGGCTGGACAGGATGAAGACGTCGGTCCGCTTGTTCGAGCGGGTCTTCTTCCCCTTCGTGGGAACGCCCCAGGGCGTGACCGGGTTACGGCCGCCCGAAGTGCGTCCCTCGCCGCCGCCGTGCGGGTGGTCGACCGGGTTCATGGCAACGCCGCGAACGTGCGGGCGCTTGCCGAGCCAGCGATTGCGGCCGGCCTTGCCGAGCGAGATGTTCATGTGGTCCGGGTTGGAGACCGCGCCGACGCTGGCGAAGCACTGACCGTGGACCAGACGCTGCTCGCCCGAGTTCAGGCGGAGCGTGACGTAGCCCTGATCGCGGCCGACGATCTGGGCGTAGTTGCCGGCCGAGCGGGCGATCGCGCCGCCCTTGCCGATCTTGAGCTCGATGTTGTGGACGATCGTGCCCACCGGCATGTTGCCGACCGGACCGGCATTGCCGGGCTTGATGTCGACCTGCTCGGCCGCGATCACCTTGTCGCCGGGCGACAGGCGCTGCGGAGCCAGGATGTAGCTCTGCGTGCCGTCGGGGAAGGCGATCAGCGCGATGAACGCGGTGCGGTTCGGATCGTACTCGATCCGCTCGACGGTGGCGGACACGCCCATCTGCTCGCGACGCTTGAAATCCACGTTGCGGAGCGTGCGCTTGTGCCCGCCGCCACGGAAGCGGACCGTGATGCGGCCGAGGTTGTTGCGGCCGCCGGACGACGACTTGCCCTCGGTGAGCTTCTTGACCGGCTTGCCCTTGTAGAGCTCACGGCGGTCGACGAGCACGAGCTGGCGAAGGCTCGGCGTGACCGGTTTGAATGTCTTCAAGGCCATCGGTGGTAATCCTTAACCCGACTTGTCTCAGAGGCCGGTCGTGACGTCGATCGTCTCACCCTCGGCGAGGGTCACGATCGCTTTCTTCACGTCCGAGCGCTGTCCGCGAAGCCCGCGGAAAATCTTCTTCTTGCCCTTGGTGACGAGCGTGTTCACGCCCGTGACCTTGACGTCGAACAGCTTCTCCACCGCTTCCTTGATCTGCGGCTTCGTCGCCTTCGGGGAGACCCGGAACACGACCTTGTTCTGTTCGGTGAGGTTCGTCGCCTTCTCGGTGATGACCGGGGAGACGATGATGTCGTAGTGGCGCGGATCGGCACTCATTGGAAACGCGCCTCCAGCGCATCGATCGCTGCGCGCGTCAGCACGAGCTTGTCGCGACGCAGGATGTCGTAGACGTTGATGCCCTGGATCGGAAGCACGTCGATCTGCGGGATGTTGCGGGCGGCGCGCGCGAAGTTCACGTCCACCTCGGCACCGCCGATGATCAGCGCGCTCGACAGGCCCATCTTCTCGAAGCGCTCGACGAGCGCCTTGGTCTTGCCCTCGGCCAGCTTCACGTCGTCGACGATGATGAGGGTCGAATCCTTCACCTTCGCGGACAGGGCGTGCTTCAGGGCGAGCGCGCGGACCTTCTTGGGCAGGTCGTGGGCGTGGCTGCGCACGACCGGACCGAAGGCACGCCCACCGCCGCGGAACTGCGGGGCTGAAGCGGCGCCGTGACGGGCGTTACCCGTGCCCTTCTGCTTGTAGAGCTTCTTGCGGGTCCGGTTGACGTCCGAACGGTTCTTGACCGCGTGGGTGCCGGCCTGACGCTTGGCGAGCTGCCAGCGCACCATGCGCTGGAGCAGGTCGGCGCGCGGCTCGAGACCGAAGATGGTCTCGTCGAGGTCGACCGAACCGGCGCCCTCGCCGTCGAGGGTGGTGATATCGAGCTTCATCACGCGTTCTCCTCGGAAGCGGGAGCCTCGGGAGCCGGCGCTTCGGTGGCGGGAGCGGAAGCGCCCTGCTCACGGAACTTGCCAGGCTGCGGAACGTCCGCGGGGAGCTTGCGCTTCACCGCGTCGCGGATTTGGATCCAGCCGCCGGCGACGCCCGGAACGGCGCCCTCGACGAGGATGAGGCCACGCTCAGGGTCCGTGCGCACGACGCGCAGGTTCTGGGTGGTGACCCGGTCGACGCCCATGTGACCGGGCATCTTCTTGTTCTTGAAGGTCTTGCCCGGATCCTGGCGGCCACCGGTCGAACCGATCGAACGGTGCGAGATGGAGACGCCGTGGGTGGCGCGCAGACCGCCGAAGTTCCAGCGCTTCATGCCGCCGGCGAAGCCCTTACCCGTGGTGGTGCCCGTCACGTCGACGAACTGGCCCGGGATGAAGTGGTCGGCGGTGATCTCGGCGCCGACCGGGATCAGCTTGTCCTCGGACACGCGGAACTCGGCGAGCTTCTGCTTGGGCTCGACCTTGGCGACCGCGAACCGGCCGCGCTCGGCAGCCGACACGTTCTTCACCTTGGCCTTGCCGACGCCGACCTGAAGGGCGACGTAGCCGTTCTTCTCGACGGTACGGTGGGCAACCACCTGGCATTGATCGATTTTTAGCACTGTGACGGGGACATGTTCGCCTGCATCCGTAAAGATGCGGGTCATGCCGACCTTCTGTGCGATGACGCCTGAGCGCATAGGTGTCTCCCTCGCGCGATTCTACGGTAAGCTCTAAATCCCGGCGGGACTTAGAGCTTGATCTCCACGTCCACGCCGGCGGCGAGGTCGAGCTTCATCAGCGCGTCCACGGTCTGGGGCGTCGGATCGACGATATCGAGGACGCGCTTGTGGGTGCGCATCTCGAACTGCTCGCGCGACTTCTTGTCGATGTGGGGCGAGCGGTTGACGGTGAACTTCTCGATATGCGTCGGCAGCGGGATGGGACCACGGATGGTGGCGCCGGTGCGCTTGGCCGTCGAGACGATCTCGCGGGTCGACGCATCGAGGATGCGATGGTCGAACGCCTTGAGGCGGATGCGAATATTCTGACCGTTCATGACCTGAAACCTTGGCGGGGCGAAGAGGGGGCGGGCGCGAGGACCCGCCCCTCTGTCGTTCCCTGCAGACTGACCGTTTGGACGGACGATTACTCGTTGATGGCGGCGACGACGCCTGCGCCGACGGTGCGTCCGCCTTCACGGATGGCGAAGCGCAGCTTCTCTTCCATGGCGACGGGGACGATCAGGGTGACGTCCATGGTCACGCTGTCGCCGGGCATCACCATCTCG
>NZ_JAKSXY010000038.1 GCF_022829445.1 Methylobacterium sp. J-068 | reverse complement strand
CCGCCCTCGACTACCTCGACGCGGCCGTTCCCGACTTCCCGGGCTCGATCGGCTTCCTCATCACCGGCGACGAGGAGGGGCCGGCGATCAACTGCGGTGTGAAGTGGTACGTGGGGGGCGGTGCGGTGTGTGGGTGTTTGGTCGATGTGCTGCTCGGCGAGCCGACCAACCCGGATTCGCTGGGCGACATGATCAAGATCGGCCGGCGCGGCTCGCTCACGGGCCGTCTCACCGTTCGTGGACGCCAAGGCCACGTCGCCTATCCGGATCTGGCCGAGAACCCGATCCCCGGCCTTCTTCGCCTCGCCTCCGCGCTGCTGGCCGAGCCGCTCGACGCCGCACCACCCTACTCCACAGACTCAACACACACCCGCCACAGTCAACCCGAACGGCCTGTCGGGCCTCGACTACTTCGGCACCGTCCGTGGTCGCCTCGGCTACGCCTTCGACCGCACCCTCGTGTACGGCACCGGCGGCTTCGCCTATGGCGGCGGCGGCGGCTCCGATTTCGGCCTGCCCAACAGCAGCCGCAACGATTTCCGCACCGGCTGGACCGCCGGCGGCGGCATCGAATACGCCCTGCCCACCGACTCGTTCCTGAACTTCTTCAAGTCCTCGGCCGTGACGCTGAAGGTCGAAGGCCTGTACGTGAACCTCGACCGCGACAACGCCAACAACGGCGTGTTCGCGTACTCGAACTCCACCGGCCAGACC
>NZ_JAKSXY010000030.1 GCF_022829445.1 Methylobacterium sp. J-068 | reverse complement strand
GGCGGCCCATTCGCAGGCCGCCTTGCCGCGTTGCATGGCGGCCTCGCCACTCTCGTCGAGGTCGGAGCACGCCATGACGTGTTCCTGCTCCGCAGCGTTGACGAGGTCGAGCGCGTCGAGATTCGGGTCAGGAGTGCTCATGATCGTCCTCCCGGTCTCGCAGGCGGACGACCAGCATGTGCAGAAGAGGGCCGCACTCGTAGCGCTTGTATTAGCGGCACGCCTTGGTGACGGCGGCGCCGGGATTGACCCTCCCGGCGCCTGCGCAGGGAGGGTCTGAAGCCATCGTCCGATTCACGATGCTATCTGGCTCAGGTGATAGGCTTTCTGCCTCTTCGGAGGGGCGGAGGGGCCGGTTCGATTCAACCCCCCTCAAGGAACGAGCGAGGTGGCTGAAACTCTCCTCTGCGCCTGTCTCGCCCCAGCGGCAGTAGTGGGCGGCGAGGGACTGTAGTCCGCCCATCGTCGTCGGCACGATCTGCGTGAGCTCGCGTCGGGCGGTGGCAGCCCGATCGCAGGCCGCGTTGCAGCGGTGCATGGCGGCCTCGTCACTCTCGTCGAGGTCGGAGCACGCCGTGACGTGTTCCTGCTCCGCTGCGTTGACGAGGTCGAGCGCGGCGAGGATCGGGTCAGGCGTGCTCATGCTCGTCCTCCCGATCTCGCAGGCGGACGACC
>NZ_JAKSXY010000029.1 GCF_022829445.1 Methylobacterium sp. J-068 | reverse complement strand
CGGCGGCTTGGCTCGAACCGAGTGCCATGGAACGCTCGGCGCGACGCAGGACCCCGATGCGCTCCTGCAGGACGGGACGACTCCGGCGCTTGCGCTTCAGGGCGATCTCGGCACGGGTGCGCCAGGACGGATCGTCTGTCTGCCGCCCGAAGGCGATCTGACCCTCGATGGCCAGGATCGCCTCGTCGATCTCGGCCAGGATGGCTTGCCCCTGAGCGCTGGTCTTGATGGCATCGAGGGTGATCTCGCTGCCATCCTGGAGGAGGATGGTGGTGATGCACCGGATGGGAAGCCTCGGGGCTTCAAGCTCGGCATCAGCACGGCTTGGCATGTTACTCATCGTCAGAGGCGCTTGGCATCAGCTTCGGCAGCGAAGCGCGCCGCTCCTGCATAGTCGCCGCACGCGATGGCACGGTTCACGAGGACGTCGATGCGATAGGTCGCCTCAATGGGGTTGGGTGACTCACGCCGAGCCAGTTCATCCGCGATGTACGTCTGGAAGCACGATAGCCGGTCGCCTTCAGCGTTCAGGAGCCGATGCCCGGCGCCCGTGCCCGAAATGGTCCAACCCGTCAGACCCATGACATCGGTCGCGATCTTGAACGCATTGTAGGTGCGCATCAGCTCCCAGAGCGAGAAACCCGAGAAGTCGGGGGCGGGCGGTATGACCGGCGCGACCCCATCCAACAGCGGACTCCGGGCGATCAGGTCGAGAATGCGGACGTGCTGTTCGCTGGCTTGATCCTCGTCGAGGGAGAACCCCTCATCTGCTAGGAACTCGACGGTGTATCGCGCGAGGGCCGCGCAGCCCGCCGCCGTGGTCGGGACAGTCTTCAGCAGCACGTCATCGACATGCGCGAAGAACGCATTGGTCGCCGCTTCCTGTTCGGGAAGCGGGTCAATGCTTCCCGCCGGCTGCGGTAGGTTGGCGGCGCGGTTGCGCGCCCATGTCAGGCGCCGCGTCTCGTCAATGGCGGCAAGGATCGGGTCTGGAGCAGCTTCAGTGCGAGGCGCTGGGGCGGGGTACGGCACGCCGTCCAAGAGGGCGCGCGCCATATCCCGCACCTCGATATCGGCAGTTAGGAAATCCACGATCGGTTCATCGCCAAAATACTCGATGACACGAGCCGCCAGCGCGCGGGCGGCGTCAGGAGTGGGCATGAAAGCATCCACCGGCTTACCGAGGTCGGGCGCCTCGTCCTGTGGCGCATCATAGGTCGCTTTTGGCTGACTCAATCCCCGCGATGGCGCTGTAAGCAGCTTGGTGACGGCCGTATCCAGCGCGGCTTCGTTCCACGTTGCGTCCCGCGCGTCATGGCGTGCGGACATGCGGGTGCTATCAAGGCAATTGCCCTGTTCCATGGTTTCATCTCCTGGGTTCGGGGAAGGCCCTCGCTGGTGTTCCAGCACTGGCGGGGGCCGCTTGTGTCGGGTGGCGCGCCGCGCTCACCCGAAACCTCTAGATCTCGTGTTTGCCCTCGGGTTCGGCCTCCAAGCCGCCGTGCATGCACTGCGTCAGGGCGCAGGACGGGGTAAGCCGCGTCCCGCCGGCGAACGTGATGGTGCCGGTCTCCACGTCGTGGGTGTTCGACGTGTAGAGGCCGCTGCGAACCATCAGGAACAGGATGGTGTTGATCTCACCGCCGCAGACCTCCTCGGTCAGACCGAGCCAGTCCTGAAGGTGCTGGAAGAGCGCGAAGGGGCTGATTGGTCCGGCCAGATGCGCGGTGTGCCGGATGGCCTCGGCCAGGAGCGCGGCGCGCCACTCGGGCTGGCCGAGGTCGGAGGAGGCCAGGGTCCGCTCACGCATGTTTGCCTCCCAGGACGATGCGCTTGCCGAATCGCGTGGGACCGGCGAACGAATGCGAGTGAGCGAGACCGAAGCAGCCTACACCGGCCCGGAAGGCGCCAAGCCATGACCGAAGTCGAAATCGTCGCGTTCGTGGCGACCCCGCTCCTGGCCCTCGCGGTCGGCGGCGGCGTCGCGCTGTGGGCGCTGCATGCGGCGTAGCGGGCGAGAGCGATCGATGGTCTGTGGCAGGATCACCCCGATCCGCCCGCCCATGAAACAGAGACATCAAGACCGCTTGCCGAGTTATCCCCAGGGGCTTAAATCTCCAGTCATGAAACAGGCCTTCAATGCCTCCTCCCGGAGTGAGGCCGCGATGATGAAGTTCACGGTGACCGTCTGCCACGACGACAGCGCACACCTCTGGTACGTCCACGCCTCGGACCTGCCGGGGCTGCACGCCGAAGCATCGACACTCGACGAACTCGTCGCCCTCATCGAGGATGTGGCCCCGGACCTTATGGGCAACCTGCCGGGCACCGATGACGAGCCCGCCGAGATCCCCGTCTACGTGCAGCACCGCGTCCTGACGAAGCGCGAGCACGCCGCCTGAATGGGCGGCAATCTCTACCCCGAACTGGTTCGGCGGCTGCGGGAGGCCGGTTGTACCTTCGTGCGCGACGCCAAGGGCTCCCATGAGGTCTGGCAGAGCCCCATCACGAACCGCCGCTTCACCATCCCGCGCAACACGGTGATGGTGCATACCGCCAACGGCATCCTGAAGGACGCGGGCCTGCCGAAGGCATTCTGAGCGAAGGCCAGCCATCACCCCGTCCTCCGGTCCATGTGGTCGTGCAGCACGCCGACGATCGCGCCGGGCCACCGGAGTTGCTGGGCCGGGCCGGTGCGGTTGCTGCGCTCGACATCCACCAGCGTGCCACCGAACTCCTCGCCGGCCGGCGTCAGCTTCCAGAACGGGCGGTCCTTGTGGTCGCGGTCGCCGATCTGGAACCCGATCTCCTGAAGCAGGTGGTTGACCTGCACGGCCGAGACACCGAGGTCCTGTCCGATCTTCGAGGGGATGACGAGCGGGTCCTGCACCGGCGCGACGAGGTGCGTGATCTCCATCGACCCGAGCATGTCGAACCCGACCGCACGGTGGGTCGACCGGCTGGCGGCGATGAGAAGCTGATTGCCCGAGAGGCCAGCGATCTTCCCGATATCCAGGGCCTGCTTGAGAAAGAGGCGGGCTTCGCGGGCGGAGGCGGCGAGGCTCGAGCCCGGCGCGGCCGGATGCGCCTCCCCCTCATAGCGGCCCGTCTTGCGGATCGCCGGCAGCACGTCGTGGAAGACCCAGCGCTGGAACCGGGCGATGCGGGCGCGGGTCTCGGCCGGGATCGCGTCCGTCGCCCGGCGCTGGACAATGGCGCGGTAGAGGCCGGCCTCGGAGATGACGGACATCTCCTGCTCCCCGCCAGGGGTACGCACCCGTTGCGTACCCTTTTCGTCGGCGTCCATGCTGCGGTTCAGATCAGCGGCGTCGCGGTGCCCCAGCATCCGGGCTGCGTCGGTGGCAACGAACCACGGCTCGCCCTCACGCTGGACGATGCGGAGGTTCTGGCCTTCGAACTGGTAGGGAGTGAGGTCGCCCATCGCTCAGCCCTCCATACGGAAGGCGATGCGGCCGGCCAGCCAGAGTGTGGCCAAGCCTAGGATGGGTAGGAAGGGAAGGGCTTGGACGAGCATGGGAGGGCTCCACCGCTGAGGCGATGGATTTAACTACTATGGAGGTTGCCGATCGTCAACTACCTATTCCCAGTAGTTGCCCGTGCGCTTTCAATGCATCTTTTCCATGCTCTCCGTTCGCATTGCACGAGGGCTAACGAAAGATTTTAGCGACAACGCGATGGCGAACAGACCAAACTTTCTTCGGCAATTCCCTGACTTCCGCTGGATTGTGTTGCGATACCTGCCAAGCTTGATCGGTTTGCCCTACAAATCTTTTGATCTGAAGGAAAGTTTCTTCTGAGCCTGCATCGCCAGTTGAAAAGAACGCACAAAGATTTTGTGTGGTTATTATTTGTCGAGGATTTATAAATAGAATATCTCCAGGTTCACACTCTGGAATCATTTCTTCGTCATCAGTAGAAATTGCATAGGCACCATAAATTCCTTGCAAAAAGTCAGGTCTTTTAATTGTTCCGGCAATCTGATTTTCTATAATATACATTTCGTCAACAAATTGGCTTGGAGTATACAGCGGTATTTCATCTTTTAGATTTAAAACTGCAGCCCAAGTGCTTGGGATTTCTTTGTCGTATTTTATAGAATGAGATTTACGATTTGTATGAGTTCGTACTAGACTTTTGCCTGAAGCAAGACTTTGCGCAACCCCAAAGGCATTGCTCGGAAAATCGGCACCGCTAAGTCCGAGTTGATTTATTATTTCAAGCAAAAACTTAGAGCTTTGTGGTTTTTCATTTTCGATCTTGTTGATAGTAGCTTGGCTGCACCCAACTTTTTCTGCAAGCTCAGCTTGACTCAAGTGGGCGCGTTCGCGCGCTTCTCGGATTAAATCGTGCCAGGTCATAGTCTGCAATCTACTACCTCTGTCGTTGCCACGCTCGCCTTTTTTGGCTGTTGACTACCAACAACCTTGGTTGTTATAGAAGCGGGCATGAAACCTCACTCTTTGATCGAAGCAGCAATCAGATTGCTTGGCTCTGAGGCCAAGCTTGGCGCTGCCTGTGGAGTTACTCAAGGTGCGATCTGGAAAGCGAAGCGTGCGGGTAGAGTGTCCGGCGAGCTGGCTGTCAAAATTGAGCGGGCAACGGAGAAGAGTATTACTCGACGCGATCTGCGTCCCGACCTATGGGATGCGTCCACGCAAGAAGATGTTACGGCCCTCCTATACCTGACGAGTCAGCGAAGTGAGGACAGCGCTGCTGCCAGTCAAGTAGATGGTCCCGGCGCTACTCCCAGGAGCGTTCAGGCATGAACGCTTCACCAAAGTGTTCTGCTTCGGCCGGAAGCCTGAACGGCAGCACTGCTTATGCTGATCGTGTGAGAGGCCAACACGATTTCCGCGTCGCAGACGTGGCAGACGAGGAGATCAAGCTTCGTCCAGTTTTTGGTTCGGCTGATGCCCTGAAGGATGCTCTTGCGGCCATCCTGGTAGCAGCGTGCGCAGATCCGATGCGGTGGCTCGCCGTCCTCCATTCCCGGCTTTGTCGCGTAAGCAAAAACGCCGGTAGCGATCTCGGCCAGCTGATACCGGCACTTCTCGCGTTCCCAGTCTTCGAGCTCCACAACCTTCTGTTCAAGCTGTCGTACGCGCTCAACCAGTTCCGCCTGCGCCGCCTGGGCCGCAAGTGCAGAGCTTTGGGCGGTCATGACCTGAGCATTCAGTTCGACGGCCTTTTCGCGGATCAGAAGTTCGTCCCGGATGCCGAGCATCGCCTTCGCGATATCCGACGTGGCCTTGAGGGAAGAGGTCAGTCCTGAAATGGCAGCAATATCGACCATTCGAGGCTCCATCGGTTCGGTTCGCGCCGCCGATGGTGAAGGGGCCGGGCCGTCGCTGTCCAGAGGCGTGTTCGGCCTATCCCGGTTCGATCTTCCATGCCTTGGTCTGCTCGGCCAACGCCACGAAGGCCCGGTGCAACTGGCTCATCGCGAAGGGCACGATTTCCAGGGTGGTGACCACCTCGACGTCGATGCTGACCAACACATGCGCGATGCAGTCTCCACGGGTGCAGTCGAATTCGACGTCGTAGACGGCGTCTCCCATGCGGTCGTTCAGCGTCCGCTCGATCGAATCCAACTCGATCTCGAACAGTTCCTCTTCCAAGGCCATGCTCCTCTCTTCGTCGAGATCTCGGAATCCTCAGATCGGCATGGCCGGGACCCGTCAGCGCTCCAGTCGCATCAGCGCGTTCGCGATGGCGCCCAGCAGCGCGGCCGCCGGCCCGCTCCGCGGCGTACAGGCCTGCTCGTAGAGGCGGTTCGCCAGCCGCTCCCGCGCGGCCGCGCGATCCTGCGCCGGCAGCACGGCGATCAGGTCGACGCACAGCACCGCCAGCGCGTCTCCCAGGGTCGGCAGCGCGGCCGCGGCGCCGTCTCCATTCCCACCGGCCGGAGGTAGCCCCGCCATGCTGCTCAAGGACTGGATGCGGACCAGCGAGATCGACGATGCCGGCTTGGCCGAGCGCATCGGCGACATCTCCGTGTTCGGCGTCCGCAAGCTCCGGTTCCGACAGAGGGGCCCTTCCATCCGCGTCGCGGCCCGCATCGAGGAGATCTCCGGCGGCATGGTCCGGGCCTCGGACCTGGAGCCGGTGAAGTCCGCCCGCGTCGTTGCGGAGGCCTCCTCGTGACCTCCGCTCATCATTCCACCAGCGACACCGATCGCCCGTCCGCGGCTGCCCGCCAAGACGTTGCGTCCGGTCCGATCGATGTCGCTGTTCCCGCTCATGCCCTGCACCCTGTCGCCTCCTGTCCGTGGACGATCCCAATCGACCACAGGAGGCACCCGAGATGTTGGGCAAGTCACCCGAGCCCGCGGGTAAATCACCCAAGGGCTGTGAGGCCGTCGTGATGACCGCAAGAGCCGAAGCGCGCACCCTCGTCGAAGCGATCGCCGGCCCCCTGCGGCTCGGCGAGAACGTGAAGGGCGCTCTGTCCCGCGTCGCGCGAGCGACCGGCCTGAACGACCGCCGGGTGCGTGGCATCTGGCACAACGAAGCCCGGTCGATCCGTGCCGACGAGATGGATCGCCTCAGACAAGCAGCGCGCGACGCTCGCGCCACGGAGCAAGCACGCGATGAGTACAGGGCCGTCATCTCGAAACTCGTCGCCTGCGACGCGGCCCTGGGCCTATCGGGCCCGGACATGGACCGCACGTCTGATCCTGCACTGGGCCTCCGGCCTCGCACTGAGGATCGCACCCTGGATCGGGGACACTAATCAGTGATCCCGCTCACCCGCGCGCAGCCGCCTCCGTGACCCGGCCCTAGCGCTCTACCGCCGCCCCCGACTGTCCCGCCCGAACACGGCGCTCCCGAACCCCGGAGCTTTGGCCGATGCCCCTTGCTGTCTCCCATTCCTCGACGTCCCCGCCCATCGTCGAGCGGGTGAAGGCGTACCGGTCCTGCCTGTTCGACCGGTGGGTGGAGGCCAAGCGCTTCGCCCAGACCAGCGACGACCTCGCCGATCATCAAGCCGCGGTGGATGCCTACACGGCCTTCATGCGGGC
>NZ_JAKSXY010000021.1 GCF_022829445.1 Methylobacterium sp. J-068 | reverse complement strand
GCGACCCGGATCATCAGCTCCACGAGGTCGAGCCCGGTGATCATCTCGGTGACCGGGTGTTCCACCTGGAGCAGGGTGTTCGTCTCGAGGAATTAGAACGTCTGGTCCTGGCCCGCGACGAACTCGACCGTCCCGGCGGGATCGTAGTTCACGGCTTCTGCCACTGCCCCGGCCTGCTCGCCCATCTTGGCTCGGGGATCCCCGTCCTGGAGCGGCGGCGGGCCCTCGCGGTTACCGTCTCGGTTCCGTCTCCCGCTCGGGTCCCTCCGCTCGCGGAGCACCACCCATCGCCCTGCCTGTTCACCGATCACCTGGCGT
>NZ_JAKSXY010000019.1 GCF_022829445.1 Methylobacterium sp. J-068 | reverse complement strand
CCCGCACCGGCACGTCACAGACCGAGCATTCCCCCGAGTTCGGCCGCATTGACGGGCGACCGCTGCGCCCGCCCGAGCCCGCGACCGCCCCCTCGGACTTCGATCCGGCGCTCTATCTGGCCGCCACTCCGGACGTCGCCGCATCCGGTCTGGACCCGCTCCGGCATTACCTCGAGTTCGGTCGGGTGGAAGGTAGGCCCTTGCGGCCGCTGCGACCGCCCGAGCCGCCCCCCTCCGACTTCGATCCGGTTTTTTATCTGGCCGCCAATCCGGACGTCGCCGCATCCGGTCTAGACCCGCTCGGGCATTACCTCGAGTTCGGTCGGGTGGAAGGGCGGCCGCTGCGACCGCCCGAGCCCGAGCCGGTTTCCCCCGACTTCGATCCGGCCTTCTACTTGGCCGCCAATCCGGCCGTCGCCGCGTCCGGCCTGGACCCACTCGAGCATTACCTCGAGTTCGGCCAGTTCGAGGGGCGGCCGCTGCGACCGTCCGAACCCGTGGCGGCCCCGAAGGACTTCGATCCGGCCTTCTACTTGGCCAACAATCCGGACGTCGCCGCGTCCGGCCTGGATCCGCTCGACCATTACCTCGCGTTCGGTCGGATGGAGGGACGACATGCCTCGGATCGAGAGTGGTTTGCCGCGCAAGCCGTAGGAATAGATCGCGTCGTCTCCCAAGGTATTCTTGAGATCCTGCCTATTCTCTATCCATCAAGGCCCCCGGTTCAGCACAAAATTCTGAATCGATTTGTGTTGCACATGTTTTCTCCCGAATATTATCGGGAGCAGGCCAAAATAGAGGGCCCAATATCGCGGGCCCACCTGCTCATCCATTTTATCGTTTCCGGAATGCCGTCCGGATTCGCGCCGGGGCCGATGTTCGATGCCACCCATTATATGAATACAATACAAGATCTAGGCGTATCTTTCGATACAAGAAGCACGACGCCTTTCGAACATTGGCTGTCATACGGCGTGGAGAATAAGATATCTCCAAATTCGTTTTACAACGACCATGATTATCTATATCTGAACGCCGAGTTGGCTGCATATCCAGGATGGCTATTCGAGCACTTCATTTGTCACGGCATCAACGAAGGACGACAATTCGTCAAATCGATGCGCGTGGAAAGTGGGTACACGACAACCCTGTTCCATCCGCGGAACACCGGAGCCCATCGTTTCTACAAGCGCATTGCGCAGTCGGCCGACGTCAATGGAATGAAGACCTCTCTGACGCGTGTCAGTGATTTTCCCGATACGGATATTGTCAAGGACATATTTTCGCGAGCCAGTGCCATCGATCCGGAAATCGGCTTGCTGGATTGGTATACGAACCTGACCTTGGTTCCCCCCTACCATGATCAGGCGTATCTGGATTTCCAATCCATCCGTGAAATCTTGGAAAATCAAACATTCGACAGCGTCATTCTGATGCCTTTCTGCAAGCTCGGGGGGGCCGATTACGTGGGCGGGCTTCTCGCCAGGAGCCTGGTTGCGTCGGGACGTACGCTGATCCTGAGGACGGAACAGTCGGATTGGGCCCGCCCGGACTGGTTCCCCGACGCAGCGACCAGCATCGATCTGTCGGTCTACCTCAATGCGCTCCCGGAAACGCGACGCGTTCGCGTGCTCTATGAGATCCTGCGCGCCAGCGGCGCTGAGAACATCATCAATGTGAACAGCCGCACCGGATTTTTATTGTTTGAAAGATTCGGTAAACAGCTGAGCTATGACAAGCGTCTCCATGCATACTATTTTTGCGCGGACAGAGACAAGGACGGCATGGAGGTCGGCTATCCGATCTGGTTCTTCTCCAACATTCTCCCCTATCTGACATCGGCGATCACCGATAACGATCACTTGAGGGGTCAGCTTTGCGAGAGATATTGTCTCACCGACGAGCTTGCCGCCCGTGTCCACGCGGTCTACACGCCGACGATGAGTGCCGTTTCCGCCGAGCCCGTCGTCGCGGATGGCATCGCGTCCCGTGAACAGCCTCGGAAACCGCTCCTCCTCTGGGGAGGCCGGCTCGATCGCCAGAAGCGCTTCGATCTCGTTCTCCAGATCGCGGACCTGATGCCCGACATTCAGTTCGCGTGCTGGGGCAAAGCCGTCCTCGATCAGGCACCGGATCTGAGCCAGATGCCCGACAACGTCGTGCTTCACCCGCCATTCAAGCATCTCAGCGAGCTTCCCTTGGAGGAGGCTGACGGCTGGCTGTACACGTCCGATTGGGATGGGTTGCCGACGATCCTGATCGAATGCGCGGCCGTGGGCATGCCGATCGTCGCAAGCGCAGTTGGAGGCGTCCCCGAATTGATCGACGATGAGACCGGCTGGCCCGTGCGAGCGTCCCAGGAAGCGACAGCGTATGTCCGCGCCATTCGCGAGATGTTGAGCCAAGGCGAGGAACGCATGATCCGGGCTCGGGCGCTGCAGGACCGCATTCGGACGCGCCATCAATTCACGACCTATCAGGACCGGGTTTCCTCCATCATCGTGGGCTTGTCGGATGTCTGAGATTTCAGTCGTGATCACCGGTCATCGCGAAGGTGTCATCATCGGTCCGACGATCAAGAGCGCGCTCCAGGCGATCGAATACGCCCAACAAACTCACAAGATCCAATCCGAGATCATTGTCGTTCTGGATCGACCCGACGCTTTGACGAAGCGTCTATTCGAATCGCAACTCGGAAAGGTGGCCCGGATCATCCAGGTCGACGAGGGCGATCCGGGCGCCTCGCGGAACCACGGCGTGAGTTACGCCAATGGACGCTATGTGGCCTTTCTGGATGCGGACGACCTCTGGTCGTTCAATTGGCTTGCGAATGCTTGGAATGCGAGCCGGGGTCGCCCGAACGTTTTTTGGCATTCCGAATGTAACGTGACCTTCGGCAAAGAACGATGCCTCTGGTGGCACATCGATTCTGAAGGCGCGTTGTTCGATGAAAACTATCTGCAATGGGGAAATTATTGGGATGCCCTGTCGTTTGGGCCGATCGAATTGTATCGAGAGTTTCCTTTCAGACCAAACGATCTCGCGCAGGGCTTCGGGCACGAGGACTGGGATTGGAACAGGCTTACGTATGCCGCCGGCATCCCACACAAGCCGGTCACGGATACGATCCACTTCAAAAGACGCAGGTCCAGCTCTCAGATGAGCCGCGTCGAGCAATCGGACGCCCTGGTGCGTCCGTTGTCGATGCCCCGACGCGGGTAGGCGCATTCCATGCGTGTCTAAGCGGGCGAGGTGTCGCGAACCGTGGCGTGGCCGCAGGCAGGGCAGGTTCGGCCTCGCTTTCAGCCTTCGTCGACCGGGGCCCTTCGCATCCGTGCGGCATCGATCCCGCAGCATTCGAACCCGCGGCCCGTGCGTCTCATGCCGGACCTCGGTGAGCATGACTCATCGAGGCCGAGCATCACGCCTCGCGTGTTCGACATCGTCCCCGGAGCCACGAGGGCCGACGATCACATCCTGAGGAGATCCGGTCTGCGGCGAAGATCCGCTTGTCGAGCCAGTTCTCACGCGTGTGTCGTCGGAGGTTCTCGACCGGATTCGGTTCAGGCGGGAGCGCCCGCCTCGTCGGTCCCGGCCAGGGGCCGGTTCATCACCTGATCCAGCAAGGTATGACGAACCCGGCTCCCGTGCCGCGGGCCGGGCCGGTCGCGCCGAAGAGGCCGGCCGGGGCGGAAACGAAAGTTCCGCCTTGTCCGACGCCCCGGAGCGCGGCCCAACCGTGCCGAGCACAGGCGGCGGGCCCGATCCGGGCGTCGTGAACTCCTGGCCAGGGCAAGCCGTGCCGCGGCATCGAAGCCCGGCCGCAGTGGCATGGAAACCGTCATCCCGTCCTCGGACTTCGAACCCGAGGACGGGACGTAGGGTCCTTTCGCGCCGCGACCCGCCGAGGGGCCTGTTCAGTGAGCCTTGGCGGGCGCCATCGAGTCCTTGGCCATGCCGTCCTTCTTCATCGAGTCCTTGGACATGCTGTCCTTGGCCATCGAATCCTTGGCCATCGAATCCTTGGCCATGCCGTCCTTCTTCATCCCATCCTTGGCCATCGAGTCCTTCGCCATGCTGTCCTTGGCCATGGAATCGACCGCGAAGGCCGGGGCGCCGGAAACGGCGGTGGCGAGGACGACGGCGGCGGCGACGCGGAGGAAAGTGCTCATGTGAAGGTGATCCTTACTGGTACGTACCGAACATCGGGCCGGTACTGCGACGTGTTTCGAAGAGAAATCCCTCCCGGTTACAGGTCGGGGAGAAAATTCTGTCGTGCTCTTCCGTGCGGGCGCGCGCCGCCCGTGCAATGGCGCCGCGCACCGTCGCCGGCGGTTCCGGGAGCGCCTTCCCCTTGCGGCGGGCCAGGGCTGTAAGGCCGCCCGAGCCACCCGGTTCGCCAGGCCGCATCGAGCGACGCGCCCACGTCCGATGTCCGATGTCCGGGAGCGGAGCCTCGACCGGATGAGCCGTCGGGCGATCTCCCTGATTGATCGTTCCCGGTCTCCCGGCGAACGCCGGTCTGACCCGGCAGACGGCACGTTTCGGCGGGCCGCCGCGTGGATCGGGGAACCGGACGCGGAATCGGCGATTGACCCTTCATTGGAGTTGTTCTAATTAAGAACAGCAGGGACGCGGGCGCGTCCGACCCGGAGAAAACACCATGGCCAGCAACACCAGCGCAGCCTGCGAGAGCTGCCGCTTCTTCGACGATCACAAGCTCAACGGCGGCCAGGCCGTCGGTGACGAGGGTCTGTGCCGCTTCAATCCGCCGGTGAGCCAGCCCGAGCCGAAATCCCCGGGCCTGTGGCCGGTGGTGGCGTCCAAGGATTGGTGCGGTCACTTCACTGCCGAGATGAGCGCCGCCGAGTAAGAGTGCCTCACACAACTCCCGACCACCGTCGGTCCTCACTCTGGGCACGGCGGCGCAGCGGGAGTTTTTTTGAGAGACACTCAGTCGCCCGTCGCGCACCCGGTCGGCGCGGGCCGTGGCCACGGTCACGGCGATCCGAGGTCCGATCGGAATCTCATTTGGGAAGGGCCGGTGCCGTGGGCACCGGCCCTTTTCGCGTCCGGGGTTGGGCGCCGGCCATGATCCCGTCACCTTCGCATCGGATGGCGGGGCATCACGTGACGGGCGCTCGGAGCCCCAGTGGGCGATGGCGGGTCGCCGCAGGGCGAGCGCATGAGGGTTGTTGGAAGCATGACGAATCGATCGATCATCGTGGGCGCATCGCGTCGGCCGATGCTGCGCCGGCTGGCGCCGCTCGCCGGGCTCGCCGCCGCCCTTCTGCCGGGCCTCGCCCTGGCCGCCGCGCCGAACGAGGCGAGCGGCACCTGGCTCACCGAGGATGGCCGCGCCCGCATCCGCACCGAGAAGTGCGGTCCGCAGAATACGAACCTGTGCGGCTACGTGGTCTGGCTGAAGGTGCCCCTGAACGACAAGGGCCAGCCCCGCATCGACTTCAAGAACCCCGACCCGAAGAAGCAGGCGCGTCCCTCCCTCGGGCTACAGCTCATCATGGGCCTGAAGCCGCAGCCGGACGGCCATTACGGCGGCAAGATCTACAACGCCGACGAGGGCAAGTTCTACGACGTGACCATGTGGTCCGACCAGCCGACCGAGCTGTCGGTGCGCGGCTGCCTGCTCGGCTTCCTCTGCGGCTCGCAGACCTGGAACCGGGTGAACGACGTGGTGCCGGGCCAGCTCACCGGCCCGACCAATGGCCCGGGCGGCCCGCGCGCGGATGCCGAGTGGGCGCCCGCCGCCAAGGCCCCGGCCGGCGCACCCGCCGCGACGGGGACGGCCAAGGCAGCGCCCAAGGGCGCGGCCAAGCCGGGCCCGGCCGCTCCGGCGGCGGCACCCGTCGAGGAATAGGGCGGATCTCCACGATGTCGCCCCGTCGCACTTCGCCCGCGCCTGAACGAAGCACGCCGCCATCCCGCACCGGGTGGCGGCGTGCTTCGTTTCAGTCCGGGCAGCCTCGGACCGGTTGCTCCCTTCGAGATGGCGGGGACGGTCTCAATCCACCAGGGCGGCGTAGGTCAGCACCCGCAATTCCCGGCGCAAGGGCAGCGCCGAGGAGGGGATGAGCTGGGTCAGCAGGACCACGGCGAGGTCCTCGGCGGGGTCGATCCAGAAGGCGGTGCTGGCGAGGCCGCCCCAGGCGACTTCGCCCGGCGTGCCGACGATCTGGGCCCGGGCCGGGTCGAGCATCACCGAGAAGCCGAGTCCGAAGCCGATGCCCGTATAGGCCGTCTCGGAGAAGCGCGGCTGGCCCATGGCGGCGAGATCCCCGTCGAGATGGTTCGCCAGCATGAGATCCACGGTCTTGCGCCCCAGGAGGCGGGTGCCGGCGAGGGCGCCGCGCCCCAGGATGAAGCGGCAGAAGCGCATGTAGTCGGAGGCCGTCGAGACGAGGCCGCCGCCGCCCGAGGCGAGGGCGGGCGGCCGTGCGAAGCGGCTGCCGACGGCATCGTCGTAGAGCTTCAGGGTCCGGTCCCGGAACAGGCTGTAATTGGCGGCTAGGCGCGGCAGCTTGTCGGCGGGCACATGGAAATCCGTGTCGACCATGCCGAGCGGCGCGATCACCCGCCGGCGCAGGAAATCGGCGAAGTCCTGCCCCGTGACGATTGCGACGAGGTGCCCGAGCACGTCCGTGGCCACCGAGTAGTTCCACTCCGCGCCGGGCTGGGCGAGGAGCGGCTGGCGCGCCAGCCGGCCCACCACCTCGGCGAGGCTCGCTTCCTGGGCTTCTCCGAAATCCACCCCGTTCTGGCGGTAGAGCGCGTCGACCAGCGTCGCCTCCATGAAGCCGTAGGTCAGGCCGGAGGTGTGGGTGAGGAGGTCCCGGATCGTGATCGGGCGCCGGGCCGGCTCGCTGTCGTACTTCGCGCGGTTGCCGCCGGTGAGCACCCGCAGGTCGGAAAACTCCGGCAGGAAGCGGGTGATCGGGTCGTCGAGCTGGAAGCGGCCCTCCTCGTAGAGCATCATCACCGCCACCGAGGTCAGCGGCTTCGTCATCGAGTAGATGCGCGCGATGGTGTCGGGGGCGAAGGCGGCGTCGCGGGCGATGTCGGCGCGGCCATGGGCGCGAAAGAACCCGGTCCGGCCGCCACGGGACAGCATAACCGAGAGACCCGCGACCCGGCCCTCGTCCACGTTGCGCCGCATCCAGCCGTCGATGCGCTCCAGCCGATCCGGGCAGAGCCCGAGCGCCCGCGCCTCACCATCGATCTCACCCTGCATGAACCCCGCTCCGTCCTGGCCAACCGAACTCGGCCAATCGAACTTGGCCAACAGATCTCGGCCAGCCGTTTCCGGCCAACCGTTCCCGGCATAGCGCCGGGCCGGGCCGGGGCAAAGCATTCGCTTGCGCCCGGGCGTGGCCGGTCGCCGCTATGGGCGGGCCGCGCCCGGCGGAACCCAGACGAGCTCGATCTGAAGGTCGTCCGCCCGCAGGGTGGTGAAACCCAGCCGCGCATAGAGGCGCTGCGCCCGCGCGTTGTCCGTGCTCACCGAGAGGCGGAGCGGCAGGCCGGCCGCGCGCGCCGCCTCCATGGTTTCGCCGAGCAGCCGCGTGCCAACCCCCCGCCCGCGCCGGGCGGGCAGGAGCGCGATGTCGACCAGGGTGAGCGCGTCGCTTCCCCGATCGGTCACGATCCGCCCGATCGCCGTACCGGCCCGCTCCACCACGTCGAAGCAGGCACCGGGATAGCGCGCCCGGTAGGTCATGCGCTGCCCCGCGAAGCCCTGGCGCAGCAGCAGGTCGCGCAAGGCAGGGGCCAGCCCGACCAGAGGCGGGCCGTGGACGGAGGCGAACAGGGCGAACAGGAATTCGGCGTCCGCCGGGCCCTCGGGACGCCGATCCGCCGGCTGCGTCATTGCCGAGGCGGGAAGATGCCCTGGAGCGCGATGATGAAGTTCACCGTCAGGTAGGGCTGCCGATTCTCGTGCGGCTGGCTGCCCCCCTGGGGGCCGAGCGTGCCGGCACTCAGTTGGACCGGATTGGCCGGATTGCCCGTTGTGAAGCTGTTGAAGGGGACGTCTCCAACCGGATTCTCGGTCTGCGCCAGGTTGTTGCCCGACGGTGCGTTCGTCAGGCCGGTCGATGCGTCGACCGTCATCGCGTGCGTGTGGGCGGGCATCTGCGAGACCTGCAGCGTGACGCTCTCGACGCCGCCGCGCTGGGCCATCGCGTAGGGCTGCAGGCCGCCGCCCTGGCCCTGATGGACCGGGACACGGCCCCGGAGATCCGGCAGGCCGAAGGTGTTCACTCCATCGCCTCCGAACTGGACGCCGAGCAGTGTGTAGAGCGCGGTGTTGCTTCGGATCGGCAGAAGCTGGCCGTTGCAGAAGGCCCAGCCCTGGGGCTCATAATTGAAGGCGACCATCCTGATTTCGCCGAGATATGGATCCATCGTTTCCCCCGAATAGGCGCGCGATCGATCGTCGATCGCGCCAATGTCTTTGAATGCAAGTCGTCGAACGCGAAGGCTTCGCGTCTTGTAAGACTTCGTGTTCGATCTATTGTCCCGATTGATGCAATATACGCGATCGACAGGGCCGGCCCCGCCTTGCAGGCGAAGCCCCAAGTCGACGTCCGGAAACCAAATTCGTCTCGGAACGCGGTGACACGACGTGTGCCGAGCGGATCGGTCTCGCGCCGAGGGCGCCCGCGCCCGGCGATATCATGAAGACAGATGCGGTGCCGCTTGTCACCCTGGATTGCACCGGAAGCATAAAAATGTGATCGCCAAATTTCTGCCACAACCCGAGATTGTCTCTTTGGCGCAACAGATGTTCGATTTCTCGCGAAATCGAAATCCGGCCTCTCCCATGAGGTTTCGAATCTTGTAATGACTATACGACTACCCGCCACACATTGCTGACGTCATGTGAACGTGCGCACAGTTACGGGAATTCGCGTATGGCTAACTATACCTACGAGTTCACGACCAACGGGCTTACGGGCGTCATCACGCTCACCGTCGATACGACGACGCTGTATACCTACAGCGCGAACGGATCGTTCCAGGGATACCCGATCACGGGAATTAGCGGCAGCTTCAACGGCCAGACCATCACCGGTTTGCTTGCGTCCAACAACACGACGCAGGGCGGCAATGTCCTGACGAATGACGGGGCCGCGAATGGCGGCGGTGTGGCCGGCACGTATGACAACGTGTTCTGGCTCAACGACACGCAGGGCAACGGCGGTACCGCCAGCAGCGGAAAGGCGAGCATCTACGGCATCGACAACCGGGGCTTCGCCTTCACGGCCGGCGGGACCGATTATCGCATCTCCAAGCAGAGCACCTCCAACACCAACTTCATCTACCAGTCGAACGGGACGGCGTCTCAAGCCACGACCTTCGACGCGGCGGATTCCAACGTGCCCTGCTACGTCACCGGCACGCGCATCCGCACCGCGCGCGGCGAGGTCGCGGTCGAGGACCTGACGGTGGGCGACCTCGCCGTCACGGCTGAAGGCGCCGAGCGGCCGATCCGCTGGATCGGCCGCAGCACGCTTCCCTGCCGGGGCCGCGCCGACCGCCTGCCCGTGCGCATCGCCGCGGGGGCCTTCGGACCGGGCAAGCCCGCCCGCGACCTCCTGGTCTCGCCCGCCCACGCGATCTGCGTCGACCTGATGGGCGAGGTGCTTATCCCCGCCATCCGCCTCGTCAACGGCACCACCATCACCCAGGTCGCGGTCGAGCACGTCACCTACTGGCACGTCGAACTCGACGGCCACGACATCCTGCTCGCCGAGAACCTGCCCGCCGAGAGTTACCTCGATTGCGGCAACCGTGCCTTCTTCGCCGATGCCGGCGTCACCGATCGGGCAGCGCTGCCGGATGCCCGGCCCGAGGGTCCGCTCGCCTTCTGCCGGCCCTTCCACGAGGACGGCGCGCTGGTCGACCTCGTGCGCGCCCGCCTGGAGGAGCGCGCCGGGACCCTCGGCTGGTCGCTGGTCGACGAATCGCTCGCCGGCCTGCACGTGGTGGCCGACGGCGCGGTGATCCGCCCCGACGTCGCGGATCTCACCGCCCGCTTCGTGCTGCCGGCGGACGCGCGGGACGTGCGCCTCGTCTCCGACACCAGCGTGCCGGCCCACGTCCTGCCGGGCTCCTCCGACGATCGCCGCCTCGGGGTCTCGCTCGGTGGCCTCACCATCGACGACGGTCTGACGGGTGCCCGCGCCATCGCCCTCGACGACCCGCGTCTCGGGGCGGGCCTCCACCCCGCCGAGGGGGACGAGGCCGGGGCGTGCTGGCGCTGGACGGACGGCGCGGCCACCCTGCCGGCCGCCCTCTGGGAGGGCTGCCGCGGCGTGTTCTTCCTGCGCCTCACGCTGGCGCGCCCTGCCCTGCCGCGCTGGGTCGGCCCGCGAGAAACGGCCGGCGTGATCGACCTGTCGGAGATCCGCCGCCGCGCCTGATGAGGCCTCGATACGCGGCGCCCGGATTGCGGGAGGTCCGCCTCACCAGCCCATGCTGCCGGGGCCGCCCTTGAACGGGCCGACGAGGCCGGGGGTGATCCAGCCGCCGTAGAAGCCTCCGGGCTGCGGCGTCACCCGCGCGTCGCCGACGAAGCAGGCCTCCATCGGGCCGGCATAGAAGGCGACGTAGCCGGCCAGATCCGAAAAATCCGGGGTCGGGTCGGGATACGCCCAGGCCGCCCCCTCGGCGCGGCGGTCCCCGGCCGCGACGTCGTGGAGGACGGCACGGCCCTTCCACTCGCAGATCCCGGCCCGGCGGGCGGGACCGAGCACGCCCGCCGCCACGTCGCCGGGCGGAAAATAATAGGTCGGCGGGTGGCTCGTCTCCAGCACGCGCAAGCCCGCGCGGGTGTCCGCGATGGTCCGCCCGCCCAGCACCACGCGCAGACGCGCGGCGACGGATTCCAGGGCAGGCGGACGCGGATAGGCCCAGACGCTCTCCTCGTTCGGACCGGGCGGGATCGGGGTGGGCCACATGGCGCGGAACCTTGCGAGGATCGGGTGAGCGGAGAGATAGGGCAACGCGCCGCGCCCGCCTCTGTCCCAGCCCCCCGTTTTCCCTTCTCCCGTTTTCCCTTGGCGCGAGGCGTGCTAGCGCAGGCCCGGATCAGACGAAGGGACCATCCCGCGTGACCGAGCCCACCGCGTTCGCCCTGTATCTCGACTTCGACGGCACCCTGGTGGAGATCGCGCCGAAGCCCGACCAGGTGCGGGTCGATCCGGCCCTGGCGCCCGCCCTGGAGCGCCTGCGCACCCGGCTCGGCGGCGCGCTCGCCATCGTCACCGGGCGTCCCATCGCGGTGATCGACGATTTCCTCGCGCCCGCCCGCTTCGACGTGGCGGGCCTGCACGGGGTCGAGCGTCGGGTCGACGGCGTGGTCTCGGGCGGCAGCGCCGCGGATCACCCCGCTTTGCGCGCCCAGGTGCCGGCCCTGCACGCGGCGGTCGCCCACCTCGAACATGTGCTGATCGAGGACAAGGGCGCCTCCGTGGCGGTGCATTGGCGCCTCGCCACGCCGAGCGACGCCGCCGCCGCCGAGGACGCGGTCAAGGCCGCGGCCGCCGCCCTCGGGACCCCCTACCGGCTCCAGCTCGGCAAGGCCGTGGGCGAGATCGTGCCCGCCTCCGCCACCAAGGGCCACGCCATCCGGGCGCTCGGGCAGAATCCGCCCTATGCGGGCCGCCGGGCGATCTTCTTCGGCGACGACCTCACCGACGAGAAGGCCTTCGCGGTGGTCAACGAGACCGGCGGCGTCAGCGTCCGCGTCGGCGGGGCCGAGACCATCGCGGCCCGCCGGCTCGCCGATCCCGACGACGTGCGCCGCCTGCTCTACGCCTGGGCCGACGGCGCGGCCATCGACCCCGACGACCTGCCGCCGGCCTGACCGAGTTCCCCTCCCCAGCCCGGGCCGCCGGGCGCATGACGGAAGTGGCGCGCATGTTCGAATTTCCCGTCCTCGTCGGCGACATCGGCGGCACCAACGCGCGCTTCGCGCTGGTGCCCGAGGCCGGCGCCGAGCCGGTCCTGCTCTCGCGCGAGGAGACGGCCGGCCACCCCGACCCCAGCGCCGCCATCCGGGCCTCCCTGGACAGAGCGTCCACGGAGACGGGCGGTGGCCCGGCCCCGCGCTCGGCCATCCTCGCGGTGGCGGCCCGGGTCGACGGGCCGGCGGTGCGGCTCACCAATGCCGATTGGGTGATCGAGGGCGCCCGGATCGGGCGGGATTTCGGGCTCTCGCGCGCCGTCGTGGTCAACGATTACGTGCCCGTGGCGGCGGGGGCGGCCGGGATCAGCCCCTCCGAGCTGACCCCCATCGGCCCCCACCGGGAGGAGGGCCGGAAAGGGGACCAGGGCGCGCGCCTCGTGCTCGGCCCCGGCACCGGCTTCGGCGCGGCGGCCCTGCTCCCCGTGGGCGAGCGTCTCCTCATCGTCTCCACGGAGAGCGGCCACGTGGATTTCGGGCCGAGCACGCAGGCCGAGCACGCGCTCTGGCCGCACCTGGAGCGGGTCGAGGGCCGCGTCACCGTCGAGGCGCTGCTCTCCGGCCCCGGCCTGACGCGGCTGCACGCGGGCCTGCACCGGCTGCGCACCGGCACGGATGCCGCGCCCCTCGACCCCGCCGCCGTCACCGAGGCCGGCCTCTCCGGCGCCGACCCGGACGCGGCCGCCGCCCTCAACCTGTTCGCCAAGTTCCTCGGCCGGGTCTGCGGCGACCTCGCGCTCACCTTCCTCGCCACGGGCGGCGTCTATATCGGCGGCGGTATCGCCCCCCGCATCCTGGACGTGCTCCAGCGGGGGCCGTTCCGCGCGGCCTTCGAGCACAAGCCGCCCTTCGTGGACCAGATGCGGGTGATCCCCACCAGCGTCATCGCGGTGCACGACCCGGCGCTGACCGGCCTCGCGGCGCTGGCGAGCCAGCCCGACCGGTTCTTCTATCACGGCCAGGTCTGGCAGGCGGATTGACGGCCGGACCCGGGATGCGTGCCCGGCTCGGCGCCGCCCTGGCGACACTCATAGCCCTTCTCGCCGCCCTTCTCGGATTTCTCGCCCTCGCGGCCCTGCTGACGGCGCGGCCCGGCGATTCCGCCCTCTATCCGGCGCAAGGGGGTGACGGCGAGACCGTCGCCCTGGTCTCGCACGGCTGGCATTCCGGCCTCGTCCTGCCGCGCGCCGTCCTGACGGGCGCGGGCGGCGGCCCGGCGCTGGCCGACATCGCGACGCGGTTCAGGGCCTATCCCGACCTCGAATTCGGCTGGGGCGAGGCGCGTTTCTACCGGGCGACGCCGACCCTGGCGCAGTTCGATGCCGGCCTCGCCCTCGAAGCCCTGTTCACGCCGGGCGGCCGGCCGGGCGTGGTCCAGGTGGTGGGCCTGGAGCGCCCGGCGCGCGACAGCTTCCCCCATTCCGAGATCGTGCCCGTGCGGGTCTCGCGCGCCGGCCTCGCGCGGCTGCTGGCCCGGCTGGAGGCGAGCTTCCGCCTCACCGAGGGCCGGCCCGTCGCGGGTGGCCCGGGCCTCTACGGGCCGAGCCTGTTCTACGAAGGCGAGGGCCGCTTCTCCTACGCCAATGTCTGCAACCACTGGGCGGCGCGCCTGCTCGGCGCCGCGGGCCTGCCGGTCACTCCGGTGCTCGACACCCATCCGGCGGGTCTGCTCCTCGACCTGCGCTGGCGTGCCGGCTTGAGCCCGCTGCCGGGCGCGAACCTGTCCAAACCGTAATCCTGGCGCCACGCGCGGGTCAGGCGGCGCCCCCTACAAACCGTGCCACGGCCCGCCGACGGCGCGGCCCCCCGATCCGGAGATCTTGATGTCCATTCAGCCCAACCGTCTGCGCCGCAACGCCCTCGCCTCCGTTGCCGTCGCCGCCCTCGTCGCCACGGGCGCTACCGGAATCGGCCTGACCCAGCCGGCGACGCCGGCCTACGCGCAGTCCCTCTCCAAGAACCCGATCGAGACCCCCGACCACCCGCCGGGCTCCTTCGCCAGCGTGGTCGACAAGGTGAAGCCGGGCGTGGTCGCCGTGAAGGTGAAGCTCGACGACAGCGCTGATTCCGACGACGAGGACGGTCCCGGTCAGGGCCAGCAGCAGGTGCCCCCGCAGCTGCGCGAGTTCTTCAAGCGCTTCGGCCAGGGCGGTCCGGGCCAGGGCCAGGGCTTCGGCGGTCAGAGCCCGCGGCGTCAGGGCCAGCGCGGCGCCATGGGTTCGGGCTTCATCATCTCGGCGGACGGCTACGTCGTCACCAACAACCACGTGGTCGACAAGGCCAAGTCCGTTCAGGTGACCCTCGACGACAACCGCACCCTCGACGCCAAGGTCATCGGCAAGGACCCGAAGACCGATCTGGCGCTCCTCAAGATCAGCGACGGCGGCACCTTCCCCTACGTCTCCCTCAGCAAGTCGGCGCCCCGCGTCGGCGACTGGGTGGTGGCCATCGGCAACCCGTTCGGCCTCGGCGGCACCGTCACGGCCGGCATCGTCTCCGCCCGTGGCCGCGACATCGGCGCCGGCCCCTACGACGACTTCCTGCAGATCGACGCCCCCATCAACAAGGGCAATTCCGGCGGCCCGACCTTCAACGTCGGCGGCGAAGTGGTGGGCGTGAACACCGCGATCGCCTCGCCCTCCGGCGGCAGCGTCGGCCTTGCCTTCGCGATTCCCGCCGAGACCGTGCAGGCGGTGGTCGACCAGCTGCGGGCCGACGGCAAGGTGGCGCGCGGCTATCTCGGCGTGCAGGTCCAACCGGTGACGAAGGACATCGCCGACGGCCTCGGCCTCGACAAGGCCAAGGGCGCGCTCGTGGACCACGCCGAGGCCGGCACCCCGGCGGCGAAGGCGGGCCTGAAGTCGGGCGACGTCATCGAGTCGGTCAACGGAAGCCCGATCAACGACGCCAAGGAACTGTCCCGCAAGATCGCCGGCATCAAGCCGGGCGCCAAGGTCGAGCTGACCTACCTGCGCAGCGGCAAGTCCGACACCGCGACGGTGGAACTCGGCGTCCTGCCGAACGACACCAAGGTGGCGGGCATCGACCGGGGCTCCGCCCGGGACGGGCAGCCCCGCCTCGGCCTCAGCCTCGCCCCGGCCTCGGAGGTCGGTGCCGGCTCCGAGGGCGTCGCGGTGATGGAGGTCGATCCCGACGGTCCGGCGGCGGCCAAGGGCATCGAGCAGGGCGACATCATCCTCGACGTCGCGGGTTCCAGCGTCTCGCGCCCCTCCGAGGTCGCCGAGCGCGTGCGCTCCGCCGAGACGAGCGGCCGCAAGGCCGTGCTGATGCGGGTCAAGAACGCGAAGGGCATCACCCGCTTCGTCGCGGTCGCCCTCAACAAGGCCGGCTGATCCCCGGCGCCGACCACGCCTTCATCGATCCGACCGGACAGAACGCCGGCCCGTATCAACGGGCCGGCGTTCCCGCATGCGCGATCGGACGCGACGCGCAGATCGCGGCGAGCTTGAGGCGCCGCGCGACGGCTCCGCCATCTTGGGGAAGCGGGACGAAGCTTGGTCCTCAGGCGCGCCGCCGGAAGTCGGCTAGCTCGGCCACGCCGGCCGCTTCGCGCGGCCCGACCCAGCGCGGCAGGGCGGCGGATGACAGCTCGACCCGCAGGAAGACCACCTCTTCGCAGCCCGCCCAGAGGTCGGCCGGCAGGACCGCCGCGCCGTCCGTCCAGCGCGTCGCGCCGTTCGCGTCCAGGGCGTGGAAGCCTTGCGCCAGGCGTGCATCGTCCAGCGCGATCTCCCGCGCGCCTGTCAGGCCGTCGTCCAGGGTGAGGGCGGAGAGCGAGACGCCGAGGCGCCGGTCGTCGGAGGAGCCCGGCAGGACGTGGGCCGGCACGCTGGTGTCGGAGACGAGGCGCACATCCCGCGCATCCGCCGGCAGCACGAAGCGGGCGGTCAGGCCCCGCACACCGGGACGGATCACCCGCCCGTCGGCGACGAGGCGCAAGCCGGCGAGCGGTTCGTCGATCAGCGACCAGCCGAGCCCCCTGGCGCGCTCTTCAAGCCGGGCGCGCACGAGGTCGACCAGCGCGCCCGCCTCGTGGAACGGGCGGCAGAACGCGAGCGGCCCCTCGGGCCGGATATCGGGCAGCGCTGCCCGGTCGGTGACGCCGGCATCGGCGAAGCAGGCATCGTGGCCGCAATCGGGGTAGCTCTCCGCGAGCAGGTTCTCGGCGAGCAGGATGTCGTGGCCGTCGAGTTCGACGTGCCAGTAGGTGACGTGCTCGACCGCGACCTTGGTGATGGTGGTGACGTTGACGAGGCGGATGGCGGGGATGAGCACCTCGCCCATCAGGTCGACGCAGATCGCGTGGGCGGGCGAGACCAGGAGGTCGCGGGCGGGCTTGCCCGGTCCGAAGGCATCCGCGGCGATGCGCACGGGCCGGACCTTGCGGGGCTCGGGGTGGCGGGCGCAGTCGGTGGCGCGTTGGCCGAGCCAGCGAATGGGGCGGTGCTGGCCCGAGGCGGTCACGGCCATGTCACCCACCGTCAGATCCTCGACGGGCACGTCGCGCGCGGTCCCGTCGCGCGTGACCCGGATCGCGGTGCCGGCGGCGTAGCAGACCGCGTCGGCCACGAAGACGTCGGCTACACCGTTAGTGTCGTTGGCCACGAGATCGGTGGCGGTGCTCGTGAAGGCGACCCGCGAACCATTGCTCGAGATCGAGGAATTGGTGCTGCTGCCGGTGGCCTCCGATCCGTCGCTCGCGACCGAGACGCGGTTGGTGGTGCCGGCAGTCAGGTCCCGGACGAAGACGTCGGTCGTGCCGTTCGTGTCGCCGGCTACGAGATTGGTGGCGGTGCTCGAGAAGGTGACCCGCGTGCCGTCGGCCGAGATCGAGGGGGCAATGCTGCTGCCGGTGCTGGTCTGTGATCCGTCGCTCGCGACGGAGACCCGGGTCGTGGTGCTGGCGGTCAGGTCCCGGACGAAGACGTCGGTCGTCCCGTTCGTGTCGCCGGACACGAGATTGCTGGCGGCGCTCGCGAAGGCGACGTGCGTGCCGTCACCCGAGATGACGGCGGTGCTGCTACTGCTGGTTGCTTGTGATCCGTCGTTCGCGACGGAGACGCGGGTGGTGGTGCTGGCTGTCAGGTCCCGGACGAAGATGTCGGTCGTGCCGTTCGTGTCGCCGGACACGAGGTTGGCGGCGTTGCTCTGGAAGGCGACGCGCGTGCCGTCGGCCGAGATCGAGGCAGTGGTGCTGGCGCCGGCGGCCTGTGTTCCGTCGCTCGCGACGGAGACGCGGGTTGTGGTGCCGGCGGTCAAGTTTCGGACGAAGATGTCGCTCGCGTTGTTCGTGTCTCCGGCCACGAGGTTGCCGGCATTGCTCTGGAAGACGACGTGCGTGCCGTCGGCCGAGATCGCGGCGGCGGTGCTGCTGCTGCTGCCCTGTGTTCCGTCGCTCGCGACGGAGACACGGGTGGTGGTGCCGGCGGTCAGGTCCCGGACGAAGATGTCGCTCGTGCCGTTCGTGTCTCCGGCCACGAGGTTGGTGGCATTGCTCGTGAAGGCGACGTAGCGGCCGTCGGCCGAGATCGAGGGGTTGGTGCTGCTGCTGTTGCCCTGTGTGCCGCTGCTCGCCACGGAGACGAGGGTGACCGCGCCGGTGAGCAGATCCTTGAGGAAGATGTCCTGCTGACTGTTCGCATCGCCGGTCACGAGGTTGGTGGCGACACTCGTGAAGACGACGTAGCGCCCGTCTGCCGAGACCTGAGATCCCGTTATCGTGGTCGCGCTGTTGCCGTTGCCCTGTGTCCCGTCGGCCGCCGTCGAAGCGCTCGTGATGGTCATCATCGTATCCTGCCGGGCCGCACCGATCTCGGCGCTCTCGTTCCCTCAAAATCCTTCATGACAAGCTGAATTAGGTTAGAGAACCATAAATACACAGCATAGTTGATTCTGATGGATGAGTGCGTCGATTCTGCCACAGATCAGATCGCGGTTTCATCTTGATCGATGAACTGATCCGCGTTGATTGGATCAAGTCTTTGACGGCAGTACAGCGGGACAAAACATCCGAACGAGAGTGATAGTGATCCGCGATGAGGTCGAACGATGGGTTCGCTTCGACGAGACTGAATAGGAGATCTCGCGATCCTGCCTCGTCACACGATCGGGACGCGCCGATGCGGTCCGGGCCCCGCTGCTCGTCATCGATCATCGCAGGGCCCCGACCGCCCGTTCGACACGGATGCCGTATGCGCGGCCCTATGCGCGGTACGGACGGTGAACCCAGGCCCCCCTGGCTCGGACATGTGGCTCGGCGTGTCCGGCCGTGACGCGGCCGTTCTTGCTCCCCCGACACGGCCGGATTTCGGGCCGAAACCGGATTCCGCGCGCGGGCGCGGGGTGACGCGGGGGCGCCGAGGCGTCATGGTGCGCCCCGCTCGCCGCCCGCGCGGCTCCATATGGACCTGAGACACCATGACGACGATCGCCGACCGCAGCACGGCCGAACTTGGCGACCTGCGCGCGCAGGCCAAGGCCGCCTACGATGCCTTCAAGGCGCGGGGCCTCAAGCTCGACATGACGCGCGGCAAGCCGGCGCCCGAGCAGCTCGACCTCGCCTCCGGGATGCTCGCCCTGCCGGGCAACGGCGACTACACCACCGCGGCCCACGAGGATGCCCGCAACTACGGCGGCCAGCAGGGCCTGCCCGAGCTGCGCGCCCTGTTCGCCCACCTCATCGACGCGCCGGCCGACCAGATCGTGGTCGGCGGCACTTCGAGCCTCGCGCTGATGCACGACACCATCGTGTGGGCGCTGCTGAAGGGCGTGCCGGGCTCCGAGCGGCCCTGGTCGAAGGAGGAGGCGCCGGTCTTCCTCTGCCCGGTGCCGGGCTACGACCGCCACTTCGCCCTCTGCGAGGAATTCGGCATCCGCATGATCCCGGTGCCGATGACGGGTCAGGGCCCCGACATGGACCTCGTCGAGGAACTCGTCACGGATCCGGCCGTGAAGGGCATGTGGTGCGTGCCGAAATACGCCAACCCCTCGGGCGAGATCTACTCCGACGAGACCGTCCGGCGGCTCGCCGCGATGAAGACCGGCGCCCCCGATTTCCGCCTGTTCTGGGACAACGCCTACGCGGTGCACCACCTCACCGCCGAGCGCCACCCGGTGCGGGACATCCTGGCCGCCTGCGCCGAGGCGGGACATCCGGACCGGCCCTTCCTCTTCGCCTCGACCTCGAAGATCACGCTGGCGGGCGCTGGCCTCGCGACCTTCGCGGGCTCGCCCGAGAACACGCGCTGGTTCCTGGCCCGCTCGTCGAAGCAGACCATCGGCCCGGACAAGCTCAACCAGTTGCGCCACGTGCGCTTCCTGCGCGACGCCGCCGGCCTCCAGGCCCACATGGATGCGCACCGGGCGCTGATCGCGCCGAAATTCGCGGCGGTGCAGGAGGCCCTCGACCGGCATCTTTCGGGCACCGGCGCGGCGCGCTGGACCCGGCCCGAGGGCGGCTACTTCATCACCGTCGAGGCCCGCGACGGCACGGCCACCGAGGTGGTGCGCCTCGCCAAGGAGGCCGGCATCGCCCTGACCCCCGCCGGCGCGACCTCGCCCTACGGCCGCGACCCGCGGGACAGCGTGCTGCGCCTCGCCCCCACCTTCCCGAGCCTCGACGACGTGACGATGGCGGCCGAGGGCATCGCCCTCTGCATCCTTCTTGCATCGCTCGATGCGGAGCATCGGGTGCGCGAGCGCACGGTCGCATGAGGCGTCCGTCGCAATCCGGAAAAAGACGCGCCGGATGATGCGGGCGAATCCGGGGAGGCGACGCGATGGTGACACGGGCGAGATGGCGACGGACCGACACAGGTCTCTTGCTCGCTCTCTTCGTTGGTTCCTTGCCCGGCCTCGTGCTCCTCGGCGTCGCGCGTCCGGCGTTGGCAAAGCCGGCCTGGACCACGGGCACCTTCGTCTACGCCGACCTCTGCACCCAGCCGGAGAGCGGAACGCGCGTCGGGCAGCGCGTCATCCTGCGCCGCTCGCCGAACGGCGACGGACTCACCTACGAGGGGGCGGAGCAATCCGGCCCCCTCGCGGCCGGTGACATGACCGTGGATGACGCGACCCACGCCATCACCTTCGCGGTGGAGACCGGAGCCGGCGCCCTCCACTTCGAGGGCGTCGCCACCCCGGACGCCCTGACCGGAACCTTCGAGGACGAGGCCGGCGCGCACCCGGTCCACCTGCCGCGCGTGCTGCGCTCGCATGCCCACGAGGCCTGCCGGGGCGAGACGACCGGATCGATCGACCGGAGGCGTTGAGGTCTGGGACTTCCCCGTGGCCTGCGGTAGATCTGACCCATGACGTTTCCCGTTCGGCTCGCCACCCTGTGCCTCCTCGTCCTGGCCCCGGTCCCTCCCGCCCTGGCGGCGGATGCCTGCGACGCGCTGACGGCGCGAATGATCCGCGCGACCGGAGCCTCGCTCGCAGGACGAGACGGCTCCCGTGCGGTGTTCCGCGCGGCCGATGCGGAGCGCATGAGCCTCGACTGCCGGGCACCGCGCCGGATGGTCTTCGCCGCGCTGGCGCGTGAGCCGGGACGTCCGTTCTACGGGCTGATCGGACTGGCGGCGCAGGCGCTCACCGGCGCCAGCGCCGAAGCGGTCGAGACCCTGGCCCTGGCCCTGCATCAGGAAGCGCTGCTCACCGGGCGCCCGCGGCAGGGTCGGGCGGGGCGTGCGGCCCTCCGCTGCGAGACGGCACCGGACACGGACCCCTTCGTGGACGTGCGCACCCGCTGCATCCTGGTGCCGAGCCCGGCGCTTCGCCGGCGGGCCGGCCTTTTCGCGGCGGCCGGGGCGGGCTAGACCGGCCCCATGCCTGAGATCACCTCGCCCGACATCGCCTCGCCCGAGACCGCCGTCGTCCATGCCGGACCGGTCGCCTTCGCCAATCACCTGCCCTTCGCGCTGATCGCCGGCCCGTGCCAGCTCGAGAGCCGCGACCACGCGATCGAGATCGCCGACGCCCTGAAGGCGATGACCGACCGCCTCGGCATCGGCCTCGTGTTCAAGGCCTCCTTCGACAAGGCGAACCGGACCTCCGGTTCCACCGCGCGCGGCCTCGGGCTCGCGGGGGCGCTGCCGATCTTCGCCGAGATCAAGGCGCGCTTCGGCCTGCCGGTGCTGACCGACGTGCACGAGGCCGCGCAGTGCGCGCCCGCCGCCGAGGTGATCGACGTGCTCCAGATTCCGGCCTTCCTCTGCCGGCAGACCGACCTCCTGCTCGCCGCCGCCGCCACGGGGCGGGTGGTGAACGTGAAGAAGGGCCAGTTCCTCGCCCCCTGGGACATGGCGCATGTCGCCGCCAAGGTGACGGGCGCGGGCAATCCCCACGTGCTGGTCACCGAGCGCGGGGCCTCCTTCGGCTACAACACCCTGGTCTCGGACATGCGCAGCCTGCCCATCATGGCGCGCGTCACCGGCGCCCCGGTGGTGTTCGACGCGACCCACTCGGTGCAGCAGCCGGGCGGCCAGGGCGCGACCTCCGGCGGGCAGCGCGAGTTCGTGGCGGTGCTCGCCCGCGCCGCCGTGGCGGTCGGGGTCGCGGGCCTGTTCGTCGAGACGCATCCCGATCCGGACCGCGCCCCCTCGGACGGCCCCAACATGGTGCCGCTGAAGGCGATGCCGTCCCTGCTCGCCGAGCTTCAGGCGTTCGATCGTCTGGCAAAGGCGCGAAAGGGCGATGCTTAGACGTCGCTCGAGCCTAGTCCCGGGCTGAATTCGCCGGAACAGGGCGGCGTTCCGATGCCATGAGGGCGTCGGCGAACCTGAACCGAACCAGATGATGCGGCTCGGGTATTGTGCCGAGCGCGCCCTCTCAACGGGAACGATCGCGGCAGCTTGACGTTGGATGAGCCAATACGCCCTCGAACGCCGAAGGATTCCATGCGCAAGCTCGCCCTCATCTCCGCCCTGACCCTCTCGCTCGGTGGCCTCGCCGCCGCCACCTCGGCCGAGGCCGGCCCGCGCGGTCACGGCTACGGCCATGGCGGTTACGGACATGGCCATGCCTATGGCGGCCGTGGTTACGGACGGGGCGGCTACGCCTATGGCGGCCGTCGTCGCGGTATCGGGACCGGTGCGGCGGTCGGACTTGGCATCGCCGGTCTGGCTGCGGGCGCCATCGCGGCCGGCGCGGCACGGGACGCCTATTACCGCGACGGCTATGCCCGTCCGGCCTATGGTTACGGCGCCCCTGCCTACGGCTACGGTTACTGATACGGTTTCCAGCATCTGAGGGCTGGCCGTGCTTCGATACGGTTGGGGCTTCCGGCACTCTGACGGTTTCCAGGCTCGCCACGATGGTATGTGCTTTGCCATCGTAGCGCGGCCGTCAAACGTCATGATCCGCGTATTCCGAACGGTTGTCGGCCTCTATGACCGGACCACGCCCGGCCTCAGGATCTACCTGCGATACAGCGCCTGCGCGGGCTGCTGGCTTTTGACGTCCCCTGTCGCTTTGGTCCGGCCGATTGCGAGGTTTCCGGTTTTGTGAGCCTCTGACGAGAGGAGCGGAGCCGTGAAGAAGAGTAGTTCACCGGAGAGCAGATCGCCTTCGCGCTGAAGCAGGCCGAGACCGGACGCAGGTCGCGGATACAGGGATGAGGGCCTCAGCCCGCGACTCAAGCGGCTGCACCGGCAGGTTAGCGCAGCCCATTGCGAGCGTCAGCCGGCGCGCTGCGGTCGAACGAGTGCTGGTCGATGGACTTCGTCTCCGACGCGCTCGGCCGCCGGCTGCGGGCCCTCACGGTCGTCGACGCCTTCATACGTGAGGCTCTGGCAATTGATGTCGACCGGGGCATCAAGGGCGAGCAGGTGGCGGCCGTGGCCTGCCGCTTGGCGCTGCTGCTCGGAGCACCCCGTGCGATTCAGGTCGATAACGGGCCGGAACTCGTCTCGAAGGCGCTCGACCGCTGGGCCTACGAGAACGGCGTCACGCTAGACTTCTCGCGCCCCGGCAAGTCGCGCCCTGGCAAGCCGACCGACAACGCGCTGGTCGGGTCCTTCAACGGCGGCCTTCCCGACGAGGGCCTGAACGCGAACTGGTTCTCGGCTGGCCGACGCGCGGAGCAACATCGAAACGTGGCGGCGGCAGTACAACGAGAGCCGTCCTCACACAGCCCTGGGGGGCTGACGCTCCAGGAATTCGCCTTGGCGGCGGCCGAGCAGGCCGCTGAATGAGACCCGGAGGCTTAACCTTCGGTCGGACCAAAATCCGGGAGACCCTCAAACAGCCCAAGACCTTGCATAGGCCGTGGACCACGAACGGGGTCAACGCCAATGGATCAATCGCGCGCAATCAGAGTTCTTGCAGATCTCAGGAGTGTCCTGCCGCATCGTTCTTGTCAGGAGTTCTACATGGTCAAGTTTGCATTCTCCGCTCTCGCCGCTTTTGCACTGGCAACCCCTGCTTGTGCTCAGGTGATCGAGACGCCGACCAGCACCACCGTGATCGTTCCGCCCGGCGCTCCGGGCGTCGTGACCCGTCAGCCGGGCTCGTCCGGTGAAGAGGGTGCGATGACCTATTCGCCGACTGGCCGGGCCGCAGACGGCATCTCCAATGACTCGGCTGCTGCCGGGAACGAAGGCCAACCCTCCCGCATCGGCTCGACCGGAAGCGGTGGCGGGGGCGGCAGATAACAACCTCAAGGTCGGGCAGGATCGAATTTACGGTTGCGGGCTCGTGAACAATCCCGCAATCGATGTCGGGTGAAGGCTTCGGTATGTGGTCCCCCGTCGCTGTCCGAGACAGTGATCGGCCTGTTCAAGACCGAGGTATTCCATCGACGCGGTTCGTGGCGGTCCTTCGAGGCTGTCGAGTATGCTACCCTTGGATGGGTCGACTGGTTCAACCAACGGGGGCTTCTCGGACAGACGGCCCGGTACCTCGCGCCGAGGCGGAAGCACGCTATCATGCCCGAGCCTTCGCCAACCAAGCTGTCATAGCCCGAGACCTTGCATCGTCCGTGGACCACAAACAGGGTCACCTCCAACCCGAAGCTGCACTGACTTCAAACACGGACCACCAAATGGAGGCACGCCACCTCAGGACGCGCCCCCTCGTGCAGTCAGATGGGCGATATGACGAACGGCCAGGACGTAGCCGTGGGTGCCGAAACCCGCCATCACGGCGGTTGCAGCAAGCGAGACGTAGGAGTGGTGCCGGAAGGCCTCGCGCTTGTGGACGTTGGAGATGTGGCACTCCACGATGGGCACCTCGCAGGCGTTCAGCGCATCGAGGATCGCGACCGAGGTATGGGTGAAGGCCGCCGGGTTGATGACGATGCCGGCCGAACCGACGCGATACTCATGGATCCAGTCGATGATCTGGTGCTCGGCGTTGCTCTGGTGGAACGCGATCGTTAGGCCGAACCCCTCGGCCTCGGCCCGGCAGCGCGCCTCGACATCAGCCAGGGTTTCATGACCGTAAATCTCGGGCTGGCGCTTGCCGAGGAGGTTCAGATTGGGTCCGTTGAGGATTAGGATCGTGTCGTTCATGGCAAGCCTCCTGGTTGAATCGCGGTGACAGCGTAGCGGGGACGGGCGTGCCACACCTTCGCCTTGAACGTGCATGGTGAAGCATCATTTCGATAAGAGATTGCATGCGGTGACTCCCGGTGGCGAGGAACCGCCACGGGCCGCGACTTGCGAAAACCGCACGGGTGGATCAATGCAGGCGTCATCGTAATCCGCCCACCGTCTCCGCGTTTCCCAGCGTCATGAGTTTCCTCAAATGGATGCCGTCAACACAGGCGGGAAGCCGTCCGGCCGCCGACCCCGTACCAATGATCCCGACAGGACGAAGGCCGACATCATTACGGTGGCCACGGCGGAATTCTCCAGCAATGGCCTGAGCGGCGCCCGGGTCGATGCCATCGCGGAGAAGACCCGCACCTCGAAGCGGATGATCTACTACTACTTCGGCAGCAAGGAAGGTCTGTATCTCGCGGTGCTGGAGCAGGCCTATGCCGAGATCCGGGCCATCGAGGAGTCGCTGCGCCTCGACGCCCTCGATCCCGAGGCCGCGATCCGGCAACTGGTGGAGATGACCTTCGACTACGACGAGGCCCATCCCGATTTCGTCCGCCTCGTCGGCATCGAGAACATCCACAAGGCCGAGCACCTCGCCGGATCCTCGGTGATCCGGGACATGAACCTCAGCATCATCGCGACCATTCGGGCGGTCCTGGTACGCGGCTGCGAGGCCGGGTTGTTCCGGCCGGGGGTCGATCCGGTCGATCTGCACCTGATGATCAGCGCCTTCTGCTTCTTCCGGGTGGCCAACCGGCATACGTTCGAGGCGATCTTCCAGGTGGATTTCGCCGATCCGGCGGCGCGTGAACGCCACAAGCGGATGATCGGCGACGCCGTCATCCGCTATCTGACGATCGGCTGAGGGGGTCAGCCCTTCCAGCCGAGATCCTGCATCGGCGTGCGGTAGGTCTCGCGCGCCGTGAAGATCGAGCCGGCGGCGACGAGGCAGACGATCGTCACGAAGATCGCCACCGGCATCCAACCATCGCTGCCCGTTCCCTGCACCGCGGCGGCGATGCTCGGCGCGAACCCGGCCATGGCGAAGCCGAGCTGGGTCCCGATGGCGACGCCCGACAGCCGCACGCGGGTATCGAACATCTCCGAGTACAGGGACGGCCAGATGCCGTTGGCTGCACTGTAGACCACGCCCGACAGGATCAGGCCGAAGACGTAGATCAGCGTGACGTCGGCCTGGGCGATAGCCCAGAGGTAGGGGTAGATCAGGGCCGCGCAGCCGAGCGCGCCGAACATGAAGACCGGCCGGCGCCCGATGCGGTCGGCGAGCTTGGCCCAGAGCGGGATCGCGACCAGCGCCACGACGTTGCAGAGGATGAGCAGCGTCAGCATGGTCGGGCGCGGCAGCTTGATGGTGTTGACCGCGTAGGACAGCGTGTAGACCGTGAAGATCGTGCTCACCACCGCGATGGTCGCGGCGAGCACCACGCGCAGCACGTCCTTCCACTGGTGGCGGAACAGGGCCACGACCGGGGCTTCGGTGGCCGTGTGCTCGTGCCGCTCCTCCTCGAAGGCCGGGGTTTCCGGCAGGGTCCGCCGCACCCAGAAACCGACGGCGACGACGGCCAGGCTGAAGAAGAACGGGATGCGCCAGCCCCAGGAGAGCATCTGCTCCTCGGGCATCGCCGAGATCGGCAGGAAGGCGAGGGTCGCCAGGATCAGGCCGGCCTGCGTCCCGCTCAAGGTGAAGCTCGTATAGAAGGCGCGCTGGTCGGGTGGGGCGTGCTCCAGGGTCATCGAGCTGGCGCCCGCCTGCTCGCCTGCGGCCGAGATCCCCTGAAGCAGGCGCGCCAGCACCAGCAGGGTCGGGGCGAGGATGCCCGCCTGCTCGTAGGTCGGCAGGCAGCCGATGAGGAAGGTCGAGATGCCCATCAGCAGCAGGGTGAAGGTGAGCACCTTCTTGCGTCCGAACTTGTCGCCGACATGCCCCAGGACCACGGCGCCCACGGGCCGGGTGATGTAGGCGACGCCGAAGGTGGCGAACGATGCGATGGCCGCCGCCTGCGGGTTGTCCGGCGAGAAGAACAGCTTCGGGAAGATCAGCGCCGCGGCGGTGCCGTAGATGAAGAAGTCGTAATACTCGACCGCGCTGCCGAGCCAACTCGCGAGCGCCGCCTTTCGCGAGGCTCCGGAATGGACGACGGCGTGGTCCGCACCGACGTGCGGATTCGTGGCACCGAATGACATGGGCGTTTCCTCCTGAGCGCCGGCGATGCGGCGGCGATGTTCTGTTTTTTTGTTGTTGTCCGAGGCTCGTTCGGCGCGGGCGCGCTTCCCCTCGCGGCTCGGAAGAGTTCTTGGGTCTCGTCGGCGGCACGTCGCCACGCGCGTGACCGCGCCGGGACAGTCCCCGGCGAGGGACTGCCCCGCGCCCGGTTCAGGCGCCGGCCACGTCCGGGCACATCTGGGTGAAGTGCGCCTGCATCCGCGCGGGATCGGGGGTCACGCCGGTGAACAGCCGGAAAGCTTCCACGGCCTGGAACACCGCCATGCCGCCGCCGTCGAGGGTGCGGCAGCCGATGCGGCGCGCCTCGCGCAGGAGGGCCGTCTCGAGGGGGAAGTAGACGATCTCGGACACCCAGAGCCCCGGATGCAGGACGCCGGCCTCGAGGGGCAGGCCCGGATGCTTGGCCATGCCGGTGGGCGTGCAGTGGACGAGGCCGTCCGCCGCCGCCAGGTCGGCGCGAAGGTCGCCGCAGGCGCGCGCCCGGCCCGCTCCGAACCGGGCGTTGAGGCTCTCCGCCACCGCCTCGGCGCGGGCCGGATCGATGTCGGAGAGGCAGAGTTCGCCGACGCCGAGGGTCAGGAGGGCATGGGCGACCGCCGCCCCCGCGCCCCCGGCGCCGAGCTGCACCACGCGAGCCGTCGCCGCACCCGGCAGACCGCGCCGAAAACTCTCGGCGAACCCCCACCAGTCGGTGTTGTGGCCCGTCCGGCGCCCGTCCCGCAGGACGACGGTGTTGACGGCGCCCAGCGCCTCCGCGTCGGGCGAGAGATCGTCGAGGTGCTGCATCACCGCCTGCTTGCACGGGTAGGTGATGTTGAGGCCGCAGAAGCCCATGCGCTCGGCCGCTCGCAGCAGGTCGGGCAGATCGTCCGGCCCGAGGCCGAGCCGGTCGAGGTCGATGCGCTGATAGAGCAGGTTCAGGCCGTTCGCCGCCCCCTCGCACTCATGCAGCGCCGGGGTCCGGGAGGCCTGGATGCCGGCCCCGATCAGCCCGACGAGGTGGCGGGGACGCTCGTGCGTCTCGATCATCGCAGACCTCCGTGTGGTCCGGAGCCTGCCGTCGGGCGTCGGCACGACGCGGGTAGGGCGAACCCTCGCGGGGCCGCGATGGGATGGGGCGCGCAATGGCCCGGCGGAGATCCGCGCATGCCTGCTTCCTGACGTTGCCTGGGGGAGGGCTTGATTGGTTTCGCCCACTTGATTGCTAATGAACAAACTAGTACGTTCATGTCAACAGCGATTGTGCCTCGGACGATCCTCAATGTTCGGCCGGCGGAAAACAGTCATGATTTCATCGGGATAGAAGCGCGAGAGCGAGATGAGGCATCCAGAGCCACGGGGCCGTTCGGTCCGCATGCCGATGCGCCGGACCGAATCGGTTCCGCGATTCGGGCGCGTCTGACAGGCCCCGGCCGATCCGGCCACAGGCCGCGCTGGCCCTTCGACACGCGGGAAAACGTCGCCCGAACGCACGGGGCAATCTCAAGTCATCGATCTCCCGAGACACGCGCAACGCGGCCGGGTTCCACAAGCAGAGGGACGAAACGAATCCATGGCCGAGCACCGTGAATTCCTCCAGCGCGACCGCAGGGTCCATCCGCCCGCCTTCACGCCGGAATACAAGACCAGCGTGCTGCGCGCGCCGCGCCGGGCCTTGCTGTCGCTCCAGAACTCGCTCTCGGAGGTGACCGGGCCGACCTTCGGCCACGATGCGATCGGCCCCCTCGATAACGATTTGATCCTGAACTACGCCCAGGACGGCCAGCCCATCGGCGAGCGCATCATCGTCACCGGGCGGGTCTGCGACGAGCACGGACGCGGCGTGCCCCACACCCTCGTCGAGTTCTGGCAGGCCAATGCGGGCGGGCGCTACCGGCACCGCAACGACCGTTACCTCGCGCCCATCGATCCGAACTTCGGCGGATGCGGTCGGACCCTGACGGACGCGGACGGCCACTACGTCTTTCGCACGATCAAGCCCGGACCTTACCCGTGGCGCAACAACCTCAATTCCTGGCGCCCCGCCCATATCCACTTTTCGGTGTTCGGTTCGGGCTTCGCCCAGCGCCTGATCACGCAGA
Organism: Methylobacterium sp. J-068; assembly: GCF_022829445.1. Classification (GTDB taxonomy): domain Bacteria; phylum Pseudomonadota; class Alphaproteobacteria; order Rhizobiales; family Beijerinckiaceae; genus Methylobacterium. The sequence continues at coordinate 4,449 of NZ_JAKSXY010000019.1, read as the reverse complement.
TGTACTTCGAGGGCGATCCGTTGATCTGGCGCGATCCGATGGTGCTCGGCATCCCGGACCGGGCGGCGGCCGAGCGCCTGATCGCCCCCCTCGACCTCGACGCGGCGATCCCCCTCGACATGCTCGCCTACCGCTTCGACATCGTGCTGCGCGGACGCCAATCGACGGTGTTCGAGAACAAGCTCCAGGGGAATTGACCATGGTCCAGCCCCTGCCCGCTCGGCTTCCCGAGACGCCGTCCCAGACCGCCGGACCCTATGTCCATATCGGGCTGATCCCGCATCAGGCCGGGTTCAAGATCTTCGAGACGTCCTTCTCCAACGTGCTCGCCGGCCCGGACGCGCAGGGCGAGCGCATCCTCGTCGAGGGCCGCGTCTTCGACGGGGCGAACGAGCCCGTCCGCGACGTGCTGATCGAAGTCTGGCAGGCGGACGCGGCCGGGCGCTACGCGCACCCGGCCGACCCGCGCCACGCTTCGGCCGACCCCGCCCTTTGCGGCTGGGGCCGCACGGGGTCCGATTTCGAGACCGGGCTCTACCGCTTCGAGACGGTGAAGCCGGGTTCGGTCGTCGGCCGGCACGGACGGCCGATGGCGCCGCATCTCAACCTCTGGATCGTGGCGCGCGGCATCAATATCGGGCTGCAGACCCGCCTCTACTTCGCCGACGAGACGCAAGCCAACGCCGCCGACCCGGTGCTCAACCTCATCGAGCAGGCGAGCCGGCGCGAGACGCTGCTGGCAAGGCGCGAGACCCGCGACGGAACGACCGTCTACGTCTTCGACATCCACCTTCAGGGCGACGCCGAGACGGTGTTCTTCGACGTCTGACACCGCCGCGATCGAAGTCAAAAAATTCAGGGAGACAAACGCCATGAGTCAACCCGTCGTCGTCGCCGTCGCGATCACCGGCTCCGTGCCGCGCAAGGCCGACAACCCCGCCCTGCCCGTCACCGTGTCCGAGCAGATCGAATCGACCCACGCCGCCTACGAGGCCGGCGCGACGCTCGCGCACATCCACGTCCGCAACGCGGACGAGAGCTCCTCGTCCGATCCCGACAAGTTCGCCGCCGTGCAGGCGGGCCTGCGCACGCATTGCCCGGGCATGATCGTGCAGTTCTCGACCGGCGGGCGCGGGCGCGATCCGGCGAGCCGCGGCCTCTCGCTCCAGCACGCCCCCGACATGGCCTCGCTCTCGACGGGCTCGGTCAACTTTCCCACCATCGTCTACGAGAACCACGCCACCCTCGTGCACGATCTGGCGTCCCAGATGCAGCGCGTCGGCACGCGGCCCGAGATCGAGATCTTCGACCTGTCGCACCTGCACGGCGCCAAGCGCCTCGTGGAAGCCGGGCTGATGGATGACCGGCCCCACGTCCAGTTCGTGATGGGCGTTCAGAACGCGATGCCGGCCGACGAACACCTCCTCGACATCCTGCTCGCCGAATTGCGGCGGGTGCTGCCGAGGGCGACCTGGACGGCCGCCGGCATCGGCCGGCATCAGGCGCCCGTGATGGATTGGGCCCTGGCGCGCGGCGCGGACGCCGTCCGCACCGGGCTCGAGGACAACATCCGCATCACCAAGGATCGGCTCGCCGCGAGCAACGCCGAACTGGTGGGCCTCGCCGTCGAGGCGGTGACGCGCCACGGCCGGACGGTGGCGAGCCCGGCCCAGGCCCGCACCGTCCTCGGCCTGTCCGCGTGATCCGCCGCCGATGACCTTCTCGGCCCTCGATTCCGCCCTCCTCGGGCCACTCTTCGCCACCGACGCCATGCGGGCGGTCTTCTCCGACGAGGCCCGCGTCGCCGCCATGGTCCGGGCGGAATCCGCCCTGGCCCGGGCTCAGGCCGCCGCCGGCCTCGTGCCCGAGGGACTCGCCACGGCCCTCGACGGGTTGCCCCACGGCGCCCTCGATCCGGCGGCCCTCGGGCGCGGCACGGCGCTCGCGGGCGTGCCGGTCATTCCCTTCGTGAAGGCGGTTCGGCGTCTGCTGCCGCCCGAGCTGGAGGGCCATTTCCATAAGGGTGCGACCACCCAGGACATCGCCGATACCGGCCTCGTCCTGCAACTGCGCGCCGCCTTCGATCTCGTGGAGGCGGAGTTCGCGCCCATCCTGGCGGGGCTCACGCGTCTAGCCGCGACGCATCGCGAGACTCCCTGCGTCGGGCGCACCTACGGGCAGCAGGCCGCGCCGATCAGCTTCGGCTACAAGGCCGGCATCTGGGCCCTCGGCCTCGCCGAGGTGGCGCAGCAAGGTCACGGCTTACGCGAGCGGATGCTCACCGTCTCCCTCGGCGGCCCGGTCGGGACGCTGGCGGCCCTCGGCGACCGGGACGAGGCCGTGGCGCGCGCCTTCGCGGCGGAGTGCGGCCTGAACGCCGATCCGGTGGCGTGGCACGCGCGGCGTGGCCGGATCGTCGAGACCGGAGCCTGGCTCGCCCGCCTGATGGGGGCGCTCGCCAAGTTCGCCACCGACGTGGTGAGCCTCGCCTCCACGGAAGTGGGCGAGGTCGCCGAGCCCTACGTGCCGGGCCGGGGCGGGTCCTCGGCGATGCCGCACAAGCGCAATCCCGTCTCGGCGACGGTGATCCTGGCCGCCTTCGCCGCCGCCAAGGGGCATGCGGCGATCCTGCTCGATGCGATGCCGGCGGCCCACGAGCGCCCGGCCGGGCCCTGGCACGCGGAGTGGCACGCGCTGCCCCAGCTCTTCGGGCTCGCCTCCGGTGCGTTGCGGGAGGCGCGTGCCCTCGCCGAGGGGCTCGTGGTCGATCCCGCCCGCATGCGCGCCAACCTCGATCTCACGCGCGGCCTGCTGTTCGCGGATTCCGCCGCCGCACACCTCACCGCGACGTTGGGTGGTGCGGCCTCCCACGCCCTCGTCGAGACGGCGGCCGGCGCCGTGCGGGACGGCGGGGGCGATCTGCGGTCCGTGCTGGACGCCATGCCCGAGACGGAGGGCGTCGATCTCGGCCCCGCCTTCGATCTCGCCCCGTCCCTGAAGGCCGCCTCCAGGGCGACCGACCGTGCGCTCGCGGAGATCGCGCGCCTCGTCCCGGCCTCCCGCGACACCCCCGAACGAGCGACACGCCCATGCCCCTGATCGCCATCAACGGCACCCTCCTGAACTACGACCTGTCGGGGCCGAGCGGCGCGCCGGTGGTCGCTTTCTCGAACTCGCTCGGCACCGGCATGGCGATGTGGGACGGCGTCGTGCCGTCCCTGCGCGGCCGCTACCGCATCCTGCGCTACGACACGCGCGGCCATGGCGGATCGCAGACCCGCGACGAGCCGGCCTCCATCGGCGACCTCGCGGGCGACCTCCTCGGCCTCCTCGACGCCCTCGGCATCGCCCGCGCGCACCTCGTCGGCCTGTCGCTCGGCGGCATGACCGTCCAGGCGCTGGCCAGCGCCGAGCCCGATCGCGTCCTCAGCCTGACCCTGATGGCCACCGCCGCCCACCTGCCGAGCGAGGCATCCTGGAACGAGCGCGCCGCCACGGTGCGGGCCGAGGGCACGGGGGCCATCGTCGAGGCCACGCTGGGGCGCTGGTTCACGCCCGGCTTCGCCGAGCGCGCGCCCGACCTCGTCGGTCCCGTCCGCGACGGCTTCGTCGCCACCGACGATGCGGGCTACGCCATCTGCTGCGGCGCCATCGCGGGGATGGACCTGCGTCCGGTCCTGCGCTGGATCACCGCGCCGACGCTCGTGATCGCCGGGCGCGACGACCCCGCGACGCCCCCCGCCATGGCCGAGGAGATCTGCGCGGGCATCCGCTGGGCCGAACTCGTGGTCATCCCGCGCGCGGCCCACCTTCTCGCGGTGGAGCGCGCCGAGGTTGCGAGCGCGCATCTCCTCGGCTTCCTCGATCGCCATCGCGGGCCGTCCGTCGCGACGGGGGCGGTTCCGTTCGCGAGCGGCGTGGCGAACCGCCGGAGCGTCCTCGGTGAAGCGCACGTGGCCCGCTCGCTGGACCGGGCGGACGGGTTCTCGATGCCCTGGCAGGATTTCATCACCCGTACCGCCTGGGGCGAGATCTGGGGCGACGCGCGCCTGCCCTGGAAGACGCGCTCCCTCGTGACCCTGGCGATGATGGTCGCCCTGGGGCGTGAGGAGGAGTTCAAGCTCCACATCGATCCGGCCCTGCGCAACGGGGTGGATCTCGGCGAATTGCAGGCCCTGCTGCTGCAGACCGCGATCTATGCCGGCGTTCCGGCGGCCAACGGCGCCTTCCGCTGGGTGCGGGACGTGCTCGGCGAAGGCCTGGACGATCTCGAGACCAAAGGACCCGCGAACGGGACGGGCGAAATGGGGAGGACGGCATGAAGAAAGTACATTCCGACGCGACGTCGGCTTTGGCCGGCGTGCTGAAGGACGGCATGACGATCATGTGCGGGGGCTTCGGCCTGTGCGGCATCCCGGATGCGCTGATCGACGCGGTGCGGGATTCGGG
>NZ_JAKSXY010000008.1 GCF_022829445.1 Methylobacterium sp. J-068 | reverse complement strand
ACCGATAGACCAGCGCCCGGAATTTTCCGGACCCAAGCCCTCAGCAAATCAGGAGATGCAAAAACAAGCCGCTCACAACGTGGCCGCTCGCCGATGAACAGGGGTATAAAAGCCGGCGAAGAAAAGGTCAATGCCGAAAATTCGAAAATCGTCCACGGTGCCCCCTGCCGAACCCATGCGGGGCAATCCGGCGCCCCGTGGCCATGACGCCTCAATCTCGACATGCTGGCCCCTGACATCCGGGTCGGATCGATCTCGTCCGATGCGGCTTCCGGGCTGGCGCGAAGCGCCGGCGTCTGCGATGCCGGAACACGAGCGGTCGTATGACATCTGTGGGGACCCAGGACGTTGAAGCGCGGCCGTCTGAAGATCGGTGACCCGAACGACGCCTCGGAATCCCGCCTCGGCACACGCATGCCGGCCTCGCGCCTGCCGCCCCTGGACCTGCTCGGCCCGGATGCGACGCGGATGGACCGGCGGGACGTGAACCTGCGCTGGCTCTGCGCCAGCGCCCTCACGGGCCTGACCGGCGCGGCCCTGATCGGGGCGGCGATCCATGTCTCGCTGCAGAGCGAGGTCTCCTTCGCGGCCATTCCGGAGCGGGCTTCGGCCGCCGTGCGCCCGGCGATCAGCGACGGCACCGTCAACCTCGCGCGCAAGGGCGACCGCCTCGTGCGCAACCTCATGATCGCCTCGGCCAAGCAGAGTTTCCGTGCGCCCGTGACGGTCCGCCTCGGGGATCGCGAGATCATCAAGGTCCGGCCCTTCATGCGGGTCTCGACCGCCCTGTCGATGACGACGGGCGTCTTCGTGGCGGAGATGCCGCGCTTCGATCCGATGAAGCTGACCACCGACGAACCGTTGGAACGGGCCCCCGAGCCCGGTCTCGCCGATGCGCCCGGGGCGGAGGTCTCCGTCGTCAAGCGCGACCTCGGCGGGATCGAGATCGAGCCGGGCGCGCCCGCCCTCAGCGACGACGACGTCGCCGCGCAGATCGAGGAGGAGCGGCGCCTCGCGGCGGAGGCGGGACGCCGCACCGCAATCCCGATCGCGCCGCAGATCATGCTGTCCCGCACCCTGCAGCAGGGCGCCGCGACGCCGGATTTCGACGGCATGACGCGCACGACCGACGAGGGCTCGCCCTTCAAGTCCATCGACGTGCTAGTCGTGCCCGAGAACGTCACCCGCCTCGCCAAGACGTTGAGCGGCGGGAGCGAACCGCCCCTGGTGGAGGAGCGCGATCTCGCGCTGAAGCGCGGCGAGACGCTCGAAGCGGTCCTGAAGGGCGCGGGCCGGGCCAGCGACGACCAGGTGCGCGGCATCGTCGCCGCCCTCGGCGGGCGGACCCGCACGGCGGATCTCGGCGAGGGCCAGCAGTTCCGGCTCCAGGTCGCCCCCGGCCCGAAGCCCGGTGATCCGCGCCAGGTGACCCGCGTCAGCCTCTACGGCGAGAACGGCATCGAGGCGATCGCGGCGATCAACGATCGCGGCAGCTTCGTCTCGGTGGCGCCTCCGACCGAGGACGCGCCCGCGCGCGTGGCGCCGGCCCTGGCCGAGACCACGGAGGACGGCGAGGAGGATGGCGGCACCGGCCCGCGCCTCTACCAAAGCCTCTACGAGACCGCCGCCCGCCACGACCTGCCCCGCACTACCGTGGACGACCTCGTGCGGATCTTCGGCTACGACGTCGATTTCCAGCGCCGGATCTCCTCCGGCGACAGCCTCGACGTGTTCTACACCTTCGACGAAGAGAATGCGCAGGGGGCCCAGCCGGGCTCCACGGAACGGCCGGAACTCCTCTACGCCGCGCTCAACCTCGGCGGCGAGGCGCGCAAGGTCTACCGCTTCCAGTCCCCGGACGACGGCACCATCGACTATCTCGACGAGCAGGGCCGGTCCCTGAAGAAGTTCCTCATCCGCAAGCCGATCGCCGACGGCATCATGCGCTCCGGCTTCGGCTACCGGCGCCACCCGGTGCTCGGTTACGCCAAGCTCCATACCGGCGTCGATTGGGCGAACCCGATCGGGACGCCCATCGTCGCCGCCGGCAACGGAACGGTGCTCAAGGCCGACTGGGATTCGGGCTACGGACGGCGCATCGAACTCCAGCACATCAACGGCTACGTCACGACCTACAACCACATGTCGCGCTTCGCCCGGGGCGTGACCGCGGGAGCCAAGGTGCGCCAGGGCCAGGTGATCGGCTACGTCGGCTCCACCGGCCTCTCCACCGGAGCCCACCTCCATTACGAGGTGATCATCAACGGCCACTTCGTCGACCCGATGAAGATCCGCGTGCCGCGCGGGCGCGAACTCGACGGGCGGATGCTCGCCGAATTCACCCGCCAGCGCGAGCAGATCGAGGGCACGATGCAGAAATCGCGCACCGCCATGGCCCAGCGCGACGTGATGCGCTGAGGCCGGGCCGATTCGGGCCGTCGGGATCAGGGAAAGTCCGGATCAGGGAAAGCCGAGGCGCCGGCGCAGGGCGGCGGCATCGGCTCCGGCCGCGCGGAGGTCGGCGAGGGATCGCGAGCCCCGGGACTTGGCGAGCTTCTCGCCGGTCTCGTCCAGCACGAGGGCATGGTGGTGGTAGCGGGGTGAGGCCGCGCCGATCAGCGCCTGCAGCAACACGTGGAGATCGGTGCTGGCGCGCAGGTCCGCGCCGCGCACCACGTGCGTGATGCCCTGTAGCGCGTCGTCCATGACGACCGCGAGATGGTAGCTCGTCGGAACATCGCGTCGGGCGATCACCGGATCACCCCAGCGCCCCGGATCGGCAGGCTCGAACCGCTCCGCCCCGATCCGGTGCGTGCCAGGCCCCCTCCCCTCACCGATCTCGCCCTCGCCCATCTCGACGGAGAAGCTCCGGACCGCGTGCGGACCCGGGGCGGCCTCGAGGGCTCGTGCCATGTGGAGGCGCCAAGTATGGGGGCGTCCCGCCGCGCGGCGCGCCTCCGCCTCGGCGGGCGGCAGGTGCCGGCAGGTGCCGGGATAGAGGGGAGCCCCGTCGGGATCGCGGGGGACCGGCTGGCCGCCGCGCGAGGCTTGCGCCTCCACCGCGGCCGCGATGTCGCCGCGCGAGCAGAAGCAGGGATAGGCGAGCCCGCGCGCCGCCAGGTTCCGGATCTCGGCATGGTAGTTCGCCAGATGCGCCGATTGCCGGCGCACGGGGGCCTCGAAGCGCAGGCCGAGCCAGGCGAGGTCCTCCGCGATCGCGGCGATCCATTCGGGCCGCGAGCGGCCGGGATCGAGATCCTCGATCCGCAGCAGCAGCCGGCCGCCGGAACTCCGGGCGAGGGCATCGTTCAGCAGGGCCGAGCGCGCGTGTCCGAGGTGCAACCGGCCGTTCGGGCTCGGGGCGAAGCGGAGGACGGGACGCGTCACGGCCGGCCCCGCTTGGTCCGTGCCGGCTTCAGCCGCCGACGCGGCGCAGGCAACTCGGTTCCTTCGGGACGCAGGCGATGCCCGGCAGCGAGCAGGCAACGCCTCCAGCGTCGCGCTGACAGACGTGGCAACCGTCGCTCCACTCGGCGCAGGCCGGATCGGAATCCGGCGTGGCAGCCGCCCGGTGGGGCGCCGGCGCGGGAACGAGGGCGCCGACCGCCACCGTCACGGCGACCAGGGCGACGACGCTCCAGGCGACGCGGCGATCGTGGCTGCGCGTGGGCGCGTCGGCGGTGACATTGTCGGCCATGGAGCGGTGTTCGCGCGGGCCGGGGCGGGAGTCAACGCTCACCTGTCAGCGTTCCGGTTCCGACGCTCACGCCGCCGCCGAGCGGCGGTCGAGCAGGCCCGGCAGGGCTCGCAGGTTCAGGGGCTTGGCGAGGAAGCCGTCGAAGCCCGCCGCGCGGGCGGCCCGCTCGTCGTCCCGGCCCGCATTGGCAGTGAGGGCCACGAGGTACAGAGGCGCCGCGCCCTGCTCCGCTTCGAGGGCGCGGATCCGGCGGGCGGTCTCGAGTCCGTCGAGGCCGGGCATGCGGATATCGAGGAGGGCGAGGTCGAACGGCGCGCCCGCGCCGGCCTCGCGGATGCGGGCGAGCGCCTGATGTCCGTCCTGCGCCAGCACCACCCGGGCGCCGAGGCGTTCGAGCGCCTTGGTGGCCAGTAGGGCGTTGATGGGATTGTCCTCGGCCAGGAGCACGCGCGGGCCCGTCGCCGCCGGTTCGGCCTCCTGTCGCCCGCTTTCCTGCCACACGCCCTCCTGCCGCACGCCCTCCTGCCGCACGCCCTCCTGGGGCGGCGCGGGCGCGAGCAGGCGGTCGAACAGCGATCGGGCCCGCACCGGCTTGATCAGGTAGCTGTCGAAGCCGGCGGCGCCGGGTGATCCGAATTCCCGGCGGTCGAAGGGCGAGAGCAGGACGAGGCTGCAGCGCACGCCGCTGCGGCGTGCCTCGGAGGCCAGCCCGCGCACGGCCGCGTCGCCGAGCGTCCGGTCGGCCAGGACCGCGTCGAAGGCGGCGCCCGCGATGGCGTCGAGCCCCGCTTCCGGGCTCGGGACGACCACGGCGGCGGCGCCCGAGCGGGTCAGGCGGCGCGCGAGGTAGGGCGCCTGGAACGGTGAATCGGCGACGATCAGCACCTTACGGCCGCCGAGCCCGGGCGGCCGCTCGCGCGCCGCCTCCACGATCTCCAGCGGCAGCGCGACGGTGAAGCGGCTGCCCCCGCCCCGCCGTGCGCCGGCCTCGATCCGCCCACCCATGCGGGCCACGAGGCGCCGGGTGATGGCGAGGCCGAGACCCGTGCCCTCGTGCCGCCGGCTGGCGCTGCTGTCGCCCTGCTCGAATTCCTCGAACAGGAGCGGGATGCGATCAGCCGGGATGCCGGGGCCGGTGTCGTTGATGGCGAGGTGAAGCCCGGTCCCGTCGCGTCGCAGTTCGACGCCGACGCCGCCGGAGGGGGTGAACTTGATGGCGTTGCCCGCGAGGTTGATCAGGATCTGGCGGACCCGGTCGGCATCGCCGATCACGCGGAGCGGAACGTCGTCCGCGATGTCGAGGGCGATCTCGAGGCCCTTGTCCTGGGCGCGGGGGGCGAGCAGTTCGACGACGCCCTCGGCGATCTCGGCCGGATCGAAGGGCTCGGCGGCCAGATCGAGGCGTCCCGCCTCGATGCGGGAGAAGTCGAGGATGCCGTCGATCAGGGTGAGGAGTGCCTTGCCCGAGGTCCTCACCGCCTCGACATAGGTGCGCTGCTCGGGGTCGAGGCCGGTGTCGAGAACGAGGTCGGCCATGCCCAGGATGCCGTTCAGCGGGGTCCGGAACTCGTGGCTGACGGTGGCGAGGAAGCGCGACTTCGCGACGTTGGCGGCCTCGGCCCGGCTCAGCGCCTCGTCGAGAGAGCGGGCGGATTCGACGCGCGCCGTGATGTCGGCGCCGGCCCGCAGCCAGTGCGTCTCGCCGTTGCCGCCGGACATCGCCATCTCGATGAAGGAGAACCAGCGCGGTGGCCCCGAAACGGGCGCGAGGCGCATCTCGACGCGGCGCACCCCGTCCCGGCTCCGCTTGGCCTCGCCGCGTTCCATCACCTCGACCTGCCGGGTCGAGCCGAGGAGCGCCAGGGGCTCGACGCCGACGAGGCGGGCGAAGCCCTCGTTGGCGAAGGTGATGCGGCCTTGCGCATCGCGTTGGACGATGACCTCCGTGGTGGCCTCCACCAGGGCGCGGTAGCGTTCCTCGCTCTCGGACAGGCGCCAGATTCGATCCTCGAGCTCCTCGATGCGAGCCTCCGTGCCGTAGCGCGAGGCCGGATCGCCGCCCGGCCGGACGCGTGCGCGCAGGGCCCAGCCCGCCGCGAAGGCGAGGAGGGCGGGGACAAGGACGAGCAGGACGTCCTGAACGGTCATGAAAGCGGCCTCTCCGGCGGGGCCATCCGCCGCCGGGACGGACGATGACGCGGCGAGGTTGAAGGCGGGCTTTCCAAAGGCCCTTAACGAAGCGTTACGCGATCCCCGGAAAAGCGGCCGCCCGCCCTCTCGCGCTTCACGGGCCGGCCGCGATGGTGTAGGCGCGGCGGCTTGATCCCGCGCCGCGCCCGTGGCGGCCGCGTGGAGCGCGAGACAAGAGTGTCATGACGGCTACGAGTTCAGCGAATCCCGGTCAGGCCCGCATCGCCGCCACCTTCGCGCGCTGCCGCGCCGAGAACCGTGCGGCCCTCGTCACCTACGTGATGGCCGGCGATCCCGATGCGGAGACGTCGCTCGCGGTGCTGCGGGCGCTGCCGGCCTCCGGCGCCGACATCGTCGAGTTCGGCCTGCCCTTCACGGACCCGATGGCCGACGGCCCGGCGATCCAGGCGGCCGGCCTGCGGGCGCTGAAGGGCGGCCAGGGCGTCGCCCGGACCCTCGAACTGGTGCGGCGTTTTCGCGATGGGAACACCGAAACACCCGTGATCCTGATGGGCTACTTCAACCCCATCCACACCTACGGCGTCGCGCGCTTCCTCGACGACGCCCTCGCGGCCGGAATCGACGGGCTGATCGTGGTCGACCTGCCGCCGGAGGAGGACGACGAGCTCTGCCTGCCGGCTTTGGCCAAGGGCCTCGCCTTCATCCGCCTCGCGACGCCGACCACGGACGAGAAGCGCCTGCCCGCCGTCCTCGCGAACACCGCCGGCTTCGTCTACTACGTCTCCATCACCGGCATCACCGGAACGGCGACGCCGAATTTCGATCGCGTCGCGGAGGCGGTCGGGCGCATCCGGCGCCACACCGACCTGCCCATCGTGGTGGGATTCGGCGTGCGCACCGGCGCGGATGCCGCCGCCATCGCGCGCGGTGCCGACGGCGTCGTGGTCGGCTCCGCCCTGGTCGATGCCCTGCGGGGCACTCTCGACGCGCAGGGGTGCTCGACCGGCGGCACGGTCGAGGCCGTGAGCGCCCTGGTCCGCGAACTCGCCGAGGGCGTCCGCGCGGCGCCCCGCGCCTGACGCAATTTCGCGCGACGCTTCGTCAGACTCCGAGAGACCCCGCACCGAACGACCTCGCACAAGGACACCGTCCCCATGATGGTTGAACCGATGAACTGGATCTCGGAGGTCGTGCGCCCCAAGATCAAGACCCTGTTCAAGCGCGAGACCCCCGAGAACCTCTGGGTCAAGTGCCCCGATACCGGCCAGATGGTCTTCCACAAGGAGGTGGAGAGCAACCACTGGGTCATTCCGGGCTCCGAGCACCACCTCAAGATGAGCGCCCAGGCGCGCCTCAAGATGATGTTCGACGAGGGCACCTGGATCGACGTGCCGCTGCCGGAGGTCGCCGTCGATCCGCTCAAGTTCCGGGACGAGAAGCGCTACATCGACCGCCTCAAGGACGCGCGGGCCAAGACCGGCATGACCGACGCGTTCAAGATCGGCTTCGGGCGGGTCTCGGGCCTGCCGATGACGCTCGCGGTGCAGGACTTCGCCTTCATGGCCGGCTCGCTCGGCATGGCGGCGGGCGAGGCCTTCGTGCGCGGCGCGGAGACGGCGCTCGACAAGCGCACGCCCTACATCCTGTTCTCGGCCTCGGGCGGCGCGCGCATGCAGGAGGGCATCCTCTCGCTGATGCAGATGCCCCGCACCACGGTCGCCCTGCGCCGGCTCCGGCAGGCCAGACTCCCCTACATCGTGGTGCTGACGAACCCGACCACGGGCGGCGTCACCGCCTCCTACGCGATGCTCGGGGACGTGCACCTCGCCGAGCCCGGCGCGCTGATCTGCTTTGCCGGACCGCGCGTGATCGAGCAGACGATCCGCGAGAAGCTGCCGGACGGCTTCCAGCGGGCGGAGTACCTGAAGGCGCACGGTATGGTGGACCAGGTGGTGCATCGCCACGCGCTCAAGGAGACCATCGCGCGCCTGTGCGGCCTCCTGACGAACCAGGAGCCCGGCGCGGCCCCGGCCCGCACCGCCGCCCCGGTGCCGGAACCCGCCTGACCCCTCCCCTCTCGCCGGCCCCCCTCCCCCGCGACGCGACGTTTCGACCATGGATTCCTCCGACGCGCTGATGGCGCGCTTCCTCGCTCTTCATCCGCGCACGATCGACCTCTCGCTGGGTCGGATCGAGCGCCTGCTCGCGCGCCTCGGCCACCCGGAGCGCAAGCTGCCGCCGGTGATCCACGTGGCCGGCACCAACGGGAAGGGCTCCACCATCGCCTTCATGCGGGCGATCCTGGAGGCGGCGGGCCTCGCCGCGCACGTCTACACCTCGCCCCACCTCGTGCGCTTCCACGAGCGCATCCGCATCGGTGCCATCGGGGGCGGCGCCTTCGTACCGGAGGACCGCTTGGCCGACGCACTCGCCCGCTGCGAGGCGGCCAACGAGGGCGAGCCGATCACGGTGTTCGAGATCACGACGGCGGCGGCCCTGCTGCTGTTCTCCGAGTCTCCCGCCGACGTGCTGCTCCTCGAAGTCGGTCTCGGCGGCCGCGTCGATGCCACGAACGTGATCGACCGGCCGGCGGCCGCCGTCGTGACGCCGATCGGCCGCGACCACGCGGAGTATCTCGGCGACACGGTGGAGGCCGTCGCCACCGAGAAGGCCGGCATCTTCAAGAAGGGCTGCCCGGCGATCATCGCGGCTCAGGACTACGCCGAGGCCGACGCCGTGCTGTGCCGCCTCGCGGAAGCGGCCGGGGCGATCCCGATCCGCGTCGGCAACCAGGATTTCTCGGTCCATGCCGAGCGCGGGCGCCTCGTCTACCAGGACGACGTCGACCTGTTCGATCTGCCCAAACCCCGCCTGAACGGACGCCACCAGTTCACGAACGCGGGCACCGCCATCGCGGCCCTGCGGGCGGCGGGCTTCGGCGACATCGGCACCGCCGCGATCGAGGCTGGCCTCAACACCGTCGAGTGGCCGGGCCGCCTGCAGCGGCTGAACCGGGGCCGGCTCTCCGAACTCGTGCCGGCTGGCGCCGAACTCTGGCTCGACGGCGGCCACAACATCGACGGCGGCCGCATCCTCGCCGCCGCGATGGCGGATCTCGGCGAGCGCTCGGACGTGCCCCTGGTGCTGATCGTGGGCCTGCTCGGCACCAAGGACGCGGAAGGGTTCCTGCGCAACTTCGTCGGCCTCGCCCGCGTGCTGGTGGCGGTGCCGATCGCCGGGTCGATGGCGGCGCGCCCCGCCGAGGAGGTGGCGCAGATCGCCGCCGATGTCGGGCTGATCGCGCAGGCCGCGTCGGGCGTCGAGGCGGCCCTCGAAACCCTGGCCGACATCGCCTTCGAGCAGCCGCCCCGCATCCTGATCTGCGGCTCGCTCTACCTCGCGGGCGCCGTCCTCACCGCGAACGGAACGCCGCCCACCTGAACAGTCTTCGATCCCCGCCCCCAGGTACAGGCGGGGCGTACCACCGCCGGTGTGACCCCCGCGCTACATCTTGGCTGTGGAAACTGGCGTAGATTGCTCGCGATCGGGCATTTCGCTGGGGATCATAATGAAAAAGCTTCTTACGTCACTCGCGGCCTTCACGGCCCTCACTGCGGCGGCCTCCGCCGCCGACCTTCCGCGCCGCGCGGCTCCGCCGGTGTTCGTGCCGGTGCCGGTGTTCACCTGGACCGGCTTCTACGCCGGTTTCAACGCTGGTTACGGCTTCGATGCCGGCAACGGCTCCAACGGCCCGGCCCTCATCGTCGCCAATTCCCCGATCTTCCTCGGCACGGCGGCCAGCCCGCTGGGCGGCGGTCGCGGCGCCGGCGCCTTCGGCAGCCGTGATTCGAACGAAGGCTTCGTCGGCGGTGGTCAGATCGGCTACAACTACCAGTTCACCCCGGGCTCCGGCGTCGTGGTCGGTGTCGAGGCCGATGCCCAGTACGTCGATTTCGGCCGCAGCCGGAACCGCTACTCCAACATCGTCGGCGCCCTGAACCCCGACCTGGTTCCGGTGAACCCGAACGGCCTGTCGGGCCTCGACTACTTCGGCACCGTCCGTGGTCGCCTCGGCTACGCCTTCGACCGCGTCCTGTTCTACGGCACCGGCGGCTTCGCCTATGGCGGCGGCGGCGGTTCCGATTTCGGCCTGCCCAACAGCAGCCGCAACGACTTCCGCACCGGCTGGACCGCCGGCGGCGGCATCGA
>NZ_JAKSXY010000003.1 GCF_022829445.1 Methylobacterium sp. J-068 | reverse complement strand
TGGATGCGGGCCGAGACGCCCGCCGGCCCGGACTGCACCGCGAGGCTGAACCGCCCCGTGGCCGTCCCGGCATCGGAGCGGGCCTGCACATCGGTGATCCGGTTCGACAGGGCGCTGACGGCGGTCGCGCGGGCCGTCGATGCGCTGGGACAGGGCACCATCGACCGTGGCTCGCGTGACGCTCTCGTCGGAGATGGCCCCGAAGGCATCGCCGACCCGCGAGATGATGTAGGCGCTGTACTGCGAGACGGCCGTGATCGCATCGGCGCGCGTCACCTCCTCCCGCGCGATCCGCGCGGTGTTCTCGCCGGCCGTTGCCTCGACGAGGGAGATGCGCTGCGCTTGCGCGCTGACCGCATCGGCCCGGATGGAAGCCTCCTGGATGATGGACGCTTCGTTCGTGCCGACCCGCGCGGAGACCCCGTCGATCCGCATGGCCTGCGCGCTGACGGCATCGGCCCGGGCCGTCTGCTCTGAGAGGAGCCCGGCTTCGTTCGTGCCCAGGCGTGCATTGATGGCGATCAGGCTGGTCGCATAGGCCTCGTCTTTGCCGATCCGAATCTGCTGCTCGGCCAGGAAGTAGGCGCGGTCGGCATCCGTCTGCGTGATGAGCGCGGTGGTGCGCGACGCCTGGGCGCTGACGGAGTCCGCGGTGGTCCTGGACACGTCGATGATCGCGGCCGCGTTCCCGTCGATCCGGGAGACCGCGATGTCGATCCGTGAGGTGATCGCTTGCTCGGCCGTCAGCCGGCTCTGCGACTCGGCCGTGATCGCCGCCGTATTGGCGGTGTCGTTGCCCAGGCTCTCCAGGGCGCGCGCCAGCGCCAGGTCGGCGTGGGCCTTGGCGGCATCGAAATCCGCCTTCGCCTGGACGGCGATCGCCTGCGCCTGCGCCTCGACCGCGTTGATGTGGTCGAGGCGCCCGCGCACGTCTTCGGTCAGCCCGGCATAGTCGATCGGCGGCAGGTTGATGATCTCGGTCTGCGAGCCGTCGACCACCGGCGCCACGGTGGTGAAGGTGGTCAGCTTCCAGGCGCCGGGCAGACCCGTGCGGCCGTAGGCCCGGGCGCGCACCGTGACCGGACCCTCGACCTGGCGCATCGCCGCCCGGCCGGACGAGGCCGGGCCGAAGGGCGAGAGCACGTCCCAGCTGCCGCCGGCATCGTAGGACAGTTCGGCCTCGTAGTTCCGGGCGCCGCGCGTGGTCGACACGCCCCAGACCACCTCGATGCCGGTCTCGATGCGCACGCAGCGCGCGTGCAGCACCGCGATCTCCGGGACGAGCGGCTCGGCCAGGCTGTCCGCGTTGACCGGCGCCGGCGCGATTACGTCCTCGTCGAGGAGCTGCCAGACGCGCGCGTCGTCGGCCACCATCTCGATCTGCACGTGGTCGGCATCCGAGGGGATCGCCGAGCGCGCGACGTAGGTCTCCTGCAACTCGACGAGATCGCCCAGCACCACCGTGGTGGGGTCCTGGCTGTCGAGGGCCAAGACGCTCGACAGCGTCCGCCCGGTCTGCGCCTGGAGCGCCGTCACGTCGTCGGGGTGGAGTTCCAGCCCGCGCGGTCCGACACCGCGCATGCGCAGGATGCCCCATTCCCGGCCCGCCCGAGTGCGGATCGAGCCGTAGCCCCACGCGCCCGGCACGTTGGCGGTGACGTCGAGGGTGAGGGTGTTGCCGTTGCGGGCATCGACACCGTAGGCCTGCTTGCCCTGGAGGAACCACAGGTCGGAGAGCACGTGGTCCCCGGGATAGACGAGGCGCCCGTCCCACTCGGTGGTGATCTTGCCCAGCGCAGGACCCCGCATCCGGCGGCCAGCATCGCCGCCCCGGCGGTGCCGAGGCGTGCCAGCAGCCCGGATCCGAAGAGGACGAACACGGCGACCTCCGAGAGCACCGCCAGCGACCAGAGCAGGCTGATGGTGCC
>NZ_JAKSXY010000128.1 GCF_022829445.1 Methylobacterium sp. J-068 | reverse complement strand
GGGCGTCCGTCGATCAAGCCGGCCTCCACCAGACGCGCGGCACCGTGCAGATGCGACAGGTCGAAGATCTCGATCTCGGTGCGCACGGCGAACTGGTACATATGGCAGGCGAGGTCGGTCACCAGCGTGGAGTGGTTTTCGTAGACGATCGTTGGGCAGTGGTCCGATCCCGTGGAGAGCGAGGTCAGGGCCGGGGGGGCGGGAGGGACCGGCGTCGGCTCGCCGGAGCGGGACGCGGCCCGCACGGCGAGAACTGAACGATGGTGCCCGGACTGGTGCATCGTGTGACTTCGGGCACCGG
>NZ_JAKSXY010000126.1 GCF_022829445.1 Methylobacterium sp. J-068 | reverse complement strand
CGGCGTGCGGATCGCGCTCGATGATTTCGGGACCGGGTATTCGAGCCTGAGCTACCTGCGGCGCTTTCCCTTCGACCGGATCAAGATCGACCGCTCGTTCATTCGCGAGATCGCCGATCCGGACACCGCCGCGATCGTGCGCGCGGTGGTGGGGCTCGGCGCTCATCTCGGCACCAGCATCACGGCCGAGGGCATCGAGACCGAGGCCCAGTTGGAGCAGGTGCGTCGAGAGGGATGCACGGAGGTCCAGGGCTTCCTGTTCAGCCGACCGATGCCGAGCGCGGACGCCCGTGCCTTCCTCGCGCTCCGTCGCGACGCCGCTTGAGGAGCGGGTCTGCGCTCGGGCCGTCATAAAACGGATCAGGGATGTGTTGACGGTTGGATTTTGTGTCCGTATAGGGCTGTTCATCGGCGGCGGCCAACGGGGTTTGGCGGCTCACCGGCGCTTCTTTGGATGATCGGATGGGTGATCCGGCTGAATGCTGGA
>NZ_JAKSXY010000124.1 GCF_022829445.1 Methylobacterium sp. J-068 | reverse complement strand
GGCGCCGCCCTGGCCCTCCTCGGCGGGCTGGAACACGAACAGCGCCGTGCCGTCGAAGTCGCGGGTCTCGGCGAGGTAGCGCGCGGCGCCGAGCAGCATCGTGGTGTGCCCGTCATGCCCGCAGGCGTTCATCTTGCCCGGCCCGGTCGAGCGGTAGGGCAGGTTTGTCTCCTCCTCGATCTGCAGCGCGTCCATGTCGTCGCGTAAGCCGATGCGCCGGCCCGAACCGGCGCGCCCTTCCAACCCACCGCACCCGCCCCTTCCGCCGCTTCCTCGGTGGCGCTGTCCGTGTTCCAGCCCGCCGAGGAGGGCCAGGACGGCGCCCGCGCGATGATCGACGACGGCTTGTTCGAGAAATTCCCCTGCGACGAGATCTACGCGATCCACAACCAGCCC
>NZ_JAKSXY010000123.1 GCF_022829445.1 Methylobacterium sp. J-068 | reverse complement strand
TGATACCGTTTCCGGTTGATTAGTTCGGTCTGGCAGGCTGTGGCCACCAATGGAAGAGTGTGTTGGCGCGCAGGATGTCTGGTTGGGCTTCGAGGTCGCGGCAGCGTTGCTCGATGCGGTCTTGGATCTCGGTCAAGCGGTCGAAGTGCTGGTTGACGATGGGTTCGTCGACGAGCCGCCAGAGGTGTTCGGCGGGCTGGAGCTCGGGGGTGTAGGGCGGCAGGTAGACGAGCCGCAGACCGTCTGGCAGGCGCAGTCCGGGTTCGGTGTGCCATCCGGCTCCGTCGAGCATCAGGATGATCGTGCGCTGTGGGCCTGCACCGGCCTCGCGGGCGAACAGCGCTAGCAGGCGCTCGAAGAGCGGCTTGGAGACGCCGTTGCCGACGTACCAATGGCTCTCGCCGGTGGCCGGCGCCACGAAGGCGGTGACGTAGAGCCACTCGTAGCGATGATGGCCGAGCGCG
>NZ_JAKSXY010000099.1 GCF_022829445.1 Methylobacterium sp. J-068 | reverse complement strand
AGCCCGACGGCCCAGTTCTGCGACACTCAAGTGATCAGCTATGTAGGCCATGTCCGCCTCCCAGAGACAGGACACAGACCCTAACAACCTCACAGACCAGCGGCATCCCCAGACGAGTCAATCAGACGGATTTGGTATCACACAATCTACACCCCATTCCGGTCTTGGCTCATGCTCTGCCAAGTTGCCTGGAAGCGGACCTTCCGAGGTCTTGAAAAGGATCGAACTCCGATATCGCTCGGAAGGCCGGCGCACGAGCGCCGGCCCGTCTCGGTCTTACGCCGCCGAGGGCGGCTCGTGGTCCTCCGGCTCCTCCGGCGAGTTCAGGATGTCCTCCAACTCGTCTACCAGCATGTCGATCTGATCCGAGGTGGCGAGCACCTTCAGGGTCTGTCCGGACTCGGTGGCCAGGGCCAGTTCGATCCCGCCGCCGGAGCGCGTGGCGAGGATGCGGGCGAGTTTCTGCGTCGTGCTCATGCGAAGTCTCCGAAAGCTCGGGATGGATCGGCGGCCAGCAGCGCCACGGCCACCGCCGGGCCGCAGGTCGAGGCCCAGTCGGCCCCGGCCTCGGCGAGGTCGCCGGCGATGAGGTCCGTGAGCGCAAGGGCGGGCCGGCCGAGGCGCGCCGCCAGGCGCGTCGCCAGGAAGCGGCCGGCTCCGCAGACCACGAGGGGCGCGTCGGCCGCGATGTCGGGCCGTGAGAGCAGCAGGGCGGCGGCGTCGTGCAGCATCCGCAGCTGGCATTCCGCGAAATGGGCTGCCAGCGCCCGCCACTCGGCGGGGCTGCCCTCGCCGTGGTCGCGGCCGATGATGCGCGCGAGCCGGGTCTCGCTCTCGGGGATCGACTTGCCCTTGAGGTCGACGCTGTGCTGCTGGTCGGCGCCGTCGGGCAGGTCGCCCAGGATGCGGTGGATATCGGCGGCGGTGGCGAAGGTCTCGGCCATCAGCCGGGTGCGCCGGCCCCGGAACGGCGCGTGGTCGCCGAGCGCCACGAGGTGCGAGCGCACCACGCCGGTATAGACGAGTTCGCCCGTCTCCAGCCGCTCGGCGTCGCTGTACCCGGTCGCGGCGGGCGCACCCGCCACGATGGGAATCAGGTCGGCGGTGGTGGAGCCGATATCGACGAGGAGCGCGTTCGCGACGTGGCGCCCGACCAGCGCCGCCGTGGCGTGCCAGTTGGCCGAGGCGATGTCGGCGGCGTGGGCCGGCGCGGCGGCGGGATCGAGTAGGCCGGCGCGACCGCCGTAGATCCGGACCGTGCCGGGCAGCGTCCGGGCGGCCCAGCCGGCGAGTTGCGTCACGCCGTCCTGCCGGTCGGCGAAGCAATCGGTGAGCTCGCCCGTCATGGTGACGACGTGGTCCGCCGCGCTGCGCGCCCATTCGGGGAGCGCCGAGACGGTTTCGTCGAGGGCGGGTAGTCCGCGCCAGAGGCGGCAGGGCGCCTGGATCACGGCCTCGACCCGGCCGCCCCGGACCAGGGCGGCCTTGACATGGACCCCGCCGAGATCCCAGCCGATCACGGGCCTGTCGGGGAAGACGCAGTCTGATGTCACGAGCGGCCCTGAGCGCGGGAGAAAGCCGGATGGCGGACGAATTCGAGATCATCCCGGTGATCGATCTGCGCCACGGAGCCGTGGTGCGGGCGCGGGCCGGGGACCGCGCTTCCTATGCCCCGATCGTCACGCCCTTGGCAAAGGGGTCGGCGCCCGGAGACGTGGCGCGCGGCCTCCTGGCGGCGGTGCCGGCCCGCATCCTCTACGTGGCCGACCTGGACGCGATCATCGACGGAAAGCCGCCCGATCACGCGAGCCTGCGGGCCATCGCGGCGGCGTGTCCTGGTGTCGTCCTGTGGGTCGATGCGGGGTTCACGGATTCCGCCGGGCTCGACGCTTTTCTCGCCGAGGGATCGGGCCTCGCCGAGGGATCGGGGCGCCCGGTGCTCGGCAGCGAGAGCCAGGCGGACGAGGCCCTCGTGCGGCGCTATCGCGAGCGGGCGGTCTTCTCCCTCGACACGCGCGGGGACGAGCGCCTCGGGCCGGCCGCCCTGCACGCGGAGGCGGACCACTGGCCGCGCGACGTGATCGTGATGACCCTCGGGCGGGTCGGCGTCGCGGCCGGTCCCGATCTCGACCGACTCGCGGCCGTGGCGGCCATGCGGGCTGGGCTCCGGCTCTATGCGGCCGGCGGCGTGCGGAACTGGGCCGATGTCGAGGCCCTGCGGCGGCAGGGCGTCGCCGGGGCGCTGGTCGCCTCGGCGATCCACGACGGCTCGCTCCGGCGCTGACGGGCCCATGAACGAGGAAGGGCGGCCCGAAGGCCGCCCCGTGTTGTGATCATCGTCCGAGGAAGATGGAAGCCAGTCGCTGGAGCAGGCCCCGCGGTGCGGGCGGAGGCACGCTCTGCCCAGGACTGTCCCCGATCTAAGCGTTCGACGCGAAGGGGTGCGAAGCCGAGTTGCGCTGCTCGGTGACGACAGCGGCGGTGGGCTCGCCCTTGACGGCGCGCTCGATGGAGAGCTTGACGGCGTCGTAGTTGTACTTCTGGATCTTGGCGTCGTCGGCGGCTTCCCAGTGAATGAACACGCCGACCAGGATGAACAGGTCGTCGGCCTCATCGGCGGGGATCGTGCCCTCGGCAACGCAATCCTGCACGGCCTTGGCGACGCCGTGCTGGGCGGGGCCGAACATCTGGACGGCCTGACGGGCGTCGTTGATGGTGACCTTGTTGAACATCAGGGTGTTCGGCTTGCAGGGCAGGTTCGGCGCGATGACCGCGAGCAGGCTGGTGAAGCCGTGCTTGTTGTTCACGAGGCCGTTGCAGAAAGCGGCCTCGGCCGGCGAACCGCGCGGTCCGATGATGAGATCGATGTGGGCGACCTCGTTGCCATCGCCGACGAGGGCTTCGCCGACCAGAACCTTGTTGATCTTCGCCATGTGGGGTTTCTCCCAGAGTCTTGAAAAGACGTGACCGCCCCCGAGCTATGGGCGCGGCCGGCAGCTATCCTTGTTCACGGCGTCCAGCCCATCGAGGGACCGGACCGGTTAGCCCGGATCGCGGCGCGGACCCTACTCTGGGGCCTTGCCGGGAACAACCCTGTGTGGGGGCCGGAGCCTGGCAATTTATTCATCGTCGGCCGGAACATTGGCTTGAGGTGAAGAAACAGGGTTTCGGCCGCCATTCCTAAGTCCGTTCGGAGGACGCGCCGAGGAGGCGGGCGAGGAACAGCGTGGCGACCGTGAAATCGGCGCTGGTGCCGGGATTGAGGCCCCTGGCCTTCCAGTCGCGGTCGCACGCCAGCAGGGCCGTGACGGGCCGCTGCGTGAGATCGAGGGCGAGGAGCGCCTCCGCCTCGACCCGCAGGGCCTCCGCCCGCTCGGGGCCGTGCTTGCGCGCCACGTGGCTGTCCGGCACCCGCGCGAGATAGGCGAGGAACACGGCCGTGGTGCGCCAGGGTGTCTCGAGGCCCTGCGCCCGCGCCAGGGCCGGCAGCCCGATCGTGAACAGGTCGTCGAAGCCCGTGACGTAGGCCCGCGCGATGGCGTCGCGCGGGGCGGCTTCCGCCATCGCGGCGGCGAGCGAGGCGGGGGCTTGCGAATCGGTGACGTCGTGCCGCGCGGCCTTGCCGAGGCCGCCCGGATTCGCGCGTCGGATCGCCGCGAACACGTCGGCCGCGTCGTCCGCGTCGAACCCGTCGAGGATGCGGTGGAGCGCGTCGCGCAAGGCGCCGCCCGTCTCCGCCGCCGCCGCCAGGGGGGCACAGAGAAGCAGGATGCCGAGATTCGTGTTCTGGCCGACACCGGACATGGTCGCCTCGACGGCCCGCAGCACCCGCCGCCCCACGGATGCGCCGGCCTCGGCGAGCGCCGGCGCCGAGATGTCGGCGCTCGCGACGAAATCCGCCACCGCCATGCGGTGGCCGTCGGCGAAGGCGTGGACGTTGCCGGGCTTCAGGGCGTCGAGTTCGTCGAGGCAGCTCGCCCGGTAGGCCGCGGCGATCCAGCCGGGATCGAGGCCGCTCATCCGAAAGCCGCTCATCCCGAGGCCGAGACGAGGCGGGGCGGCCGCGCCGCCCGCACCGCGTTGAGGAAGCCGCGCGCCACGGCGAGCGCGATGTCGACCTCGGTCACCCGCTGCAGGCCCGACCAGGCCGGCATCGAGTTCACCTCCAGGACGAGATACCCGCCCTCCCCGTCCTCGACGAGGTCGACGCCCGTATAGTCGACGCCGACGGCCGCCGCCGCGGCTTCCGCGAGTTCGGCGGCGGCGTCGGGCATCGCCCAGGGCAGCGGACGGCCCCCGCGATGGACGTTGGTGATCCAGCCGTCGCCCTCGCGGATCATGCCCGCGATGGCGCGGCCCTCGCAGACGAAGACCCGGTAGTCGCGCCAGAGCCCGTCGTTCCGCGCGATGTAGCGCTGGAGATAGTAGACGCGCGACACCGCCTCCTCGTCGGGCAGGTCCTCGGGGCGCGCGATGAGCTGCAAGCCTTCGCCCTGCGAGCCGAACAGCGGCTTCAGCACCAGGGGCCGGCCGGGCCTCGCCTCGCGTTCCACCAGGGCGGCGGCGGCGGCACGCTGCGAGACCACGAAGGTGTCCGGGGTGGGCAGGCCGGCGCGGTCGATGAGCAGGCTCGTCATGGCCTTGTCGACCGAGCGCTCGATGGCGGTGGGTGAATTCCAGACCGTCGCGCCCGAGGCCACCAGCGCGTGCAGCACGCCGAGGCGCATCGTGGTCGCCTCGAAGGTGCCGCCCGCCACGGTGCGCAGAAGGACGCCGTCCGGCAGGGCGTCGAAGCCCGGCACGCGCAGGGGCTCGGCCCCGCCCGTCACCACGGCGACGTCGGCCAGCGAGAACAGCACCGGCTCGGCGCCGAGATGTTCGAGGGCGGCCTTCAGGCGCGCCTTGTGCCAGTTGCCGTTATCGGCCGCGAGCCCGATCCGCATTGTTCGCTACAAGCCTCGACGTGAATGCCTTCTCCCCTCTGGCGAGAAGGTGGCCCGCAGAGCGGGTCGGATGTGGGGACCGCGCCGGGTCCGGGAGCGGTGGCCCGCTCTCGCGGGGCTTCGTCCCGGCCGCGTCGCTCGGCGATCCCCCTCCCCGGCTCGGGGGGGAGGGGTCGTGCGCCGGAATCCTACCGGAACGAGGCTTCCACCAGTTCGGGCATCAGCCGGCCGCCGCGGAAACTCTTGCCCGTGGTGACGGAGGTCACGATGACCTCGGCCGGGCTGAAGAGCGCGCCGTCGATCTTGTAGAAGTCGCCGTTCACCCGGCCGAAGATGTCGGCGAAGGGCGCGCCGTGATCGGCCGAGGTCGTGGAGGGCAGCTGCTCGGCGAGCTGCCGGGCGTCGGCCTCGTCGGCCTCGACGTAGAGATGCACGCGGCCGCCATAGATGATGGCGTCGTTGGTGCGGCCCATGGCCTGGATGAAGTCCGGGTGCTGGGGCGAGAGCGGCGCGGAGCCGATGCCGTCGACGATTCTGTGGAGGTCGAAGCCCACCGTGTGGGCCTTGTGCAGGGCGACCTCCAGCACGCGGGCCACGACCTGGGTGGAGCCGGCGAGACTCTGGGTCGGGGCATAGATGAAGGTCAGCTGCTCGGGGCTGAGGCCCGTGGCCTCGGCCACCTTGGCGATGACGGAGGCCGGCGGGCCGCCGGCCGCCTCCAGCACCAGGGCGGTCTGGGTCGCGCTGTCCTTGTAGCCGAGCTCGCCGTAGAGGTCCTCCACCACCGCGACGGCGCGGCCGGGGCCGGAGCCGAGGGCGAAGAAGCCGGAATCCCCGGTCTCGTCGGCGAGCGACCAGCCCGCGTACTGGCTGCCGAGGCAGGCGATGACCGGGTCGGCGGCGTGGACGACCACCGAGTAGGGCCAGGAGGCGATCGGGCCGGACGGCGCGATCGAGACGGTGCCGAGGCCGCCGAGGCAGATCTCGGCGATGCGGCGCCCGGCCTCGATGGAGCCGCGCACGGTGGCGCCGGCATCGATCATGCGGGCGCCGTTCTCGGTGGTCACCGCGAGGCGCAGGGCCTCGGCATCGGCCACCAGCCGCTCCACCAGCGGGGCGGTCAGTGCGTTGACGCTCGGAAAGGGGCGGTTCGCGCCGCTCGGACTCGTGGTCATGGGTGTCCCTCCGTCAGGGCGGGCAGGGTCCGCAATTCGGCGGCCCGGCCTCGCAACATCGCTCTCGTGGCGGCCGAGTCCGGCCCTGTGGCGAACAGGGTGCACAGCGGCGCGTCGCGCGCCACCGTGGTGCCGGGTTTTGGGCGGTCGCGCACGAAGTCCGGCCAGTCGATCGGCGGCATCGGCGCGTAGCCGCTGGCCGCGTAGCAGATTTCGGTGGCCGCCGCATCCTCCGGTGACGCTTCGGGTTCGGACAGGTGGCCGAGGCTCGCCGCGATGTGCCGGGCCAGCAGGGGAGTCGGGCGCCGGTCGAGCACGTCGAGCGTCGCCCCGGGGCGCGGATTGATCTCGGTGAGCCACCAATCCGGGCCGTCCACGAGGCAATCGGCACTGGCGAGGCCGCGCAGGGCCGTCGCCGCCGCGAGGCGGGCGACGCCCTCGGTGACGGCCGCCAGCATCGGAGGCGCGAGGCAGGGGGGCTCGTGGCGCGCCCGCTCCAGGGCGCCGGCATAGCGGAAGGGCCGCAGGGGGGACGGCGCCCCCCATTGCTCGGTGACGCCCACCACCCGGATCGCGGCGCCGTCGGCCAGGAACGACAGGGAGACGGCCCGGCCCGGCACCCGGGCCTGGAAATAGGCGCCCAGCGGCGCGCGCCCTCCGGTCGCGGCGCGGATATGCGTGCCGCCCGAGCCCCCTGCCCGCTTCAGGAGCCACGCGGTCCGGTCGGCCACGGGCTCGCGGGTGACGGCCGGGTGCGGCACGCCGTGCGCCCGGCAGAGCTCGGCGAAGGCGAGCGGATCCTTCAGCAGGCCGACGCAATCCGGGCTCGCGCCGAGGAGCGTGAAGCGCGCGGCGATGGCCCGCATCAATCCGGGCGCGGCCTCGAAGCCGCTGCCGAGGACGATGCCGACGGGGTCGTCGGAGGCGTGCAACGCGAGGTCGCCGAGGTCGCGCAGGATGCCGCCCGTGAGCCCCAGGCCGAAGCGGCCCTCGGCCTGGCGGTATCCCTCCGCCAGCGCCCGCGTGTCGGCATCGCCGAACAGGTCGAGCACCAGCGGATGCAAGCCCGCCCGCCGCGCCGCCTGCGCGAGGGCGCGGCCGGATTGCGCGGCGATGAGGATGGATCGCCCGGGCCTTGGGGGCGCCGGCCTCGAAGGGGCGCCCGTCAGCCCGCCACCTCGACGGCCAGCGTGTAGGCGTCGCGGAAGTCGAGGCAGAGCGGCTCGTCGGCCTCGAGCATGCGGCGGAACAGGCGGGATTCGGTCTGGTACTTCACGTTGCCCACCGCGAGCGCGCCGATCCCGACACCCCGGCCGGTCGGCAGCGGCACGTCCACCGCGTTGACGTCGATGCCCGCGATGCCGGCGGGCGGCACGGCGTTGACGTCCGAGGCCACGAGGAGCTTCGGGGCGGATTCGAGATCCTCCGCCGTGAGGATCGGGATGCCGGCGGGGCCGGCGGAGAGGATGACATCGGCCTGCGCGATGGCGGCGCGCCGGGCGGCGGGCGTGGTGCCGTCCACGGCCTCGACCTCGACGCCGAAGCGCCAGCGCATGGTGTTGGCGATCTTGCTCACGCGCTCCTCGCCGTCATGGCCGACGATGACGGCCTTGGCGCCGTGCAGCGCGCCGATCACCGCCGCGACGTAGGCGACGACGCCGGCGCCGCCGAAGATCACGATGCGCTTGCCCTCGAGGCCGGTGTCGAACTTCGCCTTCAGGGCGCGCGTCACCTCGGCCACCATGGCCGCCCCGGTGGTGAACGAACCGGCGGGGTCGGCGAAGATGTGGTTGGCGAAGGGCGGCACCAGGGCCTTCTTGGCCCGGTCCACCATGTCGAGGGCGTCCTCGGCGTTCTTGCCGCCGATGAAGATGCCGGTGCGCACGCCGTCCTGCGGCGCGCGGGAGAAGATCGAATCCTGCACCAGCGAGGTCACGTCGGCGAGCGTGGCGCCCGTATAGGTGGCGATGGTCTCGAAGCCTGCATCCACCGCCATGTTCACGTCGAACGGGCTCATGTGCTTCAGGGGCGTGATCATGTGCAGGATCGAGCGGGCCATGGTCGGTCTCCCTTGCCGTCGTGGGCTTGTCGTTGTGGGCTGAGCGGTCTGCGTTCGGCCGTGCGACGCGGCCCGATCGTGCGCCGGGACGTCGAATTGTCAAAGCCGGTCCGGGCCGTCCGAAGCGCCGACGGTACCCGGATTTCCCTTAAAGGGCCGTGACCGACGCGCCGATGTTGCGTCCGCGCGCGATCAGGAACTTGAGCGGGCCCGGCCGTTCGAGGCCGGCGACGAGGGCCCGCGCCTCGGCCTCCGAGGGCACCAGGGCGAAGCCGGTCGGCCCCCACGAACTCTGGCCGTAGCCGGCGAGGCCCTGCGCGGCGATCGTCCCAAGGGCCTCCGCCACGGCGGGGCTGGCATAGCGCCCGCCCTGATGCGGGGCGAAATGGTCGCCGATCAGCTGCTGGATGCGGGTGATGCCGGCCCCGAATCCCTCCGCCTCGGCGGCGACGGTCGCCGGCAGCACCTGCATCAGCACGATGCGGCAGATCTCGGCGGCCTGGCTTTCCGGAAAGCGCGGCAGGTCGCGGAAGGCCGCGACCTCGCGGCTGCCGTGGACGCCGGTCATGCCGGTGTCGAGGATCAGCACCACGCGCCAGGCTTCCGGATAGGCCAGGCGCGCGATCACGGGGGGCGGATTGCCCTGCGGATCGCGGCCGCCATCGACGATGAGGCCGCCTTGGGTGAAGGCCGCGAGCCCGACCCCGGAGCGGTTGCCCCGGTCGAGGGCGTCGGCGAAATCCTCCGGCGCGAAGGGCCGGCCCGCGAGGCCGGCGAGCGCGGCCGCGACGCTGAGCGCCAGCTGCGTGCCCGAGCCGAAGCCCGCATGGGCCGGGATGGCCTCCTCGATGGTCAGGCGCGCCGCCCCGGCGATGCCGAGATGCCCGGCGGCGGCAAGGGCGTAGGCGGCCGCGCGGCGCGCTTCCGGCCCGGTCACGTCGAGGCGCTCGCCCGGCCGGGCGGTCAGGGTCACGGCGGGCGCGTCGAGGGCGAGGCCGATGCTGCCGAAGCGCCGCCCGAGGCCGCCATGCAGGTCGAGGAATCCGAAATGCAGGCGGGCCGGGGCGTGGACGCGAAGGCCCGCCGACGCGGAAGCTCCGCCCGGTTCGCGCGGGATCCGCGGCACGTCGATCCCTTCCATCGCGACACGTCCTTGTTCCACGCGGCCTCGTGCCCCGGATCGCCGGCTTCTCCCACGGAGCGCGGACCCGTCGCAAGCGCAACGGTCGAATCTCGCGAGGCGCCGTCACGGGGCCGATTCGCGCGACCCGATTCAAAGGGGTCGCCGGGGGGCTTGCCTGGGAGCCGGCACCGATGCAAACGTGCCGCCCCAACGACATGGACTGGCTCAGTCCCGCCGTGCGCGACGCCGAATACGGCGCGCGCCGGGCCCTCGATTTTCCAAGGTGCAACGCATGGCGGCCTGGGTGAAGGGTGGTGCGACGGATGCGGAGGCGGCGGTGGAGGCCGCCGCCACGCTCCTCGCCTCAGCGCGGAATGCCGTCCTGGCGGGCCTCTGCGCCGAGTTGAGCGCGGTGCGCGCGGCCTACCACCTCGCCGACGCGATCGGCGCTTCCGTCGATCCCGTCTCCGGCCCGAGCCTCTACGCCGAACTCGGTTCCCTGAGCCGCACCGGGGCGATGACCACGACCCCCGCCGAGGCCATCGGCCGGGCCGATGCCGTCCTCATCGTCGGCAACGCGCCCTGGGACCGCCCGATCGTCCAGGACATCGCCGACTCGCAGGCCTCGCGCGGGCGGGCCGCCGGGTCCGAGCGCACCATCCTCTCCCTCGGCGGGCCGCGCAACGGCGCCACGCGCCACGTGGCCTATCCGGCGGAAGCGGGCGGCCTTCCCGTCTCGATCGCGCACCTGCGCGCCTTCCTGAAGGGCAACCTCGCCGGTGAGGCGGCCTATGCCGACCTCGCCAGGCGCCTCGCGACCGCGCAGTATGGCGTCGTGCTCTACGACCCGGGCGAGATCGGCGAACTCGGCGTCGAGATGCTCCAGGGCATGATCAAGGACCTCAACGAGGTCACGCGCTTCTTCGGGCTGTCCCTGTCCGATCCGTTCCAGGGCCGGGCGCTCCTCCAACTCGCCGCCTGGACCACGGGGCAGGCGCCGCGCGTCGGCTTCGGCCGCCACGTGCCCGAGCACGATCCCTGGCGCTTCGACAGCGCCCGCCAGATCGCGGCCGGGGAGGCCGATGCCGCCCTGTGGCTCGCCTCCCTCCCCGCCCCCCGGCCCGACTGGCTCGGGACCCTGCCGAGCGTCGCCATCGTGGGCGTCGGTAGCCCCGAAGCCAGCGGCGACGTCGCCGACGTGGTCTTCGCGGTCGGCGTGCCCGGCGAGAGCGCGGGCGGCGTCCTCTGGGACGAGCGGCGCGCCGCGATCACCTTTTCCCCACCCGCCGGCCAGACGGCCGAGCTGAGCGCGGCCGGCATCCTGACCGCCATCCACGAACGCCTCACGCAGAAGAAGGCCGCCGCATGCTGATCCGGATTCACGGAGGCCGGGTCGTCGACCCGACGGCCGGCCGCGACGCGGTCGGTGAGGTCTGGATCGAGAACGGCCGGGTCGTCGCGGCCTCCGACCGGGCGCCCGACCGCAGCATCGACGCCACCGGCTGCGTGGTGATGGCGGGCGGCGTCGAGGTCCACTCGCACATCGCCGGCGGCAACGTGGTGATGAGCCGCCTGCTCCTGCCCGATCTCTATGCCAGCGAGGCCGCCCCCGAGGGCCACCCCTTCGCCCATGCGGGCGGCTCGGCCGCCTGGATCGGCGCCAACTACGCCCGGATGGGCTACACCCTGGCGGTGGAGCCGGCGATGCCGCCCGCCAACGCGCTGGCCACCCAGCTCGAACTCGCCGACATCCCGCTGCTCGATCGCGGCGCGCTGACGGTGATGGGCAACGACGACCATCTGCTCCAGCTGCTGCGCGAGCGCGAGGGCAAGGCGGCGGTGCGCGATCTGGTCGCCCTCTCGGTGGCGACCTCGCGCGGTCTGGGCGTCAAGTGCATCAACGCGGGCGGCGCCTCGGCCTTCAAGGACGGGATGCTGAAGCTCAGCCTCGACGACGAGATCCCGGTCTACGGCCTGTCCACGCGCAAGATCATGGGGGCGCTCCTCGACGCGGTCGAGGAGATCGGCGTGCCGCACCCGCTGCACGTCCACTGCAACAACCTCGGGATTCCGGGCGCCGACGATTCCTTCGTGGCGACCCTGGAGGCGGCCGAAGGCCGGCGCATCCACTTCGCGCACGCCCAGTTCTACGCCTACGGCGTCGCCGACCCGGAGAACCCGCTCACCGGCGGCTTCCGCTCGGCGGCCGAGCGCATCAGCGCGGCCATGGAGGCCCACCCCAACGCCACCTTCGACGTGGGCCAGGTCGCCTTCGGCCAGACCGTGACGATCTCGCTCGACATCCTGCGCCAGTTCGCCGGCCGAAAAGGCGCCAATCCGAAGAAGTGGATCCTCACCGCGGGCGACGCGGAGGGCGGCGGCGTGGTGCCGTTCCTGTACAAGCCGCGCGGCGCCGTCAGTTCGCTGCAATGGGC
Source organism: Methylobacterium sp. J-068 (assembly GCF_022829445.1). GTDB lineage: Bacteria > Pseudomonadota > Alphaproteobacteria > Rhizobiales > Beijerinckiaceae > Methylobacterium. The sequence goes on along the minus strand of NZ_JAKSXY010000099.1, from coordinate 65,055 downwards.
GATCGGCCTCGAGCTCATGCTGCTGGCCAAGGAGCCGGAGCGCACGATCCTGACCACCGACCACCCGAATGGCGGCCCGTTCACGGATTACCCGCGCATCATCCACTTCCTGATGGACAAGGAGGAGCGCGACCGCGAGATCGCGAGCCTGCACAAGGTCATCGCCGAGCGCTCCGGCCTCTGCGCCATCGAGCGCGAGTACGGCTTCTCGGAGATCGCCCAGCTCACCCGGTCCGGACCGGCCAAGCTCTTGGGTCTCACCGATCGCGGCCACCTGCGCGAAGGCGCGCGCGCCGACGTCGCGATCTACCGCGACGACAAGAACCGCACCGCCATGTTCGCCCGCGCCAAGCTCGTGCTCAAGGACGGCGAGACCATCGTGGAGGACGGCGAGGTCGTGGCCTGGCGCTCCGGCCGCACCCTTGAACTCGCCGTCGAGTCCGACAAGGCCATGGCGGCCCGCTCCGAGACCTACCTGCAGGACCGCTTCGGCACGGGCCTGAAGAGCTTCGCGGTGCCGGACGAAGCGTTCCCGAAGCCGGACGTGTTCGCGGAGGTCGCATGTCGGTCATGAGTGGCATGTCGACCTTGAATGAAGTGCGTCGCGTGGGGGCGGGTGACTGAGATGACGGACCTCACCCTCAACGGCATTCCGGTGATCGACACCTTCGCGGAGGCGTTCGACGTCGCCGGCACGGCGATCATCATCACCAACGACACGGCCAAGTGGGCGATGATCGCCGCCACCGTGATGACGGGGTTCGCCACCTCGGTGATCGGCTGTGGCGCCGAGGCCGGGATCGATTGCGAACTCTCGCCCGAGGAGACGCCGGACGGGCGCCCCGGCGTGCGCGTGCTGCTGTTCGGCTTCGAGCCCAACGGCCTCAAGGACCAACTCCTCAAGCGCGTCGGCCAGTGCATCCTGACCTGCCCGGGCACCGCCTGCTACGCGGGCGTCGAGGGCCCGACGAAGATCAAGCTCGGTGGCGCCATCCGCTACTTCGGCGACGGCTTCGCGGTGGCCAAGCGCCTGCCCGACCCGATCACCGGCAAGTCGCGCCGCTACTGGCGCATCCCCGTCATGGACGGCGAGTTCCTGTGCGAGGACTTCGTCCGCGCCGTGGACGGCGCGGTGGGCGGCGGCAACCTGCTGTTCCTCGGGCGCAAGCACGCCGACACCCTGAAGGTCGCCGAGATCGCGGTGGACGCGGCCCGCACGGTGTCCGGCGCGATCCTGCCCTTCCCCGGCGGCATCGTCCGCTCCGGCTCGAAGGTGGGCGCGCGCACCAAGGGCATGATGGCCTCCACCAACGACGCCTATTGCCCGACCCTGAAGGGCCGGGCCGGCACCGAACTCGCGGCCGAGGTCGGCGTCGTGCTGGAGATCGTCATCGACGCGCTGACCTCCGACGCGGTCGCCGAATCCATGCGCGCCGCCCTGCACGCGGCGACCGAGGCCGGCGCCGCGCACGGCCTCGTCGCCGTCACGGCGGGCAATTACGGCGGCAATCTCGGCCGCCACCACTATCACCTGAAGAACCTGCTCTCGAAGGAGCCGGCGAGCGAGGCTGGAGCGGCATGAGCACCCTCACCCTGCGCCAGGAGCCGCCGGAGCGGCTCGACTTCCTGAACGTGAACCCCCTCTCGCTGAGCGGCCTCAGCGAAGCCGAGGCTGCGCGCCTCCCCGTCGGCACGGGCCGGCGCGGCCTGACGCTGGGCGATTGCTTCACGATCGCCCTCGATCGTTCCGAGGACCTGGTGATCGAGGGCGGTTCGTCGCGCCTCGACCGGGTCGGCGCCTCGCTCGACGGCGGTCGCATCCGCGTCGTCGGCGATGTCGGCCAGCGCCTCGGCGCGGGCATGACCTCCGGCGCCGTCACCGTCACGGGCTCGGCCGGCCCCTTCGCGGGCTCCGGGGCCACCGGCGGCACGATCACCATCGAGGGCGATGCCGGGGATCATGCGGGCGGCGCGGTCTACGCCGCCAAGGCGGGCCTCGACGGTGCGACGCTGGTGATCCACGGCACGGCCGGCGACCATCTCGGGGACCGCATGCGGCGCGGCCTTCTCCTCGTCGGCCGGGCGGGCGCCTATGCGGGCGCGCGGATGATCGCCGGCACCATCGCGGCGACGTCCCTCGGGGATCATCCGGGCTACGGCATGCGTCGGGGCACCATCCTCACCGGCGGCGTCGGCGCGCTCAGCCCCAGCTTCGTCGAGACCGGCACGCACGACCTCGTGTTCCTGCGCCTCCTCGCCCGCGCCTTGCGGCCCCTGAGCCCGGCGCATGCCGACCTCGCGGCCGGCGCGCTCAAGCGCTACTCGGGCGACCTCGCGACGCTCGGCAAGGGCGAACTCTGGGTGTCGGCGGCCTGAAGGCCGTTCCGGCTGGGGTCGCCTCTCGAACGTCCTTCGACAGAACCGCGTCATCCTGGGGCCGCGCAAGCGGAGCCCAGGATCCAGACACGCAGGTCGTGCCAAATCCAGCGCTGTCGGCGGCTCCGATGTTCGGGCGCGCTTGGCGAGCGACCCGGAATGACGGCGTGCCCCGAAGGCGATCACCCTTGGGTTCGCCTCCGGGCTTGGAAATTCCTTCCCGTCCCGCGTCCAGGCCCGCGCCTGCGCGATATTTCGATCGGACTTGCACAATTTTCCCGATCGGAGGAGTCTTCGCGCCGGCGGGTCGGCAATATCGTGCCATCGTGCCCGCTTCCCTCCGCGCGAACACGGCGTCACCGATGCTCATCCTTCTCTCGATCTGCCTCCTGTCGCAGCCCTCGCAATGCCGCGAGGACAAGATCGACCTGTCGTTCGAGGCCCGGAACCCGGTGGTCTGCCTGCGTAACTCCCAGAGCGCTATCGCCAGGTGGCAGGAGGAGCACCCGGAATGGCACGTGACCCGGTGGCGCTGCGCCGTTCGCGGCAGCCAGCCCCGCGACTTGTGAGACCGTCTTCCGCTCGATCGAGGCTGAGCGGCGCGGCCGATGCGCCGCCGCCCTTGCAACGGATGTCGGCCTTAGCCTAGTGATCTTGCCCGCAGCGCTGCGCGTCCAGGATAGACGCAGCAGACGGGGGGATCAGGCAAGCACGCGTGCGTTCAGCGCCAAGTGAAGGCCGGCAAAGAGATCGGGAAAAACTGGCAAATCCATGCTGGCACAATCATCCCTGCTGGCGCCCGCATCCCGGTCGGTGCCCGCATGCGCTCGCTGAAAGTCCGCTTCGCGCTGCTGCTCGGGGGCACGGCGCTCCTCGTCGTCCTGGCGGCCGTGGGCGTGCTCGCCTCGATCAGTGCCGCCGAGCGGACCATCGACCGGACGCTGGCCGCGCAGGGCCGTCTCGAACTCCTCGTCGAGTTGTCGGGGCGCATGACCCAGTACGGGCTCGCCGCCCTGGAGACCGTGAGCAACCCCGATGCGCAGCCGGAGGGGCTGGCTGTCGCGCGCGCCAACGTCGACCGGGCCCTGGTGGCGGTGGACGAGTCCCTCGGCAGCAGCATCGCGGCCAGCGACGACCCTCTGGACCGGACCCAGTACGCCGCGCGCACCCGGCCGCTCGCCCAGCTGCGCTCGGCGCGCGCGGTGCTCGACCGTCAGGTGACGCAGGTGCTGCGCCATACGGATGACGAGCAGCGCAAGGCCGCGATCCGGGGTGCCCTCAACGGCTTCGGCGCCATGACCGGGCAGCCGCTCTCCTTCCTGATCGAGGTCGAGCGGCGCTCGATGATCGCCGGATCGGATGCGGCGCGCGACCTCTCCGGCACCCTGCGCATCGCCTCCCTGGCGGCGGTCGCCGTCGCGCTCGCCATCGTGCTGCTGCTCTACCGCGCGGTGACCCGGCCGGTGCTGGCCCGGATCGAGGCGGTGCGCCGGGCGGCGAGCGCCGTCGGCCGGGGCGAACTCGACACGCGCCTCTCGGTGGCGACCCGCGACGAGCTCGGCCTGCTCGTGGCGAACTTCAATCGCATGGCCGCGCGCCTCGCCCGTCGCGAGGGCCATCTGGCGGCGGACCGTGCCGCCCTGGAGGACACGGTGGCGGCCCGCACCCTGGACCTGCGCGCCGCCAATGCCCGGCTGGAGGCGGTGGACCGTTCGCGCCGCCGCTTCTTCGCCGATGTCAGCCACGAGCTGCGCACGCCGCTGACGGTCATCCTCGGCGAGTGCGACATCGCTGCCCGTTCGGCCGGGCGGCAGGTCGATTTCGCGCCCGTCTTCGCCACCATCCGCAAGCGGGCCCTGCGCCTCCAGCGCCGGGTGGAGGACCTCCTGCGCGTCGCCCGCTCGGAATCGGGCCAGATCGAGCTCGACCGGCGCCCGGTCAATGCCGGGGCGATCCTCTCCGATTCCGTCGACGGCATGGCCTCCGAGGCCGCCCGCCGCCGCGTCGCCTTGAGCCTGACGCCGCCGGAGCACGACCCGATGCTGCTGGCCGACCCGGAATGGCTGCGTCAGGTCCTCGAGAGCCTGATCGACAACGCCCTGCGGCACGCCACCGGCCTCACCCGCGTGGTCGTGGCCCTCGAACGGTGGGCGCCCGAGCGCGTCGTGCTCACCGTCACCGACGACGGACCCGGCTTCCCCGATCTCGGCGACGGCCTCTTCGAGCGCTTCCGCCGCGAGAGCCCCTCGGGCGAGGCGGGATTCGGCATCGGCCTGGCCCTGGCGCGCTGGGTCGTCGAGCGCCATGATGGTGCGATCCGCCTGAAGGCCGGGCCCGGTGGCAGGGGGGCGCAGGTCGCCCTCGACCTGCCGGCGCTGGGTTTCGCCGAGGCCGCACCCAACCTTCCGCATCAGGACGGCCCGGACGGGACCGCCAAGGAGACCGTGGCATGACGCGCGTACTGATCGTCGAGGATGACAGCGACATCCGCGCCATGCTCGCGCGCGGCCTGGAGGCCGAGGGATTCTCGGTGGGCGTCGCGGGTTGCGTGGACGACGCGCTGAACGCCGCCCGCACCGACGCGCCCGAGGCGGTGGTGCTCGACATCACCCTGCCGGACGGCTCCGGCCACGACGTCTGCCGCTCCCTGCGCGAGGGCGGCTATCCCGGCCCGATCCTCTTCCTCTCGGCCCGGGACGAGGTCCGCGACCGGGCCGAGGGGCTGGCCCTCGGGGCCGATGACTACATCGTCAAGCCCTTCGTCTTCGACGAGCTGCTGGCCCGGCTCCAGACCCACCTCCTGCGCCGCAAGGCCGCGGACGCCCCCCGCACCATCGTCACGGCCGGCAAGCTCGTGCTCGACCTCAACATCCGTCAGGTCGGATTCGCGGATGCGACGGCACGCCTCACGCCGCGCGAGGCGGAGCTCCTCGCCCTGCTGATGGACCACGCCAACCAACCGGTCACGCGCGGCGACATCTTCGACAAGCTCTGGGCCGGCCAGGGTGGGCTCTCGCTGAATGTGGTCGATGTCTACGTGGGTTACCTGCGCACGAAGCTCTCGGACTTCGTGCGCCTCGGCGGTCCGGTGATCGTCACCGTGCGCGGCCGCGGCTTCATGCTCGATCTCAAGGGGCAGGATTTTCGTCACTAGGCAGGATTTTTAGCTCCGATTCCGTTGCCCCCGTTAACGGCGATGTCGGATTCAAGAGGGGTGATTGGGAAAATTCGGCAATTTAGCGCTTGAACTGCCGAGCCAAATTGTCGATATCAGTCCGGCGACAGAAACCACTGCGCCGTCAGTGTCTTACGAACTTCTTATGAAGAATCGGGATGCTGCTGACGTTCAAAAAATCATCAGGAGAAACACCATGACCTGGGCTGCCCCCATCGTTTCCGAGATCTGCGTCGGCATGGAAGTCACCAGCTACGAGTCGGCTGAGATCGACACCTTCAACTGAGTTTTCGTCGGATCCGGGGTCCCAGGACAGCGTCGGTTTCACCATGCATGTCGTGATCCTTGGTTCGGCCGCGGGCGGCGGCCTTCCTCAGTGGAATTGCCGCTGCCCGATCTGCACCCTCGCCCGCGAGGATGAGACCCGCGTGAGGCCGCGGACCCAGTCGAGCATCGCCGTCTCCCCCGATGGGGAGCGCTGGCTCCTGGTGAACGCCTCTCCCGATATCCGCCAGCAATTGTTCGACAATCGCGCGATGCATCCGCGCGAGGGCCTGCGTCATTCGCCGATCCACGCGGTGCTGCTGACCAACGGCGACGTCGACCACGTCGCCGGCCTGCTCACCCTGCGCGAGGGCCAGCCCTTCACGCTCTACGGCACGGCCGGCATCCTCGAATCGGTCAATGCCAACCGGGTCTTCGACGTGATGGCGGCCGATGTGGTCGCCCGCGAACCGATCGCCCTCGACCGAAGCTTCGAGCCGGTGCCCGGCCTTACCGTCACCCTGTTCTCCGTGCCCGGCAAGGTGCCCCTGTGGCTCGAGGACGAGACCATGGAGATCGGCGCCGAGACCGAGACCACGGTGGGGGCGATGATCGAATCGAAGGGCCGCCGCCTCGCCTACATTCCGGGCTGCGCCCGCGTCACGGAAGGCCTCAAGGCCCGGATCGGCGGCGTCGATGCCCTGCTCTTCGACGGCACCGTGCTCCTCGACGACGACATGATCCGCGCCGGGGTCGGCACCAAGACCGGCTGGCGCATGGGCCACGTCCCGATGACGGGCGAAGGCGGCTCCATCGCGGCCCTCGCCGATGTCGCCATCGGGCGGCGCGTCTTCGTCCACATTAACAACACCAATCCGGTCCTGGTCGAGGACTCGGACGCGCGTCGGCAGGTGGAGGCCGAGGGCTGGGTCGTCGCCCATGACGGTCTGACGCTCGACCTCGCGTGATGCGAACGCCGTGACGCGCCGGTCCGCCCGGCGGCCGGACGCGACGCCGGGACTTGGCAATTTAATGCCGGCATCATAGATTGTGTCCGATTTAATTGCGTCCGGAACGTCCATGGTCTTCACGGCGGACGGCGCAATGAGTAAGAAAAGTTCTTAAAACCATCTCCCGCTGATCCGCGAGCCACGCCATGACCGCGCCCTTCCCGACTCCGAAGCCCGACGAGGCCCAGCGCCTGCTGACGCCAGAGGAACTGGAGGCGGCCCTTCGCGATATCGGCGCCCGCCGCTACCACAATCTGCATCCGTTCCACCGCCTGCTGCATGACGGCAAGCTGAACAAGGATCAGGTTCGTGCCTGGGCGCTCAACCGCTACTATTACCAGGCGATGATCCCGGTGAAGGACGCCGCAATCCTCGCGCGCATGGAGGATGCGAGCCTGCGCCGGGTCTGGCGTCAGCGCATCGTCGATCACGACGGCGACGCGCCGGGCGATGGCGGCATCGAGCGCTGGCTCAAGCTCGCGGAGGGAGTCGGGTTCGCGCGCGACTACGTGGAATCGACGGACGGCATCCTCTCGGCGACCCGCTTCTCGGTGGACGCCTACGTGCATTTCGTGAAGGAGCGCTCGCTCCTGGAGGCCATCGCCTCCTCGCTGACCGAAATGTTCTCGCCGACCATCATTTCCGAGCGCGTCGCCGGGATGCTGAAAAACTACGACTTCATCACCAAGGACACCCTGGCCTATTTCGACAAGCGCCTGACCCAGGCGCCGCGCGATGCGGAATTCGCCATCGAGTACGTCAAGCGGCACGCCACCACGCCGGAGAAGCAGCGCCAGGCGATGGCGGCGCTCACCTTCAAGTGCAACGTGCTCTGGACGCAGCTCGACGCTCTTTATCACGCCTACGTGGCGCCCGGCATGATCCCGCCGGATGCCTGGACGCCCGGGACCGGGCTGGTGCCCGAGCCGGCCCGGGCGGCCGGCACCGGCACCATCGGCGCACAGGACGTGCCGCGCCTGCCGCGGGGCGTGCGCCTCCGGCACGATGCCGTGCGCGACCAGCACGTCCTGCTGGCGCCCGAGCGCACCTTCGATCTCGACGCCAACGCCGTGGCGGTGCTGGAACTCGTCGACGGCACCCGCACGGTGCGCGACATCGCGCGGGCGCTCGGCGAGAAGTTCACGGCGGACCCGGCGGTGATCGAGGCCGACATCCTGGTGATGCTGAACGATCTGGCCACGAAACGGGTCCTTGAGCGATGAACGCGATCACGCCGAACGCCCCCGTCCTCCCGGCGCCGGTCGGGCTCCTCGCGGAGCTCACCCATCGCTGCCCCCTGCGCTGTCCCTATTGCTCGAATCCGCTCGAACTCGACCGGCGCTCGGGTGAGCTCGACACCGCCACGTGGCAGCGGGTGCTGACGGAGGCGGCGGCCCTCGGCGTGCTCCACGTCCACCTCTCGGGCGGCGAGCCGACGGCGCGCAACGACATCGTCGAGATCACCCAGACCTGCGCCAAGCTCGGCCTCTACTCGAACCTCATCACCTCGGGCGTCGGTGGGGCGCTGGCCAAGCTCGACGCGCTCTACGACGTCGGCCTCGACCACGTGCAGCTCTCGGTGCAGGGCGTGGACGCGGCCAATGCCGAGAAGATCGGCGGCCTCAAGAACGCGCAGCCGCAGAAATTCGCCTTCGCCGAGCGCGTGACCCAGCTCGGCCTGCCCCTGACCCTGAACTCGGTGATCCACCGAGGCAACATCCACGAGGTCGAGGGCTTCATCGATCTCGCGGTGAAGCTCGGGGCCAAGCGGCTGGAGGTCGCCCACACCCAGTATTACGGCTGGGCCTACGTCAACCGCGCGGCCCTGATGCCGAACAAGGCCGAGGTCGACCGCTCGATCCGCATCGTCGAGGCCGCCCGCGAGCGCCTGAAGGGGCAGCTCGTCATCGACCTCGTGGTGCCGGATTACTACGCGAAATATCCCAAGGCCTGCGCCGGCGGCTGGGGCCGCAAGCTGATGAACGTGACGCCGCAGGGCAAGGTCCTGCCCTGCCACGCCGCCGAGACGATTCCGAACCTTGAATTCTGGTACGTCTCGGAGCATTCGCTGGCGGACATCTGGGCGCATTCACCGGCCTTCACCGCCTATCGCGGTACGGACTGGATGAAGGAGCCCTGCCGCTCCTGCGACCGGCGCGAGAAGGATTGGGGCGGCTGCCGCTGCCAGGCCCTGGCGCTGGCCGGGGACGCGGCGGCCACCGACCCGGCCTGCTCGCTCTCGCCCCTCCACGCCAAGGTGCGGGACCTCGCCGTCGAGGAGGCGGCCGAGATCCCGCCGGACTATGTCTACCGGACCATCGGCAGTAACGTGCAGCCGAACGTCCGTACGCCGCTGAATGAGGAAGCGCCGCTTTGAAGCCCGTCACGATCCTCGCGCTGCTGATGCTGGGAAGCGCCCCGGCACTCGCCCAGAACGCGCCTGCCAGCCCTGCTTCGCCCGCTCCCTCCACGGCGCCCGAGGCGCCTGCCGTCACCAAGGCCAACACCTCCGCGACGCCGAGCGCCTCGGACCTGCTCTTCGACCAGCCGCAGATGAAGAACGTCGCGCCCGGCACGACGCTGACCTACGACTACCTGCGCCGCAGCGGCATCTCGAAGGGGCCGTTCGGCCCTCCCCTCAACGATACGATCAAGCTCGGCGTCGAGCCCGGCAACAACGCGGACAACCGCAACATCCGGGTCGAGATGTTCTCGGGCGCCAACCGCTTCCCGGCCGGCCCCTTCGAGGACATGCCCGGCAACCCGGTGATGTCGCTCTTCCTGGAGCATCACCTCGGCGACCTCGCCCGCGTGCTGATGGCCAATCCGCGCTACATCAAGAACGCGATCCGCAAGGGGCTTCGCGACGGCGCGACCGTGACGCCGACGGAGATCGACTACAAGGGCCGGAAGGTCGCCGCCTGGCGCGTCGAGACCCAGCCCTTCATCGACGACAAGCTGAAGGAGCGCATGCGCGGCTTCGAAAACCTGAAATACACCTTCATCACGTCCGAAGCGGTGCCCGGCGAACTCGTCTCGATCGAGGCCCAGTCCAAGAACGCCGAGGGCGGCGAACTCCTCCAGGAAACCCTGACCTATGATCCGACCGCTGGTTAATCGGCTATCCCGGGGCTTGGCCGCCGGGGCCTGCGCGGTCGCGCTCCTGGCGGGACCGGCGAAGGCGGCCGAACTCGAGAACGACTACCCCACCGAGGCGCGCGCCGATTACATCTTCGGCTGCATGGCGGCCAACGGGCAATCGCGCGAATCCCTGTCGCGCTGCTCCTGCTCCCTCGACGCCCTGGCCTCGCTGCTGCCTTACGACAAGTACGTCCAGGCCAGCACGGTGCTGTCCCTGCGCCAGGGCATCGGCCAGCGCACCAACGCGTTCAAGTCGACCAAGGTCTTCGACGATCAGGTCGCCGAACTCCGCCGCGCCCAGGCCGAGGCCGAGATCCGCTGCTATCGCGGCGGGACCTGACCGGAACCTCCCAAAGGCGGCGTCGACCCCGCGAGCCTGCGCCCATCGAAAACCGCCGGACAACCTCGTGCTCGCCTCGCCCCGACGCGGGTGAGCGGCGGGCTCGGATCGTACCGCGAGAGAGGGAACGGCCAGCGGGTCCGGCGTGGGCGCGGGCGTTGCTCCCATGCGCCTTTCGGTTCAAAGACAGCCGGCATCCCGGCCGACGAGGCGACGCGCCTGGCCGCCCTGTTGAAGAGATCCCCGTGCCCCCAGACCTGCCGGCTTCGCTGACGACGCTCCTGCCCGATCTCGGGCGGCGCGTGCTCGTGATGGGCATTCTCAACGTCACGCCGGATTCCTTCTCGGATGGCGGGCGCTTCGCCGATCTCGACCCGGCCCGCGCGCAGGCGCAGGCGCTGGTCTCCGAGGGGGCGGCCCTCGTGGATATCGGTGGAGAATCGACGCGCCCCGGCCACGTGCCGGTCTCGGCCGAGGAGGAGCAGGCTCGCATCCTGCCGGTGATCCGCGACCTCGCCCCCCGGCTCGCCGTCCCGATCTCGGTGGACACCTACAAGGCCTCGACCGCGCGGGTGGCACTCGCGGCCGGCGCGCGCATCGTCAACGACATCTGGGGTCTGCAGCGCGAGCCGGACATCGCCCGGGTGGCCGCCGACCACGGCGCGCCCGTCATGGTGATGCACAACCGCGAGACCATCGATCCGAGCATCGACATCGTCGCCGACATGCTGCGCTTCTTCGAGCGCTCCCTCGGCATCGCCCGGAATGCCGGCATCCCGGACAGCGAGATCGTGCTCGATCCCGGCATCGGCTTCGGCAAGAGTTGGGAGCAGCATATCGAGGCGCTGCGGCGCCTTCCCGAGATCGTCGCGCTCGGCTTCCCGGTTCTCGTCGGCGTATCGCGAAAATCCCTCCTCGGGCGCCTGCACGATGCCGAGACCCGGCCGGTGGATCGCCTGTTCGGCTCGGTCGGCAGCCACGTGCTGGCCGCGACGCTGGGGGCGCAGATCGTGCGCGTCCACGATGTCGGTCCCCACGTCGATGCCCTGCGGGTGGTCGACGCGGTGATGGGGGGCCGGTCGTGAGCGACCGCATCCTCGTCACGCGCATCGCGGTCTTCGCCTATCACGGCCTCCTGGAGGAGGAGGCGCGCCTCGGGCAGCGCTTCTACATCTCCCTCGAGTGCCGCCTCGATCTGGCACCCGCCGGCCGCTCCGACGACGTCGCGCGGACGGTGAGCTACGCGGACCTCACCGCAATCGTGACCCGCATCGCCACCGAGCGGCGCTTCGCCCTGATCGAGGCCCTGGCCGAGGCGATCGCCGCCGAGATCCTGGCCCGGCACAGGCTCATCGCCGAAGTGCGGGTGCGGGTGGACAAGCCGAGCGCCCCGGTGCCGGCCGTGATCGACGGCGTCGCCATCGAGATCGTGCGCACCCGCGAGGTCGTGTCGTGAGTGTCGCGTGCCGGACGACGCACGCCGCCTATCTCGGCCTCGGCAGCAATATCGGCGACAAGGCCGCAACGCTGGCCGACGCGGTGGCGCGGCTGGCCGCGACGCCGGGGATTCGCCTCACGGCGCGCTCGTCCGATTACCGCACGCCGCCCTGGGGCGACACGGATCAGGACTGGTTCCTCAACGCGGCCATCGGCGTCGAGACCAGCCTGACGCCGCACGAACTCCTGGAGAGGGGGCTGGCCATCGAGACCGCCATGGGCCGGGTGCGCGAGCGCCGCTGGGGGCCGCGCGTCATCGACATCGACGTGCTGTCCTACGAGGGCGCCGCGATCTCCGACGCGCGCCTGATCCTGCCCCACCGCTTCGTGCGCGAGCGCGCCTTCGTGCTGGTGCCGCTGGCCGAGATCGCGCCCGATCTGCGGATCGGCCCCGAGACGGTGACCGAGGCCCTGGCCAAGCTCGACGCCACTGGCATCGAGCGGGCCTGATTTCCACCGGAATGCCGGTGTCGGCGCGGGCGTCGTGCCCGCCACCTCGGCATTGCCAACCCCGACGCAGACACTCCCCCGTCGACCAGGGCGAGCGCGCTCGGGCGCCGTGCGGGCTGAGCGAGACCGTCTCCGCTTCGATCGAGCGGAGACGGGTATCAGGGCTTCTGGGCACCGAGGAGCGTGTTGCCCTCTTCCTCCAGCAGCGGAACGTCGTAGTCCCGCAGAACCCGCTCGATATCGGCCCGGCGCTTGCGCAGGATCGTGTTGAGCGTCCGCTTCCAGTCGTTCTCTTCCATCCGCACGCCGAGCGCGATGCGGAAGGTGAGTGGCGGCCGGTCGGGCTCCTGCAGCAGGGGCATCACATGCATCGGGACGCCGCTCTGCTTGGCGAGCCAGCCGGCAGCAGGCCCCCACAGGATGGCGGCGTCGATCCGCTTCTCGGCGAGGTCCGCGATCACCTCGGCCGAGACCGTCTGGTGCTTGCGGGCCGGGTCGAGCTGGTAGGGCGCGTAGGCCTTCATCGCGCTGATGAGGCCGACCTCGCCCATTCGGTTCACCGGCGGCGTGCCGCCGATGACGCCGATCGCCTTGCCCTTGAGCTTCGGGTCGTCGAGCCGGGTGACGTCGTCGAGCTCGCCCGCGCGTGTGACCAGGGTATAGGCCGAGCGGTAGTACGGGTTCGAGTGCTGGACGAGTTCGCCACCGGCGGCCGAACCGATGATGATGTCGCACAGGCCCGTGCCCAGGGTGTTGCGGACGAAGCCCGGACCCTGCGTCAGCCAGTAGTAGCGGATCTTGACCTTCAGTTCGTCGGCGATGATCGCCGCGATTCTGTTCTCGAAACCGTCCTCCTTGCGTTCGGAGAACGGCATGTTGCCCGGATCGCCGCAGACGCGCAGCGTGTCCGTGGTCACGAGGTCGGGGAGCGATTGCGCCAACGCGGGTCGCGCCCCTGCCGAGAACAGCAGGAGCGCGAGGGCGAGGCTCGTTCGAATGCCGGTGCGGGTCATCAGCCGCCCAGGCACTCCTTCTCGGCCGTCCGGGCGGCCTCGGGCTTCTCTTCCTTGTCGGTCGGACGCACCCGCGGCATGGCGCCGGAGGCGCGCGCCTTCAGGTAGACGTAGAGGTCGTCCGCGTAGCACATGACGTTCTTGTTGTCGCCGAAGGCGGGCATGACCCGCTCCTGACCGGCCTGCGAGTCACGCTTGCCGCCGGCGATGATGCCGATGAACTCCTCGTAGTTGATCGTCTTGAGGGAGTCCTTGAGGGCCGGCGCGTAGGTCGAGCCCATGGCGTCGGGACCGTGGCAGACGTGGCATTCGGCATGATAGCGGCGGTAGCCCGAATAGGCGTACCAGTCGAACTTCTTGCCGTCATTGGTGATGTGGTAGGTCGGGTGACCTTCGGCATCGAAATACTTGCCGTCGTCGACCTTAACGGCCGCGAACTTGTCGATCAGCTTCTGATCTTTGTCGGGCGCGTTGGGATCGAGCTGGTCGGCGAGCGCCGGATTGGCCTTCTTCGCATCCTCGGAATGAACCGCGAGGGTCGAGACGGAGACGAGCGCGAGTGCCGCCAGGAGCGGACGGATGGCGGCTTGGCTGATGGTGTGCAACGACGTTTCTCCCAGGAACTCCACGTCGGCCGCAAGGCCGCGTGTTTCACGTGTTGTTCTTCCAATTCTAATCACAAAGGTGCCGGCGCGGAAACCCGCGCCGGCACCCAAGTTTCTACCGTATCGTGCGACCGATTAGTTCGGCAGCGAGAAGACGGTCAGCTGACCACCGAGGTTGGTGTAGTTCGAGAGGGCGGCGTAGCCACCCACCGCGCCGAGACCGGCGTTCGGGTCGGTCAGGCCGGCCGCGAGGCCGATGCCGGCCCAGCCACCGACACCCGACAGGATGCCGACGAACTGCTTGCCCTTGTGCTGGTAGGTCATCACGTTGCCGATGATGCCCGACGGGGTCTTGAACTTGTAGAGCTCCTTGCCGGTCTTGGAGTCGACGGCCTTCAGGTAGCCTTCCAGGGTGCCGTAGAACACCACGTCACCGGCGGTGGCGAGGGCGCCCGACCACACCGAGAACTGCTCGGCGTTCGACCACTTGATCTTACCGTTCACGCCGTCCCAGGCGATGAAGTTACCCATGCCGCCGTGGCTGTTGGGAGCCGGGTACATGGCGAGCGTCGCACCGACGTAGGGCTGGCCGGGGGTGTAGGAGACCCGGAACGGCTCGTAGTCCATGCAGACGTGGTTGGTGGGGACGTAGAACAGCTGAGTCTTCGGCGAGTAGGCCGCAGGCTGCTGATCCTTGGAACCCAGCGCCGCCGGGCAGATGCCCTTGGAGTTGGTGTCCTCACCGTTCTGCTCGGTGGAGTACTTGGCCTGGACGAGGGGGCGACCGTAGTTCTTCGAGCCCTTGTCCATGTCGACCTTGGAGGCCCAGTTCACGACCGGATCGTACTTCTCGGCGACGAGGAGTTCGCCGGTGGCGCGATCGAGGGTGTAGCCGAAGCCGTTACGGTCGAAGTGAGTCAGGAGCGGACGCTCCTTGCCGTCAACCTTCTGATCCGTGAGGATCATCTCGTTGATGCCGTCGTAGTCCCACTCGTCGTGCGGGGTCATCTGGTAGACCCACTTGGCGGCGCCCGTGTCGGGGTTACGCGCCCAGATGGTCATGGACCACTTGTTGTCGCCCGGACGCTGCTTGGGGTTCCAGGTCGAGGGGTTGCCCGAGCCGTAGTACATCAGGTCGAGCTTGGGATCGTAGGAGAACCAGCCCCAGGTGCAGCCGCCACCGGTCTTCCACTGGTCGCCTTCCCAGGACTTCAGCGAGGAGTCCTTGCCGACCGGCTTGCCGAGCGAGGTGGTCTTCTCGCCGTCCATGATCATCTGCTCGTCGGTGCCGACGCTGTAGCCGCGCCACACCTTCTTGCCCGTCTTGGCGTCGTAGGCGGTGACGTGGCACTGCACGCCGAACTCGCCGCCGGAGATGCCGACGATGATCTTGTCCTTCACGGGAAGGACGGTGGCGGTGTTGGTCTCACCCTTCTTGGGGTCGCCGTTGACGACCGACCAGTTCACCTTGCCGGACTTGGCGTCGAGCGAGACGACGGTGGTGTCGGCCTGGTGCAGGATGATGGCGCCGTCGGCGTAGGCGAGGCCACGGTTGACCGTGTCACAGCACATCACCGGGATGACCGACGGGTCCTGCTTGGGCTCGTACTTCCAGACGATCACGCCGTCCTTGTCGAGGTCGAGGGCGTAGACGATGTTCGGGAAGGGGGTGTGCACGTACATCATGTTGCCGACGACGAGCGGGGAGCCCTCGTGGCCGCGCAGCACGCCGGTCGAGAACGTCCAGGCGACCTGGAGCTGCTTGACGTTGCTGGCGTTGATCTGGTCGAGCTTCGAATAACGGGTGTTGGCGTAGTCGACGGTCTGAAGGACCTGCTCGGCCGGGTTGGCCGTGCGCTTCAGGACGTCTTCGTTGGCGAACGCCGAGGTCGAAGCGACCATGCCGGCGCCGAGTGCGAGAAGATGTACCGCTCTCATGGATTCCTCCGACAGATCTTTCAGCCGTGATCGCATGGGAAATCCATGAGACCACGCTGTGATCTGACTGTTTGCGACAGGGACGATTTAGCTCTGGTAGCGGACGCCAAGTCCTTGCTGTCGCGCCACGAATGGGCGTTGCCGGACCTGTGCGGTCAGGGGCCGCTATCCCTTTGCGGCGCCCCTCGAAACCGAAGCTTGAATGAACTCTAAGAAAAATTCCGGCGGCGTCAACTCGCTTGCGCGTCGTCTTCCTCCCGTTCGTACAAGTCCTTGTGAACGACAGGGGACGACCCATCCTTGACCATGCTGCGCACCATAAGATGGTGCATCGCAATATAGGCTCGTCCTGAGACAAAGTCTTTTGATCACCTTCCGCTTGTGCTTATGCGCCATACGCATGTGAGCGAGGCTCGGCAGCTGTGGCCATGCGACGGTGAGGGAAATTCACTGTCCTGCCATCTGGAATTTCGGATACCAGAGCATGAAGCGGCGGAAGGCGGCATCATAGTTCCGCGTCGGCCGGTCCGAGATCGCCGGATGGGGGGCTTGTCGTCGAAACGGAGGGCCATCGGCCGGCGCGGTTCGTGCGCGCTCTCGCCGCATCCGGCGCCCGCACTCGGAGGCGGGCTCGGATACTTAAGCAATGACGGACGCGCCGGATGCGCGCTTGCCTGAGAGAATCAGCTTGCGATGACGGCGGGAAAGCGGATCGCGAGTTCGGCCCGCCGGGCCTCGATCCAGGCGCGGTCGCGTGACCCGCGGGGAGCGTCGAGCGGTACGGTTCCCAGGAGGCTCGCGGGCCGACCCGAGACCAGGAGCAGCCGGTCGGCGATCTCGATGGCCTCGGCCACGTTGTGCGTGACCATGAGGACGCCCATCCCCGAGCGCTCCACCGCCGCGACGACGAGGGCGCGCAAGGAGGCGGCGGCGGTGTCGTCGAGGGAGACGAAGGGCTCGTCCAGGATGAGGATGCGCGGCTCCTGCGCGAGCGCCCGCGCCAGGGAGACCCGGCGGGCCATCCCGAGCGAGAGCGCCCCCGGATAGCGGCCGCGCCAGGGCGCGAGACCGAGCGAGGTGAACAGCGCGTCGAGGTTCCGGCCGCGCGCGCCGCGCGGCAGGGCGAGGCGGACGTTCTGCTCCACCGTGCGCCAGGGCAGCAGGCGCGGCTCCTGGAACGCCATGGCGATCCCGGCCTCGTCCGGATGCGGGGTGACGCTGCCCTCATAGGCCGCGTCGAGGCCGAGCAGGATGCGTAAGGTCGTGGTCTTGCCGGCCCCCGAGGGGCCGATCAGGCAGGTGATCTCGCCCGCCCGCACCGTGAAGGCGAGGTCGCGCACGGCCTCCACGGGCTCCCGGCCGCCGGCGCCGTACACCTTGCGGGCGATCTCGACCCGGAGGGCGGCCCCGTCTTCGGGCGCGGCCCGTCGCTCAGCGCCAGCGTCGGACATAGGCCTCGAGCCGCTGGAGGACGAGGATGTCGATGGCGATCATCACGCTCATGAAGACGATGCTGTAGCCGAGGATGGCCGCCACGTTCAGGCTCTGGACGAAGTAGTAGTTGATCGCGAAGCCGACGCCGTTCGGGCGCCCCAGCAGCTCGATCACCAGCACGATCTTCCAGGCGAGCGACAGGCCGGAGCGCGCCGCCGCCACCACGAAGGGCTGGAGCTGCGGCACCAGCACGTGGGCGATCCAGGTGCGGCGGTCGAACCGGTAGGTGCGGGCCATCTCCTCCAGTTGCGGATCGAGGCCGCGCGCGCCCTCGCGCAGGATCACGGCGACGTTCGGCAGCTTGTTGAGCACCACCGCCACGATCGCGGCCGCCTCGTTCAGCCCGACCCAGATGTAGGCCAGCACCGTGATCACCAGCGCGGGGGTGTTCAGCAGGATCAGGAGGGGCGTGTCGAGCACGAGATTGAGGCGGCGCGAGCGCCCCAGCGCGACACCGAGCAGCACGCCGAGCGTCATCGCGAGCAGGAAGGAGACGCCGACCCGCGCGAGGGTGATCCCCACATTCCACCACAGGTCGCCCGTGGCGGATTCGCGGCTCAGGAACGCGAGAATCGCGAGGGGCGCCGGCAGCAGGCGCGAGCCGGCGGCGGAGGCCGAGACCTGCCACCCGGCGAGCAGCACCAGGACGGAGACGAGACGGGTGGCGAACCCCATGGATCAGCGCGTCATCGGGTCAGCGCGTCATGCGCATGCGATGCCGGCGCGCGGGGCAGGCTCGTGCATCGCCGCCTCAGCCATTGCCGCTGCCATCGTAGTAGAGGCCGGGCGGAAGCGTCTTGCCGGGGCCGACGAGGCGGTCTCCCCCGAGCCGTGCCATCACGCCGAAGAGCGTTTCGCCGTCGCGGCGTTCGCTGGCGAGGGGCCGGCGCGGGATGCCCGACAGGTATTCGCGCTTCAGGGCCTCGAAGGTCGCCGCGTCCTCCACCGCCATCAGCGGGCGCACCACGTCCCAGGCCGTGGGATCGGCGGCCAGCGCCTCCTTGGCGGCCCGGGAGGCGCGCAGGAAGCCCGCCACCGCCTCGGGCTTGGCCTTCAGGGTCTCGTCGTCGATGAGGTAGCCGATCAGGGCCATCGAGCCCGCCGCGCCGAAGGCCCGCATGATGTCGTCCGAGCCGATCACCCGGCGGAAGCCCTTGGGCTCCAGGCGGGCGCAGTAGGTCCAGTACAGGAGCCCGGCATCGAGTTCGCCCTGTTCGAGCTTGAGGGCGAGGAGGGGCGGCGCCCCGAACGCGATGGTGGCCTGGGTCTCGAGGTCGATCCCGGCGGCGTCGCGGGCCTGCGCCTTCAGGAGCAGCCAGTTCTTGTCGAGGGGGCCGCCGGCCACGCCGAGGCGCCGGCCCTTGAGGTCGGCCAGCGTCCGGATCGGGCTGTCGCCCGGCACCATCAGCGCGCCCTCGCTGGTCGAGTAGGGAACGAACCGGATCGCGCGGCCCTCGTTGCCGAGCCGGGCGGCCCAGAGCAGATCGCCCACGATGGTGTCGACCTGGGACCCCTGGAAGGCGATCCGCGCCGCGTCGTTGCCCGCGAGCTTGACGACGTCGAGGGTGAAGCCGTTGGCGGTGTCGAGCCTGCGCGCCTTGATCACCGCGGCCTCCCACGAGACCGTGCCGAAGGGCAGGCTGCCGACCTGGAACGACGCCGATGCGGCCTCGGCCCGCCGCGCGAAGCCGCAGGACGCGAAGCCCCAGGTCACGGGGGACAGTGCCGCCGTCGCGAGCAGACCGCGCCGTGACAGCATGGGACACACTCCCTGGATTCGCGGTCGGGCGCTCGGATCGTCCCGAAGGCCGGCGCTGGTTGGCGATCTTCATAGGGGGTCGAAGTCCGGGCGTCCACAGGACGAATCGGCAAGACGTCTGGGGGTAAAGGACGCGGGGTCGGATGGTCGCCCCCTCGCCTGCCGGTTCCTCCAGGGCTCGCCACAGGTTCGCGCGAGACCTTGGGTTCGCGCGAGACCTTGCGCGGGCCCGGTGCCCGGCGCAGGCTTCGTCCGAACCGGGAGAACGAGACCATGGCGGGAACGCGCGAGGACGTGATCGACGACGCGACCATCACGGAGCGGCTGGCGCGGGAGCTGCCGGCCTGGCGCCTGGAGGAGGGCTGGATCAAGCGCACCTACAAGACCGCGAGCTGGAAGAGCACGCTGATGGTCATCAACACGGTGGGACACCTCGCCGAGGCGGCCTGGCACCACCCCGACATCACCGCGTCCTACGCCTGGGTCGAGGTGCGCCTGACCAACCACGCCGCCAAGGGCGTCACCGAGAAGGACTTCGCCCTGGCGCGCAAGATCGAGGAGGTCGTCGGCTGGCAGCCCGGCACGGAGGGCGGCGCGCTGGAAGGCACCCCCACCGACCCGCGCTTCGCCTACATCAAGCACGAGAAGTGATGCCGTCTCCGCCGCCTGATCAAAGCGGAGACGGTCTCACGCAGCCCGCGCGGCGCCTGAGCGAAGCCCAAATCCGCCATCCCGAACGCGATCCCTCAGGGATCGCCGGAAGGGATCGAACGGATTTGGTATGACGGGGGCGCCGGCGGATCACTCCGCCTGCTTCACCCGGCGGCACTCGGTCTTGAGGTAGCTCGTCTTGCCGACCTCGTCGCGCAGGTCCGTGCGAGCGATGATCTCCTGCCAGCCATTGGTGCAGCCGAGTTCGTTGGCGACCCGGACCTTGCGGACCTCGCTCGCCCGGTCGTCGGTGCAGGCCTCGATCGGGATGCCGTTGGCGCAGACGAGGACCACGGCGATGAAGGCGTTCATGGGTGATCTCCGGTCCGGCTCGGCGCCGCGTTGATTCCGGGCATGGTACGCATGCGGGGCGCCCCAGGTCTCACGCGATCGTCAGAATGTGATCGGCCGAGAAGTCCCGGCCCTCGACCGGGTTCGCGACCCAGCGGGTGCGACCCACCCGCATGTCGTGGCCCGCGTGGAAATGCCCCGAGACCCAGAGGTCGGGGCGCGCCGCCTCGGGCAGGTCCTCCAGCACCGTGGTGGCGTAGAACGCCGGAACCCACCAGGGCACGCCGGGCGCGTGGCGGAAGGCATCCGCCGCGCGCGGGCTCGCCGGGTGGTGCGTGACGCAGACCGTGGGCCCGTCATGGGGACGCGACAGGGCCTGGATGAGGCCCTCGCGCTCCCGCGCATGGGCCGCCATCGCGTCGGCGGGGGACCAGATCGTGCCGTCGCCGTTGCGGATCGAGCCCCGGAACTCGCGCGAGCCGGTGACCGGATCGGTCATGCGCGCGGCGGCATAAGCGACCGGGTCCTCCGGCGCGTCGGCCACCGTCCCGTCGAGCCAGCGCCCGGCCAGGGACCAGTCGCTCCACAGGGTCGTGCCGACGAAGCGTACGCCGTCGATGACCGTTTCGGCGCTCCGCTGGAGCAGGTGGATCGCCGTTCCCTCCCCCGCGAGCCGCGCCACCTCGTCCTCCAGGGCGGCGAGGAGTTCCGGGGCGGTGCGCCCGTCGCCGGTCGGCGCGTAATGCTCGTGGTTGCCCGGCACCAGCACGATCGGCCGTCCCCGCGCGAGGGCGACCAGGGCGGCGAGCCCGTGCTCGGGCCGGCCCTCGTGCAGGTCGCCGGGACAGACCAGCACGTCGAAGGTCTTGTGCGGGCGCGGGATCACGTCGAGGCGTCGGCGCTCGAGGTGGAGGTCGGAGATCGGGAACAGGCGCATGGCTTGCGGAGCGGAGTCTCTCAGGGAACCGGGTTCTTGGGCGGGGCTTCGGGGGCGCGGATTCCGGCGGCGCCCGCTTCGGCCGCCCGCCATTCCGCCCGCGCGGCCCGCAGGATGTCGCCCGCCGAATCGGCGTTGAGGATGGCGATGCCGGCCGCCGCGAGCAGGTCGGGCCAGGCCGACAGGGTCAGGGCGGTGGCGATGCCGGCGGCGATGATGGCGAGGTTGGCGTAGGCGTCGTTGCGTGCCGAGAGGTAGGCCGCCCGGGTCAGGCTGCCGCCGCCGGAGCGATGGCGCGCCAGCATCGTCGCGCAGGTGAGGTTCACGGCGAGCGCGCCGAGACCCGTGAGCGTCAGCGGCACGGGGTCCGGCGGCGCCATCGTGGCGAACTTGGCCCAGGCGGCGTAGGCGGTGGCGAGCGCCGGCAGCAGCAGGATCACCGCGAGGACGGCGCCGAGCCGCGCCCGGTTGCGCACGCTCCAGCCGATGCCGGCGAAGATCAGCAGGTTGATGGCCGCGTCCTCGAGAAAGTCGAGGCTGTCGGCGATCAGCGCCAGGGAGCCGATCGCCAGCGCGACGGTGATCTCGATGCCGAAATACGCGAGGTTCAGGCCCGCGACCCGGGCGACGACGGGGCGGAGCGCGGGGGCGGGGGCTGGCTGGGTCACGGTGCGTTCCTCGCGGCCGGCGCCTCTTCGCCGATAGGCGCCGCCCTGTCGAGGGGCGCCACGCGATGCGGGGATCAGGCGCCGCGGGCGATGCGCCGGTTGCGCACCTCCTTCAGGGCGCGCCGGTGCAGGGCGGTCGGGGCCGGCGCCGCCGGCGCCGTCGCGGCGGGGGGCGTCGCGCGGACCAATGCCGACAGGGCCGGGTGGAGCGGTGGGCCGTCCGGCAGGGCCGACCGCGCCGGCGCGGCGTTCCATTGGGCGGTCACCGCCGCGGGCCGGCGCGTCTTCAGGGGCGGGCGCGCCTTGCGGGACCGCCGCGGCTTCGGCGTGTGGCAAAGATCGACCGCGAAGGCGACGAGAGACGCCGCGAGGCAGCCGCAGGCCAGGCCGAGGATCTCGGGTCGCGCCCCTTCTCCCGTCATCAGGGCGACGAGGCCCGTGAGCGAGAGCGCCGCCCCGATATGTCGGGGTGCGAAGGGATCTGAATCGGTCATGCCGGGCAATATGCGGGCGGGAGATCACGGCCGCGTGAAGGCGATCGCTCGAATTGTCCGAAAACGCCGCCCGCCTCCGCGCGACTGGAGACTGGATTTGGCCGTGCGCCTGTGCGAGGCGAAAAGGGATCTTCGGCGCGGCGAACGGGCGCGCCGTCAGCGCGGGCGAGCCCCGCCTGCCACGAACGAGACGGGGGAACTGCCCATGATGCCCGAACTGCGCGTCCTGTACTTCGAGGATCTCGAAGTCGGCCTGTCCGAGACGCTGAACAAGGTCATCGCCTCCTCCGACGTGGTGGGCTTCGCCGAGATCACCGGCGACCGCAACCCTATCCACCTGTCCGAGCACTTCGCGGCGCGCACCCCCTTCGGCACCCGCATCGCCCACGGCCTCTACACCGCCGGCTTGATCTCGGCCGTGCTCGGCACCCGCCTGCCCGGCCCCGGCGCCATCTACATCAGCCAGACCCTGAACTTTCGCGCGCCCGTGCGCATCGGCGACACCGTCCAGGTCACCGTCGAGGTTGCCGAGCTGGTGCCGGAGCGTCGCCGCGCCCGCCTGAAATGCACCTGCTCGGTGGCCGGCGAGGTCGTGCTCGACGGCGAGGCCCTCGTGAAGGTGCCGACTAAGGCCGAGGCCGATCCGCTCGCGGTGCGCATGGGCGGACGCCCGGCGGGCGCCTGACGCGACGTTGCCGCCCGTCCCTACGATCGCCGTCGACGACCCGTCCGACCCGCGTCTCGAGCCCTACACGGCGATGCGCGAGCGTGATCTCGTGGGGCGCGCGGGCCGGTTCATCGTCGAGGGCGAGGTCACCCTGCGGGTGATGCTGTCGGATCGGGCGCGGTTCGGGCTCGAATCGGTCCTGCTCGCGCCGGAGCGCCTGGAGGGCCTGGGCGGCGACCTCGCCCGGTTCCCCGAGGGGAGACCGGTCTACGTCGCGCGCAAAGCCGTGATGAGCGCGATCACCGGGTTTCCGATCCATCGCGGCGTGCTCGGCGTCGGCCTGCGCGGCCTGGAGGCCGAGCCGGGCCTGCCGCCCGCCCCGGATCCGGTCCGGGTGGTCGGCCTCGTCGGGCTGACCAACCACGACAATGTCGGGGCCCTGTTCCGCAACGCTGCCGCCTTCGGCGCCGACGCGGTGCTCCTCGACGCGGCCACCTGCGATCCGCTCTACCGCAAGGCGATCCGGGTCTCGGCCGGCGCGGCGCTCACGGTGCCGTTTCAGCGGCTGGCGGATGCGGATGCGATCCTGGCCTACGCGGCCCGCCACGCCCTGGTGCCGCTGGCCCTGAGCCCGGGCGGGGGCGAAATCCTCTCCGCCCTCGCGCCCCCGGCCCGCACGCTGCTGATCCTCGGCACCGAGGGACCGGGCCTGCCGCCCGCCCTGATGGCGCGCCTGCGCACCCTGCGCATCCCGATGGCGCCGGACTTCGACTCCCTCAACGTGGCCACGGCCGGGGCCATCGCGCTCCATCATCTCGCGGCGGCGCGCTGATCCGGGCGATCCGGCGCGGCGCGACCCGTCACGAAGCGCGACATCGCGCCCCCATTGTCGCCCGCCCCGCCACGGTCAAGATTACGCGGACGGGCCGACGAGCCCTGGACGGACCATTCTCTGCGCGCCACATGCGCAGGGAGTGGGGGGCGGTGTCGAAGGAGTTGCGAGCGTTGTTGCAATCACGGGATGGCTTGCGGGCCCTGTCCGGACGCCGTGTCATCATCGTCGGCGCCGGTCCCGGCGGGCTCGCCACCGCACTGCTCCTGGCCCGTGCCGGCGTCCACGTCACCCTGCTGGAGAAGGACCCGGCCGTGGGCGGCCGCACCAAGACGGTGGAGGCGCCCGGCGGCTACCGCTTCGACATCGGGCCGACCTTCTTCCTCTACCCCCAGATCCTCGCGGACATCTTCGAGACCTGCGGCGAGCGGCTGGAGGACCACGTCAAGCTCGAGCGCCTCGATCCGCAATACCACCTCGTGTTCGAGGGGAAGGACGGGATCTCGGGCGAGATCCGCGCCACCAACGACATGGACCGGCTGGAGGCCGAGGTGGCGCGCATCGCGCCCGACGACGCAAAGAACGTGCGGACGTTCTTCGCCGACAACCGGGTGAAGCTGAAGTTCTTCAAGCCGGTGCTGGAGCAGGCCTTCCACACCCTGCGGGCCATGGCCTCCCCGGCGATGATCGCCGCCCTGCCCCACCTCCATCCGGGCCGCAGCGTCGACCGGGACCTGCAGCGCTACTTCAAGGACCCGCGCGTCCGCCTCGCCTTCGCGTTCCAGACCAAGTACCTCGGCATGTCGCCGTTCCGGTGCCCGAGCCTGTTCACCATCCTGTCGTTCCTCGAATACGAGCACGGGGTCTACCACCCGGTCGGCGGCTGCGGCGCGGTCTCCGAGGCGATGGCGGGGCTCGCCCGCCGGATGGGCGTCGACATCCGCCTCGGGGCCGGGGTCGAGCGGGTGCTGTTCGAGGGCAAGCGCGCCTGCGGCGTCGTCTGCAACGGCGAGACGATTCCCGCCGACGCCGTGGTCGTCAACGGCGACTTCGCCAAGGTGATCCAGGACCTGGTGCCGGAACGGCACCGCCCGCGCTGGCGCGACGCCAAGATCGGCAAGGCGCGCCTCTCCTGCTCGACCTTCATGCTGTATCTCGGCCTCGACGGGCCGATGCCGGAGGCGCTCGGCCACCACACCATCCTGCTGTCGGAGGATTACGCCCGCAACATCCGGGAGATCACCGACGGCATCCTGCCGATGCAGCCCTCGCTCTACGTGCAGCATGCGGGCTTCACTGACGGCGGCATGGCGCCCCCGGGCCAGACCAGCCTCTACGTGCTGGTGCCGGTGCCGAACCTGAAGGCGGACATCGACTGGAAGGCCCTGCGCGCCAGCTACCGCCAGCTCGTGCTCGACCGCCTGCGGCTGCTCGGACTCGGCGACGTCGAATCGCGCATCCGCTACGAGCGCATCGTCGACCCGACGGAGTGGCGCGACGACTTCTTCGTGCACGAGGGCGCCACCTTCAACCTCGCCCACGACCTGATGCAGATGCTGTATTTCCGGCCGCACAACCGCTTCGGACCGGGGCTCTACCTCGTCGGCGGCGGCACCCATCCGGGCTCCGGGCTGCCGGTGATCTACGAGGGCGCGCGCATCACCGCCCGCCTCCTGATCGAGGAGCTCTCCGCCGGGCGCGTCGGCGCGGCCAGCGCCGGGATTCCCGCCACGGCGCCGCTCGCCACCTCGGGCGACGCCTCTTGAGGGTCGCGGCGGGGGGCGGACTCCTCCTCCTCCTCGCGGGCTCCGGCCTCGCGAGCCCCGGGACGGCGCGGGCCGCCAGCGTCGCGGTGGAGGTCGAGGGGATCGAGCCCGGCGGCCTCCTCTCCGTGGCCCTGTGCCAGGACGGCCTGTCGGAGGCCGATTGCCGGATCGGGCAGCAGGCCCCGCCGCGCGCCGCCGCCCAGCGCTTCGTGTTCCCGGACGTGGCGCCGGGCACCTACGCGGCGGTCGCCTACCAGGACAGCAACGGCAATGGCCGCCTCGACCGGACCGGCCTCGGCCTGCCCCTCGAACCCTACGGCTTCTCCGGTGAGTCGCCGCGCTCCGCCCGGCCGGATTTCGCCCGCGCCCGCTTTTCCGTGCGCGAGCCGGCCGTGAGCGTGCGGGTTCGCCTGTCGCGCGCCCTGCCCCGCCGCTGAGCGCGCCCGCCATGACGTCCGGCCGCGAGCCGCTGCTGCGGGTGGCCGGTGCCGCCCTCGCCTATCGCGGCACCCGCGTGCTGGAGGGGGTCGACCTCGCCCTCGACGCCGGCGAGACCCTGGCGCTGCTCGGACCCAACGGCGCCGGCAAGACCTCGCTGATGCGCCTCGTCGCGGGCCGGCTCGCGCCGGGCGCCGGCCGCGTCCTCGTCGCGGGCGGCGATCCCCACCGGGTCCGCGCCGCGCGCCGGGCCATCGGCTGGGTGCCACAGGAGATCGCCCTCTATCCGCGCCTCTCGGTCGCCGAGAACCTGTCGGTCTTCGCCCAGCTCGCCGGGATCGCGCGGGCCGAGCGCTCGCGGGCCGTGGCCGCCGGCCTCGAACTCTGCGCGCTCACGGAGGCCGCCCGGCGGCCGGTCGGCCTGCTCTCCGGCGGCTACCAGCGCCGGGTCAACATCGCTGCGAGCCTGATGGCGCGGCCCCGCCTCGTCCTGCTCGACGAGCCGACGCAGGGCGTCGACCTGCATGCCCGCGCGGCGATCCACGCGGTGCTCGGGCGACTGCGCGAGGCCGGCACCGCGCTCCTCGTCGCCACCCACGATTTCGCCGAGGCCGAGCGCCTCGCCGACCGCGTCGCGATCCTGGCGCGGGGCCGCATCGTCGTCGACGGACGCCTGACCGACCTCCTCGCCCGCATCCGCGCCGACGCGCCCGAGCACGAAGTCGCCCTGGCCGCGCCCGCCGACGCCCCGGCGGAGGCGTTGCTGCGCCGAACCGGCTTCCTGCCGGTCGATACCGGCTCGACCTGGCGCGCCGGCCGCCTCGCCGGGCCGCCCCTCGACGGCGCGGCGCTTCTCGGGGCGCTTCGTGGCGCGGGCGTGCCCGTCGCCGAGATCCGCATCCGCGCGCCCGGCCTGGAGGCGCTCTATCGCGAGGCCCTCGGAGAGGGGATCACCGCATGATCTCGGCCGCGTTCCGCGTGATGCTGCTCGGGCTGGTGCGCGACCGCGCCGCCCTGGTCATGGCCTTCGTGCTGCCGACCGTGATCTTCGTCATCTTCGCGGCGATCTTCTCCGGTGCGCTCGGCGACCGCATCCGCGTTCATCTCGGCCTACTCGATCTCGCCCACACCCCGACGACGCAGCGCCTGATGCAGGCCCTGGAGGCGGATCCGTCCCTGCGGGTCGGGCGCCTCGCCGCCACCGACCTCGACGGGGCCCTCGCGGCCGTACGGCGCGGCGAGGTCGACGTCGCCCTGGTGCTGCGCGGCGACCTCGACGCGGGCTCGGCTGAGACCGGCCAGCCCGTGGTGCTGATCGAGAAACCCGCCAAGGCGCTCGCGACCCCGATCGCGCTGGGCCAGCTCCAGCGCGTCCTCAACGAGGCCCTGCCCGACGTGGTGCTGGCCCGGATCGTCGCCGACGTGGAGCGCTCGGGCAAGATCGGGCCGGACGAGCGCCGCTTCCTGAACGAGGCTTTCGCCGAGCAGCGTGCCCGCAAGGAGCCGTTCTCCTTCGCCACCCTGGTGGAGCGGCGCAGCACCGCCTCCGGCCTCACCAACGACCGCGTGAGCTACTACGCGGGGGCGATCACCGCCGTGTTCCTGCTCTTCGCCGCCATGCAGGGCGCCCTCTCCCTCGTCGACGAGCGCCAGTCCGGCCTCGCCGACCGGCTGATGGCGGGCCCCGGGGGCCTCGCCGTGGTGGTGCTGGGCAAGTTCCTGTTCCTGGTGGGCCAGGGACTCGTCCAGGCCGGCCTGATCTTCGGCGCGGCCTGCGTCCTGCACGGGGTCGACATCCTGCCCCATTGGGGCGCGTGGCTGGTGACCTCGCTCCTCCTCTCCGCCATGGCGGCGGCCCTGGCGCTCGCCGCCTGCGCGGCCTGCGCCACGCGCCAGCAGGCCCATCTCGCGGCGACCTTCGGCGTGCTGCTGCTCTCGGCGGTGGGCGGCAGCATGGTGCCCCGCTTCCTGATGCCGCCCTGGCTGCAGCAGGCCGGCTGGCTCACCCCCAACGCCTGGGCCATCGAGGGCTACCAGAACGCCCTGAGCGAGGGCTGGTGGGCGGCCCTGCCCGCCTGGGGCGTGATGGCGTCGGTGGCCCTGGCGGGTTTGGGCGTCGCGCTGGCGCTGGTCTCGCGGCGAGCAAGCTAGAACGACGCGGCAAAGCCACTGAAAGTCCGTGCCGCGACGGGTTAGCGCGTTGACCGCGCGCCCATCCGGTCTAGCTTCATGCAAGATCAGGGCTTTCGCACCGGCCCGGGGAGTGACACGAACATGCGGGCTGGGTCTTCGGTCGCCGTCGTCGGCGCGGGGTTGGGCGGCCTGGCGGCGGCCTGCGTGAGTGCCGCGCGCGGCCACAAGGTCACGCTCTACGACAAGAACGACTGGCTCGGCGGCAAGGCGGCGGTGCTGCACGAGGGCGGGTTCCGGTTCGACATGGGGCCGACGATCCTCACGGTGCCGAAGGTGCTGGAGCGCATCTTCCAAGAGGCCGGACGTAACATCCACGATTATCTCGACCTGCGCCGGCTCGATCCGCAATGGCGCTGCTTCTTCGACGACAACACCCATCTCGACCTCATGGCCGACGTGCCCACCATGGCGGCCGACATGGAGCGCTTCGCGCCCAATACCGGGGCCGGCGAGGGCTACAGGAAGTTCCTCGAAATCTCCGAGCACCTGCACGACGTCTCGAACAAGTTCTTCTTCTGGAAGCCGGTCGAGGACCTGTTCGACACGATCAACATCCGCGCCAACATGAACCCCGGCACCCTGCGGGACGTGCTCTCGCTGCGCATGGGCTCGTCGGTCGCCGGCACCATCCGCTCGAAGGTCAAGGACGCGCGCCTCGCGCAGATGCTCGATCACTTCGTGCAATATGTCGGCTCCTCGCCCTACGGCGCGCCGGCCGTGCTCTGCGCCATCGCCCACATGCAGACCGCCGAGGGCGTCTGGTATCCGATGGGCGGCACCCGTGCGGTGGCCGAGGCCCTGACGAAGCTGGCCTCCGAACTCGGCGCCACCCTGCGGCCCGGCGACGAGGTCTCGGGCCTCGCCATCGAGAAGGGCGCGGTCAAGGGCGTGCGGACCGCCTCGGGCATCACCCCGTTCGACGCCGTGATCTCGAACATGGATTCGGTGCGCACCTACCGCGAGCTGGTCGGCGGCGACGTCGGCAAGGCCTACGAGAAGAAGAGCTTCGAGCCGGCCTGTTCCGGCGTGGTACTCTATCTGGGGCTGAACAAGCGCTACGAGCACCTGAACCACCATGATTTCGTCTTCTCCCGCGACCCGGAGGAGGAGTTCGACTACATCTACCACAAGGGCGAGCCGGCCCCGGACCCGACCGCCTACCTCGCGGCCCCCTCCTCCACCGACCCGTCCGTGGCGCCCGAGGGCGGCGAGGCGCTCTACGTCCTCGTGCACACGCCGTATCTCCGGCCGCACCACGACTGGTCGAAGATGTTTCCGGCCTATCGTCAGGTCATCCTCGACAAGCTCAAGCGCACCGCCAACATGCCCGACCTCGAGGAGCGCATCGTGGTCGAGCGCCACCTGACCCCGCAGGACATCCACGAGCGCTACAAGGTGCTCAACGGGGCGATCTACGGGCTGGCCTCGCACGGCAAGTTCATGGGCGCCTTCAAGCCGGGCAACCGCTCGCGGCAGGTGCGGGGCCTCTACCTTGCGGGCGGCGCCGCCCATCCGGGCCCCGGCATGCCGATGGTGATGATGTCGGGCTGGATCGCGGCGGACGCCCTCGACACCGACGCGCGGGCGGAGGTGCGCGCCAGCGCCTGAGGGCTCCCGCGTGGCCAGCAAGGAAGCTCCGGCCCGGTCGCCCGCCCTGTGGCGGTTCATGGTCGGGTACTTCGACCGGTACGTCCGACGCCACCTCAACGCCCTGCGGCTCGCCCGCCGGGGAATGCCGCCTGACGCCGATCATCCCGGTCCGATCGTGGTCTACTGCAACCATCCGGCCTGGTGGGACGCCGCCGTCGTCATCCTGCTCGCCGGGCGGCTGTTCCCGCGCCGCGAGAGCTACGCGCCCTTCGATGCGCGGATGCTGGAGAAATACACGGTCTTCGCCCGGATGGGCGCCTTCGCGGTCGACCTCGATTCGGCGCGCGGCGCGGCCCAGTTCCTCAAGGCCTCGCGCCGCATCCTCGGCGCGCCGAACCGGATGATCTGGATCACCGCGCAGGGACGCTTCCAGGACGTCCGCGCCCGTCCGCTCGGTCTGCGCGGCGGCGTGGCGCGCCTGCCCGAGATCGCGCCCGACGCGCTGTTCGTCCCGCTCGCCCTCGAATACGCGTTCTGGGAGGAGCGCGGCGGCGAGGCCTTCGCGGCCTTCGGCACGCCCGTCTCCGGGGCCGACCTGCTCGCTCTGCCCCGGCCCGAGCGGCTCGCGCGGATGGAGGCGGACCTCACCGCCACCCTCGATGCGCTCAGCGCCGACGTGGTCTCCCGCGAGGCGGAGCGCTTCACGGCGCTGGCCTCCGGTGCCAAGGGGATCGGAGGGGTCTACGATCTCTGGCGGCGCCTGCGCGCCGTCCTCGCGGGCCGGCCCTTCGAGGCGGCCCATCGGTCGAAGGGGAACCCGGTCCCGTGATGCTCGGTCTCGCGATCCTGGCGCTGGTCTGCGCGCTGCTGCCGGGGCTGATCGCCTGGATCAACCTTTCCATCCTGCGGACCCCGGAGCCGGACCTCGACGTCCGCGCCAAGGTCTCGATCCTCATCCCGGCCCGCGACGAGGCCGGCGTGATCGCCGGGACGGTGCGGGCGGCGCTCGCCAGCGCGGGGGTGGCCCTGGAGGTCATCGTCGGCGACGACCATTCCACCGACGGCACGGCCGCGATCGTCTCGGGCATCGCCGCGACGGATTCCCGCCTGCGCCTCCTCTCGATCCCGGCCCTGCCGGAGGGCTGGACGGGGAAGAACCACGCCTGCGCACGGCTGGCCGAGGCCGCGCGGGGCAGCTACCTCCTCTTCGTCGATGCCGACGTGACCCTGGCGCCCGCCGCCGCGGCGTCACTGGCCGCGCATGCGCGGCGCACCGACTCGGCCCTCGTCAGCGGCGTGCCGCGCCAGCGCATGGGCTCGCTCGGTGAACGCCTCACGGTGCCGATGATCAACTTCCTTCTGATCGGCTACCTGCCCATGGCGATGATGCGGGCCTCGCCGAGGCCGAGCCTGGGCGCCGCCTGCGGGCAGCTCGTCCTCGTCGCCCGCGAGGCCTACGCGGCGACCGGGGGGCACGGGGCGTTACGCACCAGCCTCCATGACGGCGTGGTGATGCCGCGCCGGTTCCGCCTGGCCGGATACCGCACCGACCTCGTGGCCGCGCATGCCCTCGCCACCTGCCGGATGTATCGCGGCTTGCGCCAGAGCTGGGCCGGCTTCTCGAAGAACGCCCGCGAGGGCATGGCGACGCCGCGTGGCCTGCCCGTCTGGACCCTGCTGCTGGCGGGCGGCCACGTGCTGCCCTGGCTTCTGCTCGCGCTCGCGCTGCTCGGGTTCGGTTCCGGGCACGCGGCCTTCCTGGCCTTCGCGGCGGCCCTGGTCTCGCTGGCGACGCGCGCGGCGATCACCCTCGTCACCCGTGAGCCGGCGGGCACGGTCCTCCTGCATCCCGCCACAATCCTGGTCGCGCTGGCGATCCAGTGGACCGCGCTCCTGCGGCGCAAGGGGGCGGGGACGCCGATCTGGAAGGGACGCAGCTACCCGATCGGCGGCCCCTGAGTCTCGGCCATGATCCAGGCCGCCGTGTCGGGGTCGGCGCCGGTGACGGGAAGATGCAGGATGATCGGCGTCTCGTAGGGGTGGCGCGCCTTCAGGGCGGCGCCGAGGGCCTCGGCCAGGCCCTCCCGGCTCTTCAG
The DNA here is from genome assembly GCF_022829445.1 of Methylobacterium sp. J-068. Classification (GTDB taxonomy): domain Bacteria; phylum Pseudomonadota; class Alphaproteobacteria; order Rhizobiales; family Beijerinckiaceae; genus Methylobacterium. The sequence goes on along the minus strand of NZ_JAKSXY010000099.1, from coordinate 33,310 downwards.
GATCGCCGCCGCCTCCGCGCCGTGCTCCACCGCGCCCTTCCAGGCATAGACCGAGAGCATGCCGGGCAGCACGTTGACGCAGGCGGCGAGCCGGAGGCGCACGAGCTCTTCCCCGACTTTCAGGGCGGTGCCGGCATCCGGGAAGGTGGTGTAGACGAGAAGCGCGCGCTCCATGCTATGGGTCTCCGAACAGGGCCCCGGCGCTCCACCGGCGGGAGCGTGCCGGCGGAATCGCCGACGGACCTGGATTGGGGGACGCTGGAGCGAACGCTTCGCGTCGGCAAGTTGGTCGGCAAGGCGGAAGTGAGCCCATGGCGCGGCGTTTCGAACGGCTTGCCTTCGTCGCGAGTCCCACGGAGGACGCTCGCCAAGCCGCCGCCACCCTGATGCGCCGCTACGACCACGTGCCGCCCGACGAGGCCGACGTGGTGGTGGCGCTGGGCGGCGACGGCCTGATGCTCCAGACGCTCCACCGCTTCATGCATGCGGGCACGCCGATCTATGGCATGAACCGGGGCACGGTCGGCTTCCTCATGAACGAATTTCGCGAGGATGGGCTGATCGAGCGCCTGGAGAACACCAAGCGCAGCATCATCCACCCGCTGATGATGGCGGCGGTGGACACCGAGGGGCGCCGGCACGAGGCCCGCGCCCTCAACGAAGTCTACATGCTGCGCCAGACCCACCAAACCGCCAAGCTCCGGATCTCGGTGGACGGGCATGTCCGCCTGCCCGAACTGATCGCCGACGGCGTGCTCGCGGCGACGCCGGCCGGCTCCACCGCCTACAACCTCTCGGTGGGCGGCCCGATCCTGCCCCTGAACGCGCGGCTCCTGGCGCTGACGCCGATCTCGGCCTTCCGGCCCCGGCGCTGGCGCGGGGCCCTGCTGCCGGACTTTGCCCGCATTCTGATCGAGGTGCTGGATGCCGCGCACCGCCCGGTGGCGGCGGTGGCCGACCACACCGAGTTCCGGCGCGTCTCCACCGTCGAGACTTGGCTCGACCACGCCACGAACCTGACCCTGCTGCACGATCCCGGTCACAGCCTCGACGAGCGCATCCTTCGCGAGCAGTTCGGCTGACGTGCCCGCTTCAGAGTGCCTCGTAAACCTCCCGACCACCGCCGGTCCTCACTTTGGGCACGGCGGGGCGGCGGGTGTTTTGTGAGAGACATTCAGGCGGCGATCCGCGCCCGGTCGTCGCGGTAGCTGGCGATCAGGGCCTCGGGGATGGCGTCGAGGACCACCTCGATGGAAACCGCCCGCGTGGACTCGCGGCTGCCCTGGAACTCGGCCAGGAGGGCGTCCGGCAACGCCTCGAGGATGAGGCCGACCGGATCGCTCCGGACTTCCGGCGCCCGCGCGGCGAGGTCCGGGACCGCCGGAGCCTCCTCGACGACCGGCACCGACACCGCCTCGGCTTCCGGAACTGCGTCGGCTTCCGGAACCGCCTCGGCTTCCAGCGCCGGCACGGCCTCGGGCACCGGCATCGTCACGGGTATGGCCACCTGTGTCGGCGTGGCTTCCGGAACCTGCGTGACCAGGCGCTGCGCCTCGCGCCACTCGCCGTCGAGGATCTCGTTCCGGAGGCGCAGGGCCTCCTCGTGCTCGCCCTCCGCCGCGAGTTCGCGAGCGAGCATCCGCGCCTCGTCGCGGGCGGCCTCCGCCTCGAAGCGGGCGAGGAGCGCCATGACGCCCTGGGCCTCGGCGAAGGGCATGGCCTCGCAGGCGGTGAGCGCCCGCTCGATCATCAGGCGCGACAGGCCGGCGCCCGCCTGGGCGATGGTGCCCTGGCCGGCCTCCCGCCAGGCCGAGAGGGCGGCGGTGAAGGCCGGGAGCAGGACGGGGGGCAGGCCGGCCTTGCGGTGCAGCGCCGCGAAGGCGGCGGCCGAGGCATCCTGCAGCAGGCCGGCCACCCGGCGCGCGCTGAGGCCCGAGAGGTCGGCGAGCGCCGCCTCCGCGAAGGCCATCCGGCCCGACAGGATCGCCCGCAGGAGCAGGCCGGCATTGAGCTGCCCGTTGGCTTTCAGGTGGGCCACGAGGCGGGCGAGGTCGACGGGATGGGCGTCGGCGCTGAAGGCGAGGGTGGCGCGCTCCTGCGCCTCCCGGCTGGCGCGCTCGCCGCGCGCCGGCGTGAGCCAGCCGGCCCCCACCGCGAAGGCCGAGAGCGAGGCGGCGAGGCGCGTGGTGACGCTTTGGCGCACCTCGAGCGGCAGGTCGGGCCGGGCCAGGATTGCCTCGCGCAGGACGGCCGCGTCGCCGTGCCGCTCGACCATGCGCATCAGGCTGCCGGTGGTGATCCTGGCGCCGCGGTTGCGGGCGAGCGCGACGAGCGCCTCCGCCTCGCCGATCTCGGCGAGCGCCCCCGCGACGGCGGGCGAGAGGTTCGGGCGCCCCGCGATGGCGAGGCGGGTGGTGAGGCAGCCGATGGCGACGCCGTCGACGAGGTCGGCATCGCCGAGCACCTGGGAACGGGCGAGGACCAGCGCGGCGATCTCGGGCTGGTCGCCGGCCAGGGCGACGATGAGCGTGCGGGGCGCCGTGGCGCAGCCGGCGCAGGCTTCCGCCAGCGCTCGCCGCACCAGGCTGGAGGGATCGTCGAGGAGGGCCAGGAGGGCGGCTTCCGCCTGCCAGGCGACGTCCTCGCCGAGCCCGCCATAGAGATAGGCGCGCGCCAGCGCGCCCGCCGCCTCCGCCCGGCGCGTGGCGGAGCTGTGCTGCGTCCAGGCGAGGAACTGGCGGATGATCATGGGCCGCTCCGGATCGTGAAGAGGGACAGGTCGAGGGGCGCGCCGGACCGGGACGCGCCGGCCGAGGCACCGAATTCCGCCGGCCGGCGCGGCGGCAGCGGCGCGCCGAGGAGGGCGGAGCCCGTCGCGGGCGTCGCGGACGCGGCCTCGGTGTCGCTCGCGACGGCGGCGACGGTGTCCGTGCCGTCCGAGCGCGGGAAGTAGGTCGGCGCGCTGCGGCCGGAGCCGGCATCCTGCCGGCTCGAATCCTGGCTGGGCCCGCGTCCCTGCCAGAGCCGCGCGACGCCGGCCGAGACGCCGCCCTGCTGGCGCGGGTCGGTCTGGAACATCGAGCGCAGCCCGCCCTCGTCGAGGGAGGCATAGGCGGTCGTCACCTCGGGCAGTGCGGCGCCGGCGGAGGCCGGGGCCGTGCCCGCGCGGGCCGTGGCGAGGTGCGCGTAGAGCTCGGCCGCCCCGCGCGGGCGCCCGGACTTGTCGTAGAACAGGCTCCGATTGGCGGCGGCCGCCTCCGGCATGTCGAGGGCGGCGGCCCGGGCCGGGCTCGCCTGCGCGGTGCCGATGAGGGCGGCGGCGCCGCGCGCGCCGAGGACGTGGGCGGCGTAGAGGTCGCCCCCCGTCGGCTCGCGCCCCAGCGCCGCCGTGAGGGTCTCGCGGTTCCGCTCGGTCAGGGCGCCCGCCAGGGTGGCGGCGATCTTCGGGTCGCGCCGCAGGTCGAGGATGGTCTGCTTGGCGGCCGGATCGCTCACCGCGTAGGTGCCGTCGGCCCCCTTCGTGATCGCGTCCGCATAGGTCGAGAGGCCGAGCCGGGGGCCGGCAGTCTTCATGGTGCCGAGCCAGGTCTGCTCGATGAACTGGAACAGGCCGGTGGCCGAGGAGGTGCCGGCCTTAGCACTGGGATCGAGGGACGATTCCCTCTGGGCCGTGGCCAGGAGGTAGTCGAAGCCCGCGCCGGAGGTCTGTGCCCCGTCGCGGATCGCCGTGATCACGTCGCTCGACGCGCCCGCGCGCCCGGTGGTCCCGCGCGTCCCAGCGTCCCGGCTGGCGCCGGTCTCGCGGGTGCTGGCAGGGGGCGTGGTGAACAGGAACATGGCCGTCCGGCTGGAGGCGGGTCAAGGATGCCACCCCGCCGCGAACTTTGTTCCCGGTATGGTAAAGGAAGCTTGAAGGAGCGGGTCTCCGACCTTGATCGATCCCAGGACAGCCCGACGCCCCGAGGGGCCCGATACGGGTCCCTATCGATCGGTTCGATGGGCTGCCGGCCCCCTCTCTCCGCGGGCGCGGCGAAGGGAGGCGCCGTCACGACAGGAGCGATCCATCGGAAACGGTACGCGATGCGCGAAACGCCCCGGGATCGCTCCCGAGGCGCCATTTGACCGGGCGGCCAGTCTGATCGGGCTGGGGATGCTCGGGTCAAATTCCGTGTCGGCCCCTCCGCTCTCAGTAGGTGCCGAACTTGTAGTTCAGGCCGGCGCGCACCACCGCGAACTCGTCGGAGCGGCGGGCGGTGTAACCGGTGGTGGTCGCGTAGCTGGTGCCGGACACGTTGTAGACGGCGCCGGTGCTGTTCGAATAGGCGAACACGCCGTTGGTGCTGTTGCGGTCGAGGCTGACATAGAGGCCTTCGACCTTCAGCGTCACGGCGGACGAGCGGAAGAAGTTCAGGAACGAATCGGTGGGCAGGGCGTACTCGATGCCGCCGCCGGCGGCCCAGCCGGTGCGGAAATTGTCGCTGGTGCTGTTGGGCAGGCCGAAGCTGGAGCCGCCCCCACCGCCATAGGCGAAGCCGCCGGTGCCGTAGACCAGGGTGCGGTCGAAGGCGTAGCCGAGGCGGCCGCGCACCGTGCCGAAGTAATCGAGGTTCGAGAGGCCGTTCGGGTTGACGAAGGTCACGTCGGCGTTGGGCGTGCCGGTGAAGGTCGCGGTGTTCCGGTTGCTGCCGAAGCCGAGATACTGCGCGTCGGCCTCGACGCCGACCACGACGCCGGAGCCCGGCGTGAACTGGTAGTTGTAGCCGATCTGGCCGCCGCCCGAGAAGCCGTCGTTGTTGCGGCTGTTGCTGAAGGTCGCCACACCCGGCGCGCCGCCATTGGCGATGAGCCCGGAGGCGGCCGTGGTGGTGACGGTGGTGGAGCCGCTGGTGCCGCTGCCCGCATCGAAGCCGTAGCCCGCGTTCACGCCGGCATAGAAGCCGGTCCAGGAGAAGACCGGGACCTGCGTGAAGACCGGCGGCGCGGCGCGGCGCGGCAGGTCGGCGGCGGAGGCCGCGCCGGTGAGCAGGACCGCCACCGGGCCGGCGCGAAGAAGATGCTTGATCATGAGATCCTCGTTGTCTCCCTCGCGGGAGATGGTGAGCTCAGGGGAAGGTTTCGACCGCGGCGCCGCACGCGAACCATCGATCCCCGCGCGCGCCGGCGAACGCGCGAAGACCGATTCTCGGATGGGCGGATGCCGCGCGAGGGACCGGCTCACCCGGTCCCTCGCAGGTCCATGGCCTGACGCGACCACACCCCCTGAATGCGTGGGAAGTTTACCCACGTCAAGCCGGGCTTGGCCGTGGGCGTGCGCCCGCGCACGGCGGCGCCCTCAGGGACGGGTTTCGCGGGGCCGCGCGGAAGGCCGGCCGTCGACGTCGAGGAATACGCCCCCCGGCTACCGCCAGATCACCTTATCCCCGGGCCTTTCCTCGCCTCATTCGACCCACTCGCCCGCGCGCATCACCGGCACGGCCCGGCCCTCGGCGGAGAGGCCGTCGACGTCGATCCGGTCCGAGCCGATCATCCAGTCGATGTGGATCAGGCTGCGGTTGGCGCCGCGCGCCGCGAGGTCGTCCTCGCTGAAATCCGCGCCGCCGTTCCGGAAGCACTTGCTGTAGGCCTGACCCAGGGCGATGTGGCTGGCCGCGTTCTCGTCGTAGAGGGTGTTGTAGAACAGGAGCCCCGAGGCCGAGATCGCCGAGGAGGCCGGCACCAGCGCCACCTCGCCGAGGCGGCGGGCGCCCTCGTCGGTCTCCAGCACCTTGGCGAGCACGTCGCCGCCCGTGCGCGCGCTGGCCTCGACGATGCGCCCTTCCTCGAAGCGCACCACGATGCCGTCGATCAGGGTGCCCTGGTAGGAGAGCGGCTTGGTGCTGGTGACGGTGCCGTCGACCCGGTTCCGGTGCGGCGTGGTGAAGACCTCCTCGGTGGGGATGTTGGCGTTGCAGACGATGCCGTTGCGCGAGGCCGAGGCGCCGCCGCACCATTCGTGGTCGTCGGCCAGCCCGACCGTGAGGTCGGTGCCGGGTCCGAAGAAGCGGAGCGCGGCGAAGCGGTGCGCGTTGAGCGCGTTCATCCGCGCGTGCAGCGCCGCGTTGTGGGCCTCCCAGGCGGCCACCGGGTCGGGGCCGTCGACGCGGGAGGCCGCGAAGATCGCATCCCAGAGCCGGGCCATGGCCTCGTCCTCGGGCAGGTCCGGGAACACGGTTCGGGCCCAGGGCTTGGTGGCGGCCGAGACGATGGTCCAGTTGGTGGAGAAGTTGGCGATGAGTTCGAGGGCCGGCACGTAGGCCTTGGAGCGGGCGCGGTTGGCGCGCGCCACCTTGGCCGCATCCTGGCCCGCCAGCAGCGAGGGATCGTCCCCCGCGATGGCGAGACGGGCCGCGCCGCTGCGGTAGGCCTCGGCCATCCCCGCGTAGAGCCAGCCGGCGGCTGTGTCGAAGGCCTCGTCGGGGGCATGGGCGAAGCGCGCCAGGGTGGCGGCGTCGTCGCCGTAGAAGGTGGTGACCAGGGAGGCGCCGGCCTTGTAGGCCTGCTCGGTGATGGCGCGGGCGAGGGGCACCGTCTCCAGGGGGGCGGTGATCACGAGTTCCTGCCCGGGCCGCAGGCCGAGCCCGACCTTGACCGCGACCTCCGCGAGACGCTGCAGGCGCTCGGCGTGCTGCCCTCCATCCGGCGGCGCGGCGCCGTGGCTAGTCTGCGCGATCCCGTCCATGCCGTCTCTCCCGATCCTGCCCGAGCGTTTCAGGCTCAAGATCAGGTCTCGGGACGGCAGGTCAAGCCTTCGCGAAGCCACCTTTCGGGGGTGGGTCCGTCGCGGTGGTCAGGCCGCGCGGGACCAGGTGATGTCGCCGAGGTTCTCGCGGAAGGCGAAGCGCAGGAGATGGTCGGAGACCACGTTCTCAAGGCGCGTCAGCGCGGCCGGATCGGGGGTGGCGACCCGCATCAGCAGGGCGTCGGGGCCGGCCTCGAAGGTGCAGACACGGTCCTCGCCGAACGGCACGCGGCCGGCATCCTCGGTGGCTTCCACCGGAAACTTGTGGCTCCAGTGACGGCAGAGCTGCTTGAGGTAGCGGCTCGCCTCGGCCGTCGGGACTCTCGCCTGGGAAGTCGGCATCGAACGCGTCTCCTGTTCGGTCTTCGGTCGCGATCCGCCTCGGCGGGCCGCCTCGTCGCGATGGTGGCGTTTCTCCTCTCCAGGAGAGCGCCAAAGGGTTAAAGCCGGGCTAACCCGCCGCAGCGCACCCAAGGCTCCATCGTTGCGGTTCAGTCTCTTCCTGCGTCAGCGCAGCCGATTTATGGCGCGTTGCGGTCAACAATCTGGCGGCTCTTTGTGCGCCGCACAACATCAATCCCATTGCGGACCGCGTGGTTCCGGCTAAATTTTTGTTGATGTCGCCTCAAAGGTTTCCGCCCGGCGGATCTTCGCTCGGCACCACCTTGCCGGGATTCAGGATGTCGCGCGGATCGAGGGCCGCCTTGAGGCGGCGCATCAGGTCGAGGGCGACGGGGTCGGCGTAGCGCGCCAGTTCCTCGCGCTTCAGCAGGCCCACCCCGTGCTCGGCCGCGATGGAGCCCTCGAGGGCGTGCACGATGTCGTGCACGATCCGGTTGAAGCGCTCCCACTGGGCGAGGAACGCGGCGCGCTCCATGCCGACGGGCTGGCTCAGGTTGAAGTGGATGTTGCCGTCTCCGAAATGCCCGAAGGCGCAGACCCGCAGGCCCGGCAGCGCGGCCTCGCAGGCGCGCGTCGCCCGCCCGAGGAAGTCCGGCAGGCGCGAGAGCGGCACCGAGACGTCGTGCTTGATCGAGCCGCCCTCGGCCTTCTGGACCTCGGACAGGCTCTCGCGCAGGTCCCAGAAGGCCAGCGCCTGCGCCTCGCTCGCCGCCAGGGCGGCATCCGCGACGATTCCCCGGGCGTGGGCCCGCCCCAGCATCGCCTCCAGGACCGCGCCCGCCGCCTCGCCCGGCCGCGTGGTGGAGACCTCCACCAGCGCGTAGGCCGCGTGCGTCCCGGCCAGGGGGCGGCGGGCCCCCGCGCGGTGGCGCAGCACGATCTCGAGCCCGAAGGGCGCGATGTACTCGAAGGCGGTGAGAGCCGCGCCGCCCTCTGCCCGGAGGTCCCGGAACAGGTCGAGCGCGGCCTCGGCCGAGGCGAGGCCCACGAAGGCCACCGCGCGCGACAGCGGCCGGGGATGGAGTTTGAGCACCGCCGCGGTGATCAGGCCGAGGGTGCCCTCCGAGCCGAGGAAGAGGTGCTTGAGGTCGTAGCCCGCATTGTCCTTGCGCAGGGCCTTGAGCCCGTTCCAGACCCGGCCATCGGCCAGGACCACCTCCAGCCCGAGGACGAGGTCGCGGGCATTGCCGTAGGCCAGCACGGCGGTGCCCCCCGCATTGGTGGAGAGGTTGCCGCCGATGCGGCACGAGCCCTCGGAGGCCAGCGAGAGCGCGAACAGCATCCCGGCGGCTTCGGCCGCCGCCTGCACCTCGGCCAGCACCATCCCGGCCTCCACCGTGATGCTGGCGTTGAGCGGGTCGATCGCGCGCAGGCGGTTCAGGCGCGCCATCGAGACGACGATGCCGCCCTGCGGCAGGCCTCCGCCGACATGGCCGGTATTGCCCCCCTGCGCCACGATCGGCACGCCGGCCTCGGCGCAGGCCCGGACCACGAAGGCGACCTCGGCGGTGTCGGCGGGCCGCACCACCGCCAGGGCATGGCCCCGGCGCAGGCCGCGCGTCTCCGCGAGGTGGGGCGCGAGGTCGTCCGCCCCGGTGAGGATGTGGACCGCGCCGAGGCGTTCGCCGAGGCGCTCTAACAGGAGGTCGGGGTTCGTCACGAAGCGCGTCTCGCGGCGGCGGCGGGATGGCGCGGCCGGGTCCGCCTCCTATGATAGGGATGGCGGGACGTCCTGTGCAGGGCATGCCGAGATTCGCGCATGCCCGCGGGGCGCCGTGCCGCATCCGCTCCTCCGTCGAGGTTGGAACTCCATGTTGTCCGTGATCCCGAACCCGCCGCGCATCGCCCTGCCGATCGTCGGCAGCGACGACCTGTTTCCGGTCCGGCGGGTCTACTGCGTCGGCCGCAACTACGCCGCCCATGCCCGCGAGATGGGCAAGGACCCCGACCGCGAGCCGCCGTTCTTCTTCATGAAGCCCGCCGACGCGCTGCAGATCGTGCCCGGCGACGCGCCCGTCGACCACCCCTATCCGCCGCGCACCGAGAACTACCATTTCGAGGTGGAGATGGTGGCGGCCCTCGGGACCGGCGGCCGCGACATCGCGGAGGCGGACGCCCTCCACCACGTCTACGGCTACGCCGTCGGCCTCGACATGACCCGGCGCGATGTCCAGGACGAGGCCAAGCGCCTCGCACGCCCCTGGGACCTCGCCAAATCCGCCGATGCCTCGGCGCCGATCGGGCCGCTGCACCCGGCCTCCGTCATCGGCCACCCGACGCGGGGGGCCATCACCCTGGCGGTGGACGCGGGCGAGCGCCAGCGCGGCGACCTCTCCGAGATGATCTGGTCGCTGCCCGAGCAGATCGCGCTGCTCTCGACCTATTTCGAGCTGCATCCGGGCGACCTCATCTACACCGGCACGCCCTCGGGCGTGGGCGCGGTCCGGCGCGGCGAGACCATGACGGGGGCCATCGACGGCCTCGGCGCCATCCGGCTGCACGTGGTCTGAGGCGGCATGCTCCTCGACCACCCCTGGGCGCGGCGGCTGTTCCACCTGGGGGCGCTGGCCGCGCGCGGCATGACGCTGGGCGTGCGCGGCGTCGCCATCGACGCCGACCGGCGGGTCTGCCTCGTGCGCCACACCTACGTGGCGGGCTGGCACCTGCCCGGCGGCGGCGTCGAGGCGGGCGAGAGCGCCTGCGCGGCGATGGTCCGCGAATTCCGCGAGGAGGCCGAGATCGTGGTCGATCCCGCTCGTCCGATGCGGCTGCACGGGTTCTACCACAACCGCGCCGCGGCCGGGCGCGACCACGTCGCGCTCTACGTCGCGCCCGCCTTCTCGGTGCGCGCCCCGAAGGCGCCGGACCGCGAGATCGCGGCCTGCGCCTTCTTTCCCCTCAATGCGCTGCCGCCGGAGACCACCGCCGCCACGCGCCTGCGCCTGCGCGAGATCGCCGGCGGCCTGCCTCCGGCGGCGCAGTGGCAGGCCTGACCGGCCGCCGTGACGCCGGCAAACAGCCTTGGCGATTCAGCGCTTGCAACGCCCGGCGGAATGGTGTTTAGAGACGCCGTCCGGGGCCGCCGGCGGGTTCTTTTCCACCAGCGGCGCGGTTGTGAGCGGGTGTAGCTCAGGGGTAGAGCACAACCTTGCCAAGGTTGGGGTCGAGGGTTCGAATCCCTTCGCCCGCTCCAATTGACAGAACGGGACGACCGGAGCGAGTTCCGCCGAACAGCGGTTCAAGGCTTCGTTGAGACGATGGGCCGTCACGGTAGGCGTCTAAGCCTCGCATGACGGTCGTGAGCGGGTGTAGCTCAGGGGTAGAGCACAACCTTGCCAAGGTTGGGGTCGAGGGTTCGAATCCCTTCGCCCGCTCCAATTTTTCCAACCCAGTCGCTGCGATGAAACGCCCTCCGGGGCGTTTTCGCGTTCTGGGGGCCATGTCGCGATCGGCTGACTGGGCGCGGCGGCCGAGGGCCTTTTTCGGAAACCCGCTGTCGTTTTTAGAAACCCGGTGCCTTGGCCGCGCCGAGGATGCGCTTGGGGTGGCCCTCGTCGCCCCCCTGAAGCAGCACGACGTAGGAATCCGCCTCCGCCACCTTGGCCGCGTGGCGCGGCACCTCGAAATGGGCCGGTCGCCCCGTCCAGGGGCCGATCCGGTGCATCCCGCGCACCACGTTGATGTAGTCGAAGACCTGACCCTTGTTCTCGCCTCCGCCGATGGTGATGTGGCGGCGGCGCATCACGGGCAGGAGCCAGAGCTCGGCCTGGGCATCCGGCTTCGCGCTCGCGCCGACATCGATGCAGATGCGGTCGCCCTCCTCCCAGCTCCGGATCATGACCTGGGTCGGGCCGCTCGCCCGGGCGCGGCGCAAGGCGCGCTCCAGGGAGTTCCGGTCCGAGCGGATCATTGAGGGCTCGCCGTTGACGATGGCCTGGGGCGTGAACACCTGCCGCTCGCCGCGCGAGGAGGCATAGGCGCGCTGGCGGGTCGTGAAGGCCGGCATGCCGTAGGCGTCCTTCCAGCCGAGGTAGTCCCAGTAGGTGATCGGGAAGGTCAGGGCGATGATGCCCGGCTCGCGCGCGAATTCGCCGAGGACGCGCGAGGCGGTCTGGCACGAGGCGCAGCCCTGGCTGGTGTAGAGTTCGATCACCACCGGGGCACGCTCGGTGGCGGCGGCCCCCGTCACGCGCGCGCCCTGGGCGGCGGCCAGGAGGGCGAGGCACAGGACGACGGCTCGGCGCGGATGGGACGTCGCTGCGGGGCTCATGATCTCAGGAGACCGCCCGGTCCGCGGGAATCGTGGTCTCTCGCTCGGCCGCGCGCGCCGGCGGCTCGGCGGCGGTGGGCGCGGGCTTCGTCTCGGCTCTGGGTTTGGGCAGCATGGCGGGCCGCCAGCGCCGGTGCATCCAGAGCCACTGGCCGGGATTCTCGCGGATCCAGTCCTCGATCACCCGGGTCATGGCCTGCATCGCGCCCTGGACGTCGACGGCACCCTCGGCATCGCGCGGCAGGTCGAGGGGCGGGGTGAGTTCGAGATGGAAGCGCGTGCCCGCGCGGCGGATCACCCGGACCCCGTGCACGGGGCAATCGTAATGGCGGGCGAGCTTGCCGAGCAGCGGGTTGACGAGGACGGGCCGGCCGAAGAACTCCACCACGACGCCACGGGTGAAGTGCTGGTCGATGAGCTGGCCGAGATGGCCCCCGCGCTCCACCACGCCCTGCATGGCGAAGACGGCGCCCTGCCCCGCCGCCGCGAGGCCGCCCATGGTCTGGCGCCTCACCTCCTGCACCAGGCGGGCGGAGGCGGCGTCGTTCGGCGGCCGGAAGATCGCGGTGGCGTCGAGGCCGAACTGCGCCGCGCAGATCGCGGGCAGTTCCCAGTTCGCGAGGTGGGCGGAGAAGATCAGCCCGGGCTTCCCGTCGTCGCGCAGGTCCGCGAAGTGGTTCTCGCCCGAGACCGTGATGCGCCGGTCCGCCGACAGGTCGGCCGGGTCGAGGTCGAACAGGGTGTGGAGGTGCGCGTATTCCGCGCCGGTCCGGCCGAGATTGTCCCAGGCCTCGGCTGCGAGCGCGCGGATCGCGGCGGCATCGCGCTCGGGGAAGGCCGCCCGCAGGTTGGCCATCGCGGTGCGGTGGGCCGGCAGGAAGGGGCCGATGGTGCGGACGAGGCGGCCGCCGACCCGGCTCGCGCGCTCGGTTCCGAGGATGCGCGCCAGCCAGAACAGGGTCCGGATCAGGGGAATCATCACCAGCCCGGCGAGCCGCGGCAGGTTACGCTTCAGAACGAGGGCAAGGCGAAGCAAATCGATTTCCGTGACGCGGGGCGTTCCGGCGACGACCCTGACGTCTGGCATAATGCATTTTGCGGCGGGATGGCACCCGTGCGCGCCGCAACTCAGAGCGTCACGAGGATTTTGCCGAAGACCTTGCGGGATTCCAGACGTTCCAGACCCGTGGCGAAATCCGCCAGCGGCAGGACCGTGTCCACCACGGGCGTGATCCCCGCGGCCATCTTGGCGAGGGCATCGCGGATATTCGCCATCGAGCAGCCGAAGGACCCGGTGATCCGGTATTGCTGCTGGAACAGCTGCATCAGGTTCATGGTGGTCGAGACGCCGGAGGTGGAGCCGCAGGTGACGAGGCGTCCGCCGCGCTTGAGGCAGAGCAGCGACCCGTTCCAGGTGTCGGGCCCCACATGCTCGAACACCACGTCGACGCCCTTGCGCTTCGTCAGCCGGCGGACCTCGCCCTCGAAGCGTTCCTCGCGGTAGTTGATGACGTGGTCGGCGCCCAGCGCCCGCGCCCGCTCGCCCTTGGCATCGTCGCCCACCGTGGTGAAGACGGTGCAGCCGATGGCCTTGGCCATCTTGATCGCCGCCGTGCCGATGCCGGAGCCGCCGGCATGCACCAGGATGCTCTCGCCGGGTTCCAGGCGGGCATTGTCGAACAACATGTGCTGCACGGTGCCGAACGCCACGGGCGCGCAGGCCGCGTCGGTGAAGCTGACGCCGTCGGGCATCTTCACCACGAGGCGGGCCGGCATGGTCACGCGCTCGCGGGCGAAGCCGTCGATGTGGAAGCCCATCACGCCGGAGACGTCCTCGCAGAGGTTGTCGCGCCCCTCGCGGCAGGCCTTGCAGCGCCCGCAGGTCTGCGCGCCGTACATCGCCACCCGGTCGCCGGGGGCCAGATCCGCGACGCCCTCGCCGACGCGGACGATCTCGCCCGAGGCCTCGGCGCCCACCGTGAGCGGCAGCTTGCGCTTGGCGAAGGCCATGCCGCGAAAGCCCCAGACGTCGATGAAGTTGAGGCCGACCGCGCGCACGCGGATCTGGACCTCGCCGGGGCCGGGAACCGCCGGTTCCGCGACGTCCTCGAGACGCAGGTCGCGGTCACCGTGGAGCTGGAGGGCTTGCATGGGGCTCGTCTCTATTCGCTGGCACGCCTTGACCATGATCACCTGAAATCAGGCCGATCGCAGGTCATGACGCGCCGTCATTCCAGGTCGACGAAGGCGAGCTCGGAATCCGGAGCCGCCGGCGGTATCATTCTTTGCGCCGCCTGCGTTTCTTGATCCTGGGTTCCGCTGCGTGGACCCAGGATGGCGGTGCTTCTCGGGAAAGGTATCCGTCAGGACGACCCTTCATATGTCATCGCCCTGCCCGCTCAAGGACCGAGAGCGATACGGTCGCGGGCCCTGGCTAGCCTTCGAGGCTCTCGGCATCAACCTACGCGCTTCGTCTCACTCCGGCGAGAGGTAGCGCCGGCGCGCCCAGCCGAGGATCGGACCGGCCTTCACCCGGCACCAGGTCAGTCCGCTCGGGGTGTCGGCGGTGCAGCCGAAGCCGCGCAGGCGGGCCCCGGCCGGGGCCTGCCCCAGGGCCGGCGCGGCGGCGTCCGGCGTCTCGCGGATGCTCAGGCTCTCGCCGCGCGGCAGGCCGTCGACGCGGAAGGCCTCGGCGGCCAGGGCCGGCGCGGGCGCGAGGAGCACGAGAGCCAGCGCGGCGGGGAACGGGGACATGAGGCGCGGGGGCATGAGGCGCGGGGACATGGTGCCTCGGTCTCAGGAGCGGTGGACGCCCATCATCGCGGTCAGGCCGCCGTCGACCGGCAGCACCGCCCCGGTGATGTAGGCCGCACCCTCTCCCATCAGGAAGGCTGCGAGGGCCGCGACGTCCTCGGGCCGCGCGAAGCGTCCGGCGGGGATCTGCCTCTCCATGGTGGCGCGGTGGGCGGCGTAGGGCGCCATCATCCCGGTGTCGATGAAGCCCGGCGCGATCACGTTGACGGTGACGCCGCGCTTGGCCGACTCGATCGCCAGCGTCCGGCAATAGGCGATCAGCGCGCCCTTGCTGGCGGCATAGGCCGCGTTGCCGGGATTGGCCCGGAGCGCGGCCACGGAGCCGATGGCGACGATGCGGCCCGAGCGGGCCCGGATCATGCCCCGGACCAGGGACTTGGCCAGGCGGGTGAGCGACCAGAAGTTCACCTGCATGGCGGCCTCGGCGCGGTCCTGGTCCAGCATCGCCGCCAGGGCGTCGGAGGATTGCCCGGCATTGTGGACGTAGCCGTAGAACCCCTCCGCCTCGATCCGGTCGCAGAAGGCCTCCAGGCTCGGCCGGTCGGCGAGATCGAGGGCCTCGGCGGCGATCGCGCGGCCCGGATGGGCCGCCGAGAGGTCCGCCACGAGGCGCTCGGCCGCCTCGGCCGACGAGCGATAGGTGAAGGTGACGTCGTGGCCGGCCGCGGCGAGCGCCCGCACGATGGCCGCGCCGAGGCCGGAGGCGCCCCCGGTGACGAGGACGCGCCGGGTGGTGTCCGCGCTCATGCGGGCTCGTCCGCGAGCACGAGGCAGGTGTTCTGGCCGCCGAAGCCGAAGGAGTTCGAGAGCACGCGGCGCACGGGCACGTCGCGGGCCTCCGCCACGATGTCGAGGGGGATGCCGGGGTCCGGCACCGCGTAGTTGATCGTCGGCGGGATGCGCCCCTGCGCGATGGTCAGGAGGGAGATCACCGCCTCGACCGCGCCGGCGGCGGTGAGCGTGTGCCCGATCATCGACTTGTTGGAGGAGACCGGCAGGTCGCGGATGCGCGCGCCGAACACGGCCGCGCAGCTCATCGCCTCCATCTTGTCGTTCTCGGGCGTCGAGGTGCCGTGCGCGTTCACGGTGTCGATGGCGTCGGGCGTCGTGCCGGCATCGTCCAGCGCCGCGCGGATCGCCGCGATGCCGGGCGCCCCGTCGGGGCTGGAGCGGGTGCGGTGGAAGCCATCGCCCTTCTCGCCGCAGCCGAGCACGTAGCCGAGGATCCGGGCGCCGCGCGCGCGCGCGGCCTCCGCGTCCTCCAGCACCAGGGCCCCGGCGCCCTCGCCCATGACGAACCCGTCGCGGTTCTTGGAGAACGGCTTCGAGGCGCCCTCCGGCGGGTCGTTCTGGGTCGAGAGCGCGGAGAGCAGCGAGAAGCGGATCAGGGATTCGGGGTTCACCGAGCCGTCGGTGCCGATGCACAGGGCCGCCTTGACCTCCCCGCGCCGGATCGCCTCGACGCCGAGCTGGATCGCGGTGGCGCCCGACGAGCAGGCGGTGGAGAGCGAGATCGGCGAGCCCCGGGTGCCGAAGCGCTCGGCGATGCGGTCGGCCACCGTGCCGAAGATGAAGAGGTCGTGCCAGGGATCGAAGCGGCGGCTCGCGGCGGCGCGCTGCAGGTCGGTGTAGGTGATCGGACCGTTCTGGCCGGACGCCTCGGCCAGCGCCTGGCGCTGGGGCCACTCGATCTCCACCGGGGGCACGGCGATGAAGAGTGCGCCGGGAAAGTCGCCGGGGCGGCCGATGCCGGACTGCGCGATCGCCTCGTCGGCGGCTTCCTCCGCGAAGCGCTGCGACAGGGCGGGCGCCACCAGCGGATCGGTGTCGAGGAAGTCCACCGTGCCGGCGATGCGGGTGCGCAGCCCGTCCGTGGAGAAGCGCCGGATGGCGTGGATGCCCGAGCGCCCGGCCGTGAGGGCGGCCCAGTTGTCGGCCTGCCCCTGCCCCAGGGAGGTGACGATGCCGAGGCCGGTCACCGCCACCAGGGGGCGGCCTTTCGCGTCGCGCAGGGAATGGTTCGTCATCGCGCCGTCCTACACTCTATTTTCCACGGCCGGACCGTGCGGCGATCCTTGTCGCAGGATCAGGCCGCCGTCACCCGGATCACGCCCTCGCCGCGCCGATGGCCCACCACCGTCACCGCGACCTCGCGCAGGCCCTTCTGCGAGACCAGGGCCGCCGCCAGGGCCGTGCCGAGGGGCGCGACGGTTTCGAGCGTATGGCCGGCGAGATCGCCGAGCGCCGTCACCCGAGCGCCGGGAGCGAGGCGCGCCAGGGCCGCTCCCTCCTCGGCCGTGATCGGCGCGACGCCGGTGGCGCCCGCGATCACCGCGTCCGGGGCCTCCAGGCCCGCCGCCGCCCAGAGGGTCGCGAGGCTGGCCTCGGTGCTGCCGGGCGCGCGCCGGGTCCGGTCGCTCGCCACGGTGCCGAGGCGCGCCAGCGCCTTCGCCCCGCGCGCCTCGGCATGGTCCGCCGCCTCCAGGACGAGGAAGGCGGCGGCACTTCCGAGGATGAAGCCGGCCTCGTCCGCGCCGCCCCGGTCGAAGACGGCGCGGAAATCGCGGGCGCGCAGATAGCCGCCCATCTCGTGGATCACCATCACGTCGGGGCGCTCGGCGCTGTAGGAGCCGCCGACCAGCATGCAATCGACCTGCCCCGAGGCGATCCGCGCCTGGGCGATGCGCAGGGCGTCGGTTCCGGCGGCCTCCTCGCCCATGAAGGTGCGCGAGGCGCCCGTGACGCCGTGGACGATGCCGATATTGCCGGCGAGCAGGTTCGAGAGCTGGGCCAGGAACAGGGTCGGGCGCAGGTCGTTCTGGAGGTGTTCGTTGAGGTAGGCGCCCGGATCGGCGGCCTCGCGCAGGCCGGTGAGGATGGCGCCGTCGACCGCCGTGTCGCGCTCACCGCCGCCGGCCGAGACCACGAGGTGCATGCGCCCCTTGAGATCGGCATCGCCCTTCACCCCGGCGGAATCGAGGGCGAGGCCGGCGGCATAGACGCCGAGGCGCTGCCACGGCTCCATCTGACGCTGGTCGGACTTCTTCGGTATCTGCCCGTCGAGGGCGAGCGGCGCGACCGGATGCACCGTGTAGGGCGCGAAGGTCTCCGTATCGGTGCGCGCCGGGGCGCCCGCGTCGAAGGCCGCGAGGTGCGCGGCGACGCCCTCGCCCGCGCAGGACACGAGACCGATGCCGGTGACGACGACGTCGCGCGAAGTGTTCATCTCAGGCACAGGCTCATATCCGAGGGCTCATGCGGGCTCGCCCGCGAGATCGAACAGGCCGATCCTGCGGGCCCGCTCGCGCATCGGCGCGTCGAGCCCGGCCGGGAACGGCATGGTGCGAAAGCGCAGTTCGGCATTGGCCAGCGGCTTGTCGTCGTGGCGGATGGCCGCCTTGGTCACGGCGTAGCCCGAGCCGTCATGCTCCAGGCTGGCCTCGATCCGAAGTTCCGCTCCGGGGCCGACGAAGGAGCGGAAGCGCGCCTTGTCGACGCCCATGAGGAACGGCATCTGCCGGAAGCCGAGATGGGCGAGCACGAGGTAGCCCGAGGCCTGGGCCATGGTCTCGGTCAGCAGCACGCCCGGCACCAGGGGGTGGTCGGGGAAGTGGCCCTCGAAGACCGGGCTCTCCATCGGCACGCGGGCCAGGGCCTCGATCCGGCCGGCCTCCCGGTCGAACCGGGTCACGGCGTCGATCATCTCGAAATATTCGAGGCGCATGGCGTCCAGGGTTCCGTGCGGGCCGGTTTCGCTGCGGGCGCCGGCCCGTCCGCGGCGGACCGGGTCGGGCCGCGATGATCGGCCTGACAGGCGCGCCCCGGCATCCGGGGTCTGACGGTCAGGCTCGGCAAGTCAGGCTCGGCAAGTCAGGCTCGGTAACTCAGGCTTTGGCGGCCTTCTCGGCCACCAGCGCGTCGATGCGGGCGCAGAGGTTCTTCAGCACGAAGTACTCCTCGGCCGGCACCTTGCCCTCGTTGACCTCCTGGGTCCAACGCTCGAGGGGAAGCTTGATGCCGAAGGCCTTGTCCACCGCGAAGGCGATGTCGAGGAAGGCGAGCGAATCGATCCCGAGATCGTCGATGGCGTGGCTCTCGGGCGTGATCGTGTCGCGCGGGATGTCGGCGGTGTCGGCGATGATGTCCGCGACGCGATCAAAGGTGGCGGTGTGGGTCTGCTCGGACATGCGTTCTCGCCGTGTAAACTGGAGATCCGGCCGGAACCGGCCCGTGCCGATCTTGGCCGGAACGATCCGGCGCATGATGCCCGGTGCCCCGGTCGCGCAGCATGCCCCTCGGGCCGGCCTGCGCCGGCCCCGGATATGAAGGCGGTCCCTTACACGAGGGGGTCGGGAGGGGCAACCGTGGCCCTCACGGCGTCGCGATGGCGTCGCGCCGGCCATTCCGATCCGGCTCGGCCGGACTAGATGGAATCCTGAAACGTGGCGGGCCGCCGGCACCGCTTCGCCCGAGGTCGATCGAGACGATGGCACACGAGACGATGGCACAGGATCCGAACCCGAAGCGGCCTCCGGCCGAGCCCTTCGTGGCGCCGATGCCCGGCGCGGAGCGTGCGCCGGCGCACGCATCCCCGAATCCCCCGCCCAGCCACGCGCCCGGTCCGCTCTCCGGCCAGGGGCAGGGCCTCGCCCGCGTCGTCCTCGTCGTCGCGCTCTCGGCCCTCGGCCTCTGGGTGCTGCACCCCTTCGTTCCGGCCCTGGTCTGGGCCGTGATTCTGGCGATCGCCCTCGGGCCGCTCTACGCGCGCGCCGAGCGGCGCTGGCCGCCGGGCGGCCACAACATCGCCCTGCCGGCCCTGTTCACGGCCGCCGTCGCCCTGGTGTTTCTGGTGCCCCTCGTGGTGCTCGGCGTGCAGGCGGCGCGCGAGGCGCACGACGTGGCGGCCTGGATGCGCTCCTTCGAGAAGACCGGCATCCCGGTGCCGGACCTCCTGGCCCGCCTCCCCTTCGGCGCGGCGCAGGCGCAGGCCTGGTGGGCGGAGAACCTGAGCCATCCGGCGGCGGGCTCGGAGCTGCTGCACCGCTTCGACAATTCCTCGGTGCTCGGGGTGACGCGCAGCCTCGGGGCGCAGATCGTCCGACGCACGGTCCTGTTCGGGTTCACGCTGGTGGCGCTGTTCTTCCTGTTCCGGGACGGGCGCGCCGTGGCGGCGCAGGTTTTGACCGCCAGCGCGAAGCTGTTCGGCCCGCGCGGCGAGCGGGTGGCGCGCCAGATGGTGGCCTCGGTCCACGGCACCGTGGACGGGCTGGTCCTGGTGGGGCTCGGCGAGGGCGTGCTGCTGGGAATCGTCTATTACTTCGCGGGCGTGCCGCACCCGGTGCTGCTGGGAGCACTCACCGCGGTGGCGGCGATGATCCCGTTCGGGGCGCCCCTGGTCTTCGGCGCGGCGGCCCTGGTCCTGCTCGCCAACGGCGCGGTGGTGCCCGCCCTCGTGGTGGTGGCGGCCGGCCTCGTCGTCACCTTCATCGCGGACCACTTCGTGCGCCCGGCGCTGATCGGCGGCACGACCCGCCTGCCCTTCCTCTGGGTGCTGCTCGGCATCCTCGGCGGCGTCGAGAGCTTCGGCCTGCTCGGCCTGTTCCTCGGCCCCGCCGTGATGGCGGCGCTGATCCTGCTCTGGCGCGAGTTCACGCAAGGTGCGGACCCCCGGGCCTGAACGCCGGGGGCACGCGGGCGGAATTCCCTCAGGCCGGGCGCGGCAGCTGGCAGCTGTCGAGGGCCGAGAGCGCCTTGGCGCGGGCCGAGTCATTGAAGTAGCCGGTGCTGCGGTAGGCATCGAGCTCGCCCCGGTCGAGGCTCGCGAGCGTCCGGTTGGCGTAGCAGCCGCAGGGACGCGCGAGGGAGACCTCGGAGACGTTCTGCAGGCGGGCCTGCGTGACGGTGCAGGCGTGGCGCACGCGGCCCGTGAGGTTGCCGGCGGAGGCGGTCTTCAGCGCGGGATCGGGGGTGTAGCCCTCGAGCGACGCGGTCGGGCCGGCCTTGTTGGCATTGCAGGCGGCAACGAGCGAGAGCAGGCCGGCGGCGAGCAGGAGCCGGCCGGTGCGCGGGGCGATGAGGCGCATGGGATCGATGGGTCCGTGAAAGCGATTCGGGAACGAACCGGTTTCACGTTCGCGTCCCCGCCGCGCAAGGGCGCCGGGGCCACACCGGCCGCCAAACGCCGCCGCCCCGACGGGCCGCGGCGTCGGGCGCGGCACTCAGCCGGCGATGTCGGCGTCCTGGAAGAACTGGGCGATCTCGGCCTTGGCGTTCTCGAGGCTGTCCGAGCCGTGGACCGTGTTTTCGCCGACCGATTCGGAGAAGGTCTTGCGGATGGTGCCCTCGTCGGCATTGGCCGGGTTCGTGGCGCCCATGACCTCGCGGTAGCGCGCGACGGCGTTCTCGCCCTCGAGCACCTGGACCACCACCGGGCCGGAGGTCATGAATTCCACGAGCTCGCCGAAGAACGGGCGCTCCTTGTGGATCTCGTAGAATTTTTCCGCCTGGGCGCGGCTCATCTGGATGCGGCGCTGGCCGACGATGCGCAGGCCCGCCTTCTCGATCACGGCATTGACCGCGCCGGTCAGGTTCCGCTTCGTCGCGTCGGGCTTGAGAATGGAGAAGGTGCGCTCGGTGGCCATGGTCCGTCCGGTTGTGATCGCTCAGCCGAAAATGGCTTCGGCGCCGGGCTTATAGCGGGCGGGCTCCCCACCCTCAACCCGAGGCGAAATCGCGGGGGATAACCGGGCGGGCGGCGCGCGAATTCCGGCCATCATGGCTTTGGCGCAACAAAGCCGGAAAAACGCCCGATTGCGGACGCCTCCTGTGGTCAGACGACAACGGCCCCCTTTCCGCAGCCACGCCACACGGAGACCAGGACATGCGCGTCGCCCTCCCCGCCGCCCTCATCCTCGCCAGCCTCGTGCCCGCCTCCGCCGCACCGGCCCAGGACCCGACGGGCACCTGGCTCACCGGGGACGGCCGCGCCAAGGTCCGCATCGATCGCTGCGGCCCGGGCGCCGCCAACATCTGCGGCAAGGTTGTCTGGGCCAAGACCGCCACCAACGAGGACGGAAGCCCGCGCACGGACATCAAGAACCCCGACCCCAAGAAGCGCGCCCGCCCCCTGCTCGGCCTGACGCTCCTCGACAACCTGAAGCCCGAGGAGGCGAAGTTCTCGGGCGAGATCTACAACGCCGACGAGGGCAAGATGTATCAGGTCAGCCTGGAGCGCGAGAGCGGCTCCGAGCTGTCGGTCTCCGGCTGCCTGCTCAGGGTGCTGTGCGGCTCGCAGACCTGGACCCGCGTGCCCGACGTGAACCAGCAGGCCTCCGCCCAGCCCGAGCCCGCCCCGGTCGTCAAGGCCGCCCCGAAGCCCGCGAAGGCGGCGCCCGCCAAGGCGCCCGCGCCGGCCGAATGAGCCGCGCGGGATAAGCCGGCGCGCCTCAGACCGCCGCGAAGCCGCGCTGCACCGCTGGGCGCGCCATGATGCGGTCGAGCCAGGCCCGGACGTTGGGCAGGCCGGCGAGGTCGATGTTCTGCTTCTCGTGATACTTGGCCCAGGGCAGGATCGCGATGTCGGCGATGGAGAACGCGCCGGCCACGTAGTCCCGGTCGGCGAGGCGCCGGTCGAGCACCCCGTAGAGCCGGTGGGCTTCCGCCGTGAACCGTTCGATGGCGTAGGGGATCTTCTCCGGCGCGTAGATGCGGAAATGATGGGCCTGGCCGAGCATGGGCCCGAAGCCGCCCACCTGCCAGAACAGCCACTCGTCCACCGCGATCCGCGCCCGCTCGTCGGCGGGATAGAGGCAGCCGGTCTTGCGCCCGAGATATTGCAGGATCGCGCCCGACTCGAACACCGTGACGGGCTCGCCCCCCGGCCCGTCCGGATCGACGATCGCGGGAATCTTGTTGTTCGGCGAGATCTTGAGGAAATCCGGGGCCATCTGGTCGCCCCGGCCGATATTCACCGGCACCACCCGGTAGGGCAGGCCGCACTCCTCCAGCATGATCGGGATCTTCCAGCCGTTCGGCGTGCTCCAGGTGTGCACGTCGATGGGTTTTCCCGGGGCGTGTGCCATGCGGTTCTAAATCCAGCGCAGATCAGGCTCGTCTCATGCCCCGGATCAATCCGGAACGCGAGCCGATGGTTGCAGGGGCCGTGCCGACGATGGTTGCAGGGGGGCTGCCGGCGGCTTGGACCGGTGGACCGTGCCGCGACCCGTGTGATTGGCGCTTGCCCTCGCCCAGGGTTGTGCTGTGATGCGGCCGGCCCGCCCCCCGGCGGCGCCCAAGGTTTCCCAGGGGTCCTCATGCAGCCGTTCCGTATCCGTCCGACCGTCGCGTTGTTCGCGGCCTTCGCGCTCCTGGCAAGTGCTCTGACACCCATCGCGTCCGGCGACGCCTGGGCGCAGGCGGCGGCCGCGAAGGAGACCGCCAAGGACACGGCCAAGGAAACCACAAAGCAGCCGAGCGTCGGACAGAGCGCGGCGCGCGAGCGCCAGAAGAAGTGCGGCGCCGAGTGGCGCGCCCTCTCGGTCGCCGACAAGGCCGCGCAGGGTCCGAAATGGCCGCAATATTACAGCAAGTGCGTGAAGCGCTTGAAGCAGATCAAGGCGTGACGCGCCCGGCGCGGTCTTTTCCGCGCGGAACGCGGCCTTTCGCGCGCGCAACGAAGGAACGGAAGCCTGGCCGCCCCGGTTGCCGATCCGGTTAAGATGCGAGTCTCAACGGACGCGACGATGCGGGAACGGCAGGCGCTGCAGCGCGTGGTGGCGGTGGTGGCCCTGGTTCCGGTGGTCTCCGGCCTCTACGGCGTGCTGTTCGGGCTGAACGGGATCGGCCGTAGCGGCCTCGTGGACGTCTCGGCCGACAGCCACTTCCGCTACCTCTCGGGGTTGCACCTCGGCATCGGCATCCTGTTCTGGACCTGCGTGCCCGGCATCGAGACCAAGACCACGCTGTTCCGCTTCCTCACCCTGGTGGTGGCCCTCGGCGGCCTGGCGCGCCTGCTCGGGCTGGCGCTGACCGGGCTGCCCTCCCTGGTGATGCTGGCGGCCCTGGCCGTCGAACTGGCGGTGACGCCGCTGCTCTGCCTCTGGCAGGCCCGCGTCGCCACCCGGTCCGGCGACGTCCCGGCGCGGGAGAATGCCGGGTGAGCGAGCTGGCGCCGGCACGGTCCACCCTGTCAGACCGGGCCCTCGCGCTGGCCGAGCGCTTGGTGCCGAGGCCCGCCGCCTGGGCCTTCGCCGTGCGGATCTGGCTCGCCATGATCCTGGCGCTCTACGCGGCGTTCTGGCTGCAATTGTCGGGTGCCTCCTCGGCGGCGGTCTGCGTGGCGATCCTGGCCCAGCCGACGCGCGGTCAGGCCCTCTCCAAGGCCCTCTATCGCTTCCTCGGCACGCTGGTGGGCGCCGCCGTGGCGATCGTCCTGATAGCGCTGTTCGCGCAGGACCGGGTCCTGCTGCTCGTCTCCTTCGCGACATGGCTGGGCTGCTGCGTCTTCACCGCGCACTTCCTGCAGGACACGCGCGCCTACGGCGCCATGCTCTCGGGCTACACCGTGGCGATCATCGCCATCGCGCATATCGACACGCCGCAGAGCACCTTCGAGGCCGCCGTCGACCGGGTCGCGGCGATCACCCTCGGCATCGTGGCGATCACCTTCATCAACGATGCCCTGGGGAGCCCGAGCATCTGGCGCTCGGTGCGCGACACCCTGGCGGGGGCGATCGCGGAGACGCAGGCCTTCGCCCGCGAGACCCTGACGCGGGGCGATCCGGGCTCCGAGCGCGCCGCCGCGCTGATCCGGAAGATCGCCGTCCTGCGGGGCGATGCCGGCGCCATCGCGGGTGAACTCGATGACGGGCCGGATCGGGCCGCCGGGGCCCGCAGCGCCATCGCGGCGCTCTACGTGATGGCCGCCACCGCCCGCCATGTCCGGGCGGCGATCGCGCGCCTGCCCGAGCCCTCTCCGGCCGTCGCCGAGGCGCGCGGCCTCTGCCTCGGCCTGACCGGGCCGGAGGGCGACCCGGCAGCGGCCGTGGCGCGCCTGTCCGACCTCGTGGACGAGGCCCTGCGCGCGGGCGACGAACCCCTCGACGCGGTTCTGGCGCTGCAACGCTCCCTCGATTTCGCCCGCGCCGCCCTGTTCGCGCAGGACGGCCACCGGGCCCTGGCGCGGGGCGGGCGGCCCCTGCGCAGGGTGGCGCTGCCGACGCATCGTGACATGCCGGAGGCCCTGCGCGGGGCCCTGCGGGTCGCGATCGCCTTCGGCCTGACCGCGCTGTTCTTCGCCGCCACCGGCTGGCCCGCCACCTCCTTCGCCCTGGTGCAGGTGGCCTCCACCTGCGCCCTGTCCTCGATCACGCCGGACCCGCGCGTCTTCGCCAAAGGCGTGCTCATCGGCATGCCGCTGGCGGCCCTCTCCGCCGGGATCGTGCTGTTCGGCATGCTCGCGGGGGTGCAGGGCTTCCCCCTCCTCGCCATCGCCATGGCGCCGGTGGTGTTCGTCGCCTGTTTCCTCAGCCTCAACCCGCCGACCTTCGGCATCGGCTTCATCCTGCTGGTGTTCTTCCCTGTGCTGCTCTCGCCCGCGAACCCGCAGAGCTACGATCCGCAGGGGTTCCTCACCAACGCCTTCCTGGTCGTCGTCGCGGCCCTGATCCTGTTCTTCACCGTGCGGATCATCCTGCCGATCTCGAACGCCCGGCACCGGGCCTTCGCGCTCGATTCGGCCCGCCGCGCCCTCGTCGATGCCCTGGCCGGGGCGGGCGGCGACGCCACCACCCGCACCAGCCTCAACAGCGACCGCCTGCTGCAATTCGCCCGCTGGAGTTCGGGCAGCGGCGCCGTGCGCCGGGCCAGCCTCGACCGGGCCTTCGACCTCGCCCGCATGGAATCGGCCGCCGCCCGGGCCCATGCGCAGCTGCGGGGTCTGGCGCACGATGCAGGCCTCTCCGGCGAGACCGCGCGCGCCCGCGCGGCGATCGAGACCGTCGACGCCGCCGGGATGCTGGAGGCGGCCCGCGCGCTGCTGGCGGCGGCGCCCGGAGCCTTACCGGAGACGCGCTCCCACCTCGCCCGCGCGGTGAGCGACCTCGTCACGGCCGCGCACGTGATCGAGCGGCAGGGCCGCTTCCTGCGCCGCCTCGGTATCGGAACGGCCTGATGCGGAGCGACCTCGACCTCGGCGGCGTGCTGCTCTCGCCCTTCGTCGCCTACGCGGCCGGGGCGCTGGCGATCCTCGTGGCCTTGCGCTTCCTGTTCGCGCGCCTGCGCATCGGCCGCTACGTCGCCAACCCGCCCCTGGCGGAGGCCGGCCTCTACGTCTGCATCCTCGCCCTCCTGATCGTGTTCCTCTGAGCAATGGCCGACGACAAGACCAAAGACGCGCCCGCCACCGATGCCGGGCGGGACCGGAGCCCGGACACGAGCCCGCGCCGGGCCGGGCGCGGGCGCCGCGTCCTGCGGATCCTCGCGACGGTGATCATCCTCGCCTGCGCCTTCGTGGCGGCGGCTCTGGTCTGGCAGTTCTACGTCACCGCGCCCTGGACCCGCGACGGACGGGTGCGGGTCCAGGTGGCGAGCGTGGCGCCGCAGGTCTCGGGCCAGATCACGGAGCTGCGGGTCGACGACAACCAGCCCGTGCGCAAGGGCGACGTCCTCTACGTCATCGACCCGTTCGACTTCGAGGTCTCCGTCACCTCCGCCGAGGCCGAGGTCGAGAACCGGGAGGCCGACCTCCAGGTCAAGCGCACCCAGGCGGCCCGGCGCGAGGCGCTCACCACGCTGTCCACCTCCGTGGAGGAGAAGCAGCAATATGCCGGCACCGCCAAGATCGCGGAGGCGGCTCTGGCCTCGGCCAAGGCGCAGCTCTCCCAGGCCAAGATCAACCTGCAGCGTACGCAGGTGCGCTCCCCCGTGAACGGCCGGGTGACCAACCTCCTCCTGCGCACCGGCGACTATGCCACCACCGGCACCGTCAACATCGCGGTGATCGACACCGACTCGTTCTGGATCGACGGCTATTTCGAGGAGACCAAGATGGCCCATATCCACGTGGGCGACCCGGTCTCGGCCGAACTCCTCGGCTACGATCCGCTGATCCGCGGCACCGTGGAGAGCATCACGCTCGGCATCAGCACGGCCAATGCCGCGGCGAGCACGCAGGGGCTGCCGAACGTCGACCCGGTCTACACCTGGGTTCGGCTCGCCCAGCGCGTGCCCGTGCGCATCCGGATCGAGGCCGTGCCGGACGGCATCACCCTGGTGGCGGGCATGACCGCCACCGTCTCGGTGGGAGAACCCGGCCGCCACCGCGAGGACTGGCTCGCCCGCCTGCGCGGCCGCTTCTCCGGCGCGACGGCGCCGACGCCCTGAGGCCACCTGCCGGGGAGGACGAGGTCGCGCCGTGGGCCAAGGGCCTGTGCCGACAGGAATTTTTAAGGCTGTCGAGACGGGAAACAATACGATCGCAAAAACGCATAAATAGGGCCTTGACGTCTTCGCGATTGGGTCGCACCTTAGTCGAGTGCTTCGACGGCAAAGCACAGCTCAAGCAACGAGGAGGCCTTGATCGGATAACGATCATGACCGACGAGACGCAGGAGATTTGGGAATGACGCCACCCCAGCAGGCGGCTGCGGCGATCATCCGGGTGTAATTCGACCCGGACGCTGAGCAGCGCACACGCGAATCACGGGACGGAAGCGGTCTCCAGGGGCGCAGAAGCGGCCACACGGCACGACTTCGGACATGCACCAGCCCCACTTCGGCCGCTTCCGCCGCCGGTTGATCTTGTTCAATCTTGGCGGTTAAGAGCAAGAACCATCAAGACTTCGTCGTAGAAGACATCGTTGACCTTCAGGGCGCGCGGTTCCAGGCGCGTAACGCGCGAAACCGGCTGCCTCGTAGCGTCGGATCGCTTCCTGATTGGTGGCACCCACCGACAGAGCGACATCCTCCACCCACGCGGATGCATGGCCGAGCACGGCGGCGATGAGCCCCGAGCCGATGCCCGTTCCACGGGCGGCCGGGCTGACGAAGACGCCCCACAACGTGCCCTTGTGGCGGAGCTTGGGCGCCTCGGGCACGTAGAGTCCCGCGACGCCGACCAGTTCGCCCTGCCCGCACCAGGCGCCGAACACGGCTTGGCCCTCCAGGGTCGCGGTGAACCACGCCAGCGGCTGGCGGGATTCCACTTCCCACGAGGCCCCGAACGCCTCCGGGTGCCGGGCGAGGCCGTCGAGGCGCAGGGCACGGAACGCCGCCGCGTCGTGCGGGCCGAGACGGCGGATCGCTACAGCGAGCGTCGGAGTCACGGCGTCGGTCCCGCACCAGGGCGGCCCGCCCTCATGGGGGTAGGGCGCATACCCCCCTACTCGATTCCGAGCTTGGCCTTGAGCAGGGCGTTCACGGCTGCCGGGTTCGCCTTGCCGCCGGTGGCCTTCATGGTCTGGCCAACGAACCAGCCGAGCAGGGTCGGCTTCTCGCGGGCCTGGGCAACCTTGTCGGGATTTTTGGCGATGATGTCGTCCACCGCCGCCTCGATGGCGCCCGTGTCGGTGACCTGACGCATGCCGCGTGATTCGACCAGCGCGCGCGGCTCACCGCCCTCGGACCAGACGACCTCGAACAGATCCTTGGCGATCTTGCCCGAGATCACCCCCTCGCCGATGAGATCGACGATGGCGCCGAGCTGATCGGCCGAGACCGGGCTCGTCTCGATGCTGTGGCCCTCCTTGTTGAGGCGGCCGAACAGCTCGTTGATGACCCAGTTCGCGGCGGCCTTGCCGTCGCGGCCCTTCGCCACCGCCTCGAAATAATCGGCCGAGGCGCGCTCGGCGATGAGCACGCCGGCATCGTAGGCGCTGAGGCCGTAGCTCTCGATGAAGCGCGCCTTCTTGGCGTCTGGCAATTCGGGCAGGCCCTCGGCCAGGGCGTCCACATAGGCCTGGTCGAATTCCAGCGGCAGCAGGTCCGGGTCGGGGAAGTAGCGGTAATCGTGCGCCTCTTCCTTCGAGCGCATGGAGCGGGTCTCGCCCTTGCCCGGATCGAACAGGCGGGTCTCCTGGCTGATCGTGCCGCCATCCTCGATGATCGCGATCTGGCGGCGCGCCTCGGTCTCGATGGCCTGCCCGATGAAGCGGATCGAGTTGACGTTCTTGATCTCGCAGCGGGTGCCGAGCGGGTCGCCGACCTTTCGCACCGAGACGTTGACGTCGGCGCGTAAGGAGCCCTTCTCCATGTCGCCGTCGCAGGTGCCGAGGTAGCGCAGGATCGTGCGCAGCTTGGTCACGTAGGCGCGCGCCTCCTCGGAGGAGCGCAGATCCGGACGCGAGACGATCTCCATCAGGGCGACGCCCGAACGGTTCAGGTCGACGAAGCTCTGGGTCGGGTTCTGGTCGTGCAGGGACTTGCCGGCATCCTGCTCGAGGTGCAGCCGCTCGATGCCCACCGTGATCGACTCGCCGTCGGGCAGATCGACCAGCACCTCGCCCTCGCCGACGATCGGGTCTTTGAACTGCGAGATCTGGTAGCCCTGCGGCAGGTCCGGATAGAAGTAGTTCTTCCGGTCGAACACCGAGCGATGGTTGATCCGCGCTTTGAGCCCGAGACCGGTGCGCACGGCCTGGGCCACGCATTCCTCGTTGATGACGGGCAGCATGCCGGGCATCGCCGCGTCGACCAGGGAGACGTGATCGTTCGGCTCGCCGCCGAATTCCGTCGAGGCGCCGGAGAACAGCTTCGAGCGGCTCGTGACCTGGGCGTGGATCTCCATGCCGATCACGACCTCCCAGTCGTGCAGGCCGCCCTTGATGAGTTTTTTTGGGTTCACGGCTGCGGTCATGATGGCCCGGAAATCAGTGCGGTGGGGCGCCGGTAAGCGCCTGAAGGGTGGGAGTGCCGGCCCGCGCGGTCAAGCGCGCAGGCGGTAGAGCTGGTGCGCGAGGAAGCCCAGGGTGCCCCAGACGAAGGCCGCGATCCAGCGCACGGGGAAGAAGGTCGGCCCGTCGTGGCTCACGGGCGCGGGCCAGGGGATGCCGATCGCGGTGACGCCCCACGACACCAGCACCGAGACCGCGAAGGCCATCAGCGACACCAGGATGATCTTCACGAACTGGTCCGACTTCCAGCCCATGACCAGCGCGATGCCGATGAGCACCGGGTCGAAGGCGGCCCAGATCCAGACGTCGAAGGGATAGACCGGGACGGTCATCGGGTGTGCCCCCAGGTCGAGGTGTGCGGTCCGTCATTGGATCGCGCCGGGCTCCCTCTCCTGGAAGGAGAGGGTTGGGGTGAGGTGTGGTCCATGTCCGTGACTGTCGCACACCTCACCCTGTCCCTCTCCTTCCAGGAGAGGGGACCGGCGCTTGGGACCAAAAGCTTGCTCATGCCCACCACGCGGCCGGCAGCCTGGTACGCCCGGCGGCCTCCTCGATCACCTGCGCGGCGGCGAACAGGGTCTCCTCGTCGAAGGGACGGCCGATGAGCTGGAGCCCGAGGGGCAGCCCCTGTGCGTCGAGGCCCGCCGGCACCGAGATGCCGGGCAGGCCCGCCATGTTCACCGTGATGGTGAAGACGTCCTGCAGGTACATCTCGACGGGATCGCCCGAGCCCTTCTCGCCGATGCCGAAGGCGGCGGACGGGGTCGCGGGCGTCAGGATCGCGTCGATGCCGGCGGCGTAGGCCTGCTCGAAGTCCCGCTTGATCAGGGTGCGGATGCGCTGCGCCCGCACGTAATAGGCGTCGTAATAGCCGGCCGAGAGCACGTAGGTGCCGATCATGATGCGGCGCTTCACCTCGCGCCCGAAACCGGCCGCGCGGGTGTTCTCGTAGAGCCCGGCGATGTCCTTGCCGGGCACGCGCAGGCCGTAGCGCACGCCGTCGTAGCGGGCGAGGTTCGAGGAGGCCTCGGCGGGGGCGACGATGTAGTAGGCCGGCAGCGCGTACTGGGTGTGCGGCAACGAGATCTCGCGGATCGTGGCGCCGGCATCCCGGAGCATCTCGGCGCCCCGGTCCCAGAGCGCCTGGATCTCGGCGGACATGCCCTCGACCCGATACTCCTTCGGAATGCCGATGGTCAGGCCCTTCACGCCGCGCGTCACCGCCGCCTCGAAATCGGGCACCGGCAGGTCGGCGCAGGTGGTGTCGCGGGAATCCTGGCCCGCCATCGAGCCGAGCAGGATGGCGCAGTCGCGCACGGTGCGGGCGATCGGGCCGGCCTGATCCAGCGAGGAGGCGTAGGCCACCGTGCCCCAGCGCGAGCAGCGGCCGTAGGTCGGCTTGATGCCGACCGTGCCGGTGAAGGCGGCGGGCTGGCGGATCGAGCCGCCCGTATCCGTCGCGGTGGCGCCGAGGCAGAGATGGGCCGCCACCGCCGCCGCCGAGCCACCGGACGAGCCGCCCGGCACCAGCTTCGTCTCCGAACCGGCTCGGCGCCAGGGCGAGACGGCGTCGCCGTAGGCCGAGGTCTCGTTGGACGAGCCCATGGCGAACTCGTCGAGGTTGAGCTTGCCCAGCATCACGGCGCCGTCGCGCCAGAGATTGGCCGTCACGGCGGATTCGTAAGCGGGCGTGAAGCCCTCCAGGATCTTGGAGCCGGCGGTGGTGGCCACGCCGTCCGTGCAGAACAGGTCCTTGATCCCGAGCGGGATTCCCTCCAGCGGCCGCGCCTCGCCGGCGGCGAGTTTCGCGTCGGCGGCGTCCGCCATCGCCAGCGCCCGCTCGGGCGTCTCGACGAGGTAGGCGTTCAGGCCGCGCGCCTTCTCCATGGCGGCGAGGTGCGCCCGGGTCAGGTCGGCGGCGGAGAAGTCCCCAGCCTTCAGCCCGTCGCGGGCCTCCGCCAGGGTGAGTTCGTTGAGAGAGGTCATGTGCGAGAAAGTCCTGGGCGCTCGTCCTGTTGAACCCCGGCGTGACGCCGTCGCCATGGTGGGGGCGCCGGGCCGATTCGGAGACGAAACTGGTGCCGCGCGTTGCGGTCGCGTGCGGTGCGGGCGCGTCGCGCCTACTCGACCACCTTCGGCACGAGGAAGTAGTGGTCCTCGGTTTCGGGCGCGTTGGCCACGATGGCGTCGGCCTTGGCCCCGTCGGTGACCAAGTCGGCCCGCTTCTTCATCGCCATCGGGGTCACGGAGGTCATCGGCTCGATCCCCGTCACGTCGACGGCGCCGAGTTGCTCGACGAAGGCCAGGATCGCGTTGAGTTCGCCCTGGAGGGGGGCGACCTCGTCCTCGCTCACCGCGATGCGCGCCAGGTGCGCGATGCGCCTCACCGTCGTTGCGTCGACCGACATGCTGCCTTCAAATCCTCGCGGTGCCCGCCCGCATCCGCGCGGATGTCGCGGGCGGTGGCACGTTGCGCCGGGCTATAGCACCCGCCCTCGCGCGCTCGCAACGCCGGCCGGATCCGGGCGATCCCGCCGGAGGTCTTCAGGTGATGACGTGGTGCGCCAGAGCGGGTGCCTCGATGAGGATGCCGGCCCGGCGCGGGGTCAGGTCGGCCCGCTGGAAGCCGAGGAGCAGGACCTCGCAGGCCAGGACCAGCATCAGCTTGTGCCGGAGCGGCATGGCCCGCCGGGTCGGACGTGATGCGGGAGCGGCTGAGGTCATGGGGTCGGCACCGGGTTCGTTAACGAACGCTTAACGATGCTCTGGCGGCCCGGGTCCCCGCAAGGGTATGACAACGTTTCTTTAACGTTAATGCGTCGGAAGGGTGTTTCAGATGTGGGAGACGGTGTTCGCGCCCTGCGCGCCGGGGCCGGTCTCGAGCGCGGCCGAGCTCGACCGCGCCGAGGCCGAGCTCGGATTTCCGTTGCCCGAGAGCTACCGGACCTTCTGCCTGAGCCTCGGGGCAGGGCTCGCCAACGGGTATTTCCGCGTCGCGATCCCGAGCATCGATCCGGAGACGGACCTCGTCGGGCGCTCTGAACTCATGGCCCACAGCATCGCGTCCGTGCTGGCCGAGCGGGTGGACCACCGCTTCGAGGTCGAGGGCGACGACCCGAGCGTGATCGAGCGCGCGGGCTTCTTCGGCCAGACCGAGGCCGGCGCGTTCCTGTTCTGGGACGTGGTGCCGGGACGCGACGAGTACGAGATCTGGGTGCTGGACGCCGACCTCGAATCGATCCGCTTCGGCGGCGCCGACCTCGTGGACCTGATGCGGCGCAGCCGCGGGGCGGCCGTGCGCGGCATCCTCGGCATGGGCGCCGCGCCCCTGCCCACCGCGTTCGTCGGCGACGGCACCGAGGGCGCGGCCGGCCTGCACTGATCCGGGGAGCGATCCGGCCCCTCCCTTGCGGGCCGTCGCCGGATCGATCAGGAGGGACGCGTCACGGGAGAGCGGCGGACATGGACGAGGCCGAGATGCGGGCCTTCGCGGAGGCGTCGCGGGGCGGCCCCCGCCTCATCGGGATCGATCTCGGCACCAAGACGATCGGGCTCGCCCTGTCGGATGTGGGCCGCCAGATCGCCTCGCCCCTCGAGACCATCCGGCGGGTCAAGTTCACTCCCGACGTGGCCCGCCTGCGGACCCTGTGCGAGACGCACGGCGTCGGCGGCCTCGTGATCGGATTGCCCCTCAACATGGATGGCAGCGAGGGGGTGCGCGTGCAGTCGACCCGCTCCTTCGTGCGCAACATGAAGCCGCTGCTGCCGCTGCCCGTGCTCTACTGCGACGAGCGCCTGTCCACCGCCGCCGTCACCCGCGCGCTCATCGCGGCGGATGCCTCGCGGGCCAAGCGCGGCGAGGTCGTGGACATGCTGGCCGCCGCCTACATCCTCCAGGGCTGCCTCGACCAGATGCGCAGGGCCCTCGGCGAAGAGCCGGACGAGGAGGTCTGAGCCTCAGGGCGCGAGCCGCTCAGCGGAAGAGCGAGAGCAGGCCGGCGCCCGCGCCGTTGGCGATGCTGAGGGATTGGGTCGCCAGCTGCTGCTGGGTCTGGAGCGCCTTGAGCTTGGTCGACTCCTCTTCCACGTCGGCGTCCACCAGGATGCCGATGGTGCGGTCGTTGGCCTTCATCAGGGTGTCGACGAAGGTCTTCTGGC
>NZ_JAKSXY010000122.1 GCF_022829445.1 Methylobacterium sp. J-068 | reverse complement strand
GTTCGTCGTCGTCCGCGCCGGCGTGAACTACAAGTTCGGCACCTACTAGGATCGGATGTCCGACGCTCCCTCGGAGCGTCGTCGATCCCGAGAGCCCGGCCGCGAGGCCGGGCTCTTTTGCGTTCGAGGGCGGAGTTCGAGTACGCGAACACGCCGTTGTTGGCGTTGTCGCGGTCGAGGTTCACGTACAGGCCTTCGACCTTCAGCGTCACGGCCGCGGACTTGAAGACGTTCAGGAGCGAGTCGGTGGGCAGGGCGTACTCGATGCCGCCGCCGGCGGTCCAGCCGGTGCGGAAATCGTTGCGGCTGCTATTGGGCAGGCCGCAATCGGTGCCGCCGCCGCCGCCATAGGCGAAGCCGCCGGTGCCGTACACGAGGGTGCGGTCGAAGGCGTAGCCGAGGCGACCACGGACGGTGCCGAAGTAGTCGAGGCCCGACAGGCCGTTCGGGTTGACGGCGGTCAGGTCGGGGTTCAGCACGCCGACGATGTTGGAGTAGCGGTTCCGGCTGTTGCCGAAGTCGACGTACTGGGCGTCGGCCTCGATGCCGACCACGACGCCGGAGCCCGGGGTGAACTGGTAGTTGTAGCCGATCTGGCCACCGCCGACGAAGCCTTCGTTCGAGTCACGGCCACCGAAGGCGCCGGCGCCGCGACCGCCGACCAGCGGGCTGGCCGCCGTGCCGAGGAAGATCGGGGCATTGGCGACGATGAGGGCCGGGCCGTTGGAGCCGCTGCCGGCATCGAAGCCGTAGCCGGCGTTGAAACCGGCGTAGAAGCCGGTCCAGGTGAACACCGGCACCGGCACGAACACCGGCGGCGCCGCGCGGCGCGGAAGGTCGGCGGCCGAAGCGGCGGCGGTGAGGCCTGCCAGAACCGTGGAGGCGAGGAAGAGCTTCTTGAACATCGCGGGTCTCATCCAGATCAGAGGCGCATTCGGGATGCGGATGAGTTGGGTTTAATGGTCGCGATCCCCGCGCCATAGTGTATCCAAGTCACACTCGTCGCGGACTTCGAGCGCGGTGGATTGTCTGCATAAGACGGTGCATTCCGTGTTCAAGGAGGCGTTTCTTAAGGATTTCGCGGCGCCCGGCAAAAGCGCCCGCGAGCCGGGCGCCAGCGGGCGCTGACCTCGACGCGCAGAGCGCCCGAGGACCGGCACGGGCGCTGCCCGCGGAGAAGCGATTTCGCATCGTCCGGCGAGACGAAGGAGCGGTCTCCGCGACGCGACGGAGCGGCTCCTACACCGTCCCCCGGCGAAGCCCTTCGGCGAGCCGAAGGGCTTCGAGGACGGCCTTGCCGATCCGGTCCGCCTCGTCCTCGCCCGCCGCATTGGCGAGGACGACCGCGACCTGACGCGGAACCGACAATCCCTCCGCGCTGACGGTGACCTGAAGCTCGTCTCCGTGCGGTGCCTCGATCCGCCGGAGGCCGACGCGGAGTCCGGCAACATCCCCGAAGACATGTTCGAGCCCGGCCAGTGCCTCGCGTCCGGTGCCGAAATCGCCCGTGATCACATCGGCCATTATGTGCCCCCGTGCCTGCGCGCGCTCAGGAGGTCGACCATTCCCGCTCGACCTCCTCGGACGGCCGATCGAGCCGGACGGTGCCGCCCTCGACGGACCGGACGAAATCCACGGGCATGAAGTGGTGGAGGCCGCCCGCCTCCTGGCCCTTCCGAGTCAGCTTGATCTCGCCCTTCTCGACGTGATCGACCGTGCCGACATGCGCGCCGTCCGATCCGACCACGTCCGCGTGTTCCTCGATCCGGGATACATCGACCATCTGTTTCACTCCCTGTTTCGACGTCAATCGAAGGGGCTGCGCGGTGTTCCCGAGACGGCTCAGGCCGCCATCAGGCGCTTGGTGTTGGCCGCCACGTGCTCGCGGTAGCGGGCGATGACGCTCTCGGGCGAGCCGCCCACCATGAGCGTGCCGGTCGCCTCCATCGCCGCCTGGATCTTCTCGGACACCATCGACTGTATCTCGGCCTGCGCCTCGGTGCCGCCCCAGGCGATCCTCACGAGGCGGAGTTCGATGACCTTCTGCGCCTCGAAGGCGAGCATCAGGATCGAGAGGAAGGGATTGTGCATGCCGAACTCCTGCCGCGCCGTGCGGCGGACGGAAACGCCGGGGCCGGGAAAACGATGCAAGCCGTACGCGGAACCCCTCGGCTCCTCCGCGCTGCGGCGCGCCGCCAGACGCGGCTTGTGGGCCGGCCGAGACGGTGCTCGGCCCGACACGTCCGCTCCCACTGCACAATTTGCGCAAATCGATTGACGCAATGCGTGTTATGCGCAGAGTAATGGTCGAATGTTCCGAGGCTACCGGGAAAATCCGGCTGGGCGCGGATCGATAACGATCAAAATGCGCAAAATGCGCAGTCAAAATCACAGGGATGACACGCGCCATGCAGATTCCGATCAAACGGTCCATCGAAGCGGTGCCGGGCGGCATGATGGTCGTGCCGCTGCTGGCCGGGGCGCTGATTGCCACCTTCTTCCCCGGCACCCCGAAGCTGTTCGGATCCTTCACGGGCGCGCTCTTCTCCGGCGCCCTGACGATCCTCGCCGTGTTCTACGTCTGCATGGGCGCGAGCATCGATTTTCGCGCGACGCCCTACATCATGAAGAAGGGCGGCACGCTGCTGGCCGTGAAGGTCGGCATCGCCATGATCCTCGGCCTGGTCTTCGGGCAGGTCCTCGGCGAGGCGCCGGTGGCCGCCGGCATGTTCGCGGGCCTCTCCACCCTGGCGATCGTCGCCGCGATGAACGACACCAATGGCGGGCTCTACATGGCGCTGATGGGCCAGTACGGCCGCCCTCGGGATGTCGGCGCCTACACGGTGATGTCCCTGGAGAGCGGGCCCTTCCTCACCATGATCACCCTCGGCGTCGCCGGCCTCTCGGCCTTTCCCTGGCAGACCCTCGTCGGCGCCATCCTGCCGCTGCTGGTCGGCATGATCATCGGCAACCTCGACCGCGAGATGCGCGCCTTCCTGGGACGGGCGATCCCGGTGATGATTCCGTTCTTCGCTTTCGCGCTCGGGGCGGGGCTCGACCTGTCGAAGGTCTGGCAGGCCGGTCTTCTCGGCCTCGCCATGGGCGTCGCCGTGGTGGTCGTCACCGGCATTCCGCTGTTCTTCGCCGACCGCATGACCGGCGGCACCGGCGTCGCGGGCGTGGCCGCCGCCTCGACCGCCGGCAACGCCGCCGCCGTGCCGGCGATCGTCGCCTCCGCCAATCCGGCCTATGCCGATGCCGCCGGGCCGGCCACCATCCTGGTGGCGGCCTGCGTCGTGGTCACGGCGATCCTGGTTCCGATCGCGACGGCCTGGGCCTCCCGGCGCTTCGGCGGCTCGCAGATGTCCGAGGGCGAAGCCTCCGGGATGGAGAGCGCCGACACCAAGCCCGCGCCCGTGGCCGCCGGTCACTGAGATGGCCGGGCGCTGGCTCATCCTCGCCGACGACCTGACGGGGGCCGCCGATTGCGCCATCGCCTTCGGGCGGCGCGGTCTTCCGGCCGCCGTCACGTGGGGCGAGGTCGCTCGGGGCGAGGCGAGGGGCGTCGTGCCCCGGGACCTCGCGGTGCTGTCCTACGACGCGGACAGTCGCGGCCTCTCCGCGCCCGCCGCCGCCGAGCGGCATGCCGACCTCCTGCGGCGCCTGCTCGAACCGGAACGGGTCCTGTTCAAGAAGATCGACTCGACGCTGAGAGGGCAGCCCGCCGCCGAGACGGCCGCGACGCTGGCCTGCCTGAAGGCCCGGACCGGCGCGGCCTTCGGCATCTGCGCGCCGGCCTTTCCGGCCACCGGACGGACCACGGTGGCGGGCCGCGTCCGCGTCGACGGCCGGCCGCTCGAGGAGGCGGAGGTCTGGCGGCGCGACCACAGCTACCCGAGCGCCGATCTGGAGGAGGTCCTCGGCGGCGCCGGCATCGCGACGCAGGCGGTTCCGCTCGCGGACATCCGCGCACCGGACCTCGCCGCCCGTCTCGCCCGGATCGCCGAGGCGGGTGCGAGCGTGGCGATCTGCGATGCCGAGACGGATGCGGATCTGGCCGCCATCGCGGCGGCGAGCCTGCGCCTCGCGCCGTCCCCCTTCTTCATCGGCAGCGCGGGCCTCGCCCATGCCCTCGCGGGCGTCCTCGAACCCGTCGCGACCGCGCCGGTCCGCGTCTCCCCGAACCCGGCCGGCAGCCTGATCGTGGTCGGGTCCCTCGCGGCGGCCTCGCGCGCGGCCACGCGCCGCCTCGCCGCGCGGGACGGCGTCGTCCACCTGCCGGTTCCGCCGCACATCCTGTTGGACGACCCGGCCGGTCGGGCGGCCCTGGCGGAGCGCGTCGCCGCCGTGATCGCGTCCGGGGCGGATGCCCTGGTCGAGATCGCGATGGGCGCGGATCTCGACATGGCCCTCGGTCCGCGCCTCGCGCGCGGCCTCGCGGAAGCCCTCGATCCGGTCGCGGGGCGGATCGGTGCCTTCGCGGCCACCGGCGGCGAGACCGCCGCCGCGCTCCTCGCGCGCTTCGGCGTCGACGGCATCCGCCTCGTCGACGAGATCGAGCCCGGCGTCTCCCTCGGCCTGACGCTGGGGCGCCTCTCCGTCCCGGTCGCCACGAAGGCCGGAGCCTTCGGCGACGCCGATTCTCTCATCCGTATCGGCGAGCGCCTGCGCGCCGTCAGACTCGAAGGACGCTTCTCATGACCCGCCCCACCATCGCGATCACCATGGGCGACCCCGCCGGCATCGGGCCGGAGATCATCATGAAGGCGCTGGCCCGGGCGGAGGTCCGGACCCTGTGCCGGCCCCTGGTGATCGGCGACGCCGAACGTCTGCGGCAAGCGGGCCGGATCGTCGGCTCGGATCTGGCCGTCGCGTCCCTGTCCGATCCCGGGGCGGCGGATTTCGACGGGGCGGCGGTGCAATGCGTGGACCTGAAGGTGGTCCCGGCCGACCTGCCCTTCGGACAGGTCTCGCCCGTCGCGGGCGAGGCGGCCTATCGCTACATCGAGCGGGCCGTGCAGGTGGTGCAGGCCGGGCAGGCGCAGGGCATCTGCACCGCGCCCCTGTCCAAGGAGGCCCTGCACGCCGCCGGCCATAAGTATCCGGGCCACACCGAACTCCTCGCCCATCTCACGGGCACGCCGGAAGTCTCGATGATGCTGGTCTCGCCGAAGCTGCGGGTGATCCACGTCACCACGCATATCGGCCTCATCGACGCCATCGCGAAAATCGAGCCCGGCCTCGTCGAGCGCGTCATCGCGCGCGGCCACGCCGTCCTGGTGAAGGCGGGAATCGCGAACCCGAAGATCGGCGTCTGCGCGATCAACCCGCATGCCGGCGAGAACGGCCTGTTCGGGCGCGGCGAAGAGGCGGAGAAGATCACGCCC
Organism: Methylobacterium sp. J-068; assembly: GCF_022829445.1. Lineage (GTDB taxonomy): Bacteria > Pseudomonadota > Alphaproteobacteria > Rhizobiales > Beijerinckiaceae > Methylobacterium. Next base: position 558,045 of record NZ_JAKSXY010000122.1, on the reverse strand, counting down.
GCCATCGAAATCTGTCAGGCGAAGGGCTGGGACGTGCGCGGCCCGCTGCCCGCCGACACGCTGTTCTTCCTCGCCGGGCGCGGCGACTACGACATGGTGGTGGCGATGTACCACGACCAGGGCCACGGCCCGATCAAGGTCCTGGGGCTGGAAGCCGGCGTGAACATCACCGTGGGCCTGCCGGTGATCCGCACCTCCGTCGATCACGGGACGGCCTTCGACATCGCCGGCAAGGGCATCGCGGACGAGCGGAGCCTGATCGAGGCCCTGCGTCAGGCGGTCGACCTCGCGCCGAGAGCCCCGGCGGCCTGAGGAGGGCGAAGCCGACCTCCGACGAGAGCCCGACGGCGAGAAACATCCTGGCCAGCGCCGCCGGCCTCGGCCATGACGCGGGAACGAAGTCCGGAGAACCGCCACCCATGTCGATGCGCAGCCAGGAGCGCCGCACGTTGCTGCTGGAGGCGCTGAGCCTCGGGGAGATCGACGTCGACGACGTCGCCGCGCGCCTCAAGGTCTCGGCCTCGACGGTGCGCCGCGACCTCCAGCACCTCTCGGCCACGCGCGCCGTCCGCCGGACCTATGGCGGCGCGATCCTCGCGGCGCATCCGCCGGAAACCACGCTGACGGAGCGCCTCGCCGTGAAGGGGGCCGAGAAGCGGGCGATCGCCCGCGCCGCCCTCGAACTCGTGGCGGACGGCGACACGCTGATCCTCGATGCCGGCTCCACCGTGGCGGCCTTCGGCCAGCTCCTCGCCCGGCGGCGGCTCCGGATCATCACCAACAACCTGGCGCTGCTGCCCTTCCTCACGGAGGCCCCCGGCCTCGAACTCGTGGTGCTCGGCGGCGCGCTCCGGGCGACCAGCATGAGCACCGTCGGGCCGCTCGCCGTGGAGGCCCTGCGCCTCATGACGGCGGACCACGCGATCATGAGCGCGGACGGCGTCGTGGCCGGGCGCGGCCTCTGCGAGGCGAGCCTGGATCAGGTCACACTCAAATCCCTGATGATGCGGCAGGCGCGCGAGGTGGTCGTGCTGGCCGACACGGGCAAGCTCGGCCGCGCGGAGCAGACCGCCTGGGCGCCCCTGCCACGGAGCTGGACCCTGGTGACGGACGCGCGCGAACCGGCGGATCAGTTGCGGCGACTCGCCGAGGCGGGCGCCAGGATTCGCGTCGCGGAGGACGGCGACGCGGCGCAGGGCGCTTAGGCGGCGTCCGCGCCGCGAAGGGCGATGCGCGGTGCCGGCAGCGCCGAGGCCGCCGGCACCGCCGCGCTGTCAGGCCGCCACGGCCATCGGGGCCGGGGAGGGCGCGTCCATGGCGCGCAGGTACACGTCGAGCAGGGTCTCGTGCTCGTCGCGCGCGTCCTGGTCGAGTTTGCGCAGCTTCAGGATCTCCTTGAGGATCTTCACGTCGAGGCCCTCGCCCTTCGCCTCCAGGAAGATCTCCTTCTTGGCTTCCATCAGGTCCTTGATCTCTTCCTCGACCTTCTCGACGCGCTCGATGATCGAGCGGATGCGGTCGCCGGCGATTCCAACGGTGTCGGTCGTCTCGGACATGCTGTCTCCTTGGCCAATCCGGACCGGCACCCTTGCGGGTTTGGGTAAGCGGGAGGTTAAGGGCCGCCGTGGCTTCACGACTCGTCAACCGCGCGGGCGGCAGGATGGCGCCATGCCGAAGCTCTCGCCGCCCCGCGCCGTCACCTTCCTCGTGTCCCTCGCTCTGATCGGTTTGGCCCTCGCCAGCCTGTACCTGCGGATTCCGACGATCGGCCCCACCGTCGTGAAGTTCAGGACGTGGTTCTTCGTCGGCGGCTACGTCGTGCTCGCCCTCGGCGTCGTCTCGCGCAGCCTGTGATCGGACGGGCCGGCGCATCGCCGGCATCCTGTTCTGGCAAGATGCCGAACGTCGGATGTCCGGTGCGGTCAGCCCTTCGAGCCCTGGAACGGCCGCAGCAACCATGCGAGGCGGCCGGCATCGTCTTCCTCCGCGAGTCCCGCGCCCGCCTCGCTCTCGGCAGGCTGGGCCGCGTCGATCTGATCGACGATCCGCGCGAGGGAGGGCGGCAGGGCGACTTCGTACTTGTCGAGCACGATGGCGGCGTCGATCAGGGCGTGAACATGCGCTTCGGGCACCGGATGGCCGGCGGCCTGTGCCGCCAGGACGCGCTCCGCGAGCAGGGTCGCGAGCCGGGACACCTCCGCGAGCCGTTCCGCCGCCGCGCCGTGCGCCGTCGCGCGACCGGGCTCGCCGGAACGACCTTCGTCGGAGGACCGGGTGTCGGGGGCCGGCCTCAAGGTGCCGGCTCCTGCAAGGGCTTGCCCTTGTCGACGACGTAGACCGACAGGATCTTGATCGTCCGGTCCCCGACCACCGTGTAGCCGGCATGCGCCAACCCGCGCGGATTGATGCCGCGCTCGCCCGCCGGGCGCTCCCGGGGCTCCTTGCCGGGCACCTGCACGGTGCCGCCCTCGATCACGTAGAAGCTCTCCTCGCCGTTGTGGACGTGGCGCGGCGAGGTCGCGCCCGGCGGGAACTCGACGAGTTGCATGATGATCTCGCGGGTGTCGTCGCCCGACACCGGCGCGCGGCCGAGTTCCGTCCGTCGGATCTCCTGCGCCGCCGCCGCGCCCGCGGCGGCGATGCCGCTCGCCGCGCAGGCGACCGCGAGCCCCAGAATTGCGAACCGTCGCAGCATCGAACCGCGCCTCCTTTTCCGCCAGGACCATGGCACGGACGGGGCTACGCAGGAAATGCCTGGCGGGCGATTCGTCGTGTCGAACGCCATCGTGCGCGATGTTCGGCGCGGGACGGACGGCAACACGTCGAAGGAGGGTGGTCTTCGCGTGTCGATGAGTTGATGGTTTCGGAGATGAGGCATGGTCGGATTTGAATAGCGCCCAATGTCGGCGCAATCCGGCCACAGAAATGCCGACCCCCTCGGATGGGATGCCATTCGTGACGGTCCAATACTTTCGAATCCGTCGCCCGCGCATCCGATCGCGCGGTGGACAGGGCCGGCCCGGAACGACGGATGGCGGTGACGATGGATGCGGACACCCACGAACTCACGACGGGGCGGGCACGGCGTCCCGGGCGAGGCGTCCTGGCGGCGGCGCTCATTCTCGGCGGCGGTCTTCTATATACTGCCGTGACCGGGATCACCCCCTGGTCCCGGCCCCCCGCCCCGCTTCCGTCACCCACGCCGCTGGACGCGGCCGCGGCGACGTCGCGGGCCGCCGGCTCCGAGGCCTCAGAGAGCGCGGCACCGTCCGAAATGGCCGCGACGGCCCCCGACGTCGCCGCGACGCCCCCCGATGAATCCCCCGGCGCGGAGCGGGCCGAGGCGCCGGTTTCGCCGTCGGAAACCGCAACCTACGCGGCCGCGCCCGATCCTGCGGTCCCGGCCGACGCCCCCCCGCCCTCGGCCCCCGCGCCGGCCGTCCTCGCATCGCGGCTCGTGCCCCTGCCGGTGCCGCGTCCGCCAGAGTTTCGTTCCGGCCGCTCCGCCGCCACCGATTACCGCGCCGTGGCGCGCCGGGCGCCCCGCGTGTCGGCCGCGCCCCCGCCCCCGGAGGACGATCGCTCCTTTGTCGAGAAGCTGTTCGGCATCGAGCGGGCGGAGCCGCCCCGGCTGGCCTACGCGGCCCTGGAGACCAAGCCCGTCGAGAACGTCTTCCGCCGGGCCCTCAACGTCGTGCCGGGCGGCGGCGTCGCGGTCTACGACATCCGCGCCAAGGTGGTGACGCTTCCGAACGGCGAGAAGCTCGAGGCTCATTCGGGCCTCGGCGCGAGCATGGACGATCCCGGCCACGTGCATGTGCGCATGAAGGGCCCGACCCCGGTCGGCACCTACGACATCAGCGAGCGCGAGCAGCCCTTCCACGGGGTGCGCGCCCTGCGCCTCCATCCCGTGGGGGGACCGGAGGCGGTGCATGGCCGGGTCGGCCTGCTCGCCCATACCTACATGCTCGGGGCGAGCGGAGCCTCGAACGGCTGCGTCTCATTCAAGGACTACGACAAGTTCCTGCAGGCGTATCTGCGCGGCGAGATCCAGCGCCTCGTCGTGGTCGCGGGCGGCTGAGAACAGGCGCGTCGCGCGGGCGTCGATCGGCGGCCGCGACGCCCGCATCGTCCGGGACTTCGAGGCCGCTCCTTCCAGCGCGCGATGGCCTCGATCGGGGCATCGCGCGCGGCGCGCCTAACCGTCCGGTTGCGACGCCTGACGCTCCTCCTGCCGGCGGCCGAGCCAGAGGCTGTTCAGGAGCCAGGCGATCGAGAGGGGCACGGCGGTCACGGCCACCGCCGTCGAGCCGAGCCCCAGCGCGGCGATGCCCGCGAAGGACCACGCGCCGAGCTGGTCGCCGGTGCGATAGACCACCGTGTCGATGAAGTTCTTGGCCTTGTAGCGGTCCTCGCGCGGCACGACGGTGAACAGCACCTCGCGGATCGGCCGGGCGATGGCGAAGTTGCCGGCCCGGCGCAGGACCTGGAACACCACGATGGCGGTGATGGTGGGCGACACCGCGAGGGCGGCGAAGCCCAGGATGCTCGCGGCCGGCAGCAGGGCCAGCGCCGGGCCGACGCCGATGCGCCGCACGATCCGCCCCGTGAGGAAGAACTGCACCCCGAGCGTCAGCAGGTTCACGAGCAGGTCCACGCTCGCGAAGAAGGCCGTCTGCGCGCCGCGATCGGGGAAGCTGCGCTTCGCGATGCCGGCCTGCTCGAAATACAGGAAGGTCGAGGTCACGGAGAACAGCAGCAGGAACAGGCTGATGTTGAGGAGGTAGGGCGAGCGGAAGGTGCGGGTGATGCCCGCGAAGGCGCTGCCGCCGATCGCCTCCGCCGGCGTGGCGTCGCCGGCGGCGGGCGCCTGACGCAGGCGATCGGACAGGCGCGCGAGGCCGCGCATGCTGAACACCGCCACTTCCAGCAGCAGGGCCGCGCCGACGAGGAGCGCCCAGGTCGGCACGTCGCGCGCGAGGATCGCGGTCGTGGCCGAGCCCGCGATGGCGCCGAGCGTGGCGCCCGCCGCGATGAAGCCGAACAGGCGCTTGCCCTGCTCGGTGGAGAACACGTCGACGATGGTGGCCCAGAACACCGAGACCACGAACAGGTTGAAGATCGACAGCCAGATGAAGAAGGCCCGGCCGATCCAGACGTCGCCCTCCGGCCCCGCGAGGTAGAGGCCGGCGGCGAACAGGAGGATGTTGGCGGCGAAGAACCGGTAGGTCAGCGGCACGAACCGGGCGCGCGGCAATGTCTTGACCAGCCAGGCGAACGGCACGTTCAGGGCGAGCATCCCCACCAGCGTGCCGGTGAAGAGCCAGGGCAGGTTCTCGATGCCGCCCGCGACCCCCATCTGGTCGCGGATCGGGCGCAGAACGTAATAGGCGGCCAGGATCGAGAAGATGTAGGCCCAGGACCAGGCCAGGGCCGGCGCCTCACCCGGCCGGACGTCCACGAGGCGCTCGAGCCAGGAGGATGCCCCGCCCCCCGCCGCGCGCTCCGGCTGCGGCGCGGCCACCCCGGCCTCGCGGCTCAACGCGCCACACCGAGGCGCGTGGCGAGTTCCGGGGCGGTGAGGTCGAGGCCGAAGCCGGGCGAGCCCATGGCGAAGCTGTCCGCTTTCGCCAGCGGTCCGACGACCACCGGATCGAAGCCGGCATCGCTCACGAGCTTGGAGACCGCCGCCAGGGCCCGCGGATCGTCGCCCGCGATCGGGATGGCCATCCGCCCGCCCTCGCGCTGGGCGGCGTTCTTGGCGAAGAGCTTGTAGTTCGCCGCGTTGAAGCCGCGCACGATCCGGGCGCCGGCGAGATACTTGGCCGAGACCGCCGCGATCCCGCTCGCCTGCACCTCGCCGTAGACCTCGCCGTCGCGGGCCTGCGTCGCGTTGCCGGCGTCGATGACGATCTTGCCCTTCAGGGCGGCGCCGTAATCCTGTGCGAGCTGCGGATAGGCCTTGTAGGGCACGGCGATGAGGATCACGTCGCCGAAGGCGATGGCCTCGGCCGGCGTGCCGGCGCGGGCCTTGGGGCCGAGCCCCTCGACGAGACCCTTCAGCGTCTCGGGGTGGCGGGAGGAGAGCATCACCTCGTGCCCGGCCTTGGCCCAGAGGCCCCCGATGGTGCTGCCGATGTTGCCGGCGCCGATGACGCCGATCCGGGCCGGTTGCGGCGCGGTTTGCGCCCAGGCCGGCACGGCCGAGACGAGCGCGGCGGAGGCGGCGAGCGCGAGGATCGCGCGGCGGGACATGGTCTCAGAGTGCATCGACGAGGGCCTCCATCCGGGTACGCTGAGCGGCGTCGGGCATGCGGCCGCGCGCGGCTCCGAGGTTGTCCTCGACATAGGCCGCCTTGGCCATGCCGGGGATCGGGCAGGTCACGGCATCGTGCGCGAGCACGTACTTCAGGAAGAATTGCGGCCAGCTCGCACAGTCGAACTCCGCGGCCCAGGCGGGCAATTCGCGCCCCTGCACCGCCTTCAGCAGGCGGTCGCGGCCGAAGGGGACGTTCACCATCACGGCCATGCCGCGCTCGGCCGCGAGCGGCAGGATCCGCTCGGCGGCGAGCCGGTCGTCCATGGCGTAGTTCACCTGGATGAAATCGAGCGTCTCGCGCCGCATCAGGGCTTCGAGATCGGCGAACTGCCCGTCGCGCCAGACCGTGACGCCGAGATAGCGGATCTTCCCCTGTGCCTTGAGGTCCCGCAGGGTCGCGAGGTTGGCGGTCGGGTCGATCAGGTTGTGGACGGCGATCAGGTCGATCGTCGCGGTGTTCAGGCGCTTGAAGGAGCGCGCGATCTCGGCGGCCCCGCCCTCGCGGCCGGGCGTCCCGACCTTGCTGCACAGGAACACCTTTTCGCGCAGGCCGTCCTGCAGGATGAGGCCGAGGACGTCCTCGGCCGTGCCGTAGCTCGGGGCGGTGTCGATCACGGAACCGCCGAGGGCGACGAAGCGCTGCACCGCCTCGCGCAGGGGCGCGACCTTCTCCGGGGTCGGCTCGACCTCGTAGCGGCGCGAGGTGCCGATGCCCAGGACGGGCAGGGTCTCGCCGGAGGATGGGATCGGGCGGCGCAACAGGCGATCGGCTTGCGCGCGGGCGGGCCCGGCTCCGAGGAGGGGCACCGCCAGGGGAAGGAGGGCGGCACCGGCCAGGACGGTGCGTCGGGACGGGGGCATGCGGGAGGAAGGGGGCATGCGGGTGCGGGCTCCGGAAGGGACGGCTCCGATCAACCTAGGGCCGGGCGGTCGCTTTCGACATGGGCCATCTGCACCGGCCGGACGATTCGGGCGCCCGGAGCGGCCGGGCGGGACGGGGCCTCCGCGCGGTGGCGCGGGCGAGACGAGGGCTTCCTTAACCGGGGCAGGCTTAAAACCGGGCAACTTCGCCCTTCGGTTACCCGAGAGTTCCCGCCCGATGAGCCACCATACGGAAACGCTCGTGATCGGCGCCGGCCCGGCCGGCCTCACCGCCGCCTACCTGTTGGCGAAGGCGGGGCGTTCCGTGACGGTGCTCGAGCGCGATCCGGTCCAGGTCGGCGGCATCAGCCGGACCGTGTCCCACAACGGCTACCTGTTCGACATCGGCGGCCACCGCTTCTTCTCGAAGTCGAAGGCGGTGGTCGACCTCTGGGACGAGATGCTGCCCGACGATTTCATCGAGCGGCCGCGCCTGTCGCGGATCTTCTACAAGGGGCGGTACTACGCCTATCCGCTGAAGGCCTTCGAGGCCCTGCGCAACCTCGGCCTGATCGAGAGCGCGGCCTGCGTCGCCTCCTACCTCTATGCCCGGGCGCGGCCCATCGCCGAGCCGAAGAGCTTCCACGACTGGGTCCGCAACCGCTTCGGCGAGCGCCTGTTCTCGATCTTCTTCAAGACCTATACCGAGAAGGTCTGGGGCATGTCGTGCGATGACATCTCGGCGGATTGGGCGGCCCAGCGCATCAACGGCCTCGACCTCGGCGCGGCGATCCGGGACGCGCTGGTGCGCTCGCTCGGCCTGCGCAAAAGCCCCCGCGCGGGCGAGCCCGTGATCAAGACGCTGATCGAATCGTTCCGCTACCCCCGCAAGGGGCCGGGCATGATGTGGGAGGCCGCGGCCGCCCGGATGACGGCGCTCGGCGGACGCCTGCACCTCGACCGGGGCGTGGACGGCCTGCACTACGAGGCGCGCACCGGGCTCTGGACCGTGACCGCCAAGGGCGGCGACGGCACCCGCGAGACCTTCACGGCCCGCAACGTGATCTCGTCGGCGCCGCTGCGCGAACTCGTCGGCGCGATCACGCCGAGCCCGATCAGCACCTTCCAGGCGCGCGCGCTCCAGTACCGCGACTTCCTCACCGTGGCGCTGATCGCCCGCACCAACAAGGACTTCCCCGACAACTGGATCTACATCCACGATCCCTCGGTGCAGGTCGGGCGGGTGCAGAACTTCCGCTCGTGGTCGCCCGAGATGGTGCCGCACGCGGACCATACCTGCCTGGGGCTCGAATATTTCTGCTTCGAGGGGGATGGCCTCTGGACCGCGTCCGACGCGGAGCTGATCGCGCTCGCCAAGCGCGAGATCGGTCAGATCGGGCTGATCCGGCCCGAGGACGTGGTCGATGCCTGCGTGGTGCGCCAGCCCAAGGCCTATCCGGTCTACGACGCGGACTACAAGGCGCATGTCGCCACCGTCCGGCGCGACCTGGAGCACGCCTGTCCGAGCCTCCACCTCGTGGGGCGCAACGGCATGCACAAGTACAACAACCAGGACCACGCGATGATGACCGCGATGCTGACCGTGGAGAACATCCTGGCCGGCGAGCGCCGCTACGACCCGTGGTGCGTGAACGAGGACGCGGAATACACCGAGGCCGGCGTCTCGGGCGCGGCCGGGGCGCTGACCAGCGAGCGCCTGGTTCCGCGCCGGGCCGCCTGAGCCCCGGCGTGACGACCATCGCGCGGGCAGGGGAGTCGGCACGCCTGTCGCGCGGTCCGGAGGCGCCGGCACGCGGATCGGCAGCGTGGCGCGAGGCGCTCTGGCCCGGCCTCGGGGCGGCCGGCCTGTTCCTGCTGATGCATCCCTATCGCGGCATCGAGGGGGATGCGCGCCTCTATGTCGGGCGCGCGCTCGCCGACCTCGATCCGGCCGGGATCGGGCAGGACCTGATGTTCGTGCAGGACGGACAGTCGCGCTTCAGCCTCTTTCCATTGGCGCTGCGCTGGCTCGTCGAAGCCTTTGGCCCCGCGCAGGCGGCGCTGGCCGTCGGTCTCGCGGGTCTCTGCGCCTGGTTCGCCGCTGCCGCCGCCCTGGCGTACGGCCTCGGAGCCGACACGAGGGCGCGCTGGCTCGTCCTGGCGAGCCTCGTGATCCTCCCGGCCTGCTACGGTCACCCGGGGGTGTTCCGCGTCGGCGAGGCCCTGGCGACGCCCCGGACCCTCGCGGAGGCGGCAATCCTCGCCGGCCTCGCGGCGTTCCTGGCGGGCCATGCCGGGCGCGCCTTCGCCTTGGCGCTCCTCGGCTGCCTCGTCCATCCGATCATGGGGCTGGCGGGGCTCGCGGTCCTCGCCCTCGGCCTCGCCTTCGAAGACCGGCGACGGCTCGCGATCCTCGCCGCGCCGCCCCTCGCCGCGCTGGGGGCCGCGCTTCTCGGCGTGCCGCTGTTCGAACGCCTGCTCCAGGGGCTCGACCCGGAGGTCGCCTCCATCCTGCGCGTGCGCTGCGCCGAGCTCTTTCCGGGCTTCTGGCCGGGGGCGGCCTGGGCGCCGATCCTGGTCCAGGCGGCCTCGATCCTCGTGGCGGCCACGCTGGTGCGGCCGCGCGCGCGCCGGGTCCTCCATGCGGCCCTCGCGGCGGGCCTCCTCGGCGTCGCCGTCTCCGCCCTGTTCGGCGACCGCTGGCCCTCGCTCCTCGTCGTCCAGGTCCAGCCCTGGCGTCTGCTCTGGCTCACGGCGGTCGTGGGGGCGGCCGCCTTCGGCCTCTGCGCCGCGCGCCTGCGGGACACGCCGGGCGGATGGATCACCCTCCTGCTGCTGGCGCTCGCCTGGGTGTTCGCGGACGACCTCGCCATCGCGGCCGTGGCCGGCGGGCTCGCGCTCGCGCTCCACGAGGCGTCGCGCCGGGGCCGGATCGCGCCGAACGGATCGCTCGTGCGCGTCGCCGGGGCGCTGGTCGGCCTGTTCGTGCTGGGCCGGTCGCTCCTCGAAGGCTCGGCCCTCGCCTGGCTCCTCGCGCAGAGGCCCGAGGGCGCTGGGATCGGCCTCGGCATGATCCGGAACTTCACCTTCGTCCTGCCCCTGGCGCTGCTCGCAGGGCTCGCCTGGGCGCGGGCCGCCCGGCATCCCGCGCCGAAGCTCCTGCTCGGGCTCGCCCTCGGCCTCGCGCTCGCGGGATTGTGGGACGAGCGCTCGGCCGAGGCGCGCCGGATCGAGCAGCGCGAGGCGCCGCCCGGTCTCGCCCGCGCCGTCGCGGCCCGGCCCGGCGCCGTGCTCTGGCTCGACGGCGAGACCGAGGCGTGGCTGCTGCTCGGGCGCGCGAACTGGAGCAGCAACCTCCAGGGCGCCGGCATCGTGTTCTCCCGGACCCTGGCGCTGGACTGGGCGGCCCGCATCGACCGCCTGATCGCGGGCGGCCTCGCCTCCGAGATCGACCGGGCGCCATTCCACCCGGCCGGCCCCCGGCGCCCCGACGATCCGCCGGCGGCCTCGGTCGCCACCCTCTGCGCCGCGCCGGATGCGCCCGCCTGGATCGTGGTGCCCCTGCGGGCGGGGCAGGCGCTGCCCGGTCATCGCGGGATCTTCCCGCTCGCGACGCCCCTCGTCCGCTCGGTCGCCGCGCCCGAGGGACTGGCTTGGAACCGCACCGTCGCCTACGGGCTGCTCGCCTGCGGCGCCTGATCAGGCGTCGAGCAGGAGCATCAGGCCGCAGAGCACCGCGACTGGAACCGCGAGGCAGCCGAACGACCACGCGGCCACGCCGAAGGCGCCGGCGAGCGCGCCGACCGCGAAGGCCAGCACCGCCGGCAGCATCCGGCGCATGCGGATGCGGGCCGGTCCATCCGGCGTCACGGCGCCGCGCGCGAGATCCACGAGGTCGATCACCGCCTGGGTCACGTTGATGGTCATCACCGTGGTGGCGGCCAGATGCGGCAGGCCGAGGCGGCCGATGGCGTTCTGCACCCCCATGGCGGCGACGCCGAGCATGCCCACCGAGACGGCCCTGACGCCATCGGGCGAGCCGAGCGGCGCCAGGCCGAGGCCGGCGAGGCCGAACCCGGCCAGCAGCAGGATTTCCAGGCCGAGGAGCCAGCGCAAGGGCGCCCGCCCGCGCCGCTCCAGCGCCAGGGCGAACAGGCGGGTCGCCGCCACCGCGAGCACGAAGGCCGGCAGGGCGAGGAGCTTGGCGACGACGCCGACGGAGGTCGAGACCAGTTCGGCCCCGATCAGCACGAAGTTGCCCGTGACGTGCGCGGTGAACAGACCCGCCAGGGCGATGAAGGCCGCTGCGTCGACGAAGCCCGCCACGAAGGCGAGGCCGATGCCGGCGCAGAGATCCGTGTCCGGGACGGCGAGGCGCGCGCCTCCGGCCCCGGGTCCTTGTGTGGGTGTCATCGCGCGTCCGCCTCGTGACGTGGTTCAGCGTGCCGGGTTCTCTGCTGGAAAGCGCTCCGGAACGGAAGCGGGCAGAGGCCGGATCTTCGCGAAACCTTGGACAGGGCCGCTCGTTGTGGTCTCATGACCAACGCCGCATCCGACGCACCGACCGCCGCCCTCGCCGAGGCCCGCCACCGCGAACTCGCGATCGAGCACCTCCTCTTCGGCACGATCCAGTTCCTGGCCCGCCAGAACCCGGATCTCCTGACCAGCCTGGAGGGCAGCCTCGACCACCTCTGGGACAAGGCCGACGACGACACGCGCGACGACGCGGCGGTCCGCGAGGTGGCCCGTCGCTTCCTCAAGAGCCTGAAGGCCGAGCGCTAGGACGCGCCCGGCCTCGCCGACACGCCAAAGCATCCCAAACCGCGGCGCCCCGGCGGTCGGGCCGACCCGGCATCGAAGGAGGTCTCCATGTCGACATCGCTCACCCGCAAGACCCTCCGGAACACGCTGGCGGCGGCCCTGGTGCTCGGCCTGTCCGGCGCGGCCCTGGCGCGTGGGGGCGGCAGCGGCGGCGACGGGCTGTCGCCCTACGCGGCCCTGAGCGGCAACGACCGTTCGGCGGGCGTGAACAACGGCAATTACCGCGATCCGCGCCTCGATCCCTATCTCGGCGCCTATGAGGGCCGCTACGACCGTCCGGTGCGGGAGCGCTACCGCCCGAGCCGCCAGCCCTATTACGGGTACCCCTACTGACGGTTCTCGTCCGATCGTGGCCCGGCCCGTCTCCGGAAAGGCGGATCGGGCCCGATCTTTCCGAGCCCGTCCGCGTTCATGCCGGAACGGCCGCGATTTCCGCCGCCGGGAGCCCGCCATGGACACGACCCCCGACACGACTCCCTTGCCCGCCTCCGCTTTCGGCGCGCCCGCCGTCCTGCTCTCGGGACCGGTCGACCACGACATGTACCGGGCGTTCCGCCGCCAGCTCGATGCGGCGGCCGAGCGTGATCTCGTGGTGGTCGAACTGACGACCCTGGGCGGTGATCCGGAAGTCGCCCGGATGATGGGCGAGGACATCCGCTTCAACACCGACCTGTCGCCGAACCGGCGCTTCGTCTTCCTCGGCAAGGCCGCGATCTACTCGGCCGGCACCACCTTCATGAGCTTCTTCGCCCGGCCGAACCGCTACCTCACCCGGGGCACGCGCCTGATGATCCATGAGCGCAAGCTTGCCAAGGAGGTGAAGCTCAACGGGCCGCTCACCACCTGCATCGCCTCCGTGAAGGCGACGCTGCACGAGATCGAGTGTTCGATCGAGATCCAGAACGAGGGCTTCGCGAACCTGGTGCGCGGGTCGCGGGTGAGCCTGGACGAGGTGCTGAGGCGCGCGCCCGAGAACTGGTACATCGAGGCCGGACAGGCGCGGGAACTCGGTCTGATCGAGGGCGTGCTCTGAGAGCGTCTTTCGCCTGATCGAAAGCGGGGACGGTCTCGCTCGGGCGCCGGACCCCGCCGGCTCAATCCGCCGCGATCTCGTCCCTCGCGGTCGGGTCGCGCCATTCCGGGTCCGCGCCGTCCGGGAGTTGGGCGGCGGGACGGGCCGCGCGGCGGCGCTCGGCCCGTTCGCCCGCCTCGAGGCCGCATTTCTCCACGTGGACCACGCGGTTGACGACCTGGAGGTTCGGCGTCCCCCAGAAGCCCAGCAGGGTCGGCCAGGGATCGTTCCGGTGCTCGCGCCAGACGCGGTAGAGCGGAACCCGGTGATCGACCTCGGCGGTCCTGAGCAGGCGCTTGCCGGACGCCGCGCAGCGATGGCGCTGGCGAGCCTTCAGCAGCTTCACCTGATCGCTCGGGGCGACCCACAGCTTCCAGGCGGTGACGCAGGCGGCGTGCCAGCGGGCGTTCTTGTTCGGCACGCCCGCCCCCCAGAGGTCGCGGTGCCAGCCGAAACGGTAGACGGGCTGTCCGCAGAGGCAGCAATGCCCCTTGCCGCGCGCATGCGCCGGCTCGCGGAAGGGCGAGGGCGGCAGCCGGAACGTCGCGGCGAGCCCCGAATCCTTGAATCCCGCGTCCTGAATGCTGCCGAGGCGCCAGGTCCAGCCCTCGGGATGGCCCGAGCGCAGGGCGAGCGCGCGGGCGAGCCGGTCGGCGCGCAGCAGATGCGCGCGCCAGTAGCTCTCGATGGCGAGGCGCGGCGTCGGCGGGATCAGCGGGCGCGCCAGGGCGTGCCGCAGCACCGCGCCCGGAAACACCGCCGGCAGGGCCCGGTCCAGCCGAGCCCGCGCCGCGACGTTGCGCTCGGCGCGCCACTCGGAGGTCTTGCTCACGCGGAAGCCCTGCTCACTCGGAGGTCTTGCTCACGCCTCGACGCGGGCGCTGTCGCCGGATGCCGGCGGGAGGGACACCGACTGCGCGGGAATCGCTTGCGCGGGCGTCGTCGGGATCGGCCGCCCCGCCACCGCATCGGCCAGGCGGTTGAGACGCCGGCCGAGATCCACGACCTCGTTCAGGGCGATGGACTTCTCGCCGTTCTTCACGGCGCGGGTGATATCGCTGAGCTGCAGCTTGGCGATGCGCAGCAATTCGGCGGCCAACTGGTCTCGTGTCATCATACGGATCGCGGATTTCCGAAGAACGGGGTTCTCCAGGCCTAAAGCGCAAGGGTTACCGAGGCGTTGCCGGTTCTCCGGCGCGGCCGCCGAGCGCACCCGTGCCTCGCGCTCGGCCACGCGCGATATGTCACGACACGCCTGTGTCTGCATGACAACCTGACCGTTCTTTATGCGCCACATCCTGATGTTGCTTTGGGGATTTCATGAAATCAGTCGATCAGCCGGGATGATCTGCGGGAAAGCTTGATCGACGGGCCTTGGTGTCGAAAAACATCGAAACTTCCTTGCGGTCTTCACGGAAGCGTGAGTTTTGTTTAAGTGCAGGAACGCGTTAGAGTTGCGGCCCATTCGTGGACATCCCGTCCCGATGCTCGTCGATGACGCCCTCGAATTCGCTTTCCTCTGATCCGGCGCTTCCAGGTCCTCGCAACCGTGTCGCTTCCATCGATCGACTTTTCCACCCGGCGCCTCGGCCCGGAGGTCGCCTTCGGAGCGTATCACGACCTGTACGCCACGGGGGCGGACGTCGCGCGCGTCGGCGACGCCTTTCACGCCGAGGTCCGGGCCTACCGCTTCGACCGGATGATCCTGTTCAATCGTCATCTGAATGGCCTCGCGCACAGCCGGAACCCGACGCGCGTTCGGCGGGATGCGTTCGATCACATCACGCTTCACCTCCTGGTGACGGGAGAGATGCTCGCCGGGCCGCCCGGATACGAGCGCCGCATGCGGCCGGGCGAGATCCTCGTCCTCGACAGCAGCCTGCCGCAGCAGAGCCGGTCCTACGGCGTCAACGTGATTTCCACCCCCGTCGCCCGTGACCTGATCGAGCCCCTGGTCCCGAACATCCGAACCTTTCACGGAGCGATCCTTCCGGAATCGGTCGGGGGGCTCGTCTGCGACTTCCTGATCTCCCTGACCCGTCGCTCGTCGGTCGTCGAGTCCGACGTGGCCGCCCGTTCGAGTTCGGTCGTCGGCACGCTGCTGGCCTGTGCCCTGCGCGGGCAGGCGCCGCCGGTCGATGCGATCGTCTGGGCGGGAACGCACGATCTGCGGGAGGATCTGGCCCGGCGCCGGCAGGCGGAGGCCTTCATCGAGGCGAATCTCGGCGACCGGGACCTGAGCGCCGACAGCGTCGCGGCAGGGGTCGCGGTCTCCCGCAGCATCCTCTACCGGAGCTTCGCGCCGGATGGCGGCGTCGCACGCTTCGTCCGGCAACGGCGCCTCGAGCGCATTCGCCAGATGCTGCGGCGCCAGGGCGAGACGCGCTCGATCGCCACGCTCGCCTATGCCTACGGCTTTGCCAGCGAGCATCACTTCAACCGCAGCTTCCGGACCGCGTTCGGGCAGCCCCCCGGCCAGTT
This sequence comes from Methylobacterium sp. J-068, assembly GCF_022829445.1. Taxonomy (GTDB): domain Bacteria; phylum Pseudomonadota; class Alphaproteobacteria; order Rhizobiales; family Beijerinckiaceae; genus Methylobacterium. The sequence goes on along the minus strand of NZ_JAKSXY010000122.1, from coordinate 542,491 downwards.
CCGCGCGGGCCTGAACCGGCGGCGCATCGAGGCCCGCGGCCATGGCGAGGCCGCGGCGACCCTCGCCGACTGGCTCTGCGAACTCGCCTGATGCCGGCACCGATCCCGTTCGACGGGCGGCCCGTCCGATCGCCCGGCCGGTGACGGCCCCGGGCCTCGGCGCGCGCGCCGTCCCCGAGCGGGCGGGCGTGAGCGGCTGGACGCTGGCGGCGCTCCTGACGGGGGTGCAACTCTCCGCTGCCAGCGACCGCTTCCTCGTCACCCTGGTGACCGCGCCGGTGAAGCAGGCCCTGGCCTTGAGCGACGCGGAGCTCGGCTTCCTGCTCGGCTCCGCCTTCGTGGTCCTGTATGCGCTGACGATGCCGCTCTTCGGCACGCTGGCGGATCGCGGCCATCAGCGGAGAATCCTCCTCGGGAGCCTCCTGGTCTGGACCCTGGCGACCCTCGGCTTCGGCCTGGCGGGCTCGTTCGCCGCCCTGGCGCTCGCCCGTCTCGTCCTCGGCCTGGGACAGGCCGGGCTCGCGCCGGCGGTCCTCTCGCTCATCGCGCACCATTCCGAACGCCGCCGCATGGGCCTGGCGGTCTCGCTGTTCACGGCGGCCGGCAGCCTGGGGCAGTCCTTCGCGCTGCTCTCCGGCGGCGCCCTGTTCGCGTGGCTGACGGCGCGGGGCGGCGCGTGGTTTCCCGGCCTCGGCCCCCTACCGCCCTGGCGCGCCCTGTTCGTCCTGGCCTGCCTGCCCAACCTCGCCCTCATCCTCTTCGCGGCCTCGATCCGCCTGCCGCCGACACCGCCGGTGACGCGGCCGCGGCTGGGAACCGCCTTCGCCTGGATCCTGCGCCGGCGCTCCATCTACCTGCCGCATTTCGCGGCCGCCGCCGCCGCCGTCCTGATGGGCCGGACCCTGGCCGCCTGGGGGCCGACCTTCTACGTCCGCAACCACGGCATGAGCCCGGGCGAGAGCGGGGTCACGCTCGGCCTGTTGCTGCTCGTCGGCGGTCCCCTCGGGCACCTGTTCGCGGGGCTGATCCTCGACCGGCTCGCGCCCGAGCGGCGCAGGCCGGCGGCCTCGTGGATGCTCGGTCTCGGCCTCGTCCTGGCCCTGCCGCTCGTTGGCGTGATGGCCCTCGCTCCCGGCCAAACGATCTCCCTCGGCGCCTACGCCCTGCTGGTGGCCACCCTGGGCTTCACCTCGCCCGCCGCCCTGACCGGGGTTCAGTGGCTGACGCCCGTCGCCCTGCGCGGGCGGGTCAACGCGCTGTTCATCGCCGCCGTGACCCTCACGGCCTCGGGCACCGGCCCGCTGATCCTCGGCCTCCTCGCCGACACGGTCTTCGGCGCCGATCACCTCGGCCGGGCGATGATCGCGCTCTTCCTCTGCGTGGGTGGCGCGGGGGCCGGTTTCGCCGCCCTGGCCGCGCGCGGCCGCCAAGCCTCGGCGCGTCCCATCCACGCGCGGGCGTGAGCGCGGGGAGGATTCAGCGCCGGAGCCCCGCGAACCAGGACGAGACCGGATCGATCACCTCGGCGGCGACCGATGCGGCCCAGGCCCTGGCCCGCTCCGTAAGCCCTCGGCGCGTGCCGGGGCCCGCCGCCTGCCCGGCCATCCGCATCGCGGCGGCCACGGTGGCGTCCTCCCCGGCTTGGCACTCGTCGAGGGCGCTGCGCTCGGAGGCCGCCCGGCTCAGGCCCCGGGGCTGACGCGCGAAGGCCGCGCGGACGCAATCGTGCCACGCGCGCTCCAGGCCTTGCAGATCTCCGCCGGGCAGATCGCCGGCCGCCCCATCTCCATGCGCCGGCTCTCCGGCGGGCAGGCTGCCGGAGCGATGGGACACGGGCTGCGCCATCGCGCTCTGCGCGATCAGGCCGAGGGACAGGAGGGCACCGAGGACGTGCATTCGCATGAGACGATCATGGCCGATTCGCACGGCCCGATCCAGGAACAAAATGGCAACAGGACCGACTCTTTTGGCGCGATTCTTTGATGTGCCGCGCAAGGCGCTCCGGCCGTGTCGGCGCGAGCGACCGTTGCCGCATCCGCCGGTTGATAGGTCCGCTGTCGGTCGCGGGCCGAAGCGATCGAGTTCGCCATCTTGGCGCCGAGGGCGTCGGCATCTGCTTTGGCCTCGTTGGCTCTGGGCCGGGTCACGCGACCCCTTGGCCAGCGCATGCAGGGCCTCGGCATCAAAATCCGAGCGCAGCGGCACAGGAGCAGCCATCGCATCCTCCTCGAGCTTCAAACCCGAAGACTGAGTCACAGCCCGCGCGGCACCGCGACTCGGCGTGAGGCCTGCTCAGCGAGTCTCGGTGGAAGGAGTTGCCTCGCCCAGAATTTTCTCGCGTAACCAAGTGCCGCCCCAGTGGCTGACATCTGTCGCGCTTCGCAGATAAAAAATTTGATCATCTGTCATCATATCCGGGTTGATGTACCAATCGAGGTGCCTGGCGGCATAAGGCGCATAAGTTCTCAAACCAGATCGTAAACGCTTGAATTCGGTCCCTTTTCTATACATACCGAAAGTGGTATCTATCAGCGCGTGCTGATATTGCAGGGGCCGACCATTCCAATTGCAAGACAACGGCGGTTTGTGCCAAAATTGCTCAAAATGTCTTTCTATGACCTTTTCTTTCAGAGGGTAAAAACTCGGCAGATCGTCGATACGCAACATGGGGCCAACAACTTCAATGTCCGGCATAGTTTCTAATAAATAGGCATATGCCTTGAATATATCTGCGTATCCGTCCCCATCTAGTTCAATATCAGGGTCGGTAACAACGTAATATGGCGCATCATTATTCGAATACCAGTCAGAAATAGCATAAGAAATATTATTCAGATCAGAACCTGAGAGAATTCTCTGGCTTGTGCGATAAATTTTATATCCTGAGTTCTCTAGCTCCAATAGATAATCGATGGTTGGCTGAAATGTCGAGCCAACGTCATAAAAGACAAGCTCTACATGAGTGCCGATTTTCTTATATGACGCTATGGATTGTTTCAAAACCTTCAGGCGATCACAAGTAAAAACGAAGATTGGAATTCGATCTTGCATTGCGAATACTCCGAAATAACCAAGTCGTAAGTTCGCTGGGCACTAGCTCGGGCCAAGCCTCGGTCGGGATCGTCTACACGCGATCCGTGTCGAAGACACCCGGCGCATTCATCGCCACCCTGTTCGAACCCTCCGAACAATCCGGAGAACCACCATGGACCTCTCGCCCATCGGCGAAGCCGTGCTCATCGCCCGTGAGGGGCGAAGGCTGCCCGTGACGCCCGCTGGTCGCTCGGCAATTGGCTGGCCACCTGGCTGATGACACCGTTCGACGGCCGACCCTGTCCGATCCGGACGGCAATATTCCAGACCCGTCCCCGAGCTGGCCGGGCCCACCGCGCAACCCCTGACATCGAGAGACCGACATGACCGACCGCACCGTCGAAGCGATCGCGCGCGCCTGCCATGAGGCGAACCGTGCCATCTGCGAAACCTACGCAGATCAATCGCAGACGCCGTGGAGCGAGGCCGAGGGCTGGCAGGGAGACAGTGCCGTAAAGGGGGTGCGTTTCGCCCTCACCACACGCCCAACTTGACCCTGACAGGGTACGAACTTCATAGCCCAAAACAGATGGGCGTCCCCTCGTGGAGACGCCCTCGCTGCGATTAGAAGAAGCGGCGCGGCGGTCCGTAACCACCGCCGTAGCCATACTCAGGCAGCGGGGGCGGCGGCGGGCGACGGTAGCCGTACCCATCACCCCAGTACGGCGGGGGACGCCGGTTCGGACGGCACTCACCCCAGGGGTTCGGATGCCAACCCGGCCCGCAGCCTCCAGCCACCAGTTCGATTCTCGGGCCGCCGTCGATCGAACCGAGCGAACCGGGCGCGATCGGCGCGGCGCTCACCGCTGTTACGGTACTGATGCTGCCCGCGAACACCGCAGCCATTCCAAGCACCTTCATGTGCTTCATGACAGGATCGTCCTCTATCAAGCCCGCCCGACCAATCGAGCGGCACACGTCAAGATTGATCCGCAGCCCGTGAATGGAGCCTGACGGAATCGTGGCACTCCGAAGGCCATGGTCGGCCCGGGGACACCGGGTCGTCCCATCGCTCCACGATGGAGGCTTACGTCTCAAACGCCCCGGTAGCGGACGGCTTGAAACACCCAGTCCGACCGGTCAGCATGCCTCCGGCGATCTCCTGGGGCGTGACCATGATCTACGACTGGGTGCACAGGCTGCGTCTCTGGCTCTGGCGGCGTCAGGAGAGAATGCTGGAACGCACCTACCGGCTGAAGCGAACGGACGGCGACTCCAGCGTCCCGAACGTCTCTGCAACGGCGGGATACGGCGCGGGTGCCGACGCTGGGGCTTACGCCGGCGCAGGCCTGGGCTACGCGAACACGAATATCGACTCGACGACCTGTTCCGTCAGCGGAACGTCCTGCTCGTCCGGTGGAGATGGCGGATCGTCGGGTGGGGGTGGCAACTAACCCCCGAGGGGCGATGGGGCGCCGTTCTGAAGGCGTCGTCGCATGCGGCCGATTGCGAGCCACACGGGCATGGCGTAGCAGTCGACCCGCCCGCAGGAGCGCCGTGGGTGTCGCGGCCGCTTCATGCGAAGCATCCCGCGTCGAACGCAACGTAAGCGCCCACCGTGACACAGCTTCGGCATCGAAGGTCATGAGCGTTGGCAGGTCCGAGGAAGGCTATGTCTGATATCGAGGGTGGACACCGCTCGCTGGAGGCGGGCCGGCAGGCGGAACGCCTCGGAGATCTGGCCGAAGCACGCCGATGCTGGCACAAGGCCGCCGAGGCCGCCTCGGGCGACGTGCCTCTTCAGCTTTTGGTCATCGAAGCGTTGGCCTCGGCGGGACTCCAGGGCGAGGCGGATACGATCCTCAGCCGCGCCCTCGCGCGTTTTCCGGACAACATCTGGATCGCGCGCCTGGCGCCCCTCGCCACCCAACGCAAGGGGGATTGGGAGGGCGCTCTCGTGCAATGGCGAGCGCTTGTCGAGACCTTCCCGCGTGAGGGGATCGCCTATATCGGTTTCGCCGAGGCGTTGCGGCATCTCGGACGACTGGAGGAAGCCGAGACGATGGCGCAGCAGGGCACATCGGGAGATCCCGGATTCCCTTGGCTCTACGACCTGCACGCGACGCTGGCCGAATCGCGCGGCGCCTGGGACGAGGCCGAGGCGCGCTGGCAAGTCATCAGGTCCCGCTTTCCTGAACACGGACGGAGCTATGCGAGCCTCGCCCGCATCAAGGCGCAGGCCGGGCAACTCGATCAGGTCGAAACCATCCTTCGCTCCGGCGTCGAGGCTTTGCCGAACGATGCCGAGCTGGTCTGCGCCCTGCTCTCGAACCTCGTCGACCAGGAAAAGGTCGAGGCGGCGGCCGACCTCATTCGGGACCGGGGAGCCGTCGCCGATCGGGACGACAGATTCTATCCGCTGATCGCCCGAGCCTTCGTGAAATTCGCGGCCCACCCTTCGGCGGACGCGTTCGTTCAGACGCTGCTTCGCCAGCCCTGGACCGTCGAGCGGCAATGGTTGCCCGCCATCGTGGGGCCCTTCGCCATCGCGTTGGCTCGGCAAGATCGGACCGCCGGACCCGCCGAGGAGCGGATCCGGCGCGTCTTGGCTTCGGACGAGAGGACCCGGGTCGAAGAGTACGTCGCGGTCTGGCTCAACTTCGATCGGATCACGGATGAGGATCGCCGCAGGGTCGTCGAGCGCCTGATCCGGGACGGTCAGGTCTCAGCCGTGCTCGCGCTCTCGCAGGACGCCGTTCAGAACGAAAACGACCTGTCGCGCTACGGCATCCGCGAGACGGTCGCGGAGGTCGTGCGAGATCTCTGCGACGCCGCCGATGACGGCCTTTCCGACGGAAGCGCCTTCGCACTCCTCGTCCTCAGCTTCAGGTTCCAGCCGAAATCGTTCCGGTCACTCCTCGAAAGGGTGCCGCCGGCCTTCGGCCCGGCGATCGAGCGATGGTTCCGGCCCATCGCGCGGCCCGTCGAGGCTCCGGCCCTGGTCCCCAAACGTCTGCGGATCGCCGTCTGCGTGTCGGGGCAGCTCCGGGGATACAGGGCCGCCCTGGCGACATGGGCAAAGCTCGGGCTCGACGCGCACGACGTGCATTACTTCGTCCACGCCTGGAAGGACGTCGGGCGAAAGTTGCCCGTCTCCCCCTCGTCCGGGAGTGGTTCGCCGAACCTCTTCGCGGCCTACAGCCGGTTCATGCACGAGATCGACAACGATCTGCTGCGCCGATGGTATCCGTCGTTCTTCTCGCAGGAACTCGTGACCGAAGCCGAGTTGTACGACCTCTACAAGGCCGACCGGGTCGTCGTGGACGACGATACGCTGCCGCCCTTCGCGGCGATGAACAACTCCGAGAAGATGCACTACAAGATCCACGCGGCTGGACGCTTGGCGCGCGAGGCCGGGGATTTCGACCTCGTCATCCGGATCAGGCCGGACAAAGAGGTTGCGGCATCAAACGCGGACTGGATCGACTTGCTCAGCTACTCTGAGAGAAACGATACGATCTTCGTCGATCGAGGAAAGGTTTCGGATGGGCACTTTAACCTTCTTATCGGCGATCAATTCGCATTCGGGACACAGCGCTTGATGCAGATCTACGAGGATACATACAATTTTCAGACGGAGAGTTGGGCCGTGCGGCGCCCCCTGTTTGGGCCGCCGCATCAGGCTCATATCAGTCTCGCACTAACGTGTTTCTACCAAGCGGTAGACGTCGAGGCAGCCGATACAATCCGCTTCGGGAGATTATTGGATGCCCAGGCGCGAAGCCCAGCTCTGCTACTGCAGGCGCTACAGCACGATATCGGACCGGTTCCGCGCAACCATGCGGACAGTGCCCTCCTCGCCGCGGCTCGTGCCGACGTCGCGGCGCTTGGTGCATCAATGCGCTGAGGTCCGGTTGGCTTCGCGGCCGACCGGACTTCAAAGCGAGGCTGCATATCCGCATCCAATGTCGTGCTACCGCTAGCCTAATCCCGCCGAAGCGTCACGCCATGGCTACGAGACTGGGTGCGCGCAAAGCCAATTCCAATGCGCGACCCGTGTTCCCCGGTCCCCGGCACGCTCAGGAGTTCGCGTCCGGCCGGCGTGATGAACCGGCCTGCGTCCCCTTAGCTGTGCCCCGTCCCAGCGGCGCCTGTCGCTCTGTGACACAGCCGCGTTCGATCAAGGCGGCCATGGCGGACGGATGGGCTGAGAGGCGAAGCCCGCGCGGGTGGAGGGCGACGGCCCGGAGCGCTTGAAGGGCGCGGCCCCGGATCGGTGGGCCACCCGTCGTCAAGTTCTCAGACATGGCACCGGGATAGGACGCTGCGGGCCCGCGTCACGTCCCGAGGCGAGGACGTTTGAGGTTCGGAACGGAATTGAATTTTTTCAATGGTTCAGGCTTGAAGGGGTGTTGGCCGGCGCGGAAGCTAACACTTCCCGTTTGCCGAGGGGCCAAACCCATTTTGTGCACCCGAGTTGAAACCGAAAACCGGAGTTTCAACTCGGGCCGGAAAAAGTGGTGCCGGTTGCGGGACTTGAACTCGCGACCTACCGCTTACAAGGCGGTTGCTCTACCAGCTGAGCTAAACCGGCGCGCTCCGACTGCGCTACCAGCGCCGTTCGTCCCGCGCAAGCCTGTCCGCGCGGCTTCCCGCGCGGCGGCTCAGGCGACGCGGCGCGTGTCGGCAAAGGTGCGGCCATCGGCGAAGCGGTAGCTCACCGCCTCGGTCAGGCGGCCGCTGGCGCGGACCTGGATCGCCTGCGGGCACACGAGGCCGTGCTGGCGCTCGACGGCCTCCGCGACCGTCATCGGCGCGTCGCGCCCGCCCCCGTGCTGGCGCCACCACTGCACCGCCTTCTCGCGCGGATAGCCCGCCTGCTCGAGGCCGAGGACGATCCTGTGCGTCCGGTGTCCGGTCAGCAGAAAGTCGACCGTCAGATCGTCGGGCAGGCCCGGGCGGGGCTGGCGCGCGAAGCGCCAGTCGAGGACGTCCTGCCAATCCGGGACCGTGCCCGAGAGGATCGGGTGCGCGTCGTCCGCCGCCGCCTCGTGGCTCGGCTCGGATTCCTCCGCCTCCGGCTCGACCCAGCAGGCCTCGCAGGTGCTGGCGTTGAGGGCGATCAGGGCGCCGCAGCCGGGGCAGGGCTTGGCCCGCACCATGTCCTCGCGGCCCCGGATCGCGGCGGCGCTGCGGGCCGTGACGATGTCGACGGGGCCGTGCATCCGGACGAGGCCGGCATAGTCCAGGATCAGCGCGTCGCGCTTGCCCGGCGCCCGCCGCAGGGCCCGGCCGACCTGCTGCACGTAGAGGCCGGTGCTCTGGGTGGGGCGCAGCAGGGCGACGAGGTCGACCTCGGGCACGTTGAAGCCGGTGGCGAGCACGCCGACCGAGGTCAGGCAGCGCACCCGGCCCGCCCGGAAATCGCGCACGATGCGGTCGCGCGCCCGCTTCGGGGTCTCGCCCGAGAGGGTCTCGCAGGAATACCCCTCGGCCCGGATCGCGTCGCGCACGGCCGTCGCGTGGGCGATGCCGGCGCAGAAGGCGAGCCAGGCGCGACGGCCGCTGCCGTAGCCCACCATCTCCTCCACCGCCGCGCGGGTGATCCAGTCCTGGTTGACGGCCGCCTCGAGCGCGCCCGGGATGTAGTCGCCCCCGCGCCGGGGCACGTGGCTGACGTCGAGGGCGGTGGCGGTGGCCTTGGAGATCAGCGGCGCGAGGTAGCCCTGATAGATCAGGTCGCCGACATTGGCCTCGTACACGATGGCGTCGAACAGGCGGCCCTGGCCCTCGTCGAGGCGGCCGCTGTCGAGGCGGTAGGGCGTGGCGGTGAGGCCGACCACGCGCAGATCCGGGCACGCCGCCCGGAGCGCGGCGAGGAAGCGGCCGTAGCGGGTCTCGGCGTCGCGGGGGATCAGGTGCGCCTCGTCCACCACGACGAGGTCGAAGGGCGCGAGGTCCTGCGTCCGGTTCCAGATCGACTGGACGCCGCAGAACAGCACCTGTGCGCCCCCGTCTCGGCGTCCGAGCCCGGCGGAATAGATGCCGGCCGGCGCCTCGGGCCAGAGCGCGAGGAGTTCGTGGTGGTTCTGGGCGATCAGTTCGCGGGTATGGGTGACGACGGCGACGCGGTGGTTCGGGTGCTCCGCCAGGATCTCGCGCACCAGGGCGGCGATGACCAGGGACTTGCCGGCCCCCGTGGGCAGCACGATCAGGCCGGCACCCTGGCCGCGCATCCAGGCGGAACGGAGCGCGTCGAGGCTGGCGCGTTGGTAGGGGCGAAGTTCCATCGGCCGGGCTTCTAGCGCCGGCGCCCGCCGCTGTCCGTGTCCATTCTGCCGCGCACCGTGCCGTCCCCGAAACGCGGCACGCCCCGCGTGCCGAGGCGCACGGGGCGTGAGGACGTCAGTCGGTCGACCGGCGCGGAAACCGTGCCGGCCGATCGCGGGACCGGATCAGCAATTGTCGGCGCTGCCACCCTTCACGACCTGACCCTCGGCGGGCTTCTTCTCGCCCGGGGCCGGCTGCGTGTTCGCGCCCACGTTGTTCATGGCGCCGACGGTGCCGGGGGTCTCGCCCTTGGCGCCCGGGGTCACCTTCGCGTCGGACTTGCCGTCCACCATCGACGACTTGTCGTTCGAGGCGGACTTGTCCTTCATGCTGCTGGTCGTCCCCGTCGCGCAGGGGGCCGCGAACGCGGTGGTCGCCGTCAGCATCAGGGCGGCGGTGGCAAGGCCGAGATTTCGAATGGTCATGTTTCCTCCAGAAACGTTTGTTCTGGAGCCCAACCCGGTTCTCGGACAGTCGTTCCGTCGATCGACAGGCAAAAGTGGCAGAATAAATCCGGCGGAGCGGCAACCCCGCCGGAGAATCGTCGGTGGTTTTGCGGCGTCAGGCCGCCGCCAGCGCCGCGGCCATCTTCTGCGCGAAGGCGACGGGATCGCGCGGTGTGTCGCCATCCTGCACGCGGGCGAGGTCGAGGAGCGTGCCGGCGGCGTCGGCGATGTCCTCCTGCGCCTCGACCCTGGCGCTCAGCGCGCGGATCAGCGGGTGGCGCGGGTTGATCTCCAGCACCGGCATGCCGCCGCCGCCACGTCCCGCCCGGCGGAGCAGGCGCTGCATCTGCAGGTCGGGCCCATGGCCGGAGGCGGCGAGCACGACGGCGCTCTCCACGAGGCGGTCGGTGGCGCGGACATCCGAGACGTCCGGGCCGAGCGTCGTCTTGAGGGCCGCGACGAGGGCCTCGACGGAGGCCGGTGCCGCCTCGTCCTCGGGCGAAGCGCCCGCGAATTTCGAGAGGTCGACCGAGCCTTGCGTGACGGAGCGCAGGGGCTTGTCCTCGAACCGGGCCAGCGCCTCGGGCCAGAACGCGTCCACGTGGTCGGAGAGCAGGAGCACCTCGACGCCCCGAGCCCGGAATCCTTCGAGCTGGGGCGAGCGCTTGAGCGCGTCGACGTCGTCGGCCACGAGGTAGTAGATCGCCTCCTGGCCGTCCTTCATGCGGGCGACGTAGTCCGGCAGCGACGTCCAGCCCTCGACGGCCGAGGAGTGGAAGCGCAGCAGGGGCGCGATCTCGGACCGGCGCTCGTGGTCCTCGTAGATGCCCTCCTTGAGGACGGGCCCGAAATTCTCCCAGAACGGCCGGTAGCCCTCGGCGTCCTTGGCCCGGTTGGTGAGCTCGCTCAGCACCCGGCCGGTGACGGCGCGGCGGATCCTGGTGAGCACCGGGGTCGCCTGCAGCATCTCGCGCGAGACGTTGAGGGGCAGGTCCTCGGTGTCGACCACGCCCTGGACGAAGCGCAGCCACGAGGGGAGAAGCTCGGCCTCGTCCGTGATGAACATGCGCCGCACGTGCAGGCGCACCTTGCTGGCGCGCTCGCCCTCCACCGCCTGGAACGGCTTCATGCCGGGCACGAACAGCAGGGCCGAGAATTCGAGCGCGCCCTCCGCGCGCCAGTGCAGGGTGGCCCAAGGTTCGTCGAAGTTCATGCCGACATGGCGGTAGAACTCCGTGTACTGCTCCGGGGTGACCTCGGACTTCGCCTTGCGCCACAGGGCGGTGCCCTGGTTGGCGTTCTCTTCCTTGCCGTCCTCGCCCTGGATCGCGATCGGCACCGTGATGTGGTCGGCCCATTTGCGCACGACGTGGTCGAGCCGGTAGCTCTCCAGGTACTCGTCGGCGTCCGCCTTGAGGTGGAGCACGATGTCGGTGCCGGGCTCGGCGCGCGTGGCGGGCTCCAGGGTGTAGCTGCCCTGGCCCTCGGAGGCCCAGGTCCAGGCCTCCTCCGCGCCGGCGCGGCGCGAGGTGACGGTGACCCGGTCGGCGACCATGAAGGCCGAGTAGAAGCCGACGCCGAACTGGCCGATCAGGCTCGGCTTGTCCTCGGGCTTGGCGTCGCCGAGGCTTTGGCTGAAGGCGCGGGTGCCCGAGCGCGCGATGGTGCCGAGGTTCTGGGCCAGCTCCGCCTTGGTCATGCCGATGCCGGCATCCGAGAGGGTGAGGGTCCGGGCCGCCTTGTCCGGGACGATGCGGACCTTGGCGTCGGGCGGCAGCGCGGAGGCCTGATCGGTCAGCGCCTCGAAGCGGCGCCGGTCCATGGCGTCGGCGGCGTTGGCCACCAGTTCGCGCAGGAAGATCTCACGGTCGGAATAGAGCGCGTGGACCACGAGGTCCAACAGGCGCCCGACCTCGGCACCGAACTCGTGCCGCTCCACGGTGTCGCTCAAGGGATCGCCTCCGGATGGGGATTAAGGGTCGTATCGAGCGCGGATATGCCGTCCCGACCCCGGAAATTCAATGCCGGTCAAGGTTCGGCCAGGCGGCGCGCGGCCCGCCCGGGGGGAGGGGCGTCCCTGGAGCCCCGCCTCAGGTCTTCGTCGCAGGGCCGGACGCAACCTTGGGGCATCTCGGGCGTAGCCGTGACTTCACGCAACCCGTGCCCGGAGCAGACCCCGATGGAACCGATGAAACCGATGGCCCCCATGAAGCCGATGGAACCCATGAAGCCGATGAAGGCGCCGGAGCCGTGGTGGCCGCAGGAACTCGGCCAGCCCTCGACGAGCGGCGGCCAGAACGACATGCGCTACGCGTTCTTTCCCGACAAGCAGCGGCTGCTGGTCGAGGCGGAGGGCAAGCTCACCACCTACGACAGCGGCGCGCACCGGATCAGCGGCGTCTCGCAATCGAACGGACGCGCGCCGACCTTCTCGAGCCAGGACGGCGACGTGAACGTGAACGACCTCAAGGTCGTCGGCTGACCGGGGAGCCGCGCGCCGCCCCGCCGCGCCGGCCCCGCCTCAGGCCACGGCGCGCGAGGCGCCGTTCGGCCCCGCCGACCAGCGCTCCAGCACCGCCGGCACGTCGCGGGCGGGGCCGGGCTTGGCGAAGTAGTAGCCCTGACCCTCGTCGCAGCCCTCGTAGCGCAGGCGGTCGAACTGCGCCTCGGTCTCGATGCCCTCGGCGGTGGTCCGCATCCCGAGGCTGAGCCCGAGGCCGATGACGGCGCGCACGATCAGCCCGGAATCCGTCTTGCTCGTGATGTCGCGCACGAAGGACTGGTCGATCTTGATCTTGTCGAAGGGGAAGCTGCGCAGGTAGCTGAGGGACGAGTAGCCGGTTCCGAAATCGTCCATCGCGATCCGCACGCCCATCCGGCGCAGGGCGTAGAGGGTCGCGAGCGTCGCGATGTTGTCCTTCAGGAGCACCGATTCGGTGATCTCCAGTTCCAGGCGGCCGGGCGGCAGGCGGCTCTGGACCAGGGCCTGTCGCACCGCCTCGACGATGACCTCGTCGCGGAACTGCACGGCCGAGACGTTCACCGCCACCTTGATGCCGTCGGGCCAGCGCATCGCCTCGGTGCAGGCGGTGACGAGGCACCACGTGCCGAGGGGCACGATGAGGCCGATCTCCTCGGCCACCGCGATGAATTCGCCGGGCGGCACGAGGCCGCGCACCGGGTGGCGCCAGCGGACCAGCGCCTCGAAGCCGCCGATCCGCCGGCCCCGGAAGTCGTAGATCGGTTGGTAGTGGAGTTCGAACTCCTCGCGGGTCAGGGCCTCGCGCAGGTCGAGTTCGAGGGCCCGGCGCGTCTGGAGGCTGATGTCCATCTCCGCCTCGAAGAAGCGCCAGGTGCCGCGCCCGTCCGCCTTGGCGCGGTAGAGCGCCACATCGGCGTTCTTCAGGAGCTTCTCGCAGGAGGTGCCGTCGCCGGGCGCGAAGCAGATGCCGATGCTGACCCCGACGCTGGCGCGGTGCCCGTCGAGATCGTAGGGCGCGCTGACGACCTCCACGATCCGCCGCGCGAGCCCGGCGGCGTCCTGCGGCCGCTCGGTCTCCGTGAGGATGATGGCGAACTCGTCGCCGCCGAGGCGCGCCACGGTGTCGACCTCGCGCACGCAGGCGCGCAGCCGGTCGGCCACCGCGCGCAGAAGCGCGTCGCCCACCGGATGGCCGAGGGTGTCGTTGACCTCCTTGAAGCGGTCGAGGTCGAGGCAGAGCACCGAGAAGGGGCTGCCGCGCCCGAGCTGGGCGACCGCGTCCTCGATGCGCTCGCCGAACATCGCCCGGTTCGGCAGTCCGGTGAGGACGTCGTGGCGGGCCATGAAGGCGATGCGGGCATCGGCCTCCCGGCGCTCGGTCACGTCCTCGAAGGTCGCCACCAGGCCGCCGCCCCGCACCGCCTTGTGCGAGACCGCCACCACGCGGCCGTCGGTGAGGTGCAGGAAATCGGAATCGGTCGGCCGGCCCGAGGCCGTCTCGGCCAGGGCCAGCGCGAAGGCGTCTGGCTCGGCGTGCGGGTACTCGGTGCAGGCGGCACCCAGGGCCGCGACGGCATGATAGGGCAGGCCGAGGGGCAGCGCCTCCGGGCCGAGGCCGAAGATCTCGCAATAGCGCCGGTTGACCACCGTGAGCCGGCCGGCGGCGTCGAACAGGCAGAGGCCCTGGGACATGTTGTCGAGGGCGGTGTCGAGGCGCAGGTTCGTGGATTGGAGCGTCGCTTCCTGCTGCTTGAGCAGGGTGATGTCGCTGCAGACCGCGATGAAGCCGCCGCTGCGCGTCGCGTTACGGCTGATTCGGAGCCAGCGGCCGTCCTCGAGGCGCAGCTCGCTGCGCTCCTCCGTGGCGTCGATGAGCGCCCGGGCGAGGCTGCCCGGACCGGCGGCGTCCCGCGCGAGGCCCGCGATGGCGCTGCCGGCCGGCAGGGTGCCGGCGGGAAAGCCGAGGTAATCGTCCGCCTGGCTGTTGGTGAGGGTGACGCGGCCGGCCTCGTCGACCACGACGATGCCCTCGCGGGAGGTTTCGAGGGCGTCGGCGAGCTGGTCCTCGGCCGAGATGCGCTGCGCGACCTCCCGCTCCATGGCGTGCCGGATGTTGTCCCGCATGACGCCCATGGCGGCCAGCAGCGTGCCGACCTCGTCGCCGCCGGCCGTCGGCATCGTGCCGCCGAGATCGCCGGCCGCGATGCGGGCGGCCGCCTGCGAGGCTTCGGCCAGCGGCCGCATGATGCGGCGCGCGAGGCCGAACGCCACGATGCCGGAGAGGAGCACGGCGAAGAGGGTGCCGAACAGGTTGAGCCGCGTCTCGCGGGCGACGATGGCCCGCGCCTGCTGGCGGTAGATGAAGCCGTCGCCGGCCGTGTAGTTGATGAAGAGGTCGAAGTTCTCCTCCGCGGCGGCGGCATGCCGGTCGAGCACCGCGTAGGCGGCCGCGTCCCGATGCGTCTCGGACAGCCTGGAGCGGGCCGCGTTCCAGGCCGCGACGGCCTGCTCGGCCGCCCGCGCCGCCCCGGTGGCACGGTCCGACTGGGCGCGCTCGACGGCGATCTCGAGATCCTCCGCGAGGAGGCGCTCCAGGCTGGCGAAGCGCTCGTCGAGGAGGGCCCGGGCCGCCGGATCGGCGGCCAGCCCGCGCCGCGCCTCGACGGTCCGCATCCCGGCGAAGTCGGTGGCGGCCGCGCGGGCGTAGTTGATCGACATCAGCGACCGGTCGAAGGTCTGGCTGACGAGTTCGTCCGCCCGGCGGATGCTCGAGGCCGCCGACAGGCCAAGCGCGCCGGTGATCGCACTCATCACCAGGAACGCGATCACGATCCGGCCCCGGATCGTGCCGAGCATCGCACCGACCGTGTCGGCCGCGCGTCGGCGCGGGCGCATGGGGATCGGTGTTTCGGGAGATGTCATCAAGCCTGTCCCGTCCAACGATAGGCCGCAGAATGACAGGAAGATGTTAAGGTGCTCTTGAGATATCCGCGCCTTAGATTTCAGCCTTAACAGGTGCTTCATCTCGGCATGGGATGCTTGTGATGTCGAAGAAATCAAGCCGGGCGCGGGGCTCGATGTCAGTGTCTACATCCAAGCGTCATCCTTCCCGGCATCGCTTCACGAGCGAGAAAACGATGCGGAGATTGTCTCTCGCGGCCTTCATCTTCGGCGCCGTCGGCGCGGTCACGGGCGGCATCGCCCTGGCGGCCATCGGGCCGCCGACCCTGCACGTGTCCCAGAAGGGGCGGGCGTTCCAGCCGAACGCCGTTCTCCTGCCGCGCGGCGCCTCCGTCGAGATCGTCAACGACGACGGCGACCTGCTGCACCACGTCTACGTCGATTCCCCCGAATTCAGCTTCGATTCCGGGGATCTGAAGCCCGGCAGCCGGACCCTGGTGACCTTCACGGTGGGAGGCACCTTCGCGGTCCTGTGCGGCATTCACCCCAAGATGAAGCTCGCCGTCCGCGTCGAGGGCCGCTGAGCCTGCGGATGCGTGTCCCTTGGCGCGTGACGTCAGGTCCCGCCTAAGAGACGTTCGGTTCCTGGAAAACGAAAAGGCCCCGCCCGGGAGAGGCGGAGCCCTTCGGCCGCGATGCGGGGCCGCCCGTCAGAGCATGGTCGTGCCCTGGAGCACGGCGTGGGCGCCGTAATACAGCCCGATGAAGGCGGCGAGCGCGGCGCCGTAGCCGACCGGCGTCAGGACCAGGTTGCGCAGGCGGTAGGGCGCCGCGGCGTTGTCGGCGGCGATCGCCACCATGGCGACGATGATCGGCGCGTGACCGATGGCGTCGACCTTGCCGAACTCGAAGATCGCCGAGACGAAGGTGGCGGCGAGCAGGATCGCGGCGATGCGGCGGACCAGCGGCGTGCAGATCAGCGCGAAGGCGAGGACGAACTCCACGGCGCCGGCCGCCTTCATGAAGAACTCGCCGGAAAAGCCGAGCGTCATCGCCGGATGCTCGACGAAGAGCGGGAACGACCATTGCGGGTAGGCCCACTTCTCGACGGAGGCCCACATCAGCGTGACGGCGGCCGTGTAGCGCACCACGTCGAGGGGGCGGATGCCGCCCGGCAGCGAGCGGCCGAGGCCGGTCAGCGCGATATAGGCCGCGACTCCGAGGAAGACCGGGTAGTCGGCGAGGTGGAAGGCGCCGTATTCCCGCACGGCCGTGGCGAACAGCACCACGATGCCGAGGGCCGAGAGCGGCATGGTCCGGCGCCACAGGAAGCCCGTCGCGATGGCGAGCTGAAACCAGGGCAGGACGGCGTTGGCCGTCTTCAGCTCGGGGGTGAGGATGATGCCGCCGAGGGTCCAGAGCGAGACGAAGAACGCGCCGCAGACCGCGCGGAACAGCAATTCCGTGTTCTCGCGGGCCCAGGCCGTGGTCCGATCGAGGGACCGGATCAGCGCTGCCCCCAGCACGGTCCCCTCGAGCAGGCCGCCCACCACGAGGGCGAGCACGGAGAGGCCGATCAGTTTCTCGAAATCCGCGCACAGGACGTCGCCGAGGCCGCGCGGCGCGCCGACGAGGTCGTAGGCGCAGAACCACTTCACGTGGGCCGTCGCGGCGGTGGAGCCCGCGAGCGTGAGCAGAGCCGCCGTCACCATGGCGGTGGGACGGGGGAGCCAAAACCTTCCGGATTGCATGGGGGGCCTTGTCATCAGCGTCGGCGATCGGGGACTTGCCGGCCCGATGAAAACTACGCGCATTGGCGCGTATTCGGAAGGAAGTTGTTAACGGAACTTGCCAAATGGTTAACTCGATCGGATCGGCGAACGCTTCCGGGGAGGGCGACGTGGAAAGGGCCGGGGCGGCCGGCAGTCTTCGTCGGATGCACGACTGTCCGGTAACGATTCGATGACGGTGCCATCCGAAAGCCATCGCTCGGCGATGGTTCGCTAACCTCGGGGGGACTACGAGGACAGCATCCGAAGCATTTCACCCGAGGGCCCGATGATCGCGACCCTGAGCCTGTCGAGCCTGATGGTGGGGACCGGCCTGTCCTACGCCGCCCTGCGCACGCCGAGCCGGGCCGAGGCCCTCGAACTCTGGTCCGGGCGCCTGCTCCTCACCGGCCTCGGACTCCTCGGAGCCAGCCTGCCGCTGTTCCGGTGAGGGGCGGTCAGCCGGCGCTCAGTTCAGGCGCGGCTGGCCCGGCACATCCGCCGTCAGGGTCTTCAGGAAGGTGATGAGGTCGCGCTTCTCGGCGTCCGTCAGGCCGAGCGGCCGGATCGCGGGTGACCGGCTCGGCCGCGCGATGCCGCCGCGATCGTAGAGGTCGATCACCTGCTCCAGGCTGCTCAGCGAGCCGTCGTGCATGTAGGGGCCGCGCTCGGCGACGTCGCGCAGGGTCGGAGTCTTGAAGGCGTAGCGCAACTGCTCGGAATTCGTGAAGAACGCGGCGCGGCCGATATCGTCACCGGTGCCGACCCCGATGTCGTGGAAGGACCCGTCCGTGAAGGTCCAGCCGGAATGGCAGGCGGCGCACTGGCCGCGGCCGTTGAAGACCGCGAAGCCCGCCTTGGCGCGGGCGTCGATGGCGGTCTCGTCGCCCAGGACCCAGCGGTCGAAGGGGGACTGGCCCGAGACGATGGAGCGCTGGTAGGTGGCGAGCGCGCGTTCCACGTTCCGACGGCTGACCGCCGCGTCCTCGCCGGACCCGGTCCGCTCCGGAAAGGCTTGCGAGAAGTCCCGCACGTAGGTGGGGTCCCGCTCCAGCCGCGCCAGGAGCGTGCGCTCGGGCAGGTTCATCGCGCTGGCGCTGGTGATCGGCGTGAAGGCCACGGCCTCGAGGTCGCGGAACTTGCCGTCCCATCCGAGGATCGGGTTCTGGGCCACGTCGAGGAGCGTCGGCGTGCGCAGCTTCATCGCCGCGCCGGTCTCGCCGATGCCCCGTGGCCGGCCGTCGCTCCAGGATTGCGAAGGGTTGTGGCAGCTGGCACAGGTCATGGTGCCCGCGCCCGACAGGACCGGATCGAAGAACAGGCGCCGGCCGAGCTCGGCCTTGGCCGGGCTGTAGGGGTTGTCCGCCGGATGGGCGATCGTCTCGTCGCGCCGGTAGGCGTCCCGCGCGGCCGCCAGCTCGGCCTGCGACGTGGGCGACGCCACCGGAGCCGGCTCGCCGGCACGCGTAGGATGGCGGCTGATTTCCGCGGTCACGACGGCGAGCAGAGCCGCGCCGGCGAGCGCGCTACTGATCCGTCTGCGCATCGCGATCTCCTGATCCTTTCAGCGCTAGGTCCGAACCCGTTAACGAAGTCTCACGCGACGATCGGATGTTCATGTGCCGCATCCGGATCGGGAGAACGTCTGGCGCGCTCCTTGCTTAGGCCGCCCCAGCCAGCGATGGCTGCGAATCCCGCCAGCGGTGCCGGATTTCGCATCGCTTCAGGACGAGAGACTCGGAATGACCAAATACAAACTCGAGTATATATGGCTCGACGGCTACACTCCGGTGCCGAATCTTCGCGGCAAGACCCAGATCAAGGAATTCGACGCGTTCCCGACCCTCGAGCAGCTTCCGCTGTGGGGGTTCGATGGCAGCTCGACGATGCAGGCCGAGGGCGGCAGCTCCGACTGCATGCTCAAGCCGGTGCGCCACTTCCCCGATTCCACGCGCAAGAACGGCGTTCTGGTGATGTGCGAAGTGATGATGCCGGACGGCGTCACGCCCCACGCCTCCAACAAGCGCGCCACCATCCTCGACGATGACGGCGCCTGGTTCGGCTTCGAGCAGGAGTACTTCTTCTACAAGGACGGCCGCCCGCTCGGCTTCCCCGCCTCCGGTTACCCGGCGCCGCAGGGCCCGTATTATTGCGGCGTCGGCTACAAGGAAGTCGGCAGCATCGCCCGCAAGATCGTCGAGGAGCACCTCGACCTCTGCCTCGACGCCGGCATCAACCACGAGGGCATCAACGCCGAGGTGGCCAAGGGCCAGTGGGAATTCCAGATCTTCGGCAAGGGCTCCAAGAAGGCCGCCGACGAGATGTGGGTCGCCCGCTACCTGCTCCAGCGCCTCTGCGAAAAGTACGAGATCGACGTCGAGTACCATTGCAAGCCGCTGGGCGCGACCGACTGGAACGGCTCGGGCATGCATGCCAACTTCTCGACCGAGCACCTGCGCACCGTCGGCGGCAAGGCGTATTTCGAGGCGCTGATGGCGGCGTTCAAGGAGAACCTCGACGACCACATCGCCGTCTACGGTCCCGACAACCACATGCGCCTCACCGGCAAGCACGAGACCGCCGCCATCGACCAGTTCAGCTACGGCGTGGCCGATCGCGGCGCTTCGATCCGCGTGCCGCACAGCTTCGTCAACAACGAGTACAAGGGCTACCTGGAAGACCGCCGTCCCAACAGCCAGGGGGACCCCTACCAGATCGCCTCGCAGATCTTGAAGACCATCGCCTCGGTTCCCACCGCCGGTGAGGCCCAGGCCGCCGCCTAAATCTTAGGCGAATTATTGGGCATTCTGCCTCGTTCGACATCAGAGCCTGCCGCATCACCGCGGCAGGCTCTTCTGTTTGCGCGTTTGCCGGGCGTCGATCAGGCGGATCGGGGCGTGGCGTCGAAATCAGCGGCGAAGCGCGCGCCGGGGCGGGCCATGCAGCGGTCGATCCAGGCGTCGAGGACCGGGTCGCCCGGCTTGCCGAACCAGGCATAGGGCGAGTGGAGCAGCAGGTCCGCCGCCGTGAACCGGTCGCCGAACAGGAAGGGGCCTTCCGCCAGGGCTTCGCGCAGGCGCTGGCGCAGCGCCTCACCGTCCCGGAAGGTCGCCGCGAGGGCGGGATGCGCGAGCCCGGCGGCCTCGAACACCATCACCGGCTCGACCACGCCCGCGTACCACGCGAACCAGCCGAGATAGGCCCCGCGTTGGGGATGCCCCGGCGGAATGGTGAGGCCCGCCTCCGGGAACAGGTCGGCGAGGTGGAGCATGATCGCGCTGCTCTCCCGGACCGCAACGCCGTCATGGACCAGGAACGGGACCTTGCCCTCCGGGTGAGGATTGCGCGGGTCGCGCCCGCCCGAGCCGTCCCGGCGCGGGATGGTGACCCGCTCGATCGCCACCGCGTCCAGCGCATCGAGTTCATGGAGGAGGGCGACGACGCGGGTCGAGCGGCTCTGGGGCGCGTGATAGAGGGTAAGCATGGGGCGGCTCCGCTTGGCGGTTTCGACACCCCCGCTTATACGGGAGCCCAACTGCCACTTTCCGTCAGTTGCGCGATGCCCCGCACGGACCGCCTGTTTCGCCTGCTCCAGGCCCTGCGCATGCTGCCGGCGCCGGTGACGGCCGCGCGGCTCGCCGAGGAGACGGGCGTCTCGCCGCGCTCGCTCTACCGCGACATCGACAGCCTGCGGGCGGCCGGAGCCCGGATCGAGGGCGAGCGCGGCTACGGCTACCGCCTGATCGAGGACGGGGCGCTGCCGCCGCAGGTCTTCGACCGGATCGAGATCGAGGCGCTGGTGCTCGGTCTCTCGGAGGTGCGGCACATGGGGGACCCGGCCCTGGCGCGGGCGGCCGATGCGGTGCTCGCCAAGGTGGCGGCCACGCTGCCGGACGCGAGCCAGCAGCACCTGCTCCACGCCGTCTCCCGGGTCCGACGCTCCGAGGCGCGCTTCGCGCCCGCCATCGGCCTGGCGACGATCCGGGAGGGCTGCTGGCGCGAGGAGGCGGTGACGATCCGCTACGCCGACAAGGAGGACCGCGTCACCGAGCGCACGATCTGGCCCCTCGCGATCGTCTATCTCGACAGCAAGCTCGTGGTCCTGGCCTGGTGCTGCCTGCGCGAGGCGCACCGGATGTTCCGCGCCGACCGGATCGCCGCCGCCGAGACCGCCGGCACCAGCTTCCGGCCGAAGCGCGTCGCCCTGCTGCGGGCCTACCTCGCCGCGCTGGCGCAAGGGGCCTCCGCCGGACCGGCGGCCTGATCGGCCTCACGCGCCGAAGATCGACCAGCCGAGGCGCTTCGTCAGCATCTCCAGGGCGATGCGGCCGAGATGCGAGTTGCCCGAGGCGTCGAGGCCGGGGGCCCAGACCGCGATCGAGGCCTTGTCCGGCGCGATCGCCAGGATGCCGCCGCCGACGCCGCTCTTGCCCGGCAGGCCGACCCGGTAGGCGAATTCCCCCGAGCCGTCGTAGTGGCCACAGGTCAGCATCACCGCGTTGATGCGCCGGGCCCGCTCGGGCGAGACCACCGAGTGGCCGGTGGCGGGGTTGCGCCCCGAATGGGCGAGGAAGCGCCCCGCCATGGCGAGCTGCCGGCACGACATGCTGATCGCGCAGTGGTGGAAGTAGACGCCGAGGGTGAAGTCCACGGGATTGTCGAGCACGCCGAAGGACTTCATGTAATTGGCCAGCGCCACGTTGCGAAAGCCCGTGCGCAGCTCGGAGGCGGCCACCGCCTCGTCGATGGTGATCGTCGAATCCTGCGCCAGGAACTGCATGAAGCGCAGGATCTCGCCCAGCGCCTCGCGCGGCTGGTGGCCCGAGAGGATCAGGTCCGTGACCGCGATGGCGCCCGCGTTGATGAACGGGTTGCGCGGGATGCCACGCTCGCGCTCCAGCTGGACGATGGAGTTGAAGGGACTGCCCGAGGGCTCGCGTCCCACCCGGCGCCAGAGCCGGTCGCCCGCCATGCCGAGGGCCAGGGTCAGGGTGAACACCTTCGAGATGCTCTGGATCGAGAAGGCCACGTCGCTGTCGCCGCCCGCCGCCACGTGCCCGTCCGCGTCGATCACCACGAGGCCGAAGGCGTTTCCGTCGACCCGCGCGAGTTCCGGGATGTAGGTCGCCACCTCGCCCCGGTCCGTCCGGTCCCGCATCTCGTCGGCGATCTCCCGGACGACGTGGTCGAGATCGGGCACGCTCAGGCTCATCGGGGCTGTGGCTCGGACAGGAGGGATCGGTGCGCGGCCCCGCGCGCAAGGGGCGGGCCATTCCGGGATCAGGCACGGGCGCGGCCTCGGGGACAAGGGGCGGCCCCGTCGCACGGTACGCCTTCGCTCCGAATCGCGCCCTTACTGTTCAGCTTCGCGACAGGATGTCCGAAATATAGGATTTCAACGGTCGCGCTTGTTCGTGGATTGGTCTTTGTAACCAATCGTTTCTGGATCGTTGAATTGGGTCTTTCGCCTGCATTTCGCGGCTTAAGATCAGATGAATGCTTTTTTCAGAGGTCGTTAAATCGGTCGTCGCTAGCACCTCTGACGAAATGACGGCGCTCCGGAGATTCCGGCCCCGGCCGTCGAGCGATGAGCAGCGATGACCATTGATTCGAACGACCCGAACCTCAGCGCCGATCCGGGCGAAACCGCGTCCGCCACGGCCGCCTCCGCCATCCTGGCGACGGCCGGCTCCGCGCCGGCCCGGGTCCGTGGGCGGGCGGATCGCGAGCCGATGGGGGACGAGGCCGCCGGCATGTCGCCGGAGGCCCGCCGCCGCATCGGGCGCAACCTGCGCCTGCTGTACGCGGAGGTCCTGAACCAGCCGCTTCCCGAACGCTTCGGCGCCCTTCTCGCCGATCTGGCGGCCCGCAGCGAGACGCGAGGTTCCTCATGACGAACGCGATGCAAGCCCCGGTCGGCACCCCGTGCGGCGCCGACGACGAGATGCGCGGGCTCCTGCTCGGCGCGATCCCGGCCCTGCGCGCCTTCGCGTTCTCGCTGACCTACGACCTCGATCGCAGCGACGACCTCGTGCAGGACACCCTGGTGCGCGCCTGGACCAAGGCCGACAGTTTCACGCGGGGCACCAACCTCACCGCGTGGCTGTTCACGATCCTGCGCAACCTGTTCTATTCGGAGCAGCGCAAGCGCAAGCGCGAGGTGGAGGATGCCGACGGCGTCCTGGCCGGGCGCCTGACGAGCCTGCCCGAACAGGAGATCCGGGTGGAGATGCGGGAATTCCAGGCGGCCCTGGACGACCTCCCCTTGAGCCAGCGCGAGGCCCTGGTGCTCGTCGGCGCCCAGAACTTCACCTATGAGGAGGCGGCGGAGATCTGCGGCGTCGCCGTGGGCACGATGAAGAGCCGGGTCAGCCGCGCGCGCGGCCGGCTCATCGAGACCCTGGGCATGAACGGCACCGACGATATCGGCGCCGATGCGGTCACGCGCGCGGCCCTCGGGGCGCCGCCCTGAGGGCGCCTCAGACCAGGGTGGTCCGCACGGCGCGGGCGACCGCGTCCGGCGCGACCTCGCTGCGGTCGCCGAGGAGGCGCCGGCCGGAGGCGATCACCTGAAGCGCCTCGCGGCTGCTGCCCTCGCGCAGGGCGACCGCCTCGAGGTCGCGCAGATAATCCAGGACGCCGTCGCGGGCCGTGCCGTCCTGCCGTTTGCCGTCATGAGCCAGCACCGGCTCGACCCGGGCCGTGACGTCGCTCGCCACCGAGGCCCAGAACGCGGCCGATCCGGCGGAATTCTCGTGCATCGCGCTGCCTTCCTGACGTGCGGGCTCGGTTCGAACCGGGGGGCGAACGTCGCCGCGCGGACCTCGCGGATCCGGCCCGGCGGCCAAACAACGTGGCTCGAGCGGCCCGCTCGAACGCCCTGGGGATGTTCGGCCCGAGCCTAGGGATCGGCTTGCGGAAGCGGAGTGCGGGGGAGCACAAGGCGTTGGAGGCCGGTTTTCCGGGGCCCCTCGCACGGCCCGCTCGCCCGTCGGCGGCGGCTGACGACCCACACGACGAGAGGCCCATGGCCCGCAAGCGCGCGCGACCGACCAACGAGATCCTGCTGGAGGCGGCGATGCGCCTCGGCCTTCCGCCCCGCAGCGTCGCGGCCGAAGCCCTGCGGCTGCATCTCGGCCTGCCCGAACTCGGCGGCTTCGTCGAGGATGCGGTGGTCGCCAAGGGCCTGCGCGAGCTGAAGGCGCGGCGCGTCTTCTCGGAGGGTGGGGTCGTCACCCTGAAGAAGGCGGTCCCGGCCCTGCGTGCCGCCGTGATGCGCGACGGCGGCATCACCTGGACCATCCGGACCCTCATCCCCGTCCTCGATGGCGGACGCCTCGACCTCCGGGTCGATGCCGCGCCCGAGACGGGCATCGCCGGCATTCTCGCCGGCATGGCCCACCGCAACGATCCGGCCTGGCGCCAGGACGAACTGCGCGCCGCCGTCGCCGAGACCTCGGTCCGGACCGCCAAGTCCCTGCGCCGGGCGGTCGAGCGCCTGCGCGATCAGGTGGCCGAGGACCTGCGCGAGGTCGGGGCCGACGCGGTGACGTATATCGACCACCTCGACCGTTCGCTGCGCTCGCGCGCCTTCCTGCTCTCGCCGAACCTGAACCAGTCGCTCACCGACACCCTGAAGGGCGTGCGCGCCCGCGCCCGCAACGTGGCGCGCGAGGATTCACGCCTGCGCCGCCTGCGCGATCAGGTCGGGTTCGGGGCCTATATCGAGAAATTCACCGCCGCGCGCCGCCTGAACCGGCGCATCGTCTTCCACATGGGCCCGACGAATTCCGGCAAGACCTACGCGGCCCTGGAGATGCTGCGCGCCGCCCCGACGGGCACCTACCTCGCGCCCTTGCGCCTCCTCGCCCTCGAGAATTACGAGGCGCTCGCCGAGCGCGGCCTGCGCGCCGGCATGGTCACGGGCGAGGAGATTCTGGGGGAACTCGACCCCACGCACACCGCCCGCACCATCGAGACCGCCGACCTGACCCGGCCCGTGGACGTCGCGGTGATCGACGAGATTCAGATGATCGCCGATCCGGACCGGGGCTGGGCCTGGACCAACGCCCTGTTCGGCGTGGCCGCCCGCACCGTGGTGGTCTGCGGCTCGGACGACGCGCTCGCGGCCGTGCGACGCGCGGCGGAGGCCGCCGACGAGTCGCTCGAGGTGGTCACCTTCGTGCGCAAGACCCCGCTGGTGCTGCAGGAGGCGCCGGTGCCCCTGGAGGAGGTGGCGCCGGGCGATGCCGTGGTGGCCTTCTCGCGCCGGGCGGTCCACGAGAACCGCGAGATCCTGGTCGCGGCCGGGCACAGGGTCGCGACGATCTACGGCGCGCTCTCGCCGGAGGTGCGCCGGGCCGAGGCCGCGCGCTTCCGCGCGGGCGAGGCCGATGTCCTCGTCACCACCGACGCCATCGGCATGGGCCTCAATCTCGGTCCCCTGAAGCGCGTGGTGTTCTCGGCGGTGCGCAAGTGGGACGGCGTCGGCGAGCGCGCGCTGACCAATTCCGAGATCCGTCAGATCGCCGGCCGCGCCGGGCGCTTCGGCCATCAGGACGAGGGCTATGTCGCGGCCGTGGACGAGACCGGCCTGGAGCCGATCCGCGCGGCCCTGGCCGGGGCCCCGACGGCGCCGGCCGCCGACACCCGGTTCTTCGTGCGGCCCGACCTCATCGCCATCACCTCGGTGGCCGAGGAGATGCGCACCGACAGCCTGCGCGAGGTGCTGGCGCACTTCGCCCGCGCCACCTTCTACGCCGGCTCGCCGTTCCAGCCCTCGGCCCTGGAGGAAATCCTGGAGATCGCCCGCACCGTCGACAAGGCGCGGCTGCCGATCGCGGAGAAGTTCGCGTTCTCGGTCTGCCCCGTGGACCGGCGCGATCCGGTCTCCCTCGGCATGCTCGAGCGCTGGACCCAGGCGCGCGCGCAGGGCGCCACGGTGCCCGCCTTGCGGGCGAACCTCGCGGGCGAACTCGATTATCAGGAACGCACGGTGAAGCTCGCCAGCGCCTATCTCTGGCTGTCCCGGCGCTTTCCCGAGACCTTCGACGATGCCGAGGCCATGCAGGCGATGCGCGCCCGCGCCAACGGCGCCATCGAGCGCCACCTTCAGGAGACCGCGACCCGCAGGGTCGAGCGGCGCTCACGCCGGGCGGGGGGGCAAGGGCTGACGGTCGGCGGCTGACCGGACCGGGCGGAATGGCCGGCCGGCCAAGGGGGAGGGACGGTCCCTCCCCGACGCCGATCCGGATCGTCGAACGCGCTGCCGGGCTCAGGCCGACTTCAGGTGCGCGGCCAGGTGCTTGTTCATCTCGAACATGGTGCACTTGTCCTTGCCGAAGACCTTCTTCAGCTTTTCGTCGGCCAGGATCTCGCGCTTGTTCTCGGGGTTCTGCAGGTTGTGCTTCTTGATGTATTCCCAGACCTTGCTGACGACCTCGCCGCGCGGCAGGGCGGCGTCGCCGACGACGGCGGCGAGCTCGGCGGTGGGCTTCAGGGGCTGCTGCAGGGCGTTCGGCTTGGCGCCATCGGCCTTCGGCGCGGCGACCTTCTTGCCCTTGGCGGCGGCTGCGGGCTTCTCGGCGGCCTTGGGGGCCTCCTTGGCGGTGTCCTTGGGGGCCGCCTTCTCAGCAGTCTTGGTGGTGCTCTTTGCCATGGGGTGTTCCTCCGGATGTCGGCGGTGAGCGCCGGTACGCCCACGGCCTGTGGCCTCGCAGCGCATAGCTGCAACAACTAAGCGGTGCCGCGAG
This sequence comes from Methylobacterium sp. J-068, assembly GCF_022829445.1. Lineage (GTDB taxonomy): Bacteria > Pseudomonadota > Alphaproteobacteria > Rhizobiales > Beijerinckiaceae > Methylobacterium. The sequence continues at coordinate 515,778 of NZ_JAKSXY010000122.1, read as the reverse complement.
CGTTCCAAGGGAAATCCGCCCCGATCCCGCCCGTCATCCACAGGCGTAGTGGTCGGGCGCGGGTTCTAGCCCGCTCGGGACCCAGACGAAACGCGCTCGACTTGCACGAGAACTTGGTCTCCACCACCCTGTACTTGAGGGCCGGCCCGCCGTCGAGGCAGAGCATGGTTGCACGGGCCGCATCGACAAAGACATGATTCCTTAAGGAGTTAAGGAGGTCGTCCGCGGAACGCGGCGCGCCCGCCACGGGGCCCGCGCCCGCCGCGCGATCCGCTTGCCGGCGCCCTCGATAGGCCGGTCCCCGCCTCGCCCGGGCGGTGCGACGCGCTCCGCCGGGACCGCCCCGCGTTTTTTGCCGATCCGCTCAAGAATTGATGAGCGACGCCGGATGTCCTTCGTCCGGCCATCGACGCCTCCGGCCGATTCCGGGACGTCGTCCCTGACGGGGCCTCACCGAACCTTAAGGAGGATCGGGCTATCCGGCGTCATGATCCTCATCGCCCTCACGCTCTCCCTCGGCGCGGCCGCCGCGCTCATCGTCGGCCTCGGCGCCATCGTTTCGGTCGAGGCGCCGGCCACGTCCGCGAGCCGGGGCGCCGCCGGGCTGATCTGAGGCACGGCCGGCCCCTGCGCGCGCCGGCCCCCGAACCCGCGCCGATCCGGAGCGTTGCGCCTGGGGCCCGTCTCGCGGGCCGCGCCACCGGACCCCGATCGCACGCATGCTCGACGCCTCCGTCGCCACGTCCCTCGACAGCACGGCGCACATCATCCAGATCGCGCTGACGCCGGTCTTCCTGCTTTCCGGCATCGCCACCCTGCTCAACGTGTTCGGCACGCGCCTGGCGCGGGTCGCCGATCAGGCCGAGCGCATCTCGCAGGCGATCGAGGGCGCGTCCGGCCCCGAGCAGCACCGCCTGGCGCTCCGCATGAACGCCCTGCGGCGGCGTTCGCTCGCCCTCGACGCCGCCGTGATCCTCGGGGCGCTCGGCGGGGTCGCCACCTGCGGCGCGGTCCTCACCCTGTTCGTCGGCGCCCTGCGGGACGCCACGGTCGCCGACATCCTGTTCCTGCTCTTCGGCCTCGCCATTCTCTGCACCCTGAGCGCCCTGGTGGTCTTCGGCTTCGAGATGCTGCTGGCGAGCCAAGGCATGCGCCAGCGGGTCGCCCGGCGCCAGTCCGAGGTCGCCGAGGAGACCGGCGTCCCGGTGGACGAGCGCGCCTGAGGCCGGAACCCGCGCGGCGATCGGGCTTTGTCCGCTCAGGCGCCGGCCGCTCCGGCACCGCGTGAGGAGTGCACATGCCGACGGATCTCCCGAACGAGCGCAGCATCCGGCCCGCCGGCTCGATGGAACTCGATCCCACGTCCGAGGGCGTCGCCATCGACGAGACGAGGCGCCTCATCGCCTCGAACAAGGTCGAGGGCACGTCGGCCTATGGCCGCGACGGCGAGCACATCGGCACGGTCTACAACTTCATGGTCGACAAGGTCTCGGGGCAGGTGGCCTACGCGGTCCTGTCCTTCGGGGGCTTCCTCGGGCTCGGCGAGAGCTATCATCCGGTGCCCTGGCGCGCGTTGACCTACAGCGTCGATCTCGGCGGCTACATCGTCGACATCGACCGCGATACCCTGGCGGGCGCCCCGACCCACGGCCCCGGCGAGGACCCCTTCGCCGACCCGGCCTTCGGGGAGCGCGTCGACGGCCATTACGGCGGCCGGAAGGCACCCACCGCCTGAGATCGGCCGGGGGCTCGGCCTTTTGATCGAGGCTCGTCTCCCGACAGGTCCGGATCTTGCTAACCGCTTCCCGACAGGCATCGCGCGCATCGCCTGCCGTGGGCCGCGCAATGGAGCGTGGCCGGATGTCGGGACTCCGTTCCCGGTGGTCCGGCGAGCCTCGCGGAAGATCCGAACCGAAAAGGACCCGATATGGCCTATCTCGCCCCGGCTGAGTTCGTCACCAAGATGGTGGATGCAGGCGAAGCCAAGATCTTCATGTCGACGCGGGACACCGTGATCCGCGCCTATATGGCCGGCGCGATCCTGGCGCTCGCCGCCGTCTTCGCGGTCAGCATCACGCAGCAGACCGGCATTCCGATCCTCGGGGCCGCCCTGTTCCCGGTCGGCTTCTGCATGCTCTACCTGCTCGGCTTCGACCTGCTCACGGGCGTGTTCGTGCTGGCGCCGCTGGCCCTGCTGGATGGCCGGCCCGGCGTGACTTGGGGCGGCGTGCTGCGCAACTGGGGCCTCGTCTTCCTCGGCAACTTCCTCGGCGCGCTCACGGTCGCCTTCATGATGGGCTTCGTGTTCACGTTCGGCTTCACGGCGCCGGCCGACAAGGTCGGCGAATTCATCGCCCATATCGGCGAGCGCCGCACCGTCGGCTACGCCTCGCACGGGGTGGGCGGCTGGTTCACGATCTTCGTGCGCGGCATGCTGTGCAACTGGATGGTCTCCACCGGCGTCGTCGGCGCGATGATCTCGACCACGGTCAGCGGCAAGGTGATCGCCATGTGGATGCCCATCATGGTGTTCTTCTACATGACCTTCGAGCATTCCGTGGTGAACATGTTCCTGTTCCCGTTCGGCCTGCTCATGGGCGGCCAGTTCTCGATCGGGGATTACTTCTTCTGGAACGAGATCCCGACCGTGCTCGGCAACCTCGTCGGCGGCCTCGCCTTCACCGGCCTGACGCTCTACACCACCCACGTCCGGACCGCCCCGAAGCGGACCACCCTCCAGACGGAGCGCCGCCTCGCGGCCTGATCGGCGCGACCGGGCCTCGCGCGCCGAAGCGCGGGGCCCGTCCGCCGGAATCCGTGGCATGGCTTCCACTCTGACGCTCTCCCTCGGCCAGCACAGCGAGCGCGGCCGCAAGGAGACCAACCAGGATTTCCACGGAGCCCTCGTCCCCGAGGGCTCCGTGCTCGCGCTCAAGGGAAGCGCGGTCGCCATCGCGGACGGGATCGGCAGCAGCGCCGTCAGTCACGTCGCGAGCGAGACGGCGGTCAGGAGTTTCCTGACCGACTATTACGACACGCCCGAGACCTGGTCGGTGAAGACGGCCGCGAGCCGGGTCATCGCCGCGACGAATTCGTGGCTCCACGCCGAGACCCGGCGCAACCGGCACCTGCACGACCCGGATGGGGGCCGCGACCGCGGCTACGTCACCACCTTCACCGTACTCGTCCTGAAATCGCGCATCGCCCACATCTTCCATGTGGGTGATGCGCGCGTGTCGCGCGTGGCCGGGCGCTCGCTCGAAGCGCTCACCGAGGATCACCGCGTCGTCCTCGGCCCTGGGGAATCCTATCTCGGGCGGGCGCTCGGCGCCGCCCCGCACGTTGAGATCGACCACCACGCGGTCGCGATCGATCACGGCGACATCTTCGTCCTGATGACGGACGGCGTGCACGAGCACGTCCGGCCCGAGGCCATCGTCGCGACCATCACCGATCACGCCGGCGATCTCGACCGGGCTGCCCGTGAGATCGTCAGGCGTGCCTATGAAAACGGCAGCCCCGACAATCTCACCGTCCAGGTGGTGCGGGTCGATGCCGTGCCGGACGGCGATCCGGCCGATCTCTCGGGCCGGGTCGACGCCCTGCCTCCGGCTCCGCTCCTCGACCCGCCGACCACGTTCGACGGCTACCGCGTGCTGCGCACCCTGCACGCGAGTCACCGCAGCCACGTCTACGTCGCGCTCGACCCCGAGACCGGGCGCACGGTGGCGCTCAAGGTGCCGTCGACGGCGCTGCACGCCGATCCGGCCGGCCTGCGCCGGCTGATGATGGAGGAATGGGTCGCGCGCCGCATCGACAGCCCGCACGTGCTGAGAGCCGCGCCGCAGACGCGCCGCCGCAGCCACCTCTACACCGTGATGGACTACGTCGAGGGCCGCACCCTGGCCCAGTGGCTGCGCGACGACCCCCGGCCTGACCTGGAGGAGGTGCGCCGCATCGTCGAGCAGATCGCGGCGGGCCTGCGCGCCTTCCACCGGCGCGAGATGGTGCACCGGGACCTGCGCCCCCACAACATCCTGATCGACACCGCCGGCACCGTCCGGATCATCGATTTCGGCTCCACCCGGATCGCGGGCATCGCGGAGGACGAGCCGGACGTCCACGAGGCGGTTCACGGGACGGTGCAGTACACCGCGCCGGAATGCCTCGCCGGACGTCCCGCCACGCCGGAATCGGACACCTTCTCGCTCGGCGTGATCGCCTATCAGATGCTCACCGGGCGCCTGCCCTACGGCGCCGAAGCCGCACGGGCCTTCAGCGAGGCGCATGGACGGCGCCTGCGCTATGTCTCGATCGCCGCCGCGCGCGCGGGCCTGCCGGCCTATGTCGACGCCGCGATCCGCAAGGCGGTCCATCCGAGCCCGGCCCAGCGCTACGACGCGCTCTCGGCCTTCGTCCACGACCTGCGCCATCCGAACCCGTCGCTTCCCGGCATCCGGCGCGCGGCCCTCCTGGAACGCGATCCGGTGCTGTTCTGGAAGCTCGTCTCCCTCGGGCTGGCGGTCGCCGTCATCGTCCTGCTGGCGCGCTAGGCCTTCGGCGCGCCGGCTCGCGATCGAGGGGTGGGCGGAAATCCGGATCAGGCCTCCGGCCCGGCGGTGATCCGGTCGAAGTCGAGGAGCGCGGTCTCGATCACGATCTGGGTGCGGCTGATGACGTCGAGCTTGCGCAGGATCTCGGAGACATGCGCCTTCACGGTGGAATCCCCGACCTGGAGCTCGTGCGCGATCTGCTTGTTCAGCTTGCCCTGGCGGATCATCGCCAGCACCCGCAACTGCTGGGGCGTCAGGCTCGCGACCCGCTCGGCGAGCGGCGCCTTGCGGGCCGCCGGGGCCGTCGGCGACCGGGACGCCGTGTTGGCCAGGGCCTTGACGTCCAGGGCCGTCGGGATGGAGAGCCCGCCGGCCAGCACGTCGGCGATGGCCCGCGTCAGGGTCGCCTTGTCGACGGCCTTCGGCACGAAGCCGGCCGCGCCGTGGTCGAGGGCCTCGCGGATGATGCGCGGGTCCTCGAGGCCGGACACCACCAGGATCGGCACCCGCGGCGCCTGCGCCCGGATCGCCATCAGGCCCTCGAAGCCGGTGACGCCCTGCATCGAGAGGTCGAGCAGGATGATCTCGATGGCGGGCTGGGCGCCCAGCACCGCGCAGGCGCTGGCGATGCCGTCGGCCTCGTGCAGCGTCGCGTCCGGATAGGCGAGGCCGACCGCGCTGGCGAGCGCGTCGCGAAACAGCGGATGATCGTCGACGATGAGGAGATGCATGCCCGTTCCGCCCGGCGCGTGCGCCCCTGCTCCGGAGCGGTCCGGCCTCGCATTGCGTGCAGACCGGTCGCCCGACATACTCGTGTCATCGCGGAGAACCGGGCGTCAAGCCCGGCCCGCGCCGAACGGGTGAGGGGGACGACGTGGCGGAGGGGACGCGGGTGCGCACGCATCTGTGCGGCATCACGACGGCCTGGACGGAGGCCCTCGACGCCGAGGCGGCGATCACCGAGATCGGCGCCGCCATCGGTGCGCGCCGCGTCGCGCAGGTCATCGCGTTCTTCTCGGCCGATTACGACGTCGAGACCCTGAACCGTGGGCTCATCGCCCGCTTTCCCGGCGCGGGCATCGCCGGCTGCACCATGTCGGGCGGCATCTCGCCGGCGGGCGGCCTGGAGCGCGGCCTCGTGGTCATCGCCTTTCCGGTGGAGGGCTTCCGCATCGTCTCGACGCTGCTCGACGCCATCGACCATCTCGACGTCGAGCGCACCGCCTCCAGCGTGCGCGCCCTGCGCCGGAGCCTCGGGAGCACGGGCGACGAGGCTGGCGCCGATCCGGCCTCGGGCGGCCGCTTCGCGCTCTCGCTCATCGACGGCCTCGCCAATGCCGAGGAGACCGTGGTCTCGGCCATCGCCTGGGCGCTCGACGGCATCCCCCTCGTCGGCGGATCGGCGGGGGACGACCTCACCTTCCGCGAGACCGTGCTGCTCCACGACGGCCGCATCCACCAGCGCGCCGCCGTGCTGCTGCTGGTCGAGACGGCCTTCCCGATCCAGATCTTCAAGAGCGACAATTTCGAGCCGACCGACACCAAGTTCGTGGTCACCGCCTCGGACGACGAGCAGCGCACCGTCCACGAACTCAACGCCGAGCCCGCAGCGCGGGAATACGCCATGGCGGTGGGGCTCGACCCCGAGCGGCTCTCGCCGATGAGCTTTGCCGCCTATCCCCTCGCGGTGAAGGTGGGCGGCGAGTATTTCTGCCGCTCGATCCGGCGCATGAACGCGGACGGCTCGCTCAGCTTCTTCTGCGCCATCGACGAGGGCGTCGTGCTCACCCTGGCGCGGCCGCGCGACATCGTGGCGGCCACCGCCGCCGAACTCGCGCGCCTCGACGCCGATCTCGGGGGCATCGACCTCGTCATCGGCTTCGAATGCGTGCTGCGCCGCCTCGACGCCGAGAGCCGGCAGGTGCGCCACGGCATCTTCGATCTCTACCGGCGCTACGATATCGTCGGCTTCGACACCTACGGCGAGCAGTACCGGTCGATGCACCTGAACCAGACCTTCACGGGCATCGCCATCGGGCGCGGCATGGCGGGGCAGGACGGGGCAGGACGGCGCAGGGGCGCGAGGTGATGGTCTCGCCCTGCGATCCCGAGAGCCTCCCGGCGGGCGAGGACGCGAATCTGCGGCGCATCGCCAAGCTGGAGCGCATCAACGCGGCGCTGATGGCGCATGTCGAGCGCAGCATGGACCAGCAGGGCGGGGCCTACTCGCTGTTCCAGACCGCCACCATGCTGGAGGGCCGGGTCCGCACCCGCACCGAGGAGCTGACGGGGCTGATGCGCCGCCTGGAGCGCTCCAACGAGGCCCTGGTGGCGGCCAAGGAGGAGGCCGAGAACGCCAACCGCTCGAAGACCCGCTTCCTGGCAGCCGCGAGCCACGACCTGCTCCAGCCGCTCAACGCGGCGCGGCTCTCGGCCTCGGCGCTCGCCGACCTCGCCCTCGGGCCGGAGGCGCTGGCGATCTCGGGCCAGATCGAGCGCGGGCTCCAGATCATCGAGGATCTGATCAAGACCCTCCTCGACATCTCGAAGCTCGATGCCGGCGTGGTCCGCCCGGCGGTCAAGCCCGTGGCGCTCAACGAACTCCTCGACGGCATCGCGGCGAGCTTCCGGCCGCTGGCCGAGCGTAAGGGCCTGCGCCTGACCGTGCGCGGGCCCGACCTGGTGGTGGCCAGCGATCCGATGCTGCTCCAGCGCATCGTGCAGAACCTGGTCTCGAACGCCATCCGCTACACCCGCCAGGGCGGCGTGCTCGTGGCGGCCCGCCGGCGCGGGGGCGCCTGCCGCATCGAGGTGCTCGACACCGGCTGCGGCATCGCGCCCGCCGAGCACGACCTCGTGTTCGAGGAGTTCTTCCGGGGTGGCGGGGAAGGGGAGGGGGGCGAGCCCGGCCTCGGCCTCGGCCTCTCCATCGTGCGCCGGATGGCGGTCGCCCTCGACCATCCCCTCGAACTCGCCTCGCGGGTCGGGCGCGGCACCCGCATGGCCCTGACCCTCCCGTCCAGCCTGACGCCGCCGGAGCGCACGGTGCCGGTGGCGCCCGTGGCGACGCGGCTCACCGGCGCGCGCATCCTCGTGGTCGAGAACGACCCGCCGACGGCCGATGCCCTGGAGCGCCTTCTGCGGGCCTGGGACGCCGAGGTGGCCGTGCATCGCGACCGCGCGGGCGTCGAGGCGGCGCTCGCCGACGGGATGGAACCGCCCGACCTCCTGGTGCTCGACTACCACCTCGACAACGGCGCCTGCGGCCTCGACGTGGCGGCCCATCTCCAGGCCTGCACGGGCCTGCGCCGTCCGGTCATCGTCACCACCGCGGACCATTCGCCCGAGATCGAGGCCGAGGTGACGGCCCTCGGGGCGCAGCTGATCCACAAGCCGGTCCGCCCGGCCCAGCTGCGCGCGCTCCTGACCTACATGCTGGCCTGATCCCGGCCTCCGCGCGGGGCCGGTTCGTCGCGGTTCGAGCGCGCGGCAGCAGGCGTCACGCGGGGCATGCCGCGGACCTCGCGCGCACCATCCGCGTGGGCCTTGCGCCGGTATTATGAATAATCCCGAGTGGAGATCCGTCGCTTCGGCGCTCCCGCCTGCGCTTCCCCCGTCCCTGCGAGATCTTTCCGAGGCGGGGCCTCAGTTGAATTTGAGGCTGCATTGAAAAATTTGCACCGCACCAAGCTCAAATTGCGCCGCAACGTCACCCCGGTCGCTCTTGCGAAGCTTCAGGCGGCTCTTTACGCTGCCGCACGAGAACAAGACTTTCCCGTGCGCGCCCTCCGGCAGGTTCCGATCCGCCGCCCGGCGCAGCCGTGGGAATGCGGAGGACGGCCCGGCCCATGAAGAAGAACAAGGTCATCACGGCCAGCGAGGCGATCGCCCTGATCCGGCACAACGACGTGGTCACCACGACGGGCTTCGTCCAGAGCTGCATCCCGGAGGCGCTGCACGCCGCCCTCGAGAAGCGCTTCGTCGAGACCGGGGCGCCCCGCGACCTGACCCTGATCATGACGGCGGGCGCGGGCGACAGCAAAGGCCTCGGCACCGGGCGCCTGTACCACGAGGGCCTGCTGCGGCGGGTCATCGCCGCCAATTTCGGCCGCATGCCGAAGGTCGCCAAGGCCGCGCAGGAGGACAAGATCCTGGGCTACAACCTGCCCCAGGGGGTGATCTCCCAGCTCTACCGGGCCTGCGCCGCCGGTCAGCCCGGCCTGTTCTCGAAGGTGGGGCTGCATACCTACGTGGATCCGCGCCACGGGGGGGCGCGCGTCAACGGCGTGACGGAGACCGAGATCGTCAAGCTCGTGGAGGTCGATGGCGAGGAGTGGCTGTTCTACACCGCCACCAAGATCGACGTGGCCTTCATCCGCGGCACCTCGGCCGATCCGTCGGGCAACATCTCCTTCGAGAAAGAGGCCCTGACCCTCGACTGCCTCGCCCAGGCCATGGCCGCGCGCAACAACGGCGGCATCGTCATCGCGCAGGTGGAGCGCATCGTCGACGACGGATTCCTGCTGCCCAAGGACGTGCGCGTGCCCGGCATCCTCGTGGATTGCGTGGTGCTGGCCGAGCCCGAGATGCACCGCATGAACTACGGCGTGCAGCACGATGCGGCGCTCGCGGGCCAGATCCGCGTGCCGGTCAGCGGCATGAAGCGGATGCCGCTCGACGCCCGCAAGGTCATCGCCCGGCGCGCCGCCTTCGAGCTGCCGCCGAACGGCGTGGTCAATCTCGGCGTCGGCGCGCCCGAGGGCATCTCGGCGGTGGCCAACGAGGAGAAGGTGACGCCCTACATCACCCTGACCACCGAGGCGGGCGCCGTCGGCGGCGTGCTGGCCTCCGGGTCGAGCTTCGGCGCCGCGACGAACGCCGATTGCGTCATCGACCAGAACCAGATGTTCGATTTCTACGACGGCGGCGGCCTGGACATGACCTGCCTCGGGCTGGCCGAGTGCGACCAGCACGGCAACGTCAACACCAGCATGTTCGGCGGCCGCCTCAACGGCTGCGGCGGCTTCATCAACATCAGCCAGAACGCCCGCTCGGTGGTCTTCGCCGGCACCTTCACGGTGGGCGGCCTGGAGACCGTGATCGAGGACGGGCGCCTGCGCATCGTCACGGAGGGACGCTCGCAGAAGTTCCTGCCTCAGGTGGAGCAGGTCACCTTCAGCGGGCGCTACGCCCAGATGCGGGCGCAGCCCGTGATCTACGTCACGGAGCGCTGCGTCTTCCAGCTCACCGACGAGGGCCTGGAACTCATCGAGGTGGCCCCCGGCATCGACATCGAGCGGGACATCCTGCCCCATATGGGCTTCCGGCCGATCATCAAGCAGCCGGTGCCGATGGATGCCCGCCTCTTCCGCGAAGAGCCGATGGAACTGCTCGCCGACCTGCTCAACCTCAACCTCGCCGAGCGGGTGAGCTACGACTCCGAGCGCAACATCCTGTTCGTGAACCTGGAGGGTTGGCACGCCCGCGCCAAGAGCGACCTCGATGACCTGCGCATGGTGCTGGTGGGCGCGTGCAAGAAGGCCGGTCAGCGGGTCAACACCGTGGTCAACCACGACGGGTTCCGCATCAACGAGAACCTGTACGACGACTACGCGCACATGATCCAATACCTTCAGGCGAACTACTACCTCACGACCACCCGCTACGCGACCAGCGCCTTCCTGCGCCTCAAGATGGAAGAAGCCCTCAACCGGCGCGGCCTCGCCCCCCACGTCTTCGAGCGCAAGGAGGACGCCCACGCCTTCCTCGAAGGCGCCGGCAAGGTCCGCCGGGCCTCGACGGCGATCGCCTCGGCGGCCTGATCCCGCGACCGCGAGGAACCGGGCCGGGCGCGCCCGCCCGGCCGGCGCGGTTCAGCGCGCGCCCATTGCCGGGGCAGTCGAACGGGCGGCATCCCGAAGGTACTGGAGGCAGGAGCCGCGCACCTCCGGGTCTCCGATCGCCTGAAAGACCGTCAGAAGCTCGAGCTGTTCCGAGACGGCCGCGAAGCGCGCGTCCGGTCGCCCGCCATCCTGTGTCCAGAACGTGCTCTCGCAGATGTCGAGTGCTGCCGCGATCCGCCGCAGTACCGAGCGCGTGCTGTCATCGTCCATGTTCGCCACCCTCCCTCTGCCGAGATCGCGGTCGAATTCAATCTTCAATATCGCGATATGAGGTCGCATCACAATTTGTTTTGTCCTTACGCCATCGCATGGCCGTCGAGCGGCTGGGGAAAACCCAATGCCGCTCTACTTGTCTCCTGAGTTGCACTAGATCATTTGTTAAGTGTGACTGCGGAGGATCCGAATGGTGTCGATGACGACGGCGATGCCCGCGCTCCGGGCGGCGGGCCTGATCGGCACCTGGAGCACGGATGTCGCCGCCGGCCGCTCGATCCTCGATCCCGGCGCGGCGGCCATGCTCGCCGGCGATCCCGGCCTCGCCGACCAGCCGCTGCCCCTCGAGGCCGCCCTGGGCTGTACGCATCCGGACGACCGGGACTGGGTCTTCGCGCGCATCCGCCGGGCCCGCCTGACCGGGGGCCCGTTCTCGGCCGAGTTCAGGATCCGGTCGGCGACCGGCGAGGTGCGCTGGGTCCTCAACCGCGGCACCCTCCTGCGCGACGTGACCGGCGCCATGCACGGCTCGGGTGCCTATATCGACACGACGGACAGCCATCCGAAGCGCTTCCTCTCGGCCGCGTCCCTCGATCGGGAGGGCGACGATCCCCTCGTGATCGCCGCGGACCGTTGCCTCGAAGTCCACGCGGCGCTCCAGCGGACCGGTCACGCGGACTTGCGGGACCTGACGGGCATGCTGCTGACCGGGATCGGCATGGCCCTCGCCCGACGCCGCGACGGGTGACGGACGCCGACGCTCGGACGCCCGGTCCTCCGCGCGTCACCGGGGATAATCGGCGATTGCGGGACGAGCCGAGGCCTGAGAAGACGGTGCGATGATCGTCCGTTCGCGTCCCGGCCTCCTCGAGATCCTCTTCACGCTGCGTGGCTCGGTCCTGCCGCAGGTCGCCCCCAAGGTCCTGGGCATCACCCTCGTGGCGGTGATCGTGGTGGCGGGGGAGCGGCACTGGCCCGAGGCCTTCCCGGTCACCGCCGGAATCGGGCCGTTCACGCTGATCGGGATCGCCCTCTCGATCTTCCTGAGCTTCCGCAACGGCGCCTGCTATGACCGCTGGTGGGAGGGCCGCCGCGCCTGGGGCAGCCTCGTGGTCGAGACGCGGGGCCTCGCGCGCCTGATCAATGCCCTGCTGCCGGGAGAGGCCGAGGCGCCCTGGCGCGGACGCGCCCTGCGGCGCCTCTCCGCCTTCGCCCACGCCCTGCACGCGCAGCTGCGCGGCGGCGATCCGGGCCAGGCGGCGCGATCCTGGCTTCCCGCGAACGAAGCCGCGACGCTGGCGCGGCACCCGAGCGCGCCGGACGCGGTGCTGGCCCACCTCACCGGCGACCTCGCGGAAGCCTATCGCCGCAACGCCCTGACCGACGTGCTCTTCGCCGCCCTGGAGCACCGGATCGCGGCCCTGGCGCAGGTCCAGGTGGTGTGCGAGCGCATCCGGAACACACCACTGCCCTTCGCCTACACGCTGCTCCTCTACCGCACGGCTTGGATCTACTGCCTGCTGCTGCCCTTCGGCCTCGCGGCCTCCCTCGGCTGGGCGACGCCGGTGGCGACAGCCCTCGTCGCCTACACCTTCTTCGGCCTCGACGCCCTCGGCGACGAACTGGAGGAGCCCTTCGGCCTCGCCCCCAACGACCTGCCATTGGACGCCCTGCTGCACACGATCGACGGCATCGTGCTCGACGCGCTGGGCGAGGCGGCCCCGCCACCGCTGGAGCCGGAGCGGTATCTGCTGACGTGAGGGGGCACGTGGCTCACAATTTGATGGCTGGCTTCCTTCGCTGATGTCCAGGATGGATGGTTTTGCGACGGTCCACTTTCGAGTAGGAGACGGCGGGATCGGACGCACATCCGAGTTTTGACCAGAATGTCTCCTGATCTATGCCATCACTCCCCCAGATAACTACGAGGCAAGCCTTTGCAAATCGCTTCCGGTGGAGCAGGATCTGCTTCGCAAGCAATTGGCGGTGGGAACGAATAGATTGCGATGGATGTCGGATTTCGGCTGTCGAGGTATAGAGCCCAAGGCTGACCTGCCGGTGGAGCAGGCTGCCCATCATCACAGGCAGCTTGAGACCCTGACCTATGGATCGGTATCGTTCCTTGATCTGCGCTTCCTCTGACGACAGTATCGATGCCGACTATGCCTTTCCACGGATGATAGTCTTCCTTGGCCTCGCCGATGTATTGGGCTTCTTTTATTCGGCCTATGACAAGAGTATCAAATCCGCCAAGTTTAATCTTATCGTGAGGTGCTCGCATGATCCGACATGCAAAACTTTGAGTCGGGAGCATCGACATGTAAAATGCAAAAACGAGAACCCCGGATAGATATTTCATTAAAATCTCGTTCGTATAGATTGTCGAGATTCACATTTTTATTTCATAAATCATCTCGCGGTGATTGATTCAAAATTTGAGATGTGCTGAATGAAAAGCAATGTACTGATGGTCGACAGTTGTCGTATTACAAACTGTCGACCATCGCTCTGATATTTTCAATACTCCCAGAAAATCCGCTGCAGGTCCTTCGTGTCCTGGGTCTTCGTCAGTGCCACGGCGGCGAGGATCTTGGCTTTCTGCGGGTTGAGGTCGTGGGCCACCACCCAGTCGTACTTGTCGTCGGGCTGCTCGGCGTTGCGCAGGACGAACCCGTCGCCGACGCGCGAGGAGCGGATGACCTGCACGCCCTTGGCGCGGATGTCCTTCAGGGTGTCCACGAGGTAGCCCGCCACCGAGCCGTTGCCGGTGCCCGCGTGGATGATCGCCTTGGCGCCGCCCGCCACCGCCGAGGTGTAGGCCTCCGGATGCATGTTGCCCGAGCCGTAGACGATGGCGACCTCGGGCAGGCTGTCGATGCCGTCGATGTCGAACTCGGAGGTGGTGCCGTGGCGCTTCACCGGCGCGCGGAACCAGTAGGTCTTGCCCTCCACCACCATGCCGAGGGGGCCCCATTGGCTGAAGAAGGCCGAGGGCTTGATGTTGACGCGCTTGGTGGTGTCGCGGCCCGCCTGGATCTCGTCGTTCATGGTCAGCAGCACGCCCTTGGCGCGCGCGTCCTTGGCGCCCGCCACCACGACGGCGTCGAGGAGGTTGAGCGCGCCGTCCGCCGAGATCGCGGTCGAGGGACGCATCGAGGCCACCATCACGATGGGCTTGTCGGTCTTCACCACGAGGTCGAGGAAGTAGGCCGTCTCCTCCACGGTGTCGGTGCCGTGGGTGATGACCACGCCGTCGACGTCGTCGCGCTTGACCAGGGCCGAGACCTGCTTGGCGAGCTGGATCAGCTGCGCGTTGGTGAAGCTCTCGGAGGCGATCTGGAAGGCCTGCTCGCCGCGCACCTCCGCCACCTGCGCGATGGCCGGCACGGCGGCGATGAGCTTGTCCACCGGCACCTTGGCGGCCTGGTAGGTGGCGCTGTTGGCCGCGTCCGCGCCCGCGCCCGCGATGGTGCCGCCGGTGGCGACGATGACGACGCGGGGCTTGGCCGCCGCGGCCGGCGTCGTCGCCGCTTCGCCGGGCCTGGCCGGGGCCGGCCCCTCCAGCGCCGTCGCGGGGAGGATCGTGCCGGCCATCAGGGCCATCAGGGCGATCGGCAGGGTGGCGCGCATGTCGGAGCCTCGAGGTCGTTTCGGGTCCGGCATTGTGGCTCCGCGAACCGGGAAGGCCCAGTCGAAAAACGCGGCCCCGTGGCGAAATCCGCGTTGTTCGTGCGCTGCGAAGTCTTCCGGTCTCGGGCCTCCGCTTGGAGCATCATGCAGGATGCTCTTGCGTCGAAGACGGATAGGCTGTGCCGTGCGGCATGGATCGCGTAAATCGAAACGAACATGACCATTGATCACATCGATCTCTCTCGCGTCGACCTGAACCTGCTCGTGACGCTGGACGCCTTGCTCGCCGAGCGCAGCGTCACCCGCGCCGCTGCCCGCATCGGCATCGGCCAGTCGGCGATGAGCAGCAGCCTCGCGCGCCTGCGCCTCCTGTTCGCCGACGAACTCCTCACCCGCGCGCCGGAAGGGATGCGCCCGACCCCCCGTGCCCTGGCGCTCGCCGAGCCGGTCCGCACCCTGCTGCGGCAGGTGCAGTCGCTGGTGCGGCGCGACGACGCGTTCGACCCCCGCACGGTGACCCGCACCTTCACCATCGGCCTGCCGGACAGCGCGGAGGTGCTGATCGGCCCGCGCCTGCTCGCGCACCTGCGGGCCGAGGCGCCCGGCATCAGCCTGCTCCTGCGCTCCATCGACCGCATCCGCATCCTGCAGGAGCTCGATGCCGACCGCGTCGATCTCGGCATCGGCTTCTTCACGGAGGGGCAGACCCACCACAAGCAGCGCCTGCTCTACCGCGACAGCTACCTCTGCATGTTCAACGCCGACCTCGT
Source organism: Methylobacterium sp. J-068 (assembly GCF_022829445.1). Taxonomy (GTDB): domain Bacteria; phylum Pseudomonadota; class Alphaproteobacteria; order Rhizobiales; family Beijerinckiaceae; genus Methylobacterium. Next base: position 500,709 of record NZ_JAKSXY010000122.1, on the reverse strand, counting down.
CGGCCTCGCGGCCCCGATCTCCCTCGACGACTACCTGCGCTTCCCCCACGTGCTCACCAGCCTGAAGGAGACCGCGCACGGGGTGGTGGACGACGCCCTGGCCCGTCTCGGACGCAGCCGGACCCTGGCGGTGACGACGCCGCGCTTCCTCGCCGTGCCGTTCCTGGTGCGCAGCGCGCCCGTGCTGACCACGATGCACGCGCGCCTCGCCACCTTCTTCGCCGGGGCCCTCGGCCTCACCGTGAGTCCGGCCCCGGTGGCGCTGGACGACGTGGCGATCTCGATGCTGTGGCACGCCTCCTACGACGACGACTCCGCCCATCGCTGGCTGCGGCGGACCCTGCTCACCCTGGTGGAGGCGCCGACCGGCGCGATCTGAGACCGTCGCCGCTCGATCGAAGCGGAGGACGGTCTCGCTCAGCCCGCGCGGCGCCGGAGCGAAGCCCGAATCCGCCATCCCGAACGCGATCCCTCAGGGATCGCCGGAAGGGATCGACCGGATTTGGAATGACGGGTCCGCCCGGTGCCACGGAACCGGCGAAATCCTGCGCGAATCTCCGGCGCGGGTGAGGGATCGCACCTCGGCGCGCGCGGGACGGCAAGGGCTCCTTACCGTTCATCAACCGTTCGGTGATCCTCTCCCACTGTGACGCTTCTGATGTTCGCACAGGCCCATCTTTTCGCACAGACTCATCGGGATCGAAGGAACGGAGCTATGAAGAACTCGCTGATCGCGGCCCTCGTGGCCGCCTCGGTCGCCGTCGTGGCGACCCCGAGCGCCCAGGCGCGCGACGGCATCGGGGCCGGCGGCGCCGCCGCGCTCGGCGTGCTCGGCGGCCTCGCCATCGGCGGCGCCATCGCCTCGTCGCAGAACGACGGCGGCTACTATCCGGGCCGCCCGGTCTACCGCGCCCCCCGCCCGGTCTATGTCGAGGAAGAGGTGTGCCACATGGAGCGGCGCGGCTACGTCGACGCCTACGGCTACGAGCACATCCGCCGCGTGCGCGTCTGCGAATAGGACCGATCCGGGACTTCTCGCGAGGTCCTTTCGCGTCGCGCCCGAGGGCGCGGTCCTGATGGGAGAACGAAGAAGGGCCCCGCCGTTTCCGGCGGGGCCCTTCTTCGTTTCAGGCGGACCGGAATTCGGTCCGGCTCACCACTTGTAGCCGACGCTGGCGATGATCCGGCGCTGGGTGCCGTAGAAGCAGGCGCCGGCCGAGGAACAGGATGAGACGAAGCGGCGGTCGCCCACGTTCTGGATGTTCACGGCCGCGCGCCAGCCGTCCCGCTCGTAATGCACCGCCGCGTCGAAGGTGACGTACTCGGGCACCGTCAGGGTGTTGGCGACGTCGGCGTAGGAACGGCCGACATAGTTCACGCCGCCGCCGAATCCGAAGCCGCGGAACTCGCCGACGGGAATCGTGTAATCGGCCCAGAGCGAGGCGAAGGTCTCCGGAATGCCCACCGGCGTCTTGCCGAGGTCGAGGGTGGTGCCCTCGATCGTGCGCAGGCCGTAGAGCGTGTAGGACGCCACCACGTTCAGGCCCTCGGCCAGGGTCGCCACGGCGGAAGCCTCGAAGCCGCGCGAGCGCACCGCGCCGATCTGCAGGCTGGAGAAGATGTTGTTGGGGTCCGGCGTCAGCACGTTGGAGCGCACGATGTCGAAGGCCGCCACGGTGAACAGGGTGTTCCAGCCCGCCGGCTGGAACTTGGCGCCCACCTCGACCTGCTCGCCGCGATCGGACTTGAACGGCCGGTTGTTGGCGTCCACGCCCACCGTCGGGTTGAACGAGGTGCCGTAGGTCACGTAGGGCGCCAGCCCGTTGTCGAAGTTGTAGATCAGGCCGAGGCGTCCGGTGAAGGCGCTCTCGTCGCTGCCGACCGAGTTCGACGGCAGCAGCTTGTCCTGGACGTTGTTGCTCACGAAGTCCTGGCGGCCGCCGATCAGGAAGGTGAGGTGATCGGTGAGGGCCACCTGATCCTGGGCGTAGAGGCCGACCTGCTGGAGCTGCTGGTTGATGATCCGGTACGGCGTCGGGGCCGCGGCCGACTGACCGTAGCGGGGCGACAGGATGCTGAGTGACGGCACCGGGAAGGTCGAGGCCTGATTGTCCGACAAGCTGTAGCGCTTGTAATCGACGCCCATCAGCAGGGTATGGCCGAAATAGCCGTCGCTGAAGCGCGCCTCGGCCTGGTTGTCGACCGTGAACAGGCCGGCGCGCGGCGCGGTCAGGAAACCGTAGCGGGCGAGTTCGGTCTCGGCCGCATTGGCGTAGCCGTTGCCGACATAGCGCCGGTCCGTCACCTCCGTGAACGAGAAGCGGAAGTTCTGGCGGAAGGTCCAGACGTCGTCGAAATGATGTTCGAACTCGTAGCCGAGATTGGCTTGGTTGCGGGTGTATCGGTCGATGAGGGGGTCGCTGGCATTGAGGCTGCGCGAGATGCGCAGGCCCGACGCGTTCGGCCGCACCGTGCCCGAATAGGGCAGGAACTGGCCCGCCCCGCCGGTCTCGTCGCGCTGGAAGCTCGTCAGCACCGTGAAGGTGGTGGCGCCGTCCGGCTTATAGGTGAAGCTCGGGGCGATGTAGTACCGGTCCTCGGGCGCGAACCGAACCTGGGCGTCGCTGTTCTGCAGGCGGCCGGTCAGGCGGTAGAACCAGTGGCCATCAGCGTCCGCCGGGCCGCCGAGATCGAAGGCGGCGTAGCGCTGGTTGAACGACCCGCCGCCGAGTTCGAGGTAGCGCAGCGGCTCGGCGGTCGGACGCTTCGAGACGATGTTGACGAGGCCGCCCACGGGGCTGCCGCCGAACAGGGTGGCGGCGGGTCCGCGCAGGATTTCGATGCGCTCGGCGCCGAACGGATCGATGCGGAAATTCGCGAACGAGGTCTGGAACAGCTGGAGCCCGTCCCGGAACAGGCCCGTCTCGGTGGCCGAGAAGCCTCGGATCAGGAACCAGTCGAGGCGCGTGTCGGGGCCGAACTGATTGGCGTAGACGCCCGGCGTGTAGCGCAGGGCCTCCGCCACCGTCTGCGAGCGCTGCGCCTCGATCTGCTGAGCGCCGATCACGCTGATCGATTGCGGTGTGCGGATGATCGGGGTGTCGGTTTTGGTCGCGCTCGCGCTGCGGTTCGCGACGTAGCCATCGACGGGACCGCGCGCCGATTCCAGCGCCCGCGCGCCCGGCGCGGCCACGACGCCGTTGCCGTTGCCGCGCGCGGCGCCCTCGACGCTCAGCGTCTCGAGGGTGACCGTACTCTGCTGCGCCCGGGCCGGCGCCGTGAGAGCAGCGAGGGAGAGCCCGGCCAGCATCCAGCGGGACAGGGACTTCCGGCGCATCCGAGATGCGGACATGATCATCGATCCTCGCGGTGGCGCAGCACGACGGGCTCGCCGAAAGGGCGAGGAGGGACGCGGGCGCGCAGATTAGAATTTATGTAAAGTGTTGTAATACAATGTTTTTCTGAGCTCTCGCTACGGCCCGGCCTGGAGCTTTGCAAGGCCCTCGAACGCAAACTCGGATGGCCGTTGCCGCCAGAGCACAGAGGGCCGGCGGGCTGGATTCGCCTCGCCGTACTCCGTTCCGGTCTGCGCGTGACGGGCTCGGGTCCAGGCCGGACGACGAAGCGCATTCGTCTCGGGCTCGGTGGCCTGATCGTGTCTTCGCGCCTCGTGCGCAGGCCGACCCGGTCCTGTGATCTCCGGCGTCGTTCGAGGCGTCGGCGTCAAATCCGCTGGAGCCGATCGAAATCCGCGCGTGGTACGAACGGGCCCGCATTGATCGGGCCGTCCGTCGCGGAGACGCGCGCCGTTCGGCGATCGGAGTTTCCCGCTGCTCGCGCGACCCTGGCGCGGGCCGGGAGCCGCGCGTCAGCGTGGCCCGGGCTCAGAGCGGCTGATAGGTGTGTTCGTCGGCCGGGAAGGTGCCGGAGCGGACCTCCTCGGCGTAGTCCTTCACGGCCGCCTCGATCTGGCCGCGCAGGGTGCCGAAGCGCTTCACGAATTTCGGGACCCGGTCGCTCAGGCCCAGCATGTCCTCCAGGACGAGGATCTGGCCGTCGCAGGCCTGGGTGGCGCCGATGCCGATGGTCGGGGCGGTGATGTCCGGGGAGGTCGCGATGGCGCGGGCCACCGGCTCGACGATGCCTTCCATCACGATGGCGAAGGCGCCCGCATCGCTGATGGCGCGGGCATCCGCCATCAGGCGGCGCTCACCGTCGGCCTCGCGGCCCTGCACCTTGAAGCCCCCCATGGTGTTCACCGACTGGGGCGTGAGGCCGATATGGCCCATCACCGGCACGCCGCGCTCGACCAGGAAGGCCACGGTCTCGGCGAAGCGCGCGCCGCCCTCCATCTTGATGGCGCCGGCGCCCGTCTCCTTGAGCACGCGGGCGGCGTTGAGGAAGGCCTGCTGCGGGCTGGCCTCGTAGGAGCCGAAGGGCATGTCCACCACGACGAGCGCCCGCGAGGTGCCGCGGATCACCGCCTGCGCCTGCACGATCATCATCTCGAGGGTCACCGGCAGGGTGGATTCCATGCCGTGCATCAGCATGCCGAGGGAATCGCCGACGAGGATGAAGTCGCAATAGGGGTCGAGGATGCCGGCCGTGTGGGCGTGGTAGGCGGTCAGCGCGATGATCTTGCGCCCCTCGCTCTTGCGCTTGGCGAGATCGATCGCGCGGATGCGGCGGGACTGCACGGCTTGCGACATGGAACTCCACCCGGCTGGTTCGGGCCGCAGGAACGCGGCGGCCCGTCTGTGGGTGGAGCCTCTATACACGGCCGGCGCCCGGATCGCGCGGGGTCCCGTGACGGTCCCGGCGCATTGTCGCCGTCCGCGCGACGCCCCAGTCCGGTGCCGGATACGATGGGAGAGCGAGAGCGATCGTGGATCCGAACGGCCGAAACGATCGGCCGGACGGTCTTGCCCGGGGGCTTCGATAGCGGCGATGGCGTCGCGGCTTCGTGCTCTCTCCGGGCGGTCCCTCCCTAGACTTCGGGGCACCTGTGGGCGCCTGTATTCCGCCACGACCGGACGCGTGTCAACTGCGGTCATGCCGGCGAACCCACTGGGGCGTGCCGATATTTTGAGCGCGGCCGTGGAGGCGAAAACGGGCGGGCCCGAGGTCGCGGGCCCCGCGTCGGATCGGCTCACCGCCCGCGCGGGCGGGCGTCTCGGTCCTCACCGAGAGTCGTGCCGGGTGGGGCCTTGCGTCCGGAGGGGCCGGGCGTTGCGCCATCCGGGTCCGCTCCTCCGGCGAGGCATCCGGTTTAAAGTTATGAACATCACCATTTCAAGTCAGTGCGTTCGGGGAAAGCCCGAGGATGTCGATACGGTCGGCAAGCATATCGTTTTGTGTGTTTCACACGAATCGTGATGAGGATCGATCTAATTTCTCGAGATCTGATCTGTCGTCATTCAATATGAAGTGGCTGTCCCTGGCGCTGCGTATTGCAGTTGTTCCAATCGGCTTGCGTTGCGGCTCGATGGGCGATCATCCGTTTCGCCCCGGATGGAAGTGCGAGGAGGTGAATGATCACCGTCGACGTCCAGCACAACATCGTCTTCGGCGCCGAAGGCGGCGGGAGCCGAGGCGGTGGCGGATCGGGCCGGCTTCGGACGCGCGATCACCGCCGGGGAAGAGGGAACGCACCCCGCCGCGAACGGAACCGCCTCGCCGTCACCGGTCGGACCCGTCGATCATCCACGCTGTGGTGCCCGTCCGCGTCAGCGACGGGCCTCGCTGCCCGCGCGCGCCGTCCAGGCCGTGTCCTCGGGGATCACCGTGGTGGGGTGGCGCTCCTGCCAGCCCTCGATGCCCTCGGGGAACCAGTTCACGCGGGTGTAGCCCTGGAGGACGAGGCGCTTGGCCGCGTTCCAGCTGCCCCAGCATTCGGGATGGCAGAAGACGACGACGGCCCGGCCCTTGTCGCCCCCGGTCAAGGCCTCCACCCGCTTCAGGAACAGGGCCTCGTGCGCCGGGTCGAGGGGGGCGGCGCCGGCATTGGCCATCCAGACCGCGCCCGGCAGCGAGCGGTGGGCCGGCAGCCAGGGCCGGTCGGCGGGAAAGCCCGCCGGGCGTCGGTCGGCCAGGGAGACGTCGAGCAGCACAGGCGCGTCCCGCGCCATCAGGGCGTCGAGCGCGTCGATGTCGATCACATGCGCGCCCGACAGGGTGGCGGGGGTGTAGCCCCGCTGCGGCCCGGTCCAGATCCCCTCGGGCTCGGGCACGTTGACGGGGGAATCCGCCGGGTTTGTCGAAGCCGGGCTCGCCGCCCCCAGGAGGAGGGCGGCGAGCCCGGCGGCCGCGATCCGGGCGAGGCGCTGCATCCTGTCCGGCCCGCTCAGTTGGTCGCGCTCGGCACGGTGAAGCTGTGCTCCCAGTGCCCGTTCTGGTTGTCCGAGGCCGTGACCTTGATCGGGCCCTGCCCGCCGGGACGCAGGCCGAAGTTGATGACCGGGTTCGAGGCGATCGAGATGTCGCCGTCGAGGGTCAGGACGGACTGGCCCCCGCGCGTGATCGCGAGCTTGTTGACGTAGCGGGCGGGGGTGTAGTCGCGCGTGACCTGGTTCATCTGCATGCCGCTGAAGTTCGGATGGCGGACCATCAGCGTCGTCTCGACCGGTTGGCCGGGCTGGCTGTCCGCGAACTTCATCTTCATGTCGCCCATGCCCTTCATCGCCTCCTCGTCGCTCATGCCCATGGGGGCCGAGCAGCCGCCGGAGGCCTTGACAAACTTCGTCGCCTCGAAGAGCCGGCCATCCTTGGTCTCCACCACCGCGTGGATGTTGGTGTAGTTGTTCACCCGCACCCGGAGCTTGACCTCGCCCGGATCGGCGCCCGGACCGAAGGCGATGTGCGCGGCGTAGGGCGACGGGTTGTCGTCGATGATGAGGTGGACGCCCGCCACCTGATCCTTCTCCGGCATCGTCAGGGTGATCGGCACCAGGGAGGCGTCGAGCGCCCGCACCGGCGCATCGACCTTGATCAGGCTGTCGCTGGCCTCGATCCGCTTGTCGCCGAAGATCGACTTCTGGATCTCCTTCCAGCGGGCGAGCCGCTCGGCCTCGTCGTCCGAGGCGCCGGCGGCCTGGACCAGGGCGGGCTTCAACACCGCGCCGGCGCCGGCGAGCGGGAGCGCGAGCGTCAACGCCGTGATCGCGCAGCGCAGGACGGGACGGATCAGGACAGGGTTGGCGAGGACGGACGGCATGGCGTGTCTCCTTGAGTGTTTTGCGTTGGTCGATGCGGTGCGTGGCGAGGGCGGGCGATGTTGTGCACGCCGGATGGGGTCTCGAGGGCGTTCCGTCACTCCCATTCCAGTTCCTTGAAGGCCTGGGTGACGTTGCGGCCGTTATAGGTCTCGAACAGGACCCACCTGTCCCGCTCGGCCTGGCCGACGGTCCGAACGGCCTTCTCGATCGGCATGTCCGCCGCGATCGCCCGGCGGGTCTCGTCGCGAAGGGTCGTAAGGTAGCGGGTCAGGTCGTCCATGGCGGGGGCGAAATCGACCAGCGTCGGGCCATGGCCCGGCACCGCCTTCACCGCGTCCATCGCCCTCAGCACTTCGGCCTCCTTGAGCCAGCCCACGAGACTGCCGTCGAGCGACGGGATGCGGGTCACGAACAGGAGGTCGGCCGGAAACAGGATTCCGGAGGCGGAATCACGCATGGACAGGTCGCAATTCGTGTGCGCCGCTCCGTGGGCGGTGAAGCGCAGGGTTCGCCCGCCGAGGTCGATCTCGGTGCTCTCCTTCACCTCGAGGGTGGGGTAGACGACGCTGCCGGCCCGGTCGGCCCCCAGGATCTCGACCAGACGGGTGCGATAATAGTTGCCGCGCGCGTCCAGCGCCGCCCGCAGCGCATGGTGGCCGACATAGACCGGCTTGTCCTCGGCAAAGGCCGCCGCGCCGAAGCAATGATCGGGATGCACGTGCGTCAGCACCACGTGACTGATCGGCTTGTCCGTGCGCCTCCGGATCTCGCCGCGCAGCCAGGCACCGTCCGCGGCGCTGCCGCCGGACTCGGTGACCATCACCGACCGCTCGCCCACGATGAAACCGATATTCGCGATGGCGTCGTCGTTCTCGCGGCTCGCCTCGGTGTCGGATCCCCGCCGGATGAAGATGCCTGGACCGACCTCGTTCAGCGCGAAGCCCTCCGCCGACCGCCCGAGCGTCGGCAAGCAGCACAGGCACAGGCCCCCGAACAGGGCGCCGCGCCGCGTCGCCTGCGAGCGTGACCGGGTCGTATCGACCGGCATGAATTCCTCCGTTTTTCTTTCTACCGATTAGTAGGTAGATATTTGGCGCCGTCAATGGCACAAGACGGCCCATTCCGGTTTCGAACGTTCGACGTCGTGTTCGGAGCCAGGTCTCGCGCGGTCGATGGCGACCAGGAACGATGAGGGACGATGAGGGACACCCGCGCCGAGTTGCTGCTGCAGGCCGAGTTCCTGGTGCGCCGGCGTGGCTATGCGGGCTTCAGCTATGCCGACCTCGCCGAGGCGGTGCAGATCCGAAAGGCCAGCATTCACCATTACTTCCGCACCAAGTCCGACCTCGCCCATGCCCTCGTGGCGGCCTACGATGCCCGCTACGACGCGGCCCTGGCCGAGATCCGTGCGAGCGAGCCGGAGGCGATCCGGCGGATTGCCGCCTACGGCACGCTCTATCTCGGTGGCGTCGAGGCGGGCCTGGGTTGCCTCTGCGCCGTCCTGGCGATCGAGGGCGACGCCCTGCCCGAGTCCCTGCGCGCCGACATCGCCCGCTTCTTCGACAAGCACATCGCCTGGCTGGAGACGGTTCTGGCGGAAGGAATCACGGCCGGGAGCGTGCGGGACTCGGTGGTGCCGGCGACGACGGCCCGGATGGTGGTGGCGACCCTGGAGGGCGCGCTCCTGATGGAGCGCCTGCTCGCGGGACCGGTGGGTTTTCGCGGAACGCTCGACGCCCTCTGCGACGGACTCCGGCCCGACGGGCTTTCATCGCGCGCCGATGATACAATATAACAGGCTCCAGCGACGCCACCCGCGCCATTCGAAGAGCCTCCATGTCCGACAACCCGAACTCCGACAGCCCGACCATCGCCGCGAAGATTCCCGTCACCGTGCTCACCGGCTATCTCGGCGCGGGCAAGACCACGCTCCTCAACCGCATCCTCACCGAGAACCACGGCAAGCGCTACGCCGTGATCGTCAACGAGTTCGGCGAGATCGGCATCGACAACGACCTCATCATCGGCGCCGACGAGGAGGTGTTCGAGATGAACAACGGCTGCGTCTGCTGCACCGTGCGCGGCGATCTCATCCGCATCATGGACGGGCTCGTGAAGCGGCGCGGCAAGTTCGACGCGATCATCGTCGAGACCACGGGGCTGGCCGATCCCGCCCCCGTCGCCCAGACCTTCTTCATCGACGAGGATGTGGGCGCGGCCGCCCGCCTCGACGCGGTGGTGACGGTGGCCGACGCCAAGTGGCTCTCGGACCGTCTCAAGGACGCGCCGGAGGCCAAGAACCAGATCGCCTTCGCGGACGTCATCCTGCTCAACAAGTCCGACCTCGTGGAGGAGGCCGACCTCGCCCGGGTCGAGGGCCAGATCCGGGCGATCAACCCCTACGCCCAGGTCCACCGCACCGAGCGCTGCGCCGTGCCCCTCGAGGCGGTGCTGGAGCGCAACGCCTTCGACCTCGGCCGCATCCTCGACATCGAGCCCGACTTCCTGGAGGAGGGCCACCACCATCACCACGACGACGACATGCGGTCGGTCTCGGCCAAGATCGACGGCCCCGTCGACCCCGAAAAGTTCATGCCCTGGATCTCGACCCTGACCCAGGTCCAGGGGCCCGACATCCTGCGCTGCAAGGGCATCGTCGCCTTCCCGAACGAGCCGCAGCGCTTCGTCTTCCAGGGCGTCCACCAGATCCTCGACGGCGACCTGCAGGGGCCGTGGAAGGACGACGAGGCGCGGGTCTCGCGGGTGGTGTTCATCGGGCGCAAGCTCGACCCGGAGGAGATCCGCGCCGGTTTCGAGGATTGCAGAGCGGCGTAAGGGCGGGGGGCGGCCCGAGGCGCGGACGGGCGAACCGATTCCGGATGCGGGCGTTGTTCGCGCGCCGCCCCTCCCGGACAACGCCCATGCGCCTCCGCCTCCCCCCTGCCGCCCTGCTCCTGTCCGTCCTGATTCCCCTCGGGACCGCCGCGCCGGCCGAGGCGCAAAGCCCGGCACAGGATTATCAGTACGGGCAGGGCCGGTTCCGGCAAGCCTGCCGGCCGCCGCTGAAGTTCGCGGCCGGGGCCTGCGTGCGCCGCTGCCCGGCCGGGTATCGCGATACCGGCCGCACCTGCCGCTTCAAGAACATGAACCGCTGACGCGGTCGCGGGCCGGTTTCCGCAACACCCTGTTTTCCGCAACACTTGGTTTACCATTCCGGCACAGGATCGAGTCCGTGCCGGCGTGACGCCGCCGGCCGCGACCGGCTGCCCGTCTCGGGCGCCGGCGAGGCTCCGGAGAGCGCTGATCCCATGATGTCCCGCGCGGAACGCACGCCCCTGACGGATTGGTGGTGGACCGTCGATCGCGGCCTGCTCGCCGGCCTCGGCGCGCTCATGGTGGCGGGCCTCGTCTTCCTCATGGGCGGCGGTCCGCCCGTGGCGGAGAAGATCGGGCTGCCGACCTTCCACTTCCTCAACCGGCAGGCGCTCTATCTGGCGCCGACGATCCTCATCATCGTCGCGGTGTCGTTCCTGTCCCTGCGCCATATCCGGCGGGTCGCCCTCTTCACCTGGATGATGGGCGTCGCGCTGTGCATCCTGGCGGGCAAGTTCGGCCCGGAGATCAAGGGCGCGCATCGCTGGATCCAGTTCGGGGCCATCGGCATCCAGCCCTCGGAATTCGTGAAGCCCGCCTTCGTGGTGGTGGCCGCCTGGGCCTTCTCGGAGGGCGCGCAGCGGCGCGACATGCCGGGCGGCCTCCTGGCGATCCTGCTCCTGCCGGTCACGATCGTGCCGCTCGTGCTGCAGCCGGATTTCGGCCAGACCATGCTCATCACCATCGTCTGGTGCGCGCTGTTCTTCGTGGCCGGCCTGCACTGGTTCTGGGTGGCGGGCCTGGGCGCCGGCGGCCTCATCGGCGTCGCCGCCGCCTACCGCTTCCTCTACCACGTCCGCGAGCGCATCGACCGCTTCCTGAACAGCGATTCCGGCGACAACTTCCAGGGCTTCTGGGCCCAGCAATCGTTCAATTCCGGCGGCTGGCTCGGCACCGGGCCCGGCGAGGGCGTGGCCAAGCGCCACCTGCCCGACGCGCATACCGACTTCATCTTCTCGGTGACGGGCGAGGAGTTCGGCACCCTGGTCTGCCTCGGCCTCGTGCTGCTCTTCGCCTACATCGTCATGCGGGGCCTGAAGCTGGCGCGCCGCACCGACGACACCTTCTCGCGTCTCGCCATCACGGGTCTCACCACGCTGTTCGGGCTCCAGGCCTGCATCAACATGGCGGTGAACGTGCGCCTGATGCCCGCCAAGGGCATGACGCTGCCCTTCGTCTCCTATGGCGGCTCCTCGCTGATCTCGCTGGCGCTCGGCATGGGCTTCCTCGTGGCCTTGACCCGCAAGCGCCCCCGGACCACCACCCTGAGCCAGAAGCCGCCGGGCACCGCCCCGGCGACCATCGCCGGAGTGATGCGTTGACCGTCGCGACAGCCACGATCCTGCTCTGTGCCGGTGGCACGGGCGGGCATCTCTTCCCCGCCGAGAGCCTGGCGCACGCCCTGCGCGCGCGCGGCGTGCGGGTGGCGCTGGCCACCGACGCCCGCGTGGATTCCATCGCCGCCGGCTTCCCGGCCTCCGAGATCGTCACCATCGCCTCGGCGACGCCCTCGGGCCGCTCGCTGATCAAGCGCGGCGCCGCGCTCCTCACCCTGGGGCGCGGCTTCGGCGTCGCGGCCCGGCAGATCAAGCGCATCGACCCGGCCGCCATCGTGGGCTTCGGCGGCTATCCCACCGTACCGCCGATGCTGGCCGGGCAGATCCTGCGGGTGCCCACCGTCCTGCACGAGCAGAATGCCGTGATGGGCCGGGCCAACGCCTTCCTGGCTCGGGGCGCGCGGGCCATCGCCACGGGCTTCCGGGACGTGCGCGGCGTGCCCGTGAAGGCGCTCGCGCCCCGCACGCACACGGGCAATCCCTTACGCCCGGCGGTGCTCGAGGCCGCGAAGATCGCCTATCCGCCCCTCGGCGCGGGCGACCCGCTGCATCTCCTCGTCTTCGGCGGCAGCCAGGGGGCCCGCGTCATGGGCGAGGTCGTGCCGACCGCCATCGCCAACCTGCCGGCGGACCTGCGCGGCAGACTCCGCCTCGTGCAGCAGGTGCGGGCCGAGGACCTGACGCAGGTCCAGAACCTCTATCTCGGTTTGGGGCTCGCCGGCTTCGAGGCCGCGCCCTTCTTCAAGGACCTGCCGGCGCGCATGGCGGCGGCCCATCTCGTCATCGGCCGCTCCGGCGCCTCGACGGTGTCGGAACTCGCCGCGATCGGCCGGCCCGCCATCCTGGTGCCGCTCCCCGGCGCCCTCGACCAGGATCAGGCGGCCAATGCCGCGACGCTGGCCGCCATCGGCGCCGCGCAGGCGATCCCGCAGACCGCCTTCACGCCGGACCGCCTCACGGCGGAACTGGTGGAGCTCTTCTCGAATCCGCCAAAATTGACCGCGGCGGCTTCAGCCGCCAAAAGCGCCGGTATCCACGATGCCGCCGAACGGCTCGCCGACATCGTCATCGCGACGGCGGCCGGCTCCCGAATCCCTGTCGCCTGATTGATCCCGTTCGAGTCGGTCGACCCGCGCTCCCGACGCTCCTGAGACTGGTCCTTCCCATGAAGCTGCCCGACAAGCTCGGTCCCATCCACTTCATCGGCATCGGCGGCATCGGCATGTCCGGCATCGCCGAGGTGATGCACAACCTCGGCTACACCGTGCAGGGGTCGGACGCGAACGACAACGCCAACGTCCGGCGCCTCGCCGAGAAGGGCATGCGCACCTTCATCGGGCATGAGGCCGGCAACGTCGAGGACGCCGCCCTGGTGGTCGTCTCCACCGCGATCCGGCGCGACAACCCCGAACTCGTCGCCGCCCGCGAGCGCCGCCTGCCCGTGGTGCGCCGGGCCGAGATGCTGGCCGAGCTGATGCGCTTCAAGTCCTGCGTCGCCATTGCGGGCACGCACGGCAAGACCACGACGACCTCCCTCGTGGCGACCCTGCTCGACGCCGGCAACCTCGACCCCACCGTGATCAACGGCGGCATCATCAACGCCTACGGCACCAACGCCCGCATGGGCGAGGGCGAGTGGATGGTGGTGGAGGCCGACGAGTCCGACGGCACCTTCCTGAAACTGCCCGCCGACGTCGCCATCGTCACCAACATCGACCCCGAGCATCTCGACCATTTCGGCTCGTTCGAGGCGGTGAAGGACGCCTTCCGGCGCTTCATCGACAACATCCCGTTCTACGGCTTCGCCGTGATGTGCATCGACCATCCGATCGTGCAGGATCTCGTCGGACACATCGAGGATCGCCGCATCATCACCTACGGGGAGAACCCGCAGGCCGATGTCCGCCTCATCGACGTGGACCTGCGCGGCGGCCAGAGCAAATTCCGGGTGATGATCCGCGACCGGCGTCCGGGCTTCCGCCTCGAGATGGAAGACCTGATCCTGCCGATGCCCGGCAAGCACAACGCCCTGAACGCCACGGCGGCGCTCGCCGTAGCCCACGAACTCGGCGTCGAGCCGGAAGCCATCCGCAAGGCGCTCGCCGGCTTCGGCGGCGTCAAGCGCCGCTTCACGAAGACCGGGGAATGGAACGGCGCGCTGATCTTCGACGATTACGGGCACCATCCGGTCGAGATCAAGGCGGTGCTGAAGGCCGCCCGCGCTTCGACCGAGGGAAACGTTATCGCCATCGTGCAGCCGCACCGCTACACGCGTCTGGCCTCGCTGTTCGACGATTTCTGCACCTGCTTCAACGATGCCGACACGGTCATCGTCGCCCCCGTCTACGCGGCGGGCGAGGCGCCGATCGAGGGCATGGACCGCGACGGCCTCGTCTCGGGGCTGAAGTCGCGCGGCCACCGCGATGCCATCGCGCTCCAGCGCTCGGAGGACCTGGCGGGGATCGTCGCGGGGCGGGCGAAGCCCGGCGACTACGTGGTCTGTCTCGGCGCCGGCAACATCACGCAATGGGCCTACGCGCTGCCGGGTGAACTCGCGGCCCTGGACGGTGTGCCGGCGTGAGGCGAGTCTCCGCGTCGCTGCCCTTCGGGTGCTTCGGCGCGTTGGCGCGGCTTCCCGCGAACGAGGGTCTCGGTCTTCGGAGCCATCCGGGGCCGCATCCGGGTGAGGGCGCGCGCCGCCGGACGTGTTTAGCCGACTGTCCGGGCCATCGCGCACCTCGTCCTTACACCGTTTCGGCCTGATCCGTTCGGTGATGGGGTGGCTCGCGGGTCCCCTCTCCTGGAAGGAGAGGGACAGGGTGAGGTGTGAGACCTTTCCGGAGATGGACCACACCTCTCCCCAACCCTCTCCTTCCAGGAGAGGGAGCCCGTCGCGTCCGATCGTCTCGAAGTGATCAACCGGAACCGGTATTAGTCGTGCAATCGTTCGCTGTTTCATCCGAGAAGCACCAGCCGCAATGACCGCCTTCCCGGACATCACCCCCGACATCCGCGCCCGGGCTCCGGCCCTGCGCGGGCGGCTCATCGCCAACCAGCCGCTCTCGGACCTGACCTGGTTCCGGGTCGGCGGCCCGGCGCAGGTGCTGTTCAGCCCGGCCGATGCGGAGGACCTCGCGGCGCTGCTCGCGGCCCTCGACCCCGAGATTCCCGTCACGGTGATCGGCCTCGGCTCGAACCTCATCGTGCGCGACGGCGGCGTGCCGGGCGTCGTGATCCGCCTCGGCGGCAAGGCGTTCGGCTCGGTGGCGGTCGACGGCGAGACCCTGTTGGTGGGCACGGCGGTGCCGGACATGCGCCTCGCCAAGGCCGCGGCGGAGGCCGGGCTCGACGGGCTCGCGTTCTTCCGCGGCATCCCGGGCGCGGTCGGCGGGGCGCTCCGCATGAATGCCGGCGCGCACGGGGGCGAGACCACGGACGTGCTGGTCGAGGCCCACGGCATCGACCGACGCGGGACGGCGCGCCGGTTCACCCACGCGGAGATGGGCTTCGCCTATCGCCACAGCGGCGCCCCCGACGACGTGATCTTCACGCAGGCCGTGTTCCGGGGACGACCGGGCGAGCGCGCGGCCATCGAGGCCGAGATGGAGCGGGTGACGGCGGCGCGCGAGGCGGCCCAGCCGATCCGCGAGCGCACCGGCGGCTCCACCTTCAAGAATCCGCCCGGGGCCAAGGCCTGGCAACTCGTCGACGCGGCCGGCTGCCGGGGCCTGCGGGTCGGGGGCGCACAGGTCTCCGAGATGCACTGCAACTTCCTGATCAACCGCGACGGCGCCACGGCCGCCGATATCGAGGGGCTCGGCGAGGAGGTCCGCCGACGCGTGCGCGAGACCTCGGGCGTCGATCTGCACTGGGAGATCAAGCGCATCGGTCTCCACGCGGAAGTGCCGGGCCGGTAGGACGTGACGCCTTGGGATCGGGCCGGATGCCGATGGCGGAAGCGGCCCTCGATCCAGGGCGGGATGCGGCTCCCGGTCGGACCGGAACGAGAGGCAGGAAGCGCATGATGACGGTTGACGAGGCGCTGGAAACGGCGTTGCCGGAGCGTGACGATCCTTTCGTGGCCTTCACCGAATGGGGCGGACGAGCCGACGACGAGGCTTCTACCGACCTTTGATATCCCTGCGTCCGGGCCGATGATTCCGGTCCGGGATCATACCGATCAGAGCCCCATTCTCCACGGAGTCCCCATGTCCAAGCACGTCGCCGTCCTCATGGGCGGATGGTCCTCCGAGCGCCCGGTCTCGCTGAATTCGGGGACGGCCTGCGCCGATGCCCTCGAAGGGCAGGGCTTCCGCGTCACCCGCGTCGATGTCCAGCCGGATATCGCGACGGTGCTGACCGCCCTGCGCCCCGACGTGGCCTTCAACGCCCTGCACGGACCGGCGGGGGAGGACGGCACGATCCAGGGTCTGCTGGAGCTGCTGCGCATCCCCTACACGCATTCGGGCGTGCTCGCCTCGGCGCTGGCCATGCACAAGGAGCGTGCCAAAGTGATCATGCGGGCGGCCGGCGTCAGCGTTCCGGAGGGGCGCGTCGTTAACCGTCACGAGGCGGCGAAGTCGCACGTGCTGACGCCGCCCTACGTGCTCAAGCCGGTGGCCGAGGGCTCCTCGATGGGTGTCATCATCGTGCGCGACGGACGCTCCCATCCGCCCCAGGAAGTGGGCCGGGAGGATTGGGCCTATGGCGATGAAATCCTTGCCGAAACCTACGTCGCGGGGCGCGAGCTGACCTGCGCCGTGATGGGGGACAAGGCCCTCGGCGTGATCGAGATCAAGCCGGCCTCGGGCGAGTGGTACGACTTCGACGCGAAGTATGCGGAGGGGGGGTCGATCCACGTCCTCCCGGCAGAAATTAAACCAAATCTTTACCAGCGTGTCCAAGAGTTGTCGTTAACGGCGCATCAAGCACTCGGGTGCCGGGGCATCAGCCGTGCGGACCTTCGCTACGACGACACACCGGGTGGAACCGGTGCCCTCGTCGTCCTGGAGGTCAACACGCAACCCGGCATGACGAAGACGAGCTTGGTCCCGGAGATCGCAGCCCACGCGGGCTTTAGTTTCGGTGAGCTCGTCCAATGGATGGTGGAGGACGCAACGTTGGGCCGGTAGGGGCCGAAGGCCCGTTCGGCGGCCAAGGTTCCCTGAGCCAAGGTTCCCTGGGGCCCGCCGCCGGCACGATCGCCTCCGTTCGCGCCGCGCTCGCCGCGCGCCTGCGCCGCTTCACGCCCCCCGGCCGCCGCTCCCGCCTCGCGGTTCCCATTGAGCGGCGCGTCCCGCGCCATCTCGGCACGGCGGTGTTCTCGGTCTCCTTCGCGACCCTGGCGCTGGCCGGGTTCGTCGGCAGCGGCGCGTATGACCGCTTCGTGGTCGAGCACGGCCGCCCCCTCGACATCCTCGCCCGTTTGGCCGGCTTCGGCGTCGAGCGCGTCACCATCTCGGGGATCGCCCGGCTCTACGAGCGCGAGGTGCTCCAGGCCGCCGGCATCGACGGCCATTCCTCCGTCGTCTTCCTCGACGTGGCGGAAGCCCGCGAGCGCCTGCTGGCGGTGCCGCTCATCGCCAGCGCCTCGGTGCGCAAGGTCTATCCGAACGAGATCGTCATCACCCAGGTGGAGCGCGAGCCCGCCGCCCTGTGGCAGCGCAACGGCGAGATCGCCGTGATCGCCGCTGACGGCACTGTGATCGACCAGATGCGGGACGACCGCTACGCCGCGCTCCCGCTCGTGGTCGGCGACGACGCCAACCTCAAGCTCAAGGATTACCTCGCCCTGATCGAGGCGGCGGGCTCCCTCGCCGAGCGCGTCAAGGCCGGCACCTACGTCTCGGGCCGGCGCTGGACGCTCAAGCTCGACGGCGTCGACATCCGCCTGCCCGAGACCGGCGCCATCGAGGCGCTGGCGCGCCTCGTCAAGCTCGAACGCGACAATCGCATCCTCGAGAAGGACATCATCGCGGTGGACCTGCGCATGCCCGACCGGGTCGTGGTTCGGCTCACCGAGGAGGCGGCCGCCGCCCGCGCCGAATCCCAGAAGAAGTCCAAGCCCAAGGGGACCAGCACATGAGCCGCACGATCCGTCCGGCGCATCGCGCGCATCCGTCCCGCTTCACCCCTTCCGCTCGGTAGCCCGATGCACGACCCGCACGGCCTCACCCCACGCCTGAAACCTCTCTCGGCCCGGCGCAGCACCACCCTCTCGGTGCTCGACATCGGAACGAGCAAGATCGTCTGCCTCATCGCCGAGCTTCAGCCGGCCGAGGCCCTCACCACCCTGCGCGGGCGCACCCATTTCGCCCGCGTGATCGGCATCGGCCATCAGCGCTCGCAGGGGCTGAAGGGCGGCGTCATCGTCGATCTCGAATCCGCCGAGACGGCGATCCGTCAGGCGGTCCATGCCGCCGAGCGGATGGCCAAGGTCGAGGTGCAGTCGGTCATCGTGAACATGTCCGGCGGCCGCATCGGCTCGCAGCACTTCGAGGCCCGCGTCAACACCCGCACCGGCACCGTCACCGGCGCCGACGTGGAGCGCGTGCTCGAGACCGCCTCGGCCCACGGCGTCAGCCCCGGCCGCGCGGTGCTCCACGCCCTGCCGACGGGCTACGCCATCGACGGCCAGGGCGCGGTCATCGACCCCTCGGGCATGATGGGCGACGCGCTCGGCGTCGACCTTCACGTCGTCACCGGCGAGGCGGCCGCAGCCCGCAACCTGATGCTGGCCGTCGAGCACTGCCACCTCGGCGTCGAGGCGGTGATCGCCACGCCCTACGCCGCCGGCCTCTCGGCCCTGGTGGACGACGAGGCCGAGATGGGCGTCGCCGTGGTCGACATGGGCGGCGGCACCACCAGCGTCGGCGTGTTCTCCGGCGGTCACCTCGTCCACGTGGACGCGGTCGCGGTCGGCGGCCACCACGTCACCATGGACATCGCGCGCGGCCTCTCCACCCGGGTGGCGGCGGCCGAGCGCCTCAAGACCCTCTACGGCTCGGCCCTGCCCACCGCGTCCGACGAGCGCGACATGATCGCGGTCCACGGCGTCGGCGAGGACGAGGGCGACGCCCCCACGCACGTGCCGCGCTCGCAGCTCGTGCGGATCATCCGTCCGCGCGTGGAGGAGGTGGTGGAACTGGTGCGCGACCGCCTGCGCGCCGCCGGCTTCTCCGCCCAGGCCGGGCGCCGGGTGGTGCTGACCGGGGGCGCGAGCCAGCTCGTCGGCCTGCCCGAAGTGGCCCGCCGGGTCATGGAGGGGCAGGTCCGCATCGGCCGGCCGCTGGGCATCCGGGGCCTGCCGGAAGCCGCCAAGGGCCCCGCCTTCTCGGCGGCGGTGGGCCTCCTCGTCTACCCGCAGGTGGCGCATGCGGAGCATTTCGAGCCGCGGGGCCACGGGGCCTTCGCCGGCACGGGAACGGACGGCTACCTCTCGCGCGTCGGACGCTGGATCCGCGAGAGCTTCTAGGAACGACGGCCGCCGCGCTCGAAACCCCGCAGGGTGAGCGTGACCGGCTCTGACAAATCGGCGCTTCCTCCGGGCGAGCGTCAAACGAAACGTGAAAGGCACGAGAGGCTCGACACCATGGCCATCAGTCTGCAGGCGCCGGATATCCGGGAACTCAAGCCCCGCATCACCGTCTTCGGTGTCGGCGGAGCCGGCGGCAACGCCGTGAACAACATGATCGAATCCGGCCTGCTGGGCTGCGAGTTCGTGGTCGCCAATACCGACGCGCAGGCGCTCACCTCGTCCAAGGCCGAGCGCGTGATCCAGATGGGTCTCGGCGTGACGCAGGGCCTCGGCGCCGGCTCGCACCCGGAAGTCGGTTCGGCGGCCGCCGACGAGGTCATCGACGAGATCCGTGACCAGCTCTCGGGCGCGCACATGTGCTTCATCACCGCCGGCATGGGCGGCGGCACCGGCACGGGCGCGGCTCCCGTCATCGCCCGGGCTGCCCGCGACATGGGCATCCTCACCGTCGGCGTCGTGACGAAGCCCTTCCAGTTCGAGGGCGTGCGCCGCATGCGCACGGCGGAAGCCGGCATCCAGGAGCTTCAGGCCGCCGTCGACACCCTCATCGTGATCCCGAACCAGAACCTGTTCCGGGTCGCCAACGAGAAGACCACCTTCGCCGACGCCTTCGCGATGGCCGACCAGGTGCTCTACTCGGGTGTGGCCTGCATCACCGACCTCATGGTCAAGGAAGGCCTGATCAACCTCGACTTCGCCGACGTCCGCGCCATCATGCGGGGCATGGGCAAGGCCATGATGGGCACCGGCGAGGCGTCGGGCGAGAACCGCGCCAACCGCGCGGCGGAAGCCGCCATCGCCAACCCCCTCCTCGACGATGTCTCCATGAAGGGCGCGCGCGGCCTGCTGATCTCGATCACGGGCGGCAACGACCTCACCCTCTACGAGCTCGACGAGGCCGCCACCCGCATCCGCGAGGAAGTGGATTCGGACGCCAACATCATCCTGGGCGCGACCTTCGACGAGAGCCTCGACGGCATCATCCGCGTCTCGGTGGTCGCCACCGGCATCGAGCCGGCCCTGATCGCCGCCAATTCCCAGAACAACCCCGACATCGTGCAGACCGAGCAGCGCATCGCCGAGGTCGCGGAGCGTCTGCGTGCGGAAGCGAGGGCGCGGGCCGCACAGCCCGCGCCGACCTTTCGCCCCGCCGGACAGGAGCAGGCCGTAGCCGCTCCGGCCGCCGCTCCGTTGCCCGTGCAGGCGCCCGCCCAGGCCGCTCCGCTCCAGGCTCCCGTCCAGATGCTCCGCGCTCCCGAGCCGGTGGCCCTGGCGCCCGAGCCCATGCGGATCGAGCTGCCGCAGGCCCCCGTCATGCGCGACGAGGTCATGCTGACCCAGACGCAGCCGCGCGCCGCCATGGCCTACGAGCCCGCCCCGGCCCCGGTGGCCGAGCCCGCGCCGCAGCCCGGCACCGGCGCCTTCGTGCCGCCGCGTCCGGCCGTCGCCGTGGCGCGCGCCCCGCGCATGCCGCAGATCCAGGACCTGCCGCTTCCCGCCCAGGCCCAGCTCCGGGCCCGCGAGGAGCAGCCGGCCGAGCCGGCGACCGATTCCAAGCGCATGACGCTTTTGCGCCGTCTCGCGACGGTGGGCTTCGGCGGACGCCGTGAGGATGTCGAGGCCGCGCCGCTCCCGCCGATGCGGGCGCCCGCCGCTCCGACGCCGCAGGCCCCCGCGCCGACCGACTACGCCAAGCGTGCGCCGGTCCAGGCTCCGCCGTCCTACCGCCCGGCTCAGGGGAACCTCGATCCGCAGGGCCGCGTCGCGCCCCAATCCCGGATGATGGACGACGACCAGCTCGAAATCCCGGCCTTCCTGCGCCGCCAGGCCAACTGAAAGGCGAGGGTCCACCACCCCCGCGACCCACAGGCTGAGATATTTCAGCCACAGGCCCGGAGCCCAGCGGCTCCGGGCCGTTCCTGTTGTTAAGTCATTGTTTAGAAACGGCTTCCGGAATCGCTCGATGAAACCGGGGCTGTAACACAGCGTAAGAATCCGTGATTTGGCCTCGCTTTGGGGCACGGCTATACGAAATTTGGAACGACAAGGCGCGGCGGTTTCGACCGTCAAGCGCCGGCAGGGGCTTCAAGCAGCGGACGGATCGCAGGGGCTGAAGGCCCATCCCAACGGGATGGGCACGCCCGATCACGGCCGAGGGCTATGGAATGCGAACGAACCAACAGACGACTCTCAAAGCCCCCGCGACCCTGAGCGGCATCGGCGTCCATTCCGGAAACCCGGTCGAGATCACGCTGCATCCAGCGCCCGCCAACCACGGCATCGCCTTCCTCCGCACCGGAATGCCCACCGGCAACGACCGGCTCATCAAGGCCCATCACGCCTGCGTCTCCGCCACCGAACTCTGCACCGTCATCGGTGACGTCGAGAGCGGCGCCGTCGCCACCATCGAGCACCTGATGTCGGCGCTCTACGGCCTCGGCATCGACAACGTCCTCGTCGAGATCGACGGCCCCGAGATGCCGATCCTCGACGGGAGCGCGCTTCCCTACGTACGGGCGATCGACGCCGTCGGCACCGCGACCTGCGGCGCCGCCCGCCGCTGGATCAAGGTGCTCCGCTCCGTCCGCATCGAGGTCGGCCGCGCCTTCGCCGAGCTTCGCCCGATCGACCGGGGCTTTCGCCTCGACGTCGAGATCGATTTCGAGAATCCGGTGATCGGCCGCAGCCGCAAGGCCATGGACCTCACCCCCTCCGCCTACCGTCGCGAGATCGCGGGCGCGCGCACCTTCGGGATGATGCGGGACGTGGAGCGCTACTGGAAGGCGGGCTTCGCCCTCGGCGCTTCCCTCGAGAACACGGTGGCGGTCGGTGAGACGGCCGTCGTGAACCCCGAGGGCCTGCGCTACGCGGACGAGTTCGTCCGCCACAAATTCCTCGACGCGGTCGGCGATCTGGCCCTGGCCGGCCTTCCGCTCCAGGGCGGTTACCGCTCCTATTGCGGCGGCCACCGCATGAATGTCGGCGTCCTCACGGCCCTGTTCTCCGATCGCGCCAACTACGCCATCGTCGAGGGCCCGGCCCCCCGCCGCGAGACCAGCCTGACCGAGTTCGGCGCGAGCCTGGGAATCGCCGCCTTCGTCGGCGACTTGTAGCGGCACCGCCACACCTCTCTGCTTTCTGTTAAGGGCGTGGCCCGCCCGCCGCTTTCGCGCCCAAATCGCGCTCCACGGTGAATCGAGCGTGAAAACGGGACGTCCGTCCGGTGTGCAGCGCACCCGGATCGTGGCATGAGGCCGTCAGCCACGCGACCGACCTTTGTGATGGCTTGACGACGCGCGTCCGTGAACGGACCCGTCTGTTGGGGGAAGACCGGAATGCGCCTTACTCATCCCAACCGCGGTGCGATGGCGGCCGTGCTGGTGACCCTCGTGGGCCTCGGGCTCGGTGGCTGCGACGCCCTCGACTCGATCAATCCCTTCGCCGAGAAGTACAAACCCGAAGTCATCCCCGATGTTCCCGCCGACAAGCTCTACAGCGAGGGCTTGGCGCGGATGGAGGACAAGGACTACGAGGGCGCCTCGAAGAAATTCGGTGAACTCGATAAGACCTACAGCTACTCGGACTGGTCGCGCAAAGCGCTGCTGATGACCGCCTATTCGAACTACGAGGGCGCGAAGTACGACGACGCGATCAGCGCCTCGAAGCGCTACCTCCAGCGCCATCCGGCGAGCAAGGACGCGGCCTACGCCCAGTACCTGATGGCGATGTCGCACTACAAGCAGATCCCCGACGTGACCCGCGACCAGGAGCGCTCCGAGAAGGCGCTCGCCGGCCTGCAGGAACTCGTCCAGAAGTACCCGACCTCGGAATATGCCGCCGACGCCAAGGCCAAGATCCAGATCACCCGCGACCAGCTCGCCGGCAAGGAGATGGAAGTCGGCCGCTTCTACCTCGAGCGTCGCAACTTCCCCGCCGCGATCAACCGGTTTCGCGATGTCGTCAGCAAGTATCAGACGACCCGCCATGCCGAGGAAGCGCTGGAGCGCCTGACCGAGGCCTATATGGCCCTGGGCCTGACCCAGGAGGCGCAGACCGCCGCCGCCGTGCTCGGGCACAATTTCCCCGACAGCCCCTGGTACAAGGACGCGCACGCGCTCCTGCAGAATGGTGGCCTGGAGCCGCGCGAGGAGAAGACCTCGTGGCTCAGCAAGGTCTATCGCGGCGTCATCGGCCGGACGGCCGAGGCTCAGTAGCGCGGCCCGCCCCTCACACACCGAGGGCCGCCTTGCCGCTCCCTGCCGGGGGCGGCATCTTTTTTACGTGAAGCCGGCGGCACTTCGCCGTAAAGACAGCGCCAGCGTTCACAACGGGGCCCCATACGCGGCATGCTGAGCCAGCTCGCGATCCGCGACATCGTTCTCATCGACAAGCTCGTCCTGAACTTCCGCGAGGGCCTCAGCGTCCTCACGGGCGAGACGGGCGCGGGCAAATCGATCCTGCTCGATGCCTTCGCCCTGGCTTTGGGCGGGCGCGGCGACGGCCGGCTCGTGCGCCATGGGGAAGGGCAGGGCGCCGTCACCGCCGTCTTCGACGTGCCCCTCGACCATCCCGCGCGCGCACTCGCCGCCGAGGCCGAGATCGACACCGAGGGTGACCTGATCCTGCGGCGGGTCCAGATGGCCGACGGGCGCACCCGGGCCTTCGTCAACGATCAGGCGGTGGGCGTCCAGGTCCTGCGTGCCATCGGGGCGGCTCTGGTGGAAATTCACGGGCAGCACGACGACCGGGCGCTCGCCGACCCCAGCACGCACCGCGCCATCCTGGACGCGTTCGGTGGCCTGCAAGGGCCGCTCGCCCAGGTCGCGGCGGCGGCCAAGCGCGTGAAGGCCGCGCGCAGCGCGTTGAGCGAGCACCGCGCCCGGGTGGAGGCCGCCGCCAAGGAGGCCGATTTCCTGCGTCACGCGGTCGCTGAACTCGAAACCCTCGCGCCGGAAGCCGGCGAGGAGACCACGCTGGCCGAGCGCCGGACCGTGATGCAGCAGAGCGAGAAGGTCGCGCGCGAACTCAACGAGGCGATCGAGGCCTCGGGAGGCGGCATCGTCTCCCACCTGTCCTCGGCCCTGCGCAAGCTGGAACGTCGGGCGGCGCAACTGCCCGCTCTCGTGGAGCCCTGCGTCGCCGCGCTCGATGCCGCGCTCACCGCCCTCGACGAGGCCCATACCATCCTCGACGTGGCGCTTCGCGAGGCCGAGTTCGATCCCCGCGAACTCGAACGCGTGGAGGAGCGGCTGTTCGCTCTGCGCGCCGCCTCGCGAAAATATCAGGTCGCGGTCGACGATCTCGCGGCCCTGCGGGAGCGCTACGCGGCCGATGTCGCGGCGATCGATGCGGGCGAGGAGGCGCTGGCCGGCCTGGAAGCAACGCTGGCCGGCGCGGAGGCCGCCTATGCCAAGGCGGCGACCAAACTGACGGAGGGGCGCGGGCGGGCCGCGAAGGCCCTCGACGCGGCGGTGAAGGCGGAACTGCCGCCGCTGAAGCTGGAGCGCGCCCGCTTCATCACCGAGATCGCCACCGATCCGGAATCCCGAGACCCGGCCGGCAGCGATCGGATCGAGTTCTGGGCACAGACCAATCCGGGGACGCGCCCGGGACCGATGATGAAGGTGGCCTCCGGCGGTGAATTGTCCCGCTTCATGCTGGCCCTGAAGGTGGTGCTGGCCGACAAGGGGTCCGCGCCGACCCTGATCTTCGACGAGATCGATACCGGCGTCGGTGGCGCGGTGGCGGATGCCATCGGGGCCCGCCTCGGCCGGCTGTCCACCCGCGTGCAGGTGGTGGCGGTCACGCATGCTCCGCAGGTGGCGGCGCGGGCGGTGACGCACTTCCTCATCGCGAAGGATCCCGTCAAGGGCAGCGACCGTGTCGCGACCCGCGTGGCGTCGCTGGAGGCGCCCGCCCGCCGCGAGGAGATCGCGCGGATGCTCGCGGGCGCCACGGTGACGGACGAGGCGCGGGCCGCCGCGGCGCGCCTGCTCCAGGCGGCCGACGCCTGAGGCACCCGGTTCGTGGTTGCGTTAACGCGCTCTTAACCATGCTCGGTAACACTCCCTGAACGGCGAGTGCGCTCCGATTCGGCGCCGACGTTGGATCACTCGAACGAGGGACTGAGACGTTGGACCAGAGACTCTGCGACAGTGAACGGCGGGCCGACATCGAGACTTCGTGCCAGCCCAACCTGCCCGACGACACCCGCTACCGGCTGGGGACCGCGCTGCGGTCCATCTACGAGGAAACCTGCGACACCCAGCCGATTCCCGACAGCCAGATCGATCTGCTTCTGCGCCTGAGGCACAAGGAGCGGGACCGGCGGCGGCTCGATTAGAGCGCTTTGCGCCGTTGAGGGTTTGGGCTCGACGGTGTGTCGGGCGAAGTCCGAGAACCGGTCGCGTCCGGCTCTGATGAAAGCGCCTACCAGCGGCGCGAATTCGGCTGCCGCTTGTATTCGGCGGCCCGAATGAGGGTGAGGACCCGATCCAGGCTGAGCAGCAGCGACTGCTCCTCGCTGGTCGCGCGGGCGACTTCGTCCTGTCCCGTTCCGAATTGCTGGCGGAGTTGAGCCAGGGACAATTGCCGCTCCAGCGCCTCGCGCTGGGCATGCAGGTCGAGGAATGCCGCGTCGGCGTCTTGGGTTGTGCTCGAAGTCTCCGTCACGATGCGTCACCTTCCAGCGCCGATCTTGCATCGGCGACGGAACTCAACGCGCGAAACCGGAAAACCGTGCCACTCCGCCGCGCCGCCGGCTCAGCGGAAGCCGCCGATGCGCCGATCCCGCTTGCGCTCCGCCGCCGGCTGATAGGCGATCTGCGCGTGCGTGGTGCAGTAGGGCAGGCCCGTGATCGAGCGGTCGCCGCAATAGTGGAAATCCGGCGAGGTCGGATCGCCGATGGGCCAGCGGCACATCGATTCCCGCAGATCCATGATGGTGACGCGACGCGATATCGTGAGCGCGACGGGCGCGGGCGTTGTCGAGGGGGGGATCTCCACCGGCAGGTCCACCATCGGGATCACGTCCTCGACGACGGCCAGGGCGGATTCGCTCTCGGCGTCACGGCCGGTCCTGCGCGACGCGGTCCCTGCCATCTCGGCCGACTTGACCCGGCCCGAGAGGCCGAGGCGGTGAACCTTGCCGATCACCGCGTTGCGCGTCACGCCGCCGAGCTGTGTGGCGATCTGGCTGGCGCTCAGGCCCTCCTCCCACAGCCGGCGCAGCTGATCGACGCGCTCGTCCGACCAACTCGGGACCGTATCCACCATCGCTCCCTCCGAAATCGTCCACACCCGACCGGTTCACGCCGCCCATGACGGGCGGACGCCATGCGAGCAGGGCGGGACCGTCGGATGATGGCCGAGCGGCTCCCCGGCCGTCGGCTGAACGAACCGTACAGGACGCTGCGACGCGGAAGCAAGTGCGCGTCCGAAGCCCGCGAAGAGCGTGCGGCACCTGTCCACCGGCAAAGGTCGCGCCGGAAAACCGGGCTCGCCTCGCCGGATCGCCGGGGATGGTCTAGAGCCGGGGCGAGCCAATCCCGGGCCCGACGCACGATGCGCGGCCGGCCCTACCCGTCTGCGAGCCCTCATGACGACCCTTCCCCCCATCGCCGTGTTCGATCTCGACGGAACGCTCGCCGAGACCGCCGGCGATCTCATCGGGACCCTCAACGTGATCCTGCGGCGCGAGGGGCTCCAGACCCTGCCCCTCGCGCAGGCCCGCGACATGATCGGCGCCGGCGCGAAGGCCCTGATCCAGCGCGGCTTCACCACGGCGGGCGAGCCCCTGAGCACGGAACGGCTGGAGGCGCTGTTCTCCGACTTCATCACGCATTACGGCGATCACCTGTGTGATCACTCGCACCTTTTCCCGGGCGTCACCGAGGCGCTGGACGCGCTGCGCGCGCGCGGCTTCCTGCTCGCGGTCTGCACCAACAAGTACGAGCATCAGGCGGTGCGCCTGCTCGGACTTCTCGGCATTGCGGACCGCTTCGCCACGATCTGCGGCCGCGAGACGTTCCCGTACTTCAAACCCGATCCGCGCCACATCACCCTGACGATCGCGCGGGCCGGAGGCGACCCGGCCCGCGCCGTGATGGTGGGGGATTCCCGCGCCGACATCGACGCCGCCAAGGCGGCCGGGATTCCGGTGGTGGCCGTGCCCTTCGGTTATACCGACCTGCCGGTCACCGAACTCGGCCCCGACCGGGTCATCGCGCATTTCGACGAACTCGGTGACGCCGTCGATGCCCTGATGAGAGCCGCCTGACGGTTCTCCGGCGCGAATGCGCGAAGGGCCGCCCCCAGGGGGGCGGCCCTTCCTCGTCTCACAATCCTAGTGGTCGGGCGGTCAGTTCACCCGATCGGCGAGATTGGCCGAGTGCGCATGCTCGCCCGCGATGTAGGGCAACGCCTGATTGGCGAATTCGCGGCCCTGGGCGCTGTCGCCGTTGCGGGCATAGGAGGCGTAGAGGCCCAGCGTGCGGGCGTCCGAGCGGGCCTGCTGGTCCACATAGGTCCGGTCGAAATCGCGTGCGGTCGGCGCGGACTTCAGGCGATCGATGCGGGCCTGACCCTCGGCGCCGATGGCGACGCGGCGGCCGGGCTCGGAGGGGCTGTTGTCCACGAGGCCGACGCCGCCAAGCACGCCGCCCACCACGCGCTGGGCGATGGTGGCCGAGATCGTCACCGGGGCGAGCACGACGCCGACCGGGTTGTCGAGGCGGGTCTCGAAGGGCTGGGTGTCCGAGATCACGGTGCCGCCGGCGGTCAGCGAGGTGCCCTCGGGCAACAGGGCCTGGGTGGTGGCCTTGCGCTCCACGAGAACGTTGTGCGCGTACTGCCGCACGCGCGGGTTGCGCGACCGCTCCAGGGCGATGCGGCTCGACTCGATGCTGACGGCATCCGAGCGGAGCGCGGCGGCCCGGAAGTCGGAGGTGTCGGTCACGGCCGGCTGGTTGCCATCGAACTGTGGCGCGACGCGGAAGGACAGCGGCTCCTGGGCCAGCGCCGGCGTCGCGAGGGCGGCGACCGAGAGGCCGAGGGCGGCGAGCAGGGTGGATTTGGTCATGGCGGAAGCTTCCTGTGACGCCGTGCTGGCGCCGTTCATCGGGTTCGTTTGCGGTGCGGCAACCCATGGCCCCGCTCCCCGTTCCAACTCTGCGTCGCATTGGAGCCCTGCATTCGTGGGGGTGTTTTTCTCGGCGCGAAACTCCATCGGTGGTGCCTGCCGAAGGATGGGCGAACGCGATCCTTCCATGCCGGCGTGGGGCCGGCCCGACGGTTGCGAGAGACCCGGTCTCGCCCTCACCATGGCTGAGCATCGTTCGAACCGAGGACTTCCATGATCGAACCTCAGCCCCTGTTCGACGACCTGACGCGCCTCCACCTCGCCCGCGAGATCCTGCGCTGGGGCTGGTCCATCGGTGCGCACACCTACGGCTGTCCGCGCATCCTCGAACCGGATCTGGCCAGCCTCACGATCGGACGCTTCTGCTCCATCGGTCCGAATGTCACGATCGCGCTCGGCAACCATCGGACCGACCTCGTGACCACCTATCCGTTCAAGGCGATCGCGGGGATCGTCGGCGGCGGCGTGTGGGCGCAAGCCCTGTCGGCGGAGCCGGATCACGTCACGCGCGGCGACGTGGTGATCGGTGACGAAGTCTGGCTCGGGGCGAACTGCACCGTGCTCTCGGGCGTCACCATCGGCACGGGTGCGGTCGTCGGGGCGGGCGCCGTGGTGCGGCGCGACGTGCCGCCTTACGCGATCGTGACCGGCAATCCGGCCGAGGTGGTCCGCACCCGCTTCGACGACGCGACGATCGCCCGATTGCTGCGGGTGAACTGGTGCGCGTGGCCGGACGAACGCATCGCCGAATACCTGCCCCTGATCCTCAGCCCCGACATCATCGGCTTCCTCGATCGAGCCGAGGCGGAAGCGGCGCCCAATGTGGTGACGCCGTACGAATCGTCGCCCAAGGCATGATGTAGACGGACAAGCCGCCTGCCGCCTTCGGGCGGATTGGCTGTTCATAAAAAATTTGGCCGACGCAGAATCTAGACAGCGTGAGGAATTTTTTCTTGAAATCGCCCCGATTTCGATTAGGATTATAGGCTTACAGAATCGGAGGTTCGACGATGGCGCTTCGAAGTCTTCTTCAAATTAGATCAGATTTGGACGCCGCCGCTTGCCAAGTTGCATTTCAAAAGATCCGACTGTTATTGAAATTTGACAAAAATCAGCTTCGGGCTCCTGCTGGGACCACAGGTGGCGGCCAATGGGTCGCGGAAGATAATACCGGATCAGATTTTAGTAACTTGGTTGAAGGCAATGCATCTTCGCGCCGTTATGTTCAGCTTTCGGAGCGTTCTCAAGAATATTGTGACGATCAATATAAGCGAGACGTATTTCATTGTGGAATCGTAGGACTAAGAAGCTGCTATGCGCAAGCAATGGTCAGGCTTGTCGCTTGTGAGCGGGGGCACTCGATTCCACCGTTGAACTATTAGGAGAAAAGCGATGGTCATTGCGGAGCGCACGCTTCAGTACGAAGTCGGCGGCGATGACGTGCCGATCAAAATAACGATGTTTGCCCCAGAGCAGGATAAATCCTCATGGATTTGTCGATATAAGATCGATTGGCCCTCGGGTGTCAGGTCGAGTTTCGGTGCCGGTTTCGATGCCGTTCAAGCCCTTCATTTGACGCTGCAAAAAATTGGCGTCGAAATTTACATGAGTGACTACCACGCGAGCGGTCGCCTCTTTTGGGGTGAGAAGGGGACGGGTTACGGATTTCCCGTCCCCAAGAATGGGCGAACGTTCCTGATCGGCGACGACCTGAAGTTCGAGGGTTGAGTGCGCCTCCTGGCGCGCTTCAGTGCGCCTCCTCCCAGTTCAGGGCCGCCCGCGCGTCGACCACCAGCGGCACCCGCAGGGTCAAGGCGGGGGCGGGGGCCTCGACCATGATGCGGGTGATGACGGGCAGGGCCTTCTCGACCTCGTCCTCGGGGGCCTCGAACACGAGTTCGTCGTGGACCTGCAGTAGCATGCGCACGTTGAGGCGCTCGGCCTTGAGCGCGTCCTCCATGCGGATCATCGCGCGGCGGATGATGTCGGCGGCCGAACCCTGGATCGGCGCGTTGATGGCCTGACGCTCGACGGAGGCGCGCTCGTTCGGATTGTTCGAGCGGATCTGCGGATAGTGGCAGACGCGGCCGAACAGGGTGGTGACGTAGCCGACGTCCCGGCACAGGCGCTTGGTGTCGTCGATATAGGCGCGGATGCCGGGGAAGCGCTCGAAATACTGCTTGATGAAGGCCGAGGCCTCCTCGCGGCCGATGCCGAGACGGTCGGCGAGGCCGAAGGCCGAGATGCCGTAGATGATGCCGAAATTGATGGTCTTGGCGCGTCGCCGAAGATCCGGCGTCATCTCAGGCAGCGGCACCCCGAACATCGCGCTGGCGGTGGCCGCGTGGATGTCGATGCCGTCCGCGAAGGCCTGGCGCAGCTGCGGGATGTCGGCGATATGCGCGAGCAGGCGCAGCTCGATCTGGCTGTAATCGGCCGAGATCAGGCGGTTGCCCTCCGCCGCCACGAAGGCGCGGCGGATGCGCCGGCCCTCCTCGGTGCGGATCGGGATGTTCTGCAGGTTCGGCTCCGACGAGGAGAGCCGCCCGGTGGTGGTGGCGGCCAGCGAAAACGAGGTGTGGACGCGGTCGGTCTCGCGGTCGGCGTGCTGCTGCAGCGAATCCGTGTAGGTGGATTTCAGCTTGGCGAGCTGGCGCCATTCGAGGATCTTCTTCGGCAGATCGTGCCCGGCCTGGGCCAACTCCTCGAGCAGCGTCGCGGGTGTCGCCCATTGGCCCGACGGCGTCTTCTTGGCGCCGGGCAGGCCCATCTTGCCGAACAGGATGTCGCCGATCTGCTTGGGCGAGGAGACCTGGAACGTCTCGCCGGCATCCGCCTGGATCTCCTCTTCGAGACGAACGAGAATCTGCGAGAAGTCGCCCGACAGGCGGCTGAGCATGTTGCGGTCGATGCGGATGCCTTGCGCCTCCATCCGGGCGATCACCGGCACCAGAGGGCGCTCCAGGGTCTCGTAGACGGCGACCCGCTTCTCGGCGACGAGGCGCGGCTTCATCATCCGCCACAGGCGCAAGGTGACGTCGGCGTCCTCGGCCGCGTAGGCGGTGGCCTTGTCGAGGGCCACCCGGTCGAAGGTGATCTTGGCCCGGCCCGTGCCCGCCACGTCCGAGAAGGTGATCGGCTGGTGGCCGAGATGGCGCCGCGCGAGCTCGTCCATGCCGTGCCCGCCCCTGCCGGCATCGAGCACGTAGGAGATCAGCATGGTGTCGTCGAAGGGCGCGACGCGGATGCCGTAGCGCGACAGCACGACCCAGTCGTATTTCAGGTTCTGGCCGACCTTGAGCACGCCGGGATTCTCGAGGAGCGGCTTCAGCCGTGCGATCACGGCGTCGAGGTCGATCTGGCCCGCGGCCGGCTGGAACACGTCGGTGGCCGTCTTGGCCTCGCCGAACAGGTCCCCATCGGCACCCCGGATGGGCTCGACGTGCCGGAGCGGGATGTAAGCCGCACGGCCCGGCGCGACGCAGAGGGAGATGCCGACGAGGTTGGCGGTGTTGGCGTCGAGCGAATCGGTCTCCGTGTCGACGGCGATCACGCCCGCTTCCTCGGCCTCGGCGATCCAGGCATCGAGCTGCTCGACGGCCTGGATCGTCTCGTAGGCGGCGGTGTCGAAGGGCTTGACCGATTCCGCCGCCCGCGCCGCCACGAGGTTGGCGGGCGTCGGCTCGGACGGACCGCGCGGCTTCGGCGCGACGTCGGGCAGCCCGAGATCGGCGAAGGGATCGACCTCCCCGCGCGCCGCGCCGGAGACGGTTTCGGGATCCAGGGGCACCGGATCGCCGTGCGCGTCGGGAAAGAACGGCGCGTCCGCCTCGGGCTTGCGGTGCGGCAGCAGGGCCGGGTCGGGTTGCACGGCCTCCGGATCGACGTGGAGCATCTGCGCGATGCGGCGCGTGAGGGTGTTGAATTCCATCGCCTTGAGGAAGCCGACGAGCTTCTGCGGGTCGGGCTTCGGCAGGCGCAGGTCGTCGAGCGCCACGGGCAACGGGACGTTCTCCTCCAGCGCCACGAGCCTTCGCGAGAGCCGGGCCTGGTCGATGCTGGCGAGCAGGGTCTCGCGGCGCTTGGGCTGCTTGATCTCGGCGGCCCGCTCCAGCAGCGCGTCGAGGCTGCCGTATTCCTTGATCAGCGCGGCGGCCGTCTTCAGGCCGATGCCCGGCACGCCCGGGACGTTGTCCGAGGTGTCGCCGATCAGCGCCAGGGCGTCGCCGATCTGCTCGGGCTGGAGGCCTTCCCACTTGGCGATGATCGCGTCGCGGTCGAGGTTGCGCTCGGGGCGGTAGCCGGGCTTGCCCTTGGCGCCGGATTCGAAATCGTAGAACCGCACCAGCGGCCCGACGAGCTGCATCAGATCCTTGTCGGAGGAGACGATGATGACGCCGGCGCCGCGCGCCTCGGCCTGGCGCGAATAGGTCGCGATGAGGTCGTCGGCCTCGTAGCGGATGAGCTCGATCGGCTGCAGCCCGAAGGCCCGCACCGCATCGCGCATCAGCGGCATCTGGCGCTTGAGGTCGTCCGGCGCGTCCGGCCGGTGGCCCTTGTAGTCGGGGTAGAGTTCCTTGCGGAACGAGCCTTCCGACTTGTCGAACACGATGGCGAGATGGGTCGGCATCACGCCGGCGGCCCCCTCCTGCACGAACTGGGCGATCTTGGTGCAGAACAGGCGCACCGCGCCGGTGGGCAGGCCGTCCGAGGGCCGGGTGTTGTACTTCTGGTCCTGGTTGATCGACTGGAAGTAGGCCCGGAAGATGAACGACGAACCGTCGACCAGGATGATCTGATCGCCGGGGCCGACGGGCTTTTCGGATGGAGCAGCGGTCATCGGGCGACACGGTCTCGCGAAGGGGGCATCGGGGCGGTTCGCGTTCACGGGGCCGGCGGTCGGCTCAGTTCGGCGTGGCAGGCCGCGATGCTCGGTTTCAGGTGGTCGTGGACGGTCTTCCAGACGATGTCCAGCGCCACCCGATGGTCGGCGTGCCGGTAGAAATTTCCGGCATCCGCGACGTTGCGCCAGGGAATGCCAGGATGGCGCGCGCGCGCAGAACACCCTCGTGGGTCCGCAAGATCTCGATGGCGGCGTCGCGTTCCATGGCGGGAACGTACCGCAGGGCACGCGGTCGCCGGAAGCCCCTTCAGGCCGCCGCCCCCACCGTATCCGCCATCCGCGCGTCGCGGGCGCCCAGCGGCTGCTCGGGGCCGCGCGTGGTGTCGGCCTCGGTCTGATGCTCCATCTCGGCATTGATCTCGGCGCCGATGAGCACGATCGTGGTCGAGATCCAGATCCAGGTCATGAAGCCGATCACGGCGCCCAGCGAGCCGTAGGTCTCGTTGTACTTGCCGAAATTGGCGACGTACCAAGAGAAGCCGAGCGAGGTCGCGACCCAGGCCACGGCGGCGATGGCGCTGCCCCAGGTCACCCAGCGCCAGCGCGGCGCGTCGCGGCTGGGGCCGTAGCGGTAGAGCAGGGCGAGGCCGCCGAGCACCGCGAACAGCAGCACCGGCCAGCGCAGCAGGGCGATGTACCAGGCCTTCGCGCTCAGGCCGACGATGGCGATGGCGGCCGGCACCACCACGATGCCGACGAGCGCCAGGATGATGAACAGCAGCGCGCCGGCGGTGAAGGCCAGCGAGCGCAGGTTGAGCCAGACGAAGCTGCGGCTCTCACGCTCCTCGTAGACGATGTTGAGGGCGGAGAAGACCGCCTTCATGCCGCCATTGGCGCTCCAGAGCGAGAGGACGATGCCGGTGAAGAAGGTGAGGCCCAGGGTGGTGTCGCCCTTGGCGGCGATGCGCTTCACCTGCTCGCCGATGATGTCGAGGGCGCCGGAGGGAACGACGCCCTGGAGGTTCTGAAGGTGCTCGTTGATGGTGGCCACGTCGGCCACCAGCCCGTAGCAGGAGACGAGGGCCGCGACGGCGGGAAAGATCGCCAGCAGCACGTAGAACGTGACCCCGGCGGCGACCGAGACGATGTTGTTCTCCGACACGTCGTGGAACACCCGCAGGCCGATGTCCTTCCAGCCCTTGGCCGGGATCTCGGACGGCGTCCGCGCCTTGCGTCCGCGCTCCGGTTGGCTGTCGGCGACGCGCCGCGCATCCGGGCCCGCATGGGACGGGGAGGGCTGGCGCGTCGGGTCCGCCGGCATCGCGCGGGCCGATGGTCCTGCGCCGCTCCGGCGGGGAAGCGCCACGAAGCCCAGAAGGGCGGTGGCGAGGGCAAGGGTCCAGATCGTCGAATTCTTGGTTTCGGCCGCGCTGGGCGCAGTCGAACGCTCGGTCGGTGATGTCATCGATCGTCCGCCCTACAGGATACATGGTTCTTGAAAGATGATGCGGGCGTCGTTCGCGTCACCACATCTTGTCTCGACAACCGAGCGTGGCGGCTGCGGGTTTCATCGCGGCTCACGGAAATGCGAGGGCGCACGCCGCGCGATTAGTCCCCGAAACTCCCCTCGGGCGGGAAGCGTTGTGCGTCGCGGCACCCGGGACGCCACGGGCGGTGGAATTTCGGGCACATCGCGGACGTGATGGCCGATGCCGGCTTGCTCTCGACGGCGTCAGGCGGCACGGCCCATAGACCCCTTTGTCCGACCCGGAGACCACTGACCCGTGCCGCACGCGACCGAGCTGATCGCCATCATCGCCCTGGGCCTCGTCCTTGCGTTCGTCTGCGGAATGCTGGCCCAGCGCCTGCGCCTGCCGCCCCTGGTCGGTTACCTCCTCGCGGGCGTCCTCGTCGGCCCCTACACGCCGGGCTTCGTCGGCAACAGCCAATTGGCCGGGCAGCTCGCCGAGATCGGCGTGATCCTGCTGATGTTCGGCGTCGGCCTGCACTTCTCGATCAAGGACCTGATGGCGGTGCGCACCATCGCGCTGCCCGGTGCCATCGTGCAGATCGTGGCGGCGACCGTCATGGGTGGCGCCCTTGCCCTCGCCTGGGGCTGGGGCCTAGGCGCCGGCCTCGTCTTCGGCCTCGCCCTCTCGGTGGCGAGCACGGTGGTGCTGCTGCGCGCCCTCGAGGAGCGCCAGCTCCTCGACAGCGACAAGGGCCGCATCGCGGTGGGCTGGCTCATCGTCGAGGATCTGGCGATGGTGCTGGCCCTCGTGCTGCTACCGGCGCTGGCGCCATCCCTCGGGGGCGACGGGGCGGGCGCCGCGCACCACGCGGGCGACGGCAACCTCTGGCTCACCCTCGGACTGACCCTGGCCAAGGTGGGAATCTTCACCGCCGTGATGCTGGTGGGCGGCCGGCGCTTCGTGCCCTGGCTCCTCGATCAGGCGGCGCGCACGGGCTCGCGCGAGCTCTTCACCCTGGCGGTCCTGGCCCTGGCGCTCGGCATCGCCTTCGGCTCGGCCGAACTCTTCGGCGTCTCCTTCGCGCTCGGCGCCTTCTTCGCCGGCATGGTGCTCGCCGAATCCGACCTCAGCCACCAGGCGGCGGCCGATTCCCTGCCGCTGCAGGACGCCTTCGCGGTGCTGTTCTTCGTCTCGGTGGGCATGCTGTTCGACCCCGGCATCCTGATCCGCGAGCCGCTCTCGGTGCTGGCCGTGCTCGGCGTCATCCTGGTCGGCAAGTCGCTGGCGGCGGTGGCGATCGTGCTCGTGTTCCGGCACCCGCTCGGCACCGCCCTCACCATCGCGGCGAGTCTTGCCCAGATCGGCGAGTTCTCGTTCATCCTCGTCAGCCTCGGGCTGTCCCTGAAACTCTTGCCGGAGGAGGGGCGTGACCTCATCCTCGGCGGCGCCATCCTGTCGATCACCCTCAACCCGCTGTTCTTCGCGCTCACCGACTGGGTCGGCCGGAAGGTCGCGGAGCGTCCCCACCTCGCCGCGCGCTTCGAGCGCAAGGGCGCCGATGCGCTCGCGGTCGCCATCGAGAGCCCCCCGCATCGCGGCCACGCGATCATCGTCGGGTACGGCCGCGTCGGCAGCACCATCGGCAATGCGCTCAAGGCCTGGGACCTGCCCTACGTCGTTCTCGACCGCGACCGGCGCCGGGTGCTGGATCTGCGCCGGGACGGTATCGAGGCCGTGTTCGGCGACGCCACCGCGCCGGGCATCCTCCAGGCCGCCGACATCGCCCAGGCCAAGCTGATCGTGGTGGCGACCCCGGAGGCGCACACCACCCGGCGCATCGTCGAACTCGCGCGCGAGGCGTATCCGGGGATCGACACCCTGGTGCGGACCCACAACGACGCCGAGCGCCGCCACTTCGAGGAGCAGGGCGTCGGCCTCGTCCTCATGGCCGAGCGTGAACTGGCCTTCGGCATGACGCTCTATGCCCTGCGCAGCCTCGGCCTGAAGGAGGGCGAGGCCCGCATCTTCGTGGACAGCACCCGCGTGGAGAGCCGGTCGGCGCCCGTGGAGGCCGAGATCGACCACGGCGCGCCGGAACTGCGCCCGCACAAGGGCGAGGCCGGGGAAGGCTGAGGCCTATACCCGTAGCGACTGCCCGAGTTCCTGGACCCGGCGCAGGTCGGCCACGAAGGCGGCGTAGGCCTCGGCCTTCGCCTCGTCCGGCAGGCGCAGCAGGTAGGAGGGATGCACGGTGATGAAGCCCGCATAGGGCTTCTCGAACTGCGCGGGTCCACGGGCCCGGGTGATCGGGATCGCCTTGCCGGTCAGGGCCAGCACGGCGGTGGCGCCGAGGGCCACCACGAGCTTCGGCGCGACGAACTCGAGTTCGCGCTCGAGCCACCAGCGGTAATGGCTGACTTCGCCGGCCGTGGGCTTCTGGTGAATGCGGCGCTTGCCGCGCTCCTCGAACTTGAAGTGCTTGACCGCATTGGTGAGGTAGGCCTCGCCGCGCGCGATGCCGGCCTCGCCCATGGCGCGCGACAGCAACTGCCCGGCCGGTCCCACGAAGGGACGCCCCTGGCGATCCTCTTGGTCGCCCGGCTGTTCGCCCACGAAGGCGATGGTGGCGCCCGCCGGCCCCTCGCCGAGGACGGCCTGGGTCGCGCCCGGCACCAGCGGCTCCGAACGCCTGATGATGGCATTGAGCGCCTCCAGTGAGTCCGGGGCCTGGTCGGCCATCGCGGCGACGGCCCGGGCGGGGTTGCGCTTGACCGGCATCTGCGGCTCCCTCTCGATCATGGCGCCCGTCCGGGCCGCCGCCTGCCGGACGAGGCCCGGAATCGCGGCGGTCTCGGGCATGTTGCGCCAGTACTTCTTCGGCATCTCGGCCCGCATGGCGGTGAGGTTGGTGCGGGCGGGGTTGAACGTGCTCTCGTAGTAATCGCGCCAGCCCGCCTCGAAGCCGTCATGGGCCGGTGCGTCCTCGCGCCGGCCCGGCGGCCCGAAGGTCAGGGTGGTGCCATCCCAGGACACGGAGGCCTCGGGGGTCAGGATCGTCCAGGTCAGGGCGCGGAAACGCCCGACGAAGAACGGCGCGGCGGCGGCCAGGATGTGGTGGTCGGGCTCGAACCAGGCCACGAAGCGTTCCGGCCCCTCGGCCTCGACCCGCCGGAAGCGCAGGAAGGCGTGCATCTTGTGCAGGTCGCGGCCGATCGCCTTGCGCATCCGCTCCAGGCGGTGGACCAGCGGGTCGCTCGACACTTCGAGGAGTCGACGCTCGCCCTGCAGGATGCGCCAGATCAGTTCGTAGAGGAGGGCGTAGCGTTCCGGATCGCGGTGCGGCACCACCGCGCCGACCATCTCGGCGATCCCGCGCGGCAGGCGCAAGGGGGCTTCGGCGGCGGGGCCGTCCGTGGCTTCGCCGAACAGCCCGGGCGTTTCGCCGATGGACCAGAGCACCCGCTCGGGCGGAACGCCCCGCCCGGCGAGGCGACGGGTGGCGGCGCGAAACCCGTCGAGGTCGGCGCCCGCGCGCAGGAACACGGCTTCGAGCGGCCCACCACCCGTTCTCCCCTCCTGCGCGGGGCCGGGGGGAGGGGGATCCAGGCGCCGGTTCATCCTCAAAACAGGCTCAGCTGCTGGGGCGGATCGGCCAGTCGCGCGCGGAGATCGAGGCGGTCGGTCAGTCCGCCGGCGGGATGGTAATCGGCCGTGATCAGGAAGGGCCGCGCCCGCTTCAGGGCCGAGGTGAGCCGGGCGACGTCGTCGAGGCGCAGCCGGGTATGGCGCCGCGCCCGGACGATCTTGTCGACCGCCCGCGCCCCGAGGCCCGGCACCCGCAGCAGCATCTCGCGGTCGGCGGCGTTCACGTCGACGGGGAAGCGGTGGCGGTGCTTCAGCGCCCAGGCGAGCTTCGGATCGATGTCGAGGGAGAGCATCCCGTCCTCGGTCGCGTCCGCGACGTCGTCGGGAGTGAAGGCATAGTACCGCAGCAGCCAGTCGCCCTGGTACAGCCGGTGCTCGCGCTGGAGCGGCGGCGATTTCAGGGGCAGGATGGTCGAGCCGTCCGGGATCGGGCTGAAGGCCGAGTAATAGACGCGCTTCAGGTTGTACGAGCCGTAGAGAAGCGCGCTCTTGCGGATCAGGGCCTCGTCCGTCGTGGCATCGGCGCCCACGATCACCTGCGTCGATTGCCCGGCCGGCGAGAACCGGCGCTTCTCGGACTTGGCCTGCGTGATCCGCTCGCCGATCTGCGCGATGGCGTTCTGGATGACGGCGCCGTTCTTCTCGGGCGCCAGGCGCTCCAGGCTCGCCTCGGTGGGCAACTCGACGTTGATCGACAGACGGTCGGCATAGAGGCCCGCCTCCTCGATCAGCCACGGGCTCGCCTCCGGGATCGACTTCAGATGGATGTAGCCGCGAAAGCCGTGGTCGCGCCGCAGGGATTTGGCCACCCGCGTCAGCAGCTCCATCGTGTGATCGGGCGACTTGATGATGCCCGACGAGAGGAACAGGCCCTCGATGTAGTTGCGCTTGTAGAATTCCACCGTGAGGGTCACGACCTCCTCGACGCTGAACTTCGCCCGCGCCACGTTGGAGGAGCGGCGGTTGACGCAATAAGCGCAGTCGAACAGGCAGTAATTCGTCAGCAGGATCTTCAGGAGCGAGATGCAGCGCCCGTCCGGCGTGTAGGCGTGGCAGATGCCGGCGCCCGTGGTGGAGCCGAGTTCGCCCTTGCCGGCGCTGCGCTTCGGCGCCCCGGAAGAGGAGCACGAGGCGTCGTACTTGGCGGCATCGGCAAGGATGCGCAGCTTCTTCGCGAGCGTCTCGTCCATCCCTCGGAAATGCGCTTCGTTCGTGATTCGTTCAAGCGCTCGCGGTGAATTCCCGGCGCTGTCCGATGCCCGGTTGTCGCAGGCTCATGCCGGGTCGTCCGGCGCCTCCTCGATGATCCGGCGCCCCAGGCCGTAGCCGAAGCCGGCCCGCGCCATCGCGGCGAGGTCACGCTCGCGATACGCCTCGCGGGTCTCCGGCCGGCGCCAGGGGCCGAGCCGCCGGCGCTTGGCGTAGGCCCGCGCGGCGGCCTCCTCGAGATCGGTGCCCGCATCCGCCGCCTCGCGCTCCTCCTCCATGGCGGTCTCCACCTGCGCGCGCGACACGCCCTTGGCGGCGAGCTTGGCCGAGACGGCGCGAGCGGAGGCGCCGCGCCGGCGCAGGGCCGCCAGGCGGCCGGCGGTGAAGCGGGCATCGTCCACGAGGCCCGCGGCGACCGCGCGCGCCACCGTGGCCTCGATCGCCTCCGCGAAAGCGCCGGCCTCCTCGCCGCGCAGGCGGCACCGCTTGTCCACCCGGCGCTTCAGGGTCTGCCGCAGCATCGCCACGGACGCGCTGTAGCGTTCGAGGTAATGAAGCGCCGCGCGCTCCAGGTAGGCGGGCGTGACCGGCGGTGGCGGCTTGATCTCGGCCGGTCGGTCGTCGGCCGGCGGTTTCCCGGGAGCGCGCGACGCAACATTTCGCAGTGTCATCGGTTCATCACGATCCGGATGTGTTTCGGGAGCGGGCCTCTCAAGATGGTGATCACGCGGGACAAAAGCGCGAGCCTGTCATGCCGGCATTCCTTGTGAGACGCGAGTGGCTTCTCGTCCTCCTGGCGCTCGGCTTCGCCATGGTGGCGGGCATGCTGGTCTACCTGTCGCGGCCCACCACCCTCACGGTGGCGGTCGGCCCGCGCGAGGGCGCGGAGGCGGTGCTGCTGCAGACCTACGCGCAGGCGCTCGCCCGCGGCCATGAAGATGTGCGCCTCAAGCTGAATTTCTACGACGACGTCCGCGACAGTGCCGAGGCGCTTCAGCGCAACAAGGCCGATCTCGCGGTGGTCCGGCCCGACGTGCTCCTGCCCGAGAACGGCCTGACGCTCGCCATCCTGCACGACGAGGCCCTGTTGATCGCCGCTCCCGAGGCGGCCGGAATCGAGAGTTTTCCCGACCTCGCGCGCAAGCGCCTCGGGGTGGTGGAGCGACATGCGGCCGACCTGCCGTTCCTGACGAACCTGCTCGGCTTCTACGACTTCGTGCCCCAGGCGCCGGGCGAGGCCGGACCGGAGGTCGTTCTCGGCCTGGCCCGCGTCGCCCTCATACCCTTGAAGCCCAACGAGGTGACGAGCGCCATCGCGGACGGGCGGGTCGATGCCGTGGCGGTCATCGCCGCTCCGGCCTCGAAGGCTGCGATCTCGACGGTGCGTGCGGTCGAGGCGGCCTCCGCCGAGAAGAAGATCACCTTCGTCTCGGTCTCGGACGGCGAGGCCATCATCCAGCGGATGCCGGAACTGCAATCCGTGACCATCCCGGCCGGCACCTTCGGCGGTCGCCCCAAGCGTCCCGACGAGGACGTTAAGACGGTGGGGGCCTCCTACCGGCTGATGGCGCGAGGCGGCGTCAGCCGCTTCACCGTCGCCTCGGTGACCCAGCACCTGTTCGAGTGGCGCTCGAAGCTGGCGCCGCTCGCACCCATCGCCAACCTGATGAAGGCGCCCGATTTCGATTCGACGGTGGCGGCCACCAGCGCCCGCCTGCCGAACCATCCGGGGGCGGTGGATTACTTCGAGCGCGAGCAGCAGACGATGTTCGAGCGCTACGAGGATTACATCTACCTGCTCGCCTTCTTCGGCGGCACGGTCGGTTCGGGCGTCGCCTGGATCGCGCAGCGCCTCGCCCGCAAGCGGCGCGAGCGCATCGATATCGTCCTCGACCGCCTCCTCGACATCCTGCGCGAAGTGCGGACCGCCACCGCCAAGGCCGATCTCGACGGCCTCGTGCGGGAGACCGACGAACTCGTCTCCGACGTCGTCCAGCACGCCCGCGAGCGCAACATCGACAACCGCACGGTCAGCGCCCTCATCCTCGCCATCGACGCGGTGCATGCCGCGATCAACGACGAGCGGCGCAATCTCGGCGATACGGGGGCCGAGGGAGGCCGCGCCGTGGACCATGCCCGCACGGCCCGCCTGTTGTCGCTACACACGCCGGCGGCGGAATAGCCGTCAGTATCGGATCGTTCCGCGCAATCCGAACACGGCCGCGTTGCGGATGCGGGCGCCGCCGGCGTCGCGCGGGTTCGGGATGCCGCCACCCGGACGGAACACGTACTGGAAATCCGGCTGCAGGGTCACGCCGGGGCCGAGCACGGCCTGGTAGGTCGCCTCCAGCACCGCCTCGCTGCTTCGGCGCGCGGTGGCGATGCCGGTGACCCGGATGGTGTCGGTATCGAGGCCGCGCGCCTGGGGCGAGATCCGCGACAGGCCGAAGGCGAGGCCGACCGTGTCGTCGGAGCGGCCCGGCAGCAAACCCTTATAGGCGATGCCCACATCGGCGTAGAAATCCACGAGGCTGCGGTCGGAGGGCGAGCCGGAGGCACGCAGGAACACGCTGGCGCCGTCGTTCGGGTCGTCGGGCTCGCGGTAGATGGTCTGGTCGATGAGGCCGTAGAGCCCGGCCTGACCGCGAAAGCGGCGGGCGACGCCGGTGCTCGACGGGGCGGCGAGGGAGGCCCCGGTCTCGTCGTAGCGCAGGCTGTCGAAGCGGCCGAAATGGGACCAGCCGCCGAGCGTCACCGTTCCGGCCTCGCCCGTGCTGCCGGGCGCGATGTTGTAGGCGTAGGAAACCTCGGCGATCACCAGGGCGGGGTCGCCGGTGCGGAAGTTGGTGCCGGTGCGGTTGCGGCGCTGCGGATCGGGGTCGAGGGTGCCGCGCGCGGGGCCTGCCGGGTCACCGTCGAACAGCCCGACCTGGAACGAGAGGTTGGCGTCGGGAACGTATTTCGCCCGCACGCCCGGCACCGCCAGGGGATAGATCGGCCCGCCGCTCGGGACCACCACCGCCATGTTGTTGGGCCAGCCGAAGGTGGAGTTCACGAACACCGTGCCGGTCTGCGTCACGGCGAACTCGGTGTCGGCTGCGATCTGCCCGAACTTCAGGCCGAATTGGTCACCGAAGACCTTCTGTTCGAACCACAATTCGTAGAGGCGCGAGGACGGCAGCGCCTCAATGCCGCTCACCGTGATCAGGTTGCCCACCGCGCCGCGTGACAGGCCAGCCCCGTGGATCTGGAACAGGTTGGTGTGGAGCGCGCCCCCCTTCCAGCCGAGCAGGGGTTCGAGGTCGACGTCGATCTCGAGGTCGAGCAGGCCTTCGTAGATTCCGCGATGGCGCAGGCCCCCGCTGACGTTGCCGAGGCTCTCGCCGATATAGGTCAGGCTGTAGGTCACGCCGCGCGCCTTCAGGGCGGCCCGGACGCCGAAGGGATCGCCGTAGGAGCCGAGCTGGTCCTGGATCGACGTGTCGAGGTTGGCGGATGGCCGCGAGGAGGTGACGGATTGGGCGACCGAGGTCTGCGGGTCGCCGCCGGCGCCACGCGGTGAACCGATCGCGATTCCCTCGGCGGCGAGGCGCGCGGCCCTCTCCGCGGGGGTTTCCGCCCGGACGGCGGTCCCGGCCGTGACGACGAGGAGGAGGAATCCGCCCAGGATGGCGGCAACCGGCCGTCTCGGGGTGGAGGCATGCGGAAACTGGATCAAGCGTCTCGAGGGTCCCGGGGCGGTCCAACACCGTGCCGAGGCGCAGTCTATCCGGTTCGCGTGACGCTGAGGCAACCGTCCTCGGGAGGGGTCAGCCGGCTTCGTCGAGTTCGGGGCCGCGGGTCACGTCGAGGCCGCCGCCCGCGCCGGGGGGCGGACCCACGGTGACCGGCCTTCCCGTGCGG
Source organism: Methylobacterium sp. J-068 (assembly GCF_022829445.1). Classification (GTDB taxonomy): domain Bacteria; phylum Pseudomonadota; class Alphaproteobacteria; order Rhizobiales; family Beijerinckiaceae; genus Methylobacterium. The sequence goes on along the minus strand of NZ_JAKSXY010000122.1, from coordinate 457,257 downwards.
GCGGCCTCGTAGATCGCCTCCATCAGGACCTGGTCCTGCAGACCTTCCTCGCCGGGCGTGCGCGGTCGCCGATCCTCCAGGATGCAGCGGGCCATGTGGTCGATCTCCAGGGCGAACTGGTTCTTCTGGGTCAGAACGCGCGTGTCCTGGGATTCCACCTGTCCGTCGGGGCGCGCCACGACGAGCTGCTGGCCGCGATAGGCGAAGGCGTTCCGCAGGTCGATGTCGGCCCGCTCGGTATGGACCTGGAGGCGGCGCGACTCGTGCACGCCGTAGCTCGTCATGCACTGGGCGATGACCTGGGACGGAAAGCGCAGGGTGAAGGAGACGGTCTCCTCGACCTCGGCGAATTTCGCATCGCCCGAGGGCGCGTGGATCTGCGCCTCGATCGAGACCGGCTCCTCACCGGTGAGCGCCCGTACGCCATTGAGGCAGTAGAGGCCGATATCCGGCAGGGCGCCGCCCCCGGCGAGCGCCTTCTTCAGCCGCCATTGCTGGGGCAGTCCGGTGGTCTGGCCGTTGAAGGCCTGGATCAGGCGCGGCCGGCCGAACTCGCCCGAGCGGGCGAGGCGCACCACCTCGCGATTGTAAGGCTCGTACTGGCAGCGATAGGCGATCATCAGCTTGACCTTGGCCGCCGCGCAGGCCGCGATCATCTCGCGCGCCTCGGCCGAGGAGGTCGCCATCGGTTTCTCGCAGAGCACGTGCTTGCCGGCCTTGGCGGCGGCGAGCACGTCGCCGCGATGGACCGCGTTCGGCGTCACCACGTAGACGGCCTGGATCGCGGGATTCTGCGCCAGCCTGTCCCACTCGTCGTAGCCGTAGACCGCCTCCGGCGCGATGCCGTACTGCTCGGCGACCAGCTTCGCCTTGGCCGGCGTACCCGACATCACGGCGACGACGCGTGCCTTCCGGGTCTCGCCGAAGGCCGGCAGGATCTCCTCCAGGCTGAGCCGTCCGAGGCCCACGATGGCGAAGCCCACGCGCTTGCCCGGCGGCATCGGGGCGGGCGGGGGCGGAGGCGCCCGGTCGCCGGGGCCGCGCCAGTTCGGGAACATCACCCTGCCCCCCTGCACCGCCCCCGTATCGGCCGGGACCGAGGGGCCCGGCGGCCCGGATTGCGCCCCGGCGCTCGTGGCCCCGAGGGCGAGACCGGTCAGCGTGGCGCTGCCGGCGCGCAGGACGTTGCGGCGGGAGAGCGGAATGTCGTCCGTCATGAAACTCGCTGTCGATTCGGCGGGACCCGGCATGGCACGCGGACGCGCCGGCCGTACCGTGCGGGAACGTCGCCGCCCGAAACGCAGTTCCGGCAGCCGCGAGGTCCCCTGCCGTCGCACCGCGTCGACGAATGTCCGTTCAGGCCTCGTCGCCCAGGCGCGACAGGCGCGCGCGCAAGGTCGCGATGTCCTGCCGGGCCGCATGCAGATCGCGCATCAGGCTCAAGGGAATCACCTCCGCGTCGGACGGCTTCACCGAGACGAACCTGACACCCATCGCGCCTTCGTCGCGCCAGACGACCTCGACCTGCCGCGTCTCGCGGGTCTTGGGGATGTGGATCTCGAAGCTGTGCGGGAGCGGGACCGCGTGGCTGAGTTCGAGGCGCAGGCCCGCGACGCCCCTGTCGCGCACCACGCATTCCGTCTCGGACGGATGCAGGTCCGTCCGGATCGCGGCTCCGAGCAGGCTGCGCCTGCGTGTCGCCATGCGACGATCAGGGAGTGTGCCTGCCATTGGGATCGCTCCGGACGCTGCCTGATGCGACAACGGGATCAGGGCCGAGCCGTGCCCTGCCCGACCGGCCTGCGCCCGTCTTTATCTCCGGTTAGGGTTAAGAGCGTCTCAGAAAACTCCCGCCCGTCTCGGTTCTCGCTCCGAGCACCACGGTGCCGCGGGCGTCTTGTGAGCGGCACTAAGGCTCGCTCCTCGCTGCTCCCGGGTTGCTCGGCGCTTCCACCTCGCCCCGTTGCTGCAGCACGAGGGCGACGAACCAGCACAGGGCGGCCCAGGCCGCGCCGACGCACCAGCCGGCGAGCACGTCGCTCGGCCAGTGAACCCCGAGATAGATCCGGCTGATGCCCACCAGCAGCGTCATCGAGACGCCGATGGTCAGCACCAGCACCTTGACGCCGCGCTGCCGGTCGACCCGGGCGATCAGGCTCGCCAGCGTCAGGTAGGCGATGGCCGACATCATGGCGTGTCCGCTCGGGAAGCTGGCGGTGAACACCTCCATGCCGTGGGGCACGAGATCAGGCCGGGGCCGGTGGTAGAACAGCTTCAGGATCGTGGAGGCGACTTCTCCTCCGCCGATCGCCGCGATCACGAACACCGCGATGCGCCGGCGCCGGGTGATCGCGAGGTAGGTGCAGGCCGCCGCCGTCACGAACACGATGGTGAACACGCTGCCGAGGCCCGTGATGTCGCGCATCGTCTCCTCGAGCCAGCGCGGGCCGATCGGGTCGGACAGGTCGGCCGGGTTGCGCAGGCCCAGGAGGATCTTGCGGTCGAGGGCGGCGGTCGAGCCTTCCCCGACCTCGTGGGCGAGGGCGAAGAACCCGTAGCCGAGCAGGCTCACCGCCAGCAGCGTGAGAACGGGACCGACCTCGTTGAGGCGCAGGGCGAGGCGCAGGGCATTGGCGCGGCTGACGAGCGGGTTGTTCCGGTAGCCGGAGGGCAGGGCTTTCATGGAACCGTCCTTAGCGCGCTGAGACCCGGACGTAACCCCGTCTCGGCGGCCGCGAGGCCGCGAGGCCCGTCATCCGAACCGGAAGGTGGCCCGGCGCTCCCAGGGGCCGCCGAGGTAGCGCCAGAGCAGCAGTCCCGGCGCGGTGAACCGATAGGGCGCGAAATCCGCCTCGAGTTCGGCGTGCAGCCTTCGTGCCGTGGCGGGTTCGACCTTGTTCTGCACCGTGACGTGCGGGCGCCAGCCCTGGCGGTCCTGCGCGGTGAGGCCGCCGTCGAGGGGTTCGAAACGCTCGACCAGCCGAGCCCGGAAGCCCGACAACGCCTCCGAGGCGAGCACGTAGGCGACCCCTCGCCCGATGAAGCGCAGGCCCGTCACCGCGACCTCGGGCGGAGCCTGGCTCCGCATCAGCGCCGCCAGGGTCTCGACGATGCCGGCCTCGCTCGCGCCCGGCATGTGATGGAACAGGGTCACGTGGGCCGGGATATGGTTCAGCGCCTGCGGGAAGTGCCGGCGGCGCAGGCCGTCGAACCGCGCGAACGTCTCCGGGTCCATCGCGAGCGTCAGGATCAGCGGGTCGGTGGTGGGAGCGGGGTGTGTCATGCCCTTGGGGAGATGGCGCGCGCGGATGGCGCGTCCAGCCGCGCCCGAGGCGCAATCGGCCCGTGCGGGCCGCGCCGGGCTCCCGAAGCCTGCGCGTGCGCGCCCTGTTCAGCACGACCGGAGGCGGCTAGAGAGCCCCGATGCGGCGCAGACACCAGGACTTCGTTCATGTGGGTCGGGATGGTTGGCTCTTCCTGATCGGGGGCACCAACGGTGTTCTGGAACAGTACCGCGCGACGTTCGCCCGCTGGCGGCTGCTGCGCGGCTGGCGCAAGCTGCTCGAGACGCGGGCCGCCCGCGCCCAGGCGCTGGGAATCCGCTACCTGCACGTCATCGTGCCCGAGAAGCTCTCGGTCTACGACCATCTGACCAAGGACCTCGACTACAATCCGCGCCGCTCGCCCGCGCGCGCGCTGGCCCGGCGCCTCATCAACAATCCGGCATTCGTCGACCTGCTCGCGCCCCTGCGCGCGGCGCGCGACGGACCGGTCCCGCTCTACTACCGCACCGACACGCACTGGAACTACGACGGCTGCCTGCTCGCCTACCGGGTCCTGATGCGGGCCTGCGGCGCGGTGCCCCCCGCCGACCTCGACCGGCGCGAACGCTACGAATCCACCTCCGCGCGCGACCTCGGCTCGAAGCTGCCCGATCCGCCGATCGAGACCGCGACCCACGCGGTGATCGATCTGAACGCGCGCCGGGTCTACGCGAGCCCGCTCGTCGAGGCCTACGAGGCGGCCGGGCGGGCGGTCGATCTCCATGTCGGCGCGCATGTGCGCTTCCGCAACGAGTCGGACGGGGCCGACCCCCGCACGGTGGTCCTGTTCGGCGATTCCTACGCGCATTTCGCGCCGATCATGCTCAGCGGCCTCATCGCGGAGACGTTTCGCGAGGTCCACTTCATCTGGTCGTCGAGCATCGACTGGGACTACGTCGCCGCCGTGAAGCCGGACCTGCTGCTGTTCGAGATCGCGGAGCGCTTCCTCGTCCGCCTGCCCGACGACACCTTCGACATCGCGACCTACCAGACGGGCGAGCATCTCGCCGAAGCGGCTGCGCCGCCGCCCGAGGCGCCCGTGTCCGAGGGGCTGTCCGCCGAGGCCTGAGCGCCCATCTTCGCCTGTGATCACCGCAGGAGGGATGGCACATGGGTCTGCTCGTGGACGGGGTTTGGCAGGACACCTGGTACGACACCAAGGCGAGCGGAGGCCGCTTCAAGCGGACCGACGCCAAGTTCCGCAACTGGGTGACGGCCGACGGCGCCCCCGGTCCGACGGGGGAGGGCGGGTTTCCGGCCGAGGCCGGGCGCTACCATCTCTACGTCTCGCTCGCCTGCCCCTGGGCGCACCGCACCCTGATCGTGCGCGCCCTCAAGGGCCTCGAGGAGGCGATCTCGGTCTCGGTGGTCGATCCGCACATGGGCGCGGAGGGCTGGGTCTTCGGGGATTCGCCCGGCGCCACGCCCGATCCGGTGAACGGCGCCGCGCGCCTCTACGAGGTCTACCTCAAGAACGATCCCGCCTTCACCGGACGCGTCACCGTGCCGGTGCTGTGGGACAAGCGACGCGCCGCCATCGTGTCCAACGAATCCGCCGAGATCATCCGCATGCTGAACGGCGCCTTCGGAGCGGCCGGGCCGGACCTCTACCCGGCGGACCTCGCCGAGGCGATCGATGCGGTGAATGCGCGCGTCTACGACGCGGTGAACAACGGGGTCTACAAGGCGGGCTTCGCCACCGAACAGGGCGCGTACGAGGAGGCCGTCACCGCCCTGTTCGCCGAACTCGATGCCCTCGAGGCCCGCCTCGACCGGTCGCGCTATCTCTGCGGCGACCGGCTGACCGAGGCCGACATCCGGCTGTTCACGACGCTGGTGCGGTTCGACCCGGTCTATGTCGGGCACTTCAAGTGCAACCGGCAGCGCATCGCCGATTATCCGAACCTGTCGCACTATCTGCGCGACCTCTATGCCCTGCCGGGTGTCGCCGCGACGGTGAACCTCACCCACATCAAGCGGCACTATTACGAGAGCCACCCGACCATCAACCCGACCGGAATCGTTCCCCTCGGGCCGGATCTCGACCTCGACGCGCCCAACGACCGGGCCGCGCGCTTTCCGGCGTGATTCGAAAACCCGGCGGTCGTCACGACGCGCCGGACCCTCGACAGATCGACGCTCGGCCTTACATCGGGATCATGATGCTGCTCTCGCCCCTCCGCCTCGTCCTCGCCGCCGCTCCGCTGCTCGCCGGCCTGCCCGCCATGGCGCAGACCGCCGTCAAGCTCGACGGCCGTTGCGAGAAGCTCGTGATCGCCGGCAAGGACGTGACCGCGACCTGCAAGGGCACGCTGATGAACACGGTCTCGCGCAGCCGGACCAGCTTCGACTTCGCGGCCGAGGGCCGTTCCCTGAGCTTCAGCGGCAACGGCGCTCAGCAGGAGCGCACCGAGGAGACCGACCCGCTTCAGCCGATCAACCTCGTGATCCCGAGCGAGACGACGAAGGACGGGGTGGTCCAGGGCCCGCTCGTGGCGGTGGGCTCCTGTACCTTCAGCACGCCGCAGCCGGGCAAGACCGCGATCACCTGCGAGGCCAACGCGGCCAAGGGGGCCTACCAGGGCACCTTCGTCACCGACGCCAAGGCGCCGGATGCCGCCAAGGAGAACGGCAGCGCGCCCGCGCGCTGACGGGAGAGGGCCCCCGTCCGTTCCGTCGATGCCGGCCGGATCGGGGTATGGCGCGGTGTTGGCCGCCCACCCTGGTCCGAGCGCGCGGAGTTCCCATCTCTTGACGCACGAGGGGCCGGTGGACAGACCCGCCTCTCACGCCGATCCAATGACTGCCTTGAGGACGTTATGCTGAACGATGCGCCGATGCCGGGCGAACCCACCAAGGACGTGACCACGGCGAGCTTCCGCCAGGACGTCATCGCCGAGTCGATGCAGCAGCCCGTGCTGGTGGATTTCTGGGCGCCGTGGTGCGGGCCCTGTAAACAGCTCGCGCCCGTGCTGGAGAAAGTGGTTCAGGGCTCCGCCGGCAAGGTCAAGCTCGTCAAGATGAATATCGACGAGCATCCCTCCATCGCCGGACAGCTCGGCATCCAGTCGATTCCCGCCGTCATCGCCTTCGACAAGGGCCAGCCGGTGGACGGCTTCATGGGCGCGGTGCCCGAGACCCAGATCAAGGAGTTCATCGCGCGCCTCGCCGGCCCGGCCGGTCCCACGCCGATCGAGGAGGCGATGTCGGAGGCCGAGGCGCTGCTCGGGGTCGGCGACGTCGCCGGAGCGGCGCAGCTCTACGCCGCCGTGCTGGCGGAGGAGCCGGAGAACGTCGACGCGATCGCGGCGCTCGCCAAGATCCAGCTCGACCTCGGCGACATCGAGAACGCCAAGCAGCTCGTCGCGATGGCTCCCGCCGACAAGGCCGGGCATGCGGGCCTCTCCAGCGTGCGGGCGGCGATCGAACTCGCCGAGCAGGCGGCGGCCCTGGGCGATCTCGGCACGTTCCAGTCCCGCATCGAGGCCGATCCGAACGATTTCCAGGCTCGCTTCGACCTCGCGCTCGGTCTCAACGGCCGCAACATGCGCGACGAGGCGGTGGACCAGCTGATCGAGATCGAGCGGCGGGACCGGACGTGGAACGAGGGGGCGGCCCGCAAGCAGCTCCTCACGTTCTTCGAGGCCTGGGGTCTGATGGACAAGGCGTCGATTCGCGGACGGCGGCGGTTGTCGACGCTCGTCTTCGCGTAAAGCGGCCAACGAACGGCGGGGTGACGCGATGAGCACGCATGCGGGCTACAAGGGACCGGCCGATTGCCCCGGAGTCATCCCGGTGTTTCCCCTGCCCGGTGCGCTGCTGCTGCCGCGCGGACAGATGCCGCTCAACATCTTCGAGCCGCGCTACCTCGCCATGGTCGACGACGCCCTGCGCGGCGACCGGATCATCGGCATGATCCAGCCGGACGTGGAGGCCGGTTCCTCGCCGATGACCCCGAAGCTGTTCCGGGTCGGCTGCGCCGGACGCATCACCCAGTTCGCCGAAACCGGAGACGGGCGCTACCTCATCTCGCTCACCGGAATCGCGCGGTTCCGGGTCGAGAGCGAACTCGCCACGACGACGCGCTACCGCCGCTGCCAGGTGTCCTACGACGACTTCGCCACGGATTTCGAGGCGCGGGCCGGCGAGGAGGCGGTGGACCGCGAGGGCGTGCTGAAGGCCCTGCGGGACTTCGTCGAGGTCAACGACCTCAAGGTCGATTGGGCGGGGATCGAGGAGGCGCCGAACGAGGCGCTGGTCAACGCGCTCTGCATGATGAGTCCGTTCGGCGCGCGCGAGAAGCAGGCCATGCTCGAGGCTCCGGACCTCAAGACGCGGGCGGAGGTCTTGATCGCGGTCACCGAAATGGAGTTGGTGCGCGGGTCGGGCTCCGAACCCACGCTGCAATAGCGCTCCCGTTCGCGGGAGCTTTCCCACGCGAAGGACACGCCACCCATGGCCGATGACACCCCGAGCCCCGTCGAGGCCACCCGCGTCGACCCCAAGCTCCTCGAGCTTCTCGTCTGTCCCCTGACGAAGGACACGCTCGAATACGATGCCGCCCGGCAGGAACTGGTGAGCCGCTCCGCGCGCCTCGCCTACCCGATCCGCGACGGCATCCCGATCATGCTGCCCGAAGAGGCGCGGACCCTGACCGACTAGTCGCGCATGTCCGATCCCGTTCGGCCGACCATCGCCATCGTGGCGACCGGCGGCACCATCGCGATGAAGAACGACCCGGTGACGGGCGCTCCTGTCCCGGCCCTGACGGGGGCGGATCTCGCGGCGGCCGTGCCGCGCCTGGCCGATCTGGCGCGGATCGAGGTGGTGGAATTCGCCAACGCGCCGAGCGCCTATATGGGCCCGGCGCTGTGGCCGGACCTGAGCCGGACCGTGGCGGGCCTGCTGGACCGTTCCGAGATCGCGGGCGCGATCGTCCTGCACGGGACCGACACCCTCGACCAGACCGCCTATTTCCTCGACCTGACGCTCGCCGGCGACAAGCCCGTCGTGATGGTGGGCGCCCAGCGCAATGCCTCCGATCCGGATGCCGACGGCGCGCGCAACCTCCTCAACGCCGCCCGGCAGATCCTGGCGCCGGGATCGCGCGACATGGGCGTGACGGTGACGCTGAACCACAACGTCAACGCCGCGCGCGAGGTGCGCAAGACGCACACGAACAACGTCGAGACCTTCAATTCGGGCGAGGCCGGCTTCCTCGGCCACGTGGACGAGGACCGGGTAGTGTTCTGGCGCAAATCCCTGCGGCGCCAGACCCTGCCGCTGCCCGCCCGCCTCGCCCGGGTCGGTCTCGTGCCGATGGTGGCCGGGGACGATGGGGAGCAGCTCCGCCACGCGGTCGCTCGCGGCGCCGAGGGCGTGGTGATCGCCGCCTACGGCTTCGGCAACGTCAACGACGCGCTGTTCGATGCCGTGACGGAGGCGATCGCGGCGGGCGTCACCATCATCGTGGCGAGCCAGGTCGCGCAGGGCCGCGCGCTCCCGGTCTATGGCTTCAAGGGGGGCGGCAACACGCTGCTCAAGGCCGGCGCCGTGTTCGCCGACGACCTCACCCCCGACAAGGCCAGGGTCCTGGCCCTGCTCGCGCTGCCGCTCACCCGCGACCGCGAAGCGTTGCAGGCGTATTACGATCGATAAGCGCCAAGCTTCTGCTTGATCATCGCCCGTTCAGGTGGTGTCCGCGACAATGCTCATCACACGAATTCGGCGTCTGTCACAATCCTGCCGCTTCGGCGGGTATGATGTGCGCACTCTCACCTGATCGTCTGCTTGCGATGTCGCTTGGCCGCTCCGTGGTCGGCGCGTGAACGGACGGCTTTGTCGAAGGATGACGCATGTTCAAAGTCGCGGTGGTTCTGGCGCTCGGAGCCGGCCTGTCCTCGCCCGCGCTGGTCCCGGCCACCGCGCGTGACGGCGGGAACTTCAACGGCGCCTGGTCGGTGGAACTCGTCACCGAGAGCGGCATGGTCTGCGACAGCCGCTACACCTACGCGGTCTCGGTGCAGGAAGGGCAGGTGCGCCTCGCCTCCGCGTCCGGCAGCGCCACCTTGAGCGGTCGCGTCGGTCCCGACGGGTCGGTCGGCCTCAACGTCTCGAACGGCACCGCCAGCGGCGCGGTCTCGGGCCGTCTCCAGGCCCAGAGCGGTGGCGGCACCTGGAAGGTCTCGTCCCTGTGCTCGGGCCGCTGGACGGCCCGGCGTCAGACGACGCGGACCGCCCAGGCCGAGTAGCGCGTCAGGCGGCCGCGAGCCACTTGCGCGCGTCGTCGATATGCGCGCGGTCGAAGGTCTTGATCTGGGCCGGCGAGACCTTGCCGAAGGTGTCGGCGATCATCCGCAGCCAGGAGGCGTCGGTCACCAGCGCGACGTGGCTGACGCCCTTCATCATGGCGAGGCCGAAGCGCGGGTCCTTGAAGAACGCCGCCGGCTCCATGCCCTTGAAATCGCGCACGTCCTCGAGGAGCTTAATCTTGCCGCCCTTGTCGAGGTCGGCCTGCATCGCGGTGATGACGGTGTTCATGTCCGCATCGGTGATCTGCCCGTCGACCACGATCTCGGCGACGCTCGAATCCGGCTTCTTGGTGTAGGTCAGCACGTGTGGCACTCCTCGGGGATCGAACGTGACGCAGCGAACGTCGGGCTCGCGTTATAGGAAACTCTGTGGGTCAACGTCGATGGCGACCTTCACGTTGCCGCGAACCTTCGGCCCCCGCGCCAGCCAATCCCGCAGGTAGGTCTGCAGATCGACGCTGCGCTCGGTCTTCACCAGGAGCCTGAAGCGGTAGCGGCCCCGGATCAGCGCCAGCGGCGCCTCGGCCGGGCCCAGCACCATCACGCCCTCCGGCGGCTCGGCCACGCGGGCCAGCGCCTGCCCGTGGGCCTCGGCGACCTCGCGCTCGCTGGCGGACACGATCAGGGCCGCGAGGCGCCCGAAGGGGGGAAGGCCGGCGGCCTCGCGCGCGCCGATCTCCTCCTCGTAGAAGCGCTCCGAATCGCCCGAGAGCAGGGCCGCGATCACCGGGTGGTCCGGCTGGTAGGTCTGGAGCAGGGCGCGCCCCGGCTTCTCGCCGCGCCCGGCCCGGCCGGTGACCTGTTGCAGCAACTGGAAGGTGCGCTCGGCCGCGCGCGGGTCGCCGGAGGTCAGGCCGATATCGGCGTCGAGGACCCCTACCAGGGTGAGGTGCGGGAAGTTGTGGCCCTTGGCCACGAGCTGCGTGCCGATGACGATGTCGCAGCCGCCCTCCGCCACGGTCTGGAGTTCGGCGCGCAGGCGCTCGGCCCCGCCGGGGAAGTCGCTCGACAGCACGATGACCCGCTTGTCCGGAAAGATCTCGGCGACCTCCTCGGCGATGCGTTCGACGCCGGGGCCGCAGGGCGTGAGGTTGTCGAAGGTGCCGCATTCCGAGCAGGAATCCGGGCGCCGCTCGGCGTAGCCGCACTGGTGGCAGACCAGGGCCCGGCGGAAACGGTGCTCCACCAGCCAGGTCGAGCAGTTGCGGCACTGGTAGCGGTGGCCGCAGGCCCGGCACAGGGTCAGAGGCGCGTAGCCCCGCCGGTTCAGGAAGAGCAGCGCCTGATCGCCGGATTCCACGGTCTCGCGCACGGCCGCGACCAGGGCGGGCGCGATGAAGCGGCCGCGCTCGGGCTTGTCGGCCCGCATGTCGATGGCGGCGATGTCGGGCAGGCGCCGTCCGCCGAAGCGCTCGGGCAGGGCGACGCGGACGTAGCGCCCGCGTGTCGCATTCACCCGCGTCTCGATGGAGGGCGTGGCGGAGGCCAGCACCACCGGGCAGTTCTCGATCCGCCCGCGCACCACCGCCATGTCGCGGGCGTGATAATGCACGCCGTCCTCCTGCTTGTAGGCGGCTTCGTGCTCCTCATCGACCACGATGAGGCCGAGATCGGCGAAGGGCAGGAACAGGGCCGAGCGGGCGCCCACCACCACGGCGATCTCGCCCGCCGTGACCCCGGCGCGGATGCGCTCGCGCCGCTTCCCCCCGACGCCCGAGTGCCAGGTCGCCGGGCGCACGCCGAAGCGCTCCGCGAAGCGATCGAGGAACTGCGCCGTGAGGGCGATCTCCGGCATCAGGATCAGCGCTTGGTGCCCGCGCCGGACGCAATCGGCCACGGCCTCGAAATACACCTCCGTCTTGCCCGATCCGGTGACGCCCTCCAGCAGCACGGTCGGGGCCTTGTGCTCCGCGCCGGGGGGCGGGACCTTGCCGTCCGCCGGAAGCGGGTCGCCGATTCCGTCCGTCGGCGGGGGCTGCGCCGGGCCGGGATTCATCAGGCCGACGAGCTCCCGCACCGCCGCCTCCTGCGCCTCCGACAGGGGCACGCGGGCATGGTCCGGGTCAGGGGGCAGGGCGACGGGCTCCGGTGTCAGCGCCATCGCCTCCAGGGCGCCGTCGTCGATGAGGCCGTCGACCACGCTGAGGGAGACGCCGGCTTGTTTGGCAAGCGCGCTCTTGCCCCGCATGGCGCCGTCCGCCGCCACGGCCAGGACCTTGTCGCGGGCGGCGGTCGGGCGCGCGGGGGCCTTGCCGGAGGCGCGCACGCCGACCCGCACCGTCTCGGTGAGCGCCGATTCGTCGGGCAGCCGCAGCGCCATGGCCAGCGCCGAGCCCTTCGGCGCGAGGGTGTAGCGGGCGAGCCAGTCGACGAGTTCGCGCAGCGCGTCGGGCAGGGCCGGCACGTCGAGGCGGCCCGTCACGGCGCGCAGGTTCGAGCCGCCGGGACTCTGGCGCACGCCCCAGACCACCCCCACCGTCTCGCGCGGTCCGAGCGGGATCTGCACGACCTCGCCGACCGAGAGGTCGAGCCCGGCCGGCACGGCGTAGCTGTAGGCGCTGTCGAGCGCCAGCGGGATCAGGATCTCGGCGACGCAGGGCATCGGTCGGGGCTTTGATGGAACATAACCGGAATATAAGCATGCCGGAGGGATTGCGCGACCGGCAGGCCGCTCGACCATCGCGGATGAGGCCATGACGGGGTGCGAATGACCACGCGCGAACCCGAACGATCACCCGGGACCGGGGGGCTGGAACGGGCGCCCGAGGGCGTCCTCCTCCTGCACGGCATGGCGCGCCGGGCCTCCTCCTTCGCGCCGATGGAGCGGGCCTGCCGCGAGGCCGGGTTCGCGACGCTGAACCTCGACTATCCCTCCCGCGTGGCGGCACTGGAGGACCTCGTGGACGTCGTCGCGCCCCGCGCGGCGGCCTTTGCCGAAGGCACGCGGGCGCTCCACGTGGTCACGCATTCCATGGGCGGCCTCCTGGCCCGCGCATGGCTTCGCGCCCACCGGCCGGCCAGGCTCGGCCGCGTCGTGATGCTGGGGCCTCCGAACGGCGGGAGCGAGATCGCCGACCGGCTCCACACGCTGTGGGCCTATCGCCGCTTCTTCGGTCCGGCGGGTGCCCAGCTGACGACCCGGCGGGACGACGGGCTGCGCGCGCTCCTCGGACGCGTCGACTATCCGCTCGGGATCATCGCGGGCGACCGCTCGCTCTATCCGCTCGAATCGTGGCTGATGCTGCCCGGCGCCAATGACGGCCGGGTCACCGTGCAGCGCACGCGGGTGTGCGGTATGACGGACCACGTCACCCTGCACGCGAGCCACGGCCTGATGATGCGCAACCCCAGGGTCATCGACGAGACCCTGCGCTTCCTCCGCACCGGCGCGTTCTCGCGGCCCGGCGCCGGTAACGCACGAAGGCGCGCATGATCCCGTCCGAGACCCGACCCGACCTCCCGCCGCCGCGCCTCGACCTGCGCGGGATCGGCCTGCGCTTCGGCGCCGTGCGGGCGCTCGACGACATCTCCCTGCAGGTCCGGGCGGGCGAGATCCTCGCGCTGCTGGGCGATTCCGGCTGCGGCAAGAGCACGCTCCTGCGCGCCATCGCGGGCCTGGAGCAGCCCGAGACCGGCACGATCCGCCTCGACGGAATCGTGGTCAGCGAGGGCCGCCGGGGCCTCCCGCCCGAGAAGCGCGGTGTCGGGCTGATGTTCCAGGACTACGCGCTGTTTCCCCACCTGAACGTGGACGAGAACGTCCGCTTCGGGCTCCATGCCAAGTCCGGCGCCGAGGCCCGGGCGATCGCCGCCGCACGGCTTGCGCAGGTGGGGCTGAGCGATCGGGCGAAGCAGTATCCAGGCACGCTCTCGGGCGGCGAGAGCCAGCGCGTGGCGCTCGCGCGCGCCCTGGCGCCGGGTCCGCGCATCCTCCTCCTCGACGAGCCGTTCTCGAACCTCGACCGACGCACCCGCGACCGGGTCCGCGACGAGACGCTCGCGGTCCTGCGCGCCAATGGCGCGACCACGCTCCTCGTCACCCACGATCCCGAGGAGGCGCTGGGGTTCGCCGACCGCATCGCCCTGATGCGCCGGGGGCGCATCGTCCAGATCGGCACCGGGCGCGATCTCTACCGGCAGCCCGAGACGCGGTTCGCCGCGCGCTTCTTCGGCGACATGATCGAGATCGCCGGCACCTGCCGCGCGGGCGGCGTCGCCACGCCGTTCGGGCGCATGCCCGCGCCGGGTCGGCCCGAGGGCGCGCGTCTGACCCTGTGCCTTCGTCCGGAGGCGATCCGGCTCGACCCTCCGGACGCGCGGCTTCGTGACGTCGCGCGGCTTCGCGGCGTCGTCACCGCGCGCCGCTTCCTCGGAGCCCATGCCCTCCTGACCCTCGCGGTGGAGGGGTTTGCGGAAGTCCTGCGTCTCCCGGTGCCCGATCACGACCCCCGCCAACCGGGCGACGCCGTCGGCCTGACCCTCGATCGGGAAGGGTTCTTTATTTTTGAAGATGAGATGGATTAAAACGCAAGACTTGTCCGAAGGGGCATGTCGCGAGGAGATGTAGTTTTTAACTGGTTTAAGTCGAAGATATCGTTCTTGCTTTTTCCTCGCCGATGCTTCTGAACACCCGCCACGTTCAACGGGAAGGGGGTCGGTCATGGTGAGTGGGATGAAGGCGGCCGGGTTCGCGGGCATGGTTCTCGCGGCCGCGATCGGTACGGCGTCGGCGGCGGAGGTGAACCTCTACACCACCCGCGAGCCCGGCCTGATCCGCCCCCTGCTCGATGCCTACACGGCCAGGAGCGGCGTCACCGTCAACACCGTGTTCGTCGACAAGGGCCTCGCCGAGCGCGTGGCGGCGGAGGGCGCGCGGGCCAAGGCCGACGTGCTGATGACCGTGGATGTCGGCAACATCATCGATCTCGTCGACCGCGACCTGGCCCAGCCCGTGCGCTCCGGCGTGCTGGAGGCGGCGGTGCCCGCCACCCTGCGCGATGCCGACGGCCGCTGGTTCGCGCTCTCCATGCGCGCCCGCGTGCTATACGCCGACAAGGACCTCACCGACCTCGAAGGGATCTCCTACGAGGGGCTCGCCGACCCGAAATGGAAGGGCGGCCTCTGCCTGCGCTCGGGTCAGCACCCCTACAACACGGCGCTGATCGCCCATCACCTCGTCAAGCACGGTCCGGCGAAGACCGAGGCGTGGCTGCGCGCCCTGAAGGCCAACCTCGCGCGCAAGCCCGCCGGCGGCGACCGGGACGTGGCCCGCGACATCCTCGCCGATACCTGCGAGATCGGGCTCGGCAACTCCTACTATGTCGGCCTGATGCGCTCCGGGCGCGGCGGTCCCGAGCAGCAGAAATGGGGGGATGGCATCAAGGTGGCGATGCCGACCTTCGCGGGCGGCGGCACGCACGTGAACATCTCCGGCGCGGTGGTCGCCAAGAATGCGCCCAACCGCGACGAGGCCGTCAAGCTCCTCGAATACCTCGTCTCCGACGAGGCCCAGGGGCTCTACGCCAAGGCCGATTTCGAGTATCCGGTGAAGGCCGGCGCGCCGGTCGATCCCCTGCTGAGCGCGCTCGGACCCCTGACCATCGATGCCGTGCCGCTGGTCGAGATCGCCCGCAACCGCAAGGCGGCGAGCCTGCTCCTCGATACGGTCGGCTTCGACAATTGAGGCCGGACGCGGCGGCCCTGCCGGACAGGCCGTGAGGGCTCCATGATCGGGGCCGCCCCCGCCCCAGCCGGGCCGCGCGCCGCGCGGATCCCCGCCCTGGCCTGGGGGCTTGGCGCCCTGGCGCTCTGCGCCGTGGTGCTGAGCCCCGTCGTCGCCCTCGTGCTGGCGGCCGGGGAAGGCTTGGGCGACGCCGCCTCGGGCGCGCTCTGGCCCCACCTCCTCGCCCACGTCCTGCCGCGGGCCCTGCGCGACACGGGGCTGCTGCTCGCCGGAACCGGCGCCCTGGTGATCGTCCTCGGGGCGGGGTCGGCCTGGCTGGTGGCGGCCTACGCGTTTCCCGGCCGGCGCCTCCTGGAGGCGGCCCTGCTCCTGCCGATGGCGGTGCCGACCTACATCGTCGCCTTCGCGTATCTCGACCTGATGCATCCGATCGGCCCGGTGCAGACGACCCTGCGCGATCTCCTCGGCTATGCCCGCCCGCGCGATCTCGCGCTGCCGGACATCCGCTCGCTGCCCGGCTGCATCCTGCTCCTCGGCTTCGTGCTCTACCCTTACGTCTACCTGCCGACCCGGGCGCTGTTCCTGATGCAGGCCGCCAACCTCATCGAGGCGTCGCGGATGCTCGGCCGCTCGCCCTCGGCCACGTTCCTGCGCGTCGCCCTGCCGATGGCGCGCCCGGCCATCGCGCTGGGGGCGAGCCTCGCGCTGATGGAGGCCCTGAACGACATCGGCGCGGCGGAATTCCTCGGCGTGCGCACGCTCACGGTTCAGGTCTACGCCACCTGGATCAACCGCTCCGACCTCGCCGGGGCGGCACAGATCGCCCTCGTCATGCTGATGGCGGTGGCGGCCCTGGTGGCCCTGGAGCGCTGGGCGAGGGCCGGGCGAGGCTTTGCCGGCACCGCCCAACGCCCGCGCGGGCTGGCCCGCCGGCGCCTCGCCGGCCCGCGCGGCTGGATCGCCCTCGCGCTCGGGCTCGTCCCGGTCGCGATCGGCTTCCTCATCCCGGCGAGCTACCTCGCGCATTCCGCCGCGCGGCGGGTGATGCGCCACGGCCTGCCGGAGACGATCCTGTCCGAGATCGGCCACACCCTGCTCTATGCCGGCGCCGCGACCGGCATCGCGGCCGCCCTCGGCTTCCTGGTGGCCGCCGGTCCGCGCCTCGTGGCACGCCGGTTCGGGCTGGCCCTGATCCGGGTGGCGAGCCTCGGCTACGCGCTGCCCGGCGCGATCCTCGCCATCGGCCTGCTCGGCCCCCTGGCGCTGGCCGATTCCGCCCTCTCGGCGGGGATGACCCAGGTCTTCGGCGCCGCCCCGGCGCTGATCGGTCTCGGCACCGGCGGGGCCCTCGTCACCGCCTACCTCCTGCGCTTCCTCGCGGTCAGCATCGGCACCTGCGAGGCCGGGCTCGGTCGCCTGCCCCGCAGCCTGCCCGATGCCGGGCGGATGCTCGGGCACGGCCCCGGTGCGACGCTGCGGCGGGTGCAGCTCCCCCTGGCTTGGCCGGCGGTGCTGAGCGGTGCGCTCCTCGTCTTCGTCGATTGCGTCAAGGAATTGCCCACGACCCTGCTGCTGCGCCCCCTCAACGTCGAGACCCTGGCGACCCACCTCTACGGCGAGGCCGCGCGCGGCACCTACGAGGACGGCTCGGTCGCGGCCCTGCTCATCGTGGCCGTCGGGCTCGTGCCGGTGGTGATCCTTCTCCGGCTCGGAACGCTGCAAGAACCGCGCGATCAGCGCTTGACGGGGCCGCGCCCATCGCCCTAGAAGGCCCTCGTCCCCGGCGCGCTGTCGAGTGCGTACGCCTCCGCTCCACGGGCAGAGGCTTCGCCGAACGGGCGTAAGGGATTGGTCAGGACGGTTAGCACAGCGGTAGTGCGTTCCCTTCACACGGGAAAGGTCGCAGGTTCGATCCCTGCACCGTCCACCATTCTGATCCGGTAAGGCCGGCAGTCGTTTTCCAACGACACTCCTGACGATCCACCCCTCAACGAACCCAGTCGAGACCAAAGTCTGTGACCTTGCCGCTTGCTCGATCGCTGCAGCGAGGCCGCTCGCTCTGGTCAGAGCGGCTCCGCGCGACACTGGGCATGGGTGTTGATGGCTTCCAGGGCGAAGGAGGCTGCCCCCAGAATGCAGAGTGCGCCTCCGGTCGCCACGCAGGTGAACGTCGATACGCCGGCATTAACGGTCAATGAGGCGAGCGCGGCTTTGCACTTGTTGACGTTGCCCAGCCCGACTGCGGATACGACCTTCTCCGCGACTTTCAACGAGATGTAGACCCCCGCACGCCCTGGACTTGCGAGCCTCATCGCCTCGGTGCCCATCTCGACCGTCGTCAGGAACTGACTTCCCATGAAGGTCGCCACCTTTATTCCTTCTCCAGCATCCTTCATTCCGGCGGCCGTGGCGCCGATCGCGAGCGTTTTCTTGGCTGCGAACATGGTCGCGGACGTACCTGATATGTTGCCTTTCTCGTGAACGCTTTCCGCCATTAATTCGATTGATGTATTGAGAATCTTGTACACATTGTTGACCGTTTCGACATCTTCGGCAAATTTCTTTGCGTCTGCGTTAGAAGATGACTTCCAAGTATTTTTCAGGTCATCTTTCGTGAATGTTCCCATCTTTCTAATCTCTGTGTGATCTGGTGGCCCGTATCCCATTGATCCGAATAGATGTCGGAGAAGTCAAGTGTGGTCCGGGATTTTCCAGGCCTCCAGATTCATGTGGACGACTGATGATTGCCCAGACGATCCAAGCCGATCTTGACTGCAACGCCAGCATTCCAGATCGCTGCGGGCGAACTCGGAAGCCAGACACGCCGCGTGTGCCCCGTCGACCGCAGGTTGTGGCGCGGCAAGCGTTCAGGACGCGTTGCGCGCGTGCGCTTGCGGCGCGACGAGCAGCACCAGCGCGCCCGCCAACATGCAGACGATCGAGCCCGTCAGAACGCCGACCTTGGTCCCGGATTCGAGCTCCGGCGCGTTGGCGAAGGCGAGGAGCCCGATGAACAGGCTCATGGTGAAGCCGACGCCGCACAGGAGCGAGACGCCGTAGATCTGCGCCCATCCCGCGCCGGCCGGTCGCTGCGCCAGCCCGAGCTTCACCGCCGCGAGCACGAAGCCGAACACGCCGAGCTGCTTGCCGAGGATCAGCCCGAGGGCGACCCCGAGGGTGACGGGATCGAGCAGCATGCCGGGCGCGAAGCCGGCCAGCGACACGCCCGCATTGGCGAAACCGAACACCGGCAGGATCAGGTAGGCCGACCACGGATGGATCGCGTGCTCCAGGCGGTGCAGCGGCGAGGTCGGATCGTCGGGCCGACCGACGCTCAGGCGCAGCGGGATGGTCAACGCCAGCAGGACGCCCGCCACGGTGGCGTGAACGCCGGATCTCAGTACGAAGAACCAGAGCAGGATTCCGAGCACGAGATACGGCGAGAGCCGGCGCACCCCGGCCCGGTTGAGGCCGCAGAGCGCCGCCAGCGTCGCGGCGGCACCCCCGAGCATCGGCAGGGACAGGTCGGCCGTGTAGAACAGCGCGATGATCAGCACCGCGCCGAGATCGTCGATGATGGCGAGCGCGGTGAGGAACACCTTGAGGGAGATCGGAACGCGTTTGCCGAGCAGTGCCAGCACGCCGAGCGCGAAGGCGATGTCGGTGGCCGCGGGAATCGCCCAGCCGCGGATCGTTTCGGGCGCGTGGCGATTGACCGCCACGTAGACGAGGGCGGGAGCGGCCATGCCGCCGAGGGCCGCGAGACCGGGCAGGATCCGGTCGGGCCAGGTCCGCAGGCGCCCATCGAGCATCTCACGCTTGATCTCGAGCCCGACGAGCAGGAAGAACACCGCCATCAGGGCGTCGTTGATCCAGTGGAGGACGCTCAGACCTCCGACATACGTCTTGAGCAGGCCGAAATACGCCTCGGCGAGCGGTGAATTCGCGACCCCGAGCGCCAGGGCGGCACTCGCCATCAGGACGAGACCCCCGCCGGCCTCGCTGGTGAGCATCCTGCGAAGGGCGGAGACGGGGCGCCGGAGCGGTGAGGGTGCCTGCATGGCCCTGCCTGACAAGGATGGAGCCGCGGTTCAAGCCGCCCGCGTCCATGGGCCCGGATTTCTCCGGTGCCGACGTGCGAGGCGTCCCAGGGATGGGCGGAGGTGCGGGGCCGGCGCGGCGCGTTCTCCTCGCGCGATCGCGCCTGCGATCAGCGGAGGTTGGCCGAGCGGGCCGCGGCACGCCCCCGCGTGCCGCCGTCGAACACGCTGCGGCATCCGGCGCTGAGGCTGGTCCGGTTGACCTTCATGCAGGACACGATCGCGTCCCGGTCGGGCACCGCGCTGAGGCACAGGCGCATGACGTCGCCGCGACAGAGCGCGGCCTGCTGATCCTCGTTCGCGCCGGCCCCACCGGCGGCGAGGACCGGAAGGACGAAGCACGCCGCGAGAGCGATACGGCCGATCATGCGTTTCTCCATGTCCCCGCATCGGGGTTGGATCGGCCTCACGGTCGCCGATCCCCTGCGGTCGGAATGCGAAAGGCCAAGCTAAGTTCCCGTCGATCGCCCGTCCCGCGAACGCATCGCGCGGGCCGTGCCACGTCCATGTTCCGATCGAAGCGGAGTTGTCCATCCGGGGCCAAGTCGACCGCCTGGCTGCATCGAGGTTTCGCATTTCATGCAGAAGACGTGTAAAACTTTATCGAATAACATCGAGCGATATGGATTGAATATTCACAGGCGAAGACGTTCCGTTCCGATGCGGTAAGACTTTGTAAAACACTCGGGTCTCTTGTGTGGCGGATCGCATTCATCCGATGGGGCTGCGCGTGGCGACGGCATTCTGCAAGCTGCCCGTGAGTGCCGGCGAGACGATCTCTCTTCGCGAGCGATTGCAGGACTTGGGAGGCGCTCCCGGCGTCCTCGCGACGATGCTGCGCAGCATGGTCGATGCCTGGCCGGAGGAGGTCTATGCCAAGCCGTTGATCGAGACGCGGCTCCTTGGGCAGCAGACCGTGTTCGTGATGGAGCCGGGGCTGATCCGGACCCTTCTCGTCGACGAGGCCGGCTCGCTCCAGCGGGAGGCCTTCATGACGCGCGCCCTGGCCCCGGCCCTCGGCGCCGGCCTCCTCACCTCAGACGGAGACCGGTGGCGGGCACAGCGCCGGACCTCCGCGCCGGTGTTCCGACCCGACCGCGTGCGCGACTTCGTCCCGGCCATGGCCGCGGCGGCCGAGGCGACCCGGGAGCGCTGGCTGAACCGGCCGGCGGATGCGGGCGCCTTCGACCTCGTGCCCGAGATGATGCGCACGGCCCTCGACATCATCCTGGCCACGATGACGCCGGGAGAGGGCCTCGACGCCGAGCGCTTCGGCGCCGCCATGGAGGATTATCTCGGCCAGACGAACTGGAAGATGGCCTACGTCATGCTCGGCCTGCCCGCGTGGCTGCCGCATCCGGGAGGGCGCCGGGGTCGGGAGGCCGCCCGCGAGCTGCGCGCCGTGGCGGCCGGCCTCGTGAACGCGCGCCGGGCGCGCGGCGGCGGGGGCTCCGATCTGCTCGGCCTTCTGCTCGCCGCCCGTGACCCCGCGACCGGCGCGCCCCTGTCGGAGGCGGAACTCGTCGACAACCTGCTCACCTTCGTGGCGGCCGGTCACGAGACCGTGGCTCTGGCCCTGACCTGGACCCTTCGGCTCCTGGCCGATCACCCGGACGTCGAGCGTCGGATCCTCGACGAGATCGCGCGGGTCGGCACCGGTTTCGCCGACGATCCCGCACGCCTCGACGCGTTGTCCTACACGCGACAGGTGGTGATGGAGGCCATGCGCCTCTATCCCCCGGCGCCGCTCCTCGTCCGCCGCGCGGCGCGGAGCATCCGCCTCGGCGACACGCTGATTCCCGCCGGTCGATCGGTGCATGTGCCGGTCTACGCCCTGCACCGCCACCGATTGCTCTGGGATCGGCCGGACACCTTCGATCCGGACCGGTTCGCTCCTGCCATCCATGCGGCGCGAGACCGTTACGCCTATCTGCCCTTCGGGGCCGGTCCGCGCGTCTGCATCGGCATGAGCCTCGCTCTCAGCGAGTGCCTCGTCGTGCTCGCGACGCTGCTGCCGAGTGTGAGGCTGCGCCCCGTGCAAGCCGCGATGCCGGAGGCCCGGTTCCGCGTGACCCTGCGGCCGCATGGCGGGATGCCGATGCTGCCGATGCGGCGGGCCGCGTGACATGCGCAGCCTGCGAACCCTGCTGGCCACCCGCCTCCGGGCGCCGGATTCCGTCTCGCCGGCGGGCGGATCGGCCCTGACCTCCGAGGAGAGCTACCGGACCGAGACGCGGGCCGAGTTGCTGAACGAAACCCTTCAGGTGGCCAATTACTCCGCGGTGACGCACGTCGTCGTGGTCTTCGCCCTGGCCTACATGTTCTGGGACACCGCCTCCCACATTTATCTGGCCGGCCTGATGGCCGCGATCTCGCTGATCGTCGCCGCTACGCTGTTCACGACCTGGTACTACCGCAACACCTTCCGCAGCGAGGTGACCGAGACCGCCGTCCGGCACGGCGAGTGGATCTCCAAGGGCCTCGCCCTCGCGCTCGGCCTGACCTGGGCCACGATGCCGGCGATCCTGATCCCGCCCTCGGATGGCGGGCACCGGATGCTCGCGGTCGCGGTGACCGCCGGGCTGATCTCCGATGCCTACGTCGTCGGCCCGTTCTTCTCCGTGGCCCTGCTGCTCGCCGGACCCATCGTCGCGGGCGGGTTCATCGGGCTCGCCGGCTGCGAGGCGCCGTTCGGCGCCTACGTCTCGGTCATGCTGGCCGTCTACGCGCTGTTCGTCTGCTTCAGCGTTCGGCGGATGGCCATCCTGTCGTATCAGCGGATCTGGCACCGGGTCGTGGTGCAGCACCAGGGCGAGACCATCGGCCTCCTGCTCAACGATTTCGAGGAGGGCGCCAGCGACTGGCTCTGGGAGACCGATCCGGAGGGACGCCTGCGCCACGTGCCGGCCCGCATGGCCGCGACCCTGTCGCATGATCCGGCCGCTCTCCGGGGCGTGACCCTGCTGGCGATCCTCCGGGGCAAGGGGGATGCCGGGCAGCGCGACGCGGGCGCCGCCGCCGTGCTCGCGGCCATGGCGGCGCGGGCGGCGTTCCGCGATCATGCCGTTCGGGTCACGACCGCCGACGGAACGCGCTGGTGGAGCCTCAACGGCAAACCCGCCTTCGACCGGCACGGAAACTTCCTCGGATATCGGGGTGTCGGCTCGGACACGACGATCAGCCGCGAGGCCCAGGCACGCATCGCGTTCCTGGCGGGGCACGACACCTTGACCGGCCTGCCGAACCGGGCGGCCTTTCAGGACGCGATCCACGATGTCTGCCGGGAGCGCGGGGGCGAGCCAGGGGGGCCGCTAGGGACCGGCGGCCCGGACGTCGGGACGACCCTGCTCTGCCTCGATCTCGATGGCTTCAAGGCGGTGAACGACAGCCGGGGGCACGCCGTCGGGGACCAGTTGCTGGCCGATGTCGCCCAGCAACTGACCCGCCTGACCGAGGCGCGCGCGCGCACGTTCCGCCTCGGCGGCGACGAATTCGCCATCCTTCTCCCCGATCAGGCGGGGGAGGACGCCGAGCGATTGGCGCGGCAGGTGATCGCCGAACTGCGCCGGCCCTATCAGATCCGGGATGCCCATCTCGAGATCGGCGTCAGCATCGGCATCGCGCACGCCCCCCGGGACGCGCAGGATCCGGCCAGCCTGCTCAGCCGCGCCGATCTCGCGCTTTACAGCGCGAAGGCCGCCGGCAAGGGATGCTGGCGCCGCTTCGAGATGTCCCTGGAGGATCGTGGCCTCCGGCAGCGTCAACTCGACCAGGACATGCGGACGGCTCTGCGCGCGGGCGAGATGGTGCTTCATTACCAGCCGCTGATCGACCTCCGGAGCGAGCGCGTCGTCGGCTTCGAGGCCCTGCTGCGCTGGCACAGGCCCGAAGAGGGCTGGATTTCGCCGGCCGAGATCATCGCCATCGCCGAGGGCACCGGCTTCATCGTCGAGATCGGCCGCTGGGCCCTGGCCCGCGCCTGCACGGACGCCCTGGCCTGGCCGGGCCTGCGGGTTGCCGTGAACATCTCCTCGATCCACGTGCGCGGACTCGACTTCCACGACGAGGTCGCCCGCATCCTGCGGGAGACCGGGTTGCCCCCTGAGAACCTGGAGATCGAGATCACCGAATCCGTCCTGCTCGACCGGGAGGCCGAGGTCCTGACGAACCTGAAGCGGCTGCGCGCGCTGGGCGTGCGGATCGCGCTCGATGATTTCGGCACCGGCTATTCGAGCCTGAGCTACCTCACGGATTTTCCCTTCGACAAGGTCAAGGTCGATCGCTCCTTCGTGCGCGACCTGCAATTCCGGCCCGAGAAGATCGCCGTCGTCGAGGCGATCGCCACCATGGCTCGGGCCCTCTCGATGGACGTGACCGTCGAGGGCGTCGAGACGCGCCAGCAGGAGGCGGTCCTGCGCCACAAGCACTGCGGCACCGCGCAGGGTTTCCTCTACAGCCCGGCGCGTCCCGCCTCCGAGATCGCCGAACTCATCCGGCGGCTCGACGCCCGGAAGGCCTCGGTCGCCTGATCCTGTCGCCGCTCGATCGAAGCGGAGACGGTCTCGCTCGGCCCGCGCGGCGCCTGAGCGAAGCCCCGATCCGCCATCCGGAAGGAATTTTTTCGCGACTGCGGCGATCGATGCTTCGATTACCGGCGAGCCGGGTGACGGCGTCCCGGCCGCATCGTCGCCGAGGCGAGCCTGAACCGTCGTCGGAACCGGGACGGCGAGACTAGCGAGGCGGCGACCGGCATGATTCGAGGTGAGGCACCGAAACCCGACCGGGCCGTAGCGGATCGATGACGTGGCGTGCCGCTCCAGATCCCGCGACCGCGCGCGAGGCCACGACGCTGCGCCTGATCGCTCGGCCGCCCTACGACTGGGCCGCCATCCACGCCTATCTCGGCGTCCGGGCCATCCCGGGCGTCGAAGTCACCCGGCCCGGACGCTATGCCCGCACCGTGGCGTTCGGCGTCCATCGCGGCACCCTCACGGTGACGTCGCCGGGAGGCGATGCGCTCACCGCGACGCTGCGGCTGCCCGCGACGATTCCCGATCTCCCCGAGCGTGTCCGCCGCCTCTTCGACCTCGATGCGGACCCGGTCGCGATCGGCCGCGCGCTCGGGCGTGATCCCTTCATGGCCGGTCTCGTCGCGGAGCGCCCCGGCCTGCGCGTGCCAGGCGCCTGGGATGGGTTCGAGCTGGCGGTGCGCGCGATCCTCGGGCAGCAGGTCTCCGTCGCCGCCGCGACCCGGCTCGCCGGAACGCTGGTCGCCGCCTTCGGCACGCCCCTGGCGCCCGGCGCGGCGGAGCCCGGTCTGACGCATGTCTTCCCCGCTCCCGAGGCGCTGGTCGAAGCCGACATCGCCCGCATCCTGAACATGCCGCGCGCCCGTGGCGCCGCGATCCAGACCCTGGCGGCGGCCTGTCTCGCCGAGCCGGATCTTCTCGCGCCGGGGCAGGGCATCGCGCGGGCGACGACCCGGCTGAAGGCCCTGCGCGGCATCGGCGACTGGACGGCGCATTACATCGCCATGCGGGCCCTGCGCGAGCCCGATGCGCTGCCGACGGGCGACATCGGCCTGCTGCGCGCCCTCGCGGACGCGGCGGGGCGCCCGACCGCCAAGGCGTTGGACGCGCGGGCGAATGCCTGGCGTCCGTGGCGGGCCTATGCGGTGCTTCACCTCTGGGCGCATGATGCGGCGCGGAGCGCGGATGTCGAGCCCGGGACGGCCCGAATTCCAGAGCAGGAAACGGGATGCGGCCCCACCCGTCGGCGTGCAAAACCGCCGTGACGAGCCGGTGGACCGAGGCATTCGGGGCCGCCGACAGGCATCTCGAACGCAAGGGAGTGTTCGCCATGGGTTTCGCTGAACCGACGACCGGGCCCGGCATCGCGGTCCTGATCCGGGACGATGACGCGGCGCGCTGGGCCGCCCTCGCCACCCGCGATGCCGGCGCCGATGGGCGCTTCGTCTACGCGGTTCGGACGACCGGCGTGTATTGCCGCCCGAGTTGTGGTGCCCGGCCGGCCAAGCCCGGAAACGTCGCCTTCTACGCGACCTGTGCCGAGGCGGAGGCCGCGGGCTTTCGCGCCTGCCGGCGCTGCCGGCCGAACGCGCCGGCTCTCGCCGAACGCCGGGCCGCGATCGTGACGGAGTCCTGCCGCCGGATCGACGCGGCCGAGACCGTTCCGAGTCTCGACGGGCTCGCGCGGGACGCCGGAATGAGTCCCTCCCACTTCCACCGGGTGTTCCGCGCGATCACCGGGGTCACGCCGCGCGCCTACGCGGCGGCCCGGCGTGCCGAGCGCCTCGCCTCCGGTCTCCAGGGGTCCGGGTCCGTGACCGAGGCCCTGTACGAGGCCGGCTACACCGCATCGAGCCGGTTCTACGCCACGGCGTCCCAGCGTCTGGGCATGTCTCCGGCCGCCTATCGCAGGGGCGGCGCCGGCACCGAGATCCGTTTCGCCATCGGACAATGCAGCCTCGGCGCGATTCTCGTCGCGGCGACGCCGCGGGGCGTCTGCGCGATCCTGCTCGGCGACGATCCCGACGCCCTGGCGCGCGACCTTCAGGATCGCTTCCCGCGCGCGACCCTCTCGGGCGGGGACACGGATTTCGAGCGGTGGATGGCCGGCATCGTGGGGTTCGTCGAGGCACCCGGTCGCGGGCTGGATCTGCCCCTCGACATCGGCGGCACCGCCTTCCAGCAGAGGGTGTGGGCGGCCCTGCGCGCCATCCCGGTCGGCACGACGGCGAGCTATGCCGAGATCGCACGCGCCATCGGCGAACCGGGTGCCGTGCGGGCCGTCGCCCGAGCCTGCGCCGCCAACGCCCTGGCGGTGGCCATTCCCTGCCATCGGGTGGTGCGCACGGACGGCGCCCTGTCGGGCTATCGCTGGGGCGTCGCGCGCAAGCGCGCGCTTCTCGCGCGCGAACGGGGCGCCCCGTGACGGGCGCCCCTTCCCGGCCGTAACTCAGCTTCCGCCGGGATCGGTCTCGCCGTCGGGTTGCGCGCCGCCCTTCGGGCCTTCGCCCGGCTTGCCCTCGGTCTTCTCGTTGGGGTCCATGACCGCGTCGGGCGCGGCGTTGGCGGGCTTGCCCTTGGGCACGGCCTTGGACGAATCCTCGGGCGGGTCCTTGTCGTCGGTCTGCATGGGGTCACTCCTCGGCTTTCGGCGAACGGGGACGGTCGGACTGGCCGTCCGACGAGCCGCCGGCCGGCGCCGGGTTGCGGCCCTTCGGCGTCCCGTCCCAATCCGCGTTGCGGGCCGCGTCTGTCTTGCCGCCGGAGCCCTGTTGCGTGATCGCGGATTGCTCGGCCGATTGCTTGCCGCCGGCGATTGCGGGTTCGCCGGGCGAGCCGACATCGGCATCGGGCTTGCGCGTGCCCACGATCGGGATGTGGTCGTTCGGCATGCTCAGCCCTCCTTGCCCGGCGCGTCCGGATCCTGGCCGACCGCCGCCGTCGCCCGGTCGATCGCCTCGGCGGCATCGCCCGAGGGGGTCGAGCCGGCCGTCTGCGCGGCGTCGCCGATCCGTCTCAGGTTGGCGGACGGCGTCTCGGCGGCGGTCTCGTCCGTGGCGTCGGAGCCCGGTGTCCCGGAGGCGATGCGGGCGGTCTCGGCCTCGCCCATCGGATTGCCCTTGAGGTCCCCTTGCGTCCGGGACGGGAGGCCGATGTCGCGGGCGTCGTCCTGGCCGAGATCCTGACCGTTGCGGTCCGCGTAGGCGTCGAAGTCCTTCAGCGAGGGGCGCTCGCGCGGCTCGTCGGTCATGGTGTCCTCCTGATGTTGGAGGTTCAACCCGTCGCGGCGCCCGAGGTTGCTTTCAGGCGAGGGTCGCGCGGGCCTCGCGCAGGCGCGTCAGGTCCGCTTCCAGCGTCAGGGCGCCCTCGGCGCGCAGGAGGGCGAGATCGGCGTGGGCACGGGCCGCCGCCTGGAAGTCCGGTCCACCGATCGCCTGCAGGGCGGCGAGCGCCTTCTGCAGGCGCAGGCCCACGAGGAACGTGCCCGCGCCGTCGCGCGCGATCGGGTCGAAGGCATCCTCGAACAGTTCGGCGGCGGTGATGCCGGGTACGCGCAGGCGCGGATGGATGCCCGCCTCGGGCGCGGCCGCGCGCCGCGCGTCCCAGAGGGCCAGCACGCGGACGAGGGTGCCGATGACGTCGATCGCCGTGCCGGGATCGTTGATGCTGGTGGAGAGGGCCCGCTGCGCCACCTCCGAGAGCACGATGATCCCGAAGCGCGGATCGTCGTCGAAGGTGCGCCGATCCCCGATGACGAAGGCCTTGGCGATCCGGTCGCGCAGGGCGGCGTCGGTCGCCCCGTCGATCGCGACGAGGAGGCGTCCGGGATGCACGAAGGTTCCGGGCAGGACCGCGAGGTGCAGGGTGAGGCCGGCTGCCTCGGCCAGCGCGTCGAGCGCGGCGGCATCCACGTGCTGAACGTAGCCGGTGGTCGCGGCATCGAGCCGCTCGGCACCGGCGGGGGCCGGCGCCCAGGGCAATCCGCCGAGATAGGGCGCCTCGGCGCGCCGCCGCACGGCGTCGCTGGCCGCCGCCTCGATGGCGTCGATGGTCTCGCCGACGCGGCCGAGATGCGTCAGGGTGTCGATCCAGCGAACCAGGGTCACCACCACGCTGACGAGCACCAGCAGCGTGAGGCCGAACAGGATGACCCGGCCCTGGTCGCCGTAGAAATGCGTCTTCAGCGCGATCAGCCCGACGACGCTGTAGACGAAGGCGCCGATGAAGCTCGCCACGGCGGTCTGGGCCCGCGTGTCCTGCATCAGCAGGGTCACGGCGCGGGGCGTCACCGTGTTGGTCGCGCCGCCATAGGCCTGAACGATGGTGGAGAGCGAGAAGGTCGCCACCGGCAGCATGCTGGTGGCGAGCACCGACAGGATCTGGTCGACCGCGTCGGCGCCGATCGAGGCGCCGAGATCGGCCGGGACCATCGGCGCGAGGACGGCCGAGGCCAGGGCCGCCACCACCCCGCCGACGCTGAAGGCGGCGACCCGGATGAACGGGCGCCGGCCCCAGCGGCGAAGGGTGTAGAATGCGGTGGACACGGGACGGGCTTCCGGGCGGAAGGCTCGAAAGCCGGAGTCGACAGGTGTGGCGATCCGGGCGTCCCGCCCGGATCGCGGGTTCGGCTCAGACCAAATCCGCTCGCTCCCCTTCGGCAGGACGGATTCGGGCTTCGCTCAGAGGCCTTCGAACAGGGCCGAGGAGATGTAGCGCTCGGCGAAGGAGCAGGCGACGGTGACGATGCGCTTGCCGCGGAAATCGGGGCGCGCGGCGAGCTTCAGGGCCGCGGCGACGTTGCCGCCGGTGGAGATGCCGCCCGGAATACCCTCGAGGCGCGAGAGCAGGCGCGCGGTGTCGAAGGCCTCCTGGTTCGAGACCGTGATGACCTCGTCGATGATCGTCTTGTCGAGGTTGTCCGGAATGAAGCCGGCGCCGATGCCCTGGATCTTGTGCGGGCCGGGCTGGCCACCGGAGATCACCGGCGAGTCGGTGGGCTCGACGGCGACGATCTTCAGGCCGGGCAGGCGGGGCTTCAGCACCGAGCCGACGCCCGTGATGGTGCCGCCGGTGCCGACGCCGGCCACGAAGGCGTCGAGATGGCCCTGGGTGTCGTTCCAGATCTCCTCGGCGGTCGTCTTGCGGTGGATCTCGGGGTTGGCGGGGTTCGAGAACTGCTGGGGCATGATCGCGCCCGGGATCTCGTTGAGGAGTTCCTCGGCCTTGGCGATGGCGCCCTTCATGCCCTGCGGGCCGGGGGTCAGCGCGAGTTCGGCTCCGAGGAAGGCCAGCATCTTGCGGCGCTCGAGCGACATCGTCTCGGGCATGACCAAGATGAGGCGGTAGCCGCGCGCGGCCGCCACGAAGGCCAGGGCGATACCGGTGTTGCCGGAGGTCGGCTCCACCAGCGTGCCGCCCGGCTGCAATTTGCCCGAGGCCTCCAGCGCGTCGATCATGTTGACGCCGATCCGATCCTTCACGCTCGCGATCGGGTTGAAGAATTCGAGCTTCAACAGGATCTCGGCCTCGACGCCGCGCTCCTTGGTGATGCGGTTGAGGCGCACCAGGGGCGTGTTGCCGATCGTCTCGGTGATCGAGCCGAAGATGTGGCCGTGGCCGGGCGTGCGGGTCGAAGCGGGGCTCTGGGTCTCGGCCATCGGGAATCTCCTGGTCTGCCTGAGAGGGTTCGCGCACCCGGCCGATACGGCCTCGGGCCGGATCTCGCGTGCGACGGACGCAGGGCCGGGAGATATCGCGTCAGTTCTGCCGAGGCAATCGACAAAGTCCCGCAATCAAAGGCAAATCTTCTCCGTCATGCGGGGACTTTTTCGTCTGGGGAAGTTTTCTATTGTAGATCGGAAGCAATGGAGAATGTCATTCCAAGTTCCGGGGCCGATGCCTGTGCCTCCGGGGGATCAGGCGGCGAGCAGGGCGGCGCAGAGCACCACGACTGTGGCGACGACGGGGCTGGCCGCTGCGATCACCGCCGCGCCCGCGTGCAGGGACGGGGGCCAGGCATAGCGGGTCTCTTCTCGGGCGCCACGCCGGAGGCCGTTGCTGCCGGTGGTCCATTCCAGCCTGGTGCCCATCGCGTTCCTCAGCCCCGCCGGCCCCATCACCCGACGGGATGCCGGACCGTGGCGGCAGAAGGCGCGGAGGGCCTTGAACAGGGCGTAAACCCGCGGTCACGACCGCGGATCGTCGTCAATGGGGGGTTAAGAGGACCGGGAGGATTAAGAGGCTCGGGACGACCGGGTGCTCAGAGCGCGCGTTCGAAGCGCAGCTCACCCTTCTGGCTCTTGATCACCAGTTGCGAACCGACGAGATCCCACTGGGCCGCCGTGCGCAGGGCGATGAAGTAATCCTGCTCGCTGACGCTGAGGCCCTTGTCGCAGGGCTTCTTGGTCAGGGCGAGGGGGCCCACGGCGATGTGCTGTTCCTTGAGCGGGAAGGCGGTGGCCGCGAAGGTGTTGCAGCCGCCGTAACCGCGGGCGCGGTACTGCTTGTCGATCATGAAGCTCGGACGGTCGCCGCCGCCGAACGCCTTGCCGTTCAGGCTGACGGCGGTCCAGGTCGCATCGAGGGGGAAGATCTTTTCCTGCGGCTTGGCGGCCGGGACGTACTGCTTCTTCTCGGGCTTCTCGCGGGCGTCGCGGCCGAAGCCCGTGACGTTGTTCCCCATCTGCGCGGTCGCTGCGGTGCTCATCGCTCCGGTCGCGATGGCGCCGGCCACCACGGCGATTCGAAACGCTCTCATCGTCCAGCTCCCGTCCAAGGTTTCGTTCCTGCATAGAGCGCGTCGCGCGCCGCAACGGTGTCGTCCCGGACCTTGAGGAAGCGGCGATGTTCGCGCGCGAAACGCATCGGTCGGGATGGTTGTTGCGCCCCATCCGATAAGATTCCAGCACAAATATGGTCAAGACGGCGCGAGGCCCGATTCAGCCCTCCGTCGAACTGATCCCCGGCAAACCGCTCGGGCGGTCGTGACGTTCGCGTTGAACGAACCCGTCACGCTGCCGTTGTCCGCCTGAACGTGGTCGACGAGGGAGACGAGACGGTGGTGGGATCGGATGAGGGAGCGGCGAGTGGTCTGCGGCTCGATGGCCTGGGCGTGAACATCATCAGCCCGGCGCAGTCACGGGCGGCGCGCGCCCTGCTGAACTGGTCCGAGGCCGACCTCGCGGGAAAGCTCGGGCTCGGAGAGGACGTGGTGCGCGACTTCGAATCCGGTGGCCGGACGCCACCCTCGGGCCAGATCGAGGCCCTGCGCAGCACCCTGATGACGCACGGCGTCGTCTTCAGCGAGGCGGGCGGCTCGGACGGTGTCCGCCTGAGCGGACAGGGTCAGGGTGAGGGCACGCGCCTCGATGCCCTCACCACCGAGAACGACCGCTAGGCCTCCGCCCCCGCTCCGGAGCGAGGGCCTCCAGGCGTTCTTGCCTGAGGCACTCTTGCTTCAGGCGCTCTTGGCGAACGCCTTCAGGTCGTGCCGGGGATCGGCCGCCGCCTCGGGCGTCAGGGGCAGGCCGAGGCTGAGGATGCGCCGCGCCGCCATGTGGTCGGCGGGGCGGTCCACCGATTCGACGCCGGAGAGAACGCCGTCGCGGTAGCGAAAGACCGAAAGGCCGGTCTCCGACGCGCGCGCCACGCTGGTGTCCGACGGCCGCGTCAGACCGGCGATCTGCAGCTTGTGCGGGCCCTGGTCGCTCCAGAACCACGGCACGGCCGCGTAGGCGGCGGGGCGGCCGGTGAGGCGCGCGGCGAGGCAGCGGGCCTGGTCGACCGCGTTCTGAACCGATTCGATGCGCACCGGCGCACCCTCGGCGAAGCGGCTCGGCACGCGGGCGCAATCGCCGAGCGCCGAGATCGCCGGATCGGAGGTGGCGAGGAACGCGTCGGCATGGATACCGTCGCCCACCACGAGGCCCGCCGCCTCGGCGAGTTCCTGATTCGCCACGACGCCGATCCCGACGAGGACGAGGTCCGCCGCCACGACCGACCCATCGCCGAGCCGGACGCCCGTCGCGACGCCCGCCTCGCCTTCCACCGCCCGCACCGCCGCACCGAAGGCGAATGCGACACCGGCCTCACGGTGCGCCCGCGTGAAGAACGCCGCCATCTCCGCCGAGACGGCCCGCGCCATCGGCCGGTCGGCGGCCTCGATCACCGTGACGGGGAGGCCGCGCCCGGCGCAGATCCCGGCGAATTCGAGCCCGATGAAGCCGGCGCCCACGATCGCGATGGCGCGCGCCGCGCTGAGCGCGCTCTTGAGCGCATCGGCATCGGCGAGCGAGCGCAGCTGATGCACGCCGGCAAGATCGGCGCCCGGGACCGGCAGCGCCCGGTTGCGCGAGCCGGTGGCGAGGACGAGGTGGTCGTAGGCGAGCGCGCTGCCGTCGCTCAGTTCCACGAGGCGCGCCGCGCGGGCGATCGCCGTCGCGGTAACCCCGGCGCGATGGAGGATGCGGTGCTCCGCGAAGAAGGAGGCGGGGCGCAGGCAGAGGCCCGTCGCATCGGTCTTTCCGGCGAGGTAGGCCTTGGAGAGGGGCGGGCGCTGGTAGGGCAGGCCCTCGTCTCCCACCAGGGTGATCGGATCGGCGAAGCCCGCCTCGCGCAGGGACGCCGCGACCTGGAAGCCGGCCTGTCCCGCGCCCAGGATGACGACGCCGGGCGCGCTCGCATCCTGAGCGTCGCCTCGGGGGCTCATGCCTCGAACTCCGCCGTGACGGGTGACGGGTTGGGCGAGAGCCGGAGTTGCGGCAGCCAGCGCCCGCCATCCTTCGCCACGTAGTCCCAGAACGCCGCCGCCGCCGGTCCCAGCACCTTGTCGGCGCGGCGCACGGCGTACCAGTCGCGCCGGATGGGCAGGCCCTGGACGTCGAGGACGATGAGGCGGCCGCTCTCGAGTTCGGCAGCCACCGTGTGGGCGGAGATGAGCGCGATGCCGAGGCCGGCCATCACCGCCTGCTTGATGGTCTCGTTCGAGCCGGAATCGATCCCGAGGCGCGCCCGCCGGATCATGATCCCGCTCATGAATTCCTCGAACACCGTCCGGGTGCCGGAGCCTTCCTCGCGCACCAGGAAGGATTCCTGAGCGAGTTCGGCGCGGGTCAGCCCGGTTCGGCCGGCGAACGGGTGGTTCGGCGCGGCGATGATGACGATCGGGTGCGGACCGAAGATTTCCGCCTCGATCGCGAAGTCGCGCGGCGGCCGCCCCATGATGGCGAAGTCGATCTCGTAGTTGCGAAGCGCCTCGACCATGTTACCCCGATTCCCCACCGTGAGGTTGATCTCCACCCCCGGGTACAGCCCGACGAACCCGGCGATCACCCCTGGGGCGAAGTACTTGGCCGTGGAGACCACGCCCATCGCCACGCGCCCGCCGCTGCCCCCCTTCAGGGTCTCGAGGCGGTCGGCGCAGGTTTCCAGCACCGTGTTGATGCTGTTGATCGCCCAGAGCATTTCGCGGCCTGCATCCGTGGGTTTCAGGCCGGTGGGCGTTCTGTCGAACAGCATCAGGCCCGCCTCCTCCTCCAGCTGGCGGATGCGCGCGTAGAGCGCGGCCGAGGTGACGTTGAGCTCCTGCGCGGCCCGCGTCATGGTGCCGAGGCGGGCGACCGCGGCGACGGCCTGGAGCTGTTTCAGGGAAAGGTTGCGCATGAGGCGGTTCTAGTTTTTTTGGAATGGCCCGCAAGTTTTTTCAGAATTCTTTCGGTGATACGATGCGGGGGATCGCGGGTCGGATGCGCCGGCGGCCCTGGTGTCGTCGTGCGTTCCCGTGCCAAGGGCAGGGCGTGACGGGCCAGGACGCGACGGCGACGCGGCGGGACGTCGGGTTGCCCGGGATCGCCCGGCCGGGAATTGAAGAAGGACGGACATTCATGTCGACGGTGTCTCTGGAGTTCGGGTCCACCCTCGCGGATTGCCTCGCGCGGGTGGTCGCGGCCGATGCGCGGCTCGCCGACGCGGCCGCTGTGGTCGCGGCCTGCGCCGAGGCGGCCGTCGACGTCAGCGAGGTGATCGGCCGGGGCATGCTCGGGGGCGCGGACCTCGCCGCCACGGGCGAGCACAACAGCGACGGCGACGTCCAGAAGGCCCTCGACGTGCTGGCGCACGAGCGCTTCACCGAAGCCCTGCGCGGCGCGCCGGTGGCGGTCGTGGCCTCGGAGGAGGCCGAGGGCATGATGCTGCTCGATTCCGGCGCGCCGCTCGCCGTGGCGATCGATCCCCTCGACGGCTCGTCGAACATCGGCGTCAACATGGCGGTGGGCTCGATCTTCGGCATCCGCCCCGTCGTTCCGGGGGAGGCGGGCTCCATCGCCGCCTTCACCACGCCGGGTTCGGAGCAGATCGCCGCCGGCTTCGTCACCTACGGCCCGGCCACCTCCCTCGTGGTCACCCTCGGCCACGGCACCCAGATCTACACCCTCGACCGCGCCGAGCGGACCTTCCGCCTCACGCATCCCAGGATCGAGGTCGTTGCCGCGGCCAAGGAATACGCGATCAACGCCTCGAACGCGCGGAACTGGGACGGCCCGGTGAAGGCCTATATCGAGGATTGCCTGCGCGGCTCGGAAGGCCCGCTGGACAAGGACTTCAACATGCGCTGGCTCGGCTCGCTGGTGGCGGACGCCCAGCGCGTGCTCCTGCGCGGCGGCGTGTTCCTGTATCCGGGCGACAACCGGAAGGGCTATGCCCAGGGCCGCCTGCGCCTGCTCTACGAGGCCGCTCCCATCGCCATGCTGATGGAGCAGGCCGGGGCGGGGGCCATCGACGGCGAGGGCCGCATCCTCGACATCCGGGCCACCGGCATCCACGAGCGCGTGCCGCTGATCTTCGGGTCGATCGACGAGGTGGCCTGCGTCGCCAAGTATTACGGCGGCCGCAATCCCGCCGCCGGCCGCTCGCCTCTCTTCGGGCAACGCGGCCTGATGCGCAGCTGACCCGCGTTCCGAGAACGTCATGTCGGCGCGTCACCCCATCATCTCGGTCACCGGCTCCTCGGGCGCCGGCACGACCTCGGTGCGCAACACCTTCGAGCAGATCTTCCGCCGCGAGGACGTGAGCGCGGTCTATATCGAGGGCGACGCCTTCCACGCGTTCGACCGCGACACGATGCGGCGCAAGATGGTGGAGGAGCCGAACCTCAGCCACTTCGCCCCGCGCGCCAACCTGCTGCCCGAGCTGGAGGAGGTGTTTCGCACCTACGCCGAATCGGGCGGCGGGCGCACGCGCCACTACGCCCACGATGCGGCGGACGCCGCCCATTACGGCACCGAGCCCGGCACCTTCACGCCCTGGGAGGATTTTCCGCCGGGCTCCGACCTGCTGTTCTACGAGGGCCTGCATGGCTGCGTCGTCGACGACAACGTCGACATGGCGCGCTACGCCGACCTGAAGATCGGCGTGGTGCCGGTGATCAACCTCGAATGGATCCAGAAGCTGCACCGGGACCGCTCGTTCCGGGGCTATTCGACGGAAGCCGTCACCGACGTGATCCTGCGGCGGATGCCCGACTACGTGCAGACCATCTGCCCGCAATTCACCTGGACCGACATCAACTTCCAGCGCGTGCCCACGGTGGACACCTCCAACCCCTTCATCGCCCGGTGGATTCCGACCGCCGACGAATCGATGGTGGTGATCCGCTTCAAGGACCCGAAGGGAATCGATTTCTCCTACCTGATCTCGATGATCCAGGGCTCGTTCATGAGCCGCGCCAATTCCATCGTGATCCCCGGCGGCAAGCTCGACCTCGCCATGCAGCTCATCCTGACGCCGATCATCATGCAACTCGTCGAGCGCAAGCGCCGGATGGCGTAGGGCTCCGGACGCTCCGCAAGAGGACCCACCCCATGAACGGCCCGATCATCTCGCCCTCGATCCTGTCGGCGGATTTCGCCACGCTCGGCGAGGAGGTGCGCGCCGTGTCCGAGGCGGGCGCCGACTGGATCCACCTCGACGTCATGGACGGGCACTTCGTGCCGAACCTCACCTTCGGCCCGGCGGTGATCAAGGCCCTGCGCCCGTACTCGGCCAAGCCCTTCGACGTGCACCTCATGATCGCGCCCGCCGACCCCTACCTCGCGGCCTTCGCGGAGGCCGGCGCCGACACGATCTCGGTCCACGTGGAGGCGGGACCGCACATCCACCGCTCGCTCCAGGCGATCCGGGACCTCGGCAAGCGCGCCGGCATCGCCCTCAACCCGGGCACGCCGGCGAGCGCCGTCGAGCCGCTCCTCGACCTCGTCGACCTCGTCCTGGTGATGACGGTCAATCCGGGCTTCGGCGGCCAGAGCTTCATCCCCTCCACGCTGGAGACGATTGGCCGCCTTCGCGCGATTTGCGCCGGGCGCGCCATCGACATCGAGGTCGATGGCGGCATCGGTCCCGAGACCGTGGCCCTGGCCGCGCGCGCCGGCGCCAACGCGTTCGTGGCCGGCAACGCCGTGTTCAAGGGTGGTCCGGCGGGCTATGCCGAGCGCATCGCGGCGATCCGGGCCGGCGCCGCAGCGGTGGGAGGCGGCCCCCTCTCATGCTGAGGGCGCTGATCTTCGACGTCGACGGGACCCTGGCCGAGACCGAGGACCTGCACCGGCAGGCCTTCAACGGCGCCTTCGCGGGCCTCGGCCTGGACTGGTCGTGGTCGCCCGCCCGCTACGCCGATCTCCTCACGGTGATGGGCGGCAAGGAACGCCTGCGCCACTACGTCGAGACCGAACATGGCGCCGAGATCGAGACCCTGCGCCCGCGCCTCGGCGAGATCCACGATCTCAAGACCCGTCTCTACGGGGATCTCGTGGAGGGCGGCGGCCTCACGCTCCGCCCCGGTGTCGCGCGGCTGATCGCGGAGGCGCGGAGCGCCGGCATCAAGCTTGGCGTCGCCAGCACCACCAGCCGCCCCAACGTCGATACCCTCCTGCGGGTCAACTTTCCCGAGGGTGATCTGCCCTTCGACGTCATCGCCTGCGGCGACGAGGCGGCTCGCAAGAAGCCCGCGCCCGACGTGTTCGACATCGCCCTCGAGCGCCTCGCCGTCGCGCCCTCGGAGGCGGTGGCGTTCGAGGATTCCGGTCCCGGCATCCGCTCCGCCCTCGATGCCGGCCTGCCCGTGCTGGCCACCCGCAGCCGCTATACCGAGAGCCACCGCCTCGACGGCGCGTTCTCGGCGGTCTCGGATCTCGGCGAGCCCGGCGCGCCGCACCGGCACCTCGCCGGCCATGCCTGGCCGGGCGGAATCGTCACCCTGGATGCCCTGCGCGCCTGGCACGCGCGCGGGACGGCCTGAGGCCGCGGGCGTCAGCGCGGCCCGCGCCGGCGTCCCTCTGTCCGACCTCGCGTCTCGCCCTCGGCGCGCGTGGCGAACAGCATCGTGCCGGCGACGATCCCGAGCGCCCCCGCGAGCCCGAGCTTGAGCCAGCGCGGATTGGCCGCCACCACGTCTCTCCGCGCCCGCGCGTCGAAGCGGCCATGGGCACCGGGATCGGGGTCGGTGAGGTTGTCGGGGCGGTCCCGGTTCGCGGCCTTGCTCGTCATCTCCCCACGATAGCCGTTGCGCGCCAGATAGCCATCGATGAAGCGACCGTGATCATGGCGTTGTCGACCCGGACGTCGATGCCGCCCCTTGCGCGACCACGATCTCCCCGACCGCATCGGCCTCGGCCGCCGCATCACCACCTCCCACGCTGCGGCGCAGCGTTGTCATCGGTCGCGCCTGCGGCCTATAAGCCGGCCAACCCCGTCCCACCGGCATCGTGGACTGAGCCGCCCGGCATGTGGCCCTCGCGATCCGGCCTCCTTACCTTCAGGGTCACGTCATGGCCGGCCATTCCCAGTTCAAGAACATCATGCACCGCAAGGGCCGCGTCGATGCGGTCCGGTCGAAGATCTTCGGCAAGCTCGCCCGCGAGATCACCGTGGCGGCCAAGCTCGGCCTGCCCGATCCGGCCATGAACGCCCGCCTGCGCGCTGCCATCATCGCGGCCCGCGCCGAGAACGTGCCCAAGGACAACATCGAGCGCGCGATCAAGAAGGCGCAGGGCGCCGATGCCGAGAGCTACGACGAGATCCGCTACGAGGGCTACGGCCCCGGCGGCGCCGCGCTGATCGTCGAGGCGCAGACCGACAACCGCAACCGCACGGCGAGCGACGTGCGCTCGGCCTTCACCAAGTCCGGCGGCAGCCTCGCCGAGACGGGCGCGGTCTCCTTCATGTTCGACCATGTCGGGCTCGTGGAGTTCGACGCCAAGGTGGCGGATGCCGACACCATGCTGGAAGCCGCCATCGAGGCCGGCGCCGACGACGTGCGCTCGGACGAGACCGGACACGAGATCACCTGCGCGCAGGATGCCTACGGCGAGGTCTCGAAGGCCCTGGAGGCCCGCTTCGGCGAGCCGCGCCGCACGGCGCTGGTGTGGAAGGCGCAGAACACCATCGAGGTCGACGACGAGACCGGCGAGAAGCTGATCCGCCTCGTCGAGGTGATCGAGGACCAGGACGACGTCCAGAACGTCTTCGTCAACTTCGCCCTCTCGGACGCCCTGATGGAGAAGCTCCAGGGCTGAGCGCCCAGGAGTTCGGGTTTCACGCGGCCTCGACGGTGTCGAGAAAGCGGTTCACCTCGGCGCCGAGCCGATCGGCCTCGCGCGCGAGGACCGAGGCCGATGCGAGAACGTCGGCCGCGGCCGTCCCGGTCGCTCCGGCCGAGCCCGCGACGCCCCCGATGGTAGCGGTGATCGCGCCGGTGCCCGTGGCGGCCTGAGCCACGTTGCGGATGATGGCCTGCGTCGCCGTGCTCTGCTGATCCACGGCGGTCGCGATCGCATCCGCCGCGCTGCTCATGGTGCGGATGCGCGCGGCGATGCCCTCGATGGCGGCCACCGCCTCGCTCGTCGTCCCCTGGATCGCGTTGATCTGCTGCGCGATCTCCTCGGTGGCCCGCGCGGTCTGGTTGGCGAGTTCCTTCACTTCCGCCGCGACCACCGCGAAGCCGCGCCCGGCCTCGCCGGCGCGGGCCGCCTCGATGGTCGCGTTGAGGGCGAGCAGGTTCGTCTGCCCGGCAATGCCCGTGATCATCCCGACGACGTCGCCGATCCGCGCGGCGCCCGCGCTGAGGGCCTGGACCAGCCGGCCCGTCGCGTCGGCCTGCCCGACCGCGCCCTGCGCCATGCGTGCCGATTCTCCGACCTGACGCCCGATCTCCCGGACCGAGGCGCCGAGTTCCTCTGCGGCGGCGGCGACCGTCGTGACGTTGCTGGCCGCGCCCTCGGCCGCACTCGCGACCGCGCTCGCCTGTCCGGCCGTGCTGTCCGCCGTGCCCGCCATCGCGCGGGCGGTCCCCTGCATCGCCCCGGCGGCCTGCGTGACCCGGCCGAGGATGCCGCTCACCGTCGACGCGAAGGAATGGGCCGTCTGCTGCATCGCGGCCTTGCGCTGGGCCTCCGCGCCGGCGCGCGCCAGGGCCGTCTCCGCTTCGAGCGCCCGCATGCGGTCCATCTGGGTCCGGATGGCCTGCTCCGAGGCCGCCTCCGCGGTGAAGGCCGCCGCGATGGTGTTCGCCACCCAGGCCAGCACGCCGGTCTCGAGGACCAGGATGACCGCGTGCAGGACTACGCGCCCCAGGTTCGAGCGGGCGACGGCCTGCGGGAAGATCAGCATCGGCATCGCGAGGTCGAGGGTGAGGTGGTGCCCCGCGATGGCGGCCGCGCAGGCCACGAGCACGTGCCAGTCGCACCAGGCCACGGTCAGCGCCATGCAGGCGAAGAAGTACACGTGCAGGTCGATCTGCCACGGATGTCCGGCGAAGGCCGCGAGCAGGACGGCCGCCATGCCGATCAGCGACAGGCTGCTGACGAGGCGGGTCGTCACCCCGGTGGGAGAGCGCCGCCATGCCAAGGTGCTGATCCCCGCCAGGAAGACCGCCACCAGGACGCAACCCGTCATCGGGTTGCCGCTGAACCGGGCGGCGAGCGCGACGACCGGCAGGTGCAGCCAGAGGAAGACGATGAGGAACCGGCCGAACGTCCGCCGGAGGGGTTCGAGGTTCGTCATCGCCGGTTCGGGTCCTTCAGAGGCGCTGGGATTGGGAAACGGGATCACAGCCGCTCGCGAAGCCGGCATCGGCGACGAGCCGGGCGCCGGAGGCGTAGAGGGGAGCGACGAGGTCCGAAGGGCCGGCGGTGACCACGATAACGTGGCTTCTTCCGCCCATGCGGAGGATCGATCCGCCCGCGCGGGCGGCGAGCCCGGTCATGTCCTGGCCGGGCGCACCGATGACCGCCACCGTCCGGGATGCCGGAGCGGCCAGGAGATCGCGTGGGGTCAGGAGACCGCGTGGTGCGAGGTCGGCCGCGACCACCGCGAGACCGGCGGCGCACCTGTTCGGAAGACGCGTGTCCGGGCGATTCGAAGACACATCGTTGACCACGAGGAATCCAATCCCGCATCGGACCATCCTCGATGAATAGACGTCGATCCTCTAAGAACCTCTTACGCGGCCTGTCTTCGCTCGCGGACCTGACTGGCCGAAATCGGATCCGCCGGCTTTCAAGGCGCGCGCGTCTCGTCGAATCAGGACAATGTCGTGGACGACGACTGTCGCGCTGCCATCACGGCGCGAGTTCCTCGGAAACGATGCGACGGCGTCTTGCCGATTGTTTCGCTCGACGGCAGCAGGGCGTGCCATGCCTCAGACGGTTGCTCCCTTCGGGATGGCGGATTGGGGCTTGGCTCAGGCGTTGTGCTGGCTGAGCGAGACCGTCTCCGCTTCGATCGAGCGGAGACGGTCTCGCATGGCATGCCCCGCATCGGCACCGAGGCTTCCATGTCCGGGGCGCGCCTTGGCATAACACTCCGTTCACGGTATGTCCCTAACGCTCAGGTCGGCGCGATGCTCGCGCCCGGAGCCCTCCGATCCATGTCCGTTCGTGCATGACTCTTCCCGTCCGCATCCTCGGCATCGACCCCGGCCTGCGCCGGACCGGCTGGGGCGTCGTCACGGCCACCGGCACCAAGCTCGCCTATGTGGATTGCGGCGTCGTCACCTCCGACGGGGACCTGCCGCTGGCCCTGCGCCTGCGCGAACTCTACGAGGGCATCACCCGCATCGTGGAGGCGTTCCGGCCGGACGAGGTCTCGGTGGAGGAGACCTTCGTCAACAAGGACGCGCAGGCGACCCTGAAACTCGGCCATGCCCGCGCGGTGGCGCTGCTCGTTCCGGCGCTGGCCGGGATGCCGGTGTTCGAGTACTCGGCCAATCTCATCAAGAAGACGGTGACCGGCTCGGGGCACGCCGAGAAGGCGCAGATCCAGGCGATGGTGAAGTTCCTGCTGCCGACGGCCGCGTTCAAGGTTGCGGATGCCGCGGACGCCCTCGCCATCGCGATCGCCCATAACAGCCACCGGGGCTCGCACGCCCTGAAGCGCACCCATGCCCCGCTCGCCGGCACGAGCGCGCTCGCCGCCGCCCGCATCGCGGCGGCGCTGGCGCGCGCCTGAGCGCGCTTGGCCCTCACTCCACGGCCTTGAACTCGCCCTCGAGCCGCAACGAGACCTCGTCGCCCAGCACCGGCAGGAAGGCGTTGATGCCGAAATCCGAGCGCTTGATCACCGCCCGGCCATCGAAGCCGACGGTGTAGGCCTTGTTCACCGGGTTGATCCCGGCCTGGTTGAAGGTGGCGTCGAAGGCCACCGGCTTGGTGATGCCCTTCAGGGTCAGGTCGCCGTTGACCCGCGCCGTGGTCGGGCTCGTCGGCTCGATGGCGGTGGCCGTGAAGGTGGCCTTCGGAAACTTCGCGGTGTCGAAGAAATCGGGTGTCTTGAGGTTCTGATTCAGCCGGTCGTTCAGCCCGTTGACGCTGTCCGTGCCGATCGTGACCGTGAGGCGAGATTTCGCCGGCTCCTTCGGATCGAGGACCGCCTCGGCGCTCACATCCGTGATCTGCCCGTAATAGGTCGAGAAGCCGAGATGGCTGACCGACCAGGTGATCTTGCCGTGCGCGGAATCGAGCACGTAGGCGCCGGGGCGCACCTGGGTCGGATCGGTGGTGGGGCCGGCCGGTGCGGGCCCCTCGGCGGCGACCGGCCCGGTGAGGAGCGTCAGGACGAGGCAGAGAGGCAGCGCGATGGGGCGCATCGGGTTCGTCATCCGTGGCGTTCGAGGCATGGCCGTCCTTGATTCCACGAACCTTCGTCCGCCTCAAGGCACCGCGCCGAGGCGAAGGGTGCGGGGTGACGCGGGACGACCGCATCGGCGCATGGCGTTCGCGCGTGCGGACTTGTAGGCAGGCGCCGACGGCGCGAAGGGCGGTGGTGCGATGATCGGCAAGCTGAAGGGCGTGGTGGATTCCTACGGCGAGGATTTCGTGATCCTCGACGTGCAGGGCGTCGGCTACGTGGTCCATTGCTCGGCGCGCACGCTGCAGCGCCTGCCGGCCATCGGCGAGGCGGCGGACCTGGCGATCGAGACCCATGTCCGCGAGGACATGATCCGCCTCTACGGCTTTCGCTCGGATGCCGAGCGCGAGTGGTTCCGCCTGCTCCAGACCGTGCAGGGCGTGGGAAGCAAGGTGGCGCTCGGGCTGCTCTCGGTGCTCGAACCCTCCGCGCTCGCCTCCGCCATCGCCATGGGCGACAAGGGCGCGGTGGCGCGGGCGCCCGGCGTCGGGCCGCGCCTCGCCGCCCGCCTCGTGGCCGAGCTCAAGGACAAGGCGCCGGCCTTCGCGCCGATCGATCCGGCCGTGATCGCCCTGTCGGGTGCGGTCGAGGCTCGCACCGCGCCGCAGCCCGTCAGCGACGCGATCTCGGCCCTGGTCAATCTCGGCTACGCGCCGGTCCAGGCCTCCGCCGCCATCGCCGAGGCGCTCAAGGGGGCCGGCGAGGGCGCCGAGGCCAAGACCCTGATCCGCCTCGGCCTGCGCGAACTCGCGCGCTGAGCGACGGGCGTCGACGCGTGGGCCGGGGGAATGCTTCGTGCGCGAGGAAATTGTGCCCTTGAATGGGCTCACTCCCGTTGC
Source organism: Methylobacterium sp. J-068 (assembly GCF_022829445.1). Taxonomy (GTDB): domain Bacteria; phylum Pseudomonadota; class Alphaproteobacteria; order Rhizobiales; family Beijerinckiaceae; genus Methylobacterium. Next base: position 414,298 of record NZ_JAKSXY010000122.1, on the reverse strand, counting down.
CAGCTTGGATGAAGGACGCTAACCTGCTGAAAATAAAGCAGTTTTCAATCGTTCTAAACTAACGTCCAATGCGGTGCGGGGGCTTCACTTTCGAGCTTCGGCCCCAACACCGCCTCAGATCCGACGAAGTGACCGGGTGAAGAACGCCTGCCCGGTTGCCTCACCCCACGGCACACGCTTCGCACGAGTTACGGTCCCGCATGATCGTCTGTTCCTGCAACGTCCTGTCCGACCGCGCGGTCCGCGCCTGTCTCCACCGGGGGCCGGATTGTCCGCGCACACCGGCCCAGGTTCAGGCCTGCCTCGGGTGCAGCCCGAAATGCGGGCGTTGCGCCCGCACCATCCGGTCCATCCTGCAAAATGCGCTCGACGAGGCCGCGCATGCGTGTACGGCGACTTGCGCGAGCACCTGTAGTTTGGTCAAGGTCCAAACTGCGGAGGAGGGGATCGCCGCCTGAGCGCCCATGACGGGTGCTGACGCTCCCTTCCGGCTGGTTATGCCTCAAGGGAGATTGGGCGGATGAAGGGTGATGCGAAGGTCGTCGAGTACCTCAACCGGGGACTGCGCAGCGAGCTCACGGCGGTCAGCCAGTATTGGCTCCATTTCCGCATGCTCAACGATTGGGGATACATCGATCTCGCCAAGTTCTGGCGCAAGGAATCCATCGAGGAGATGAACCACGCGGACCGGTTCGTCGATCGGATCCTGTTCCTCGACGGCTTCCCGAACCTTCAGGAACTCGATCCGCTGCGGATCGGCCAGAACGTCCAGGAGATCATCGAGTGCGATCTCGCCGCCGAGAACGAGGCGCGGTCGCTCTATCTCGAGGCCGCCAAGTACTGCGATTCGATCAACGACCGCGTCTCGAAGCGCCTGTTCGAGGATCTGGCCGAGGACGAGGAAGGCCATATCGACTTCCTCGAGACGCAGCTGGAGCTGATCTCGCAGGTCGGCCTGCCGCTCTACGCGCAAAAGCATATCGGCGGCCTCGAGGCCATCGCGCCGGAAGCCGAGTGACGTGACGTCCCCGCGGCGCATCGCGCGCCGCGGGGTTTTTCAAGATTCGAACACGCTCCAGTAGACCTCGCTCAAGGGGAGCGACGCCTGGATCGCGAAGAGGTCAAGGGTCGCGTCGATTCCATCGACCACCCGGAAGCCGCTCCAGGCTCCATCGACGCGATCGTAAACTTCGAGGTGGGGCCGGTCGCGCGCCGCGAGAACGTAGTGTTGCAAGGCCGGCAATTGCTGGTAGATCCGCCACTTCTCCAAACGGTCCCGCGCCTCCGTGCCGGGAGAAAGCACTTCGATCAGCACCGTGGGATTGTCCACCGAGGTCGCGCCCGCTTCGATCCCGCCGCACACGACGAGAACGTCGGGCAGCAGCGCCGCGTCGAGAGGGCGGCTCTTCATGTAGAAGGTCTCGGCGAACGTCTGGCAGGACGATCCTTTCGCCCGGAAGCCCTGATGCAGGTGGCTCGCGATGTTCTGGACGATCCGACCGTGCTCCCAGCGCGCGCCGACCATCATCCGGACGACGCGGCCGCTGATCAGTTCCCAGCGCTCGTTGCGCGGCTTGTCGGCCAGCAATTCCTCGAAATCGTCGAACCCCATCCTCTCGAATTCGGCGGAAGCGTTGCCCATCGTGCGCGTCCCTGGCGGCCACCCGCCGCTTCCGCGAATGTAGCGCGATCGGTGTCGTTGTGCGACATCGGCCCTGAGAACAGACGATGGACGCGGCCCCGCCGGGCCCCACCGAGAGCCCGTGTGAGCAAGTCACCCAGAACGCCGAAACCGCCGGCGCCGAAATCGCCGACCCTGCATCCGCTCCCCGAATCGCTCCTGACGCCCGAGCGGCGCGAGGACGATCTGGAGCAGTCGATCCGGCCGCTCAACCTGTCCGAATTCATCGGGCAGCGGGCGGCACGCGCCAACATGAGCATCTTCATCGAGTCGGCGAAGAAGACCGGCTCGGCCCTCGACCACGTGCTGTTCGTCGGGCCGCCCGGACTCGGCAAGACCACGCTCGCCCAGATCGTGGCGCGGGAACTCGGCGTGAACTTCCGCTCCACCTCCGGTCCGGTCATCGCCAAGGCGGGAGACCTCGCGGCGCAGCTGACCAACCTCGAGGAGCGCGACGTGCTCTTCATCGACGAGATCCACCGCCTCAACCCGGCGGTGGAGGAGATCCTCTATCCGGCCATGGAGGATTACCAGCTCGACCTCATCATCGGTGAGGGGCCGGCCGCGCGCTCGGTGAAGATCGAGCTGCCGAAGTTCACGCTCGTCGGCGCCACCACCCGCGCCGGCCTGCTGACCACCCCCCTGCGCGACCGTTTCGGCATCCCGATCCGCCTCGAATTCTACGACGTGGACGAACTCGAGCTCATCGTCAGCCGCGGCGCGCGGGTGCTCGGCCTCGGCATGTCGCCGGAGGGCGCCAACGAGATCGCCAAGCGCGCGCGCGGCACGCCGCGCATCGCCGGGCGCCTGCTGCGCCGGGTGCGCGATTTCGCCATCGTGGCCGACGCGCCGACGGTGACCCGGGCCATCGCCGACCGGGCCTTGCAACTCCTCGACGTGGACCCCGCCGGCCTCGACGTGATGGACCGCAAGTACCTCACGATGATCGCGGCCTCCTTCAACGGCGGTCCCGTCGGGATCGAGACCATCGCGGCGGCGCTGTCGGAGCCCCGCGACGCCATCGAGGACATCATCGAGCCGTTCCTGATCCAGAAGGGCTTCGTCCAGCGCACGCCACGGGGGCGCATGCTCACGCCGCACGCCTTCCGCCACATGGGCTTTCCCGAGCCGCGCCGGGAATCCGGCTCGCAATTCGGTCTGTTCGGGCGCGACGAGCCGGAGGCGTGACGGATCGATCCGCCACGCCTCCGCCGCTGCGATCGTCCGGGCAAGCGGCGGAGAGGCCGATACCGTAGCGAACCGTTCCCCGACCTCGTGCCGGGGAACGGTCGGGGTCCCTCAGGGGGCCTTCTTGGTCTCCATGCAGGTCGAGAGGTCCGCGAAGGCCTGCTTCATCGGTCCGAGGGCGAAGGGCACCTGCGTGCCGTTGGCCTGGATCGTCACGCTCTGGCCGGACGTCAGGCTCTGCACGGCGGCGGGGTCGTGCGGAATGTCGATCGTCACCGTGTGCGCCGTGTCGGTCTTCGTGGTGAAGGGCATCGCCGAACCATTGTCCACGGCCCAGGTGCCCTGCACCGCGACGCCCTTGTCGAAGGGGAATTTCGGCGTGTTGGCGATCAGCGCCAGATTCTGGCCCACGCCGACGAGGCCGAGGCCGAGGGACTCGCTGTGGGCGAGGCAGCCCACGAAGTCGGGGCCGGTCCCGCCAATGGTCATCACCGAATAGGCGCCGGTCGCGGCGGGCGCCGTCGCCTTCGGGGCGGGCGCCGGGGCGACGGGACTCTGGGGCGCGGCCGCCATCGGGGCGGCGACCTTGGTCGCATTGCAGCGCCGCAGCGATTCGTAACCTTCGGCGAAGCCCCCGATGTTGAAGTCGGCCTTGCCGTTGTCGAACTGCAGGACGATGGTCTTGGCCGCCATCAGGTTCGGGACGATGCTGTCGGGAAACGCTGCCGTCAGGGTCTCGGCATCCCCGACCCAGGCCGACTTGGCGGCATAGCGGTTCTTATCCAGGAACATCGGGGCCTTCACTTTCTCGTCCTTGTCCCACCCCCACTTCTCGTAGACGAGCACGAGGACGGCCTCCGATCCGTTGAGGGCGAAGATGACCGCGTTGACGGCGTTGTCGTCCTCCTTGTCCTTGTAGGTGTGGCTCATCAGGCAGGCATTGGGGCTCGTGCTGCCGACCGTGCGCTCGATTTCCCAACCCTTCACCGTCTCGAACGCCTGCCGGTCGGCCGCCGAGGCAGCACCGGGCAAGATCATGGACAGCAAAGCGGCCGAAGCCGAAACCAAATTCAGAATTGATCTCACGATTTTTCTCCGAAACGCTCGATATTCTATTTTCTTGGACTCGTGTCGCAGTGCGTTGACGTGAGATCATTCAAGACAGGATCTGTCTCGAAATCGAACCGGTCCGGCAGTGCCGACTTTTTCGCGAATCGATCAGGAATTCGATTGCAGATATTTTCTTAAAGGCGACATATTGCGGGTCAAGCGCGCGTTCACGGAAAGCACAGGACAAGTCGCGCGCGAGGGCGAGCGAGCGTGGCCCGGCAACGTGTCTCGCGGAACGTCGCGGAGCGGGTGTGCGGCGGACGGGAAACCCTGAGCGCCCGCCATCGGTCGACGGATCGACCGGCGATGACCGGGATGGGCCGGATTACCGGATGTCCGTAATCTGGTAGGGCGGCCCGCACGAACAGGGACGGCGCCCGGTGACAGGCCGGGACCGCCTCACGGCCCTCGAATCCGGGAGTCTCGCGTTGAGCGGAACCGATCCATCAGGACTGCACAGTCTTCCCGTCCGCGTCTATTACGAGGACACCGATTTCTCCGGCTTCGTCTACCACGCCAGCTACCTGCGCTTCATGGAGCGGGGACGGACCGAGCTGCTGCGTGGATTGGCGGGCGACCAGTCGGACCTGCACCGCGACGCGGCCGGCCTGCATTTCGTGGTGCGCCGGATGGTGATCGACTACGTGAAGCCCGCGCGGATGGACGATCTCCTGGAGATCCGAACCTGGACCGCCGCGATGAAGGGCGCCTCGATGCACCTGGCCCAGGAGGTTCGGCGCGGCGATCTGGTGCTGGTCAAGGCCGAGGTCGTCGTCGCCTGCGTCCGGGACGGCCGGGCGATCCGCCTGCCGGACACCCTGCGCGCCGCCCTGATGCCCGGCGGGCTCCAGGCCGACACGGCGCTCCCATAGCGCGCCGCCGCCCTTCCCGCCACTGCGTCCGTCGCCGTCCGGTCCCGCGTCCGGGGCCTCGCCTCGCGCCCATCGGGTAAGACGATGTCTTCGGCGGCCGGGACGGGAACGGGGCGCAAGGGAATATTAACCCTGCGGGGCGCTTAAATGCGTCCGGGCCGCATCTGTGCAGTGCACAAGTCCGGCCCATACTTTCGACAGATTCGCAGACCATTGAGCCTTGAAATCGCTCACGGTTCCGGTTGAAGCGCGAGAGACCGGCCCATCGGTTTCGCGGCGGCTCTGCGCGGGGTTTTTCGAGGATCGAGTCATGAACCCAGCCGATGCGATGCAGGCGATGCCGGCACCCGACATGACGCTGCTCGGCCTGTTCCTGCAGGCCCACTTCGTCGTCAAGGTCGTGATGCTCGGGCTGATCGGCGCCTCGGTCTGGTGCTGGTCGATCATCGTCGACAAGACCCTGCTGTTCCGCCGGACCAAGGCCGAGATGGATGCCTTCGAGGAGGCGTTCTGGTCGGGCCGCTCGCTGGAGGAACTCTACCGCTCCTTCAACGACCGGCCGGCGGTGGGGCAGGGCGCCCTGTTCGTGGCCGCCATGCGGGAGTGGAAGCGCTCCTTCGAGGGCTCGGGCCGCCAGATCCAGAGCCTGTCCCAGCGCATCGACAAGGTGCTCGACGTGACGATCCAGCGCGAGGTCGAGCGCCTCGAGTCCCGCCTGCTCTTCCTCGCCTCGATCGGTTCGGCCGGCCCCTATATCGGCCTGTTCGGCACGGTCTGGGGCATCATGACCGCCTTCACCTCGATCGCGGCCTCGAAGAACACCTCGCTCGCCGTGGTGGCGCCCGGCATCGCCGAGGCCCTGTTCGCCACCGCGATCGGCCTGTTCGCCGCGATTCCCGCCGTGCTCGCCTACAACAAGCTGCAGGCCACCGTGGCCAAGAACCAGTCGCGCCTCGAGGGCTTCGCCGACGAGTTCTCCGCCATCCTCTCGCGGCAGATCGACGAGCGCCTCTCGCTGGTCGCCTGACCCGAACTCGAAAGTCGAGGAACCATCATGGGCATGGCCCACGGAGCAGCGCAGGGTGGTGGCAAGCGGCGCCGCCGCGGCCGTCGCCACGGCGCGATCAACGAGATCAACATGACGCCGTTCATCGACGTCGTGCTCGTGCTGCTCATCGTCTTCATGGTGGCGGCCCCGATGATGACGGTCGGCGTGCCCCTCGACCTGCCGCAATCGAAGGCGAGCCCGCTCAACTCCGACACCAAGCCGGTGACGCTCTCGATCCGCCAGTCGGGCCAGGTCTTCCTCGGCGAGTCCGAACTCTCCGACGACACCATCGTGCCGAAGCTGACCGAGAGCTCGAAATCCGGCTTCGAGGAGCGTGTGTTCGTGCGCGGCGACAAGCGGGTCGATTACGGCCGCGTCGCCCAGGTGATGGCGATCGTGACCGGCGGCGGCTTCAAGAAGGTCGCTCTGGTCACCGAGCCGGACCAGCGGTAGCGGGCGCCGGCGGTGCGGATCCCCTTCAAACGCAGTGAGCCGGGTGTCTGGGTCTCGGCGGCGACGCATGTCGGCCTGCTGACGGTCGCCCTGCTCTCGGTTGCCGCCCCGGCCCTGCCCGATGCGCAGGAGGGCGTGCCCGTCGAGGTGATGACCGAGCAGCAATACTCGGAACTGACCAAGGGCGAGCGCAACGCCGACGCGCCGCAGCCCAACGCCATGCCGCGCGCCGACCGGCTCGCGCAGAAGGTCGAGGAGCGCGAGCCCGAGAACGCCCCGGTCGATGCCCCGGCCCCGCCGAAGCGCCCCGCCGACATGAAGGTGGCGAGCGCCGAGGAAATGCCGCTGCGTTCCAGCGAGCCCGATCCGAACGCGGCGGCGGAAGCCGCCAAGGCCGCCAAGGCGGAGGCCGCGAAGGCGGAGGCGGCCGAGAAGGCGGCCAAAGCCGCCGAGAAAGCGGCCGCGGCGGAGGCCAAGGCTGCGGCCGAGGCGAAGGCTGCGGCAGCCGCGGAGGCCAAGGCGGCCGCCGCCAAGGCCAAGGCCGAGGCGGTGAAGCGCGAGCAGCTCGCCGAACTGATCGAGAAGCAGGAGGCCGAGGCGGAAGCCAAGGCGGAGGCTGCGGCCAAGGCGGAAGCCGCAAAGGCCGAGGCCGCGCGCAAGGCGAAGGCCGACGCGAAGGCGCGGGCCGAGGCGGAAGCCAAGGCCGAGAAGGAGGCCGAAGCCAAGGCCAAGGCCGTGGCGGACGCCAAGGCGAAGGCGGAGGCCGAGCACCAGAAGGAACTCGCGGAGGCCAAGGCCGAAGCGGACGCCGCCGCCAAGGCCGACGCCGCCGCCAAAGCCAAGGCCGACGCGGCCGCCAAGGCGAAGGCCAAGGCGATGGCCGATGCCAGGGCGAAGGCCGACGCGGAAGCCAAGGCCAAGAAGCAGGCCGAACTCGCCGACAAGTTCAGCGCGGGCGATATCCGCTCTCTGCTCGCCTCGAAGGCGCCGTCGCAATCCACCGGCGCCACCGGGCGCGAGGTGCAGCGCACGGCGTCCCTGGGGGCCGCCACCGGCAACGCCCAGCGCCTGTCGCCGTCCTTGCGCGACGCGCTCGTGGGTATGCTCCAGCAGCAGATCGAGCGCTGCTACGTGGCGCCGCCCGGCGCGACGCAGGGCGTCGTCCTGCCGATGCTCGACATCCGCCTGAACCCGGACGGCACGCTCACCACCGAGCCCCGCATCATGCGCGGCGGCGCCAACGCGGTGGACCGCTCCATCGCCGAGGCCGCCCAGCGCGCGGTGCGGCGCTGCGCGCCCTACAAGATTCCGGCCCAGTACGCGCCCTACTACAACGACTGGAAGGCCATCAACGCCGAGTTCGAGTTCTCTCGGGTGTGATGGGACCTATGGTCGATGATCCTGGACTCGGACCGATGCCCGATCGCGAAAGCCCTGCGCGGCATCCTGCTCCCGAGCGGCGGGGCACGGGGTGAGGCGGCACGTCCCCGGAACCCGCTCGTCTCCCCCGACCTCAACCCGTCACGAGAGGGCGCGCATCGCGCCGCCAAGCCCCTCACGACCACGGAATCGCCCATGCACCGACGTATCCTCCCGCGCCCGGCGTCGCTTCTCGCCCTCCTGGCGCTCGTCCTGTTCGGCCTGAGCCCGGCGCAGGCGCAGCTCAACCTGCGCATCGGCGGCGGGTCGTTCCAGCCGATGCCGATCGCCGTCACGGATTTCTCGGGCGATCCGAGCCTCGGGCTCCTCGTCTCCAGCGTGGTGACCAACAACCTGCGCCGCTCCGGCTATTTCACCCCCGTCGAGAAGGCGAAATTCCCCGAATCCCCCGGCTTCGACGCGGTGCCGGGCTTCGAGAAGTGGAAGGCGGCCGGCGTGCAGGCGCTGATCACCGGCCGCGTCGCGCGCGACGGCTCGGGCAAGCTCAAGGTCGAGTTCCGGCTCTGGGACGTCACCTCGGGCCAGCAGATGACGGGCCAGCAATACGGCACCGACCCGGCCAATGCCCGCCGCACCGGCCACCTCATCTCCGACGCGGTCTACACCAAGATCACCGGCCTCGGGCCCTGGTTCGACAGCCGCATCGCCTTCGTGGACGAGTCCGGCTCCAAGGAGCACCGGCGCAAGCGCCTGATGGTGATGGACCAGGACGGCGCCAACGTGCGCGCGCTCACCAGCGGCGAGAACGCGGTGGTCGCCCCCCGCTACTCGCCGGCGACCCAGGACATCGCCTTCATGACCCAGACCACCGGGCAGCAGCCGCGCATCCAGGTCCTCAACCTCGAGACGGGCGGGCGTCAGGCGCTCGGCAAATCCGATTCGATGAGCACCAGCCCGCGCTTCTCGCCCGATGGCCGCCGCCTCGTGATGAGCGTGCAGCAGGGCGGCAACGCCGACATCGTGCTGATGGATCTCGGCTCGAAGGCCCAGACGCCGATCACCAACGGCAACGCCATCGACACCTCGCCCAGCTTCTCGCCGGATGGCAGCCAGATCGTGTTCGAGTCCGATCGCGGCGGCTCGCAGCAGATCTACATCATGAGTTCCACGGGCGCGAACCCGACCCGGATCTCGTTCGGCGAGGGCTCGGCCTCGCAGCCGGCCTTCTCCCCGCGCGGCGACCTCATCGCCTTCACGCGCCAGCGCAAGGGGGGCTTTGCCATCTGCGTGATGAAGCCGGACGGCTCGGGCGAACGCGTGCTGACGGAAGGCTTCCACAACGAGGGGCCGACCTTCGCGCCCAACGGCCAGTACGTGCTGTTCTTCCGCGACCCCGGCGGCCAGGGCGGCGGCAAGCTCTACATGGTCGACATCACCGGCAAGGTTGAGCAGCCGGTACCGACCCCCTCCTATGCGTCGGACCCGACCTGGTCGCCGCTGCTGTCGGGGAAGTAGGGGCTCATACCGGGGCGCGCTCGGCGGGCCGCCCCCGCGACGGCATGGCTCTGTCGGAGCTTCAGCCGCGCTCGTAGCCGGCCGTCCGGCGCACGAAGCCAAAGGCCGAACTGAGCGATGCGCCGGCAGCGCCGGTCACTGCCTGTACGGCGCCGACGGCCGCCTGAGCGGCATCGCCGGCCGTGGCCATCAGGGTCGACTCGGAGGAGGGCGCCGGCCCCTCGACGGGCTGCGCCACGCGCTGCGCCGCCCGCGCGAACCCCCGTCGCAGGACCTCCCGATCATTGGTGATCAGCGCCGGAAGGCGCGGGTCCGCCAGGGCGATCAGCAGGCCGCCATCCTGGAACGTGATCTCCAGCAGAGTCTGGGGCTGGGATTCGTCGGCCGAGACCGAGCTCAGCGCGGTGGCGGCGAGGAGCGCCGTTCCGCTCAGGTCGATGTTCGAGGCAAGGGCGAGGCTTCCCTTCAGCCCATCCAGAACTTGGCCACCCCAATTCCGTGCACCCGCGACGTCGCCATGCGCCTCGACGGTCAGGAGGCACTCCACGGAGCGCTCGATCCCATCCGGGCTCGTCAGGACGCCCGCCTGATAGGTGCCCCTGCCCTTGCCGCAATTCCCGGCAACCACCTTGATGTCGGCCGTCACGTCCTCCCGCGATGGTTCTACCCTCGCGTGTGCGGGGCTGTCATGTGCAAAAGCTTGGCACGAAGCCCAGTGGTCGAGGCAGGGGCGTCCCCAGAAGGTAACGGCGGCCCGGATCATCGAACTGGAGATGGAGCAGCCGGCTGGTGAGCCGGGTCGCGGTGAGGTGCGCCTGCGCTTGGTCGCGTCGCCGCTTGACCGGTAAGCCTATGATGTCGTGGGTTTTATCCCTCGTGCGGCCAAAATGCCGTCCGCCAGGGATAAAACCCCGTTCACTCCGCCGGCATCAGCCGGTCCCGTGCCCGCAGCGCCGGAAACACCCGCCCCCAGAGCGCGGCGACGAGCAGCGTCGCGAGGCCGCCGGCCACCACCGCCGGGACGGCGCCGATCAGGGCCGCGAGGGTGCCGGATTCGAATTCGCCGAGTTCGTTCGAGGCGCCGATGAAGACGGCGTTCACCGCCGAGACCCGGCCCCGCATGGCGTCCGGGGTCTCGCCCTGAACGAAGGTCTGGCGCACGAAGACGCTGATCATGTCGGCGGCCCCCGTGACGAACAGGCAGGCCATGGAGAGGGGCAGGGAGGTCGAGAGGCCGAACCCCACCGTGGCGAGACCGAAGATCCCCACGGCCTGGAGCATGCGCAGGCCGGCATGGCGCTCGAGTGGGACGTAGGCCAGCGTGACCGCGGTGAGCACCGCGCCGGCCGCCGGCATGCTGCGCAGGACCCCGAGGCCGAGCGGGCCGACATGCAGCACCTCCGCGGCGAAGATCGGCAGGAGGGCGGTGGCGCCCCCGAGCAGCACCGCCACGAGATCGAGGCTGATCGCGCCGAGCACCACGGGGTGGGTGCGGATGTAGGTGAGCCCGGCCGAGAGGGTCTCCCAGGTGACGGGCGGACGCTCGGTGACCGGGGCGGGCCGGAACCGGATCGCCAGGATCAGCGCGCTCGCCAGGGCGAAGCTCGCGGCGGCCGCACCGAACACCACCGCCGGCCCGAGGGCGTAGAGGAAGCCGCCGGTGGCGGGCCCGAGGATCGAGGCGCTCTGCCACAGCGAGGCGTTCCAGGCGATGGCGGAGCCGAACAGGTTGCGCGGCACCAGGGTCGGCAGCAGCGCCTGGAGCGTCGGGTTGGCGAAGGCCCGGCCGGTGCCGATGACGATCACGAGGAGGTAGATCGGCCACAGCGTCGTGGAGCCGGAATGGGCCGCGACGAGCAGCCCGAGATCCGCCAGCGCCAGGGCGGCGTAGGCGATGGCGGCCACGAGGCGCCGGTCGTAGGTGTCGGCCACGTGCCCGGCCACGAGCGCCGAGAGCATGGCGGGCAGGAAGCTCGCGAGCCCGACGAGGCCCAGCGCCAGGGCCGAGCGGGTGATGTCGTAGACGAACCAGCCCACCGCCACCGCCTGCATCTGGTAGGCGAGGCCGGTGAGGAAGCGTGCCGTGCCGAAGAGGCGGAAATCGCCGTTGCGGAAGACGGTCCAGCGCGGCGCGGAAGCAATGCTCATGCTGCCGTGCTGCGGGAGGCGCGTGTCCCCGTCAAGTCGAGGATTATCGCGTTTCGCGAAACGTGCATCCATCGGGCTCGGCGCAGCCCACCGGGGGGGGGACCGCGATGCCCGCTAGCGCTCCGGGGTCAGGGCCGCGCTCCGGTCCGCCGCCGCGAGGGGCACCGCCTTCAGGGCCTCCAGCACGAGGCCCGAGGTGAGAATCTGTGGCAGGACCGTCGGCTCGCCAGCGCCCGCGTAGAGTAGGTAGAGCGGCACGCCGCTGCGGCCATGGCGCTCCAGCAGGCGGGTGATCTCGGGGTTCTGGTTGGTCCAGTCGCCCTTCAGGTAGGTGATGCCGCGCGCCTTCAGGGCGGCCTGGACAGACTCTGAGCCCAGCGCCGTGCGCTCGTTGACCTGGCAGGTGATGCACCAGGCCGCCGTCATGTTGAGGAAGACCGGTTTGCCCTGCGCCAGGAGTCCGTCGAGGCGGGCCTGGCTGAATCCCTCGGCGCCGGACCGCGCGGTCGCCATCCCGGCCCGGTCGCGGTCGAGCCCGAGGGTGAGGAGGGTGAGCGCCGCCAGGGCCGCGACCGCCGTGCCGCGCGCGATCCAGCCGCCGATCGGTCCGGCGCCGTGTCCGCGCTCCCAGGCCCAGGCCGCGAAGCCCACGAGGACGAGGCCGATCAGGGCCCCGAGGAGCCCCGCCGAGCCGACCTGCTGGGCCAGCACCCAGACCAGCCACGCCACGGTGGCGTAGATCGGGAAGGCCAGCGCCCCCTTCAGCGTATCCATCCAGGCGCCCGGCCGGGGCAGGCGGCGCAGGGCCGCCGGCCAGAGCGTCAGAACCAGGAAGGGCAGGGCGAGACCGAGGCCGAGGCTGGCGAAGACCGCCAGACTGACGCCTGCCTCCTGAGTCAGCGCGAAACCCACCGCCGAGCCCATGAAGGGGGCGGTGCAGGGGGTGGCCACGACGGTCGCGAGCACACCGGTGAAGAACGACCCCTCCAGCCCCGCCCGCCGGGTCAGCCCGTCGCCGATCCCGGCGATGCCGGCGCCCAGATGCACCACGCCGGAGAGGCCGAGGCCCATGCCGAACAGCAGGTAGGCGAGGCCCGCCACCACCAGGGGCGATTGCAGCTGGAAGCCCCAGCCGATACCCGCGCCGGCGCCCTTCAGCGCGATGAGCAGGCCCGCCAGGGTCAGGAAAGCCGCCAGGACCCCGGCGGTGTAGGCAAGCCCGTGCAGACGGACGCGCCCTGCCGGTTCGCCGGAATGCCCGACGAGGCTGAGCACCTTGATCGACAGGACCGGGAAGACGCAGGGCATCAGGTTGAGCAGGAGACCGCCGAGGAAGGCGAGGCCGGCCGCGCTCCAGAGGGTCAGGCTCTCATCCGGTGCCGATACGGGCGCGGCCGGAGACGAGGCGACCTGCGCCGCCGCGGGCGTGGAGACCGTGGGGGCTTCGCCGATCGCGTAGGCGCGGCGCACGCTCCCGTCCGGCGTCGCCTCCTCGAAGGTGAGCACGCCCGGCAGGGCCGTGGGGGGCGCCTCCGTCGCGTCGCCGCGCGCGAGGTCGATATGCAGGCCGGCGGCATCGCTCGTCGCGTCCTGCGGTGCCGCGTTCTCGATCGCGGTCTCGGCATAGGGAAAGTAGGCGACGGACGCGGCGCGGATGTCGGGCGCGGCGAGATGCACCTGCAGGCGCCCGTTCTCCGCGCCGTAGCGGACCGGCCAGGGGGCAGCCACCGGCAGGGCGGCGCGGGCCGCCTCGAACAGCATCATCGAGCCGGGCGCGAGACCCGTGCTGGTGCCGGCCGGGGCCACCGGCAGGGTCAGGCGCAAGTCGGCCGAGCCCGGCACGCATTCGCGCTCGCAGACGAGATAGGTGAGCTTGGCCTGGAGCGTCGCCGGCTTGCCCGAACCCAGGCTCGCCGGCGGGGTGATCTCGGTGAGGAGAACGGTCTCGCCCTCGTAGCCGAAGTTCATGAGGTGCGCGACCGGGATGCGGCTCGGCGCCGGCCACTGGATCGGCCCCGCCGAGAACCCGGCCGGCAGCGTCCACGCGACTTCCGGAGCCAGCCCGGAATCGCCGGGATTGCGCCAGTAGACGTGCCAGTTCGGCCGCATCACCATGCGGATCGCCACCGTGAAGGGCGCCCCCGGCCGGATGGCCGAGGGCTCCCCGACCAGACTCGCCTTCAGGAGGTCGGTCGGCATCTTGAACCCTTGCGCCCGCGCGGGCGGAAGGGCGAGGCCGAACAGCGCGAGCGCCAGGGCGAGAAGCCGAATCATCAGGTCCTGTTCGGTGATGGAAACGACGAGATTAAGTCCGTTCGGCGTGCGGGTGAAATCCCGAAGCCGAGAGGTCCCGACCGGACGATTCGGGCGGCGAGACCCGGAGCGGTGAACCTCTTGTCCCCTCGTTTCCGCCGCGCCGGAATGGGCGGGATCGTCGCAAGCGTCGCCCGAACCCTACTGCCCGGTCGGTTCAGGCGAGGGCGACCATCGGCAGGGTCGCCTTTTCCAGCCAGGCCCGCGTGGCCGCGTCGAGATCCGGCCCGAGCGCCGCGCGCACCCGGGCATGGTAGGCGTCGATCCAGGCCATCTCCTCCGGGGTGAGCAGGTCGGCGCGGATCAGGCGGCGATCGAAGGGCGCGAGGGTCAGGGTCTCGAACCCGAGCATCGGGCGCTCGCCGCCGGGAACCGTGCGGGGCTCGACCAGGACGAGGTTCTCCAGGCGGATGCCGTAGGCGCCCGTCCTGTAGTAGCCGGGCTCGTTCGAGAGGATCATCCCCGCTTCGAGGATGACCGTCCCGGTCTTGGCGATGCGCTGCGGCCCTTCATGCACCGAGAGGAAGGCGCCGACCCCGTGTCCGGTGCCGTGGTCGAAATCGAGGCCGGCGTCCCAGAGCGGCTGTCGGGCGAAGGAATCGATCTGCGCGCCCGTGGTGCCTTTCGGGAACACCGCGCGGGCGATGCCGATATGGCCCCTGAGCACGCGGGTGAAGTGTTCGCACATGGCCTCGGAGGGCTGCCCGACCGCCACCGTGCGGGTGATGTCGGTGGTGCCGTCGGCGTATTGCGCTCCGGAATCCACGAGGAACAATTCGCCCGCCCGGATGCGCCGGTCGGTCTCGCGCGTCACCCGGTAATGCACGATGGCCCCGTTGGCCCCGCTGCCCGAGATGGTCGGGAACGACACGTCGCGGAGCAGGCCGCCCTCGGCGCGGAAATCCTCCAGGGCCTCCACGGCCGCGATCTCGGTGAGCGCCTCGCCCTGCGCGTCGAGCCAGGCGAGGAAGCGCGTGACCGCGACGCCGTCGCGGTGGTGGGCGCCCCGCGCGCCGGCGATCTCGGCCGGGTTCTTGACCGCCTTCATGGCGGTGATCGGGTCGGGTCCGAGATCCGCGACGCCCCCCGCCGCCTCGACCCGGAGCTTGAGGGCGAAGGCCGCCGTGCCGGCATCGAGACGGATTCGGGCCGCATCCGCCGCCAGGGCGGACAGGGCGTCCTCGAAGGCGGCGCGGGGATGAACCGCCGCGAGCGGGGTAAGGGCGGTCCGGAGCTCCGGGCTCACATCCCCGGATGTCAGGAAGAGGGCCGCACGGCCCTCGCGCGGCACCAGGGCGTAGCCGAGCGCCAGGGGCGTGTGCGCCACGTCCGCGCCGCGCAGGTTGAAGGCCCAGGCGAGGTTGTGGGGGTCGGAGATCACCAGGGCGGCGCAGCCCGCCTCGGCGAGAGCCGCGCGGATGCGCGCGAGCTTGTCGGTGGCCGATTCGCCCGCGAGGTCCGGGGGATGCGCCACCACGGCGCCGGAGGGCGCGCCCGGCCGGTCGGCCCAGACGGCGTCGACGAGGTTGGACGCCACCGGCCGCAGGGTCGCGCCGGCCTTCACGACCGCGCGCTCCAGGCGCGCCACGCCGTCGGGCGTGTGCAGCCAGGGATCATAGGCCAGGACCTCGCCGGCCTTCATGCGCGCGCCGACCCAGGCGGCGGCGCTGGTCTCGGCGAGCGGCACCGGCGTGATCACGGCCGTGTCGATTTGGGCCGGAGCCTGCAGGGTGTAGCGCCCGTCGACGACCAGCGCCGCCGCATCGCGCAGGATCACGGCGGTGCCGGCGGATCCCGTGAACCCCGTGAGCCAGGCGAGGCGCTCGGCCTGGGGGGGCACGTATTCCGACTGGTGCTCGTCGGCGCGCGGCACCACGAACCCGTCGAGCCCGGCGGCATGCAGGGTTTCGCGCAGGGCCCGGATGCGGGCGGCGCCCTGGCGGTGGCTCGGATCGTCGAAGGTCTGGAAGCGGGGGCGCGTCATGGCGCCCAGGGTTACGACGGGCTCAGAAGGGCCGCAACCGATCCCGGCGCGGGCGCGGTGCCGCGCCGCCGCGCGTCAGCACCAGGGTGGCCCAGCCCTCGATCAGGCCGTGCCGGGCGAGGTGGAAGCCGCGATGCCGGTAGGTCGAGAGCACGCCCGGCACGTCGCGCTCGATGAGGCCGGAGAGAATCAGCACGCCGTGGTCCGCCACGACCGCCGTGAGCGAGGGCGCCAGGGCCTTGAGGGGGCGCGCCAGGATGTTGGCGAAGACCACGTCGAAGCGGCGCGGCCGGTTGGCCAGGGCGTGGCGCACGCCCGGTCCCTGGTAGAGGCGCAGCACCGGCCCGAGACCGTTGAGGCGGGCATTGCCGATGGCGGTGGTCACCGCCTCCGGATCGAGGTCGCCGGCGATGACGGGTTTGTGCAGGAACTTGGCCGCCGCGAAGGCCAGGATGCCGGTGCCGGTGCCCACGTCGAGCACGTGGGCGGGGCGCCCGCGCTTGAGGATTCCGGCGAGTGCCCGAAGGCAGCCGAGCGTGGTGCCGTGATGGCCCGTGCCGAAGGCGAGCGCGGCCTCGATCTCGATGGCGAGGTCGTTGACCCGCACGTTCTCGCGGTCGTGGCTGCCATGCACGAGGAAACGCCCGGCCCGAACGGGCTTGAGGCCTTCCAGGGAGGCGCGCACCCAGTCCTGCTGGTCGATGGTCTCGAAGGTCGCGACATCCGCCTGCGCGCCGACCACCGGACGGATCAGGTCGCGGATCATGTCCTCGTCGGGCGCATCGGCGAAATAGGCCTCCAGGCGCCAGGTCCTGCCGTCCTCGGCCTCGAAGGCGGCCACCGCCGTCTGGGTCGGATCGAACATCTCGCCGAGAAGGTCGGTCATCGCGCGCGCCGAGCCTTCGTCGGTGAGCAGGCGGAGCACGTGGGTCGGACGATGGGGAGGCAGGCCTTCGAGCATGGCCCGGGCTCTACCATCCGCGACGCCCCGCCGCCACCATGCGCGCAAGCGTGGCCGGAACGGATTCGCCGCAGCCGCGTTTGTGGTGGCTTCTCCAGGCTCACGTCGACGTTGGAGCGTGCGTTGTGCGTATGAAAATCAGAAGAACCGGCGGTCGAACGCCGGTCGTCCTCGCCGAGAAATCCAAGGCCCGCCGTCGCCTCGCGCGCGAGCGGGGAATCTTTACCGATGCCGAGACCCTGACCGGGCCTCTGCCGGGCTCGATGCTCGTCCTCCTGAGCCGGTTGCACCGCTCGGAGCATGCGGTGTCCGACGAGGACGAGCGCGGTGCCTGATCCCGCTGGATTCGGAACGAATCACCGGCATCCGGCGGGATCGCTAAAAAGCGCCCTATCGTCTTGATGTCGCCTTGAGGATGCCCGGCGGAATGGTCGTGGGGCAACGAAGTTCTTAAGATCCGATTCACGCCCGGCGCTTTGTCTGGTGACATGCCGCATCAACCGAAAAAGGGCGTGCGATGTCGATCTCCAGCATAGGCGCCGTGCCCGCGTTCCGGGGCACCGGTGCCGGGCCGTCTCCGATCCCGCCGGTCCAGCCCGTCCAGGCGCCGGCGCCCCTCGCGCCCGCGGTGCGGGTGGATATCCAGAGCCAGGAGCGGGGATCCGATCCCCGCTTCGGGACGAGGCCGGCGCCATCGCAGGAGGCCAAGGCCGGCGCGGCCGCGGCCGAGCCCCGCATCCGGATCGACCAGGACACCAAGACGGTGGTCTACCAGGAGGTGGACCCGAGTTCGGGTGACGTGGTGATCCAGCTTCCCGATCCCGTGGTGCTCAAGGCGCGTGCCTATGCCGAGGCGTCCGAGATGCGCGCCCACCCGGCGGGACGGCCCCTCGATCGCACGGCCTGACCTGTCTTCTCCGAGACGGCTGAACGCGAAAAGGCCGGGGCGACGCGCCCCGGCCTTTTCGTCGTTCGATACGAGCCGAGGGCAAACCGCCGGCTTGTCGGTGAGTGTGCCTTGGAAAGGAAGAAACCGCCGGCCCGAAGGCCGGCGGCGTGCCGAGCGACGGAGAGCCGCTTAGCGGAGGAGCTGCAGGATGCCCTGCTGCGCCGTGTTGGCGAGCGAGAGCGCCGAGATGCCGATCGACTGACGGGTCGACAGCGCCTGGGAGTTGGCGGCCTCTTCGTTGAGGTCCGCATTCGTCAGGTTGGCCGAGCCGGTGTCGAGGATGTTGATGAGGTTCTTCGAGAAGTCCTGACGGTTCTGCACCACCGAGAGGTTGGAGCCGAAGGTCGAGGACTGTGCGCGAAGCGAGGCGGTTGCCGTGGTCAGCTGGTTGAGAGCCGTGTTGATCTCGTCGTCCGACTGGAAGTTGTTGGTCGTCGCCTTGAGGCCGAGGCCGTCGGCGTCGAACTTCACGCCGGCGATGTCGAGGGTCGAGGTGCCCTTCTCGTTGAAGGTCAGCCGAAGTGTGTTTTCGTTGGCCGAAGCTCCGTTACGGAACAGCAGGTTGACACCGTTGTAACCGGCATCCTGCGCCTGCTGAGAAATCTGCGTGAGCAGATTGTTGTACTGGGTGGCCAGAGTGGAGCGCGTCGAGCTTGTGCCCTTCGAGCCGCCGATATCCGTGCCAGCACTGGTCTGGGCAACGGCACCCGACACACCAAGGCCGATATCGGTCGATCCGGCAGCCTTCACGGTCAGGGTTTGATCGGAGCCAAAGGCCGTGGACTGAATCGTGAGCTTATTGTTCACGAAGCTGGCCGTGACCTTGCCCTGCAGGCCCGTGTCGGCGTTGATCTGGTCATTGATCGCCTTGGCCACACTGGCTTGGCTGACGGCAGCACCGCTACCGAGCGTCGCCGTGCTGACGTCGATCAGTTTGGACGCGCCGGAACCGAGTTGCAGCGTGAACGAGGCGTTAGGAGGCGTACCACCGCTGAAATCGAACTTGTTCGTGGTAGTATTGTAGATGCCGCTGTTGGCAGTAGTCGGCGGAGTTGCCCCCGTGATCGAAGCCTTGGACGAGCCGTCCGAGGCGTCGGTGCCGTTGGCGACAATGGCGGTCACGGCTGCACCGAAGCCAGCGGCAAAGGACCCACTGGTGGCACCCGCGGTTCCAAAGCCGAGACCGATGGTGTCATTGGTGGCGCTGGCAGTGAAAGCGACGTTTGCCGCGCTGGCGGTGAACACCAAGCCGCCAGTGCTTGCGTCGATAGAAGCGACAGCCGCGCTGCTCTGCGCCTTAAGCTGGGCGTTGATAGCACTCACGATCTTGGCGCCCGTGGGATTGTCGCCGAGGGCCGCACCCGTGGCGGCATCGCCAGGGTTTGTACCTGCGGTGTCCAACGACCGGCTGTCGATGGTGATCGTCTTGGTCGTGCCAGCATCGGTGATGCTGAAGGTTGCGGACTTACCGCCGGCGAGGCTCGGGGGCGTCGTACGCAGATCGACACCGCCAGTTGCCTTCGCGGTGACACCGGTAGCCGGGGCAACCACGGTTCCAGGCGAGGCGGTGAAGGTCGAGAAACCAATGCCGGTGGCGCCCCCCGCCGTGTTGCTGATCGGGTTGATCGAGAGTTGCGCGTCGGGACCAAGGTCCTGCGACGTCAGAACGATCTTGCCGTTCGCCGCGGCACCATCCACCGCCGTGGTGCCGATCTTCGCCGTGATGGTCGAACCGGCATCCGACAGCTGTTTGTTGATCGCCTTGATGACGTTGGCGTCGGTGGCGGAGTCGCCAAGGGTCCCGCCGAGGTTGTCGGTGGCGGTGGTTGAGTTCAAGGTCACGCTAACGGACTTGTTGCCGTCCGTGATGCTGAAGACCGAGCTTTTTCCGTTGGAGAGGTCGGTCGTTGCGCCGAGAGCTGCCCCGGCAACGACCGTCGCGGCCGTCGGGGTGGTTGCGGGCTTGCCGAAGCCGATATCCGTCGTCGCGTTCAGCGATCCGCTGACGCTCAACTTAGCGGCAGCGCCGGTATCCGTGGTGGTGAAGCTGATACGGCCGTTCGTGCCGATGGAGGCCGAGACCTTGCCAGCGAGGTTCGAATTCGCGGCAATCTGGCCGTTCAGGGCCGTGACCAGCTGGTCGGTCGTGACCTTCGAGGTATCGGTGGTGACGCTCTTCAAGGTCGAGGAGTCGAGGCGAAGGGTGCTCTTCGTGGCGCCGCCGTCGAGGGAGATGTCCACAGATGCGTCTTTGGCCAGGGAAGACAGGTCGAGGGTGCCGGTGATGGCCGAGGTACCGGTGGTCACGGCCGACTGAGCGGCGACGCCGCCGAGAATCGTGCCCTTGCCGCCGCTCTTGTCGGCGAGCGCCTGCTGCGCGGTCGATTTAGCCGAGTCGACGAGCTTCTGGAGCGAAGTGATGCCCTGGTTCGCGGCCTGGATCGTCTGCACGCCGTTCGACAGGCCATCCAGGAGGCCGCTGAGGTCCGACGAGCGAGCCGACAGGCTCTGCGAGGTGAAGAAGTTGGTTGGGTTGTCGAGGGCCGAGGTCACCTTCTTGCCGGTCGACAGGCGGTTCTGAGTGGTGGTCAGGAGGTCAGCGGTGCCCTGGAGCGAGAGCAGGTTCTGACGGGTCGCGGCGGTAAGGGTGATGCTGGAAGACATAGGGGACGATCCGTTCTGATCGATGCGCCCCCTTTTTGGAGGCGGGGCCAAACAACCATGCCGGACTTTCCATCCCCTTAAGCGAGGGCCTGAACAAACCTTTGCTTGTGAGGGTTAAATACGTTCTCTTCGTAGACAAATCGAACAAGTTCAAAAGCTTAGCGTGCCTCATTCGGTTTCAGCTTCATGTTCCGTTAACCATGTTTGGCGATGGTGAGGAACAGTTCCGCGTTCCGAGGCTCTCCATGCCCCTTAAGATCGAACTTAAACCCGGGGAACGCTTGCTCATCGGTGGAACCGCCATCCGCAATGGCCCCCGACGGTCCAGCTTCGTCATCGAGACGGTGACGAACTTCCTGCGTGAGAGCGATATCATCCTGGAGAGCGAGGCCGACACCGCTTGCAAGCGCCTGTATCTCACGCTGACCGTTCTGTATCTCGCCGAGCCGACGCCCGAGGCGGAGAATCTCTTCATCAGCCAAGCCAACGAACTGATCGCGGCGGCATCCAGCATGGCCCCTTATCTGCGCGATATTCACGAGCTCCTGGCGAAGGGCGAACGTTATCGCGCCCTCAAGCGCTGCAAGGACCTGATCCAGTACGAGCAGTCCCTGGCCGAGCGCCTGTCCGCACCGGGTGATTTGGACCCTGCGTCGAAGGGATGACCGGGAAAGTCTTTCGTCGCAAACGGACAGGGCCCGCCGCTCGTGAAGCGACGGGCCCTGTCCATCCGGGGCGACCGTAGCCGCAAGGCTTACATGCGCAGGCCGGCGGCGATGTTCTGGTTGATGCTGATGAGCGCGCTGAGCTTCTCGGCGCTCGGTTCGATCAGCGTGTCGATCATCCGCTTGAAGACGAAGGTCGAGAGTTCGGCGATGTTGTTCTTGATCTCGACGGGCAGCGGGCTTTCAGGGGCGGTCGCGCCACCCGCGATGATCGTCCAGACCTTCTGATTGAAGCTGAGGGCCTCGCTCAGGGCGGACGCCTGGTTGGTCCAGTCGGATTGAATTGCCTGGAGGCGGCCCGCCGCCTTGATCAGCACGGCCGCTTCCGCCTCGCGCGGCGACAGGGCCGTCTGTGCAACTCGGGCGTAGGCGCTGGCTCCGTATGACATCGCAGATCATTCCCCAGGGCACCAAGGGCCCGAATCGGGCCGGCGGGGAGACCTTAGCCATTTCATCGTTAACGGATCGTAAGACGTGGCCGTGCCGTAATCATGCCGAGAAGTGCGACGAGGGAGGGCGCGCGATCCCGCTCTATACGCGGGGCACGCCGGATTCCACCACCATGATGAACTTCGTTCTCGGCACGATCGCGGGTGGGCTGCTGGTGGGGATCGTCACGATCTCCGCGGTCCGCCAGCCCGCCGTGCAGGCCAAACTCGGCCTCTTTCCGGTCTCGACCGCCCTGATGATGCCGGCTGCCAGGTCGGTGGAGCCTGCGCCGCGGAGCGAGACGGTCTGCCCGCCTCACGCCAGCGTCGGGGCGCCCGACATGCTGTTCTCGAAGCGTCGCTTCTGGTTCGTCGCCCCGTGACTTCCGGGGTGCGCGCCCTCAGACGCTGCTGATCAGGAACATCACCATGGTGGTCGCCACGGTGGTGCTGAGAAAGCCGCAGAGGGCGGCGGCGAAGGACGGACCGGTCGGGATGGCGCGGTCGAGAGCCTTGGGGTCGAGGGCGGCGATGGCGTTCATGGGAGCTGACCTTGGCGCCGGCGAATCACCGGCCGCGTGCGAGATGAGACTGGATCGAAGCGAGGCGGGACGGCGTGTGGCGACGCACCCGCTCAATCGCAGCGGTTGACGGCCTTGGCGGCGCGCAGGGCGCGGGACTCGCTGCGCAGGTCGATGGCGGCCGCGCCGGCCCCGCAATCCTCGAAGGCGTCGCGGGCGTCGGCGTAGCGGTCGCCGATCTCATCGAGCGTGTCGCAGGCGCGGTCATGGTTGCCGAGGCGCGCCTCCTGACGGAACTGGTAGCGCAGGGCGTTCGCCTCATCGACCTTGCGCTGCGCATCGAGGCAGGCCGGAGCGGCGAGGGCGGGGGCCGCGAGGCTCAGGGCGAGACCGGCGGCGAGGGCGAGACGAGGGGAGGGACGCATGAGGGGCACCTGATGCTGGGGACACCTGATCGTGCGCGTGTCGAAAAGATTTCGACGCGCGTTCGGAAGTGTCCGCAAGATCAAGTCCGTCCTGTCCGTGTTGGGACTGGATCAGAGCTGATCAGCTTGCGTTCATGTGGCTGAAACGGCAAACCCGCCGCTAAGGTTCCACGGGTTTGTGCGCCGCCGTCCGACGCCGGCGCGACGCCAGGATCGCGGCGAGGCCGACCGGGGCCGGTCCCTGCGCGTCGACGCCGACATCGTACTGCCGGGGGATCGGCTTCAGCTTGTTGTGCGAGTGCCCGTGCAGGTTGACCGCCCCGCGCCCGATCCCGTTCCAGGTCCGGAAGGCGTAGTGGCAGAGTACGAGGCGTCGTCCGTCGACGGTGGTCTCGGCGTAATGCGCCACCGAGGTCCAGCCCGGCGCCTTCAGGGTGCCGGGTCCGTCGTTATTGCCCGCGATGAGGTGCTTCACCCCCGGTAACACCGCCAGGATCTCGGCGATGCGGGCGTCCGAGGGGCCGAGCGCGAAGTCGCCGAGATGCCAGACCTCGTCCTCGGGGGCCACGACGGCGGTCCAGGCGGCGATCAGCGCGGCATCGTGCGCGGCGAGATCCGGATAGGGCCGCTTGTCGATCCGCAGGATGCGCGGATCGCCGAAATGCGTGTCGCTGGTGAACCACACGGCCATGGGACCGATCCTGCGCCGAAGATTCGGCCGATCAGCGGCCGGGGCTGAAGCGCAGGGGCACCGTGACGGCGAGGCTGTTCAGGTTGACCCCCGCCGGTGCGGCGGGCAGCGAGCCGCGCACGGTGGCGAGCGCCGCGCTGTCGATGGCGCCGATGCCGCTGCTGCTGGCGAGCCCGGAACTCATGACCTGCCCGGAGCGGGACACGGTGAAGCGCACGACCGCGACGCCGCCGCTGGTGCCGGCCGCCGCGTTGGCGTTCATCCGGCCGCGAATGGTGGCGCTCAGCATGCCCTGCCACGCCCGCAGCGCGTTCGGATCGTTGCCGCCGGCAGCCGAACCCGCGCTGCTCTGGCGCGACGCGGAGGCCGAGTTCTGGCGGGCCTGGCCCTCGCTGGCGGCCGCCGCCGCGCGGCGCGCGGCCTCCCGGGCGGCCTTGGCCTTGGCCTCCTTGGCCGCCTCGCGCCTTGCCTCGGCGATCGCCTCGCGGCGCTCCTCCTGCTCGGCTTTCAGGCGCGCTTCGCGGTCGGCCTTGCGCTTGGCCTCGCGCTTGGCCTCGAGGATCTTGGCGGGATCGGGCTTCGGCTTCTCCACCTCCACGGGCTTGGGGGCCTCCGCGACGGTGGGCGGGGGCGGCGCCAGGGGCAGCGCCTCCGGCGCGGTCGATGTGATGACCTGGTCCTCGGGCGGCGGTTCGGTCACGGCCTCCACCGGTGGCGTCACCGGCGCGTCCGGCGGTTCGGCCATGGTGGTGGCCTCGGGGGCGACCGGGGTCGCGTCCGGCGGCGGCGGCACGGTGGCCTCGGGGGGAGCCACCTCCGTGGTCTCGAGCGGCTTCGTCACCGGCTCGGCTTCCGGCGTCTCGACCGGCTTCGCCTCGGGCGGGGCCGGGGCCGAGGCGGCGGTCTCCGACGGGGCCTGCGTGTTGGCCTCGGTCATCTGCGGGGCGAGGTCGATCGTCACGATGTTCTCGCCGGGGGGCGTCGCCGGCGCGGCGCCGAACAGCGTCATGCCGACGAGGGCCGCGACGTGCAGCGCGAGGGCGACGAGGAAGGCGTAGGCGAGGCCGGACGGTCCGCGCCGCTCCGGATCACCGGTCGTCGCCAGCACCGTGACAGGATGATGGGCGTTCATGGGCTTACCGCGGCGTTCCGCCGGCAGGGGCGGAGGCAGGGCTTGGCGACGCGGCGGCCGGTGCGGCGGGCGAGGCGCCTCCGGGCGACTGGGCGATCAGCGAGACCTTGGTGAATCCGGCCTGGCCGACGATGCCCATCACTTCCATGATCCGGCCATAGGGCACGTCGCGGTCGCCGCGCACCAGCATCACCTGATTCGGATCCTGGGCCGCCAGCGCCCGCAGGCGCGGCAGGATCGCGTCCGGCAGCAATTCCTCCTTGGCGAGGAAGGGCTTGCCGTCCTTGTCGATGGAGATCTCCAGGGGCTTCTGGGCCTGCGCCACCTTCTGCGCCGTGGTCTTGGGCAGTTGCACCGGCACGCCCGTGGTCATCAGGGGGGCGGCCACCATGAAGATGATCAGCAGCACGAGCATCACGTCGACCATCGGGGTCACGTTGATCTCGGACATCGGCGCCGCGTCGAGGCCGTCCTCGTCATCGCCGCCGCCGGCGCGGATCGAACCCATTGCCATCGTGGAGCGGCCCTCCGGGGCCAGGACGGGCGGCCTCCAGGCCGGCCCGTCGAACAGGTTGCTGTCGCGTGATCGGCGCCTGCCCGGCGCCGGGAGAGGATGCGGCCCTCGGGCCGGACGGCGCCTACTCGGCGGCGGCCGCGTGCCCGTGGACGCTCCGGTCGCGGGCGAGCCGGTTGCCCAGGACGCCGATGGACGAGACGAAGCTCGACTGGACCCGGCCCACGTCGTTGATGAGCTTGTTGTAGGCCATCACCGCCGGGATCGCGACGATGAGGCCGATGGCCGTCGCGAACAGCGCCTCGGCGATGCCCGGCGCGACCACGGCGAGCGAGGTGTCCTGGCTCTTCGCGATGGACGAGAACGAGTTCATGATGCCCCACACCGTGCCGAACAGACCGATGAACGGCGCCGTCGAGCCTGCGGTGGCGAGCAGCGGAAGGCCGGTCTGCAGGCGCTTCACCCGAGACGTCAGGGCCGCCCGCATGGCGCGCTCGATGCGGTCGCGGCGCTCGGCGCGGGTCTCCGAGGAATCCTGGTCGCGCCAGGCCTCGACCGCGGCGCCGGTGATCTGGGCATCGATGCCGCCGCCGGAGGCTTCGAGCGCGCCGCCGGAACGGACCAGGGTATCGAAGGCCCTGGCCTGGCGCTTGGCGGCGGCGATCCGCACGATCTTCTCGAACACCACGGTCCAGCACGCGATCGAGGCGATCACGAGCAGGATCATCACGCCCTTCACGATCGGGTCGGCCTGGAGGAACAGGCCGATGAAGGAGAAGTCGTGGGCGACTTCGGCCGGCGCGGAGGTCGGATCCATGGCGATCTCTTTCGAGTGAGCGGTGGCGGAACGAGGGGCGGGGTGAGGTGCGCCGGTCAGCGCACGAAGGTGGCGGAGGTCTTGCTCTCCGTCTCGATGCGCTCGAGGCACGATTCGCGGCTGGCCTCGCCGCCCTCGCAGGCGAGCACGTCGTTGAGGAGGACGCGGCCGATCTTCGGGCAGGCGAGGGCGGGGAAGTCGAAGAGGCGCACCATCGTCTTGCGGTCCTGCACCGGACCGAGTTCCACGGCGAGGCGCTTCTGGGCGACGCCCTCGGTATCGAAGGCGAAGAGATCGACCTTCAGGGACTTCAGGGCCGGGCCCCGGCTGTTGTCCACGAGGAGGTAGGTCCGGCAGGCGTCGCCGGCCGGCTCGAGGCGGTTGAGTTCGAGCTTGAGCACGGGGGCCTTGCCCTCCGTAGCGGCGTCCTTGCCGTCCTGCGCCAAGGCTCCACCGAGACCGGCCAGGAGCGCGAGACCGGCGAACATCGCCGTCGCGCCCGGTCTGACGGGCGTCCGTCCGGCCTCGCGGCGAGAGCCCGCGTCGATCTGGTTTGTCCGCAAGTCCCGTTGCCCGATCACGCCGTGCACTCCACGCCTGTTGCTGTCACTATTCGCGACGCCCGAGAGGCGCACGTCGCGCGCGCGCCATGACCCGGGCTCGTCCAACGCCAGAGGACGCGGTTCGAAAACCACGATCCGGGCGGCGCTTCATGCGCGGTCGACATATCCGAGGTGGCAACCGCAGATCAAGGTCAGGCCCGAATATCAGAGGAATTCCAAACTGTTACTCCGGTCACTGCTTCGGCCAAGCTTCGGCTTGCCGAAAGTGCCCGTCCGAAAGTTCCGAAAAACCCCAATGCGACAAGGCCTCCCGGGCGACCGCGCCGTCTCGACCCGCCATGCCCGACCCTTGATGCGCTCCGACCGCGCCTCCATATCGCTGAGACCGGCGGGCGACCGTCGGGAGGGGTGCTGCGCAGGCGGGCCCCGATCACCGAAGTGCCTCGCTCTCTCGTTTCGGGCTTCGCTGGAAGGACATGCGTTCGTGACGACCCGGCCCTCTCCGTTCGGACACCCGTTCCTTCTCGGCTTCGACGAGATCGAACAGGCCCTCGACCGTGTGTCGAAGGCCGCCAGTGACGGGTATCCGCCCTACAACATCGAGCGGCTGGCGCGGACCGAGCACGCGCCGGAGCGCCTTCGCATCACCCTCGCGGTCGCCGGGTTCACGCGCGACCAGCTCGACGTGATGCTGGAGGAGAGCCAGCTCGTGGTCCGGGGGCGGCAGATCGACGACAAGTCGCGCCAGTTCCTCCATCGCGGCATCGCCGCGCGCCAGTTCCAGCGGGCCTTCCTGCTCGCGGACGGAATGGAGGTGATGGGCGCCGACCTCTCGAACGGCCTCCTCTCCATCGACCTGACCCGGCCCGAGCCGGACCGGATCGTACGCAAGATCGCCATCGCATCCCGGGACGAGGCCTGAATCCGGGACTCCGCGACACCAGAGGGTTTCACGCCTTCTTCCAGAACCGCCGGGATCGGGTTCCGGCGTACCGCTCTGCCACCAAGGAGGGCAGTCCATGACCGACTTCGACATCAATCCGCTGACCCAGGCCGATCTCGACCCGGCCGAGTTCGACACCTCCGATCTCGCGGCGCTGGGCGAAGGCCACATCGCCTATGTGCGGGCCATCCGCTCGGACGAGGTGAAGCGCATCTTCCCGCAGGCGCCCGATCTGTCCCCCGGCCTCGACCTGTTCGCGCTGCTCTCGGCCAGCGGCGCGCCGATCCTGCTGGCGGATTCCCGTGACGCGATCGTGGCCAACGCGCTGGCCAACGACCTCTACACGGTCAGCCTGCACTGACCCCCATCGCCGCCACCGCCGAGAGCAGCCGCGCCAGATCCTGCGGCCGTGACAGGCGGTGGTCGCCATCCGCGATCAGGGTGAGGATCGTGCCGGCGCTCGGCAGGCGCTTCACCACCTCGAGGGCGTGCGTGTAGGGCACGTCCGGGTCATCCATGCCCTGGAGGATGTGGACCGGGCAGCCCGGATCGAGATCCGCGTCGAGCAGGGTGTGCGCACGGCCATCCGCGATCAGCGCGCGGGTGATCGGCACCGGGTTCGGATCGTACTGGCTCGGCCGCATCCAGGCGCCGTCCCGCTCGATCATCGCGCGGATCTCCGGCGTGAAGCGCGCCCACATCAGGCTTTCGGTGAAGTCGAGGGCCGGCGCGATCAGCACCAGCCCCGTGGGCGGCGCCAGCTTCTCCCGCATCAGGGCCCTGGCGACGAGGCAGGCGATCCAGCCCCCCATCGACGATCCGACGAGGATCGGGCGCTCCGGCGCATGGGCGGCCAGGACCGCGCGCGCATCGGCGAGCCAGGTGGAGATCGTGGCCTCGGCAAAATCGCCGCCCGACTCGCCGTGCCCGGTATAGTCGAAGCGCACGAGGGTCCGCCCGTGGCGCTCGGCCCACGCATCCAGGGCCATGGCCTTCGTCGCGCCCATGTCGGAGCGGAAACCGCCGAGCCAGACCAGGGGCGGCCCTCGATCCGCGCCCGGCCGCAGGCGCACCGCGATCCGTCGCAGATCCCGTCCGCTGCCGACCTCGATGAAGATCGGCGCTCCACCCTCGGCAGAAGCCATTCGTTAACCCTCGCGTCGCGTTGCATCGAACTTGAGGGGACGGCTTCGCATTTCGTTTACCCGGCCGTAAAGCGCGGCGTTCAAGCTCACGGCCATGACCGACACCGCAGACGGACATCGCAACGACGCTGACGGCACTCCGGACCTCGACCTCGGGTGGCGCACCGTCTCGGGTCGCGCATCATGAACGGCGAAGGACGCGGCGGCTTTCCGAGCGAGCGCACGCCGCTCGCCGGCACCACCATCCTGCAGATCATCCCCGAACTCGATGCGGGCGGGGCCGAGCGCACCACCGTCGACATCGCCGCCGCCCTCGCGGCTGCCGGGGCGCGGGCCCTGGTGGCCACGGCCGGCGGGCGCCTGGTCGGCGAGTTGCAGGCCAAGGGCGGAATCTGGCTGCCCTTTCCCGCCGCTTCGAAGAATCCGCTCGCCATGGCGCTGAACGTCGGCCGTCTGGCGCGCCTGTGCCGACGCGAGGGCGTGCAGATCGTCCATGCCCGCTCCCGCGCACCCGCCTGGGTGGCGCTGGGCGCGGCCCGCCGGCTCAGGCTGCCCTTCGTCACCACCTATCACGGCAGCTATTCGGGCCGCACCGGCGTGAAGGTGCTGTACAATTCCGTGATGGCGCGCGGCGACGTGGTCATCGCCAACTCGCACTACACCGCCGACCTGATCCGCAGCCTGCATCCCGAACAGGCGGGGGACCGGGTCCGGGTGATCCATCGCGGCACCGATCTCGGCCTGTTCACGCCCGGGGCGGTGCTGCCGGCGCGGGTCGAGGCTCTGCGCCGGGCCTGGGGCGTCGCGCCCCACGAGCGCGTGGTGCTGCTGGCCGCTCGCCTCACGGGCTGGAAGGGCCAGCGGGTGCTCATCGAATCCGCCGCGCTGATGCGGGACCAGGGCGTGACCGACGTCGCCATCGTGCTCGCGGGGGATCCGCAGGGCCGCGTCGCCTACGAGCGGGAACTCGACGCGCTGGTCGCCGCGCGCGGCCTCCAGGGCATCGTCCACCGGGTCGGCCACTGCGCCGACATGCCGGCGGCCTTCCGGGCCGCCTCCGTGGTGGCGGTGCCCTCCGTCGAGCCCGAGGCCTTCGGCCGCTCGGCGGTGGAGGCGCAGGCACTCGGCACGCCGGTCGTGGTCTCCGACCTCGGCGCCGTGCCCGAGACGGTCTTGGCGCCGCCGGAAGTGCCGGCCGCCCAGCGCACCGGCTGGCGCGTGCCCCCCGGCGACGCCGCCGCGCTGGCAGGAGCGCTCACGGAGGCCCTCGCCCTCGGGGCCAGCGCCCGCGATGCCATGACACGGCGCGGACGCGCGCACGTGGAAGCCCATTTCTCGCTCGAGGGCATGGTCGGCGACACCCTCGCGGTCTATGCCGACCTCATCGCGGGCCGGGCCCCGATCGCCCGTGGTTGACGGATGCTCTCTCGTCTGGCGCGGTGCCGGACCGTGTCGAATGAACCAAACCCCGTCAACCGTGTTGACTTGAGCGAGAGTTCAGCCAAGGTGTCGCACCGAATTTCGCGAGCGATGGGTGGCCAGAATCAGCCTCGGATGGGGTTTGGGTTCGTGGGCTGCCGTTTCGTCGTTTCATCAGGAGATCAAAGCCATTCGTAGACCAATGAGAGCTATGCCGGCCCCGCAGAAGGACGGGCCGCGCGCCAACCGGGATATCCGTGGCGTTCGCGAAGTGCAGCTCATCGACGACACCGGTCAGAACCGTGGCGTCGTCGCCTTCTTCGACGCCATCGCCATGGCCGAGGAAGCCGGCCTCGACCTCGTCGAGATCGCACCGAACTCCGTTCCTCCCGTCTGCAAGCTCCTTGATTACGGCCGCTTCCGCTTCAACGAGCAGAAGAAGCAGAACGAAGCGCGCAAGAAGCAGAAGACGGTCGAGGTCAAGGAGATCAAGCTCCGACCCGGCATCGACAAGCACGACTACGATACCAAGATGAAGGCCGTGATCCGGTTCTTCGAGGAGGGCGACAAGGTCAAGGTGACCCTGCGCTTCCGCGGCCGCGAGATGGCGCACCAGGATATCGGCCTGCGCCTGCTGGAGCGGGTGAAGAACGAGACCCAGGAGATCGCGAAGGTGGAGAGCGAGCCGATGCTCGAAGGCCGCCAGATGATCATGATCCTGGCGCCGCGCTGACGCCGGGGTTTTTCTCCGGAGCCCATCGGATCTCGAGCGCCGCCTTCCTTCGGGAGGGCGGCGTTTTTCGTTGATCGGCGGCGTCGCGGGACGTCGTCGATTCCGTGACGTGCCCCTCCTCCCCGTGTGAGGAGGGGCCGGGGTGCGGTTCGGGGTGACCCTCGACGCTTCGGAAGGCTGCCGGCGCCCCTCCGACCCCTGGCCCTTCCCCGCGAGGGGGAGGGGAGACTGCGCCTTACTTCAGCAGCGAGATCTGCGCGTCGCCGGTGCGACGCAGGACGTTCACGGTGACATCCTCGCCATAGCGCTGCAGGCGAAGGTCCACGCGCGAGGCGCCGATCTTCAGGTTGAAGATCGAGACGCCGTCGAGGAAGGGCGGCAGGGTCGGGTTGCGGAAGCGGACCCGGTTGCGATCGTGGTCGATCTCCAGGCCGAGACAGGCGGCGAGGAAGGCGAAGGGGGCGGCCGCCGCCCAGGCCTGCGGCGAGCAGGCCACCGGATAGGAAACGGGCCCGCGCTGGTGCCGGCGCATGAAGCCGCAGAACAGTTCCGGCAACCGCTTCTGGTCCTGGTAGAGGGCCGTGTCGAACATGCCCTGGAAGATCCGCGAGGCTTCCGGCTTCAGGTCGTAGCGCGCCAGGCCGAGGGCGATCAGCGCGTTGTCGTGCGGCCAGATCGAGCCGTTGTGGTACGACATCGGGTTGTAGCGGGCCTCGCCGCGCGCGATCGTGCGCACGCCCCAGCCGTTGAAGCCGTCCTTCGACAGGAGGTTGGCGGCGACACTCGCGGCCCGCTCGGGCAGGGCGATGCCGGTGAAGAGCGCGTGCCCGGCGTTGGACGAGCGCACGGCGCACTGGCGCTTCTCGCCGTCGAGGGCGAGGGCATAGGTGCCGATGTCGTCGCACCAGAACGCCTTGTCGAAATTCTCGCGCAGCGCGCGCGCCTCCTGGCCGAGGCGCTGGGCGAGGTCGTCGTGCCCGAGCAGCGCGGCGAGCTTGGCCGCGCCGTTCTTGGCGGCATAGACGTAGCCCTGGACCTCGCAGAGGGCGATCGGCCCCTTGGCGAGGTTGCCGTCCGTGTGGAAGATCGAGTCGTGGCTGTCCTTCCAGCCCTGGTTCTCCAGGCCCTTGTCGGTGTCGCGGGCGTATTCCACGAAGCCGTCGCCGTCGCGGTCGCCGTACCGGTTCATCCATTCGAGCGCGAGTTCGAGGGCCGGCCAGATCGCCGCGATGGTGTCCCGGTCGCCGGTGACGGCGTAATATTCCCAGGCCAGCATGACGAAGAGCGGCGTGCCGTCGATGGTGCCGTAATAGTGCCGGAACGGCACTTCGCCGAGCATCGCCATCTCGCCGCGCCGGGTCTCGTGCAGCACCTTGCCGGGCTGGGCGTCGGCGGCGGGGTCCACGGCCTTGGCCTGCGTCGAGGCGAGGTAGCGCAGCACGCCTTTGCCGAAATTCGGGTCGATCCAGAGCGCCATCATCGCGGTGATGATGCCGTCGCGCCCGAAGACCGTGGAGTACCAGGGGATGCCGGCGAAGGGGTAGATGCCCTCCGGCGTGCGGCTCGCCAGCATGTAGAGGTCGGCCGTGGCGCGGCAGGCGGCCTCGTTGAACTGGTCGTTCGACGAGATGATCGTGGTGATGCCGGCGGTGAGCTGGCGCAGGTCGCGGCGTGAATCACGGTAGGCGCGCGCGAAGATCACGCCCTCGGCAAGGCCTTTGGGATGGCGCGGCGAGGCCGAACTGCCGGCGGCACGCGACAGGCCGGCCGCCGCGTCCTCGCCGACGCGCTCGGCCGCCGGGGCGCTGGTGAAGGCCCGGTGCGATTCGAAGACGACGCGCAGGAACAGTGAGGCCCGCCCGCCCGGCGGCAGCGAGACCAGGAACTCGGCACGGCCCGGCTCGATGTGCTTCGGCTTCGGGCCGAAATGCAGGCTCGTGGTGCGCACCACCTCGTCGAGGCCGGCATAGCGGAACTGGACTTCGGTTTCGCTCGCCACCTGCACGCTGCGCTTGCCCCGCACCGGGCGGTCCATGCCGCGCACCTCGAACAGATCGCGAAAATCCGCGTCGAAGGTCACGGCCACCTTCAGGTGCCAGTGGCGCGAATCGTAGTTGCGCAGACCGATCCGGTCGTAGCAGGCGCCCCGGAACAGGAACTTGGTGCGCTCGATGGCGATCAGTTCGCGCGGGATCGTGGTCTCGTCATGCGCGTCGATGCGGATGTCGGGCGTCGTCATGTCGACGCTGAGCGCGCCGTTGTCGTCCTGCATCACCGACGAGAGCAGCAGCGGGCGCTGATCCTCGATGGTGACGTGCAGGCGCGAGAGGTAGCGCGTATCCTGGAAGTACAGGCCCTCGGGGCCGGGCAGCACGCCGATGTCGCCGTAGCTGTCGAGCACCGCGAAGGCCTCGCCGTACTTCAGCGAACGCAGGGGGCGCTCGACGAGCGAGGTCTGCGCCTCGATGTGATATTGCGGCAGAACTTCGTCGGCGTCCTGAAAGCCCTGGGGAATCCGCGTCCCG
Source organism: Methylobacterium sp. J-068 (assembly GCF_022829445.1). Taxonomy (GTDB): domain Bacteria; phylum Pseudomonadota; class Alphaproteobacteria; order Rhizobiales; family Beijerinckiaceae; genus Methylobacterium. The sequence goes on along the minus strand of NZ_JAKSXY010000122.1, from coordinate 381,451 downwards.
GTCGCGGTTTCGGAGGTCGCCTTGAGAGTGTCCGCTGCCATGCCTGCGCGTCTCCGAAAGTGGGGGTCGAATCAAAAGGGCCGCCGGTCGCAAGGTGCGGCGCGGCGGCCCTCAGAGGCAGAGGTAGTGCGGCAATCTTGCGGCGCCAGCCTTCACCGGCCCCGCGCGGGAGCGATGCCGGGCGGCTCGGCTAGGCCGGCATCGCGGCGACGGAGATCGAGGGCAGCGACGAGCCGTTGAGTTCGCCGTAATGCTGGGAGAAGGCGCCGGCATGGGGCAGCTTTATCACGTCGGCCGAGCCGGCGAGCAGGCGCTCGTAGGCAGCGACGTACTTGCGGACCATGCACTCGGCGGTGAACTGCGACTCGAAGTGCTTGCGCACGCCGGCCCGGCTCATCGTCTTGACCGTGTGCACGGCCTCGACCGCATCGTCCATCGAGTCGCAGAGAACGCCCGACACGCCGTCGGCGATGACCTCCGGCACGGAGCCGTTGCGGAAGGCGATCACCGGCGTGCCGGCCGACATCGCCTCGATCATGACGAGGCCGAAGGGCTCCGGCCAATCGATCGGGAAGGCGAGCGCCAGCGCGTTGCCGAGGAAGTCCTTCTTCTGCTCCTCGTTGATCTCGCCGATGAACTCGATCAGGGGGTGGTGGATCATCGGCTCGATGACCTCGTCCCAGTAATCCTGGTCGGCCTTGTCGACCTTGGCGGCGATCTTCAGCTTCACGCCCGAGCGGATCGCCATCTCGATGGCGCGGTCGGGGCGCTTCTCCGGGGAGATGCGGCCGAGGAAGGCAAGGTAGCCGCCCTTGGATTCCGGGTAGAACGGACAGTTCTGCGCCGGCAGGCCGTGGTGGATGGTCGAGAGCCAGTTCACGGTCTCGGGCATCGGGTCGCGCTGGTTGTCGGAGATCGACACCAGGGGCATGCCCGTGAACGTGCGGTAGACCGGCATGAAGTCCGGCACGTCGAGGCGCCCGTGCATCGTCGTGAGGCACTTGTGGTTCAAGTCCTCGAACATCGGATATTGCAGCAGGTCGATGTGGAAGTGCAGGACGTCGAATTCGTGCGCCCGCTTGTGCACGTGGTGCAGCATGGCGAGGTGGCTCGCGGTGTGGTCGCGGTAGCCGAGGAGGCGCAGGCCCTCCGGCGTGCAGGCCGCCAGCTTGGCCGAGGTCTCGGAATCGCCGCTCGCGAACAGCGTGACGTCGTGGCCCTGGCGGACGAGTTCTTCCGTGATCCAGGACACCACGCGCTCGGTGCCGCCGTAGAACTTCGGGGGTACAGCCTCCGAAAGCGGAGCAATCTGAGCAATGCGCACGAAGCGTCTCCTGTGAGGTCGAATGTTGCGCCGACCTAACGCGATCCGGCCTGAGTGGGACATGAACGAAACGGACGGCCAAGGTTATGGTTCCCGCGCCCGGGCGGCCGCCAGCCCCGCCTGACAGATGGTCCGAGATGTCCCCGCTATCCTTCGGTTCCGGCCGCATGCGTGCCCGTGGCGGGCCGGGTCCGCACGCCATGGGACCCCCTGCGCGGATCGGTCGTGTTGCACGGAACGCATGCGGAACTACCTGAGTGCCACACCGGATTTGTGCGACGCACGACGCCCTTGTTTCGCCTCGGGGGGTCGTCTAAGCCTCGCGCCAGCGCAGTCTGGTATTGGAGCAATTCCACGTGGCCTGCGGCGCCCAGGGCGGCGTGGCCGCCCGCGAACACGAGAGGTCCCGCATGACCGGCCTGATGGCAGATTACCTGCCGCTCATCGTCTTTATCGGCGTGTCGCTGTTCATAGCCGTGGCGCTGCTCGTGGCGCCCTTCCTCGTGGCCTACAACAGCCCCGATCCGGAGAAGCTCTCGGCCTACGAGTGCGGCTTCAACGCCTTCGACGACGCGCGCATGAAGTTCGACGTGCGCTTCTACCTCGTGGCGATCCTGTTCATCATCTTCGACCTCGAAGTCGCCTTCCTGTTCCCGTGGGCGATCAGCTTCGGCGAGCTCGGCTGGTTCGGCATGTGGTCGATGATGGCCTTCCTCGGCGTTCTGACCGTCGGCTTCGTCTACGAGTGGCGCAAGGGCGCCCTCGAATGGGATTAGCGCTCCCGAATCGCGCGTCCCACGCAGCCTACCCGTCCGAAGCCTGATCCCGAGAAACCGATGGCCTTCAGCCCCGACCTCTCCCGCGCCCCGGCGATCGCGCCGGCCCCCAAGGGGATCATCGATCCCAACACGGGCCTGCCGGTCGGCGCCAACGACCCGACCTTCCTGTCGATCAACAGCGAGCTCGCGGATCGCGGCTTCCTCGTCACCTCGACGGACGATCTCATCAACTGGGCCCGCACCGGCTCGCTGATGTGGATGACCTTCGGCCTGGCCTGCTGCGCCGTCGAGATGATGCAGATGTCGATGCCGCGCTACGATTGCGAGCGCTTCGGCTTCGCGCCGCGCGGCTCGCCGCGCCAGTCCGACGTCATGATCGTCGCCGGCACGCTCACCAACAAGATGGCACCGGCCCTGCGCAAGGTCTACGACCAGATGCCGGAGCCGCGCTACGTCATCTCCATGGGCTCCTGCGCCAATGGCGGCGGCTACTACCACTATTCCTACTCGGTGGTGCGCGGCTGCGACCGGGTGGTGCCCGTCGACATCTACGTTCCGGGCTGCCCGCCGACCGCCGAGGCGCTGCTCTACGGCGTGCTCCTGCTCCAGAAGAAGATCCGCCGCACCGGCACGATCGAGCGCTGAGGGAGGACGCACGGCATGACCAACGGCATCAGCATCCTCGCCCACACCGCGCCCGAATCCGGCATCGACGCCCTGCAGCGGATCAGCGATCACGTGGCCGGGGCGCTGGGTCCCGCCATCGTCTCGCGCGGCATCGCCTTCGGCGAACTCACCCTCGTGGTGCAGGCCAGCGACATCGTCTACGCGATGACCTACCTGCGCGACGACCCGGCCTGCGCCTTCCGCTGCTTCATCGACATCTGCGGGGCCGACTATCCGGCCCGCGAGAAGCGCTTCGACGTCGTCTACCACCTGCTCTCGCTGCGCCATAACAGCCGCATCCGCGTGAAGGTGCAGACCGACGACCAGACCCCGGTCCCCTCCGTGATCGAGGTGTTTCCGGCCGCGAACTGGTTCGAGCGCGAGACCTACGACCTCTACGGCATCCTGTTTTCCGGCCATCCCGATCTCCGCCGCCTCCTGACGGATTACGGCTTCGAGGGGCATCCGCTCCGAAAGGACTTCCCGCTCACGGGCTTCGTCGAGGTCCGCTACGACCAGGACGAGGCGCGCGTGGTCTACGAGCCCGTGAAGCTCACCCAGGAATTCCGGAACTTCGATTTCCTCTCGCCCTGGGAGGGCACCGAATACGTGCTCCCCGGCGACGAGAAGACATCGGCATAAGGCGCGGAGCGAGGCCATGACCGAGCACAACATCCGCAACTTCGCGATCAATTTCGGGCCCCAGCACCCGGCCGCGCACGGCGTGCTGCGCCTCGTGCTGGAACTCGACGGCGAGATCGTCGAGCGCGTCGATCCGCATATCGGCCTCCTGCATCGCGGCACCGAGAAGCTGATCGAACACAAGACCTATCTGCAGGCGACGCCGTACTTCGACCGGCTCGATTACGTCTCGCCGATGAACCAGGAGCACGCCTTCTGCCTCGGCATCGAGAAGCTCCTTGGGCTTCATGTGCCGCGCCGCGCCCAGCTCATCCGGGTGCTGTTCTGCGAGATCGGCCGCATCCTCTCCCACCTCCTCAACGTCACGACGCAGGCGATGGACGTCGGCGCCCTCACCCCCCCACTCTGGGGCTTCGAGGAGCGCGAGAAGCTGATGATCTTCTACGAGCGCGCGTCCGGCGCGCGTCTTCACGCCAATTACTTCCGGCCCGGCGGCGTCCACCAGGACCTGCCGCCCGCGCTGATCGACGACATCGAGGCGTTCTGCGACCCCTTCCTGCAGGTGGTCGACGACCTCGACAACCTCGTCATGGGCAACCGCATCTTCAAGCAGCGCAACGTCGACATCGGCATCGTCACGGTCGACGAGGCCATGGCCTGGGGCTTCTCGGGCGTGATGGTGCGTGGCTCCGGCATCCCGTGGGACCTGCGCAAGTCGCAGCCGTACGAGTGCTACGAGGAGATGGAATTCGACGTCCCCGTGGGGAAGAACGGCGATACCTACGATCGCCAGGTGATCCGCATGGAAGAGATGCGGGAATCCGTGAAGATCATGAAGCAGTGCTGCGCCAAGCTGCGCGAGCCTGCCGGCCAGGGCCCGATCGCCGCCACCGACGGCAAGATCGCGCCCCCGCCGCGCCGCGAGATGAAGCGCTCGATGGAAGCGCTGATCCACCACTTCAAGCTCTACACCGAGGGTTTTCACGTGCCGGCCGGCGAGGTCTACGCGGCCGTCGAGGCGCCCAAGGGCGAATTCGGCGTCTATCTCGTCTCCGACGGCACCAACAAGCCCTACCGCTGCAAGATCCGCGCGCCCGGCTTCGCCCATCTCCAGGCGATGGATTGGATGTGCCGCGGCCACATGCTGGCCGACGTGTCCTGCGTGCTCGGCACGCTGGACATCGTGTTCGGCGAAGTGGACCGGTGAGGATCAAGGTTCAGAACTGATGGCCAACCGCAGACTCGCCCCCGCCGCCGAGCAGCCCGCCGCCTTCGCGTTCTCGCCCGAGAACGCCGACTGGGCCAAGGGCCAGATCGAGAAATACCCGGAGGGGCGTCAGGCCTCGGCCGTGATCCCGCTGCTGTGGAAGGCGCAGGAGCAGAATGGCGGTTGGCTGCCGCAGAAGGCCATCGAGGCGGTGGCCGACGAACTCGGCATGCCGCATATCCGCGTGCTCGAAGTCGCGACCTTCTACACGATGTTCGCCCTGGAGCCGGTGGGCCGGTTCTGGATCCAGCTCTGCGGCACGGTGCCATGCGATTCCTGCGGCGCGCGCGAGCTGAAGGACTACCTGCACTGCCGCCTCGGCGCGCCGGGCCATGTCAGCGCCGACGGCAACTTCTCCTGGCTCGAGGTCGAGTGCCTGGGCGCGTGCTGCAACGCGCCGATGGCGCAGATCAACCAGGATTACTACGAGGACCTGACGCCGGACCTGCTGGGCACGCTCATGGACGATCTGGCCGCCGGGCGCCCCGTGAAGGTGGGCTCCCAGGTCGGTCGTACCTCGTCGGAGCCGCTGGGAGGCGCCGAGACCCTGACCGACGCCACCCTGTTCGACGGTTCGCGCGTCGGCGCCTGGCGCAAGCGCTTCGAGGAGAAGGACGAGGAGAACGAGGCCGGCAAGGCGGAAGCCGCCTCGTCCGAGCAGCGCGCGGCCTCCGAGCCGAAGCCCGGCCGTCCGGATTCCGGCCGCGCGGCGGAGAAATCCGTCACCGACGCCCCCGCCCAGCGGGCCGCCGCCGGCGAAACGCCGGTGAAGGCAAGCGACAAGGCGGATGCCGCCGACACGAAGGAGTCGACGGCGCAGGGCGGAAGGCCCGGTCCCGCGCAGCCCGAGACCATCGCGAAGGCCGAGGCGGCCGGCGCCGAGGCGGGGACGCAATCCGACCTGCCGCGCAGCGAACCGCCGCCGCAGCCCGCCGCTTCGGGCGCCAGCGCCGACGCGCCCGCCGACGCGAAGAAGTCCGCCCCGAACAATCCCGCCCCGAAGAAGGGGAACTGACATGCTCGCCGATCAGGATCGAATCTTCACGAACCTCTACGGCCTGCACTCGCCGGGCCTCGAAGCGGCCAAGCAGCGCGGCGCCTGGGATGGCACCAAGTTCCTGCTGGAGATGGGTCGCGACTGGATCATCGAGGAAATGAAGCGGTCGGGCCTGCGCGGGCGCGGCGGCGCCGGCTTCCCCACCGGCCTCAAGTGGTCGTTCATGCCCAAGAAGTCCGATGGGCGCCCGCATTACCTCGTCGTCAACGCCGACGAGTCCGAGCCGGGCACCTGCAAGGACCGGGAGATCATGCGGCACGATCCGCATCTCCTGATCGAGGGTTGCATGCTCGCCTCCTTCGCGATGGCGGCGCATGCCTGCTACATCTACATCCGCGGCGAGTACGTGGCCGAGAAGCACGCGCTCCAGCGTGCGGTGGACGAGGCCTACGCCGCGAAGCTCGTCGGTCAGGACAACGTCCACGGCTATCCCTTCGACATCTACGTCCACCACGGCGCGGGCGCCTATATCTGCGGCGAGGAGACGGCGCTGCTGGAAAGCCTCGAGGGCAAGAAGGGCATGCCGCGCCTGAAGCCCCCGTTCCCGGCCAATATGGGCCTCTACGGCTGCCCGACGACGGTGAACAACGTCGAGTCGATCGCGGTGGCGGGCACCATCCTGCGCCGGGGCGGCGCCTGGTTCGCGGGGCTCGGCGGCAAGAACAACACTGGCACCAAGCTGTTCTGCGTCTCGGGCCACGTCAACAAGCCGTGCAACGTCGAGGAAGAGCTCGGCATCACCTTCCGCGAACTCGTCGACAAGCATTGCGGCGGCATGCGCGGCGGCTGGGACAACCTGCTCTGCTCGATCCCCGGTGGCTCCTCGGTGCCCCTGGTGCCGGCCGAGCAGATCATCGACGCCAAGATGGACTTCGACACGCTGAAGAACCTTGGCTCCGGCCTCGGCACAGCGGCGGTAATCGTCCTCGACCGGTCCACCGACATCGTCTCGGCCATCGCCCGCATCGCCTATTTCTACAAGCACGAATCCTGCGGCCAGTGCACGCCCTGCCGCGAGGGGACGGGCTGGATGTGGCGCGTGATGCTGCGCATGGCGGAAGGGCGCGCCCAGCGCCGCGAGATCGACATGCTCCTCGACGTGACGAAGCAGATCGAGGGCCACACCATCTGTGCCCTCGGCGATGCGGCGGCCTGGCCGATTCAAGGGCTGATCCGGCATTTCCGCCCCGAGATCGAGCGCCGCATCGACCGCTACAGCGCCAACCCGCATTCCGATGCGGTGCGAATCGCTGCGGAGTAGAGGCATGGCCCGGCATCGCGGATCAGGCGTGGCGGTCTCCATCGCGTTCGGCGTCAGGACGGTCGCGATCGCTCTGGCGTCGTTTGTCGTCCTTGATCCGCTCGCGGCGGGCGCATGCGATTTGCGGCTTGTGTTCGCTTCCTGGCCTGATGTGCAACCGCTTGGGCAAGACATAAAATTTCGATCTCCTGGCGGTTCTACGCTCACGATATCGAGGCTCGCGATCGAGCAGGCCGTAGGCGGACGGGATTGCATCGCGAAGGTCCGTGTGGAAGCTGATTCCGACTTGCCTGCATCGCGTTTATCTACAGCAAGAGAGATTCATCGACTTGCTGACGATCAGAATTTTGCTCGTGAATACGCCTTAGATAAAGTGAAGAAGGTCTGTGATCCTGTGCGAGTCGAAGTCGACGACAACATAGGATCGAGTGATAAACGGCAATTCATGCCGCACTACTTCTTTGCAAGATCGGACGGCTCTTTCGAGAGCATCTCTTTCACGGTTTGCGGACCCTGAGCATGACAAAAATCGTCGTCGACGGCACCGAGGTCGATGTTCCGGCGGACTACACGCTGCTCCAGGCGTGCGAGATCGCGGGCGCGGAAATTCCGCGTTTCTGCTTCCACGAGCGGCTGTCCATCGCGGGCAATTGCCGGATGTGTCTCGTCGAACTCAAGGGCGCGCCGAAGCCCGTGGCCTCCTGTGCCTACGCGGTCAAGGATTGCCGGCCCGGCCCGAACGGAGAGCCGCCGGAGGTGCTGACGCGTTCGGGCCAGACCAAAAAGGCCCGCGAGGGGGTGATGGAGTTCCTCCTCATCAACCATCCGCTCGATTGCCCGATCTGCGACCAGGGCGGCCATTGCGACCTGCAGGATCAGGCGATGGCCTATGGCGTCGACTCGACCCGCTACGGCGAGAACAAGCGCGCCGTGGAAGAGAAGTACATCGGCCCGCTGGTGCGGACCGCCATGAACCGCTGCATCCATTGCACCCGCTGCGTCCGCTTCCTCGCGGAAGTGGCCGGCGTGCCGGATCTCGGCGCCATCGGGCGCGGCGAGGACATGGAGATCACGAGCTACCTCGAATCGGCCATGGGCTCGGAGTTGCAGGGCAACGTCGCCGATCTCTGCCCCGTGGGGGCGCTGGTCCATAAGCCGCAGAGCTACGAGGTTCGTCCCTGGGAGCTGTCGAAGACCGAATCCGTCGACGTGATGGATGCGGTCGGCTGTGCCATCCGGGTCGATGCCCGTGGCCGCGAGGTCATGCAGATCGAGCCGCGCGTACACGAGGGCATCAACGAGGAGTGGATCTCCGACAAGACCCGCCATGCCGTCGACGGCCTACGCACGCAGCGTCTCGACCGGCCGTACCTGCGCGAGAACGGCCGCCTGCGCCCGGCCTCCTGGGGTGAGGCCTTCGCCGCGATCGCCGCTCGGGTGAAGGGCACCGACCCGAAGCGCATCGGCGCGGTCGTCGGCGATCTCGCCGGCGTCGAGGAAACCTACGCCCTCAAGGCGCTGATGACCTCCCTCGGGGTGACGAACCTCGATTGCCGCCAGGCCGGCGAGGCGCTCGATCCGGCCTGGGGCCGGGCCGCCTACACGCTCGGCACCACCATCGCGGGGATCGAGGAGGCGGATGCGATCCTGCTCGTCGGCACGAACCCGCGCCTCGAAGCATCGCTCCTCAACGTGCGCATCCGCAAGCGCTGGCGCATGGGGCCCCTCGCGGTCGGCCTCATCGGCGAGCCCGTCGATCTCACCTATCCCCACACCTATCTGGGTGCCGGCCCCGAGACCCTGGCCGATCTCGCCTCGGGCCAGCACAGCTTCGCCGAGGCGCTGAAGGCCGCCAGCCGTCCGCTGATCATCGTCGGCACCGGCGCGCTCGCCCGGCCCGACGGCGCGGCGATCCTGGCGGCGGCTGCCCGCCTCGCCAGGGATATTGGCGCGGTCACGCCCGATTGGAACGGCTTCGGCATACTCCAGAACGCGGCCGCGCGCGTCGGCGCGCTCGATCTCGGCTTCGTGCCGGGGGAGGGCGGCCTCGACTTCGCCGGTATCGCGCAGGCCGGCGCCCTCGACGTGGTGTTCAACCTCGGTGCCGACGAGGTCGAGATCGGCGCGGGGGCTTTCGTGATCTACCAGGGCACCCACGGCGATCGCGGCGCCACACGCGCCGACGTCGTGCTGCCGGGCGCGGCCTACACCGAGAAGAGCGCCACGTTCGTCAATCTCGAGGGCCGGGCGCAGGTCACCAACCGCGCCGGCTTCCCGCCGGGCGACGCCCGCGAGGATTGGGCGATCCTGCGCGCCCTCTCCGACGTGCTCGGAAAGCGCCTGCCGTTCGATTCCCTCGGTGCGCTGCGCCGCGCGCTCTACGCCGAGCATCCGCACTTTGCCGCTCTCGACGCCGTGGCGCCGAGCGACGCGGTGGCGAGCGTCGAGACTCTGACCGGCCTCGCCGGTGAGCCGACCCGCACCGGCTTCGCCTCGGCGGTGCCGGACTTCTACCTCAGCAACGCGATCGCCCGCGCCTCGCGCGTGCTCGCCGAGTGTTCGAGCCTCGCCCGGGTGCGCGGCCTCGAAGCGGCCGAATAGGGATTTCCTGCCATGACCTTCTGGGAAATCCTCGGCACCGTCCTGCTGCTGGTGCTCAAGAGCTTCGTGCTCCTGGCGCTGCTCCTCGTCTTCATCGCCTACGCGCTTCTGGCCGATCGCAAGATCTGGGCGGCGGTGCAGCTGCGGCGCGGGCCCAACGTGGTCGGGCCCTGGGGCCTGTTCCAGTCCTTCGCCGATCTGCTGAAGTTCGTCCTGAAGGAGCCGATCATCCCGGCGGGCGCCAACAAGGCGCTGTTCCTGCTGGCGCCCCTGGTCTTCGCCACCCTGGCGCTGGCCGCCTGGGCGGTGATCCCGCTCGCCGAGGGCTGGGCCATCGCCGACATCAATGTCGGCATCACCTACATCTTCGCGATCTCGTCGCTCGGCGTGTACGGCGTGCTGATGGGCGGCTGGGCCTCGAACTCCAAGTACGCCTTCCTGGGCGCGCTCCGCTCGGCCGCGCAGATGATCTCCTACGAGGTCTCCCTCGGCTTCGTCATCATCTGCGTCCTGCTCTGCGCCGGCTCGCTCAACCTCTCGCGCATCGTCATGGCGCAGGACACCAGCCTCGGCATCCTGGGCTGGTACTGGCTCTGGCTGTTCCCGATGTTCGTGGTGTTCTTCATCTCGGCGCTGGCCGAGACGAACCGCCCGCCCTTCGATCTGCCGGAGGCCGAATCCGAGCTCGTCGCCGGCTACATGGTCGAGTATTCCTCGACGCCGTACCTGCTGTTCATGCTCGGCGAGTACGTGGCCATCATGACCATGTGTGCGCTCGGTACGGTGCTGTTCCTCGGCGGCTGGCTCTCGCCGATCCCGTTCGCGCCCTTCACCTGGGTGCCGGGCCTGATCTGGTTCGCCCTCAAGGCCAGCTTCCTGTTCTTCATGATCGCCATGGTGAAGGCCATGGTGCCGCGCTACCGCTACGACCAGCTCATGCGCCTCGGCTGGAAGGTCTTCCTGCCGCTCTCGCTCGTCTCGGTCGTCGTCGTCGCCTTCGTCCTCAAGCTCACCGGCCTCGCGCCGGGTGCCTGACAACCGCTCACGGAGATCCGGGCCATGAAGCTCGATCAGGTCGCCAAGGGTCTGCTCCTGAAGGAGTTCGTGTCGGGGTTCGCCCTCGCCATGCGCTACTTCTTCAAGCCCAAGGCCACGATCAACTACCCCTTCGAGATGGGCCATCGCGGTCCACGCTTCCGAGGAGAACATGCGCTGCGCCGCTATCCCAACGGCGAGGAGCGCTGCATCGCGTGCAAGCTGTGCGAGGCGATCTGCCCGGCCCAGGCCATCACCATCGAGGCAGGTCCGCGCCGGAACGACGGCACGCGCCGCACCACGCGCTACGACCTCGACATGGTCAAATGCATCTATTGCGGCATGTGCCAGGAGGCCTGCCCGGTCGACGCCATCGTCGAGGGGCCGAACTTCGAGTTCTCGGTCGAGACCCGCGAGGAGCTTCTCTACGACAAGGAGAAGCTCCTGCTGAACGGCGACCGCTGGGAGCGCGAGATCGCCCGCAACCTCGCGGTGGACGCGCCCTACCGCTGAGGGGCCCGCCCCCGGCACCCCGGGGGCGGATGAGACAGTGCGCCGATTCCGTGCCCACGGAGCCGGCGCGGGCTCGCCGAGGCGGTTGTGCGCCGCAGGGGCGGGTTCTATAGACGGGCGGCCGATGGGCCGTGGCACAATTTCGGCAGAAGGGGCCGTCCTCGGGACGGCTGATCTCTAGAATCGCATGAGCGCAGCCGCTGCCTTCTTCTACCTGTTCGCAGGTGTGACCATCGCCTCGGGCTTCATGGTGATCGCCTCGCGCAATCCCGTGGCCTCCGTGCTGTTCCTCATTCTGGCCTTCGTGAACGCCGCCGGGCTGTTCGTGATGATGGGCGCCGAGTTCCTCGCGATGATCCTGGTCGTCGTCTACGTGGGCGCCGTCGCCGTGCTGTTCCTCTTCGTCGTGATGATGCTCGACGTGGATTTCGCGCAGCTGCGCCAGGGCTTCCAGCAATACCTGCCCATCGGCGCGCTGATCGGCGCGGTCTTCCTGATCGAGCTCCTGCTCGTCGTCGGCTCCTGGACCATCGATCCCGGTCTGATCCAGGCGCCGCTCAATCCGATCGCGGGCGCCGAGGCCGTCACCAACACCCAGGCGCTCGGCCGGGTGCTGTACACGGACTACGTCTTCTTCTTCCAGCTCGCCGGCCTGATCCTGCTCGTCGCGATGATCGGCGCCATCGTGCTGACCCTGCGCGACCGCCCCGGCGTGAAGCGCCAGAACATCGCGGTGCAGAACGCGCGCACGCAAGCGCTGGCGGTGGAGACCCGCAAGGTGCCCTCGCGCCAGGGCGTCGAAGTCTGATGGCGGATAACGGGAGCCACATCCGATGATCGGCCTGAGCCATTACCTGACGGTCGCCGCGATCCTGTTCACGCTCGGCGTGCTCGGCATCTTCGTGAACCGCAAGAACGTCATCGTCATCCTGATGTCCATCGAGCTGATCCTGCTCGCCGTGAACATCAACCTCGTCGCCTTCTCCACCCACCTCAACGACATCACCGGCCAGGTCTTCGCCCTGTTCGTGCTGACCGTGGCGGCGGCGGAAGCGGCCATCGGACTCGCCATCCTCGTCGTGTTCTTCCGAAACCGCGGTTCGATCGCGGTCGAGGACGTCAGCATGATGAAGGGCTGAGCGGGACCGCGTCAGAACCCGATTTGACGCTCGGCAGCGCGCTCCGCGCGGTGCCGCTGCGGTGACACGAACCCACAGGGTGCCGTCCCGGCTCCCGCGCCACGCGCGGGTGCGGGCCGCACCCCCGGAGGCCGGACAAGCCAGCGATGTATCACGCGATCGTCTTCCTCCCGCTCGTCGGCGCCCTGCTCGCCGGCCTCTTCGGCCGCCAGCTCGGTCCGAAGCTCAGCGAGGGCATCACCACCGGCCTGCTCGCCTTCTCGGCGCTCCTGTCCTGGGGCGCCTTTCTCGAAGTGCCCGGCACCGAGCACGCGACGCGGGTCCAGGTCGCCACCTGGTTCACGGCCGGCGACCTCGTGGTCGACTGGGCCTTCCGCATCGACACCCTGACGGTGATCATGCTGGTGGTCGTGACGTCGGTCTCGACCCTCGTTCACCTCTACTCCATCGGCTACATGGAAGAGGACCCGCACCGGCCGCGCTTCTTCGCCTACCTGTCGCTCTTCACCTTCGCCATGCTGATGCTGGTGACGGCCGACAACCTCGTGCAGATGTTCTTCGGTTGGGAGGGCGTCGGCCTCGCGAGCTACCTGCTGATCGGGTTCTGGTACGAGAAGCCCTCGGCAAACGCCGCCGCCATGAAGGCCTTCATCGTCAACCGAGTCGGTGATTTCGGGTTCTCGCTCGGCATCTTCCTGGTCTTCGTGCTCACGGGCTCGATCGCCTTCGACGGCATCTTTTCCCGCGCGCCCGAGATCAAGGACGCGACCTTCCACTTCCTCGGCTACGACTGGAGCGCCCTGACGCTCGCCTGCCTGCTGCTGTTCATGGGCGCCATGGGCAAGTCGGCGCAGTTCCTGCTGCACACCTGGCTCCCCGACGCGATGGAGGGGCCGACCCCCGTCTCGGCGCTGATCCACGCCGCCACCATGGTGACGGCCGGCGTGTTCATGGTCGCGCGCCTGTCGCCGCTGTTCGAGCTCGCGCCCAACGCCCTCATCGTGGTCACGGTCATCGGCGGCATCACGGCGTTCTTCGCGGCCACGATCGGCCTCGTGCAGAACGACATCAAGCGCGTGATCGCCTACTCGACCTGCTCGCAGCTCGGCTACATGTTCGTGGCGCTCGGCGTCGGCGCCTACTCGGCCGCCGTGTTCCACCTCTTCACGCACGCCTTCTTCAAGGCGCTTCTGTTCCTCGGCGCCGGCTCGGTCATCCACGCGATGCACCACGAGCAGGACATGCGGAACATGGGAAATCTCCGCCGCTACATCCCCTTCACCTCCGCGATGATGACCATCGGCACCCTGGCGCTGATCGGTTTCCCGTTCACGGCGGGCTACTACTCCAAGGACGCGATCATCGAGGCGGCCTACGCCTCGACCCGGCCCGGGCACACGCTGGCCTTCATCTGCACCGTCGTCGCCGCGCTGATGACTTCGTTCTATTCCTGGCGCCTGTTCTTCATGACCTTCGAGGGGCCGGCCCGCTGGGCGGGCCACGGCGGCGCGCACCATGACGACCACCACGCGGTGGCGCATGCCGGATCGTCGGCGCAGGCGGACGGCGCGCCGGGCCACCACGAGGGCGTCGCCCACGACGACAAGGGTCACGACGTCGAGCCGGCCTCGCACAGCGCCATCGAACACCACGACCATGCGCACACGCCGCACGAAAGTCCGCTGGTGATGACGATCCCGCTGGGGCTGCTCGCCTTCGGTGCGCTCTTCGCCGGCCTGATCTTCAAGAACCGCTTCATCGGCGAGGGCATGGACGGGTTCTGGGGTCATGCCCTCGGCCATGGCCCCGACAACCACATCATGCACGACATCCATTCGGTGCCGGCGCTCGTGTCCTACGCGCCCTTCATCATGATGCTGATCGGCTTCGTCCTGGCCTACTGGATGTATATCCGCCGGCCCGAACTGCCGGGCCAGCTCGCCGCGCAGCAGCCGAGCCTGTACCGGTTCCTCCTCAACAAGTGGTACTTCGACGAACTCTACGACCGGATCTTCGTCCGTCCGGCCAAGGATTTCGGCAAGTTCCTCTGGAAGGAGGCCGATGGCCGGGTCATCGACGGCATGGGCCCGGACGGCATCGCCACCCGCGTCCTCGACGTGACGCGCGGCGTGGTCCGCTTCCAGACCGGCTACGTCTATCACTACGCCTTCGTCATGCTCGTCGGCGTGGCCGCCCTCCTGAGCTGGTACATGCTGACCGGCCTGCCCAAGGTCGCGCATTGATGGCCGCTGTCACGTATCGGAGCGCCCGCTAATGTTCGGCCTCGGAATCCTCTCCGGCCTCCTCATCGTGCCGCTCTGCGGCGCGGCCTTCATCCTCACCCTCGGCGAGGAGAGCGAGGCCTCGAAGCGCAACGCCCGCTGGGCCGCGCTCGCGACGACCCTCGCCACCTTCCTGCTCTCGCTGGTGGCCTGGGGCCGCTACGACGCGACGACCGCGAGCTTCCAACTCGTCGAGAGCCATGCCTGGCTGAGCGAGACCACGCGGTTCAAGCTCGGCGTTGACGGCTTCTCGATGCCGCTGATCCTGCTGACCACCTTCCTGATGCCGTTCTGCATCGGCGCCTCGTGGCTCTCCGTCGATAAGCGGGTGAAGGAATACTACGTCGCCTTCCTGGTCCTAGAGACGACGATGATCGGCGTGTTCCAGGCCCTCGACCTGGTGCTGTTCTACCTGTTCTTCGAGGCCGGCCTGATCCCGATGTTCCTCATCATCGGCATCTGGGGCGGCAAGCGGCGCATCTACGCCAGCTTCAAGTTCTTCCTCTACACGCTGCTCGGCTCGGTGCTGATGCTGCTCGCCATCATGGCGATGTACTGGCACGCCGGCACCACCGACATCCCGACCCTGCTGCACACCCGCTTCCCCGTGGAGATGCAGACCTGGCTCTGGCTCGCCTTCTTCGCCTCCTTCGCGGTGAAGATGCCGATGTGGCCGGTCCATACCTGGCTGCCCGACGCGCACGTGGAGGCGCCCACGGCCGGCTCGGTGATCCTGGCGGGCATTCTCCTGAAGATGGGCGGCTACGGCTTCATCCGGATCTCGCTGCCGATGTTCCCGGATGCGTCGCACAGCTTCGCCCCGATGGTGTTCGCCCTCTCGGTGATCGCCATCATCTTCACCTCGCTGATCGCCCTGATGCAGACCGACATCAAGAAGCTGATCGCCTACTCGTCGGTGGCGCATATGGGCTTCGTGACGCTCGGCCTGTTCACCCTGAACGAGCAGGGCATCCAGGGCGCGCTGTTCCTGATGATCTCGCACGGCATCGTCTCGGGCGCGCTCTTCCTCTGCGTCGGCGTGGTCTACGACCGGATGCACACCCGCGAGATCGCGGCCTATGGCGGCCTCGTGAAGCGCATGCCGCTCTACGCGGCGGCCATGATGGTGTTCACCATGGCCAATGTGGGCCTGCCCGGCACCTCCGGTTTCGTCGGCGAGTTCCTGGCCATGATGGGGGCCTTCCGGGCCAACCCGACGGTGGCGTTCTTCTCGGTCTTCGGCATCATCCTCTCGGCCGGCTACGCCCTCTGGCTCTATGCCCGCGTGATCTACGGCAAGCTCGAGAAGCCCAGCCTCCAGGGGATCCTCGACCTCGATCTTCGCGAAAAGATCATCATCGCGCCGCTCGTCGCCCTGACGATTTATTACGGCGTCCACCCGGCCCCCGTGCTCGACACCTTCGCGCCTTCCACCGAGGCGCTGATGCAGAGCATGCGGACCGCGCTCTCGAACACGCAGACCGCGGCGGCCACCCTGCCGCCCGTGTCGCGCTGAAGGCTTTGACCCGATGAACGCCGCTCAGATCGTCCTGCCCGCGCTCGGGCCCGCCCTGCCGGAGCTGATCCTCAGCGTCGGCGTGCTGGTGCTGATCCTCTACGGTGCGTTCCGGGGTGAGCGCTCCGCCGAGGGCGTCAATGTCGGCGCGCTGATCCTTCTCGTGGTCGCGCTCTTCGCGGTGATGTCCCAGTCGGGTGCCCGGATCACCACGCTGAACGGCTCCTTCATCGTCGACAACTTCTCGAAGGTGATGAAGGCGCTGATCCTGATCGGCTCGGCGGCCACGATCCTGCTCTCGCGCGACTACTTCCAGCGCGCCCGCATCGACCGGTTCGAATTCCCGATCCTGCTCGTGCTCTGCACCATCGGCATGATGGTGATGGCCTCGGCCAACGACCTGATCTCGCTCTATCTCGGCCTCGAACTGCAGTCGCTCGCTGCCTACGTCATCGCGGCCTTCCACCGCGACGATCTGAAATCGACGGAAGCCGGGCTGAAGTACTTCGTCCTCGGCGCGCTCTCCTCGGGCATGCTGCTCTACGGCGCCTCCCTGGTCTACGGCTTCACCGGCACGGTCTCGTTCCCCGGCATCGTCGCGGCCCTCGACGGCACGGCGGGCTTCGGCATCGTGCTGGGCATCGTGTTCGTGGCGGCCGGCGTCGCCTTCAAGCTCGCCGCCGTCCCGTTCCACATGTGGACGCCGGACGTCTACGAGGGTTCGCCGACCCCGGTGACGGCCTTCTTCGCCTCGGCGCCGAAGATGGCCGCCATGGCGATGACGGTGCGCCTCTTCATCGGCGCCTTCCCGGACGTCACCGCGATCTGGCAGCAGATCATCGTGTTCGTGGCGATCGCCTCGATGGCCCTCGGCTCGTTCGCGGCCATCGGCCAGCGCTCGATCAAGCGCCTGATGGCCTATTCTTCCATCGGCAATGTCGGCTACGCCCTGGTCGGTCTCGCCGCCGGCTCGCAGGAGGGCATCCGCGGCGTGGTGGTCTACATGATCATCTACCTCGCGATGACGCTCGGCGCCTTCGCGGTGCTGCTGTCGCTGCGTCGCGGCGGGCAGATGTTCGAGACCGTCGACGATCTCTCCGGCCTCTCGCGCACCCATCCCGTCCTGGCGTTCTGTCTCGCCGCGATGATGTTCTCGCTCGCCGGCATCCCGCCGCTGGCCGGGTTCTTCGCCAAGTACTACGTCTTCGCCGCCGCCATCAAAGCCGACCTCGTGGCGCTCGCGGTGATCGGCGTCGTCACCAGCGTGGTCGGCGCGTTCTACTATCTCCGCCTCGTCAAGGTGATGTATTTCGACGAGCCGGTGGCCGCCTACGAGCCGATGGCGCCGGGTCTGCGCATCGTCCTGGGGCTCGCGAGCGTGGTGGTCGTGCTGTTCTGGATCGTGCCGGCCCCGCTCGTCGGTGCGGCGGGGGCCGCCGCCAAATCGCTGTTCTAGGACCTTGAGCGGCTACGGCCTCGGCGTCCGGGCGCGGGAGCAGGGTCACCGCCTCCACGTGCATGACCGCCTCGGCTCCACCAACACCGAGGCGCTGGAGAGCTTTCGCGCCGGTGAGTCCGGCCCCCTCTGGGTGGTCGCCCACCGGCAGGAGGCGGGGCGCGGCCGCCGGGGCAATGCCTGGGCCTCCGAGCCCGGCAACCTCACCGCCAGCCTGCTCTGGCCGGTGGACGACGTAGAGCCCGGCCGGGTCCCGACCCTGGGCTTCGTCGCCGGGGTCGCCCTGTCGGAGGCGCTCAAGGCGGCCGGCGTCTCGGGGGTCCACCTGAAATGGCCCAACGACGTGCTGGCCTCGGGCGCCAAGCTCGCGGGCCTGCTTCTCGAGGCGGAGGCGCGGCCGGGTGGGCGCCGGGCCGTGGTCATGGGGTTCGGCGTCAACGTCGCGGTGACCCCACAGGGCTTGCCTTATCCCGCCACGTGCCTCAGGCAGATGCGGTACGACACGCGCGCCGAGGATCTGTTCGTCCACCTGACGGATACGATCGTCGACGCCGCGCGACTCTGGGATTGTGGCCGTGGATTCGAGAGGATCCGCGAGCGCTGGATCGCCGACGCTGCCGGGATCGGCGCGCGGGTCTCGGTGCGGACGGGCGACACTCTCGTACAGGGAATTTTCGAGACGATCGACGGGGCCGGACGGCTCGTGGTCCGATCGGAGGATGGAACGCGACGGACCGTGACGGCGGGCGAGGTGCATCTGGGAACGGCCGCGACGGCGGCTTGAGGTTTGACGAACAATGACGACAGGGCAAGACGAACTCGTCTTCGTGCCGCTCGGCGGCGTGGGCGAGATCGGCATGAACGCGGCGCTCTACGGCTTCGGGCCGCCCAAGCGGCGCAAGTGGATCATGGTCGATTGCGGAATGGGCTTCGCCGGCGAGGAAGGTTTCCCCGGCATCGACCTGATGTTTCCCGATCTGAGCTTCATCGAGGAGCGCAAGGACGACCTCCTCGCCATCTTCATCACCCACGCGCACGAGGACCATATCGGCGCGATCGGTGAGTTGTGGCCCAAGCTCAAGGCGCCGGTCTACGCCACGCGCTTCGCCAAGAACCTGCTGGAGGCCCGCCGCCTCAGCGAGCCGGGCGCGCCCAAGGTCATCCTCAAGGAGATCCAGGCCGGGCGCCGCGTTCAGGTCGGCCCGTTCGAGATCGAGTACGTGCCCGTCTCGCACTCGATCCCGGAATCGAACGCCGTCGCCATCCGCACGCCGCACGGCCTCCTGCTCCATACCGGCGACTGGAAGCTCGATCCGACCCCGATCCTCGGCGACGTGACCTCGGAGACCGCCTTCCGGGCGCTCGGCGACGAGGGCATCCTGGCGATGATCAGCGACTCGACCAACGTCGTGCGCGAAGGCCGCTCTCCGAGCGAGGCCGAGGTCGCCGCGACCTTGCGCGAACTCATCGCCGACGCGCCCCACCGCGTCGCGGTGACGACCTTCGCCTCGAACGTCGCCCGCATGCGCGCGGTCGCCGAAGCGGCCCAGGCCTGCGGCCGCGAGGTCATCGCGGTCGGCCGCGCCATGGACCGGGTCATCGCGGTCGCCCGCGAGTGCGGCTTCCTCGACGGATTGCCGGAATTCCGCTCGTCGGACAGCTACGGCTACCTGCCGCGCGACAAGGTGGTGGCGCTGCTCACCGGCTCGCAGGGCGAGGAGCGCGCCGCGCTCGCTCGCGTCTCGCGCGACGACCATCCCGACATCACGCTCGCCGCCGGCGACCGCGTCATCTTCTCCTCGCGCGCCATCCCGGGCAACGAGCGGGCGGTGGGCGCGATCATCAACGACCTGATCAATGCCGGCATCGAGGTGGTCACGGACCGGACCAAGCTCGTCCACGTTTCGGGCCATCCCCGGCGCGACGAGATGGCGGAGATGTATGCCTGGACCCGGCCGCAGACGGCGATCCCCGTCCACGGCGAGGCCCTCCATCTCGACGAGCACGCGCGCTTTGCCCGCGCCCAGGGCGTGCCGAACATCGTCAAGGCCCGCAACGGCAGCGTCGTGCGCCTCGCGCCCGGCACGCCGGAGATCGTGGACCACGTCAAGGCCGGGCGCCTGTTCAAGGACGGCAACGTCCTGATCGACGCCAAGGACCGGGCCATCCCGGAGCGCCGCAAGCTCTCGCAGGCCGGCCTCGTCTCGGTGGCGATCGCGATCGACGTGCAGGGCGAAATCCTGGGCGAGCCCGCCATCGACATCATCGGCCTGCCCAATCGCGGCCGGACCGGCCAGCCGATGCTGGATGTCGTCGTCGACTCGGTCTCGCGCACCCTCTCGGGCCTCTCGAAGCCCAAGCGCAAGGACGCGGAGGCCGTCGAGAAGGCCGTCGACCGGGCGATCCGCTCGGCGGTGAACGAGGTCTGGGGCAAGAAGCCCGCCTGCCACGTGCAGGTGGTGGAGGTGTGAGCCTCCGGACCCTCCCCCCGCGCGGGGGGAGGGTGGGTCGGTACGGTTTCGGAACGGAGGGAGCACACCATGATCGGACGCCTCAACCATGTCGCCATCGCGGTGCGCGATCTCGACGCCGCCTGCGCCATCTACCGCGATACGCTCGGCGCCACGCTCACCGAGCCGCTGCCGCAACCCGAGCATGGGGTCACGGTGGTGTTCGTGAATCTGCCCAACAGCAAGGTCGAACTGATGTCGCCGCTGGGCGAGGGGTCGCCGATCGAGAGCTTCGTCGAGCGCAACCCGAACGGCGGCGTGCACCACGTCTGCTACGAGGTCGACGACATCCTGGTCGCCCGCGACAAGCTGAAGGCGCAGGGCGCGCGCGTGCTCGGCTCCGGCGAACCGAAGATCGGCGCGCACGGCAAGCCGGTGCTGTTTCTGCATCCGAAGGATTTCCTCGGCACGCTGGTCGAGCTGGAGCAGGTCTAAGCCGCCATGGGAGCGTTCCTCCAGACCCTGGCCGCCTCCACGCCGCGCACCCTCGCGGTGATCGCCGGGGTGCTGGCCGGCGTCGTCGTCCTCGCCGTGAATCTGTTCAAGCTCACGGTGTTCGGATCGCTGGCCCTGTACTTCGTGGTCTGGTGGACCCTGCTCTTCGTCATCCTGCCCCTGCGCAATCAGGTTGAGAACGATCCGTCGTTGATCGTACCGGGGCAGGATCCGGGTGCACCCGCCGCGCCGCGCCTGCGCGAGAAGGCGATCCTGACCACGCTTCTCTCGAGCGTGGTCTTCCTCGCTGCGATTCAGGTCTTCGAGCTGGCGGGCCTGTAAGACAAAGGCACGCGCGCGGGAGCACGGCACGGAGCCGGACATAAAAAAAGCAAGGCCTAAGCCTTGCTTTTGTGAAGATGGTATTTGCTCAGCCTCGATTGTCTCACGCATTTCTGACGGCGTGGCGGCTGAAATTCCTCCCGAGACTCGGACCGTGCGGCACCGCTGCTTGGGCGGCGCGACCATCACGGAGGCGCTTATAGGAATAAGAATTCCCATTGTCACCTCCTTCGTGAAACATTCCTGCGCTTTTCTACCGGAACGGCGGGTGTCTTCCGGATCGCGCCGCGTAAGGGGGCGCCATTGCGCGGATCGGTGTCACCCGGCCGCGCTTGTATTTTCCCGATGCAATGTGTTGTGTGCCCCGGCGTGCCGCCGACCCGCTGGCACGCCGTTTCCAGGGCCTTCCATGCGTCTCTCCCGCTACTTCCTGCCGACCTTGCGCGAGACGCCCAAGGAGGCCGAGATCGTCTCCCATCGCCTGATGCTGCGCGCCGGGCTCGTGCGCCAGGAGGCCGCCGGCATCTACGCCTGGCTGCCGCTGGGCCTGCGCGTGCTCAACAAGGTCTGCGCGGTGATCCGCGAGGAGCAGGACCGGGCCGGCGCCATCGAGATCCTGATGCCGTCGATCCAGTCGGCCGATCTCTGGCGCGAATCCGGCCGCTACGAGGCCTACGGCAAGGAGATGCTCCGCATCGCCGACCGCCACGACCGCGAGATGCTGTTCGGCCCCACCGCCGAGGAAGTCGTCACCGAGATCTTTCGCGGGAGCGTGAAATCCTACAAGGACCTGCCGAAGAACCTCTATCAGATCTCGTGGAAGTTCCGGGACGAGGTGCGGCCGCGCTTCGGCACCATGCGCTCGCGCGAGTTCCTGATGAAGGACGCCTATTCCTTCGACATCGATCAGGCGAGCGCCCGCCACGCCTATAACCGGATGTTCGTGGCTTACTTGCGCACCTTCGCGGGCCTCGGCCTCAAGGCGATCCCGATGCGGGCCGACACGGGGCCGATCGGCGGCGATCTCAGCCACGAATTCATCATCCTGGCCCAGACCGGCGAGAGCGAGGTCTACTGCGACCGCCAGTATCTCGACTTCGAGATTCCGCCGGTCACCACCGATTTCGACGACGTCGCCGGCCTCCAGGGCACCGTCGACCGCTGGACCTCGCTCTACGCCGCGACCTCCGAGATGCACGAGCCGGAAGCCTTCGCCGAGGTCGGCGAGGACAAGCGGATGGCCGCGCGCGGCATCGAGGTCGGGCACATCTTCTACTTCGGCACGAAGTATTCCGAGCCGATGGGCGCCAAGGTCACGGGACCGGACGGCGTCGAGCGGCCCGTCCATATGGGCTCCTACGGCATCGGCCCGAGCCGGCTTGTCGCCGCGATCATCGAGGCCTCCCATGACGAGGCCGGCATCGTCTGGCCGGATTCTGTGGCGCCCTTCGACGTGGCGCTGATCAACCTGAAGACCGGCGACGCCGCCACCGACGCGGCCTGCGCCGAGATCCAAGCCAACCTGGAGGCCGCCGGCCTCAGCGTGCTCTACGACGACCGCGACGAGCGCCCGGGCGCCAAGTTCGCCACCGCCGACCTCATCGGCCTGCCCTGGCAGGTCATCGTCGGGCCGCGCGGCCTCGCCGAGGGCAAGGTCGAGCTGAAGCGCCGGGCCGGCGGAGAGCGCGAGACCATCGCGCCGATCGACCTTCTCGCCCGCCTGAAGCGGATCTGAGGCGATCATGGCGGGGGCCCTGACGGACAGGCTCGCGGGACTTCGCGCACGGTTCCGGCGCGGGAGCACGCCGCCCTTCGCCGGGTTCGAGTGGATCATCGCGGGGCGCTACCTGCGGGCGCGGCGCCGGGGCGGCGGCGTCTCGGTGGTGGCGTTCTTCTCTCTGCTCGGCATCGCGCTGGGCGTGGCCACGCTGATCATCGTCCTCTCGGTGATGAACGGCTTCCGCACGGAACTGCTGTCGAAGATCGTCGGCATCAACGGCCACGTCTTCGTCTCGCCGATCGACAAGCTCTTCACCGACTATGCCGACCTCTCCGAGCGCCTGTCGAAGGTGGCCGGTGTCCGTGCCGCGATCCCCCTGGTGGAGGGGCAGGCCTTCGCATCCTCGCCCTACGGGGGGGCGGGCAGCGGCGTGCTGGTGCGCGGCATCCGGGGCGAGGACCTCGACAAGATCGGCGCGGTGGCCAGCAACATCAAGGGCGGCAGCCTCGAGGGCTTCGACGACGGCTCCGGCGTCGCCATCGGCCGGCGGCTCGCCGAATCCCTCGGCGTGCAGGCCGGCGACCAGATCAACCTGCTGACGCCGAAAGGCGCCTCGACCCCGTTCGGCACGGCGCCCCGCACCAAGGGCTACACCGTCAAGGCGGTCTTCGAGATCGGCATGACCGAGTTCGACTCGACCTTCGTGTTCATGCCGCTCACCGAGGCCCAGGCCTTCTTCAACCGCGACGGCGACGTCAGCCTGATCGAGGTCTATCTCGACAACGCCGAGACCGTGGCGGCGATGCGGCCCGACCTGGAGATGGCCGCCGAGCGCCCCGTGCTGCTCACCGACTGGCGCCAGCGCAACCGCACCTTCTTCGGCGCGCTGGAGGTGGAGCGGAACGTGATGTTCCTCATCCTCAGCCTCATCGTCGTGGTGGCGACCCTGAACATCATCTCGGGGCTGATCCTGCTGGTGCGCGACAAGTCGAGCGACATCGCGATCCTGCGCACCATGGGGGCGACGCCGGGCACGATCATGCGGGTGTTCCTCATCAACGGCGCGCTCATCGGCATCGTCGGCACCCTGAGCGGCCTCGCGCTCGGCATCCTCATCACGGTGAACATCAAGGGCATCCAGCGGGTGCTGTTCCCCTCCGCCTGGGACCCGACCGTGCGGTTCCTTGCCGAAATCCCGGCCGAGATGAACGCGAACGAGATCACCGTGGTGGTCGTCACCTCCATCGCCCTGTCGCTGATCGCGACGCTGTATCCCTCGTGGCGCGCCGCCCGGCTCGATCCGGTGCAGGCCCTGCGCTACGGCTGAGCCCAGGACCGCCATGACCACGAATGCCGAGGCGCCCGGCGCGCAGCCGGTCCCGGCCCTGTTCTTCGCCAAGGTGGAGCGCCGCTACGCGCAAGGGGCGGGCGCCCTCGAGATCCTGCGACAGGCCGACCTCGCGATCTGGCCCGGCGAACTTGTCGCCCTGGTGGCGCCCTCGGGCGCCGGCAAGAGCACGCTCCTGCACCTCGCCGGCCTGCTGGAGCGGCCCGACGGCGGCGAGATCTACATCGGCGGCACTCCCACCGCCGGGATGGCGGACGGGGAGCGCACGCGCCTGCGCCGCGAGGAGATGGGCTTCGTCTACCAGTTCCACCACCTGCTGCCCGAGTTCTCCGCCCTGGAGAACGTGGTAATGCCCCAGCTCATCCGGGGGCTCTCGAACCGCGAGGCGCGGGCGCGGGCGACCGAGCTCCTCGGCTTCCTCGGCTTGAAGGAGCGCCTCGTGCATCGGCCGGCCGAGTTGTCCGGCGGCGAGCAGCAGCGCGTCGCCATCGCCCGCGCGGTCGCCAATGGCCCGCGCCTGCTGCTGGCCGACGAGCCCACCGGCAATCTCGACCCGCACACGGCGGCCCACGTCTTCGGCATCCTGGTCGCGCTGGTGCGCGCCTCCGGGCTCGCCGCGCTGATCGCCACTCACAACATGGATCTCGCCGCCCGCATGGACCGGCGCGTCACCATCCGCGACGGCCTGATCGAGCAGCTGCCCTAAAGGCGCGGTCCCGGGCCGGAGCGGCCTTCAGCCCGCCATCATCGCCTCGATGCGGTCGCAGGCGGAGGACACGCCGTCCTCCCCGGCCATCCGCTCCCGCACCAGCCGGCAGCGCCGGGCGACCTCCGGCGAGGCCAGCAGCCGGTCGAGGCGTCGTGCCGCGCGCGCCGGCGTGAAGCGGCGCCGGCTCAAGGTCGCGCCGAGGCCGAGCCGCCGGACCCGCTCGCCCTCGTCGAAATGGTCGAAGGCCACGGGCACGATCAACTGGGGAATGCCGGCGGCGAGCGCCTGGGCCACGGTGCCGATGCCGCCGTGATGGATCAGGGCGGCGCTTCGCGGCAGGAGTGCGCTCAAGGGAGCGTAGGGCGCGTGGATCAGCCCCTCCGGCAGGGTCTGCGGCACCTGTCCGTCCTGCGGAGCGAGGAGAATGCCGCGCCGGCCCATGCGCCGGCACAGGGCCGTCGCGGTCTCGAAGAAGAACCGCCCCCGCCGCATGGCCGAGCCGTAGGTGAAGACCAGGGGAGCCGACCCCTGCGCCAGGAAGGCGGTGAGCGCCGGGCTCAGCGCCTCCGCGTCGCCGAGGCGGTCCACGATCGGGAAGCCCGTCTGCACGGCCTGCGGCAGCCAATCGGCCTGCGGGGCCGCGAACCAGTCCGGGAACATCAGCAGCACGCGGGACGGGCTGTTCCACCAGTGCCGGAGCCGGCGCACGGGGCCGAGGCCGAGGCGGGCGCGCAGGGCGTTCAGGCGGGGCAGGGCGGCGGGACCGATGACGTAGCGGTCCGCCCCGCGTCCGAGCCAGTGACGCATGCGGGACGGCATCAGCCGCCCGAGGCCGAGGCCCGGCAGGAGCGGCGCGGCGAGGCGGCTCTCCACCAGGAGCGGCATGGCGTGGACGGTGACGACGTTCAGGCCGAGCTTGTCCTGCGCGATCCGCGCGCCGAGGCTGAGGCTGGAGGCCACCACCAGGGTCTCGCGCAGGCGCCGGGATCGCTGCGCGAGCCAGGCGTAGGTCTGCTCGGTGAACTCCGGTAATTCGGAGAACAGGGTCCCGACCCCGCGCCTCGGATGCCAGAGGTCCGGCTCGCGCATCGCGCGCTCATAGGCCGCCCGCGTGCACAGGCCGTGAAAGGGCACGCCGGCGCGGCGCGCCATCGCCTCGAAGGGCGCCGGGGCCGCCAGCATCACGCCGTGGCCCCGACGGATCAGTTCCACGCCGAGGGCGAGGATGGGCAGGACATCTCCGTGCGAGCCCACGGCGACGAGGTGAATCTGCATCTGGACCGACGCGCTGCGTGGTGACCCCGAGGTCCAGGTGTATAATGCGCGTTTGAGGCGAAAATTATATCAATATGTGGTGATTTGTGAATTAAAAGGCGAATTCACCGCTCTTCGGGGGCGGGGCCTATATCATCCCGCGAGGCGTCGGCATTCGAAATTCGATCTCGGCCGCGCGCCGCCGCCGCGCGGCGATGGACACGAGCCCGTCGCGGTCGAGCCTCCGGGGGGGCCGTTCGGCGGCGTCTTCAGGAAACATCAACCCTATCAAGAGGCAGGTCCGTTCCGGTCTTTACATAGAACAAAACAAGAACAAAACTCGGCGCATCAACGAAAGGCGATGCTCATGTTCAAGCGGATGATCCTGACGGGCGCGGTCGAGTTCATGGCCTTCGGGCTCCTGGCGGTCTCCATCGCCGCCTGGGCCGTCGCACTGGGCCCGTTGCGATAGCGTTGCGGCGCGGGCACACCGGTGCGCCGGTCCACAGCCAAACGTGCCGGGCCTCCGGTTTCTAATGGATTGGAAACCCCGACTCGGGCTGGTGTGGTCTCATGGCGCGCATCCTTAAAGACCCGGCTTACGTCCACCTCCACGTCCATTCCTCGTTCTCGCTGCTCGAAGGCGCCCTGAAGGTCGGCGACATCGTCAAGGCGGCCGCGGCCGACCGGCAGCCGGCCCTGGCGCTCACCGACACCAACAACCTCTTCGGGGCCCTCGAATTCTCCGAGAAGGCCGCCGGCGCCGGCATCCAGCCCATCCCCGGTCTGCAACTCACCGTCGCCTTCGAGGCGCCCGACCCGATGGCCCGCGTCGGGCAGGGACAGGCCGGCACCGCCAACATCGTCGTGCTGGCCCAGGACGAGACCGGCTACGGCAACCTCCTGCGGCTGGCGAGCCGGGCCTATTTCGACGTGGCGCTCGGCGACGCCCCCCGCGTCGGCGTCGAGGCGCTCGTGGAATCCGGCGCCGGGCTGATCGCCCTTACGGGCGGCTCCACCGGCCCCCTCGACGGCGCCCTGCGGATGGGCCGGGCGGAGCTTGCCGCCAACCGCCTCGCGCAGCTGAAGCGCGCCTTCGGCGAGGACAATCTCTACGTCGAGATCCTGCGCCACGGTCTGGCCGACGAGCGCGTGGTCGAGCGCGAATTGCTGCGGCTCGCCGACGCCAACGGGCTCTCGGTGGTGGCCGCCAACGAGCCGTTCTTCGCGCGCGAGGGCGATTACGAGGCGCACGACGCGCTGCTGGCCATCGCGGACGGGCGCCTCGTCTCCGACGACCGCCGCCGCAAGCTCACCCCGCGCCACGGCTTCAAGACCCGGGCGGAGATGGCCGCGCTCTTCCACGACCTGCCGGACGCGCTGAACGCCACCGTCGAGGTCGCGATGCGCTGCGCCTACCGCGTGCGCACCCGCAAGCCCATCCTGCCGAACTTCGGCGTGGTGGCGGCCCTCGACGCCGCGGCACCGGAGGTCGAGGCGGCGCCCCCCCTCGACGAGCCGGCGGAGCTGCGCCGACAGGCGGAGGCCGGCCTCGAACTGCGTCTGGCCCGGCACGGCACCGCGCCGGGCATGACCGAGCAGGTCTACCGCGACCGTCTCGCCTTCGAGCTCGACGTTATCGTGGGCATGAAGTTTCCCGGCTACTTCCTCATCGTGTCGGACTTCATCAAGTGGGCCAAGGACCACGACATCCCGGTGGGGCCGGGCCGTGGCTCGGGCGCCGGCTCGCTGGTGGCGTGGTCGCTCCTCATCACCGATCTCGACCCGCTTCGCTTCGGCCTCCTGTTCGAGCGCTTCCTCAACCCCGAGCGCGTCTCGATGCCGGATTTCGACATCGACTTCTGCGTCGAGGGCCGCGAGCGCGTGATCAGTTACGTGCAGCAGCGCTACGGCGAGCGGCAGGTGGCGCAGATCATCACCTTCGGTACCCTGCTGGCGCGCGGCGTGCTGCGCGACGTCGGCCGGGTGCTCGAGATGCCCTACGGGCAGGTCGACAAGCTCACCAAGCTGGTGCCGCAGAACCCGGCCAATCCCGTCACCCTGGTCCAGGCCATCGAGGGCGAGCCCAAGCTCCAGCAGGCGATCGAGGAGGAGCCGATCGTGGCCCGCCTCATGGAGATCTCGAAGAAGCTGGAGGGCCTGCACCGCCACGCCTCGACCCACGCCGCCGGCGTGGTCATCGGCGACCGGCCGCTGGAACAGCTCGTGCCGCTCTACCGCGACCCGAAGACCGGGATGCGGGTGACCCAGTTCAACATGAAGTGGGTCGAGGCCGCCGGCCTCGTGAAGTTCGACTTCCTGGGCCTGAAGACCCTCACGCTGCTGCGCTGCTGCACCGACTTCCTGGCCAAGCGCGGCATCATCGTCGATCTGGCGAGCCTACCCCTCGACAACCGCGAGACCTACGAGCCGATGAAACGCGGCGAGACGGTCGGCGTGTTCCAGGTGGAATCCGCCGGCATGCGCAAGGCGCTCGTCGAGATGCAGGCCGACCGCTTCGAGGACATCATCGCCCTGGTGGCGCTCTACCGCCCGGGCCCGATGGCCAACATCCCGGTCTATTGCGAGCGCAAGCTCGGGCGCGATGCCGGCAACGAGGCGAGCTGGTATCCCCACGCCAAGCTGGAGCCGATCCTGAAGGAGACCTTCGGCATCATCGTCTACCAGGAACAGGTGATGGAGGTCGCCAAGGTCCTGGCCGGCTACTCGCTCGGCGAGGCCGACATGCTCCGCCGCGCCATGGGCAAGAAGATCAAGGCCGAGATGGACGCCCAGCGCGAGCGCTTCGTGAAGGGGTGCGTCGAGCGCGACCTGACCAAGGCCAAGGCCGACGAGATCTTCGACCTGCTCGCCAAGTTCGCCGATTACGGCTTCAACAAGAGCCACGCCGCCGCCTACGCCCTGCTGACCTACCAGACCGCCTACCTCAAGGCGAACCATCCGGTGGAATTCCTGGCCGCCGCGATGCAGCTCGACATCGACGTCACCGACAAGCTCGCCGAGTTCCGCCAGGACGCGCAGCGCCTCAAGATCGTCGTCGAGCCGCCCTCGATCAACACCTCGGGCGTCGGCTTCGAGGTGCGCGAGGGCCGGATCCACTACGCGCTCGCGGCGATCAAGGGCGTCGGCCGGGGCGCCGTCGAGGCGCTGATCGAGGCGCGGGCGGATCGTCCGTTCAAGGACCTCGCCTGCCTCGCGCGCCGGCTCAACCCGCGCATGCTGAACAAGCGCACCCTGGAGAATCTCGTGGCGGCCGGCGCCATGGACACCATCGAGCCAGACCGGGCGCGGGCCTGCGCCGCCATCGAGCCGATGATGAAGCTCGCGCAAGGAGCGGCGGAGGCGGCCAGCACCGGCATCGACGACATGTTCGGCGGGATCACGTCGACCGACGTCACCCTGCGGGTGCCGGCCTACGACCCTTGGCCGATGGCCGACAAGCTCAAGAAGGAATACGAGGCCATCGGCTTCTTCCTCTCGGGGCACCCCCTCGACGAGTACGGCGATCTGCTCGGCAAGCTCCGGGTGCAGACCTGGGCGGAGTTCTGCCGCGCGGTCCGGGCCGGCACCACCAGCGTCGGCCGCGTCGCCGCCTCCGTCCTCGACCGCTCGGAGCGCCGGACCAAGACCGGCAACAAGCTCGGCATCGTCATCCTGTCCGACCAGACCGGGCATTTCGAGGCGATCATCTTCTCGGAGGGCCTCGGCCAGTATCGCGAGATCCTCGAGCCCGGCCGGCCGCTCGTGCTCCAGCTTCAGGCCAACCTGGAGGGCGAGGACGTGCGCGCCCGGATCATGACCGCCGAACCCCTCGACGTGGCGGTGGCCCGCCACCAGAAGGGCATGCGCGTCTACCTCAAGGATGAGCGCCCGATCGCCTCCGTGCAGCAGCGCCTCCAGGTGCGCGGCGAGGGCGAGGTCTCGCTCATCCTCCTCCTCGACGGCGCGCGCGAGGTCGAGGTCAAGCTGCCGGGCCGGTATCAGGCGACCCCGCAGATCGCCGGTGCGCTGCGGGCGGTGCCGGGGGTGGTGCAAGTGGAGGTGAATTGAGCAAAATTACGATGCCACCGCAGTTTCACTCTTGACCGCATTGCCTTCGGCGTAAAGCCGCGCTGTGGCCCGCAGGCGATCAGTGAATTCGTAGATCTGATCGAGGCTGTCGATCTTGACACGCTCCTCTTTCTCTCCGTCGAAGAGACCAAGGTATTTTATCGAGCGGTTGAAGTGCAGGCGTGCCAACGGCTTACGATTATTGTTGTCTGCTAGAATACCGCAGTAACTTTTCTGGTCGCGCATGACGACTCTGTGAGGTTTCAGTACCTCGCGAACGATGGCGCGGACGATCATGAAACCTTCACGCTCCTCCTCCGTCGTTACAATTTCATCCTCATCGACAACAGCAGTCTCAAGTACAGGGTCGATAATTTCTGTTTCCGCTAAGGCGGTAGACAGGCGTGATTGGACGGAGTCTCGAATGATTTCGCGGAAGGCCGATTTGACCATCGGCGTAAACTGTTCACGGACGGCGGCTGTAAAGCGCCCAGTCTGAACGGGGGTAATTAGGAGGCGCACGAATTCTTCACTCGGCGTCTCCATCTGGGCAATGATTTCTTTTTTAATGGCGGAGGTATACTTTAAGCGATGAGCCGATTGAAGAATGCCATCGATGCTGAACTCGCTTTTCGAAAATTTTCGCAGTTCGGCTATGAATTGAGATTGAATGTCAGCAAGATCGAAAGTGAAAAAAGGCCGATCATCCAGCTTATTTGGAGATTCTAAATCTGTATGAAAATGAAATGTCCGACCATTTGTCAAGATTGCAAATTTTGCTGATGTGACTGAGAAATATCGATAAAGTTGGGCCAAGTGAATTTTGTCGAGATTGGTTGTGATCGGCTTGCATTCGATTAGGATACGAATTTCATTATCAACTTTTATTACGTAATCGACTTTTTCTCCCTTTTTGCCGACGACGTCTGCTGTAAATTCTGGGACAATCTCGTTAGGGTTGAAGACATCGTAGTCAAGGGCGGCTAGGAACGGGAGAATAATTGCTGTCTTGACTGCTTCTTCCGTCAGCATGGCGCTGGAATGGGATTTTATCCGATCCGCAAGGGTTCGAAGCTTTTCTTCGATGCTCACGATTATGCCCCTTCAGCGCTCAATATTTTATCATTGCTCGCAGAAGTTGCTTTGGCTTGCAAGCGCTAATTGTGCGGCCGAGCGTGGAGAAGCGTTTGCTTGAGCGCACCTGATGCACACGGCCGCTGTAAAGCAGAGCGCTTCCAAATTTCTTTCCACGATCGCTGGAGATTCGAGGCTCCTATGCGTGTGACGCAAGCGAGAAAGCGTGTGCTTCACGCAGCTCCCAGGCTGGCCACAAGCCGCTCGGCCACCAGACCTTGCAGTCTCAGCAGGTGCGGGCAGTGGATGCCCTCGGCGAGGCAGGCCGCCACGGTGCGGAAGAGGTATTCCGCGCTGGGGCCGAGATGGCCGGCGCCGGTGGCGATCCGGTCGGCGATGGCCTCGTCCGAGATCGGGCCGGTGTAGCGGTCGCTCGAAGGGTTCACCAGGAAGGTCAGGGCCTGGATCGGACCGGCGGCGGTCTCCACCGCCACCCAGCGGCCGAGATAGCCGTTGCCGCGCATCTCGCGGCGCCAGACCGGCAGCAGCGTCTCGGCGGCCTCCGGCCCTGTGAGCCGGAAGGCGACGCCCTCGCAGGAGCCGCCCGCGTCCAGGGCCAGCACGAGGCCGGGCCGGTCGACGCTGCCGCGAAACCGCCGTTGCAGGAGGCAGAAGCGGCGGTGATAGCCGTGGACCGTGCCGAGGCGGCGCTCCGAATAGGCGAATTCCGGCTGCCAGATCAGCGAGCCGTAGCCGAACACCCAGAGCCCCTCCGCCGGCATCGGCCGGGCCGCCATCGCGGCGGCGAGGCCCGGCGCCAGCTCCGCGTCGGTCATCAGCTTCAGCGCGGTGGCATCGTCGGCCACCGGATGCGGGTGTGCGCGGGCGATGAGGTCGAGGCTCAGGGCGAGGGGGGTGTCCGGCATGGCGCCACCGAACCATCGCGGCGGCGGTGGTGCAAGACGGGGCGCCTCAGGTCCCGCCGCCCGTCGGGCCAGTGCCGCCTGTCGGATTCTTGCCGGCAACCGGCGTATCGAGTTCCGGCAGCGGGTCCGTGCGGTGGCCCTCGCAGACCTCGTTGTCCTCGTCGACGACGGTGAGGACGCCCTTGGTGTCCTGAATGATCACCTTCGGCCGCTCCGCCTTGCCGAAGGTGCGGCCCTTCATCCGACTCGACACGCAGTAGAGCGTACGCCCCTCGTCCACGAACGGCTTCGAGACCCGGCTGTGCTCGAACCGCACCGGGATCAGCGAGATCGCGCCGAACACGGTCTGGCGCGCGGCGAGGGCGGCGAGGCGCTCGTTCAGGGAAGCGGTGGGGGAGGGCGCCGGCCTCGACCCGCGCGGCGTGCAGCCGGCGAGGCCGAGCGCCGCGAGCGTCATCAGGAGGGCCGGGCGAACGCCGTGCCGGCAACGGGGAGGGGATGACATGGCGGGCCTCGATTCGAACTCCGCCGAGCCTACGGATTTTCCCGTTCCGCGCGAGTGTTTCGGCGCCTGCAATCGGCGCCATCCCGCCGCGTTTTCAACGCGCGAGCGGCCCCGTAAGACGGGCTCATGCAATGGACCGACGAAGGCCTGGTGCTCGGCCTGCGCAGACAGGGCGAAACCAGCGTCATCCTCGAACTGATGACCCGCGCGCATGGCCGCCATCTCGGCCTCGTGCATGGCGGGCGCTCGCGCCGGATGCAGCCCGTGCTGCAACCCGGAAACCGGGTCCAGGCGACGTGGCGGGCGCGCCTCGACGAGAGCCTGGGGGCCTTCGCGGTCGAGCCCGTCGCCTCGTCGGCCGCCCGCCTGATGGGCTCGGGGCTGGCGCTCTACGGCGTGAGCCATCTCGCGGGCCTGCTGCGCCTGCTGCCCGAGCGCGATCCGCATCCCGAACTCTTCGAAGCGGCCGGCCTCCTTGTCGCGCACCTGCACGATCCCGACATCGCCCCGCCCCTGATGGTGCGGTTCGAACTCGCGATCCTCTCCGAACTCGGCTTCGGGCTCGATCTCTCGGCCTGCGCCGCCACGGGGGGCAACGATGCGCTCATCTACGTCTCGCCCCGCAGCGGCCGGGCGGTCAGCGCCTCGGCGGGCGAGCCGTATCGCGACAGACTGCTGGCGCTGCCCGACTTCCTGCGCGCCCGCGAGCCCGGGGCCGCCCTGCCGATGACACCCGACGCGCGGGACGTTACCGAGGGGTTTACCTTGACGGGGTATTTCCTCGACCAGCACATCTGGGGGCCGCGTGCCATCCCGGTCCCGGAGGAGCGCACGCGCTTCGTTGCATTGGGTACGCGGACCGCCTAGATCTCGTTCGTGTTTTGTTCTGATTTGGGTCGGGTGCGGCCCGGGAGTTCGCCATGGGCCAGCCCTTCGAGCCGCCATCGAATCCCGATGGCATCGAGAGCGTCGAACTGAAGACCGCGCTGGAGGATCGCTACCTCGCCTATGCGCTCTCGACGATCATGCACCGGGCGCTGCCCGATGCCCGCGACGGCCTGAAGCCGGTCCATCGCCGCATCCTGTTCGCGATGCGCCTGCTGAAGCTCGACCCGAGTTCGGCCTTCAAGAAGTGCGCCCGCATCGTCGGCGACGTCATCGGCAAGTATCACCCGCATGGCGACACGGCGGCCTACGACGCGCTGGTGCGCATGGCGCAGGACTTCGCGCAACGCTATCCGCTGGTCGACGGCCAGGGCAATTTCGGCAACATCGACGGCGATAACGCCGCCGCCCAGCGCTACACCGAGGCCCGGATGACGGAGGTGGCGCGCCTCCTCCTTGAGGGGCTCGACGACGATTCGGTGGATTTCCGCCCGAACTACGACGGGCAGGAGGAGGAGCCGGTGGTGCTCCCCGCCGCCTTCCCGAACCTGCTGGCCAACGGCTCCCAGGGCATCGCGGTCGGCATGGCGACCTCGATCCCGCCCCACAACGCGGCCGAACTCTGTGACGCGGCGCTCTACCTCATCACCCACCCGGAGGCGACCTCCGCCCAGCTCCTCACCTTCGTGAAGGGGCCGGACTTCCCCACCGGCGGCATTCTCATCGACGGCGCGGACGCGATCACCGAGGCCTATCGGACCGGGCGCGGCGGTTTTCGCGTGCGCGCGCGCTGGGCCAAGGAGGATCTCGGGCGCGGCACCTGGACCATCGTCGTCACCGAGATCCCCTACGGCGTGCAGAAGGCGCGCCTGATCGAGAAGCTCGCGGAACTGCTGCAGGAGCGTAAGCTCCCGCTTCTGGCCGACGTGCGCGACGAATCGGCCGAGGACGTGCGCATCGTGCTGGAGCCGCGCGCCCGCAACGTCGATCCCGTGGTCCTGATGGAATCGCTGTTCCGGCTGACCGAACTCGAGTCCCGCATCTCGCTCAACATGAACGTGCTGGTGGGCGGGCTCGTGCCCCGCGTCATCGGGCTGGCCGAGGCCTTGCGCGAGTGGCTCGACCATCGCCGCGTCGTGCTCCAGCGCCGCTCGCGCAACCGCTTGGCCCAGATCGAGCGGCGCCTCGAGATCCTCGGCGGCCTGCTCATCGTCTATCTCGACCTCGACGAGGTCATCCGCATCATCCGCGAGGAGGACGAGCCGAAGCCCGCCCTGATGAAGCGCTTCGAGCTGACGGAGGTGCAGGCCAACGCCATCCTCGACACGCGCCTGCGCTCCCTGCGCAAGCTCGAGGAGATGGAGATGAAGCGCGAGCTCGACGCGCTGACGCAGGAGAAGGCCGGGATCGAGGGCCTGCTCGGCTCCGACAAGCTGCAATGGGCCGACATCACCAAGCAGATCCGCGCCGTGAAGAAGACCTTCGGCCCCGAGACCAAGATCGGCGCCCGGCGCACCACCCTGGAGAACCCCCCCGACACCGCCGGCATCGACTTCACCGCCGCCATGGTGGAGCGCGAGCCGATCACCGTCATCGTCTCGAACAAGGGTTGGATCCGCGCCCTCAAGGGGCACGTCGCCGACCTCTCGGGCATCGCCTTCAAGGGCGATGACGGCCTGAAGCTGTCGTTTCCCAGCGAGACCACGGCCAAGATCCTGGTGCTGGCCTCGAACGGCAAGGTCTTCACCCTGGAGGCGGCCAAGCTGCCGGGCGGGCGCGGCTTCGGCGATCCGATCCGCCTGATGGTGGATTTCGACGACGGCACCGAGATCGTCGCCGCCATGCCCTACCAGCCGGGCACCAGGGTGCTGGTCGCCGCCTCGGACGGGCGTGGTTTCCTGGCGCCCGCCGATGCGCTCGTGGCCAATACCCGCAAGGGCAAGGGCATCATGGGCCTCGACGAGCCCGCCACTGCGGCCGTGCTGGTGCCTGGCACCGGAGACCATGTCGCGGTGTGCAGCGCCGACCGGCTGATGCTGGTCTTTCCCTTGAGCGAATTGCCCGAGATGGTGCGCGGCAAGGGCGTGCGCCTGCAGCGCTGCCGCCAGACCACACTCCTCGACGCGCATATCTTCACCCTGGCCGAGGGCCTGCCCTGGCGCGAGACCGGCGGCGAGGCACGGCTCGCCAACGCGGGCATTCTGGAGAAGTGGATGGGCCACCGCTCCGACGCGGGCGCCCTGATGACCCGGAGCTTCCCGAAA
Organism: Methylobacterium sp. J-068; assembly: GCF_022829445.1. GTDB lineage: Bacteria > Pseudomonadota > Alphaproteobacteria > Rhizobiales > Beijerinckiaceae > Methylobacterium. The sequence goes on along the minus strand of NZ_JAKSXY010000122.1, from coordinate 345,870 downwards.
TTCGAGCGGTTCGGAAAATGACGGTGTGGCGCTAAATCCCTGGTTGCGATTTTCTTTTGCTGCACCCACAAAAGCGAGGGGTTTCATATATAGGAAGGCGCGCGTTCGATCCGAGGGCTCCGTCTTTGCCGCGTTTTCTGAAGTACGTGCCGACCTCGGGAAGTCGCGGGCTCGAGTTGCCGATCTTCGTCCATGAGATCAAACCGTTCGATCGTGATCCGGTGGCACGATGCAAGGTGTGGCACGATCGGGTTCAGCCGGTCATCGCGCGCGACCGGAGACGCGCCGATGTCGCCTGGAACTGGCCGAACATCATTCGACCCATGACCATGGCCGTGGGGGTCCGGCGGGGAGGACGTCTGTTCCAGATGACGATCGGTGACGAGCAGAGACCCGCCGCGATGATCTCGCTTCTCACGAAGGAGCGATGGTTCGCCGACCGCCGACAGCCGGCGACATATCTCTGGTTTCTGAGCCGGGCTCCGACCGAGACCCTGACCTTCCGCGACCGGGACAACGCCGCCTTCACACCGCGTCAGGTCGGGCAAGCCGCGTTCGACGTCGCGCTGACGATCGCCCTCGAAAGCGCCGGACAGGGGCGGTTGTGGCTCCACGCCGATCCGATCGGTGGCGATAAACTTTTAAGGTGGTACAGTCAGATGACCGGGATGCGGACGATCGACCCGGGCGACTATCCCAAGTTACCTGGGGATGCCGTCAGAGGAGACCGCAACAACGACGGTCGATATCTTTACCTTGACGAGAAGGGCGCCGAGCGAACGCACCGCGCCCTGTCGTCGTATCGAGATTGACGAGTTCCATGCCAACTCCCCACGCAGCACTGGTTGCCGTCGCCGCGGGCCTCGCGGGCATCGATCCGGAATCCGAGGAGGCCGTCGAGGCGTTCTACACCGAGACCTTGCCGCATTACGGCGCCGACAAGCGCGAGCTGATCATGGATTGGCTCGCCGCGACGGTGACTGAGCCGTCGCCCGAGGACATCGCGGACCTCGTCCGCGCGGTTCATCCCGAGGACGCACGCCGGACAAAACGGGACGCGGTCGCGTCCGCCGAGCACGGTCGTTCGCCGAATCGGTCGGGCGAGACGCGTCGGGTCCTGCAGGGTGTGGTCGTGAACGACCTGGGTGAGAAGACGGTCGTCGTGAAAGTCGAGCGGCGGTTCACCGACCCCGTCATGAAGAAGACCGTCCGCAGAATGACGACCTATCGCGCGCATGACGCCGCCAACGCCGCGCGGATCGGGCAGACGGTCCGGATCGAGAAAACGACATCCGACTCGCGGACCTGGGAACTGGTCGACGACGGCGACGAGGCGGTACCGGGCGTTCGTATCTGACGGGAGGCGGCGGGCGCCCTGGCGCCGATCGCCACCTCACCGCAATCTTGCGCGCCTTTAACGGCGGCGGAACTGGCCGCGCATCGGCGGGCGGGGGCCGGAGGAGCGCTCGTCCTTGTGCCGGAACACGAGGCGGCCCTTTTCCAGGTCGTAGGGCGACATCTCGACGGTGACGCGGTCGCCGGCCAGAGTCTTGATGCGGTTCTTCTTCATCTTGCCGGCCGTGTAGGCCACGATCTCGTGGCCCTGGTCGAGCTGCACGCGGTAGCGCGCGTCCGGCAGGATCTCGATCACGAGACCGTCGAACTGCATCAACTCTTCTTTCGCCATCCACACTCTCCAGCCGGACGGCCTGAAAAGGGGCGACCCGGGACACAAAACGAAGCCGTTCGGCAAAACGCGGCGGGCGGCGGGTCCGATCCCATCGGATGCGCAACACCGGCGAGCGTTGCCCCGACATAATGTTCATGCCGTCCGGACGCAAGCTTTTCCCGAAATCGCACGAGGATCGGGCCGGGAAAACCGGCGGAACATTTTCGAGCGCGCCGATCTCACCGCCTTGCCGGCCGGCGCATCACGGCGGGACGTCGTTCCCCGCATAGTCGAGGCGCCCGTCCGGGGTCCGTTTCCAGACTTGCAGGATCACGGCCGGACGGCGCGGATCGGCGCGCAGGTCGCCCTTCGCATCGTAGGCGATGTCCCCGAGCACGGTCCGAACCGGTCGGCCCTGGCGCAGAAAGGCCGCCACCGCCCTGGCCTCCGTGGACTTCGCGCCTTCTACGCCCTGGCGCAGGACCTCCACCGCCGCATAGCCCTGCGCCGCCACCGCGTCGGCCTCGGGGGTGCGGGGCGCCTTGGCACCCTTCACGTCGGGCAGGCGGCGCGGCTCCGGGGCCAGGGTCATCACCGTGCCCTCCGCGCCCGGCCCGGCCCCTTGCGGAAAGGCCGGGTCCAGGAGCCCGTCGCTGCCCACCAGGGCCACGTTCATGCCGGCCTCGCGTAGGCCGCGCAGGAGCACGGCGGCCTCCGCAGCGAGGCCGCCGAAATACACCACGTCGACGCGCGCCCGTTTCAGGCGCGCGACCAGCGCGGAGGCTTCCCGCTCACCGCGCGCCAGGGTCTCGAACGCGGCCTCCGGCTGGCCCTTCGCCTTCAGGACGCGGGCGACATCCTCCGCGAGGCCGCGCCCGAACGGGCTCTTGTCGTGGACGAGGCCGATGCGCTGGCCGGCGTGACGCGTGGCGAGATAGGCGCCGGCCAGCGCGCCCTGCTCGCCGTCGTTCGGCACCGTGCGGAAGACGTTCCAGGCCCCTTTGGCCGTCAGGGCGGGAAAGCCGCTCCCCGTCAGCACCGCGACGATGCCGGCCTCCTCGTAGGCCGGCAGGGCGAGGCCGGCGGCCCAGGCGTTGAAGGGGCCGACCACCAGCCCGACGCGCTCGGCCGCGAAGCGCCGGGCGACGCTCACCGCCTGCTTGCCGTCCCCCGCATCGTCCGCCGCCACGAGGACGAGGCGCTGACCGTTGACGCCGCCGGCCCTGTTCAGGTCGGCGACGGCCTGCTCGGCCCCGAGGCGCAAGCCCTGGCCGAAGGCGGCGTCCGGTCCGCTGAGCGGCGCCGAGAGCCCGATCCAGACCTGGGCCTCGGCGCGGCCGGAAGCGAGAGCGAAAGCGGCGAGGCCGAGTGCGAGATGCGTGAGCCGGAAGCGGCGCATTGGGGGCGGCATGTCCATCGGTGGGTCGTCCACCGCAGGATAGGGCCAGCAGGTCGGTGCGGGAAGTCACGCCGCAGGCGGATGACGCGCGCCGCCGCATTGCCCCGCCGTCCAGGGAGCTTAAGTCCGGCGAGACGGTTCACCCGAGGCGGGACATCATTCCCGCCGGAGTTCGCCAGCCCTATGCTCTCCACCGACCACGACATCCTCGCCGCCGCGGAGGCGTGGACCCGCGAGGGTCGCGGCGTCGCGCTCGCCACCGTCATCGAGACCTGGGGCTCGGCCCCGCGCCCGGTCGGGAGCCACCTCGTGGTGGATGGCGAGGGCAACTTCCTCGGCTCGGTCTCGGGGGGCTGCGTCGAGGGCGCGGTGATCACGGAGGGGATGGAGGCCATCGCCGACGGGCGCGCGCGCGTGATCGCGTTCGGCGTCGCCGACGAGACGGCCTGGCGCGTCGGCCTGTCCTGTGGCGGCCGCATCCGCGTGTTCGTCGAGCCCGTGACCTGAGGCGCGGACATGCAACGCGACCATCTGGCGATCCTCAATGCCGAGCGTGCCGCCCGCCGTGCCGCGATCCTGGTGACGGATCTCGACGGTGGCGCCCAGCGCGTGGTGCGCGAGGCCGAGATCGCCGCCGATCCCCTGTCCGAGCTGCTGGGCCGGCACCTCGCGTCCGGCAGGAGCGGCCTCGCCGAGGTGGAGGGCCGCTCGGTCTTCCTCACCGTGCAGGCGCCGCCCGTGCGCCTCGTGCTGATCGGGGCCGTCCACATCAGCCAGGCCCTGTGCCCGATGGCCCGTGCCCTCGACCTGTCCATCGCGGTCATCGATCCGCGCACCGCCTTCGCCACGCCCGAGCGCTTCCCGGGCATCGACCTCGTGGCGGAATGGCCCGATGAGGCACTCGGGGGGGCGGTCCCGGCCCTCGACCGCTACTGCGCCGTGGCCGCCCTGACCCACGACCCGAAGATCGACGACCCGGCGCTGATCGCGGCACTGAGGGCGGAGTGCTTCTATGTCGGCGCCCTCGGCTCGCGAAAGACCCATGCGGGGCGCGTGGCGCGGCTGGCGCAGGCGGGCCTCGGCGCGGCGCAGACCGGCCGCATCGCCGCCCCGATCGGCCTGAACATCGGGGCCGTCAGTCCGGCCGAGATCGCGGTCTCGATCCTGGCCCAGATCGTCGCCGCGCAGCGCGCGCCCCGCGCCGGGGCGGCCGCGTGAAGTTCGGCGCGGTTCCGACCCGTGAGGCCGCGGGTCTGATCGCCGCCCACACGGTGCGGGCGCACGACGTGACCCTGAAGAAGGGCCGGGTGATCCCGGCCGAGGACGCGGCGCGCCTCGATGCGGCGGGCCTGTCCGAACTCGTCACCGTCACGCTGGAGCCCGGAGATGTCGGCGAGGATGCGGCGGCCGAGCGCCTCGCCGCGCATCTGGCCGGCCCGCATCTCACCCGCGAGCCGCCCTTCACCGGGCGCTGCAACCTCCACGCGGCGGCGGCCGGCCTGCTGCGGATCGACCGCGAGATCATCGACGCAGTCAACGGCATCGACGAGGCGATCACGGTGGCGACGCTCGCACCCTACAAGCCGGTGGTGGCCGGCGAGATGGTCGCCACGGTCAAGATCATCCCCTACGCGGTCGGGGGCCAAGCCCTGGAGCGCGCCTGCCGCGCCGCGCCCGAGGCCGCGCTCCACGTCGCGCCCTATCGCCTGACCCGGATCGGGGTGGTCTCGACCCTGCTGCCGGGCCTGAAGCCGGCGACCATCGAGAAGACGCTCGCCAACCTGCGCGCTCGCCTCCGCCCCACGGGGGCGGCCCTCGTCACCGATGCGCGGGTGCCGCACCGGGCCGCCGAGGTCGCGGCGGCGATCCGCGCGGCGATCGCGGAGGATCGCGCCGAACTCGTCGTGGTGTTCGGCGCGTCGGCCATCGCGGACCGCCGCGACGTGATCCCGAGCGCCATCGAGGCGGCGGGTGGTCGGGTGGCGCATCTCGGCATGCCGGTGGATCCGGGCAACCTCCTGCTCGTCGGCGCGGTGGACGACGTGCCCGTCATCGGCGCGCCGGGCTGCGCCCGTTCGCCCAAGGAGAACGGCTTCGACTGGGTGCTGCACCGCCTGCTGGCCGGGCTCGCCGTCACCCGCGCCGACATCGTCGCCCTCGGGGTCGGCGGCCTCCTGATGGAGATCGTCTCGCGGCCCCAGCCTCGCTCGGGCGGCGATCCGGTGGACGATGACGATGCCTGATCTCGGCCTGATCCTGCTCGCCGCCGGGCGCGGCACCCGGTTCGGGCAGGCCCCGAAGCTCCTGCAACCGCTGGACGGCCGGCCCCTCGTGCGTCACGCGGCGGAAGCCGCGCTCGTCTCCGGTCTCGGCCCCGTGGTCGCGGTCCTCGGCGCGCATGCCGAGCGCGTCGGGGCCGCCCTCGACGGCCTCGATCTCGTCCGAGTCACGAACCCGGCCCATGCCGACGGCCTCTCGACCTCGCTCCGGGCCGGCCTCGCGGCCCTGCCGGCGCACCTGGACGGCGTCCTCGTGCTCCTCGGCGACATGCCGCGCGTCACGGCACGCCACCTCACGATCCTGGCGGATGCGTTTTCGAGGGCGGACCCGGCCCCCTCGGCCATCGTCCCGGTCCATGGCGGCCAGCGCGGAAACCCGGTCCTGCTCAACCGCCGGCGCCTCGGCGACGCGCTGGCCGGACTGACCGGCGACCAGGGCGCCGGCCGTCTCCTCGCGGGCCGACGCGATGTCGTGGAATTGCCGCTGGACGTGGGCGTGACGCAGGACGTCGACACCCCCGCCGGCCTCGCGGCCCTGGAATAGGCCTCATCCCGGTCGATCCCTTCGGGATGGCGGATCAGGGCTTCGCTCAGCCCGCCTTGCCCGGCGCGGAGCCGCGCTTCGCCTCCGCCCGGCAGCGGTCGGAGCAGTAGCGCACCTCCTCCCAGACCCGTTCCCACTTCTTGCGCCACGCGAACGGCTTGCCGCACTGGGCGCAGATCTTGGTCGGCAGGTCGGTCTTCTTGCGCATCCGCGCCATGGCGTCGTCATTCCTGGGAGCGCTGGGAAAAGGGGTGCCTCGACGCGTTTTCGCATCTCGCCGAGCGTGACGGTGACCGGCGCGCGTGCGTGGTCGACACCGCCACTGCCCGCCTTCGCAATCGATGATGACGTCATCGCCCCCGCCGGCTTTCTAACGCCCGAGATGCCCGATCTCCGTCGCCGGCACCGGGCTCCAGCGGTTGAGCTGGATGTAGCCGTCGCGGGCCGCGATCACGATGTGGCGACGGTGGCGGTGGACGACGGCGCCGGGCGTGTGGCGGTGCGCCTCGCGCCAGCCCTCGGCTTCCGCGACGTAGACCCGGGTCTCGCCGACCCGCGCCAGGGTCTCGATGGTGCCGAAGGCCCGCACCCGGCGCAGGATGGCGTCGACCTCGGCCCGGAAATCCAGGGTGCGGTCCGCATCCGTCACGCGCGGCCAATAGGAGCCGGTCCCTTGCGGCGCGGCCGCCGCCCAGAGCGCCGGCAGCGTGCGGGCGACGGGCCCGGCGGCGATGCGGCGTGCCGCCATCTGGCACTTGGCCAGCAGGGTCTCGTGCGATTCACGCTCGGTGAGCGGAAAGCGCTCCTGGGCCAGGATGTCGCCGGTGTCGAAGCCCTCCTCGCCCAGCACGTGGGCGGTGACGCCCCATTCGGGTTGCGCGTCGCTGATCGCCTTGAACAGCGGGTAGGGGCCGCGCCCCATCGGCAGGGGGGAGGGGTGGAAGTTGACGCCGTAGGCCGCCTTGCCCCGCCAGCCCCGCACGAGCCAGGGATAGCCGGCGACGACCAGGGCCCAGCCGGTGCCGTGCGCCTCCGCCAGGGCCTCGAGATCGGGCGCCTTCAGGCGCGAGATCTGCATCGGGATGCGATGCGTCCGCGCGCTCGCCAGCACGACGTCGTTGTGATCGTAGATCCCGTCGCAGGGCCGGGTGAACAGTTTGATCGGCGTCCAGCCCGCCCCGACCAGGGCCTCGAACACGCCGCCGAGGAAGTCGATTCCCGCAAAGGCGAACTTCATGACGCTCCTGACCGGCCTGCGACGCCACGGTGCGGGCGAACCCGCGCTGAGGCGGCTCCCCGCCGGCCGCCAGCGCCTTACTTAATCGATCACGAGCGGAATGGGAGCGGGCATGAAGCGGGTCATCGTCTACGGCGGAACGGGCGGCATCGGCGCGGCCACGGCGCGCGCCCTGCGGCAACGGGGCTACGCCCTGCACCTCGCGGCCCGCGATGCCGGCCGGCTGGACGCGCTGGCCTCCGAACTCGGCGAGACCACCGTCACCGCCGGCGATGTCCTCGATCCCGATTTCTTCGCCGCCGTGACGGATCAGGCGGGCGAGGACCTCGCCGGCCTCGTCTACGCGGTCGGCACCATCAACCTGCGCCCGCTCGCCAAGCTGACGGCCCGGGATGCCGAGACCGACTTCCGCATCAACGCGCTCGGCGCCTTCCTGGCGGTCCAGGCCGCCGCCAAGGGTCTCAAGGCGGGGGCCGGCGACGCGGGGGCCGGGGTGGTCCTGTTCTCCACGGTGGCGGTGGCGCAGGGCTTCGCCCACCACGCCTCGGTCGCCATGGCCAAGGGCGCGGTGGAGGGGCTCGCCCTGTCGCTCGCCGCCGAACTCAGCCCGCAGATCCGGGTCAACGTGGTGGCCCCGTCCCTGACCCGGACGCCGCTCGCCGCCGCGATCACCGGCAGCGAGACCCTGGCCTCCGGCATCGCGGCCATGCACGCGCTCCAGCGCCTCGGGACCCCCGAGGACATCGCGGGCCTCACCGGTTTCCTCGTCTCGGAGGAGGCGGCCTGGATCACCGGGCAGGTCATCGGCGTCGATGGCGGGCGCTCGGCCCTGCGCACCAAGGGCTGAGCCCCCATCCGCACGCTCCGCTTCGTGCTCGGCGACCAGCTCACCCGCCGGATCGCCGCCCTCACCGACCTCGACCCGGACCACGACATCGTCCTGATGGTCGAGGTGCGCGCCGAGGCGACCTATGTCCGCCACCACAAGCAGAAGATCGCCTTCCTGTTCTCGGCCATGCGCCACTTCGCGGCCGAACTGGAGGCGGAGGGGATCGGGGTCGATTACGTCCGTCTCGACGAGGCCGGCAATACCGGGACGTTCACGGGCGAACTCATGCGGGCGGTCGCCCGTCACGCGCCCGACCGCGTCGTCGTCACCGAGCCCGGCGAGTGGCGGGTCTGGTCGATGATGCAGGATTGGCGCGACGATTGTCCGGTGCCGGTGGAGATCCGCGACGACAACCGCTTCCTCTGCCCCCGCGCCGATTTCGCGGCCTGGGCCGGGGACCGCCGGGCCCTGCGCATGGAGACGTTCTATCGCGGCATGCGCCGCCGCACCGGCCTGCTCATGGACGGGGCCGAGCCCGCCGGCGGCCGCTGGAACTTCGACTCCGAGAACCGCAAGGCCCTGCCGAGGGGCCATGTCCCGCCGGAGCGGATCGGGTTCGCGCCGGACGCGATCACGCGCGAGGTCCTGGCGCTCGTCGAGGCCGAGTTCGCCGATCATTTCGGCGACACCGAGGCCTTCGCCTGGCCGGTCACCCGCACCGAGGCGCTCGCGGCCTTCCGGCACTTCCTCGCGGTCGGGCTGCCGTCCTTCGGGGATTACCAGGACGCCATGCGCGCCGGCGCGCCCTTCCTGTATCACGCGCTGATCGCGCCGGCCCTCAACGCGGGCCTGCTCACCGCCGGCGAGGTCTGCCGGGCGGCGGAGCGCGCCTATCGCGCGGGCGCCGCGCCGCTCCCCTGCGTCGAGGGTTTCATCCGGCAGGTCCTGGGCTGGCGCGAATACGTGCGCGGGCTCTACTGGGCCCGGATGCCGGACTACGCGGCCTCGAACGCGCTCGGCGCCACCCGTGACCTGCCGTGGTTCTACTGGTCCGGCAAGACCGACATGAACTGCTTGGCGCAGTGCATCGCCGACACCCGCACCCACGCCTATGCGCACCACATCCAGCGCCTGATGGTGACGGGCAATTTCGCTCTGCTGGCCGGACTCGCGCCGAGCCAGGTCGAGGAATGGTACCTCGTGGTCTACGCCGATGCCTACGAGTGGGTGGAACTGCCCAACGTCCACGGCATGGTGCTCTGGGCGGATGGCGGCGTGATGGGCTCGAAGCCCTACGCGGCCTCCGGCGCCTATATCGACCGGATGTCCGATTACTGCCGGACCTGCGCCTACGACGTCAGTCAGAAGATCGGCGCGGGGGCCTGCCCCTTCAACGTGCTCTACTGGAACTTCCTGATCACGCATGCCGAGCGGCTGTCCGGCAATCCGCGCCTGGCGATGCCCTACCGGAACCTCGACCGCATGGATGCGGGCCGGCGGGCCGAGATCCGGGCGCAGGCGGCCCGCATCCTCGATGGGCTCGACGCACCGGTCCCGCTCCAGGGCGACCTCGCCTTGAGCGCGCCGGCCGGACGCCGGGCGACCACGGCGCCCGCTACCACGGCGTCCAGGCCGTGAGCCCGACATAGGGGCCGGCATCCCGCCGGTCGCTGGAGACCTGAAGCCCCGCCGAGAGGCGCAGGCTGAAGCGACCGAGGGCGAGATCCGTCGCGTGCAGGCCGACATTCCATTTCCGGTAGCCGGTCTCGTCCCGGTACAGAGCGCCCTCGGGTCCGAGATAGGCGCCCCAGAGCCGGTAGCCCCAGGCGAGCCGGCTCCAGGCGCTGGTGCGGGTGGTGCCGAGGACCAGCGTAGCGGTCAGGAGCGTCTCGTCGCTCGGTCGCGCCCAGACCTCCCCGTGCAGGCGCAGGCCGAATCGGGCGGGCAGGATCCGGGCGCAGCCGCAGCCCGTCGTCTCCATCTCCACCGATCCTTCCGGTCCGAGATAGGCGGCCACGACGCCCCAATCCGCGAACCACTGATAGCCGAACACCACGGCGCCGATGGCGGTCGAGCGGGTGAGGGTGGCTTCCCGGCGCCGCCCGCCGCCGAGGTTCGCCAGGGCGACGAAGCCCTCGCGGTCGAGACGGTCGAGCGCCAGCTTGGCGCCGGTGGTGACGAAGACGGAGGGGCTCGCCTCCAGGCTGCCGAACAGGAGGAGCGAGGCCGGCGACGCGGTCTCTCCCGCCGACGCGGGCGTCGCCAGGACCAATCCGGCGAGGCTCCCGAGGGCGGCGATGCGCCGGGCGGCGTCGCGGGCTCGTCCTCCGATCGCACTCAAGGGCTGCCCGACTTCGCGGGGGTTGAAGCCGGTTCTGAACCGGTCCGTTCGAGGACTAATCAACTTCCGATTGAAGGTCGCAAGGCTTTTACCACGCTCTATCCATAGGTTTCTCGAAGTCTCATCGCGATTCGTCGCCCTGGATAACTTGAGCGAAATCAACTGGCACGATAAAAACTTGAGATTGTTCTGTTGGTGCGTGAAATGGCTTCGACCCGAGGGCATCCGGCCCGGCGAGCCGGTGTTCGCTGCGAAGGCGACGCATGGATGGATCGCTGGGCGGGGTCGCTTGGCGTTGCGGCGCAACTCGGCTACAGCCCGCCTCAGGACAGTCGCCAACGGCCGAGCTTTCTTGTCACCTGCTGCCAGAACTTCCGAAGTTCTCACCGTGCTCGCCGAGCAGGAGGGAGAACGTCTGACCGTCGGGGACATCGTCGCCGTCCTGAAGGATCGCGCCTTCGCGCTCCTCATCGTGATTCTCGGATTGCCGAACTGCCTGCCGATGCCGCCGCCGATCCCGCTGGTCTGCGGTCTGCTGCTGCTCCTCGTCGCGATTCAGATCACGGCGGGCATGGCCTCGCCCTGGCTGCCGCGCACGCTGCTGCGCCGCTCGGTGGCCCGCAAGGACGTGGAGCGCGCCGCCGGCCGCGCCGTGCCCCTGCTGCGGCGCCTGGAGCGCTGGTCGCGCCCTCGCATGAGCCTGTTCGAGACCGGCCTCGGCATGCGCGGCGTCGGCCTGCTGCTGCTCACGCTGTCGCTCGCCCTGATCGTGGCGGCCCCCATCGTCGGCCAGATACCCCTGGGGTTGGCGATCTGCCTCGTCGGCCTCGGCCTCGTGGAGCGCGACGGCATCGTGGTCCTGGGCGGATTCGCCATCGGGGCGATCGGGGTCCTGCTCAATGCCGGCTTCGTCTACGCCATCATCTCGGGCATCATGAGCCTGTTCAACCTCTGAGCCCGGCGCCCCGCGCAGAGGCTCAGGCCTCGAGGTGGCGCGCCCGGAACAGGCGGTGGACGAGCCCGCCGCGCCGTCCCACCAGCATCGAGGCGAGGTAGAGCGCCCCGGCCGCCAGCACGATGGCGGGCCCTGTCGGCAGGTCGGCCCGGTAGGAGACGCTGAGCCCGATCACGCTCGACAGCATGGCGATCAGCACCGAGACCGGGATCATGCCCGAGAGGTCCGCCGCCCAGAAGCGGGCCGCGATGGCGGGCAGCAGCATCAGCCCCACCGCCAGCAGGGTGCCCAGTGCCTGGAAGCCGCCCACGAGGTTCATCACCACGAGGCCGAGGAAGGCGTAATGCACCGGTCCGCCGGCCCGGCTGACGGTGCGCAGGAACAGCGGGTCGACGCATTCCATCACCAGCGGCCGGTAGATCGCCGCCAGCCCGAACAGCGTCGCGGTGGCGATGCCCCCGAGCAGCCACAGGGCCGGGTCGTCCAGCGCCAGCACGCTTCCGAACAGGATGTGCAGGAGGTCGATCTGCGATCCGCGCAAGGACACCAGCAGCACGCCGCCGGCGAGCGAGATCAGGTAGAAGGCCGCGAGACTCGCATCCTCCTTGATGGCGGTGGAGCGGGTGACGAGGCCGGCCATCAGCGCCACGGCGAGGCCGGCCACGAGGCCGCCGAGCGTCATCGCCGGCAGCGACAGCCCCGCCACGAGGAAGCCCACCGCCGCCCCGGGCAGGATCGCGTGGCTCATCGCGTCGCTCATCAGGCTCATGCGGCGCAGCATCAGGAACACCCCGACGGGGGGCGCCGAGAGCGAGAGCGCGAGGCAGCCGACGAGCGCTCGGCGCATGAAGCCGAACTCGATGAAGGGGCCGAACAGGAGATCGATCAAGCGGCGTGTCCGTGGTCGGGCGCCGGGGATCGCGCGCGTGGATCCGAGGCGGCGGGCGTTGCGGGCGGGTGATGGCCGTGGCCCTCATGCGCCGCGTGATCCGGCCCGTGGTGGTGGTGGCCGTCGTGGTCGTGGTCGTGCCCCGGCGCCTTCGTCTCCTCGTGCCGGCCGCAGACGGCCGCATCCTCGTCCCAGGCTTCCGACAGGCTCTGGGCGCGGGCGAGGTTGTCCGGCGTGAGGACGCGGGGCGTCGGGCCCCAGGCCACCGCCTCGCGGGCGAGCAGGAGGGTCTGCGGGAAGTGGCCGCGCACCTGCGCGAGGTCGTGCAGGGCCGCCACGATGGTGCGGCCCTGGTCGTGCCAGGCCCGGATCAGCGCGAGAAGATCGGCGGTGGTCCGGCCGTCGATGCCCGTGAAGGGCTCGTCGAGGAGCAGGATGCGGGCATCCTGCACGATCAGGCGCGCGAACAGAGCGCGCTGGAACTGCCCGCCCGAGAGGGTGCCGATCAGCCGGTTCTCGAAACCGCCGAGCCCCACCGTCGCCAGGGCCTCGATCAGCCTTTGCCGATGCGGCCGGGCGCTGCGCCACGGCCCGAGGCGGTGCCAGAGGCCCATCGCCACGAGGTCGAGGACGCTGAGCGGGAAGGTGCGGTCGATCTCGGCGGCCTGCGGCAGATAGGCGATGGCGTCCTTCGCCGCCGGCCGCTCGATGCGCCCTTCGAGGCAGGGGATCTCTCCGGCGATGCCCTTGAGCAGCGTCGACTTGCCGGCGCCGTTCGGTCCCACCAGGGCGAGCAGAGCACCGCCCGCGATCGTTCCCCCCAGGTGATGCACCGCCGGATGGCGGTCGTAGCCGAGCGTCAGCCCATGCAGCGTGATCGCCGCGAGGGAATCGCACGTCATCGGGAGGCCCACAGGATGGCGCCCCAGAGCAGCAGCGTCAGCGCGAGCGCCGCCGCGAAGCGGAGATGGGCACCGGCCTGGAACAGCGAGGGACGAGCGGCGGTGGGGACGCGTGGGGGTCGGGTCACGGAATGGATCATTTGCCCGAACGGGAGCGCCGGCTTATGTTGGTGATGATACACTGTAACACTCGGCCAGTTCAACGGGCCGGGTCCGCGAGGCAGATCATGCACGACCATGCGGCGACGCATGACCACGGATGCGGCGGGGCCGAGGAGGCGATCGCCCGGGCCGAGCGCCTGTGCCGCGAGCGCGACCTTCAGTTCACCCGCCTGCGCCGCGACGTGCTGGCGGCGATCGCGGGCCAGACCCGTCCGATGGGGGCCTACGACATCGCCGAGGCCCTGAGCGAGCCGGGCCGGCGGGTGGCGGCGGTCTCGGTCTACCGCGCGCTGGATTTCCTCACCGAACACGGGCTCGTCCACCGCATCGCCAGCCGCAACGCCTTCATCTCCTGCGGCCATTCCCACACGGATGGCGCGGGCCTCGTCTTCCTGATCTGCCGCAACTGCGGCACCATCGACGAGACGACGTCGCCGGAAGTCGAGGACCAGCTAGGTCGCACCCTGGCCAAGGCCGGCTTCAAGCCGACGAGCCGCATCCTCGAGGTGGAAGGGGAATGCGGCGCCTGCCTCGGTCGGTCCACGGAGGATTGAGGCGGGGCCGTTTCAGCGAGGGTTTTCGCTCAGCGCGGGTTCTCGCTCAGCGCGCGTTCCTGTAGGCGCGGGGCGAGAACACGGTCATGAACATGATCCGGATGTCGAACCAGAGCGACCAGTTGTCGATGTAGTGCAGGTCGTGCTGCACGCGGCGTTCCATGTCGAGATCCGTCAGGGTCTCGCCGCGCAGGCCATTGACCTGGGCCCAGCCGGTGATGCCCGGCATGACGTTGTGGCGCCGGGCGTAGAGGGCGATGCGGTTCTCGAAGCTGCGGTCGTGCGCCAGGGCGTGCGGGCGGGGGCCGACCAGGGACATCTCGCCGAGCACCACGTTGATGAGCTGCGGCAGCTCGTCGATGTTCGAGCGGCGCAGCATGGCGCCGATCGGCGTGATGCGGCTGTCGTTGCGCGTGGCCTGCTTGAAGACCGCGTTGCGCTCCGTCTTCATGCTGCGGAACTTGTAGACGCCGAAGGGCTGCTGGTTGAAGCCGTAGCGCTTCTGCCGGAAGAACACCGGACCGGGGCTGTCCATCTTGATCAGCACCGCCACCGCGAGGAAGAGCGGCGCGAGCAGCACCAGGGCGACCAAGGCGAGGGTCAGGTCCAGGCCGCGCTTCAGGAACAGTTCGCCGGCGGAGAGCGGGCGGCGCCCGATATTGATGCCGGACAGGCGCCCGACGCGGGCGAGCTTCAGGTCGGGGAAGCGGTCCATCACCGAACCGGGGCGCAGGTGCAGGGCCGCCGGCACGCGCAGGAACGCGTCGATGCAGCGCTCGATGTCCGAGGCCTCCGACCACGGCACCAGGATGAACACGTCGTCGGGGCGCAGGAAGCGCACCACCGAGACCGCCAGATCGAGATCCTCCGACATCTGGGCACGGCGCGAGGCCTCGTCCCCCATCGGGTCGATGCGGCGCAGGTAGCTCGTGCCGATCACGCGCAGGCCCAGGGCCTCGGCGTCGTTGTGGGCGTAGAAGCGGGCGATGTCCTCCTCGTAGCCGACGAGGTGGATGCGGTTGATCGAGGCCGAGGTCGGCGTCACCGCGCGGCGCACGAGGCCGAGCATCGTGGCCCGGACGGCGATGAGGCCGGGCAGGCCCGTCACGAAGAACCCGAGGGAGACGAGGCGCGAGTAATCCTGGGTCGTCTTGGTGGCGAAGCCGATGAGCAGGACGATGGCCCAGGCGCCGAGCCAGACCGTCGCCACCCGCTTCAGGTGCGGCCGGTCGGAGAGCAGCGTCTCGATGCCGTAATCCTCGCGCACGAGGTTGGTCAGCAGGACGAACAGCGCGACCAGGGCCGAGAGTTCGAAGCTCCCGCTGGTGCTCACCGCCGGCATCGTCCCCATCGTGCCGATGTAATAGGCCGCGTCGACCGCCGCGCCGAGCCCCAGAATGGCGACGAGGTCGGCCAGGGCCGTCGCGACCGACATGCCGGCCCGGACCGCCGAGCGACGGCGACGCGGCAGGAGGGCTGCCCACACGTCACGCCGCGACCGGGGGATCGGAAGCTTTTCGAAGACGTCGGGGATGCGGTCGTGAAACATCTGGAGCGCCATGTCCCGTCCTGATGCGGAAACTGTCCCAAGCTGAGCCAAAAAGCGACTCGAACTTGGTTTCTGGAGGACAATCCGCAAAGTTCGGACCCCAGTACGCGACGCATCGGACCGGCTTTGCCGTGTAGAACCCCAAGCAATGCGGGACCGACACCGCACGAGCGGGTGCGGTGTCGGTCCCGAATCAAATGGACGGATCGTCAAGTCCCTGAAGCCAAGCCTGCCCTAAGGCCGGCGTTATCGCATCGCAACGGAACGTTAACTGAACGAACGGTCCGTCCCGGCCCGAGCATTCCCGACATGTGCGGACAGGCACACGGGCCAGGACCGTCCGATGCGCGCGCCTCGGTTTCGCGGCGAGGCCAGGGGATGGGGCGCGGACCCGTGGCGTTCCGGCCCCGCCTCGGCCCGCGCTCGGCCGTTGGGTAGATGGCGGATCAGGCGGCGTCCGAATCGGGCCGCGCCACGGTCTGGATCGTCTCGAATCCTTCGAACTGTGGATGACCGAGATAGAGCGGCTTGGTCGACGGCACGCGCCCATGGGCCTTGCGGAACTGTTCCGAGCGGGTCCAGGCCTCGAAATCGGCCTTCGACGACCAGATCGTGTGGGAGGCGTAGAGGACGTGGTCCTCGTGTTCCGGCCCCCGAAGCAGATGGAACTCGACGAAACCCGGCATCTCACCGAGATGACTGTCGCGTCCGAGCCAGACCTGCTCGAAGTCTTCGGTCGCATCCTTGACGACTTTGAAACGGTTCATCGCGATATACATGATCCACCTGGGTTTTTGCCGGTTCGGGAGAGCCGACGGGACGTTGCGATTCTGGGGGGGCATCCGCGCGCGGTGATTTTGGGGCATCCGCACGCGAAAGGCCACGGGCGCGGCGCATCGGCCGCGGGCCGCCGGACCTCTCGATGGCGTCCGGGTCGGTAGTTTGCATCGGTGCGCGGGATGCCGCGGCTGTGGCAGGCGGCGCGGCGCCGCGTCGGTTTTCCGGAGGGTTCGCCGCAACGGAAGGCTTGCCAGACCTGCCGGCTTTGTGGTCAAGCTGTCACAATGGGCAGGTGAGATGCTGAGGCGGAGTAAAACATCGTTGGCGCTTGAGAGCAGACAAGGATAATCTGATCCGGCTCGCTGGATCGACGGTCGGCTGCGATGGTCTCGAAGTCAATGAACTTAGGGAATCATGCACAAGGTCGTGCGAAAACGCTCAGAGCTGGTCGCCCCAGAGGCAAGTCCGGGCTGGAGCGAATCTTCTCGATAGGGACTGAACTGAGAAATGATGCCTAAGCAGACCACCGACGTCGACCGGCTCGTCGGATTGAGGATCACCGCCCTGCGCAAGGCGCGGGGGTTGAGCCAGACTGCCCTCGGTACCGCCGTCGGCGTGACCTTCCAGCAAGTCCAGAAGTACGAGAAGGGTCAGAACCGCGTCGGTGCCGGACGTCTGCGCGAGATCGCCCGTCTTCTGGAAGTCCCCGTCTCGGCCTTCTTCGAGGAGGACGAGTTGGGCGGAACGCAATCCGACGTGTTCGGCTTCCTCAGTGGCCAGGGGGCGATCGAGTTGCTCAGGGCCTACGCGCTGATCGAGGACGATCAGTTGCGGCGCGACGTCCTCGCCATCGTGCGGACCGCCGCGAAGATGGGCAAGCAGGCGCCGGAGCCGACCGCCGCCGGCTAGGCGACCCGATCCGGTCCCGGTGGGCGCTACCCGATCAGGTGGAAGAAGCTGCCCGTGGTCCGGCCGTGCCGGTGTCCGGCGAGCCCGAGCGGGACGCCCTCCGCGTCCGTGACGGCGGCGAGCGCGGTCTCCGGCGTCGGCGCGTCACCGCGCTCGCTGGCGTAGTGGAATTCGTGGCCCACGAGGCGCCCGCCCGCAGCCCCCAGCGGGCCGTCGGCCAGCAGCGTGGCGACCCGGTAGCCGAGATGCAGGCGGCGCGCCTTGTAGGAGGTCGCCACGGGGAGCAGGCCCGCCATGGCGTGCGTCACCCCGGCGGCATCCTCCAGGCTCGTCCCCAGCACCATGTAGCCGCCGCACTCGCCGTGCACCGGCCGGGTGCGCGCGAAGTCCCGCAATCCGCTCAGGAAACGGTCCGCCCGCGCCAGATGCCCGGCATGCAGTTCGGGGTAGCCGCCGGGCAGCCAGCAGGCGTCGCAATCGTCCGGCGGGCTCGCATCGGCCAGGGGCGAGAAGGGCACGAGTTCCGCGCCCGCCGCCCTCCAGCCGGCCTCCATGTGGGGATACAGGAACGAGAAGGCCGCGTCCGACGCGATGGCGACGCGCTGGCCCGGTGGCCGGGGCAATGTCCCCGCGCCGAGGGCGGGCGCCGCGCCGGCGGCGGCAGCCAGGATCGCGTCGAGGTCGAGCCCGGCCTCCGCCAGATCCGCGAGCCGGTCGAGGCGCGCGTCGAGATCGTTGGTCTCGCGCGCCTGCACGAGGCCGAGATGGCGCTCGGGCAGCACGAGGCTGGCGTCGCGCATCAGGGCACCGAGCACCGGCATGCCGATGCGGGCGAGGCCCGCCTCCACGAGGCGGCGATGGCGCGGGCTCGCGACCTTGTTGAGGATCACCCCGGCGATGCGGATGCGGGCATCGTAGGCCCGGCACCCGAGCGCGAGCGCGGCGGCCGATTGCGCGGCGCCCGAGACGTCGAGGACGAGGATCACCGGCCAGCCATAGCGGGCCGCGATGTCGGCGTTCGCCCCCGTCCGGCCCTCGGCGGCCACGATGCCGTCGAACAGCCCCATGGAGCCCTCGGCCACCACGAGATCGGCGTTCGCCGCCGAGAGGCCCGCCACCGCGTCGAGCATCGGCTCCGGCATCGCGAAGCTGTCGAGGTTGTAGCTCGGATGGCCGGTGGCCGCCTGATGGAAGGCGGGGTCGATGTAGTCCGGCCCGCACTTGGCGCCGCGCACCGCGATGCCGCGCCGGCTGAGTGCGCGCAGCAATGCCAGGGTCACGGTGGTCTTGCCCGAACTCGACCGGGGGGCGGCGACGAGGAGGCCGGGCACGCTCACGACGGCTCTCCCGAAGATGGTTCCGCGCCGCGCTCGGCCAGCACGCTCGCGCGCGTCGGGCGAAAGCGCCGGTCGTAGTCGGTGGAATACAGCGCGCTCTCGCGGAACTCCGCGGGGTCGAGGGCCGGGCCGACCAGGATCAGGGCCGTGCGCTCCAGCCCGGCCTCGGCCACCCGCGCGCCGATCGTGGCCAGCGTCCCGGTCAGCACCCGCTCGTCCGGCCAGGTGGCGCGGAACACCACGGCCACCGGGCAGTCCGAGCCGTAGGAGGGGGTGAGTTCGGAGACGATGGTGTCGACGACGTGGATCGAGAGGTGCAGGGCGAGCGTCGCGCCGGTGGCGGCGAAGGCCGCCAGCGTCTCGCGCTCCGGCATGGCGCTGGCGCGCCCCGAGGTCCGGGTGAGGACGACGGATTGGGCCAGCCCCGGCACGGTGAGTTCACGGCGCAGGAGCGCGGCGGCGGCGGCGAAGGACGGCACGCCCGGCGTCACCGTGAAGGGGATGCGGGCGTCCGTCAGGCGCCGGGTCTGCTCGGCGAGCGCGCTCCAGATCGAGAGGTCGCCCGAATGCAGGCGCGCCACGTCCTGCCCCGCTGCGTGGGCGGCCGCGCATTCGGCCACGATGGCGTCGAGGTCGAGGGGCGCGGTGTCGACGATGCGCGCGCCCGGCGGGCACCAGCCCAGGATCTCGGGCGCCACCAGCGAGCCGGCATGGAGGCAGACGGGGCAGCGCGCGATGAGGTCGCGCCCGCGCACCGTGATGAGGTCGGCGGCGCCCGGGCCGGCACCGATGAAATGAACGGTCATGGCGTCTTGCTGACGGATTGTGCGCAAAGCGCAAGGGCTGAAGGGCTATCGGCAAAGCGCGAGGGCGCAGGTCGCCTCCGCGCTGGCGATGCGCGCCAGCAGCAGCGTCGCCCCGTCCCCGGCGGCGGCGAGGGCGGCGGCCTCGGCCACCGATCCGACTCCCCGGCTCGCCGCGATCCGGCCCGAGCGGGTGACCACTTGCGCGTCGACCGCGACCATCGCGTCGGCCGAGACCGGAACCAGGGGACGCCCGAGATGCGCCGCGACGGCACCGATCGCGGGCTCGCCGGCCCGGTCGGCGGGGGTGGCGAGGCAGGCGAGGCGGGTGAGCGGGAGGCGCGCGTCATCGAAGGCCCGGTGGATCAGCGCGCGAATCGCCTCGGTCGAGGCCGCATGGCGAAAGCCGAGCCCGGCGACGATGTCCGGGGCGGGGCGTTCCGCCGTCACCGCTTCGCCCAGGCCCATTGCGTCACCGGCATGGCGCCACGCCAGCCGTGGAGATGCCCCACCGGGTCGGCATGCGCGACCGTGAGGCGCTTGAGGCTGCCGCCGCGCACGGCGAAGGCCGCCAGCAGCACGGCCTCGCCCTCCAGGGTCACCACGTTGGCCACCAGCCACCCGCCGGGGAGCAGGGCCTCGATGGCCGCATCGAGAACGCCCGGCACCGTGACCCCGCCGCCGATGAAGATCGCGTCGGGCGGCGCCAGTCCGGCGAGGGCATCGGGGGCGCGTCCCTCGACCACGCGCAGGTCCGGCACCCCGAGCCGGTCGGCGTTGCGGGCGATGCGGGCGGCGCGGGCCGGGTTCGCCTCCACGGCGACGGCGCGCAGGCTCGGATGCCGTAGCATCCACTCGATGGAGATCGAGCCGGCCCCGGCGCCGATGTCCCACAGGGTCTGGCCCGCGCGGGGGCGCAGCGCGCCGAGCGTCACGGCCCGGATGTCGGCCTTGGTCAACTGCCCGTCATTCTCGAACCAGGCATCGTCGAGGCCGGGGCTGAGGGGGACCACCTGCGCATCCGCCGCGCCGACGACCTCGACGCCCAAGGTGTTCAGCGGATCGATGTCGTCGAGCGCGAAGCCTTCCGCCAAGGCGCTGCGACGGCGCTCGCGCGGGCCGCCCATCGCTTCCAGCACCGTGAGCCGGGAGGCGCCGAGGCCGCGCGCGCGCAGCAGGGCGGCGACGGCGGCCGGCGTCGATCCATCCCAGGTCAGGACGAGGAGACGGGCGCCGGGCTGCAGGTGCGGGATCAGCCGGGGCAGCGACCGGCCGTGCAAGGTGAGGCAGCCGGTCTCGGCGAGCGGCCAGCCGAGGCGGGCGCAGGCGAGGCTGAAGGCGGAGGCGTGCGGGAATACCCGCAGGGCCTCGGCCGGGACCAGCCGGGCGATCTCGGCGCCGATGCCGTAATGGAACGGGTCGCCGGTGGCGAGGATGCAGGTCGGCCGGCCGCTGCGCGCCAGCAGTTCGGGATAGGCGTCGGCGATCGGACTCGGCCAGACCCGGGTCTCGGCGCTCAAGGGGGCGGCCAGGGCGAGGTGGCGGCGGCCGCCATAGACCAGGCTCGCGCCGTCGAGGGCCGCGCGGGCCGCGGGGCTGAGGCCCGCCCGGCCATCCTCGCCGATGCCCACGATGGTGAGCCAAGCGATGGACTCGGCCTCAGCGCTCATGGACAAGGGCACCATGCGAATCCTGATCCTGGGCGGCACCGGCGAGGCGAGCGCGCTGGCGCGCGGCCTTCTCGCGGGGCCCGAGCCCGTTTCCGTCACCCTGTCGCTCGCCGGCCGCACCAGCCAGCCGAAGGCGGAGGCCGTGCCGACTCGCATCGGCGGGTTCGGCGGCGCCGAGGGGCTGGCCGCCTGGCTGGTCCGGGAGCGCACCGACCTGGTGATCGACGCGACGCATCCGTTCGCGGCGCACATCGGCGCCAACGCGGCGCTGGCCTGCGCGCGGACCGAAACCCGCCTCCTCGCGATCCGCCGCCCGGCATGGACGGCGCTCGCGGGCGATCGCTGGACGAACGTGCCCGACATGGCGGCGGCCGCGCGGGCGCTGGGCGAGGACCCGGCCCGCGTTTTCCTCACCATCGGCCGGCAGGAGGTGGCGGCCTTCGCTGTCGCCCCGCAGCACGATTACGTGGTCCGCGCCATCGAGGCGGTCGAGCTCGCGGTGCCGCGCCTCACCGTCATCCGGGCGCGCGGCCCGTTCGACGCGGCGGCCGAGGCCGCGTTCCTGGCCGAGCGGGGCATCGCGGTGCTGGTCAGCAAGAATTCCGGCGGGTCCGCCACCTACGGCAAAATCGCCGCCGCGCGGACGCTCGGCCTGCCGGTGATCATGGTCGCCCGTCCGGCCAAGCCCGACGTCCCGAGCGTGCCGGACGTCGCGGCGGCGCTGGATTGGGTCACGCGGCACCAGACGACAGGCCGGTCCGCCCATCACGCCGCCGGCACGCTGCGCGGCGTGTAGACGAAGGGCGCCGCGTCGCCGCGCGGGATCAGCCGGGTGGACGAGGCGCCGAGGATCACCATGGTCGCCATGTCGGCGCTCGTCTCGCGGGCCTGATCGAGGGTGAGCACGCGAATCGCCTCGTCGGGGCGCGAGACCGCGCGGGCGAACACCACCGGCGTGTCGCCGCGCCGGATCTCGGCGGCGAGGCCGAGCGCTGCGCCGAGTTGCCAGGGCCGCGCGGACGAGATCGGGTTGTAGAGCGCCACCACGAAATCCGCCCGCAGCACCGCCTCCAGCCGGGCGGTGATGACCTCCCAGGGCTTGAGGTTGTCCGAGAGCGACATCGCGCAGAAATCCCCGCCGAGCGGCGCGCCGAGCTTGGCCGCCGCCGCCAGCATGGCGGTGATGCCGGGCTCCACGGTGATGGCGAGATGCCGCCAGGCGGGATCGCCCGCCTCCACGGCCTCGAAGATCGCCGCCGCCATGGCGAATACGCCGGGATCGCCGCCCGAGACCACCGCCACGTGCCGGCCGGAGGCCGCGAGCTCGAGGGCGTGGCGGGCGCGGTCGACCTCGACGCGGTTGTCGCTGGCGTGCCGCACCAGGCCCGGCCGCTCGGGCACGCGGGCGACGTAGGGAATGTAGCCGATCAGGTCCTGCGCGCGGGCCAGGGCCTCCTGCGCGGCGCCCGTGAGCAGGCGCGGGTCGCCGGGGCCCAAACCGATCACCGTCAGCGAGCCGCTCACGGCCGGCGTCCCTCGCCGGGCAACAGCACCATCGAGAAGTAGGGGGCCGCGTCGTCGGGCTTGTCCTTCAGCGGGATCACCCGCTCGCCCGCCATGGTGCCGCGCTCGACATAGACCGCGCGCTCCAGCACGCCGGCCTCGGCCAGCGCCGCCCGGACCTTGGGCAGGTGGCGGCCGAGCTTCATCAGCACGGCGGCGTCGGTGCTGCGCAGGCGCTCCACCAGGGCGGCGTGCGGCAGGGTCGCGGGCAGCACGGTGAGCACGTCGTCGCCCCAGGTGATCGGGGTGCCGGCCCGGGTCCAGCAGCCGGACATGCCGGTGACGCCGGGCACCACCTCCACGGGGAAACGGTCCTTGAGGCGGCGCCAGAGGTGCATGAACGAGCCGTAGAAGAACGGATCGCCCTCCGACAGGATCGCCACGTCCCGGCCCGCGCCGAGATGGTCGGCGAGGCGCGCCGAGGCGTCGTCGTAGAAGGCGGCGAGCGCGGCCACGTATTCGGGATGCTCGGGGTGGAGTTCGGTGGTGTAGGGGTAGACCAGCGGGCATTCGCGCGCCGGCTCGGGGGCCAGCACCGCGTCCGCGATGGTGCGGGCGTTGCCGCGCCGGCCCTTCTTGCAGAAATGCACCAGCACCGGGGCGCGCTCCAGCACCCGCACCGCCCGCACGGTGAGGTAATCCGGCTCGCCCGGCCCCATGCCGACGCCGAACAGCGTGCCGGTGGTCACCGCGCGCGGAAGCTCGGTCCGCTCCGCCGTCTCGGGGGGAAGCCGCTCGCCCAGGTTCATCAATTGATCTCTTGCATCACTCGATTTCTTGCATCACTCGATCTCTTGCGCGAGCGCGTTGATGGCGGCGGCCGTCATGGCGCTGCCGCCGCGCCGTCCATGCACCACGATGAAGGGCACCCGCCCGTCCCGCGCCAGCGCCTCCTTCGATTCGGCGGCCCCGACGAAGCCCACCGGGATGCCGACCACCGCCGCCGGCGGCGCCACGCCCTCGTCGAGGAGTTCGAGCAGCCGGAACAGCGAGGTCGGGGCGTTGCCCACCGCGACCACGCTGCCGGGCAGGTGCTCGCGCCACAATTCCATGGCGGCGGCCGAGCGGGTGGTGCCCATGGCGGCGGCGAGTCCCGGCACGCGCGGATCGCTCAGGGTGCAGATCACCCGGTTGTCGGCCGGCAGCCGCGACCGGGTGACGCCGTCGGCGACCATGCGGACGTCGCACAGGATCGGCGCCCCGGCCTTCAGGGCGGCCTCGCCGGCCGAGGCGAAATCGGCGGAGGCCTCGACGTCCCCGGGCAGGTCCGTCATGCCGCAGGCATGGATCATCCGCACCACCACCCGCTCGGCGGTGCCGTGGAAGCGGGCGAGGTCGGCCTCGGCCCGGATCATCGCGAAGGAGCGGGCATAGATCGCTCCCCCGTCACGCAGGTAGTCGAGGCGGGAACTCATGACGTGCGGGGTCCTGGCGCGGGCTCGTGAAACGCTGGATCGGACAACGCGCGATCGAGCGGCAATGCCGAATCGGCCCTCCTTACGCGGTCCAGCACCGCCTCGAAAGGGAGTCGCGTCGCCGGCAACGCATCGGGGCGCCCGTTGAGCACCACGTCGTAGGCGCCGTCCCGCCCGACGAGGGTAAGGTCGGCGGCGCCCGGATGCGCGCAGCCCTTGGCGCAGCCCGAGACGTGCGCCCGCAATCCGCGCGCCGCGAAGGGACGCAGCAGCCCGGCGAGGCGCGCCGCATCGCGCAGCGTCGGCGTGGAGCCCGATGCGCAGGCCGGAGCCCCCGGACAGGCCGCGACCGCGCCGCGCGGATCGTCCGCCCGCGTCAGGAACCCGGCCTCGTCGAGGGCGGCGCGCACAGCGCCGGCCGCCGCCGGGCCGGGCGCGACCAGCAGCAGCCCCCGCGTCGGCGAGAGGCGCAGCGCCTCGGGGCCGAGGGTCTCCGCCGCGTCGGCCACGACGTCCAGGCTCTCCGCCGTGCAGCGCCCGAAGGGCGCATCCACCAGCAGGGCCACGCGGCCGCTTTGAAGGGGGAAAAGGCCGGGACGGAGGCGCGGCGCGTCGAGCATCGGCGGGGCCGGGACCAGCCCGAAGGCCTCGGCGAATGAAGCGAAATGGCCGTCATCGAGATCGCGGATCCGCCGCCGGCCGCTCGCCGCCAGCATCCGCAGCGCGCCGTCCACGACCCTCGGCGCATCCGCCTCGGCGACGCGCCACCAGCCCGCGTCACCGGCCGGATGCAGGGTCAGGCCTTCGGCCGTGACGACGAGGTGAAGGTCGGCCTCAGCCGCCCCGAGGAGGGTATGCGGCGAGGCTTCTTCGATCGCCACCAGCGTCTTGGCGGGCAGGCCCGGAACCGCCAGCCCCGCGGCCTCGATCGTCTCGGCCAGAGCGACGACAGCGATGGGGTTCTTCGATTCCAGCCCGGCCAGCGGCGTGGTCAGGGTCAGCCGCTGCGGACCGCCATCGTGGCGAACGTCCCCGAGCCCCACGGCCGCCAAATGATCGGCGAGACCGCACCGGGTCGCCTCGCCGACCCCGCGAACCTGCAGGTTGGCCCGCGCCGTCACGTCGATATGGCCGTTGCCGAAGCGCCGCGCGCCCTCCGCCACCGCGCGGGTCTGACCCGGCGTCAACCGCCCCAGAAGCGGGTGGATGCGGGCGAGCAGCCCGTCGCCGGTCGGCATCGGTCTGGCGAGGCTCGGGCACCAGCCGCGCCGGGCCGGCGCTTCGGGCGGCACGCGGCGGGGCGCGGTCACTCCGCCGCCTCGCGCAGCAATTCGTCAGCCGCCATCGCGTTCCGGCGGGTGCGCCAGAGGCCGCGCCGGCGCGCCTCGTCGAAGCGCTCCAGGATGGCGCGGGCCGCGTCGGGGTTGGCCGCGCGCAGGGTCTCGAAGGTGTCGAGATCGGCGATCATCGCGCCGTAGAGCCGGTCGAGATCGGCGTCCGAGACGGCATCGGTGGTCGCGGCGAGCACGAAGACCGCATCGACGCCCTGCGCCAGTTCCTGCGCGCCGCGATAGCCGTGCCGAAGCTGGGCCGCGATCCAGCGGGGATGGGCGAGGCGCCCCCGGATCAGCCGCGCCGCGTCCTCGCGGGCGGTGCGGGCCTTCGGCGCCTCGGGGGTGGCGACGTCGAGGCTGTAGAGCGCCGGGCTCGCCCCCGTCAGCCCGGCGGCGGCCGAGAACCCGCCCATCGCCTCCACGGCGGCGTCCCCGTCGAGCAGGTCGCGCTCGGCGACGTCGAAGGTGTGGACATAGGCATCGGCCCGCGCCACGCGCTCGGCGAAGCCCGCATCCGCCGCGTCCGACGCACCGCCATAGGCGTGGGAGGTGGCATCGAGATAGGCGCGCCCGAGGTCCGCCCGGTCGTCCCAGGCCCCATCGAGGGCGAGGCCGCCGGCGCCCGCGCCGTAGCGCCCGGGCGCCGCCCCGTAGACGCGGGCGACCGCCTCACCCCGGCGCCGGGCCGCGGCGAGAGGGTTCTCCTCGTCCTCCTCCTCACGCGCGGCCACCGCCGCGGCGGCACGGGCCAGGAGCGACAGCGTCTCGGGGAAGGTGTCGCGGAACGCGCCCGAGACCCGGACCGTCACGTCGATGCGCGGCCGGTCGAGGAGCGCCGGCGGCAGCACCTCGAAGCCGGTGACGCGGGTGGAGGCGTGGTCCCAGACCGGGCGCACGCCCATCAGCGCGAGGGCATGGGCGATGTCCTCGCCGCCCGTGCGCAGGGTCGGCGAAGCCCAGAGATCCATGACGATGCGGGCGGGATACTCCCCCTCGTCCTGCAGGTAGCGCAGGATCACGGCCTCGGCCGCCTTCGAGCCGAGGGTAGTCGCGGCCCGGGTCGGCAGGCTGCGCGGGTCGAGGGTCGCGAGGTTGCGGCCCGTCGGCATGACGTCGGTGCGCCCGCGCGACGGCGAGCCGGCGGGCCCCGGCGCCACGAAGCGCCCGTCGAGGGCGGCCAGAAGCCCGGCCCGCTCGCCCGCCGCGCAGGCCGTGACGGCGTCCGGCGCATCGTCGCCGGCCCGACCGAACACATGCAGCCCGTCGCGGGTAGTGACCTCGCCGAGATCGCAAAGATGCGCGTCGAGGGCGGCCAGCGCGTCCGGCATGGCCGTGTCGGCATCGATGCCGGCGCCCGAGAGAAGCCCGGCCGAGGCGGCCTCGTCGAGGATGGTTCGGGCGAGGATCGCGGCACGGCGCGGGTCGAGCACGCTGGCGGCGGAATACTCCTCCACGAGCTCGCGCAGGCGCGCGGCCTCGGGATCCAGGCCCGACGTTTCGGTGCGGGGCGTCAGGTGCCCGAGGGCGATGCCGCCGAGGCGCCGTTTGAGCGGGGCCGCCTCGCCCGGATCGTCGACGATGAAGGGATAGATCACCGGCAGGGCGCCGATCGCGCGGGCCGGCCAGCAATCCGGCGACAGGGCCACCGCCTTGCCGGGGAGCCATTCGGTGGTGCCGTGGGTGCCGAGATGGATCAGCGCGTCGAAGCGGGTGCGCAGCCCGAGATGGAAGGCGAGGTAGGCGTGGGTCGGGACCGCGTCGGGGTCGTGATAGCCGGCCTTGCGATCGGCCGCCCGGCCTCGATCGGGCTGGAGGAACAGGGCGACGTGGCCTGTCGGGGCGCCCCGTTCTGAGGCCGCTTTCGAAAGTCTCCCCCCGGTGGCGTCGGGCGCAACGGGCCCCCTCTCCTGGAAGGAGAGGGCTGGGGTGAGGTGTAGTCCATTTCCGAAGAGGTCACACACCTCACCCTGTCCCTCTCCTTCCAGGAGAGGGGACTCGCGCTGCCCATGGAGGCGGTGAGGCGGCCCAGCGTGCCGGGGCTCGGGGGGCTTCGACCGAACTATCGGAAAGCGAAAACCGCCGTCGACGCACAGGGGATCGGCCTCGGGCACGCCCCAAGCTGCGACGAGTTCGGCCTGCTGCGCCTCCGGCAGGCCCGCGAACCACGCCCGATAGGCGTCGAGCCCGACGCGGAAATCGCGCGGCCCATGGGTGAGGGCGCGCATCAGGGCGGCCGCGTCCGGCAGGGGGCCGGCGGCGTAGCCCGCCTCGCCCAGATCCGACACGATGGCCCGCGCGCTCTCGGGCGTGTCGAGGCCAACGGCGAAGCCCGCCCGGCCGCCGCGCGCCGGATAATCCGACAGCACCACGGCGAGGCGGCGGTCCGCGCGGGGGGCTCGTGCGAGCCGCACCCAGGCCGCCGCCCGGTCGGCCAGCGCCGCGATGCCCTCCGGATAGGGCCGCGCCCGGCGCTCGGAGAAGCCGTCGATCTCCGGGCCGTCCTCCTTGAACGAGATGGGAAAGCCCGACAGGCGCCCGTCGAATTCCGGCAGCGCCACCTGCATGGCGAGGTCGGCCGCCGCGAGACCCCGGGCCGAGGCCGCCCAGGCGGCGCGCGCGGCGCCGACGGTGTAGGCCTGGATCACCGGGCAATCGGCGCCGTCGAGGACGAAGCCAGCATCCTCGCGGGCGGAAAACGCCGTGGCGGCGACGACGAGGTCGGGCTTGCGGGCCGCGATGGCGTCGCGCAGGGCGCCCAACGCCGCCGGGTCCTTCAGGCTCGACACGGCCATCATCGTCACCTGAAGGCCGCGCGCCTGGAGCGCATCGCCGAGGGCCGCCAGGGGGGCGGTGTCGCCGGACAGTATGGCCGATC
The DNA here is from genome assembly GCF_022829445.1 of Methylobacterium sp. J-068. Classification (GTDB taxonomy): domain Bacteria; phylum Pseudomonadota; class Alphaproteobacteria; order Rhizobiales; family Beijerinckiaceae; genus Methylobacterium. The sequence goes on along the minus strand of NZ_JAKSXY010000122.1, from coordinate 317,875 downwards.
GGTAGACCACGAGGAGAGCGAGGGGAGCCGTGCCCGCCAGAATGGGGCGCCCGATGGCGAGCGCCCGGTCGCGCTCGATGGGGCCGCAGCCCGGGCAGCAGAGGAAGCCGCGCGGCAGGGCCTGCGGTTCTTCTATCTGACCGGGAAAGCCGATTTCGGCCGCGAGGCGCCTGAGCATCCGGCGCAGGTTGTCGGCGCCGCCCGCCCGGAAATAGGCATCGAGGACGGGGGCGAGGTCGGGCGCCGTCGAGAAGGCGTCGAGGCGCGGGTCGGGCCGGTCGTCGCCCGGCAAGACCACGAGCTTGACGCCCCCCATCCGCGCGGCGGCGGCGGCACGCTCGATGCCGTAGCGCCAGTAATCGAGGCCGCCGAGGCAGCGGATCACCACGATCTTCGAGCGGGCGATCACGCGATCGACGTAGAGATCCACCGACATGGGGTGCCGGAGCTTCGCCAGCTTGGCGAGGCGCAGGGTCGGCACGCCGTCCGGACCGCTCGGTGGAAACGCTCGTGAATACGCCCCGGCGACTCCGAACAGATCGGAATCCGTGAACGACAGGAACACGATGTCGCCCGGCGCCTGACCGAGATCGACCGCGGCTTCGCCCTCGTCGAGGGAGACCGTATCGATGCGGATCAGGTGCATGGGTGGGACCTATCCCACCAGCGCTGCCGCGACGGCGCCCCGGTCGAAGCCCTTGAGGCCGATCACCACGAGGCGGCCGTCGCGCGCCTCGGAGGGCTTCCAGGGCCGGTCGTAGTGATGACTGACCCGGGCGCCGACGCCCTGGAGCACGAGGCGCATCGGCTTGCCGGTGACCTCGGCGAAGCCCTTGATGCGGAGCACGCCTGCCGTCTCGGCGGCGCGCGCCACGCGGATCGCGAGGTCCTCGGCGCTGGCGCTGGCACGCACGGGGAGCGCCACCGAATCGAAGTCGTCGTGGTCGTGGTCCTCGCCCTCGCCGTGGTGGGAGGGGCGTGCGTCGAGGTCGTCCTCGGCCGCCGCCTCGATCCCGAGGATCACGCGCGGGTCGAGGCGCCCGTGCTCGGCCTCCACCATCTTCACCGCACGCGGCAGGTGTCCGGCCACCTCGGCCCGGACCTTGGCGCGCCCGGCCTCGTCGAGGAGGTCGGCCTTGTTCATCACGACGAGGTCGGCGCAGAGGAGCTGGTCCTCGAACACCTCCTCCAACGGGTTGTCGTGGTCGACGCTGGCATCGTCCGCGCGCTGGGCGGCCAGCGCCTCCGGATCGTCGGCGAAGAAGCCGGCGGCCACGGCGGGGCCGTCGATGACCGCGACGACGCCGTCCACCGTCACCCGCGAGCGGATCGCCGGCCACTGGAAGGCCTGCACGAGGGGCTTGGGCAGGGCGAGCCCCGAGGTCTCGATCAGGATGTGCTCCGGCGGGTCGGCCCGGTCGAGGAGCTTGTTCAGGGCCGGCACGAAATCGTCGGCCACGGTACAGCAGATGCAGCCGTTGGCGAGTTCGACGATATCCTCGTCGCCGCAGCCCTCGATGCCGCAGGCGGCGAGGAACGACCCGTCGAAGCCGATGTCGCCGAACTCGTTGACGATGATCGCGAGGCGCCGGCCGTTCGCGTTCTCGACGAGGTGGCGCACCAGGGTGGTCTTGCCCGCCCCCAGGAAGCCGGTGACGATGGTGCAGGGGATCTTGGTGACGAGGGTCATTCGGCGGCGTCCGGACGGGGCGCCGCGAGCGGCGGGAAGGGGGGGATGCGGGCGACGACGCCCTTGCGGAATTCCTGCGGCCGCGCCTTCCAGGGCACGATGCCGTCCGGCGTCTCGCCATAGAGGCCGACGCCTTCGAGGATGACGCAGGCGGAGGCGGCCGGATCGAGATCGCCGTAGACGTAGGTCCAGCGGCCCCGCGAGGCCACCGCCACGGTGCAGGCCCGCTTGCAGACCGAGAGGCACTCGACACCCTCGACGCGGATGCCGGGATGCGCGCCCGCGCTCATCGCCTCCTGAAGGGCGGCGAGCAGCCGGGCGCCGGCCCGGGGCTCGGAGGCGTCGCCGTCCGCCCGGCAGGTGGTGCAGACGTAGACGGTGACGGACTCGGTGTCAGGCATGGACCGGCCGGTGCTTTTCGAACAAGTTCCAGGCCCAGCCATAGGCCAGCCCGATCACCGCCCAGAACACGAAGGCGATGCCGAGGGACCGGGCGGCGAACTGCGCCGCATAGGCCGCCGGCAGGTTCGAGGCGGCGTGGCTCGCCTCCGGCGCCCCGGCGAGATGCGGCGCGACGAGGAGCACGAGGCCGCCCGCGATGGTGATCGGTGCCCGCCGGATCGCGATGAGGTAGAGGCCCATCGCCGTCGAGACCGCCGTCATCACCCACCAGAACTGGCGGTCGGCGAGGGGGGCGGCATCCATGCCGGGCAGTTCCGGCGCCAGGCCGAGGGCCGGGGCCAGGGCCACCGCGAGAAAGCCCGCGACGGCGAAGCGCAGGCCGGTCTCGGGGGTCGGCTCGCGGTTGCAGGCGAGGAGCGCGGCGCCGAGGAGCAGGGTGTATCCGACGCCGCCCACCAGGGTGGCGAGCGCCGTGAAGGCCATGCGCGGCAGCCCGGGGCCGGGCTGCCATTCGGGCGCGGTCTCGCCGCCGCTGACGGACGGGTCCTTGGTGCCGTGATCGTGTCCGCCATGGACGCGCACGATCAGGGAGGCGGGCGACGAACGCGCGGGTTCCGCCGAGGCCTGCGTCTCGTAGCGCTCGGCCGCGATGATCAGCGGCGAGGTGAGCGCGAGTTGCAGGCCCGTCGCGACGACAGCCGCGAGGAAGCCGGCGACCAGGGCCGCCGACACGAGCCGGATGATCATGAGAGGGTCTGCCTTAAGCGGAGGCGCTCAGTGACAGGGGAAGTTCTGGCTGTGCCGGAAGTCGTGCGCCGCGTTGTGCAGGGCCATCGCCGGGGCGAAGCCCGCCATGAACACCAGGCCGAGGCCGAGGAAGGCGGCCACCAGCACGGCGCCGAGGCGCTCGTTGGTGCGGGTGCCGGTCAGGACGAGGGTGTTGGTCGACATCGGGTCATCTCCTGGCCGCCCCGCCGGCGGCCGTCACGGATCGAGCGGGTGGACGGCAGGTCCACGCCCGGAGGCAAGTTCTCGGAGGCAGGTCTCCTGGCTCGCGGGTCGCTGGTCCTGCCGCCTTCCCGGATCGCTCCAGTGGCCGATGGCAGGCCCGTCTCCGCTCACAGTTGCGGGGGCAGCCGCGGTTTTGGGGTCGCCCCCGCACCGCATTCCCTTTTCACCCCGTCGCCGGGGCACCGTCCGATCCGTGCTTCTACGCGGTTGCGGGTGCGCTGACAACGCGGCGGCGGGCGGTTTCCCGCCTTTGACCGCGAGGGCCGATCTCGGGCACAGGGGAGCCTATGCCGCAACCACCTCCCAGACTGACCCTCGTGCTCGGGGGCGCGCGATCCGGCAAGAGCCTTCATGCGGAGGCGCTGATCGAGACCTGCCCCGCGCCCTGGCTGTACCTCGCGACCGCGCAGGCCTGGGACGACGAGATGCGCGACCGCATCGCCCTCCACCGGGAGCGCCGCCCGGCCGGCTGGATCACCCGGGACGTGCCGATGGATCTGCCCGAGGCCGTCGCCGCCGCGACGGGACCGGTGCTGGTCGATTGCCTTACCCTCTGGCTTACCAACCTCATCCTGTCCGAGGCCGATGTCGAGGCCGCCACCGAAGCACTCCTGGCCGCCTGCGCCGGGGCGCCCGGCCCGGTGGTGCTGGTCGGCAACGAGGTCGGTCTCGGCATCGTGCCCGACAACGCGCTCGCCCGCCGTTTCCGCGATGTCGCCGGCCGCCTGCACCAGCGCCTCGCGCGGCGCGCCGACCATGTCGTCTTCATGGTGGCGGGCCTGCCCATGATCGTGAAACCCCAACCCGGAGCGACCTCATGACCGACGCCGAACGCCATCGGGAGAAGATGGAGAAGCGCAAGGCCTTCCAGGACGCCGAGGTGGCGGAGAAGACGATCGAGAAGGGGCTTCTCATCGTCAATACCGGCCCCGGGAAGGGCAAGACCACGGCGGCCCTCGGGCTGATGCTGCGGGCCCTCGGCCGTGGCTGGCGCGTGGGCGTGGTGCAGTTCATCAAGGGCGCCTGGGACACGGGCGAGAAGCACGCGCTCAAGGCCTTCGGGGACCGGGTCGACTGGCATACGCTGGGCGAGGGGTTCACCTGGGAGACCCAGGACAAGGCCCGCGACATCGCCGCCGCCGAGCACGCCTGGGCCAAGGCCCTCGATCTCATGGCCGATCCGACGATCCGCCTCGTGGTGCTGGACGAGCTCAACATCGCCCTGCGCTACGATTACCTGCCGATCGACGATGTGGTGGCGGCCTTCCGGGCGCGGCGTCCCGACCTCCACGTCGTCGTCACGGGCCGCAACGCCAAGCCGGCCCTGATCGAGGCCGCCGACCTCGTCACGGAGATGGCCTCCGTGAAGCACCACTTCGCCGCCGGGGTGAAGGCGCAGGAGGGCATCGAGTTCTGATGCGATCGCTCCCCGGCTCCGTCGCGCTTCTCGTTCTGATGGGCATCCCGTTCGCGCGCGCCGAGACCGCTCCGTCCTGGCCCGACACCTATCTCGGCCGCGTCGAGGTCCTCGCGGTGATGGAGGGGTTGAACGCCAGGCTGCTCGCCAGTCGCTCCGCCACGGCGACGCTGGAAGCGTGGTGCGCCGATCACGGCATGGCGGCGACGCCCCGCCTCGCCGCGCGCCTCCAGCGCGCGGTGGACAAGCCCGCCTCCGGGGAGACGCGCCAGCGCCTGAACGTCGGCCCCGATGCGGTTCTCGGGTATCGTCAGGTCAGGCTCGCCTGCGGCGACCACGTCCTGTCGGAAGCGGACAACTGGTACGTGCCCGAGCGGCTGACGCCCGAGATGAACCGCCTCCTCGAGACGACGGACACGCCGTTCGGCCGGGCGGTGCAGTCCCTCGGAACGACGCGTCAGACCATCGAGGCCCGGTTTCTCTGGCATCCCCTGCCGGCGGGATGGGACCAGGCCCCACCGGCGACCTCCGCCTGCGGCGATCTCGCGATCCCCGACGAGTTGTTCCGCCACCGGGCCGTCCTGTCCACGGCGGAGCGGGTGCCGTTCTCGGAGGTGGTCGAGACCTATGGCGCGGCGATCCTCGCCTTCCATCGCGCCGCGCGGCCCGCCGACCCCACCTGCGCGCCGTCGAGCCCCCGACCGTGACCGCCCGCGCCATCATGATCCAGGGCACCGGCTCGGATGTCGGCAAGTCGCTGATCGTCGCCGGCCTCTGCCGGGTCTTCGCGCGCCGGGGGCTCTCCGTGCGGCCGTTCAAGCCGCAGAACATGTCGAACAACGCCGCCGTCACCGCCGATGGCGGCGAGATCGGGCGGGCGCAGGCGCTGCAGGCGCGCGCCGCCGGGGTCGCGCTCTCCGTCCACATGAACCCGGTGCTGCTGAAGCCCCAGAGCGAGACCGGCAGTCAGGTCGTGGTCCAGGGGCGCATGGTCGGCACCGCGAAGGCGCGGGATTACCAGGCCTGGAAGCCGCGCCTCCTCGCCTCCGTGCTGGAGAGCTTTTCGCACCTGAAGGCCCAGGCCGACCTCGTGGTCGTGGAAGGGGCGGGCTCGGCCTCCGAGGTGAACCTGCGCCGGGGCGACATCGCCAATATGGGCTTTGCCCGCGCCACCGGCACCCCGGTGATCCTGCTCGGCGACATCGATCGGGGTGGGGTCATCGCCAGCCTCGTCGGGACGAAGGCGGTGATCGACCCGCAGGACGCGGCCATGATTCGGGGCTTCCTGGTCAACCGCTTCCGGGGCGACCCGACCCTGTTCGCCGACGGCATGGCCACGATCGCTGAGGCCACCGGCTGGCCGAGCTTCGGCCTGATCCCGCATTTCCCGGACGCGGCCCACCTGCCGGCGGAGGACGCCCTCGGTCTGGCCGGCTCGGGAGCCGGGGAGGCCCGCCGCAAGGTCGTCGCGGTGCCGGTGCTGCCGCGCATCGCCAATTTCGACGACCTCGACCCGCTCCGGGCCGAGCCCGACGTGGCGGTGGTGCTGGTCCGTCCGGGCGAGGCGATCCCGGTCGCCGACCTCGTGCTGCTGCCGGGTTCGAAGACCACCATCGACGATCTCGAATTCCTGCGGGCCCAGGGCTGGGACATCGACATCCGCGCCCATGTCCGTCGCGGCGGGCGGGTGCTCGGGCTCTGCGGCGGCTACCAGATGCTGGGCCGGCGCATCGACGACCCGCACGGCATCGAAGGCGCGGCGCGCTCCGTGCCGGGCCTCGGCCTCCTCGACGTCGAGACCGTGATGACGCCGGTCAAACACCTCGCGGCCGTGACCGGCACCAGCCTGCCCGACGCGGTGCCCTTCAGCGGCTACGAGATGCATGTGGGCGACACCACCGGACCCGACACGGCGCGCCCGGCGATCCGCTTGCGCGACGGCCGCCGCGACGGCGCGGTCTCGGCCGATGGCCTCGTCACCGGGACCTACGTGCACGGTCTGTTCGCGGACGACCGCCAGCGCGGGGCGTGGCTCGCCCGGCTCGGGGCCGCCCCGAGCGGCCTTGCCTACGAGGCCGGGATCGAGGCGGTGCTGGACCGCCTCGCCGATCATCTCGAAGCCCATGTGGCGTGCGACGCGATTCTCGCGCTGGCCTCGTAGCGCCTGGACGGATTAGGCTCGCCGGAACGAGCCCGCGTCGAACGGGCCGGCGAGGAAGCACCCGATGACGACGTCCCCTCCCCAGGCGGATGCGCGCCTTGCGCAGGCGACCATCCGGACCGTGTCGCTGCGGCTGATGCCGCTGCTCGGCCTGATGTACCTGATCGCCTATATCGACCGGCAGAACATCTCCTACGCCAAGCTCCAGATGGTGGGCGACCTCGGCCTGAGCGAGAGCGTCTACGGGCTCGGGGCCTCCCTGTTCTTCCTCGGCTACTTCCTGTTCGAGGTGCCCAGCAACGTGATCATGGAGCGGGTCGGGGCTCGGCGTTGGTTCGCCCGGATCATGCTCACCTGGGGGGTGATCACCATCCTGCTCGGCTTCACGCAGAGCACCACGATGTTCTACACCTTACGCTTCCTGCTGGGCGTCGCGGAGGCCGGGTTTTTCCCGGGCGTGCTGTTCGCGCTTACCCTCTGGTTTCCGCAATCGCACCGGGCGCGCATGATCGGCTGGTTCATGATCGCGAGTGCCTTGGCCAACGCGGTCGGGGCGGCCATCGGCGGCGCGCTCCTCGATCTCGACGGCCTGCTCGGCCTGAGGGGCTGGCAATGGGTGTTCGTGGCGACCGGCCTGCCCGCCCTGGCGCTGGCCGTCATCGTGCTCCGCATCCTGCCCGACGGGCCGGAACAGGCGCCCTGGCTCGGGCGGGAGGCGCGCGACTGGCTCGCGGGCACGCTCGCCGCCGAGCGCGAGACGGGGGGCCACGTCGAGCACGGCAATCCCTTCGCGGCGCTCCTCGACCGGCGCGTCTGGATGCTGGCCTCCGTCTACGTTGCGTTTCCGCTGGCGGCCTATGGCCTGAGCTACTGGCTTCCCACGGTGGTGCGCAGCTTCGAGGTCTCCAACACCGTCAACGGCTTCATCAACATCATCCCCTGGCTGATCACCGCGCTCGCCCTGTGGTGGGTGCCCCGGCGCGCGGCGCGCTCGGGCGATCAGGTTTGGCACGTGGTGGTGCCGGGTCTCGTCGCGGCCCTGGCCCTGGTGCTCAGCGTCGTGGTGCCGGGATCGGTGCCGAAATTCGCCTGCCTCTGCGTGGCGGCGGCCGGCGTCTTCTCGGCCCAACCGGTGTTCTGGTCCCTGCCGGCGACCTTCCTCAAGGGCGCGAGCGCGGCCGCCGGCATCGCGGCCATCAACTCGGTCGGTAATCTCGGCGGCTTCATCGCGCAGAACGCCGTGCCCTACATCCGCGACCAGACCGGCAGCAACCTCGCCCCGATGTATTTCCTGGCCGCCTGCCTCGGACTCGGGGCGAGCCTGATGTTCGTGGTGCTCTCGGCGCTGCGCCGCGACGCCGCGCGCCGGTCGAGCGCGGCGACCCCAAGCCTTCGGACGGTGTGATCCCGTCGCCGCCGGATCGAAGCGGAGACGGTCTCGCTCGGCCCGCGCGGACGTCCCTACGGGATCGCCACCGCGTATTCGCGCGGCCCGCCATTCGGCACGCTGTCGAACACCACCAGCACCCGGCCGGGGCCGAGGCGCACGATCCCCTCGGGCTTGGCCCGGGTCTCGTCCCCGCCGAGGGGCGCCAGGGTGCCGAGCGGCGTCACCCGGCCGGAGGGCAGTTCGGCGATGAACAGGCCGTAGGGTACGTCCAGCCCGTTGCGGGTCGGCCCGGACAGGACGAGGAGCCGCCCGTCGGGGAGGGCGGTGAGGTCGCGGATGCCGGCATCCGGGCCGAGGGCGAGGGGAATCGTCGCCGGCTTCTCGGTCAGGGGGGCGTCGCCGGGGGCGAACAGGGGGGCGACCGGCACCCTGACGAGGAAAGCCCTCCCGTCGAGCACGGGGGCCCGCAGTCCCGCGTAGAGGGTGTCGCCGATCACCGCGAGGCCCTCGACGTTGAGGCCGGCGGGCGGGGCGGCGTTGCCGCGCGGCTCCAGGTCCTTCAGAAAATAATCGCCCACCGTGTCGGCCATCCGCAGGGCGTCGCCGAGGCGGTAGGTGGTCTCGACCGTCGCCCCGGTGCCGGCGGCATCCGGGCTCAGGCGGGCGAGGAGGGCGGTGGAGAGCTTGAACTCGCGTCCGCGCCGGCTGCAGCCATGGGAGCCGGTGACGTAGAACTGCGATGCGGCATGGGCCACGGCCTCGCCGTCCAGTTCCCGGTAGGCGCCCTGGCCGAGGGTGCAGGCCCCCGTGGCCGGAGGGGTGCCGAGGGCGGCGGCCGGCGGTTTGCGCCCGGCGATGTCGATCACCGCGCCCGGCCTCAGGGTGGTCCCGTCGAGGGTGACGAACTGTGCCCCGGACGCCTCGTCATCGACCACCATGCAGGTGCGCGGCTCCGCCTCGGCCGGCGCGCAGGCGATGCCGCTGACATCCTCGGCGGGCTTGGCGGTCTTCCTGCCGATCTCGCCCGTGAGCCCCGCGCCGACACTGTAGGGCTCGCCCACGGGGTGAAGGATTTCGGCCCGGGCCGGGGCCGGCAGCGCCAGTGCCGATGCAGCGAGAAGAAGCGAGAGGCGGATCATGGCGTGTCTCCGGGAGCGGACGGGCTTCTCGCGCTCATAGCAGTGCGATTCGGAGCAAGGCGAGGAGCGCGACGGCGAGGCCGAACAGGAGCCCGCAGGCCGTGCGGTACAGCGCGAGCGCGCGCTCCACGTCGGCGGGGGTGGCCTCGGCGCGCCCGTCGCCCATCCAGCCGTCCTCGACGCGGGTCGCACCGTAGGTGCGTGGCCCAGCGAGCCGCAGGCCCAGCGCCCCCGCCATGGCGGCCTCCGGCCAGCCGGCATTGGGCGAACGATGATGGCGCGCGTCCCGCCGGACCGCGCGCCAGGCCGCCCCCGGCGAGGCTCCGGCATGGAGGGCGGCCGCCGCGACGATCAGCAGGGCGGTGAGGCGCGAGGCCGGCAGGTTGACGAGGTCGTCGAGGCGGGCCGCGGCCCAGCCATAGGCCTCGTGGCGCGGGGTGCGGTGGCCGATCATGCTGTCGGCGGTGTTGATGGCCTTGTAGAGCGCGCCGCCGGGCAGGCCGCCCGCCCCGATCCAGAAGGCCGGCGCCACGATCCCGTCCGAGAAGTTCTCCGAGAGGCTCTCGATGGCGGCCCGGCAGATGCCGGCCTCGTCGAGGCTCTCGGGATCGCGGCCGACGATCATCGACACGGCGACCCGGCCACCCGGAAGCCCGTCGCGGCGCAGGGCAGCGGCCACGCGGGCGACATGGGCGTGCAGGCTGCGCTGAGCCGGCAGGCTGGCCGAGAGCAGCGCGAGGATCAGGAATGCCGGGAGGGCGCCGGCGGCGGCCGCCAGGGCGGTCAGCGCCAGGGCGATGCCGCCGACGAGGCCCAGGAGAACCAGGAGGCCCGCCACCCCCGCGATCCGGCGGCGCGGGCCGGTGCCTCGGTTCAGGCGTCGGTCGAGCGACCCGATCAGCGCGCCGATCCAGGTGACAGGATGGCCGAGCGCCCTGTAGAGCCGGTCGGGATAGCCGGCCGCCGCCTCGACGGCGAGGGCGAGCACCAGGACGATGAGCGTATCGGGCGGATGGATGAGGGCGGTCCAGGACATGTCGTCTCGGGTGTGGCAGGCGGCCCGCCGGTGGAGAACCTGACGATCCGGGAACCGATGGTCCAGGAACCGATGGCCGAAGAACCGATCGCCCATGGCGGCGACCTCGATGCCGCCCGGCGCCTGTTCCCCGAGGCACCGGAGCCCTGGATCGATCTCTCCACGGGGATCAATCCGGTGCCCTATCCGTGTCCGGTCCTGGAGGCCAGTGCGTTCCGGCGCCTGCCCTCCGCCAACGACCTCGCGGACCTCCGGCGAACGGCCGCCGCCGCCTATCGTGCCCCGGACCCGGCCCGCGTCGTGGCGGCTCCGGGAACCCAGATCCTGATCGAGACGCTGCCGCGCCTGCGGGGCCCCTGCCGCGTCGCCGTGCTCGGGCCGACCTATGCCGAGCATGCCGCCGGCTGGAGCCGGGCGGGCCACGCGGTCGCGACCGTGACGGACCTCGACGGGGCGGCCGGGGCCGATGTCGTGGTCGTCGTCAATCCGAACAATCCGGACGGACGGACCTGGCCCCGCGAAACGCTGCTGGCGCTCGCCGGCGACCTCGCGCGGCGCGGCGGGCTCCTCGTGGTCGACGAGGCTTTCGCCGACCTGGAAGCCGTCGCGTCGCTGGGGGGAGCGGTGGCGCCCGGCCTCGTGGTCCTGCGCTCCTTCGGCAAGACCTACGGGCTCGCCGGCATCCGACTCGGCTTCGCCCTCTGCGACCCCGCGCTCGCCGCCGCCATCGCCGAAGCGCTCGGGCCCTGGGCGGTGTCGGGGCCCGCGCTCGCCATCGGTCGCGCCGCCCTGTCCGACGAGTCCTGGCGCCGGGACGCCGCCATCGCCCGGGCGGCGGATGCCGGGCGGCTCGACCGGATGATCGCGCGCGCCGGCGGCACCGTGATCGGCGGGACCTGCCTGTTCCGCACCGCCGACTTCTACGATGCGGCCGGCCTGTTCGCGCGCCTCGGCAGGGCCGGGATCTATGTCCGCCGCTTCGGCGAGGCACCGCGGCGCCTGCGCTTCGGATTGCCGGCGGACAGGACCGAATGGTGCCGCCTGTCGCGCGTTCTTAGGTGACACCCTCTCCGCCTGATCGAAGCGGAGATACGAGGGGCGTCAGGCGCCCCTCGGTTCCAGGACGCTGACGAGGAACCCCGCGCCCGCGAGCAGGATGCCGACGGCGCAGACGCCGGACCAGCCCGCCATGAGGAAGGCTTGCGAGCCCGCGAAGGCTCCGAGCGCTCCGAACACGAACATGATCGTGAACAGCACGGTGTTGAGCCGCCCCCGCGCGCTTGGCACCAGGGCGTAGACGCGGGTCTGGTTGGCGATGAGCGCGGCATTGAGGCCGATATCGATCAGCAGGACGCCGAGGGCGACCGCCACGAGGGATCGGGAACCGCCGGCCCACAGCACCGCGAAGGCCGCCACCACGAACAGGGCGCCGATCACCACCATCGGGCGGGGCCCACGCCGGTCGGTGAAGCGTCCCGAGAGCGGGGCCACGAAGGCGCCCGCGACGCCGATCACGCCGAACAGGCCCGCCCCGGCGGCCGTGAGGTTGAACGGTGGGGCCTCCACCAGCAGCGCGAGCGTCGCCCAGAAGGCGTTGAAGCTGGCGAACAGGAGACCCTGCGACAGGCTCGCGCGGCGCAAGGCCGGTTGCGAGCGGACGAGGTGGAGGATCGACAGCAGCAGCGCGCGGTAGCGCAACGGGCGGCCTCGGATGCCCGGCAGGGTCGTGGCGGCGATGCCCGCCATCAGCACCGCGACCGCGGCGGCGGCGAAGAAGACGGCGCGCCAACCATAATGCGCGCCGACGAGGCCGCTGACCGTGCGGGCCAGCAGGATGCCGCTGAGAAGGCCGGTCATGACCTGGCCGACCATGCGGCCTCGGCTGGCATCCGGCGCGAGTTCCGCCGCGAAGGGCACCGCCTGCTGCGCCGCCGAGGCCAGGATTCCGATGACGAGGCTGGCCAGGGCCAGCGACGTCAGGTTGGGGCTGAGTGCTGCCGCGAGGAGCGCGACCGCGAGGCCGAGGGTCTGTCCGATGATCAGGCTGCGCCGGGACAGGCTGTCCCCGAGGGGCACGAGGCCGAGGATGCCGAGCCCATACCCGACGAGGGAGGCCGTCGGCACCCAGAGCGCCGCCCGCGCGCCGAAATCCGTCACCAGCATCGCCAGGAGGGGCTGGTTGTAATAGATATTGGCGACCGCGCCGCCCGCGATCAGGGTGAGGCCGAGGCGGGCTCGTGGCGTGAAGCCGTGCGCCTCGGCGGTGGCTATCCCGTCCGCTCCGCTCATGCGGAGGCCGCCGTCAGCGGATGGCGCGTCGGCCGACGCGAAATCGGATCATCGTCAGCAATCATGGAATGGAGCTCGCACGTCGTCGGCGCCGATGCCGCGAGAAGAGGGGGGAGCCTGAACCGGCATCCGCCGACCGGTTAAGCCCATGCATCGGCTTCGGCAACCCGCCTACGTCTTACGGAGATCCTGTTCCGACACCCCATTCGTCGCTATCCTCTGGGCCGGGTGACGCATTCTCTTTCCCGGGTTGGACCTTTGTCTGGGGGATCTGCTTGCCGTGATCGGATCGGCCATGTCGTCGCGGGGTGCTCCGCGTCGGATTTCATGCGTCCCATATACCGGATGTTATCGGCGACTGATGGGGGCCACGCGTTTCGATCGCGGTGGCCTTGGAATTCTTCGCGTCTTGCGGTCTGATCGGGTTCGAGAGTCGATGAGTCTCGGATTTCGTGATGGCCGGATCGGCTTTTCTCGCGAGCCCCGCGCATCGACCAGGGAGTTTCGAATGGCGACGTATCGCGTCAACTTTGCCAAGCAGATCCTCGGCGTTCCGTTCACGGTGGGATCGGTGGACATCACCCGCGCGCGCGACCCGGTGCGCGCCCTGCGCGCGGCGGAACTGCGCTTCGCGCGTCAGCACGGCGTCGAGGATTGGCGCGAGCGGGCCGACCGGGCCGAGATCGCGGCGGCCTCCGGCGGCGGGCAGAACTGAGAGCGCCGTCGCGCCGGCCGGGACTTTAAGGCTCCGGTCACTGGCCCTCCGGCCGGACCCGCTCTAATGTAACGGCCAAGCCGGGCACCCAAGTCTGGCATCGAAGCCGCGCGGGGCTTTGGTTCGCCCATGCCGGGCGTCAGTGAAGGGTCAGGCGGCGTGACATGGCGGCGATCTCGTTCTTCGGCGATCTGCTCCAGACCATCAGCGACCGGGGCCGGGATCTCATCGGCATCGGACGCGGCGATCTTGGCGCCCGCGCCAGCGCCCAGGAACTGGTCAAGCTCTGCGAGGACCTGATCTCCCGGCGCGGCGAGGCATCCGGCGTCGCCCTGGCCCGGCTGATCCTCGAACGCTACGAGACCCTCGCCAAGCCCGAGCGCGTCGGCTTCCTGCGCCTCGTCGCCACCGAGTTCACGGCCGATCACGCGGCCGTCGACGAGGCGATCGCGGCCTATCGGGCCGACCCGACCCGGGCCGCCCTCGGCGCGCTCCACGATGCGGCCGAGCCGCGGAGCCAGGAACTCATCCGGCGCCTGAACCTCGCCCGCGACGGTACCCGGGCCCTGGTGCGGATGCGCGAGGATCTGTTCGCCCTGCGCCGCGATCTGCGCCGCGAGGAGGCCGATCCGGACCTGATCGACGCGGCCGACAGCCTCGACAGCGATTTCGAGCACCTGTTCGCCTCCTGGTTCAACCGTGGCTTCCTGGTGCTGCGCCACATCGACTGGACGACGCCGGCCCACATCCTGGAAAAGATCATCCGGTACGAGGCGGTCCACGAGATCACCGGATGGGACGACCTGCGCCGGCGCATCGAGCCCACCGACCGGCGCTGCTTCGCCTTCTTCCATCCCGCCCTGGTGGACGAGCCGCTGATCTTCGTGGAGGTCGCGCTGACCGCCGGCATCGCCCCCGCGATCGCGCCGATCCTCGCCCATGAGCGCGAGACGCTGCCCCTGAAGGCGGCCACCACCGCGATCTTCTACTCGATCTCGAACTGCCAGAAGGGCCTGGCCGGCGTCACCTTCGGCAACTTCCTGATCAAGCAGGTGGTGGAGGATCTCGCCCGCGAGATCCCGAGCCTGAAGACCTTCGTCACCCTCTCGCCGGTGCCGGGCTTCTCGACCTGGCTCGACCGCGAGCGCCGGTCCGACGCGCCGCAGGGGCTGACCCGCGAGGACGTCGAGGCCCTGCGCCTCATCGACGAGCCGGATTGGCACAGCGACAAGACGAAGTGCGAGGCGGTGCGCAAGGCGATGATCCCCGCCGCGGCCGCCTACTTCCTGCGCGCCAAGAACGAGCGCGGCCGGCCCCTCGATCCGGTCGCGCGCTTCCACCTCGGAAACGGCGCCCGGCTCGAGCGCATGAACTTCCTCGGCGACATCTCGGGCAAGGGCCTCGCCCAGTCGCGCGGGCTGATGGTCAACTACCTCTACGATCTCTCGGCCATCGAGAAGAACCACGAGACCTACGCGAATCTCGGGACCGTCGCCGCCTCCAGCGCGGTGAGCCGCGAACTTCGCACCAACCTGCCGCCGCTGCGGGCGGTCGCCCTGGCCGAGGCCTGATCCCGTCTCCGCTCGATCGAAGCGGAGACGGTCTCGCTCAGCCCGCGCGGCGCCCGAGCGAAGCCCGGATCCGCCCTCCTGAAGGGATCGATCGGATTTGGTATGACAGCCCCTCGGCATAAGGCCGCCCGACGTCGACGTTTGAGAGCGTATCCAGTCCGACCATGTCCAATCACCTCTTCGATCTCGTCCGCGCCAGCCTGCCCGCCGATCCGGCGGCCAAGGTCTTCCTCGAGACCGGCGAGGGCGCGCGCTACTCCTATGCCGACCTCGTCGTGCGCTCCGGCGCCTACGCGGCGGCCCTCGTCGAAGCGGGGGTGAAGCCGGGCGACCGGGTCGCGGTGCAGGCGGAGAAGAGCGCGGAGTTCCTGTTCCTGTATCTCGGCGCCGTGCGGGCCGGCGCGGTCTTCCTGCCGCTCAACACCGCCTATACGCCGACCGAGATCGCCTATTTCCTCGGCGATGCCGAGCCCGCCCTCTTCGTCTGCGATCCGGCCAAGCACGCGGCCCTGGAGGCCGTGGCGCGCGGCGCCGGCGTACCGGTCCTGCACACCCTCGACGCGCAGGGACGCGGCAGCCTGGCGGAGGCCGCCGACGCGGCAGCGGAAGCCTTCGCCGACGTGGCGCGCGGGCCCGACGACCTGGCCGCCATCCTCTACACCTCGGGCACCACCGGCCGCTCGAAGGGCGCCATGCTGAGCCACGAGAACCTCGCCTCGAATGCCCGCACACTCGGGGCATCCTGGCGCTTCACGGCCGACGACGTGCTGCTCCACGCCCTGCCGGTGTTCCACACCCACGGCCTGTTCGTGGCCACCAACACGGTGCTCGCCACGGGCGGCACCCTGCTGTTCCTGGGACGGTTCGACCCGGCCCGGGTCCTCGCTCTGATGCCGCGCGCCACCGCCATGATGGGCGTGCCGACCTTCTACACCCGCCTCCTGAAGGAGCCCGGCCTGACGCCGGAGGTGACCGCCGGCATCCGCCTGTTCGTTTCGGGCTCCGCGCCGCTGCTGGCCGAGACCCACCGCGACTGGGAGGCCCGCACGGGCCACGCCATCCTGGAGCGCTACGGGATGACCGAGACCAACATGAACACCTCGAACCCCTACGCGGGCGCGCGGGTGGCGGGGACGGTCGGACCCGCACTTGCGGGCGTCGCCGTGCGCGTGGTCGATCCCGAGACGGGCGCCGGCCTTGCCACCGACGCCGTCGGGATGATCGAGGTGAAGGGCCCCAACGTCTTCCAGGGTTACTGGCGCATGCCGGAGAAGACGGCGGCCGAGTTCAAGGCGGACGGATTCTTCGTGACCGGCGACCTCGGGAAGATCGACGGGCAGGGCTACGTCCACATCGTCGGACGCGGCAAGGACCTCATCATCACGGGCGGCTACAACGTCTACCCGAAGGAGGTCGAGAACGAGATCGACGCGCTCCCGGGCGTGATCGAATCCGCGGTGATCGGCCTCGCGCATAAGGATTTCGGCGAGGGGGTCACGGCCGTGGTCGTCGGCCGGCCGGACGTTCCCGACGAGGCCGCGATCCTGCGCACGCTGGAGGAGCGCCTCGCCCGCTACAAGTGCCCGAAGCGCGTGCTCTTCGTCGAGGAATTGCCGCGCAACGCCATGGGCAAGGTCCAGAAGAACGTTCTGCGCGAGACCTATGCGGGGCTGTACGCGTCCGAGCGGGCCTGACGCGCCATCCGGGCGAGAGGCGGATGGCGGGGCGGCCGCCGGTCTTTGCGGCCCGGAAAGGAGGCTTCGATGGATCGTCGCACCCTGCTGCTCGCGGCTGGCGGGACTCTCCTGGCCGGTTCTCCGAGGGCCGACCCGGTCGTCACCGTCATCCCGCTCTGGCCCGGGCTTCCGCCGGGCGGCGGCGGGCCGTCCGGTGCCGAAGTGGTGAGCGCCAAGGGCGCGGTGAGCCGGATCGGCGTGCCGGCCCTGGAAGTCTTCGGTCCCGATCAGCCGAACGGCGCTGCCGTCCTGATCGCCGCCGGCGGCGGCTACCGGCGCATCCAGATGGAGAACGAGGCGCGCCCGGCGGCCCGCTGGCTCGCCGCGCGCGGCATCACGGCCTTCGTGCTGGCCTATCGCCTCCCGGAGGAGGGCTGGGCCGAGGGGGCACGCGCACCGCTCCAGGATGCGCGGCGCGCCCTGCGCCTGATCCGCGCGCGCGCCGCTCGGGACCGCCTCGACCCGGAGCGGATCGGCGTCCTCGGCTTCTCGGCCGGCGGCCACCTTCTCGGCTTGGCCGCGACCGGTGCCGCGTTCGCCGCCTATCCCCCGGTGGACGCCGCCGATGCGCTGTCCGCCGAGCCCAATGGTGCCGCCCTCATCTACCCGGTCATCACCCTGGTGCCGCCCCTCGACCGGACCGTGACCCGACGCGTTCTGGTCGGCAGCAGGCCCGCGCCCGCGACGAGCGCGGAATGGTCCGTCGAGACCCACGTGCGCGCGGGATGTCCGCCGATGTTCCTCGTCCAGGCGGAGGACGATCCCATCTCGGACTCGGACAATACCCGCATGATGGCGGAGGCCTGCCGACGGGCGGGCGTGCCCGTCGAACTGCATCGTCTCGCCAGCGGCGGCCACGGCTTCGGGATGGGCCGCGCCGGCACCCCGAGCGCCGCTTGGCCGAGCTGGTACGAGGCCTGGCTGCGCCGCGCGGGAATGCTCGCCTAGCCCCGGGGCGTCGTCCGCGCCGGCCAGCCTCGAACACGGACCGTGCGAACGCCCACGGGCGTGCCATAGCGGCGGAACGGCCAAGCCTGCATCACGTTGAGCCATCGCGTTGAATCGACGCGCGCTCCACCCGGTCTCCGATGTCGTCTGCCCCACGCCCCACACCCGCGCCGAACGGCGATGTCGCGACATCGCTCCTCTGGACCCTCTTCCTCGGGACGGCCCTCGTCGCGCTCGCGGCCGCACCGAAGCCCTCGGGCCGCGCGATGCCGGCGGCACCGCGATCCCGCGATCCGTCCGACCGGGGCGGCGCGCGCTCGTACGAGGGGGCGGCCGCCGAGCATGTCGCCGCCACGCAGGCCGGGCGCGGGCGCGCCGCGCGCTCACCCGCCGAGATCACGGCATCGGGATGGAAGGACATCCTCTACCGGGTCTATCTCGAGTTCAACAACGACCGGGTCCTCTCCGTGGCGGCGGGCGTGACCTTCTACTCGCTGCTGTCGCTGTTCCCCGCCATCGCCGCGCTGGTCTCCTGCTACGGCCTCGTGGCCGATGTCGGCTCCATCAACGATCATCTCGCCAGCATGCAGGGCGTACTGCCCTCGGGCGCCATCGAGATCATCGGCGATCAGGTCAAGCGCATCGCCGCGAAGGGCAACGGCACCCTCGGGCTCACCTTCTTCACCAGCCTGCTGCTCTCCCTCTGGAGCGCCAACGCCGCCATGAAGGCGATGTTCGATGCGCTCAACGTCGTCTACGAGGAGCAGGAGAAGCGCTCCTTCGTCATGCTGAACCTGCGCTCGCTCACCTTCACCATCGGAGCGCTCGGCTTCACCATCCTGGCGCTCACCGGCATCGTCGTGCTGCCGGTGGTGTTCAGGTTCGTGGGCCTCAGCGACACCGCCTGGCTCATCGCCCTGCTGCGCTGGCCCGCCCTCCTCATGGTGCTGCTCGGCGGCCTGTCGCTGCTCTATCGCTACGGCCCGAGCCGCGAGCGCCCGCGCTGGCGCTGGGTGGGCGTCGGCGGCGCCGTGGCGGGCCTGCTCTGGCTCGTCGCCTCGATCCTGTTCTCCTGGTACGTGTCGAGCTTCGGCAATTACAACGAGACCTACGGCTCGCTCGGCGCCGCCATCGGCTTCATGACCTGGATCTGGATCTCGACCACGATCGTCCTGCTCGGCGGCGAGATCAATGCCGAGATGGAGCACCAGACCGCGCACGACACGACGACCGGGCCGGAGGCGCCGATGGGCGCGCGCCGCGCCCGCATGGCCGACACCCTCGGGGCGGTGGCGTGAGGGTGGTCTCCCCCTGGACCCGGCGGGTGCCTATCTAGGGGAGAGCGACGCCACGGAGCGTCACAGGAGCAGGTCCCCACATGGCTTCGACGCCCACCGACGATATCGAGACCCGCAGCGAGGCCGACTGGCGGGCCATCCTCACGCCCGACCAGTACCGGGTGCTGCGCGAGCACGGCACCGAGCGGGCGGGGACGAGTTGCCTCAACGCCGAGAAGCGGCCCGGAACCTTCCACTGCGCCGGTTGCGACACGCCGCTCTTCGCCACCGGAACCAAGTTCGAATCCGGCACCGGCTGGCCGAGCTTCTTCGACCCGCTGGACGGAGCGGTGGAGACGACGGTCGACCGCAGCCACTGGATGACCCGCACCGAGGTCCATTGCGCGCGCTGCAAGGGGCATCTCGGTCACGTCTTCGACGACGGGCCGCCGCCCACGGGCCTGCGCTACTGCATGAACGGGATCTCGCTCCGGTTCGAGCCGAAGGCTTGACCGGCACGGTCCGATCCGACGCGCCTCCGCCATCCGGCCCCTGACGGCCTCGGATGGCGGAGGACGGGATGGGGATGAACCCACATCTCCGGTGGGATGGTCTTGATTTCGCCGTCGTTTTGCTTAGTCCGGAAGACGCATTATTGGACGGTCGGCCCCGAAACGCTTCGGACGATCCCAAGATATCCTACTGTCATGGTTTCACGGTTCGGCTCCCGTCCTCCGGCCCGTGACGCCACCTTGAAATCGGTCGGTCCGCTCTGCCTGTCCAGGTTGGCGGCCCTGACGCCAGCGTCCGCCCAGGCTGCGATCGCCGCCGGGCCGGCCGCCGCCTTCCGCGGAGAATGTCGATGAGCCTCGTACGCCGGTTTCTCGTGGCCCCGTCCCTGGTCCGCCTCATCCGCAAGGAACGCGGCGCCGCCCGGATCAGCGAGGGTTACTTCGCGCCGCAGGCCGGTCGGGTCTCCTACGTCCGGGTCGACGGCCAGAACTGCCATCTCGTCCTCGTCACCTCGGCGCCCGACGGGGCCACGAGCGAGGAGCGCACCGACGTGCCGCGCGCCCACGGCGACGCCCTCATGGATGTCTGCTCCGGCAAGGCCGCGTATGATCGGACCGGTCTCGCCCTCGGCGGCGGCCGCGACGCGCTGATCGACCGCTATGTCACGCCGGGCGACCTCGACCTCGTCAGCGTGTCCTTCGAGGGGCAGGACGAGGCCAATGGCTTCGTCGTGCCGGCGTGGTTCGGGCCCGAGATCTCGGCCGATCCGAGCTACGACCGTCATGCCATCGCGCTGCAGGGGCCGCCGCAGCCCGGTGAGATCGCCCTGAGCAACGCCGCGCTGGAGGCGGTTCTCGACCTCGTGGAGCCGCGCTTCGGCTTCGGCCGCTTCGGCGGTGCCCCGAAGTCGGGCGACGGCGACGGCATGATGAAGGCCCTGCGCCGCGTCGCCGGCGGCGCGGCGATCGCGACACCGGCCGTGGCCGTGGCCGAGGCCGCCCCCGAGCCCGCCCCGGCGGCCGAGGAGCCCGCTCCGGTCGAGGCCGCCGCACCGCCCGAGCCCGTCCCGAAGGAACGCCACGAGGCGGCGCCCGAGCCGACGCCCGAGCCGGCCCACCCGATCGACTCCCGCATCGACGACGTCATCGAGAGCCTGTCTCAGGCGCTCGGCAATCCGCAGCCGCAGGGCACGTCGCGTGGCGAGGACGACATCGCCGCGGAATTCGAGCGCTGGACCGTTCGTCCCCGGCGCACCCAGCAGACCTGACCCATCGGCCGGACGATTCGCGCGCCGCCCTGGCGCGCGGTCAAGCCTAGACGCACGCGAGCATGGGCCGGGCCGCACGCCGCCATGTCTCGTCCGCCCGCATGCCGCCGCTCGCCCGTGATCCGAGCGCCAGGAGGCCCGTTTCACGGGCCACGTCCCGCCCACGCGGCGGCTGCCCCCTGGATCGCAGCGCGACCGGCGAACGACCCCTGCCCCCGCCCGATCTGCCTCCGGACCGGCGCGGCCGGGCGTTGCTCCACACGTTTCTGCGCGCTGGCGGTGTGATGCCCCTTCGTTTGTCACTTCGGCATGGAACCCGTGATTGAGCGGTGTGAATAAACTGGCTAGCGTCCGGATTAACAATCAGCGGGCTGAGCTGAGCACATCGGGAGGGAACATGGCCCAGGCGACGACACAGGGAGCGATCGAGGCTGGCGCCGCCCGCACCCACAAGGAGCCCTGGTACAAGGTGCTCTACATCCAGGTGCTGATCGCCATCGCACTCGGCATCCTCCTCGGCTACCTGCATCCGGAATGGGGCAAGTCGGTCAAGTGGTTGGGCGATGCCTTCATCGCACTGATCAAGATGATGATCGCGCCGATCATCTTCTGTACCATCGTTCACGGCATCGCATCGATCGGAGACCTGAAGAAGGTCGGTCGCGTCGGCCTGAAGGCTCTGGTCTATTTCGAGGTGGTGTCCACCATCGCGCTGCTCATCGGCGTGCTCGTCGGTGAGGTGGTCAAGCCGGGCGCGGGCTTCAATGCCGACGTGACCAAGCTCGACGGCAAGTCGGTCGAGAAATACGCCAAGATGGCGGCCGACGATTCCGTCACCGGCCATATCATGGCGCTGATTCCCAAGAGCTTCTTCGACGCCTTCGCCACCGGCGACCTGCTGCAGGTCCTTCTGATCTCCATCCTCACCGGCGTCGTCGTCACCGGCATGGGCCAGCGCGGCGAGGCGATCACGCACGCCATCGATACGGCGGGTCAGATCTTCTTCCGCATCATCGGCCTCGTCGTGAAGCTCGCCCCCATCGGCGCCTTCGGCGCCATGGCCTTCACCATCGGCCAGTACGGCATCGGCAAGGTGGTGGATCTCGCCTGGCTCGTCGGCACCTTCTACGTCACGGCGTTCCTGTTCGTCGTCATCGTCCTCGGCGGCATCGCCCGGGTCGCCGGCTTCTCGATCTTCAAGTTCCTCGCCTACATCAAGGACGAACTCCTCATCGTGCTCGGCACCTCGTCCTCCGAGACGGTGCTGCCGCACATGATGACGAAGATGCGCCGCCTCGGTGCGTCCGATTCCGTGGTCGGCCTAGTGATCCCGACGGGCTACTCGTTCAACCTCGACGGCACCAACATCTACATGACCTTGGCGTCGCTGTTCCTGGCCCAGGCCGTGGGCGCGGACCTGTCGTTCGGCCAGTACGCCACCATCATCCTCGTGGCGATGCTGACCTCGAAGGGCGCGTCCGGCGTCACGGGCGCGGGCTTCATCACCCTCGCGGCGACCCTCTCGGCCATCCCCAACAACCCCGTGCCGGTGGCCGCCATGACCCTGATCCTCGGCGTCGACAAGTTCATGTCGGAGTGCCGGGCCATCACCAACCTGATCGGCAACGGCGTCGCCACCGTCGTGGTCAGCCGCTGGGAGGGTGAACTCGACCAGGAGAAGCTGCGCCAGGTGATGGCGCATCCGGTCTCGATCGGCACCGACATCTCCGACCACGCCCCGAACATGGACGCGAACACCGTCCCGGTCTCCACGGCGGCACCGGTTCCCGCGCCCGCGCGCTGAGGACGCCTCGGAGAAGACGGAACCGTGCGCATCGGGATCGATCTCGGCGGCACGAAGATCGCCGGAATCGCCCTCGACGAATCGGGGGTGTCGCGGGCCGAGCATCGGGTCGCGACACCCCGGAACGACTACGCGGGGACCCTCGCGGCGATCGGCGGCCTGGTCGCCCTCATGGAGGCCCGGACCGGAACCACCGCTACGGTCGGGATCGGGATGCCGGGGGCGATCTCCCCGAGGACCGGGCTCGTCAAGAACGCCAACTCGGTCTGGCTGAACGGGCGTCCCTTCGCCCGGGATCTCGAACGGGCGCTGGGTCGGCCCGTCCGCATCGAGAACGATGCCAATTGCCTCGCGGTCTCGGAAGCCGTCGATGGGGCCGGGGCCGGGCTCGGGACCGTGTGGGCCATCATCCTGGGAACGGGGGTGGGCTCGGGCATCGCGATCGGCGGGCGCGCCCTGTCCGGTCGCGGGCGCATCGCGGGCGAATGGGGTCACAACCCGCTGCCCGCGCCCCGTGACGACGAGCGGCCCGGGCCGGCCTGCTATTGCGGGCGCCACGGCTGTCTCGAGACCTGGGTCTCGGGGCCGGCGCTCGCGGCCGATCACGCCCGGCACACCGGCCGTAACATGGGCGGGGAAGCGGTGATCGCCGCCTTGCGTGTCGGCGAGGCGGATGCGCGAGCGACGCTCGACCGCTACCTGGACCGGCTCGGACGCGGCATCGCCCACGTCGTCAATCTCCTCGATCCCGACGTGATCGTCGTCGGCGGCGGCCTCTCGCGCGTGCCCGAGATCATCGCGGGCCTGCCCGAACGGATCGCGCCCCACGTCTTCTCGGACGCCTTCGACACGCCCGTTCGTCCGAGCCGGCACGGGGACGCCTCCGGTGTTCGGGGCGCGGCCTGGCTCTGGAACACGCCCTGAGGCGCCCGCCTCGCGACGTCGCCTCAAAGCCCAACGAGGCGCTTGTCACGAGTTTCGTTTTCACATAAAGATATCTTTATGTCTCACACGGGGTTCCATCTCGCGCCTCCACTGCCCTTCGCCGACGCCCTCGCCATCCTGCGCGCGGCCGCCGAGGAGACGCGCCTGCGCATCCTCGCGCTCCTGGCCGCCGGCGAATTGTCGGTCTCGGACCTCACCGACATCCTGGGGCAATCGCAGCCGCGCATCTCGCGCCATCTCAAGCTTCTCGTCGAGGCCGGTCTGGTCGAGCGTCACCGCGAGGGCGCCTGGGCGTTCTTCCGCCTCGTGGAGGAGCGCGCGGCCCTGGTTCAGCCGCTGATCGCCGGGCTCGATGCCGCGCGGCCGCCCCTCTCCGAGGATTTCGCCCGGCTCGAGGCGGTGCGGGCGCAGCGCGCGGAGGCGGCGCAGACGTTCTTCGCTCGTCTCGCGCCGAAATGGGACCGCCTGCGTTCGCTCCACGTTCCCGAGGCCACAGTCGAGGCCGCGGTGCTCGACGCGCTGGGGGATCGCCCGATCCAGAACCTCGTCGATCTCGGCACCGGCACCGGACGGATGCTCGGGCTCCTGGCCGGGCGCGCGGCGCGGGCCGTGGGTCTCGATTCCAGCCACGCCATGCTGTCGGTGGCCCGCGCGAATCTCGAGCGCATGGGTCTGTCGCGGGTCGACCTGCGACAGGGCGACATCCACGCGCCCCCCTTCGGGCGCGGGGGTTTCGACCTCGTCGTGGTGCATCAGGTGCTGCATTATCTCGACGATCCGGCGCGTGCCCTACGGGAAGCCGCGCGTCTCGTCGCGCCCGGCGGGCGCCTTCTGGTGGTGGATTTCGCACCCCACGATCTCGAATTCCTGCGCGAATCCCAGGCGCATCGGCGCCTCGGCTTCGCGCCCGAGCAGGTGGCGGGCTGGCTCTCCGATGCAGGCCTGCCGAGTGTCGCCACCCGGGACCTCGCCCCCACCGGCGAGGTCGAGGACCAGTTGACCGTGACGCTCTGGCTCGCCACCGACGTGGTGGAACCCTACGCCGGGGTCTCGCTTCGCACCGAGGAGCGGGCTGTCGCCTGATGGCGTCCGCCCGCTTCGTCAAAACCCCCTTCACCGACCGTCTGAACCGACCGACATAGAGGACGACCCCGATGCCATCCGCTTCCCAACATCGCGCCAGCCGCGACGGCTATCGTCCGATCCGGGTCTCCATCGAGTTCTTCCCGCCCAAGACCGAGGAGATGGAGAAGATCCTCTGGTCGTCGATCGAGCGCCTGGCGCCGCTCCAGCCGAAATTCGTCTCGGTGACCTACGGAGCCGGCGGCTCCACGCGCGAGCGCACGCACAACACCGTGGCGCGGATGGTCAAGGAAACGAGCCTCCAGCCCGCCGCCCACCTGACCTGCGTGGACGCCACCCGGGAGGAGATCGACGCCGTCGTGCAATCCTACTGGGACGCCGGCGTGCGCCACATCGTGGCCCTGCGCGGCGACCCGGCCGAGGGCGTGGGGAACGCCTACCGGCCGCATCCCGGTGGCTATGCCCAGACCTCGGACCTCGTGGCCGGCATCAAGCGGATCGGCGATTTCAAGGTCTCGGTCTCGGCCTACCCCGAGAAGCACCCGGAGGCCTCCTCGCTGGACGCCGACATCGACGCCCTGAAGGCCAAGGTCGATGCCGGCGCCGACCAGGCGATCACGCAGTTCTTCTTCGAGAACGACATCTACCTGCGCTACGTCGACAAGGTGCGCGCCGCCGGCATCGACATCCCGATCATCCCCGGCATCCTGCCGGTGCAGAATTTCAAGCAGGCGGCGAACTTCGCGCGCCGCACCGGCGCCTCGGTGCCATACTGGCTCGCCGCGCGGTTCGAGGGGCTCGACAACGACGTCGACACGCGCCGCCTCGTGGCGGCGTCGGTGGCGGCCGAGCAGGTGCTCGACCTCGTCGATCAGGGCGTGAACGACTTCCACTTCTACTCGATGAACCGCTCCGACCTCGTCTACGCCATCTGCCACGTGCTCGGGCTCCGGGCCCAGGCGCCGAAGGTGGCTGCGAAGGAAATCGCCAAGGAAGCCGCCAAGGCAGCCTGATCACACCTTGTCCCGGGGCGCCGAAGGCGAGCCCGGGCTCCAGACACGCCAACCCTGTCGAACTTCCAAACCTGTCGAACTTCATTGTCCGGACCCGTCGCGGTTCTGGATTCCGGACGCCGCTCCGTGGCCCCGGAATGACGCGTGAGAAATCCATGACCGACCTGCGCTCCGTTGACGGACACGAAGTCGAAGCCGCCCTGCGCCAGCGCGCGGCCGAAAAGATCCTCGTCCTCGACGGGGCGATGGGCACCGTGATCCAGCGCCTCGGCTACGGCGAGGCGGACTTTCGCGGGGAAAGGTTCGGGGATCACGGCCACGATCAGAAGGGCAACAACGACCTCCTGATCCTGACGCAGCCCGACGCGATCCGGCAGATCCACCTCGACTACTTCCTCGCCGGCGCCGATGTCTGCGAGACCAACACCTTCTCGGGCACCACCATCGCCCAGGCCGATTACGGCATGGAATCGATCATCCACGAGCTGAACGCGCAGGGCGCCCGCCTCGCCCGCGAGGCCGCTGCCCTGGCCGAACAGCAGGACGGCCGCCGCCGCTTCGTCGCCGGGGCCATCGGGCCGACGAACCGCACCCTGTCGATCTCGCCGGACGTGAACAATCCCGGCTACCGGGCCGTGACGTTCGACCAAGTGAAACAGGCCTATGTCGAGCAGGTGCGCGGCCTGATGGATGGCGGCGCCGAACTCATCCTCATCGAGACGATCTTCGACACCCTCAATGCGAAAGCCGCCGTGGCGGCCGCCTGGGCGGTGTTCGAGGAGCGCGGCATGGTGCTGCCGATCATGATCTCGGGCACCATCACGGATCTCTCCGGCCGCACCCTCTCGGGCCAGACGCCGGAAGCGTTCTGGAACGCGCTGCGCCACGCGAGCCCGCTCACCATCGGCCTCAACTGC
This sequence comes from Methylobacterium sp. J-068, assembly GCF_022829445.1. GTDB lineage: Bacteria > Pseudomonadota > Alphaproteobacteria > Rhizobiales > Beijerinckiaceae > Methylobacterium. Next base: position 291,551 of record NZ_JAKSXY010000122.1, on the reverse strand, counting down.
GCGCTCGGCGCCCGCGAGATGCGCGGCCACATCTCGGAACTGTCGCGGATCGCCGACACCCTGGTCTGCGCCTATCCGAATGCCGGCCTGCCCAACGAGTTCGGCCTCTACGACGAGAGCCCCGAGGCCATGGGCAAGCTCGTTGGTGAGTTCGCCACCTCGGGCCTCGTCAACATGGTCGGCGGCTGCTGCGGCACCACGCCGGACCACATCCGCGCCATCGCGCAGGCCGTCGAGGGCGTGAAACCCCGCGCGATCCCTGAGGTGCCGCGCCTGATGCGCCTGTCGGGTCTTGAGCCGTTCACGTTGACGAAGGAGATCCCCTTCGTGAATGTCGGCGAGCGCACCAACGTCACGGGTTCCGCCAAGTTCAGGAAGCTCGTCACGGCCGGCGATTACGCCGCGGCGCTGGATGTCGCCCGCGATCAGGTGGCGGCGGGTGCGAGCATCATCGACGTCAACATGGACGAGGGCCTGCTCGATTCCGAAAAGGCCATGGTCGAGTTCCTCAACCTCGTCGCCGCCGAGCCCGACATCGCCCGCGTGCCGGTGATGATCGATTCCTCGAAATTCCACGTCATCGAGGCCGGCCTGAAATGCGTTCAGGGCAAGGCCATCGTGAACTCGATCTCCATGAAGGAGGGCGTCGAGAAGTTCATCGCCGACGCCAAGGTCTGCCGCTCCTACGGCGCGGCGATCGTGGTGATGGCTTTCGACGAGCAGGGGCAGGCCGACACCCTGGAGCGCAAGGTCGAGATCTGCACCAAGGCCTACCGGGTCCTGACCGAAGAGGTCGGCTTCCCGCCGGAAGACATCATCTTCGATCCCAACGTGTTCGCGGTGGCGACCGGCATCGAGGAGCATAACGGCTACGGCGTCGCCTTCATCGAGGCGACCCGGACCATCCGCGAGACCCTGCCCCACGCCCACATCTCGGGCGGCATCTCGAATCTCAGCTTCGCGTTCCGCGGCAACGAGCCCGTGCGCGAGGCGATGCACGCGGTGTTCCTGTACCACGCCATTCAGGTCGGCATGGACATGGGCATCGTGAATGCCGGCCAGCTCGCGATCTACGACGAGCTTCCGGCCGAGCTGCGCGAGCTCTGCGAGGACGTGGTCCTCGACCGCCGCGACGACGCCACCGACCGTCTGCTCGACGCCGCCGCGCGCTTCAAATCCGGCGGCGGGGTCCAGGCCAAGACCGCCGACCTCACCTGGCGCGAGGCCCCCGTCGAGAAGCGCCTGGAGCACGCGCTGGTCAACGGCATCACCGAGTACGTGGTCGCCGACACCGAGGAGGCGCGCCTGCAATCCGCGCGTCCGCTCCACGTCATCGAAGGCCCGCTCATGGCCGGCATGAACGTGGTCGGCGACCTGTTCGGCTCCGGAAAAATGTTTCTGCCGCAGGTGGTCAAATCCGCCCGCGTGATGAAGCAGGCGGTGGCCTATCTCGAACCCTTCATGGAGGAGGAGAAGCGGGCCAATGGCGGCGACGGCAAGCGCCAGGCCGCCGGCAAGATCCTGATGGCGACGGTGAAGGGCGATGTCCACGACATCGGCAAGAACATCGTCGGCGTCGTGCTGGCCTGCAACAACTACGAGATCATCGATCTCGGCGTGATGGTGCCGGCGGCCAAGATCTTGGACGTGGCGCGCAAGGAGAACGTCGACATCGTCGGCCTGTCCGGCCTCATCACCCCGTCCCTCGACGAGATGGTGCATGTGGCCGCCGAGATGGAGCGCGAGGGCTTCTCGGTTCCCCTGCTCATCGGTGGGGCCACGACGAGTCGCGTCCATACCGCCGTGAAAATCCACCCCTACTACAACCGGGGGCAGACGGTGTACGTCACCGATGCGAGCCGCGCGGTCGGCGTGGTGTCGAGCCTGCTGTCGAAGGAGACGCGGGACGCGACCATCGAGACCATCCGCGCCGAGTACCGCAAGGTCTCGGACGCCCATGCGCGCTCGGAACTCGACAAGCAGCGCCTGCCCCTGGCGAAAGCCCGCGCCAATCCCTTCCGCATCGACTGGTCGGGCTACGCACCGAAGAAGCCCACCTTCACGGGCGCGCGCGTCTTCGCCTCCTACGAGGTCGCCGACCTCGTGCCCTATATCGACTGGACGCCGTTCCTGCAGACCTACGAGTTCAAGGGGCGCTACCCGGCGATCTTCGAGGACCCGAACCAGGGTCCGGCGGCCAAAGCCCTGTTCGACGACGCGCAGGAGATGCTGGCCCAGATCGTGGCCGAGCGCTGGTTCAACCCGAAGGCGATCATCGGCTTCTGGCCGGCCAACAGCGTCGGCGACGACATCGCGCTGTTCACCGGCGAGAGCCGATCGGACAAACTCGCGACCTTCTTCGGCCTGCGCCAGCAGCTGACGAAGCGCGACGGCCGGGCCAATACCTGTCTGTCCGACTTCGTGGCTCCGGCCGAGACGGGGATCGCCGATTACGTCGGCGGCTTCGTGGTCACGGCGGGCCTGGAGGAGGTGCGGATCGCCGAGCGCTTCGAGCGGGCGAACGACGATTACCGCTCGATCCTGGTCAAGGCGCTCGCCGACCGCATCGCCGAGGCCCTGGCCGAGCGCATGCACGAGCGCGTCCGCAAGGAGTTCTGGGGCTACGCCGCCGACGAGGCGACCCTGCCCGAGGATCTGGTCCGCGAAGAGTATGCCGGCATCCGGCCCGCCCCCGGCTATCCCTCGCAGCCCGACCACACCGAGAAGGTGACGCTGTTCGACCTGCTCAAGGCCGAATCCCGCATCGGCGTGAAGCTCACCGAGAGCTACGCCATGTGGCCGGGCTCGTCGGTCTCGGGCCTCTACATCGCCCACCCGGAGGCGCATTACTTCGGCGTCGCCAAGGTGGAGCGCGATCAGGTCGAGGATTACGCCGTCCGCAAGGGCATGGACGTGCGCGAGGTGGAGCGCTGGCTCGGCCCGATCCTGAACTACGATCCCGCGCGCTATCTCGCAGCGGCTGCGGCGGAGTAGGACACGCCCGCCCCGGCTCCCGCGCGGACGGGGGCCGGGACGGCGAAAGCCGCGGGAGTGTGGCCGGGCGAGGCTTGACCGTGGGCGCGCCTGCGCTTCAATGCCGATCCGGCTGAAACTCGGCCCGAGACAAGCGAAGGGTGCCCCGATCGTGTACCGGCTCACCGGCTCCCTCGCCGCGACCTTGGCCCTTGGCTTCCTCGCCTCGGGTTGCACAGGCTTTGCCTATCTCTCGAAGACCTATGTCAGTCTGACGCCCCAGGTCGTCACCATCGGCTGCAAGGACCCTTACGAGGTCTACGACCAGCGCCGGGTGCGCAAGATGCTGATCGTCTCCAATGTCCTGCGGGAGACCACCGGCTGCGGCATCGACGATGCGTTCTCGGGCGGCGACCCGGCCCTGACCCGCGTGAAGCGGTTCCGCGAGGCGGCCCGCACCTATCTCGACGAGACGGTCCGCGAGGATTGCCGGATCACCGGCGAGACGGTGTTCACCGATTTGCAGACCGAGTTCAGCTACACCTGCGCCGGGCCGATCGAACCGCGCGGCACCAAGGTCCCGCGCCTGCCGGGCCGCAGCAACCGCGTCGGGCTTTAACCCGCGCCCTAGCTCCCGGAGGGCGCACGCGGGAACGTGCGTTCCATCGCGTCGCCCGAGGCCGCGAGCAGCGCCCGGGCGAGGGTGCGCGCTTCCTCCCGGTCCAGCGCCAGGATCGCCGTGACGGGCCGTCCCGCGAGATCGGGCAGGCCGATCTCGATCCGGACGCCGTCGGGGGCCGCCGCGACGGCCAAGCTCCAGTCCCGTTCCGTACTCATCGGATCACGCGCCTCTCCGGTGCCGGCGACGCCTCGCGTCCCCGGCGGCCCTGCATGACCGATCCCGTGGCGCGAGACCAGGGCCAGGGGCGCAAGGAAGCAGCGAAAGGAAGGGGCGCGGGCCTGCGATTGACGGGCCCCGGCCCTCTGGTGTTTGTGCGCCCCCAGCCGTCCCACCCTGTCGGGCACGGTCCCCATCCGTTGAAGGAAGACCCCCATATGTCCGAGATCTGGTTCCGAACCGGCGAGGCGACCGTGCTCGCCGCCGAGGGGCAGTACACCGACGCCATGCCCGAGGTGCTGATCGGCTCCACGCGCGGCCCGGCCGGACAGGCCTTCGCGGGCATGATGGGGCAGGTCCAAGGGCACACCCGGATGTTCGTGGTGCGTGACCTCAACCAGCTGGTGCGCCCGGCCACGATGATGACCACCAAGGTCACGATCCACACGGCCGAGTATGCCGAGCTCCTCGGCGGCGTCGTCCAGGCGGCGACAGGCGATGCGATCATCGATTGCGTGATCGAGGGCGTGCTGCCGAAGGACGGCCTCGACGAGCTGTGCATGATCATCATGATCTGGCTCGATGAGCGCTGCGGCTCCGATCCGAACCTCGACCGCAAGGATCTCTACCGCACCAATTACGAGGCGACGAAGCTCGCCATCGCTCGCGCCATGAAGGGCGAGCCGACCATCGACGAACTCATCGCCAACCGGAAGACGGTGAAGCACTACGCCCTGGAAGACGTGATCGAGTATTGATCGACCGGTGCGGGGCGCGGGCTTCCTATCCGCGTCTCGTCACTGGGGCGGAATCCGACCCACCGAGCAGAGCGTGCGGATCGAGCCGCTGCTGTCGGTGTAGCAGCTCGCCGACCAGCCGTTCTGCTGGATGAAGGATTTGCGCCGCTCCCGCAGGGCGGTGGCATGCGCCGTGGCGATGGCGGACTGGACCGCGCTCGCGCTCTCGCCGACCACGATCTCGGCCGCCACCGCGAGGTCCGCGAAGTAGGCCGCCGAAGGGGTCGGCTCGGCGGAGGCCGCCTGCACGATGGGCTCGGCCCGGCAGGTGAGATCGAGCTTGAGACCGCCGGGGATGCGGATGTCGATGCTGGGCCCCGTGCGCCGGCCGACCTTGGCGCTCAGCGCGGAGGCGATGCGGGCGGCGAGGCCGTCGCATTCGTCGGCCCGCGCCAGGCCGGGCGTGAGGATCAGGAGGGCCGCGAGGGCGCTGGGCAGTCGCATGATCGTGGAGAACCTTCGGCTGAATACTGGGTTCGGCGGATGTCCGCCCCCGCGCCGTCGCGCGGGCAGACCGCAATGGCTCATGCTCATCGAGGTCCGGTCTCGGCGTCGCGGCGGTCAGATCTAATCCGGGCGGTGTCCGCTGACCAGCCGAGGCGCCCGATGCGCCGGCGCTGGTGGCGTCCCGCCAGGGCGACCCGTCCGGGGGCGTGCGCGGCGCGTGTTTCGAGATGGCCGAGGAAGGGAATCGTCCGGGGCCGGGTCCTCCACGCCGAAATCCTCCGGCGGGAGGGCGATGCGCATCCGGCCCTCGCTGGCGCTCGGGCGTCCCAGGAAGGCGAGGCGGCACTGGCCCTTCTCGGAGCGGCGGTTGCCGAGGGTGGCCAAGGCGGCCGCGGTGGGATACCGGGCGATACCTCAGGGACGAACCCGCCATGCTCACTTGCGCGATCCTCGACGATTACCAGGGCGTCGGCCTCACGATGGCGGATTGGTCGGGACTGACCGACCGCATCGTGCCGCGTGACCTGCGCAGTCCCTTCGCCACCCAGGACGCCCTGGTCGCCGAGATCGCCGATTGCGAGATCGTGGTGATGATGCGCGAGCGCACGCCGTTTCCGGCCGAACTCTTCGCCCGCCTGCCTCGGCTGAAACTCCTCGTGACCAGCGGCATGCGCAACGCGTCCATCGACCTCGCCGCCGCGCGGGCGCACGGCGTCACGGTCTGCGGCACCGCGAGCCATCCCGAGCCGCCCGTGGAACTGACATGGGCGCTGATCCTCGGCCTCGCCCGCCACCTCGTGCCGGAGGCGCAGGCCCTGCGGACGGGCGGCCCCTGGCAGGGCAGCGTGGGCGGCGATCTCGCCGGACGCCGCCTCGGCCTCATCGGCCTCGGCAAGACGGGCAGCCGCGTCGCCCGGATCGGGCAGGCCTTCGGCATGACGGTCGGTGCCTGGAGCCAGAACCTCACGGCGGAGCGCGCCGAGGCGGAAGGGGTCACCCTGGCGCCCTCCCTGGAGGCCCTGCTGGAGACGAGCGACGTCGTCTCGATCCACCTCGTCCTGAGCGCGCGCACGCGCGGCCTCGTGGACGCCGGCGCCTTACGCCGGATGCGGCCCGACGCCCTCCTCATCAACACCGCGCGCGCGGCGATCGTGGACGAGGGCGCCCTGCTGACGGCGCTGACCGAGGGATGGATCGCGGGCGCGGGCCTCGACGTCTTCGAGACCGAGCCGCTGCCGCAGGATTCACCCTGGCGCAGGCTCCCCAACGTGCTGGCGACGCCGCATCTCGGCTACGTCACGATGCGCAACTACCGCACCTACTTCCCCGAGATCGTGGAGGATATCGGCGCCTTCCTCGACGGCGCGCCGATCCGCCTCCTCGGGTAAGTGGATAGGGCTTGTCCGCCCTCACGCACGTCCCTCGCCGAAGGCCCGCATCAGCAGGTTCGCGATCGCCATCGGGGGCGGGGTGGTCAGGCCCTCGGGGTGGCGGCCCGCCATCATCGCCTCCACCTCCGTCCGCGAGAACCAGCGCGCGTCGGCGAGTTCCACCGGGTCGATGACGATCGCCGCGTCCCGCGCCTCGGCGACGCAGCCGATCATCAGGGAGGCGGGGAACGGCCAGGGCTGCGAGGCGTGGTAGCGCACCGCGCCGATGGTCAGGCCGACCTCCTCGAAGGTCTCGCGCCGCACCGCGTCCTCGATGGTCTCGCCCGGTTCGAGGAAGCCGGCGAGGCAGGAATACATCCCGGTGTTGAAGCGCGGCGAGCGGCCGAGCAGGCAGGCCTCGCCATGGGTGATCAGCATGATCACCACGGGGTCGGTGCGGGGGAAGTGATGCGTCCCGCAGGCCGCGCATTCGCGGCGGTATCCGCCGGCCGCGAGGGTGGTCGCGCTTCCGCACTGGGCGCAGAAGCCGTTCCGCGCGTGCCAGCTCAGCAGCGACTTCGCGGTGGCGAGCAGCCCGAGTTCGTGGGGTGCGATCCGGCCCTCGCTGGCGAGGCTGCGCAGATCGTTGCTGGGAAACGACGGGGCGACATCGTCGGTGCCGGCGACCTCGGCCGGCACGGCGGCGGCGAAGACCGGCGCCCCGTCGACCCGGCCGAGGAACAGCGTGAGGCCAAGCACTCCCGCCCGCGCCGCCTCGGCGGGCGTGAGGAGGGCGGTGTTCTCTGAGAGCAGGATCCGGTCGCCCGAGAGGATCACGATGCGGGCGCCCTCCGCGTCGAGGTCCGGGACCGCCTCCGCGCTCTCGGCGGAATGGCGCACGAGTCGAGTGTGGGCGTAGCCGAGCTGGCTCGAGGGATCGTCCATGGTCTCAGGCCGCGGCGAACAGCGCGCCGATGCGCTCGATCATTTGGGCGCGGGCGTGAGGCGGGTAGGGCGTCGCGGTGCCGATGCCCCAGACCGGCCTCGGCCAGGCCGGATCGGATCGGAAGCGGCCGATCACATGGACGTGAAGTTGAGCCACGACGTTGCCGAGGGCCGCGACGTTGACCTTGTCGGGCTTGGCGAGCGCCAGCATCACGCCGGTGGCGATCCGCATCTCGTCCATCAGCGCGTGCGCATCCTCGGGCGGAAGGTCCGTGATCTCGCTGGCGCCGGCCCGGCGGGGCACCAGGACCAGCCAGGGAAAGCGCGCATCGTCCATCAGCAGCACGCTGCAGAGGGCGAGATCGCCCACGTGAACGGCGTCGGCGGCCAGCTGCGGATCGAGGGAGAAATCGGTGCTCATCGGCGTGCGATGTAGAGCGGAACCGAGGGGGATGCGAGGGGCGCCGGGCGCGATCCCCGTGCCGACGAACGACTCAGTCCGGAATCGCGTAGCCCACAGCCGTGCAGATCACGGCGATCGCCGTGAGGCTCACCGCGAGCCGACTCAGCTTCCCGAAGTGATGCGCCGCGGCCGGCTTCGAGGCCGCCGCGCCGAGACCCATGTCGTCCTCGTGGCGCGCGACCAGGACGTCGAGGCCCGGGAAGGCGCGCATCGCGAGCCACAGCCACATGCCGAACGCCGCGAGGCTGCAGATCTCGCCGCTGTAGGTGAAAATGTGATCGAGCATGAGCCGCCTCGATTGATGGCCCCCGAGGGAAGCCATAGGGCGGATTCGTCAACGGCGCCAGTTCCGAAAATCGTCCGTCCGCCTCTAGGGAATCAAACCCGAATGTGGTTGCACTGTGTTTCCCGAAGCGCAGCCACATCCTGGCGGGTATGCCGAGAATACAAGGCCCGGGCATGACCCATCCGATCACCTCCACGGTTCCCGGCGCGGGCTCTCCTCCCCAAGGGCTCGTGGCACCCGCCGCGCGGATGTCCGCGCCGTTCGGGCGCGAAGCGACGCTCGCGGCGGCGTTCGAACTGCGCGGCCGTGGCCTCCACACCGCCCGACGGGCCGTCGTTCGTGTCTGTCCCGCCGAGGCCGGCACGGGCGTCCTGTTTCACCGCCACCTGCGCAACGGCCGCGTCATCCGCGTTCCGGCGCTCTGGGACAGGCGCATCTCGCAGCCTCTCTGCACGGCGCTTCAGGACGCCGACGGCCTCCTCGTCCGGACCGTCGAGCACCTGCTGGCGGCGCTCAGCGCCCTGCGGATCGACAATGCCCGCGTCGAACTCGACGCGGAGGAACTGCCGATCTTCAACGGCAGCGCCACGCCCTGGTGCGACGCGATCCGGGAGGCCGGGCGGGTCGAGTTGCCGGCGCCGCGCAGGGTGATCCGGGTGCTGCGCCGCGTCGAGGTCCGCGACGGCCGCCGGTCGCTGCGCATCGAACCCGCCGAGCGGCTGTCCGTCGCGGCGCGCCTCGCGCTTGCGCATTTCGGCGAGATGACCTGGGAGGGCGACATCACGCCGGACAGCTTCACGCACGACATCGCACCGTCGCGCAGCTTCGGCCGCCTCAAATGGGCGTTGCCCGCCAAGCTCTACGCCGTCATCACCCGGCGCCCGGTCCTGCGCGGGGCCAGCTTCTCGACGACCGCCGCGATCTTCGGAGGCCGGGTCATCGGCGGCATGACCGTTCCGGACGAGCCGGTGCGCCACCGCATTCTCGACCTGATCGGCGATCTGTCCCTCGCCGGTCATCCGATCCTGGGGCACGTCACCGCCGCCCATACGGGCCACGAGTTGAACCACGCCCTGGTGGCGCGCCTGATGCGCGACCCGTCCGCCTGGGAGCTGACGGGCGCGCGGGAGGGGTGAGGCCTGCGCGGGCCTATCAGATCCCGCTGAACCAGTTGTAGCCCTGGTCCTCCCAGTAGCCGCCCTGATAGTCGTTGGTCACGAAGATCGCCGCGATGTGCTTGGGGCTCTTGAAGCCGAGCTTCGTCGGCACGCGCACCCGCAGGGGATAGCCGTATTCGGGTGCGAGGGGCTGACCGGCGAAGTCGAGGGCGAGGATCGTCTGCGGGTGCAGGGCGCTCGGCATGTCGAGGCTGCCGTAATAGCGGTCGGCGCATTTGAAACCGACATACTTGGCGGTCAGGTCGGCGCCGGCCCGCTCGAGGAAGGTTCGTAAGCGCACGCCGCTCCACTGCCCGATCTGGCTCCAGCCCTCGATGCAGATGTGGCGGGTGATCTGGCTCTCCTGCGGCAGGGCGCGCAACGTCTCCAGCGTCCAGGGCGCCTTGTCGGCGACGAGGCCGCTCACCTCGAGCTTCCAGGTCGCCTCGTCGATCTCCGGGATGTTGTCCGGCGGATAATAGGCGTTGAAGCGGAACGGCGTGTCGATCATCGAGGCCGGGTAGGTCGGGGCCAGGGTGGCCGGGTCGAACAGCCATTGCTGGACCCGGTCGTTGGCCCGCGACATGGCCCACAGCACCCGGTCCGCCAGGGTGCCGTTGCTGCCCGAGGAGAGGTCGCAGCCCGAGAGCAGGGTCAGGGCGCCGACGGAGAGGCCGCCGCGCAGGAGCGTGCGGCGCTCCAGGCTCGCGAGGTCCGGGGCGATGTCGCGGCGCAGGGCCTTGAGACGGGCGGCGGTGTCGAGGTCGCGGGGCATCAGGCGGCGGGCTCCCCGGTGACGCGGGCGCGGCCGGTGATCATCGCCGGCAGGGTGCTCGGCACGACGACCACGAGGGCGAGGTGGAGCAGGATGAAGCCCGCCAGACCCGCCATGGCGAAGAAGTGGACCCGGCGCGCCCACTCGTAGCCGCCGAACAGGTTCGCCAGCGCCTGCCACTGCACCGGCTTCCACAGGGCGCAGCCGGAGGCGACCAGCAGGAGACCGAGCACGATCGCCGCCAGGTAGGCGAGGCGCTGCACCGCGTTGTAGCGGCCGACCCGGTGGTTCAGCCGGAGCGCGAGGGCGGCGCGCGCGTCGCGCCAGACCGCGCCCGGGCTCAAGGGCAGGAAGGCGGTGGCGAAATGCCGGGCGAGGAGACCGTAGGCGACGTAGGCGAGACCGTTCAGGACGAAGAGCCACATCGCGGCGAAGTGCCAGGCGAGCGCGCCGCCGAGCCAGCCGCCGAGGATCGCCCATTTCGGGAAGACGAAGGGAAAGAGCGGCGAGGCGTTGTAGATCGCCCAGCCGCTGAACAGCATGCAGAACACCGCGACCGCGTTGATCCAATGGGTGATCCGCACCACCAGGGGGTGGATCACCAGGAGGCGCGACGGCGTTTCGGGCACGATCGTCAACGAAAATCTCCGGACCGGGAGGCGATGTCAGGGGGCTTCCCGCCGGCGGATGCCGGCGGGAAGGCGTCGAGATCACATGGACGGAACGGTGCCGTTGCGGCCGACGATGAGCACGATGGCGTTCGGCTTGCCGTCGGCCCCGGCCTTGGTGAAGGCCACGACCTTGGCGCCTGCCACCACGATGCTCTTCTCGCCCGGGTCCACCAGGGTCACGGGAACGTCCTCGGGCACCACGACCTTCTTCTCGCCGCCCTGGTACTTGACTAGCAGGGTGCGCCCTTCCGTGCCGGACAGGCTGCCGATGGCACCGTTGGTCATGGTGGAGTTGGAGCCGAGATCCCACGGGTAGTGGCCGTCGGCGGTGCCGCGCAGGGAAGAGGCGAAGACCGTGACCTGCAGCGCCTTCTGGGTCCCGTCCGGCTGCGGGATCGCGGCGGTGCCGATGTAGCTCTCGGACTTGATGTCGGAGAGCTTGCCGGTGCTGGCGGCCAGGATCTTGGTGTCACCCCCGAAGGTCACGGTCTTGGTCTCGCCCGTGCGGGGCTTGATCGTCACGGTCGAGCCGTCGATGGCCTCGATGGTGCCCCGGTAACGCACCACGTCGTCGGCGCGGGCGGGCGCGGCGGCGAGCGCGAGGCCGAGGGTCAGTCCGGTCAGCAGCGTCTTCATCATGGCGTTTCACTCTCCTTGTGGTGGGGAACGCGCGGCGGACGCGCCCCGTCTGACCCGTTGATCCGGGTTTGTTCGCGAGCCGCCGTGTCGCGCGGCGGCTCGACCTCACATCGGTGGGACGGTTCCGTTCTCGCCGACGATCACCCGGTCGGCCACGGCGACGCCGTTCGCGTCGGCTCTCGTGACGGCGACGACGCGGGCGCCGGCCTTGATCGCGCTCCTGTCGCCGGGCGCCAGGGACACCACCGGCACGCCCTCCGGGACCGTGATGGTCTTCTCGCCGCCCTTGTAGGTCACCCGGATGGTACGGTCGCCGGTGCCCGAGAGGGTGCCCACCGCACCATTGGTCATGGTGCTCTCCTTCTCGAGGTCCCAGGGATAATGGCCGTCGCCGGTGCCGCGCATGCTCGGCGCGAAGACCGCGACCTCCAGGGCCTTGAGCGTTCCGTCGGGCTGCGGCGTGGCGGCGGTCCCGATATAGCTGTCGGGCTGGATGTCGCCGATCCTGGCGTTGTTGGCGGTCGCGACCCGCACGGATTCGGCGAGCGTCACCTGGACCGATGCGCCGAGACGCGGCTTTATCGTGACATGCGCGCCGTCCACCGCCTCGATCGTGCCGCGAATCCGAACCACAGGAGAATCGGCCCAGGCCGGCAGGGCGAGGGCAGAGAGCGCAAGGGAGAGGGCGACGATCGGCGACTTCATGCGATGGGTCCTGGCAGCCGGTCCGAGCCGGCCACCGGGAACGTGCGCCGATTTGTACCCGTGCGCAAGTCAATTGCGCGCGATCCGAATGTCGGGCCCGTGGTCCGATGCCGCGCGCCTCGCCGGAGGACGCGCTCCGTTTCGAAAAATCGAGCCCTGTCGATGATCTTCGTCAGTGGGCCATCAGCATCGGAATCGCCGCGTGCGTCAGGAGGTGACTCGTCGGTCCGCCGAAGATCATCTGGCGCAGCCGGCTCTGGGTGTAGGCGCCCTTGATCAGCAGGTCGCAGCCGAACCCCTCGGCCTCGGCGAGGAAGACTTCGCCCGGTGTCCGGCGACCGGCGGAATAGGCACGGAAATCCGCTGAAATCCCCTCGCAGGCCAGCGCGCGGGCCAGCTCTTCCGCGCTCGGGCCCGGCACCGTGCCGCCCTCGACGCTGATGACGCGGATGCGTTGCGCCTGGCGCAGGAACGGCATCGCGAAGGCCACGGCCCGCGCGGTCTCCGTGGAGCCGTTCCAGGCGATCAGGATCGCGTCGCCCAGGGTCGCCGGGGCGATCGGCGGCGCCAGCAGGATCGGCCGGCCGCTCTCGAACAGGGCGGTCTCGAAGGTGGTCATGCGCGGGCTGCCGTCCTCGGTCCCCGGCCGGCCCACCACCGTGGCGGTGAACAGGCGCGCATATTGCCCGAGGAAAGCGTCCCCCGCCGGTGCGTCGGCGCGCCAGCGATACCGGGGTCCCGCCGAGGTCACGGCCTCCGGCAGGCAAGGGCCCTCGGTCGCGAGGGGAACGCCGGCCTGGTTCATGAAAGTGACGAACTGGCTTCCGGCCGTCTCGGCCTCGGCCTTGTCGGCCTCCTCGTCGCGCAGCCAGGTCATGCCTCCGACCATGTCGACGGGAACGTATTCGGCCAGCGCCGGCCGCAGGGACACGCCCTCGATCAGGCTGCCGAACCGGCGGGCGGCCAGGATCGCGGTCTCGAAGACCGAAGGAAGCGCATCGTGAAGCGCGACGGGGACGAGCAGGGTCTTCATGGACGTGCCTTTCGCGCCGCAGCCCGGAACGGTGCGAGGCTAGAGCGAAACCGACGCTCCGGAAACCGGCGCGGCTGCGATCTCCCGCGCGTTTTCCCGATCCTGCGCTCTCCGATCGATCCCCTCGGTCGCCACAGGTGCGATCCCCGGAAAAGGGCAGGCGAGCGTCCGTGGCTCCAACCCGTCATTCCGGGGCGCCGCGGGCGAGCCGAGACTCTCGAACGCCCCGGACGATCCATCCCGAACCCGTCGTCGGACGCTTTCCCGTGGAGCGTTTCCTCTCGGCCGCTGTCCTCAAAGCCCATCGGCGCGCCGGGAGGCGTCGCGACAATCCTCGACCCTGATCCGGTGATGACATGGAGCGTATAGATGCCATGAAGCTTGGCCTTTCCGAAGTGAACCGCTCTGCCCGTGATCCAAGAATGAAACGATTTTTGCCTGGAACCCAATCGCTCTTGCTTCGTTGGCCCCGCGATCGTGGCGGGTCGACGTTGTTTTCGAGGCGGATTAGCCTCGCGGCCCCGTATGCCACGCGAGTTATTCGAATTCGAGGATCTCATGATCAAGAAAACCTTTGCCGTGACCGCCGTGATGGCTGCCCTCGCAGCCCCCGCCTTTGCGCAGGGCATGCCGGGCGACTTCCGCATGGAGGCCATGCAGGCGAACGCCTTCGAGATTCAGTCGAGCCAGATCGCCCTCGACAAGAGCCGCAACCCGCAGGTGCTGCGCTTCGCCCGCGAGGCCATCCGTGATCACCGCGCCGCGAACGTGGCCCTGGCCGGCGGCGCGGGCAACTACGCGGCCGTTCGCGGCAGCGAGGGGGTCGGCGGCCTGATCACGGCACCGCTCGCGGTCGCCGGTGGCGCCGTGGGTGCGGCCACGGGCGCCGCGGCGGGTGTCGTCGGTGGAACCCTGAGCGGCGGCCCGGTCGCGGGTGTCGAGGGCATCGGCAGCGGTGCGGCACGTGGTGCCGAGACCGGCAGCCGCGCCTTCCGTGGCGACGTGGACACCACGGCCGGCACGACGATCATCGAGCCGAACCCGCAGCAGCAGGCGATGCTCGCCGAGCTGTCGCAGACCCCCGCCGGCCCGCGCTTCGATCGCCTCTACGGTCGCATGCAGGTCCAGTCGCACGAGATGACGATCGGCATGTTCCGCTCCTACGCGGCCTCCGGCCCGAACCCGGCCCTGCGCGCGCATGCCGAGCAGGCCCTCCCGGTGCTGCAGTCCCACTACCAGATGGCGCAGCGCCTGCCCGGCGCCCGCTGAGGCATGCAACGGGTCGCCGGGCTTCCTCGGGCCCGGTGCGGAATAAGAGACAGGACGTCGGGCTGGCAGGCTCGGCGTCCTGTCGCGTTCGGACCACCCTCTCGAAGGGAAAGCGGATTTCGGCTCCCTCAGATGGGTGCCATCACTCCTTGAAGCAGCCGATCATCGAGGTCGGGCCGAGGCGGCGCCCTTCGTGGTCGACCGCCGGGCTGAACACGCCCGTGTCGGGATCGCGCAGCAGCAACTCGCCGCGCGCGATGCCGAAATGAGCGCCGTGCAGGGCGAGGCGGCCGCTCATCACGCGATTGCGCACGAACGGGAAGGTCATCAGGTTCTCGAGGCTCTGCTCGACCATCGCGTATTCCAGGCGCGTCAGGTAATCCGGCCCGCTCTGCTCACCCGCCTTGGCGGCGGCGGGCTCGACCAGGGACACCCACTTGCCGATGAAGTTGCCCTTCGAGAGCGGCGCCGAAGGGTTGGCGTAGGCCTTGATGCCGCCGCAGCTGGCATGGCCGAGCACCACGATGTGCTTGACCTCCAGGCCCTGCACCGCGAACTCGATCGCCGCCGAGGTGCCGTGATAATCGCCTCCGGTCTCGTAAGGGGGCACGATGTTGGCGACGTTGCGGATGACGAAGAGTTCGCCCGGCCCGGTATCGAAGATGACCTCGGGGGAGACGCGGCTGTCGCAGCAGCTGATCATCAGCACTTCCGGGTTCTGGCCCGTGGCCAGCTTGGCGTAGCGCTTGGCCTCGTCGGGAAGCCGCCCGTCGATGAACGAGCGATAGCCGGCCTTGAGCGTCTCGGGGAACATGCGGAAATCCTCGTGGGGCGTGTCGACGGAAGGCTTGGCGTCGGGGGAGGGCTTGGCGTCACTGGAAGGCTTGGCGTCCGGGAAGGGCTTGCCATCATGCGGCGTGCCAAGCGGGGTCTGTTGCCACTCGAGGACGACCGGCGAGGCGGGAATCGTCCCGTCGACGATGGCGCGGGCGAGTTGGGCGAGGCCCGCCGGCTCGATCCGCTCGTCCGTGGCCGCGAGTTCATCGAGCGTCCACCAGCGGGTGCCGAGCACCGGGTTGTCCTCGGTCTCGGCGAGACGGCTCGTATCCACCGTCGCGTCGGGCAGGCGGACGACGAAGTAGCGCTCGCGGGCGAAGCGCGATGTCCTGAACAGGTGGAACGGGCCGTCGCAGGAGGCGACCTGCGGCCCGATCCCGGCCTCCGCCACACCGATCTCCTCGGAGAGTTCGCGCCGGCAGGCCTGCACATGATCCTCGCCGGGCTCCAACCCGCCGCCGGGCATGAACCAGAAGGTCCGGGCCTCCGGCCGGGCGGGATCGATCGGCCGCACCGCCTCGTAGGCGATGAGGAGCAGGCGGTCATCCGGATCGAAGACGAGGGCCCGGGCAATGTCGCGAACGGCTAGATCCTCTGTCATCCCGAATCCCACGGCTGCGCCTCAACGCACCGCTTTAGCAGGGAAATCGTCCGGAGCCAGGGGTGGCTCCATGCGCGGGCGCACGGGCGCGGCCGGCATCCAGATCACGATCGGCAGGCCGAGGTCGTCCCTGCCCGGCGGATCGGGCAGGGGCACCGCGCGTCCCTCCAGGAGATCACGGGCGACGACGAGGCCGGCCAGCGCGTCGAGATGGTCATCGGCGCCGACACCCGTGGGACGGGCCGCGATCAGGCCCTCCGGGATGCCCGCCGCGGCGAGCAGGGTCCGGCGCTCGGCCAATCCCGCCTGGCGTGCCGGCCCCTTCTTGCCCGCCGCCAGGGTCCGGTCGCCGTTGAGGCGATGGAACGCCACCTCGGGATGGACCTCGTGAAGGCGCAGGGCGAGGTCCGGACGCGCGCGCAGCAGGGCGTCGACCTCGCGAACGTAGCTCAGGATGTTCCAGCATTGGATCGAGGGCGCGAAGGGCGGGGTGCTGCTCGTCCGCGACAGCGCCTTGGCGGCCTCGTAGGTCGGCGCATGGACCGCCGCGCGGGCCGGGACGGGGAACACGCTGGCGCGTCCCGGTCTGAGTCGGGCGCGGGCGGCCCGGTCCGCGACACGCCCCCCGCCCGTGACGTGGCTGTCCAACCCGATCGGGATGTCGATCCCGACCCGGAGCGGCGCTTCCGGCGTGTCGAGGAATTCGAGGACGCCGGGAAAGCGTCCCGCCCGGTGGCGCGTCGGGTCGTCGAGGTCGAGGAGCACGCCCGCCCAGGCGCCGCGACAACCGTCGAGGCCGCCGATCCAGCGTGTCATCGCGGTGCTCCGGCGCGCGGCGGCGCGAACCGGATCGGGCCTGGCCCGTTGTCGCTGCTCAGGGCCGCCGCCGCCGTTGGCCGCCGAAACGGGAACGCATTCATGGACATCGCCGTCGACAAGGTCACCGAGATCATCCTGCGTGTCCGCGCCATCGATGTGAAAGAAGGGCCGACCGACCCCGATTCCGGCTCGAACCCCATCGACGACGGCGCCACGGACGTGCTCGTCTCGGGCACGGACGACGCCACCGAGGAGGAGTTGCGCGCGATGATCGGCGCCCTCAACGACGACGAGCGGGCCGACCTCCTGGCCCTCCTCTACGTCGGACGCGGCGACATGGAGCCCGAGGAATGGGCCGATGCGGTGCGCTTCGCCCGCGAGCGCGAGGCGGCCGGCCAGGGCGCCGCCCACGAGATCCTCGGCATTCCGAACGCGGGCGACCTCCTCGACGAAGGCCTCGCCAATCTGGGGATCACGCCGGACCTGCCGCAGGCCTGACCCACAAGGAAAAGGGCCGGCCCCGCCATGGGCGGGACCGGACCCCGGGACGCATGCGCGACTCCGCTACCTGCAGGGCAGCGCGATCGCGGTGTCCGCCACGAAACCCGCCGTGTCGCGCAGGCTCTCGGGCTGGTTCGGGTCCAGGGACACCGCCTCGGCCTCGCGGTGCAGGCGATCGTTGCAAGCGCAGGTCGGGATCTGGCCCCGCGGCGGCGAGCAGGCATCGTGATGCATGCAGGCCACGTCCAGGGCGTCGATCGGCGGGCGCGGGCTGCGGTTGCCCGGTCCGCAATAATTGCCGTGGATCAGCAGGGTGCCGCGCTTCGCGTCGATGAAGGGAAGCTCTTGCGCGCGCGTGGAGGCGGCAAACAGCCCGGACACCGAGGCGGCGAGAACGACGCTCGCCAGGAGGCGGTGGGTGCGGGTGTTCGGTCGGTCTACGTCCGTCGTCAAGTTTCGATCCTCGTGATCTCGTCGCGCCCTCCCGGTCGGACATGGTGCCTCCTCGCAGGCTGGCAAGCGGGGCGGGTGCCATTCGTCGCGTCGCGGCGATACCCGCGAAGACGTCCGGCCTCTGCCCCGGAATCGCCGCGTGACGCTCCCGGCGCGCCGATCCATGGCGGATGCGGGTGGGATCGGCCGGACACCGGGCCGCGTCTCGGCTTTCGCGGATCCGGCCTCACGATCGGGGCCGCCGACCTCCGAAGAGGCCCGCGGAACGCGGCATGGTTCAAGCCGGACGCCGCCGGGACGAACGGCGTCCCCGGCTTCGGCCGGCCCGCGCGACGGGCGGCGAGGGGGCGTCATCCACACCGTTAACCTTTTCTTAACCCGCCGATTGTCGTGCAACGCCGGCCATGGGACATTCGTTAACAGAAGCTTAACGGGACCAGCGGCGGTCATGCAGAACCTGTTTTCCCAGCGTCTTTCGGCCCTCCTGGGCCGCCGCCTCGCCCTCCTGGGCGTCGCGCTGATGGCGGGTCTGACCCTTGCTCCCGAGGCCGGTGCGCAGACCCTGGCCTCGCTGCCCACCGTGCCCAGCGCCATCGTCGCCGGAGCCGCCGCCCGCCCGATCGCCGCCTGGGTCGATTTCTGCCAGGGCTACGCCACCGAGTGCGCCGTGGACACCGCGGAGCCGATGCAGATCACCCTGACGCCGGCCATCTGGAACACCATCGTCTCGGTGAACCGTCGGGTGAACAAGTCGTTGCGGGCGGTCACCGACCTGGATCACCTGAACGTCGCCGACCGCTGGGACCTCGCCGAGGACGGCGCCGGCGATTGCGAGGACTTCCAGCTCCTCAAGCGCAAGCTGCTGGCCGAGACCGGGTTGCCGCGCCGCGCCATGCGGATGACCGTGGTCATCGACGAGAAGGGCGAGGGCCACGCGGTGCTGACCCTGATCACGGATCGGGGCGACATCATCCTCGACAACAAGACCAGCGCCGTCCTGCCGTGGCGCCAGACCGGCTACACCTTCATCAAGCGTGAGAGCCAGCAGGCCGTGGCCTGGGTCTCGCTGGGCCGGGCCGCCTCGCCGGTCACCACGGCGAACCGCTGATCCGGCATCCGCTCGATCGAAGCGGACGCCGTGTCGTCGAGCCCGCGCGGCTCTGCGTGAGGCTCGAATCCACCATTCCAAGGGATCGACCGGATTTGGATCCGTGTCCCGGAATGGGATTGGGGACAATTCCACCCTTCAAGATTGATTGAGCTTAGGCGAGCGAGGGTGCCCGGGTTCGGGAGGCCTCGCCATGACGATCCGCGACCGCGCCTTGCCCGCGCTCTGTCTCCTCGCCACTCTCATGTCCGCGCCCTGCGCATCGGGCGCCGAGCAGCCCGGCGTCGCCGACCGGCACGGCACCTGGCGCGCCTGCCTCCATCGGAACTTCACTCTGCAGGTCGCGCTGTCGAGCCGGATCATCGCGGCCGATTCCGCCCTGCGGACCTGCCGCCCGAGCGAGCAGGCCTACCTCACGGCGCTCTCGGCGTCGCCCCTCGTGGACGGCGACGACGTCGCCCGCGTCCGTCCGGCCCTCTTGCTGCGGGCCAAGGGCTGGCTCCTCGACGGCGGGCCGCAGCGGCCGCTCTGAGGATCGGCCCCGGACGAGCGTCAACGGAACGATTTGCGCGGATCGAAGGCGTCCCGCACCGCCTCGCCGGCGAAGACCAGCAGGCTGAGCATCACCGCGACCACGAAGAAACCCGTGAGGCCGAGCCAGGGGGCCTGGATGTTGTCCTTGCCCTGCGCCAGCAGCTCGCCGAGGGAGGCCGAGCCCGGCGGCAGGCCGAAGCCGAGGAAATCGAGGGAGGTCAGCGTCCCGATCGAGCCGTTGAGGATGAAGGGCAGGAAGGTCAGCGTCGCCACCATGGCGTTGGGCAGCAGGTGGCGGCTCATGATGCGGATGTTCGAGAGCCCCAGGGCGCGGGCGGCGCGGACATACTCGAAGTTGCGCGCGCGCAGGAACTCGGCGCGCACGACGCCGACGAGCGAGAC
This sequence comes from Methylobacterium sp. J-068, assembly GCF_022829445.1. Lineage (GTDB taxonomy): Bacteria > Pseudomonadota > Alphaproteobacteria > Rhizobiales > Beijerinckiaceae > Methylobacterium. The sequence goes on along the minus strand of NZ_JAKSXY010000122.1, from coordinate 271,928 downwards.
CCACGAGAACAGCAGCAGGATTCCGAGCAGGATGAAGAAGCCCGGCTCGATGAAGGCCGAGATGATGATGATGAGGTAGAGCGTCGGAATTCCGCTCCAGACCTCGATGAAGCGCTGCAGCGCCAGATCGACCCAGCCCCCGAAATAGCCCTGCACCGCCCCCGCGACGACGCCGATCGCCGAGGAGACGAGGGCGAGGATCAATCCGAACAGCACCGAGATGCGGAAGCCGTAGATGATGCGGGCCAGTACGTCGCGGGTGGTGTTGTCGGTGCCGAGCCAGTGCTTCTCGAGCGCCGAGCAGGGCTTGCCGACCGACTGGCACTGCGCCTCCGTCAGCATCCAGGTCGGGGGCGAGGGGGAGGGAGTCGGCAGCCCGTCGATGATGGTGTCGTAGGAATACGGGATCGGCGGCCAGAGCGCCCAGCCGTTGTCGTCGATCTCCTTCCGGGTCTCCGCCGAGCGGTAGTTCGGCCGGGCGTAGAAGCCGCCGAACTTCTCGTCCGGATAGTCGATCAGGACCGGGAACAGGATCTCGCCCTTGTACGAGACGACCAGCGGCCGGTCGTTGGCGATGAACTCCGCGAACAGGCTGAGGACGAACAGGCCCGCGAAGATCAGGAACGACCAGTAGCCGAGGCGGTTGCGCCGGAAGTTGGCGAGCCGCCGCCGGTTGAGCGGCGACAGGCCGCGCGTGGGCGGCGGCAGGGCGATGGCCTGCGCCGCGTCGGCGCGCGCGATCTCGTTCATCGGGCGCTCCCCGCGCGGCGGTTCAGCCGTCGATGCGGATGGCCGTTCCCTCGATCTCGTTCGGGCGCACGCCGCCGTGGCGCTCCAGGTAGCGCCGCAGCAGCCGGACGTTGCGGCGGTTGGCCTTGAAGGCCGCGTCGAACAGGTCGCCCGCCAGCGGCACGGCGCCGAGCGCGCCGTCGGCTGCGATGTTCATCGCCATCCGGGCGATGAGCCAGCGCGGGGCCCCGAGCCGGCGCGCCTCGACCACGATGTAGGAGGCGAGCAGCATGCCGGCGACGTCGCCCACCACCGGCACGAGGCCGATCACCGCGTCGAGCCCCACCCGGCGGTTGATGCCCGGGATGACGAAGGCCGAATCCATCAGGTGCGCGAACGCCTCCAGGCGCAGCAGCGTCGCTTCCCGGTCGTCCGCCTTCGGCCGGAACGGCGTGGTGGCACCGGCGGTCCGGGTGAAGTCCATGGTCGGGCTCCGGGGCAAATCCAGCCTTTGGGGAATACGCGGCGTGGTCATCGCTCGGGATGTGGCCCCGCGCCCACGCGCGCGCAAGCGCCGTCCGCTCGCCGCCGCGCATCACGCCGCTCGTCCGGCGACGGCGCCGAGCCGGTCGAGGGCACGGTCGAGGACGTCGTCGGCCTTGGCGAAGCACAGGCGGACGAGGTGACGCACCGAGGCATCCGGATAGAACGCGCTGATGGGAATCGCGGCGACCCCGTGCCGACGCACCAGCGCGTCGCAGAACGCGACGTCGTCTTCCCAGCCGAGCGGCGCGAGGTCGACGTTGAGGAAATAGGTGCCGGAGGACGGCAGGACCCGGAAGCCGCGCGCGACGAGACCTCGGGTCAGGCGGTCGCGCGAGGCCGCGAAGCGCGCGCGCATCGCGCCGAAATACGCGTCGTCCTTGGCGAGCCCGTAGGCCACCGCCTCCTGCAGGGCCGGGGGCGTGGTGAAGGTGAGGAACTGGTGCGCGTTGGCGATGACCCGCATCAGCGCCGGGGCCGCCATCACGAACCCGACTTTCCAGCCGGTGAGGCCGAAGATCTTGCCGGCCGAGCCGATCTTCACCGTGCGGTCGCGCATGCCGGGCAGGGCCATCAGCGGGCAGTGCCGCGCGCCGTCGAAGACGACGTGCTCCCAGACCTCGTCGCAGACCGCCACCACGTCGTGCCGGGCGCAGAAGGTGGCGAGGAGCGCCAGATCCTCGCGCTCGAAGATCGTGGCGCTGGGGTTCAGGGGATTGTTGAGGACGACGAGCTTCGTCCGGTCCGAGAAGGCCTCCGCCAGGGCCGCGCCGTCGAGGCGGAAATGCGGTGGCCGAAGGGGCACGATGCGCGCCACGCCGCCCGCCCGGCGCACCAGCGGCAGGTAGGCGTCGTAGAGGGGGGCGAACAGCACCACCTCGTCGCCCGGCGCGATCAGGGCGAACAGGGATGCCGCGATGGCCTCGGTGGCCCCCGAGGTCACCATCACCTCCGCCATCGGATCGAGGTCGAGGCCCTGGTGATGGGCGTAATGCGCGGCGATGGCCCGGCGCAGGTCGGGCAGCCCCATCATCGGCGGGTACTGGTTGTCACCGTGCAGGACCGCCTCGGCGGCCCTGCGGCGCACGTCCTCCGGCCCCGGATCGTCGGGAAAGCCCTGTCCGAGATTGATCGCGCCGAGGTCCCGGGCGAGGCCCGACATCACCGTGAAGATGGTCGTCGGCAGATCGGCGAGGACAGGGTTCATGGAGCGGAATTCATGGTGTTCTGATGGGGATGAGCGCGTGGTGGCTGCACACGGGACGGCGTAGCACGAGCCCTCGGCGGTTGCGAAATGTGCGTCCTCGCACCCGCCTTCGGCGATGCGCTTCGATGTCGACTGACGATTGTTGACATTCATCAGCCATCACGTAACGTTCGGATCACGGCTGGAGCGGTGGTTTCCAGCGCGGGACTTCGCCCCCTCGTTCCGTACATGTGTCGCCACCGCTCCGGTCCGTTTTGAGAAAAGGTCGTCGCTCCCCCCAGCGGCGGCCTTTTTCGCGTCTCCGCCCCGAGTATTCGAGCGCCGGGGCGTCAAACGATCCAAACAGCAACACGGGGGAAACCCGAAGGCCCCACTGGAGTCGCATTGGTCCCGCAGGATGTCTTCCATGCTGCACGGCGGCTGCGATCAGGCGTTCGGACCGGGTGAACGAAGCCCCGTCAGGCCGCGCGGCTCACGTGCCCCGAATCCCGGGGGTGCGACGCCGCTCGATGCTGTGGGACGATGTCCGCGATCCTATCTGAACGGAGCGCCCAGGTACCGAAAGGGCGTCCTTGTGAGCGTGGGCGGAATGGGGATTGAATTCGTTGGTCTTCGGAGCGAGGCCGGCCCCTGTCCCGCTCGCCGTGCCGTCGTCTCCACGCCGAGTTGCGTGGATGTGCCCGGTTCTTCACACGACACGTTCTTTTCGTATGTCATGATCGTCAGGCCATGAACGAAACCTCTCCCATCCGCACCGAGACGGCGCGGGAATATCCCGGGGCCGTGCCGGGGGATACGCGGAGCCATCCGCCGGTCCGGCGGCGCGGCCGTGCGCGTCTGTGGTTCGTCCTCCTCCTGGTCCTGGCGGGCGCCGGCTATGCCGGATACCGGTTCTACCTCGCGCCGAAGGCCGACACGCAGGCCGCCGCCACCCATGGCCGGGGCAAGGGCGCGGGCGGGCGCGGCGCACATGGCGAGCCGCCCCAGGCGGTGGGCATCGCCACCGTGGTGCCCGGCGACGTGCCGATCGTGCTCGCGGGGCTCGGCACGGTGACGCCGCTCGCCACCGTGACGGTGCGCTCGCAGATCAGCGGCTACCTCACCGAGATCGGCTTTCGCGAAGGCCAGACCGTGAAGAAGGGCGACTTCCTCGCCCAGATCGATTCCCGCCCCTACGAGGCGCAACTGGCCCAGTACCAGGGCCAGCTGATGCGCGACCAGGCGCTGCTGCAGAATTCGAAGCTCGACCTCGCCCGCTTCCAGCGTCTCTCCCAGCAGGATTCGATCTCGAAGCAGAATGTCGACACGCAAGGGGCTCTCGTGAAGCAGAACGAGGGCACGGTGGCGGCCGACCAGGCGCTGGTCGATCAGCAGAAGCTCAACATCACCTACACGCGCATCGTCTCCCCGGTGGAGGGCCGCGTCGGCCTGCGCCAGATCGACCAGGGCAACTACATCACGGCCGCCTCCACCAGCATCGTGGTGGTGACGCAGCTCCATCCGATCTCGGTGGTCTTCACCCTGCCGGAGGACGACGTCGCGCGGGTGATGCGGCGCATGCGCTCCGGCGCCAAGCTCGCGGTCACGGCCTACGATCGCGGCGACGTCACCGCCATCGCCACGGGCATGCTCGACACGGTGGACAACCAGATCGATACCACCACCGGAACCGTGAAGCTGCGCGCGATCTTCGAGAACCAGGACGACGCGCTGTTCCCGAACCAATTCGTCAACGCCAAGCTCACCGTCGACACGGTGCGCGACGCGCCCATCGTCCCGACCGCCGCCATCCTGCGGGGCACGCCCGGCACCTACGTCTACCTGATGGAGGGGGACGACAAGGTCGTGGTCCGCCCGATCAAGCTCGGCGAGGCGGACGGCGCCCGCACGGTGGTGAAAGAGGGACTCGGCATCGGCGACCGGGTGGTGGTCGACGGGACCGACCGGCTGCGCGACGGGGCTCCCGTGCGGGTCACCGAGGGCGCCGGCAAGACCGCTCGGGCATCGGGCGAGGCGGGAGCGCCGGGCGACGGCCAGACGCTGCCGGCGGCCGCTCCCGTCAGGCCGGGCGAGAAGGCCGATGCCACCAGGGCGGATGCGGACGCGCCGGAGGGTCAGAAGCGCGAGCGCCGCCGGCAGAGGCCCGCGGAGGCCCGATGAACCCGTCCCGCCTCTTCATCCTGCGGCCGGTCGCCACCACGCTGTTCATGCTGGCGATCCTGCTGGTCGGCATGGTCTCCTACCTGAACCTGCCGGTCTCGGCGCTGCCGTCGGTGGATTACCCGACGATCCAGATCCAGACCTTCTATCCGGGTGCCAGTCCCGAGGTGATGACCTCGGCGGTGACGGCGCCGCTGGAGCGGCAGTTCGGGCAGCTTGCCAACCTCAACCAGATGACGTCGCAGAGCTCGGCCGGCGCCTCCGTCATCACCCTGCAGTTCAGCCTGGATCTCGCCCTCGACATCGCCGAGCAGCAGGTCCAGGCGGCGATCAACGCGGCCGGCAACCTGTTGCCCTCGGATCTCCCGGCCCCCCCGATCTACGCCAAGGTCAACCCGGCCGACGCGCCGATCCTGACCCTGGCGCTGACCTCGAAGACCCTGCCGCTCACCGAGGTGCGGGATCTGGCCGAGACGCGGCTGGCGCAGAAGATCTCCCAGGTGGCGGGCGTCGGCCTCGTCAGCACCGGCGGCGGCCAGCGGCCGGCCGTGCGCATCCGCTTCAATGCGCGCGCGCTCGCCGCCTACGGCCTCAACATCGACGACCTGCGCACCACGGTCACCAACCTCAACGTCAACACGCCCAAGGGCACCATCGACGGGCCGACGCAGTCCTATTCCATCAACGCCAACGACCAGATCCGCGACCCGAAGGCCTATGACGACGCGATCATCGCCTACAAGAACGGCGCGCCGGTGCGGCTCTCGGACGTGGCGGACGTGGTCAACGGCCCCGAGAACACCAAGCTCGGCGCCTGGATGGACGAGACGCCGGCCGTCATCCTGAACATCCAGCGCCAGCCCGGCGCCAACGTCATCGCCACCGTCGACAAGATCAAGGCGCTGCTGCCCCAGCTCCAGGCGACCCTCCCGGCCGCCATCGGCGTGACCGTGCTCACGGACCGGACCACCACCATCCGCGCCTCGGTCCACGACGTGCAGGTGGAGCTGGCGCTGGCCATCGGACTCGTGGTGCTGGTGATCTTCCTGTTTTTGCGCAGCGTCTCGGCCACGCTGATCCCGAGCCTGTCGGTGCCGCTGTCGCTGATCGGCGCGCTGTCGATCATGGATCTCTACGGCTTCTCCCTCGACAACCTGTCGCTGATGGCGCTGACCATCGCCACCGGCTTCGTGGTCGACGACGCCATCGTGGTGATCGAGAACATCGCCCGGCACGTGGAGGAGGGGGATTCTCCGCTGGAGGCCGCGCTGAAGGGCAGCCGCGAGATCGGCTTCACCATCATCTCGCTCACCGTGTCGCTGATCGCCGTGCTGATCCCTCTCCTGTTCATGGGCGACGTGGTCGGGCGCCTGTTCCACGAATTCGCGATCACCCTGGCGGCCACCATCGTCATCTCGGCGGTGGTCTCGCTGACCCTGGTGCCAATGCTGTGCGCGCGCCTCCTGAAGCCCCACGTCCCCGAGGCGGCGGATCGCCGGGAAGGCTTCATCGCGCGCGGCGCGCGGCGCTCCATGGACGGCATCATCGCGGGCTACGGCCGAATGCTGCGGGTGGTGCTGCGCCACCAGGGGCTGACGCTCCTCGTCACCCTCGGCACGATCGCGCTCACCGCCTACCTGTTCGTGGTGATCCCCAAGGGGTTCTTCCCCGTGCAGGACACCGGCGTGATCCAGGGCGTGACCCAGGCCGACCAGACCGTCTCCTACGCCGCCATGGCCGAGCGCCAGCAGAAGCTCGCCGCCATCGTGCTGAAGGACCCGGACGTGCAGAGCCTGTCCTCCTTCATCGGCGTCGACGGCCAGAACGTGACCCTGAATTCCGGCCGCTTCCTCATCAACCTGAAGCCGCACGAGGCGCGCACGGCCCGCGCGCCCGAGATCATCGAGCGGATCAAGGCGGCCACCACCGGCGTGGCGGGCATCCGCCTCTACCTGCAATCCGTGCAGGACCTCACCATCGACACGGCGGTGAGCGCCACCCAGTACCAGGTCATCCTGGAGAACCCGAACCTGCAGGAGTTCGAGACCTGGGTGCCGCGCTTCGTGCGGGCGCTCCAGGCTTCGCCGCTGCTGATGGATGTCGCGAGCGACCTCCAGGCCAGCGGATTGGCGGCCTACATCACCATCGACCGGCCCACCGCCGGCCGCTACGGCATCACCCCGGCGACCGTCGACAACGCGCTCTACGATGCGTTCGGCCAGCGCATCATCTCGACGATCTTCACCCAGTCGAACCAGTACCGCGTCATCCTCGAGGCGGATCCCGATCTGCACAAGACCATCGACAGCCTCGATCACATCTACCTGCCGTCCTCCACCGTGGCCTCGGGACAGGTGCCGCTCTCGGCGGTGGCCCGCGTCAGCGAGCGGCGGGCGCCGCTGCTGATCAGCCATCTCGGGCAGTTTCCGGCGACCACCGTCTCGTTCAACCTCGCGCCCGGCGCGGCGCTTGGCGACGCGGTCGCGGCGGTGGAGGCTGCGCGCAAGTCCATCGACCTGCCCGCGAGCTTCCGCGTGGTGCCCCAGGGCTCGGTCTTCGCCTTCGAATCCGCGCTCTCGAACCAGCTCTTCCTGGTGCTCGCCGCCATCGTGACCGTCTACATCGTGCTCGGCGTGCTCTACGAGAGCTTCATCCACCCCATCACGATCCTGTCGACGCTGCCCTCGGCCGGTATCGGGGCGCTGATCGGCCTGATGCTGTTCGGCCTGTCCCTCGACATCATCGCCATCATCGGCATCGTGCTGCTCATCGGCATCGTGAAGAAGAACGCGATCATGATGATCGACTTCGCGCTCCAGGCCGAGCGCGAGGAGGGCATGAGCCCCCGCGACGCGATCTACGAGGCCTGCATCCTGCGTTTCCGGCCGATCCTGATGACGACGCTGGCGGCCCTGTTCGCGGCGGTGCCCCTCATCGTCGGCACCGGCGTCGGCTCGGAACTGCGTCAGCCGCTCGGCATCGTCATCGCGGGCGGCCTCATCGTCAGCCAGGTCCTGACCCTGTTCACCACGCCGGTGATCTACCTCGCCTTCGATCGCCTGGAGCGCCGCTTCTCGGGCCGGCGCGCGGGCGGCGCGGGCAGCGTCGAGGCACTGCCGTGAACGTCTCCGAGCCGTTCATCCGGCGGCCCGTGGCCACCACCTTGCTCACCATCGGGGTGCTGCTGGCGGGCATCTTCGCCTTCATGAAGCTGCCGGTGGCGCCGCTGCCGCAGGTGGATTTTCCCGTCATCCTGGTCCAGGCGCAGATGGCCGGCGCCTCGCCCGAGACCATGGCCACCACCGTCGCCGCGCCGCTGGAACGCCGCCTCGGCGCCATCGCGGACGTCACCGAGATGACCTCGACGAGTTCGCTCGGCTCGGTGCGCCTCGTGCTGATGTTCGGCCTGAACCGCGACATCGACGGCGCGGCGCGCGACGTCCAGGCGGCGATCAACGCCGCGCGGGCCGACCTGCCGACGGCGCTCCGCCAGAACCCGACCTACCGCAAGTTCAATCCGGCCGACGCGCCCATCCTGATCCTGGGTCTGACCTCCGACACCCTGACGCCGGGCCAGCTCTACGATTCCGCCGCCACGGTGGTGCAGCAGAAGATGTCCCAGTTGCCCGGCGTGGGGAACGTCGACATCGGCGGCTCCTCCCTGCCGGCGGTGCGGGTGGCGCTCGATCCGACCGCCCTGTTCAATTACGGCATCGGCCTGGAGGGCATCCGCGCGGCGCTCGCCTCGGCCAACGCGAATTCGCCCAAAGGCGCGATCGAGACCGAGACGCAGCGCTACCAGCTCTACGCCAACGACCAGGGCCGGGTGGCCGCCGATTATCGCGACCTCGTCGTCGCCTATCGCAATGGCGCCGCCGTGCGGCTCACGGATGTGGGCACCATCGAGGATTCCGTCGAGGACCGGCGCAACCTCGGCCTCGTCAACGGCAAGACAGGCGTGATCCTGTTCATCTACAAGCAGCCGGGCTCGAACGTCGTCGAGACGATCAAGGGGCTCAAGGCCGCCATCCCCCAGGTGAAGGCGGCGCTTCCCGGCGACATCGACCTCAGCGTCACGGGCGATCGCAGCGCCACCATCCGGGCCTCCCTGGCGGAGACCGAGGAGACGCTGGTCATCGCGGTCGTGCTCGTCGTCTTCGTGGTGTTCCTGTTCCTGCGCTCGTGGCGGGCCACCCTGATCCCGGCGGTGGCCGTGCCGATCTCCATCGTCGGCACCTTCTCGGCGATGTATCTGCTCGACTACAGCCTCGACATCCTGTCCCTGATGGCGCTGATCATCGCCACGGGCTTCGTCGTCGACGACGCGATCGTGGTTCTGGAGAACATCCAGCGCCACATCGAGGCGGGAAAGCCCCGGGTGGAGGCGGCCCTGCTCGGCTCGCGCGAGGTCGGTTTCACCGTCATCTCCATGAGCCTGTCGCTGGTGGCGGTGTTCCTGCCGATCCTGCTCATGGGCGGCATCGTCGGCCGCCTGTTCCAGGAATTCGCCGTCACCCTCTCCCTGGCGATCCTGATCTCGCTCGTGCTCTCGCTGACGACCACGCCGATGATGTGCGCGTTGCTCCTGCGGCGCGAGGCGGGACACGGCTCGGAGCGGCAGAACGTGTTCGTGCGCGGGCTGGAGGCCGCGTTCGACGGCATGCTGACGGGCTACGAGCGGACCTTGCGCGTCGCCATGCGCCACCGCCGGCTCGTGGTCCTGACGCTGCTGGCGACCGTCGGCCTCAACGTCTACCTCTACGTCATCGTCCCGAAGGGTTTCTTTCCCGAACAGGATACCGGCCAGATGATGGGCGGCATCCAGGCCGACCAGCGCATCTCGTTCCAAGCCATGCGGCAGAAGCTGGAACAGGCCACCGCCATCGTGCAGGCCGATCCGGCGGTCGACAGCGTGGTGGGCTTCACGGGGGGGCGGGGCACCAACTCGGCCAACGTCTTCGTCGGTCTGAAACCCCGGGGCGAGCGCGACTCGATCACGGCCGTGATGACGCGCCTGCGGCCCAAGCTGTCGCGGGTGGCGGGCGCCCGGCTCTACCTGTTCCCGCGCCAGGATCTGCGCATGGGCGGCCGCCAGAGCTTCGCCCAGTACCAGTACACCCTCCAGGGCGACACGGCGGAGGAACTCTACGCCGCCGCACCGAAACTCGTGCAGGCGCTGCAGAAGAATCCGATCTTCGGCGACGTCACCTCCGACCAGCAGGAGGGCGGCCTCGAGAGCCGCCTCGTCATCGACCGGGCCAGCGCCTACCGCTACGGCCTGACGCCGGACAAGATCGACAACACCCTCTACGACGCCTTCGGGCAGCGTCAGGTCTCGACGATCTACAATCCGCTGAACCAGTACCACGTCGTGATGGAGATCGCGCCGCGCTACCTCCAGAGCCCCGACACCCTGAAGATGCTCTACGTCTCGACCTCGGGCGGCAAGGCGCGGGGCTCGGCCACCACCAACGCGGTGGCGGGCACGGTGGCGGGCGCCGCGACGGCCGCGAGCACGGCCGCGACGGCGGATGCGAACGCGGCCTCCATCGCCACCGACTCGGCCCGCAACGCCGCCGCGAACGCCATCGCGGGGGGCAAGGGCGGCGCGAGTTCGAGCGCGCCGGTCTCCAGTTCCAAGGAAACCATGGTCCCGCTCTCGGCCTTCGCCCGCCTGGAGACGGGCAACGCGCCCGTTCAGGTCAGTCACCAGGGCCTGTTCGTGGCCACCACGATCTCGTTCAACCTCGTGGCCGGCAAGAGTCTCTCCGATGCCACCGCAGCCATCGACCAGGCCATCACCGACCTGCGCCTGCCGGCGACCATCCACGGTGAGTTCGCGGGCGCGGCCAAGAGCTTCCAGGAATCCTCCTCGCGCCAGCCCCTGCTGATCCTGGCCGCGCTGGTCGCCGTCTACACGATCCTCGGAATCCTCTACGAGAGCTTCGTCCACCCCATCACGATCCTCTCGACGCTTCCGTCGGCCGGGATCGGTGCGCTGCTGGCGCTCCTCGTCTCGGGCACCGAGTTCACCGTGATCGCGCTGATCGCGGTGTTCCTGCTGATCGGCATCGTGAAGAAGAACGCGATCATGATGATCGACTTCGCCCTCGACGCCGAGCGCACGCGCGGTGCTTCGCCCCACGATGCGATCTTCGAGGCCTGCCTCTTGCGCTTCCGCCCGATCATGATGACAACGCTCGCCGCGATGCTCGGTGCATTGCCCCTCATCCTCGCCGGCGGGGAGGGGTCCGAACTGCGCCGCCCCCTCGGCATCGCCATCGTCGGCGGCCTCATCGTGAGCCAGATCCTGACCCTCTACACCACCCCCGTCGTCTACCTGTACCTCGACCGTTTGCGCCGCCGCGCGCCGGCCGCGGGCGCCGCGCTGAGCCCGGCCGAATGAGCGTGGGTGGTTCGGGGGATCGCCGCGCGCGCGGGCTCGTCACGTCCCCATGGGGAAGGCGCGCAACCCAACTCGCAAGGAACGCGGCTCCCTCTCCTTCCAGGAGAGGGAGCCCGGCGCATCTCGCCGCCCTCGTGGCCCTCGCCGCGTCGGTCTCCGGCTGCATGGTCGGGCCGGATTATTCCCGCCCCTCCGTGGAGACGCCGATGGCGTTCAAGGAGGGTGGGACCCGCGAGGACAGCGCGGCTTACGTGGCGAGCCGCAAGGGCTGGCGCCCGGCCGCGCCGAACGACGGGGCCGAGCGCGGCGACTGGTGGCGCGTGTTCCGCGACCCCGCCCTCGACCGGCTGATCCGCCTCGTCGATGTCGATAACCAGAGCCTGCGCGCGCAGGTGGCGGCCTACGAGCAGGCGCGCGGCTTCGTCGCCCAGGCACGGGCCGCCCTGTTCCCCATGGTGACGGGCGCGCCCAGTATCTCGCGCTCGCGCTCGCTGGGCATCGAGCGCACCAACGTCTCCCTTCAGGGGCAGGCGACCTGGGAACTCGACCTGTTCGGCCGCATTCGCCGCAACATCGAGAGCGAGGTCGCCACCGCGCAGGCCAGTGCCGCCGAACTCGCCCTGGTGCGCCTGACGCTCCAGGCCGAGGTGGCGACGAACTACCTGACGCTGCGCTACCAGGATTCGCTCCAGCGGGTGCTGAACGAGAACATCGAGGGCTACAAGAAGAGCCTCGCGATCACCGAGAACCAGTACAATGCCGGGGTGGCCGCCCGCTCGGACGTGATCACGGCCCAGGCCCAGCTTCAGACGACCCAGGCCCAGGCCATCGCGGTCGGCCTGCAGCGCGCGACCTTCGAGCACGCCATCGCGCTCCTCGTCGGCCGGCCGCCCTCGGAACTGAGCCTGCCCGTGGCGCCCCTCGCCGCCAGGCCCCCGGCGGTGCCGGTGGGCATTCCCTCGACGCTGCTCGAGCGGCGTCCCGACGTCGCCCAGGCCGAGCGCAACGTCCAGGCGCAGAGTGAGCAGATCGGCGTCGCCGTGGCGGCGTTCTACCCCACCGTGACCCTCTCGGCGTCCGGCGGCATCTCGGGCAACCCGGCCAACGGCCTGTTCTCGGCGGTCAATCAGGTCTGGTCGGTGGCGGCCGCCGGGTCCGAGGTGTTCTACGACGGCGGCGCCCGCGCGGCGGCCCTGCGCATCACCCGCGCCGCCTACGATGCCAGCGTGGCGAACTATCGCCAGACCGTGCTCACCGCCTTCTCCGAGGTCGAGAACGGATTGGCGGGCGTGCGCATCCTGGCCCGCCAGCAGACCGCGCAGGACGAGGCGGTGGCCTCGGCGCGCCGGGCGGTCGAGATCACCCTCAACGAGTACCGGGCCGGCACGCAGAACTTCACCACCGTGGTCACCGCCCAGGCGCTCGCCCTGAACAACGAGGTCGTCGCCCTGCAGGTGCGCCTCAACCGCTTCACCACGGCCGTGTCGCTGATCCGGGCCCTGGGCGGCGGCTGGGACGTACGCAGCCTGCCCAGCGGCGAGGCGCTCAAGGAGACCCGCCTGCCGGTCGATTCCGGCCAGGCCGTCCGCACCGACGAGTGAGGCTCCACGGCAGGGCACGGCGTGCGATCTGTCACGACCTTGGCCGGAACGACGCCGAACGCCGCCGGTTGACGAGCGGATTTCGCCGACACGTCGTGCGGCACCCGTGAGTGGAGGCCATCGCGCCATGGATCAGAGTTCCGACCCGAAGGTTTCCGAACCCGGCAAGGCCATCGCCAAAGCGCCGATCACCAAGGCGCCGGCCTGCACCCTGGTGATCTTCGGAGCCGGCGGTGATCTGACCAAGCGCCTGCTGATGCCGGCCCTCTACAACCTCGCCCTGGGCGCGCTTCTCGACGACTCCTTCCGCATCGTCGGCGTCGACCACAACCCCAACACCGACGCGGGCTGGCGCCAGGACCTGTCCGACACGATGCAATCCTTCACCACCGACCGGACCTCGGAGTTTCACCCCACTCGGATCGATCCGAAGGCCTGGGGCTTCATCCGCGAGCGTCTGAGCTTCCGTCAGGGCGACTTCGCCGCACCCGAGACCTTTTCGGGGCTCGCGGGCGCGCTGACCGGCAACGTGATCTTCTACCTCGCCGTCTCGGCCCGCTTCTTCGGCCCCATCGTCGACGCCCTGGGTGAAGCCGGGTTGCTGAAGGAGAGCGACGGGGCCTTCCGCCGCGTCGTCATCGAGAAGCCGTTCGGCAGCGACCTCGATTCCGCCCGTGCCCTCAATGCCCGCATCCTGAAGCAGGGCGGCGAGAACCAGTTCTTCCGCATCGACCACTTTCTCGGCAAGGAGACCGTTCAAAGCATCCTGGCGATCCGCTTCGCCAACGGCCTGCTCGGCCCGGTCTGGCATCGGGACCACATCGATCACGTCGAGATCAGCGCGGCCGAAACCATCGGCGTGGAAGCGCGCGGCGCGTTCTACGAGCCGACCGGCGCGCTCCGCGACATGGTGCCGAACCACCTGTTCCAACTCCTCTGCATGGTGGCGATGGAGGCGCCCGCGACCCTCGATGCCGAGGCCGTGCGCGACGAGAAGGCCCGCCTGATCCAGGCCGTGCGGCCGATCCAACCCAAGGACGCCGTGCGCGGCCAATACGCGGCGGGCCAGGAGCACGGCCATGCCGTTCCGGGCTATCGCGAAGAGCCGAACGTCGCCAAGGATTCCCGCACCGAGACCTACGTCGCCCTGAAGCTCAGCATCGACAATCCCCGGTGGGACGTCGTGCCGTTCTACCTGCGCACGGGCAAGCGCATGGCGGGCCGGGTCACCGAGATCGTGCTCCACATCAAGCCGCCGGCCCAGTCACCGTTCGCCGGAACCGGCACGGCGGTGGCGCCCGACACCTTACGCTTCCGGATCGACCCCGAGCAGGGACTCGACATCGCCATGAACGCCAAGCGTCCGGGCCCGCGCATGGATCTCGGTCAGGTCACCGCCGCGTTCGACTATGGCGACTTCTTCCACGAGACGCCGAGCGTCGGCTACGAGACCCTACTCTACGATTGCATGATCGGCGACGCGACCCTGTTCCAGCGAGCCGACAGCATCGAGTCGGCCTGGGCGGCGGTCGATCCGGTCCTCGAGGCCTGGGCCGATGCGCCGGTGGAGCCGTACGCCGCCGGCAGCGCCGGTCCGGCCGGCGCCGAAGCGCTGCTCGCCCATCAGGGGCATCGCTGGTTAGCGCTCGGCGAAGGATGACGCCTTCGGCGCGCGCGCCGGCTTGCGGGCGTCGACCACGCGGGTGGGTCGAAGGGCGGCGAGATCGTCGTGATGCAACAGCAGAACACCCGTCGCCGCCGCGAGCTTGCGGGCGGCGGGCGTGAACCCGGCATTCGAGACGACCGCCGCCATGTCGGCCGACCAATACTGCGTCGCGGCCACGATTTCCTGCACCGCGCCGTTGCCGACGGGCTTCGCATAGCGCTTGCACTGGACCACCAGCCGAACGCCGGCCTGTTCGGCGATGATGTCGGCGCCCTGATCTCCGCTGGCCTGCGTCGCCCGCGCCAGCCAGCCGGTGTTCCGGAGCAGGGTCGCGCAGTAGCGCTCGTAGGCGATCCCGTCTTCCGGCGCATCGCTCTCATCGGGGAGATCGACGCCGACAGCGACCTGCTCCACGATGGCGAGGATGTCCTCCCACAGCGCGTCTCCGATATCGCCGAATCCTCGCGCCTCCAGGTGCGGGATCACCGTACGCTCGGCGAAATAGGCGCGCTCGCGCTCCCAGCCATCCGAGATCAGGTTCCCGTAAGCATCGACGAAGCATTCCTGGCGTCGCCGCAGAGCGAGGATGCGGGCATGGCGTCGGGCGACGGCACGGATCGCGCGGCGGATCCGGCGCGGCCGATCGAGGCGGTGGACCAGCAGGCCGGCGAGAACGAGACCCGTGACGGCCGCGGCGGGCGCGCCGAACCAGAAGGCGAAGCCGCCCCCGATCACGGTGGTCCAGAACAGGCGCGCCACGAGGCGCGATGCATCTGCCATGCGGTTCTGCCCGTCTCCAGAAGGGGCCGCCATCGTCCCGGACAGGAATAATGGGCGGCACGGTTCGGAAGGACCGTGGCATCCGAGCGTTGCGTGATCTCTAACGCGGGGGCCGGTATCGCCGCGCCGTCCGGGACGCTCCGCATCGCGTCCATGCGGTTCGGTCTCGGAATCCCGGCCGAGATCGGCCTCGTGTACTTCAAATCTCTCCTGAGATCTCGCCGAATGCCGCGATCACGGGATCGGATCTTCGTGTCCGACACAGCGGGTGTAAGCTGTGGACAACGGGACGGCGACCGGGGTCGCGCGCCGCGATCGCCGTCGATGTCCTGTCGGCGGATGCCTCGCCAGCCGCGAGGGCGCGGATGCGGTTCCATGAGGAACCTCATCCGCGCCCCATGATGTCCGATTCCGGGAGACCGTGCCCGGTGTCAGCCCTGCGCCGCCACCTTCGGACGGCGGCCGCGCGGCGCGGAGGCAGTCTTGACCTCGGGCTCGGCCGTGATGCTGTCCTGCTTCCGGCGCTGCTGGCCGAGACCCATGTTCTTGGCGAGTTCGGAGCGGGCGGCCGCATAGTTCGGTGCGACCATCGGATAGTCGCTCGCAAGGTTCCACTTGGTGCGATACTGCTCGGGCGTCATGTCGTAGCGCGTCCGAAGATGACGCTTGAGCGACTTGAACTTCTTCCCATCTTCCAGGCAGACGATGTAATCAGGTGTGATCGAGCGCTTGATCGAGACAGCGGGTGTCAGAGGTTCCGACTTCTCCTCGACCGTGGAGTGGCTCAGCTTGCCCAGGGTCGAGTGAACCGAGTTGATTAGGGCCGGAAGGTCCGCGATCGGAACCGAATTGTTGCTCACGAACGCCGAAACAATGTCTGCGGCCAACTCGATGAAGTCCGGAAGAATCTCGCCGTCTGCTCTCATGCTATGCTCCTGGTTGTAAATGGATCATGTGCCGTTGGCCGTGGGAACGCTCCTTAAGCAGTTCGCCGCCGATCTCGTGATCATGACTTACCGCCTACTATGATGTCACAAAGAAAAGTGCAAGCGCAGAGTAGTGTTCCTCTCGACAGTCTTGGTCTTCGTTGGAAAATGAGCCAGAACGTATCAAAAGAGCTGTCTGCATTCAAAGAGGGCGGAAGCGGTTCTTATAAAAAAAGGAGGGGCGACGATTGGCGGCGAAACTTTTATAGCCTGATCTAGGAAATTCATATTAAAATAGGTATAAATTCAGGTAAGTGGACGCAATAGGCTCAGAAATGAGTCTTTAGTTCATGCTTGCTTGTCGCACCCCGTGTCCCGCCGCGAAGAGCGAGGATTGATCTGTTTTGATCTCGATCGGGTCAAAAATTACGACGTGTGAAATCACGGTTTCAGGTGCCGGCAGATCTCCGTCCCACGTGCGAAGGGTTTTCCAGAGGGCGTGTCGCTGAAAAACCACTCAAGCACTGGAGCGCTGGCGCTTTCGCAGCCCCTGCGATGCAGGGTTGTGGTTCTCGATGGGGAAAAATCAACCTGCGTTGTTTGCGGCCTCGCGCGGTCCATAGGACCTGAAGCGCTCGACGGTGCGCCGGATCTCGTCATCGCTCAGGATCAGGGGGGCGCCGACTTGCAGGGCGGCGGCATATTGGCGGCACAGGGCTTCCATCTCCACCGCCAGCCACAGCGCTTTGCGCAGGTCGGAACCGGCGGCGATCATGCCGTGGTTGGCGAGAAGGCAGCCGGCGCGCCCTTCGAGGGCGACCAGGGCGGCCTTCGAGAGTGCCTCGGTCCCGTAGGGCGCGTAGGGGGCGCAGCGGATCGTCGGGCCTCCCGCCGCGGCGATCATGTAGTGGACGGCCGGGATCTCGCGACCACAGATCGCGAAGGCCGTGCAATACGTCGGATGGGCATGAACCACCGCGCCGAATTCCGGTCGCGCCGCCAGGATGTCGCGATGGAACCGCCATTCGGAGGACGGGCTCAGGGCATGCGTGAAGCCGCCGTCCCACGACATGGCGACGATGTCCTCGGGGCGCAGCTCCTCGGCGGGAATGCCCGAGGGCGTGACCAGGAAGCCGTTTCCGAACCGCGCGGAGACGTTGCCCGAGGTGCCCTGACTCAGGCCCAGACGCAGGAGGTCGACCATGGCCGAGACGATGGCCGCGCGAACGGCGTCCTCCGAGCGCGCGTCGGACGGGTTCTGCGGGGCAGGGGCCTTTGGCATGCGGAACTCCTCGGCAAGGCCCTCCATCGCGGGCACGACGCGTCTATAACACCGCGCGCCGAACATCCTCGTCCGGCGTTGGTTCGGTTCGACGTGGGTTGATCGCAGAGACGACGCACGGCGTCCGGCCCGAGACCTGGGGCCGGGGCCTCGACCCCTCCGGTCGAACATGTCCGAGACAGGATCTTCAAGTCATGACGCAGTCCGGTCGATGAGCACCTACCGCTTCGAGGCACTGGTCGCGCCGCGCGCCATCGTCCTGGTCGGGGGCACCGATGGTCGAGACGGTCTTGGCCAGGATGCTGTTCTTGGTCGTGAGGCTGCCCAGGGTCTTGAGGCTTGCCAGGGTCTTGAGGCTTGCCAGCGTCTTGGCGAGGCGGTGCTGGCCAATCTGCGGCGGGCCGGTTTTGGCGGTCCGATCCGGTGCATCGGCTCCGATGCCGAAGCGGGTGCGATTGCCGGTTTCAGGGATCTGCTGGAGACGCCCGACCTCGTCATCCTGGCGACGCCCCCGGAGGCGGTACCGGCTTGGGTCGCCGAGGCCGGCCGCAGCGGCGCCGCCGCCGCGATCATCCTCACTCCGGATGTCGGTGACGACCTGTGCGAGGCGGCCCGCGCCGAGGCGCGTCGACACGGACTGCGCCTCCTCGGCCCCGGCAGCATCGGCCTTTCGGTGCCCGGCGCGCGTCTCGATGCCAGCCTGCTCGCGCATCCGCCGAAGGCGGGCGACATCGCCCTCGTCTCGCAATCGGGCACCGTGGCGGCCGGAATCGTCGCCTGGGCCGCACGGCGCGACGTCGGCTTCTCGGCCGTGATGTCGCTCGGCATCGCCTGCGACATCGACGTCGCCGACTGCCTCGATCACTTCGCCGCCGATTTCCGCACCCGCGCGATCCTGCTGTCCCTCGACGTGGTGACGGATGCGCGCAAGTTCATGTCGGCCGCCCGCGCGGCCGCGCGCGCCAAGCCGGTCGTGGTCCTGCGCGCCGGGCGGCACCGGGCGCCTCCGCGCCACGTCACGACCCATACGGGGGCGCTCGCGCGGCCGGACACCGTCTACGAGGCCGCCTTCCGCCGGGCGGGCCTGCTCTCCGTCGACAGCCTCGACGCGATGTTCTCCGCCGTGGAGACCCTCGGGCGCCAGCGGCCCTTCCCCGGGCATCGGCTCGCGATCCTCGGCAACGGGCGCGGCATCGGAGCCCTCGCCGCCGACCGCCTCGCCGATCGGGGCGGCACGCTGGCGGCGGCCGGAACGCTCGGCAACCCGGTGGATCTCGGGGTCGCGGCCGGTCCGGACGCCTACGCCGCCGCCCTGGCGCCGCTGCTCGCGGATGCGGGCAACGACGCCGTCCTGGCGGTGCATGTGCCGACGGCGCGCTCCGACAGCGGCGAGGTCGCGGCCGCGATCGCCGAGACGGTCACGCGGGTCCGGAAGGCGGGCGGCCGCAAGAAGCCCGTCTTCGCCGTGACGATCGGCGAGGAGGCGCAGGCCGCGAGCCGGCTCGCCGAGGCCGGCATTCCGCGCTTTCCCACCGATTCCGACGCGGTGGAGGGCTTCCTGCATCTCGTCCGCTACCGCGAGGCGCAGGACGACCTGATGCGCACGCCGGATTCGCTGCCCCGCGACTTCTCTCCCGACGTCGCGGCCGCCCGTGCCATCGTGGGCCGCGCGGTCGCGCAGGGGCAGACCTGGCTCGACCCCGTCGCGGTGTCGGACCTCCTCGCCGCTTACCGCATCGACAGCGTGCCCCTGACGCTCGCCCCCGACATCGACGCGGCGGCCACCGCCGCCTGGAGCATCATCGCCAAGGGCGGGGCGGTGGCGCTGAAGGTCGTCTCGCCGGACATCGTGCACAAATCCGACGTCGGAGGCGTGCGCCTCGATCTGACCAGCGAGGCCGACGTGAGGGCTGCGGCCGCCGACATCATCGCCCGGGCGCGCCGGCTCGCGCCGGAGGCCCGCATCACCGGGTTCGCCGTGCAGCCGATGATCCGGCGCGGCAAGCAGCGCGAACTCATCGCGGGCCTCGCCGAGGACCCGACCTTCGGGCCGGTGGTGGTGTTCGGGCGCGGCGGCACGGCGGTGGAGGTCATCGACGACCGGGCGCTCGGGCTGCCGCCGCTGGATCTGCGCCTCGCCTCCGAGCTCATCGACCGCACCCGCGTGGCGCGGCGGCTGGCCGCCTACCGCGACGTGCCGGCGGTGGACCGGCACGCGGTGGCGCTGGTGCTGGTGAAGCTCGCGCAACTCGCCGCCGATTGCCCGGAGGTGCGCGAACTCGACATCAACCCGCTGCTCGCCGACGAGACGGGCGCGCTCGCCCTCGACGCCCGCGTGATGGTGGCGCCCGAGGCCACCACGGGCCGGCGTGCGCGCGGAACCTATCATCCGCGCTTCGCCATCCGCCCCTATCCGGTGGAATGGGAGCGAAGCCTCACCCTGAAGGGTGAGACCGTGACGGTGCGGCCGGTGCGCCCCGAGGACGAGGCCCTGTTCCTCACCTTCTTCCAATCCGTGAGCGCCGAGGATCTGCGCCTGCGCTTCTTCGCGCCGGTGCGCGACTTCAACCATGCCTTCCTGGCCAAGCTGACGCAGCTCGACTACGCCCGCGCCATCGCGTTCGTGGCGATCGATGCGCGGAGCAGCCTGATGCTCGGCGCCGTCCGGCTCCATGCGGATGCCAATCACGAGAGCGGCGAATACGCCATTCTCATCCACGGTGACCGCAAGGGCACGGGCCTCGGCCTCGCGCTGATGAGCCTGATGATCGACTGGGCCCGCATCGAGGGTCTGTCGCGGGTGGAAGGCACGGTTCTGCGCGAGAATCGGCCGATGCTCGCGGTGTGCAGGCAACTCGGCTTCACCACCCGGCCGGACAAGGAGGATGGCGGCGTGGTGAAGGTGTCGCTCGCCCTCTAGGCATCGCGCGCGCGGGCTCTCCGGCCGGGTCCTGGCACCGGACCGGCATCCGTGTCGGCGGGAGCGCCCTATCCCGACTCCGCGTGGCGTCGGACGCCGCCAGGATCGGCCCCTGCGCTGAACTGCGATGGCGTCACCCCGAAATGCTGCCGGAACAGGCGGCTGAGCTGGCCCGCGCTGCGGAACCCGAACGTTTCGGCCAGCACCGCGATGGGTTCCGCCTGGGCCGGGGCGCCGAGGGCGGCCTTCACCGCCTCCAGCCGCGCGGAGCGGATGTAGCGATCCACCCCGCCCACCCCCTGGAAGACCGCGAAGAGGCGCGTCCGCGAGGCGCCGATGTTGCGGGCGATCTCGGCGGCGCCGAGGTCCGGATCGCTCAGCGAGGACTCGATGTAGAGGCGAGCCTTCTGGAAGAGCCGCGCCGGATCGGAGCGCGACGTTCCGTGGCCGGTGGCCTGGGTGATGGCCTGGGCCAGCAGCGTCGCCGTCGTGGCGAGGGTCGCGGCGTCGAGCGCGCTGCGTTGGGGCAGACGCGCGCGCAGGCGCAGGAGGTGCCCCGTATACGTTTCGGCGATCTCGGGCGGGACGACGAAGCCGTGGAGCCGGTCGAGGGCGCCGAACCAGCGCTTCGCGAAGGCGCGGGGCAGGCCGACGAAATTGCGCTTCTGGCTCGGGATCTCGACCGTGTCCCGGATGATCGCCGGCCGGGAGAAATCGATGATGTAGAGCGAGCCCGCCTCCGCCCGCACCTCGATCCCGTCGAAATCACCCACGATGGCGCCGGTCTCCACGTGCTGCACGACGATGGCGTCGATGCCGTCGTAGCCGATCTTCTGTGCCGGTCGATGGAAGACGAACGGCACGCCTTCCATGAAGTGGAAGCGCATGTGCTCGGACCAGAAACTCGTGATCTCGACGTGGAAGGGCGCCGCGAGGGGCGTCACCAGGGCGGAACTCGCGAACATGAGCTGGTAGACGCTCGCCGCCTCCTCCAAAGGATAATCACGGCTGGAAAACTGTGCGCGCCTCAGGGGGAACGCGTCGTCCCGATGATCCGACGAGGGTGCGCGCAAGGGTTAGGATCCAAGTCTTTCCGGCATGCCGCCGGACCCGTTAAGGCCTTATGCGCCCTGCCGGTTCCTCGGCTCGTAGGGATTTGCGGGCATTCGGATTGTCCAAGGCGGATCGTCGTTGATCTGCTCAGAGACCGCCCTCCCGCGATAGAGGCCGATGCGACAGTGCCGATCGCCCTGTCGGACCGTTCTTTCACAGGTTGCCGACCACGCTCGCTCCTGGCCGGGGATGCCTGCCGTCGGAGCCGATCGCGATCCCGGACCCTGTCCCTCGGGATCGGATGCGGGCTTCGGGTGCGCCGGCGGATGTACGAAGCCCGCGAGGGCTGTGTGTCGAACCCGGGCGGTCGCGCGCTCAATTGACAATCAGTTTGCTAAATTGCCCGGAAAAGCGTAGAGAGCATAAATCAACCCAGTCGCAGATCGTTCTCGGCCTGATTTCACAACGGAATCAGGGGCGAGAATATTTTGCTCCGGGGCTGATAACGGAGACGACCGCGCATGATCGCGTGGACCTCCGGTTGATTTAAGCCCGCAAGGGCGAAGGAATATGATGGCTGTCGGTACTGTTAAGTGGTTCAACGAAACGAAGGGTTTCGGTTTCATCCAGCCGGATAACGGCGGCAACGACGTGTTCGTGCACATCTCGGCCGTCGAGCGCGCCGGCCTTCGTGGCCTCGCGGAAGGCCAGAAGGTCTCCTACGAGATGGAAACCGACAAGCGCAGCGGCAAGCAGTCCGCCGGCAGCCTCCAGACCGTCTGATCGCGGCGGATTCCCTCGCGGAATCCACTTCGCCTTGAGAGCCGCTTCCCGGAAGGGAAGCGGCTTGCTTGTGTTCTCGGCCTTTTCTTTATCCAGGGGAGTGCGCCCGCAACGCGGCCTCCCGCATGACAGGATTCTGTGTGAGCCAATTCAACCCGAACTCGATGACCGACCGCCTCAAGGCCGCCACGGAAGCCCGCGCCGCAGCGTTGGCGCGGTTCCGTGATCGTCCGCCGGCGGACGATCCGGTCGTGGTCGCCCGCAAGGCGGAGCGTGCCCAGATCGCGCGGGAGCGAGAGATCCGCGTTGCGGCCCGTGAGCAGGCGCGTCTCGAGGCGGAAGCCCAGCGGGCGGCCGAGGCCGAGGCCGAGCGTGAGCGGCTCGCCGCCGCTGAAGCCCTGGCCGCCGAGGAGAAGATCGCCCAGGCCGCTGCGGCGCGCCTCGAGCAGAAGGCCCAGCGCGACGCGCGCTATGCCGCGCGCAAGGCCAAGGCCCGCCGCTAAGACGCCGCGCCGTCAAGGCCGCCGGCACCCTGAGCCTTCCTGGCTCGGGATACGGGACGGGTTTCGCAAGGGCCCGTCCGGTCCGTCTCCACTCGATGATGTGGAGCGGGCCCATCTCCCAGGTTGGCCGAACCCGGCCGGTCTTCGCGGCATGCCCTGCGTGCCGACCCTCGTTCGAGGAGACACGAACCATGTCCCATAAGTTCAAGCTCGGCCAGCGCGTGCGGCGCGCCCAGATCGGCTACGCGGCCAGCAAGGCCGACGCCACCGATGTCTTCGAAATCGTCCGGCTGGTGCCCGAGGATCAGACCGGCGAGCCGTTCTACCGCATCAAGTCCGGCTCGACCGAACGCGCCGTGCGCGAGGGTGAGATCACCGAGGTCTGACCCGGCCCCGTCCCGCGCGCGGGACCGGGGCCGAACGACGTCGTCAGGTCAGCACCACCACGCGGCTGCCGATCTCGACGCGACCGTAGAGATCGATCACGTCCTGGTTGATCATCCGGATACAGCCCGACGACACGCTCTTGCCGATCGAGTCCGGCTCCAGGGTGCCGTGGATGCGGTAGAGCGTGTCCTTGTTGCCCTGCCAAAGGTAGTGGGCGCGGGCACCCAGCGGATTGCGCGAGCCGCCGGGCACGCCGAGCCCGCTCTGGAGCTGCGAGACCGACTTCGCCAGCTTCGGCGTGCGGGCGATCATCTCCTTCGGCGGGTACCAGTCCGGCCACATCTGCTTCGAATTCACCGTCGAGGCCCCGGACCAGGAGAAGCCCTGCTTGCCGACGCCGACGCCGTAGCGCCGCGCCCGGCCGTTCGGCTGGACCAGGATGAGGTGGTGGGCGCGCGGATCGACCACGATCGTGCCCGGAGGCTCCGACCCCGTATAGGCGATCTCCTGGCGCAGGAAGGACGGGTTCGCCTTGCGCCAGTTGAAGGCGTAGACCGGAAACGGCTCGTCGGTGATCGCCGCGTAGGCGCGGTTGAAGTCGATCGGTCCGTTGTCCACGGGCTTGGCCGGCGCCGCCTGCTGGGGGGAGGCCGGCGGAACCTGGCGGGGCGCGTAGAGGTCCGCATCCGGATCGTCCGGCACCGCCGCCCGACCGCGCTGCGCGCTCACCGGATCGGCGTTGCGCTCGATCGAGCGACCGGAATCGCGCTCGGAATAGGGCACGTACTGACCGCCGCGACGCCGGTAGAGCCGGCCCATCTCATCGCGATAGAGCCGCTCGTCATCGTAGGGCAGATCGCCGTCGATCCCGTCGTCGAAGAGGCCGCGGCGGCTCTGGGCGAGGGCGGACCCGATGGGTGTGAGGAGCGCGAGGCTCGTCGTTGCCCCTGTGAGAAGCCTGCGGCGGGTCGTCTGGGACATGGATCAGGTCGCTCGAGAAGTCGTCGTGAACGTGGATGACGTGTGATGGGGCCTAGCAAGACAATCCCGGCGCGTCACGTCACGTTGATGACTGAGCAGCATTGCATGGGTACCAAAGGTCCCGTGCGATGCATCGTGGGCACAACGCGGCGGGAGTCTTGGAGACCGATCTCGGTGGGCGATCGTTCGGACAGGCCGCCCGCGCCGGATTGCTCCGATTTTTACCGTGTCGTGAAAACAGGCGGGATGGTGTGCCGGCGCGGTCGCGGGATGGTTGTAAAGAGCTTGAGCGTACCGACATAGGAGGGGGCCCGCGAGGGTTCCCCACACTCCAATCCATGGAACGCGACCCGTGCCGGTCCATCCGCGTCCTCGCTTCCGCACGCTCTTTCCGGCGCTCGCGGCACTGCTTCCGCTCGTCCTCGCGCCGGCGGAGGCGCTGGCGGGCCGCTCGCCGACGGAACGCCCATCCGAGGCGAGGGGGCCCGGAACGACCTGGACCTCCAGCGAACCGGAGAATGCCGCCTGCCAGCGCAGCCGGCGCAAGCTCTGGCAGCCCGGCGAGGGCTGGGTGGTGCGCAGCGTCACGGTGTGTCGCTGAACCTGCCACTTTCCGGATGCTTGGGCTTTCTTCCCGGATGCTCGGGCTTTCTTCGGTAAAATCTGCTTCGTGCGGCGGATGCACGTAGGAAAACCGTTCGCGTCCGCGTACAGGTGGCTGGCCACGCGGCCGATGGGGGGATCGGCCGGACGTCTGCCTTCCCGGTCGGTCAAGCCGGAGCGACCGCGGCCGGAGGGGCGATTGAGTACGACCGGCGATGACTTCGACTCGCGGCGCGAGGCCCTGTCCCGATACGATATTCTCGATACCGCCCCCGAGGCCGCGTTCGAGGACATCGTCAAGCTTGCCTCGATGCTCCTCGAGATGCCGGTCTCGCTGATCTCGCTGGTGGATACCGGCCGGCAATGGTTCAAGGCCCGTATCGGCTTCGAACGCTCCGAGACCACCTTGCGCGAATCGATCTGCGCGCATGCGGTGCAGCAGGACGATCTCTTCGTGATCCCGGACACGACCCGGGACCCGCGCACCGCCGACAATGCCCTCGTCGTCGGGGCGCCGCACGTGCGCTTCTATGCCGGCGTGCCGCTGCGAACGCCCGAGGGCACGGCGCTGGGCACGCTCTGCGTGCTCGACACCCGGCCGCGTGACCTCACCGAGGCCCAGGCCTTCATCCTGCGGACGCTGGCGCGGCAGGTCATGACCGAACTCGACCTGCGCCGGACGATCAAGGAGCGCCGGGAGGCCGATCGGCGCAACGCGGCGATCATCGAGAGCGCCGTCGATTACGGCATCGTGGCCATGGACCTCGCCGGCGTGGTCACGAGCTGGAACGTCGGCGCCGAGCGCATCCTGGGCTGGAACGAGGCCGAGATGCTCGGCCAACCCGCCGACCGCTTCTTCACCGAGGGTGATCGGGAGCGCGACACCCTGGCGCGCGAGATGCGCATCGCCCGCGAGATGGGCCGGGCCAGCGACGAGCGCTGGCACCAGCGCAAGGACGGCACCCGCTTCTGGGCCATGGGCGAGACGATGCCGCTGATGGGCGAGGGCGAGGCCCATATCGGCTATCTCAAGATCCTGCGCGACCGCACGGCCCAGCGTCAGGCCGACGAGGCGTTGCGCAAGCAGACGGCCCTGCTCCAGACCGTCACCGACCATCTCAGCGAGGCCGTGTTCCGGCTGACGCGCGACGACGTCGTCACCTTCGCCAACCCGGCCGCCGAGGCCATGCTCGGCTGGCCGCCCGGCGCCTTGATCGGGCGCAACCTGCACGAGACCGCCCACCATCATCATGCCGACGGCCGTCCGTTTCCGAGTTGCGACTGCGAGGTGGTTCGGGCCCTGCAATCCGGCGAGCCCTTGCGCGAGCGGGCCACGACGTTCTTCCGCCGGGACGGCACGCCCATCGACGTGATCACCACCAACGCGCCGATCGTCGAGGACGGAATCGTCCAGGGCGCGGTGCTGACGCTCACCGACGTGACCGAGCGCCGGGCGGCGACCGCGCGCCTGCGCCGGAGCGAGGAACGTCTCGCTCTGGCCCTCAACGCCTCGGGCATGATCGGCACCTGGGACTGGGACCTGCGCGAGGACGTCGTCTATGCCGACGCCGCCTTGGCGCGGATCTATACCGTCGACCCGGACCGGGCGGCCCAGGGCGCCCCCCTGGCCGACTATACGCGCAACTTCCACCCCGACGACGTGGCGCTGTTCCAGGCGGAACTAGACCGTCTCTTCGCGGGCGCCGAGGAGTTCGCCTGCGAGTACCGCATCCTCCAGCCGGACGGGTCGCATCGCTGGGTCATCGCGCGCGGACGCCTCGTGCGGGCGCCAGACGGCACGCCGCTGCGCTTTCCCGGCGCCTCGGTGGACATCACCGAGCGCAAGCGCGCCGAGGAGCGGCAGGCCGCTCTGGTGGAGCTCGGAGAGCGCCTGCGCGCGCTGCACGATCCGCACGAGATGGCGTTCACCGCGGCCGAGATCGCGGGCCGGACCCTCGGGCTGACCCGCGCGGCCTACGGGACCCTCGACCCGACGGGCCACTATCTCGACATCGCCCGCGACTGGACGCTGCCCGGCGTGGGGAGCCTCGTCGGCCGGCACCGCTACGCCGATTACGGCTCCTACCTGCCCGAACTGCGGGAGGGCCGCGTGGTCGTCATCGACGACGTGGAGCAGGACCCGCGCACCGCCGGCCGGTCGTCGGGCTTCCGCGCCCTCGACGTGCGGACCGTGATCAACCTCCCCCTGATGGAGCGCGGCCAATTGGTGGCGGTGTTCTGCCTCCACGATGCGAAGCGGCGCAACTGGACGCCGGACATCGTCGACTTCGTCCGCAACGTCGTCGACCGGACCCGCGCCGCCGTGGCCCGCCTGCGCGCGGAGGAGCAGCAGGAACTGCTGAACCGCGAACTCAGCCACCGCATGAAGAACCTGCTGGCGATGGTGCAGTCGATCGCGACGCAGACCATGCGCTCGGCCGTGGACGTGGACACCGCCAAGGAGGTTCTGGCCGGCCGCCTCATCGCGTTGGGGCAGGCGCACGACCTCCTGATGGGCGGGGCGCTGGGCAGCACGCTGATCGGGCCCGTGGTGCGCGGCGCCCTGAAACTGCACGAGGACCGGTCGGGCCGCTTCCGCCTCGACGGCCCCGACCTCGAGATCGGCGCGAAGCCCGCCCTGTCCCTGGCGCTGATGCTGCACGAACTCGCCACCAACGCGGCGAAGTACGGTGCCCTGTCCCAGGATCACGGCCATGTCGCGATCCGGTGGGAGGTCCGCCCTGAGGCGGGGGAGCCGCACCTCGCGTTCTCCTGGGCCGAGATCGGCGGTCCGCCGGTGACGAAGCCGGCGCACAAGGGCTTTGGCTCCCGCTTCATCGAGCGGGGCCTCGCGGGCCAGGTCGGGGGCACCATCGCGCTGGCCTTTCCGCCGGACGGTGTCACCTGCGCCATCGCCGCGCCCCTGGCGGCCTTTCAGGCCGACGGCTGAGCCCGTCTCGCCGGCCGAGATCATTTCCTAGGCAATGCCGCCTCGGGCGCCATCCCGGCGCTTCGTGCGTGGGCATCGCCCGCCGGGGACGCTGCGACGGTCCGAGGGCGTCACCCTTGGCACGTTCGGTGCTTGAGGGGGTCCGTCGCCGTGAGGCGGCGCGCGGAGCAAAGGCGCTCCGCTAAGCGGACGGCGTGAGTCCGGATCCCTTGGCACGAACGGCCGCCGCGCGGCCGCGAACCTCGAGACGCACTCCATGGCCAGCTTCAAGACCGTGATGAAATCCGGTCACCCCCCGACCTTGTTCGCCGCGTTCCTCTACTTCGATTTCTGCTTCGCGATCTGGGTGCTCAACGGCGCCATGGGCCCGTTCATCACCGAGACCTACAAGCTGACCCCGGCGCAGACCGGATTCATGATCTCGCTGCCGATCCTGGCCGGCGCGATCATGCGCTTTCCCCTCGGAATCCTCGCCCAGTACATCGGGCGCAAGAACGCCGCCATCACCGAGATGAGCGTCATCATGCTCGCGATGGCCTTCGGCTTCTTCTTCGTGAACACCTATGACGAGGTGCTCGCCATGGGGGTGCTGCTCGGCATCGCCGGCGCCTCCTTCGGCGTCGCCCTCTCGCTCGGCTCGGGCTGGTTCCCGAAGGAGCACAAGGGCCTGGCGATGGGCATCGCCGGCGCCGGCAATTCCGGCACGGTCCTCGCCGTGCTGTTCGCGCCCCCGCTGGCCCAGGCCTATGGCTGGCAGGCCGTCTACGGCTTCGCCGGCTGCGTCATGGCGATCCCCCTCATCGTGATGATCGTCTTCGCGAAGGAGCCGCCGGACGCGGAGCACCAGTCCTTCAAGGAGCATGTCTCCTGCCTGTTCCAGAAGGACGGCTGGGCCTTCAACCTGATCTACATCATCACCTTCGGCGGCTTCATCGGCCTCTCGAACTTCCTGCCGACCTTCTTCTACGAACAGTTCGCCGTGACCAAGGTGGAGGCCGGGCGCCTCACCATGCTGGCGGCCCTGATGGGTTCGGGCATCCGCGTCCTCGGGGGCTACTTCGCCGACCGCCTGGGCGGAATCCTGGTTCTGTCCGTGGTTCTCATCGCCGCGGTCGGCTCCTTCCTCCTCCTCACCGCGACTCCGTCGCTCGTCCTCACCACGGCCCTGTTCATGCTCTGCTTCGCGGCGCTTGGCGCCGGCAACGGCGCCCTGTTCCAGCTCGTGCCCCTGCGCTGGCCGGCCAACACGGCGGTGGCCGGCTCGATGATCGGCGAGGTCGGGGCTCTCGGCGGCGCGATCCTGCCGAACGTCATGGGCCTGTCGAAGCAATATACTGGCTCGTTCGCCTACGGCTTCGTCGGCTACGCGGTCTTCGCGGCGGTGGTGCTGGTCTGCCTGCTGGTCTGGCAGCGCAAGTGGGTCGGAACCTGGGTCGGACCGCGCGGCAAGGTGCTGTCCCCGGCGACACCGGCTGAGAGCAGGGCCGGAGGCCTCGACCCCGTCACGGCCTGAGGGCGGCGGGACGTTCGATCTCGCAGCGGGGGCCTCGTCGGCCCCCGTTCGCGTTCCGCTCGGATATCGGCCGCGGCGTCAGCCGACCTCGCCCGACACGAGGGCGAAGGTGAGGACGTCGACCGAGGCCGCGCCGCCGCGCAGGAGAACCCGGGAGGCCGCATTGGCGGTGGCGCCCGTGGTCATCACGTCGTCGATGACCAGGATGCGGCGCCCCTGGAGGCGCGCGCGGGCCGAATCCGGCACCCGGAACGCGCCCTGGAGGTTCGTCCCCCGCGCGACGCGGCTCAGGCCGACCTGTGAGCGCGTCGCCTTCACGCGGACCAGGAGGCCGGGATCGCTGGGGAGTCCGGCGATCCGGCCGATGCGTCGGGAGAGCAGGGCCGCCTGATTGAAGCGCCGACGCCAGAGCCGGAGGCGATGGAGCGGCACCGGCACGAGGCAATCCGCCTCCGCCAGGAGTTCCGAACCGGCGCCCGCCATCATGCGCGCCAGCACGGGACCGAGGTCGAGCCGGTCCTCGTATTTCAGGCGATGAACGAGATCGCGCGCCCGCCCTTCGTAGAGCGCGACGGCCCGGGCACGCTGGAAGACCGGCGGATCGGCGATCGCACGGGGGGAGAGCAGGGCTCCGGTTCCGTGATCGACGGCGAAGGGAGTTCCCAGCCTCTGGCAATAGGGCTGCTCGATCAGGCGCAGGCCCGACCAGCAGGCGGAGCAGAGGGCGTGGGAATCGGCGGTCGCCCCGCCGCAGCCCGAGCAGGTCGGGGGATAGACCAGACCGAGGGCCCCGCGCCAGAGAAGACGGAGGCCCTTGAGGGGAAGGCGAGCGGTGGGCACCATACGGTCACCCTACCGCTCCTGGTTGTGCGAGGCGATGCGGACGACGTCCGCGCCCGGCGCTAGCGCGCGGGCTGCGCCTGGTTCTGCTGGGCGTCGCGCTTGTTGGCCTTGTGGCGGCCGATGGCGCAGCCCGCCGCCGCCCCGAGGACGCCGTGCCCGGCCACGTGCCCGGCGAGTCCGCCGACGGCCGCGCCCTTGAGGCAGCCCTTGGCTTCGGCGCCCGTCGCCGCGAGGGAGAGGCCCGCCAGGGTGAGGGCCGCGCCGAACAGAATGGACTTCATGGCATTGATCTCCCGGTTGGCCGTATGGCCGTCGATTGGCTGGCCCTCAACACGCGACGGAGCCTTCGCGTTCCGGGTGCTGGCGCCGCACGCCGTCCCGCGCCATCTAATCCCTCGATGACGCCTCCACCGCTGTTCGATACGGGCCTCGCCCGCCGCCGCCTCGCCCGCGCCCACCGCGCCGGCTACGCCGATTTCCTGCTTCGCCGCGTGGTGGACGATCTCGACGATCGCCTCGGCGCGGTGCTCAGGACGTTCCCCCACGCGCTCGATCTCGCCACGCCGTCGCCCCTCGCGGCCGAGGCCCTGCGGGCGAGCGGCCGGGCGGAACGGGTCCTTCGCTTGGGCCCCCTGCCGGAGCCGGGCGCCGTGGTGGCCGATCCCGAGGCGTTGCCGCTGGGCCCGCAACGCTTCGATCTCGCGGTCTCGCTGCTGGCACTGCAGCACGTCAACGATCTGCCCGGCACCCTGGCGCAGCTGCGACGCGCCCTGCGGCCGGACGGTCTCTTCATCGGGTGTCTCCTCGGCGGGCGCACCCTGACGGAGTTGCGTCAGGTTCTGGGCGAGGCCGAGAGCGAGGTCGAGGGCGGGATCAGCCCGCGCGTCGCGCCCTTCGCCGAGGTGCGCGAGATGGGAAGCCTCCTGCAGCGCGCGGGCTTCGCGCTGCCGGTGACCGATGTCGAGACGCTCACGGTGCGCTATCCCGACCCCTTCGCGCTGATGCGCGACCTGCGCGGCATGGGGTTGACCAACGTCCTCGTGGAGCGCCGGCGCACCCCCTTGCGCCGGGCCACCCTGATGCGGGCCGCCGCCCTCTATGCCGAGCGCTTCGCCGACGCGGACGGGCGCCTGCGCGCCACCTTCGAGATCCTGTGGCTCTCGGGTTGGGCTCCGCACGCGAGCCAGCAGAAGCCGCTCAAGCCCGGCAGTGCCCGGGCGAGCCTCGCCGAGGCCCTCGGCACCCACGAGCGGAACCCCGAAGGATCGACCCCGTGAGAGAACCCGGACCCGACCATCCCATTCATATCGCGCCGCATCCGGGCCGCGTCCGCGTCCGGCTCGCGGGGCTGCTCCTGGCGGAGAGCGACGCGGCCCTCGTCCTGCGCGAGGCGACTTATCCGCCCGTGATCTACATTCCCCGCGCCGATGCCCTCTGGGCGCATTTCGTCCCGAGCGCCCGGCGCAGCCATTGCCCGTACAAGGGCGACGCGGCCTATTTCACGCTGACGACGCCGCACGTCACCCGCCCCGATGCCGTCTGGAGCTACGAGGCGCCTTATCCGGCGGTGGCGGCCATCGCCGGGCATCTCGCCTTCTACACGGACAAGGTCGATCCGATCGAGGTGACCTGAGCCCGCGCGGACCATCCCGGGTGCGGTCAGTCCCGCACCTGTGACCAGAAGGCGGACTTGCGGCCGTGCCGCGTGCGCAGGCCCTGGCGGTACTGCTCCGGGTCGGGGCTGAGGCTGTCCGGCTCGATCCGGCCCGCGAGGTGATCGAGGCTGGACAGGTATCGTGCGGCATGGCCGTAGGCGGCCGAGCGGCCGCGATCGAGGATGTCGTCGATCAGGATGCGGTAGAGTTCGGTCGCGGCGAGCGGTTGGCCCTGCTCCAGGGATTCGGCGGCGGGCACCAGAACCTCGTAGCGCCCGCCATCCCAGGCGCTGCGATGCCGAGCCACGAGGCGCGCCGCCCGGGCGGGCTCCGGCCAGTGCGTGAAGAAGGCCAGGGCGCGATAGCGGTCCGGATGGGCTTCGGCGACGGCGAAGGCCTGCTCCAGCGCCGCGTCGTCCTCGAAATCGGGCAGCTTGGCGAGGTGGGTGCGCAGCATCTCCCGGTCGAGATTCTGCTCGAAATCCCGCCAGCGCAGTGCTTGCGCGGCCTCGCTCTCACCCAGCGCGTCGAGGATGCGGATCTCGAGGGCGGTGTGGGCACGCTCCGAGGCGGAGGGGTCGAACCGCCCGGCGAGCAACTGCTCCCTCGTGACGACGAGGATACCGCGCTTCTGCGGACGGCGAATCCAGTCGAGCGCCTCCCGCGCCCGGCCGGCCGCGAGCAGGCGTTCCGCGATCAGGACGCAGTTGGGCGGCTCGGGCGCGCGTCCGGTCTCCAGCGCGATGAAGGCATCGACATCGCCGGTGCGGTCGGCCAGCGCCTGGCGCATCCGCATGAGGCGGCCGCGCTCCGCCTCCTTCGACCAGTCCCGCTTGTTCGTGGTGCCGGCGCCGGCCGGCGGCGTCGCTTCCGCCAGGGCTCCGTCGAGGGGCGCGAGGGCGGCCTCGGGAAGCCTCGGGATGAGGTCGTGCATCAGGCCTTCCACCAGCCCGTACCCGTCCCTTTCGAGCCGGGACACGAGGCGCAGGGACATCTCCGTCGCGTCCGGGGCGGTCAGGCCCGCGATGAGCGCGGCGGCGGCATCGGCTGCGCGCTCGTACACGCCGTGGATGCGGCCGCTGGAATCGTCGGCCCGTCCCAGCACGTCCCCGGCGCCGCCGAGGAAGCGGATCAGCCGGTCGAGGGCCGCCCTGGAATCGAGGGCCGCGAGCTCGTTCACCACCGTCGTCAGCATGGCGTCGAGGTCGAGGGCGAAGGCGCGCTGCTTCTGCCAGTCGATGTAGCCCCCGGCCCGTTCGAGGGCGGTCAGGCGCCGGTCGATCAGGGCGGCAACGGCCTCGGGCCCCTGGAGACCCGCCACCGCCGCCGTCACCAGCTTCTTGAAGGCGGGGTTGCGGGCCGTCTCGGCGAGCACGAGGCCGATCAGGCGCTCGAGACCCAGTTCGGTAAGGGTCTCGGGGCTCGGCGCGGTTTTTCGCGACGCTCGCTTGGGTTTGGCGGATGCTTTCGCCGCCTTCGTACCCGGCACCTTGGCGGTGGCCCCCGAGGTCGCCGCTGCCTTGCGCGCCATGCTCCGTTCTCCCCCGACACGGCCCGCCGGCCGGCCTGACTCCAACGATGCACGAGAACCCCGAACGGGTCACGCCAAGTCGATTGCGCCAAGTCGATCAGGCCAAGTCGGTCAGGCCAAGTCGGTCACGCCCGTTGGATCACGGCCCGAGCAGATCCAGCAGGAACGGGATCAGCGGCGCGTCGGCGGGCGGCATGGGCTGATCCTTGAGGTCGCGCGGCCGCACCCATTTCAGGGCCTGGCCCTCCATGGAGCGGGGCAGGCCCTCCCAGCGCCGGCAGACGTAGAGCGGCATCAGCAGGTGAAAATCGGGATAGGCGTGGCTCGCGAAGGTGAGGGGCGCGAGGCAGGCCTCCCGCACGGTGATGCCGAGTTCCTCGGCGAGTTCGCGGATCAGGGTCTCCTCCGGCCGCTCGCCGGGATCGACCTTGCCGCCGGGGAACTCCCACAGGCCCGCCAGCTGCTTGCCCAGCGGGCGCTGGGCCAGCAGCACGCGCCCGTCCGCATCCACCAGCGCGACGGCGACCACGAGGAGGATGCGCAGCGGAGCCTCGCTCACGGGGCGATCGCGAAGGTCGCCGAAACGTCGGCGGCGGTCTCGATCGTGCCCGCGACCAGGGGAACCGGTACGCCGCCGTGCTTGGCCCGCATCGGCGCCGGCGCCGCGAAGGCGATGGGAGGCGGCGTGCTCGTGGCCGGAGACTGGATGGCCAGCACCCGGCCGAGGGTGACGCCCGCCGCCTCGGCCAGGCGCTCCGCCTGCGCCCGCGCATCCTTCATCGCCGCGCTCCGCATGGCGGCCTCCGCCGCCTCGGGATCGCGCAGGCCGAAGCCGACGCCGTCGATGCGGTTCGCGCCGCCGTCGAGCGCCCGGCGCATCAGATCGCCGAGGCGCGCCATCTCGGCGAGGCGCACCCGCACGGTGTTCGTGGCGCGGTAGCCATCGGGCTTCTCCGCGAAGGACCCGTCCGATTGCCGGACCGACCGGGTGACCGGCTGCAGCGTCACCGCCGAGGTGCCGAGGTCCGCCTCCGGCACCTTGAACTCGGCCGCCAGGGCGAGGACCGCCTTCACGGACGCGCTCGCGCTGTCGAGGGCGGCGGCCGGGGTGGCGCCCCGGGCCTCGACGCCGATCTCCACCGAGGCGAAATCCGGGGGCGTCTCCGAGCGCGCGCGCCCGACGACGCTGATCCGGCCCTCGCCCACGGCCGGCCGCTCGTCCGCGAAGGCCGCCGGAATCGGGGCGAGGAGGAGAAGGGCGAGCCCGAGGCTGATCGCCGGCCGGCGCCTCACGAGCGGTAATCCCCGTTGATCTCGATGTAGAGCTTGGTCAGGTCGCAGGTCCAGACCCGCGCGCACCCTTCGCCGAGGCCGAGATCGACGCGGACGGTGACGTCCGATTCGCGCATCACGGCGCTGGCCGCGTCCTCGCTGTAATCCGGGTCGCGGGCGCCCTCGCGGGCGACGCGCACGTCGCCGAACCAGATCGCGAGGCGGTCGCGGTCGGCCGGCTCGCCGGCCTTGCCCACCGCCATCACCACCCGGCCCCAATTGGCGTCCTCGCCGGCGATCGCGGTCTTCACCAGGGGCGAGTTGGCGATCGACATCGCGATGCGGTGGGCGGAGGCGTCGCTGGTCGCACCCGTGACCCGAACCGTGACGAACTTGCGCGCGCCCTCGCCGTCCTTGGCGACGAGTTGCGCCAGCTCGACCAGAAGGTCGTCGAGGGCGGTCCGGAACTCCGACAGCCGCGGGTCGTCGGCCGAGGCGATGGCCGCGTTGCCGGCCGCGGCCGTGGCGAACAGCATCAGCGTGTCGGATGTGGAGGTGTCGCCATCCACCGTCACGCAGTTGAAGCTCTTGCCCGTGCCGGCGCCGAGCAGCGCCTGGAGCACGTCCTGCGGCAGGGCGGCATCGGTGAAGACGAAGCTCAGCATCGTGGCCATGTCGGGAGCGATCATGCCGGCCCCCTTGGCGATGCCGTTGATCGTCACCGGTAGGCCGTCGATCGCCGTCCGCCGGGTGGCGAGCTTCGGGAAGGTGTCGGTGGTCATGATCGCCTGCGCGGCGGCGGCCCAGGCGGCCGCGCCGTCCTCGGTCCGGCCGGCGCAATCGGCCAGCACGCCCTGGAACTTGGTGGCGTCGAGGGGCTCGCCGATCACGCCCGTGGAGGCGATGAAGATCTCGTCCGGCCGGCAGGCGGCGGCCTCGGCGGCGATCTGCGCCGTCAGCGCCACGGCCTCGCGTCCGCGCAGGCCCGTGAAGGCGTTGGCGTTGCCGGAATTGACCACCAGGGCGCGGGCGCCCGCGCTGCCCAGCGCCTCGCGGCACCAATCCACCGGGGCGGACGGGCATTTCGAGCGGGTGAACACGCCGGCCGCCCGGGTGCCCTCGGCGAGGGCCACGTACAGCACGTCGGTGCGGCCGGAATAGCGGATGCCCGCCTGCGCCGTGGCGAGGCCGACGCCGCGAATCGGCGGCAGGTCCGGCGACGTCCGGGGTGCGAGCGGCGAGACGGGCGGGCTCTTGGCGGATGACATGGGGTTCACGGCTCCGGCTGTCCGCCGCTTGCGTCGGTCGCGCGGCGAGGGCGGTGTTGCCCCGCCCGCGCGGGCGCCGTCAACCGGGAAGCCCGTCATCGTCCTGTCGTATCGGGACGGCGTCGCCCTGCCGGGTTCGTTACAAGCGTGGCCCGCGCGACACGGGAACGGCTCGGCCGTTCGCGCCATTGCATCACCGGCGCGTCCTGACCATTCGGGGGCTTGTCTGTCCGAGCGGACGTGACATAGCATGCTGCGACGCACAGTAGACCGAGGTGATCGGTACGGATGTCCAGGCGCGAGTGGGGAGTCTCGACTATGGAACTACCAACCTCGCCCGGTGGCGCCTACGGCGTCCAGGTTCTCATCGCCGGCCGGCAGAAGCATTGGCGCGACGAGGTCTCGTCGCAGATCCGCCGGGCCGGGTACGCGGCGACCACGGTGGATTGCGGCGTCGACGCGATGACTGTGCTGGCACTGGGCCTGCCGGTCGATGTTCTGGTGACGGATGTCAGCCTGAAGGGCAAATTGTGTTGCCAGAAGCTGGCGCTGGAAGCACGTGCCCTGCGTCCGGACCTGCGCATCGTGTTCGCGAGCGATCTCGAATCGCAGAGCCGCGACGCCGCGCCCTTTCAGACGATCGACGCGATGTTCGACCGGGATTTCCCCGATGACGGGCGGGAGGGCCTCATGGCCGTCCGGTGCATCGACAACGTCGCCACGACGGTGCGGGACGCCCTGCGCAATACGGACTGATCGGTTGTCGGACACCGGAATCCTGTCGGTCGAGGCCCGATTGTCGATCCGGCCCCTTCACCGCCGCCCTACGCGCCCGACATGACAGGCGTCTGACGGTCCCGCGTGCCTCTCGACGGCACGCGACGGACACCCCTCGGATCGGGAGATGTCCATCGCGGACCGCATCATCCGCAGAATACCGGTGTGGTCACTGCGCCTTGGGTGCCTCGACCGGCTTCGTCTCGGCGGGTTTGGCATCCGCGTTCGTCTTGGCCGCATTCGCGCTGGTCTTGCCGAGATAGACGTATTCCGGCGCGGCGCGGAGCTGGTCCTTGGTGGTGTCGATCGTCGCCTTCAGGGTGGCGTCGTCCACGCGGGCGAGCTTGAGGGCGCTCGGATCGATCGCGACGTACTTCGTACCGATGCCGAGGAAGCCTCCGACCCCGACCACCCAGGCCTTCACCGTGTTCTTCTCGTCGAGCACCACGTCGGCGATCTCGCCGATGGTCTCGTTGGCACCGTTCTGGATCGTCAGACCGACGAGCTTCGAGGTGACCATGTCGCTCTTGTTCTGAACCACGAAGGTCGGGCGCAGGTCGTTGGCCAGGGTCGCGGGCGCCGCCTGGACCGGTGCCGTGGGACTCGGCGCTGGTGCCGTGGTCTCCGGTGCCTGGGCGAGGGCGAGGGTGGCGCTCGCGACGAGGAGGGTCGTGCCGAGCAGGAGGCTGCGCATGGCGAAGTCTTTCAGAAGGTCGAGCGGGAGATCGATACGGGGATCGGGGGATTGTACCCGCTCAAGCTCACGCCTTCGCGAAAGGTTCCCGCCGAAGGGCCCCGGCGATGGACGAACGTCACCCCGGTGTTAGGTTCACCCCGACAGGATCGGCGGAACGCTTCCGCGCGCCTGACCGGGAGCCGCGCCATGCCGAAGAACCCGCAGACGAACCCGCAGCCCGATGCCGGGCCCGTCCTTCCCCGTCGACGCGCCCTGGCGCTTCTCGCCGGGGCGCTGACCCTGAGCGCTCGTCCCGCCCTGGCGAGTGACGTGCGCGCGGGGGCCTTCGCCTTCGAGAAGCCGGAAGGCGGCACGCTGCCGCTCGAAGCCTATGCGGGCCGGCCGATCCTCGTCGTCAACACCGCGACGGCCTGCGGCTATGCCGGCCAGTTCACCGGCCTTCAGGGCCTCTGGACCCGCTTCGGCGATCGGGGGCTGACCGTCATCGCGGTGCCGTCCCCCGATTTTGGCAACCAGGAACCGCTCGATGGCGTGGCCATCGCGGAGGCCGCGCGCAAGAACCACGGCGTGACCTTCCCGGTCACCGCCAAGACCCATGTCCGCGGACCGAACGCCCACCCGTTCTATCGCTGGGCCGCCGCCGAGAAGCCCGGCAGCACGCCGAACTGGAATTTCCACAAATACCTGATCGACCGGGACGGCAGCCTGATCGGAGCCTTTCCGTCGAATGTCGAGCCCAGCGACCCGCGCATCGTCACGGCCATCGCCAACGCGCTCCCCGCCGCCTGATTCCTCAGCGCCGCGGCGCACCGACGGGAATGTCGCGCGGCGGTCTCGGCGCGTTCGACGGGGGTCCCCTGCGGATGCGGCGCGGACGCTCCGATGCGCCGCGCACCGGCGGCGATGCGTAGTTCGACGCGAAGGGGTTGGCCGGCGTGCGGTCGGCGCTGCCGAACAGGCTGAATTCCGCGCGCGCGACGCTCGCGGTGAGCGCCATCATCGGCAAAAGGGCGAGCAGGAAAAGGGCGGGGACGAGCGGACGCATGCGGCTCCTGGCGAGATCACGGGCGATCGTCGAGCGGTGAGGTCTTCCGCTCCGATACCCCAAAGCCCCATATCCGGCGAGGCATCGGCACGCGATCGCCCGGGAATGACGAGATGGAACCCCATCGATTCGAGCAGGCGGGCGCGGTCTTCGAAGTCGCCTTCGAGCGGGCGCCGGAGGGCTGGCTCGCCCGAATCCGGCGCGAAGGCACAGACACGGTCCATGTCGTCGGCTTTCCGGACGGCCCCGGCTACGATCCGGCGGATCTCCGCGACTCCCTGATCGCGGGCTGCGAGGCGGCCGTCTCGAACCTGCCCTGGGCGCCGCCGACCCGCCACTGAGCGGGAACCTCCGCAGGCGCACCGGGTTCGCCTTCCCACAAGCGCCACGGTCCAGGCACACATCCGGGGAAGGAGCACAGCATGTCCGAGGTCACCTACCGCATCGTCGAGCACGATGGCGGCTACGCCTACAAGGTCGGCGACGTGTTCTCCGAGACATTTCCGAGCCACGACGACGCCCTCCAGGCTGCCCAGGCGGCCGCCGCCGAGCAGCAGGTGCCGGGCTCGACCGAGCCGATCCGCTATCAGGACGGCAAGGGGGCCTGGCACGACGAGACGGCCGAGGGGAACGACCGTCCCACCGCCAAGGTGGTCGACTGAGGCGCCGCTCTCCGAATGAACCGGGCGGTGACTAGCCGCCCGGTGACTTGCTGCCCGGCAACGGGGCGGTCGGGACCTGGCGACCGGCGGGAGGCCGAATGGCCGATTGCCTAGCCGGCCCGACCTCGTGCATGGCTGGACGTGATCGCGGGTGTGTTCGTGCGTCGCCGACGATCCGGCCGCGCGAACCCGCCCCCCCGATCTTTGCCCCTGGAGCCTGCCCGTGACCGTTTCGAACCCGCGCCAGCCCGACCACGCCATCGATCCGCTGTTCACCGAGCGCTGGTCGCCCCGCGCCTTTGCCGGCGAGGCCGTGCCCGAGGCGGAATTGCTGCGGATGTTCGAGGCCGCGCGCTGGGCCCCGTCCTCCTACAACTCGCAGCCCTGGCGTTTCGTCTACGCCCTGCGCGGCACGCCTGACTGGGAGCCCTTCCTCGACCTTCTGGTGCCCGGCAACCGCAAGTGGGCGGAGGGCGCCGGCGCCCTTGTGATCCTCGTCTCCAGCAAACTGATGAAAACGTCCGATGGCCTGAAGCCCTCCGCCAGCCACTCGCTCGACACCGGTGCGGCCTCCGCGAACTTCCAGCTTCAGGCGATCCGCCAGGGCTGGCACGTGCACGGCATGGGCGGCTTCGACAAGGCGCGTGCCGCCAGCCTGCTGAACGTTCCCGCCGACCATCAGGTCGAGGCGGCTTACGCGGTCGGCCGGGTGGCCGATCCGGCGGATCTCACCGAGGAGCAGCGCGCCAAGGAGGTGCCGAACGGCCGGCGGCCGGTCACGGATTTCGCCTTCGCGGGTGCCTTCAAGGCTCGCGAGGCCTGAGTCCGCCACCGTGCTGAGACCCGCTGCCGACTATGCCGGGCTCGTCGCCGGTTTCGCCTGGGACATTCCCGACCGCTACAATATCGGCGTCGATGTCTGCGACCGCTGGGGCACGCGCGCGCCCGACCGGGTCGCGATCCAGGAGGTGGTCGGCGCCCGCGTCACGGAGACGACCTTCGGGCAGCTGCGCGCCCGATCCGACCGCTTCGCGGCGGGGCTTCGGGCGCGGGGGATCGAACCCGGTGATCGGATCGGTGTCCTGCTGCCGCAATCGGCCGCCGTGGTGGTCGCCCATGCGGCCGCCTACAAGCTGGGGGCGATCGCGCTGCCGCTCGCCGGCCTGTTCGGGCCCGACGCCCTGCGCTACCGGCTCGCCGATTCGGGCGCGCGCGTCCTCGTCACCGATGCGGCCGGGCTCGAGAAGCTCGCGTCGATCCGCGCCGACCTGCCGGACCTCGAACTCGTTCTCTGCACGGACGGCGCGCTTGACGGGGCGGTCTGCGCCGCCACGCTGATGGCCGAGGCGCCCGAGGGCTTCGCCGCCTTCGACACGCGGGCCGACGATCCCGCCCTGATGATCTACACCTCCGGCACCACGGGGCCGGCCAAGGGCGCGCTGCATGCCCACCGGGTGCTGCTCGGGCACCTGCCCGGCTTCCTGATGATGCACGACTTTCCGCCCAGGCCCGATGACCGGATGTGGACGCCCTCGGACTGGGCCTGGGCCGGCGGCCTCCTCAACGCGACGCTGCCGAGCCTGCATCTCGGCGTGCCGGTGGTGGCCTGCCCCAGCTTCCGCTTCGAGCCGGAAGCCGCCTTCCGCCATATCGCCGAGCAGGCGATCACCACCGTGTTCCTGCCGCCGACGGCCCTCAGGATGCTGCGCAGCGTGTCCGCGCCCCGCGCGCGCTTCGACCTGTCGCGCCTGCGCAACATCGCCTCCGCCGGCGAGGCCCTCGGCCCCGAGACCTTCGCGTGGGCGCGCGCCGAGCTCGGCCTCACCATCGGCGAAGCCTATGGCCAGACCGAGTGCAACCTCGTGCTCGCCGCCTGTCCGGCGGCCGGGGTGGCGCGCGCCGGCTCCACCGGGCGTCCGGTGCCCGGCCACCGCGTCGCGATCCTGCGCGCCGATGGCAGCGAGGCCGGCATCGACGAGTCCGGTGAGATCGCCGTCGCGCGGCCCGACCCGGTGATGTTCTTGCGCTACTGGAACCAGCCCGAGGCCACGGAGCGGAAGTTCTCCGGCGACTGGATGCTCACCGGCGACACCGCCCGGCGCGACGCGGACGGCTACGTCCATTTCGTCGGGCGCGAGGACGACCTCATCACCTCGGCGGCCTACCGCATCGGCCCGACCGAGATCGAGGATTGCCTCGGCGCCCATCCGGCCGTGGCGCTCGCCGCCGCCGTGGGCAAGCCGGACCCGCTGCGCACCCAGATCGTCAAGGCCTTCGTGGTCCTGCGCGAGGGCTTCACCGCCTCGGACGACCTCGCCGCCGAGATCCAGGCCTTCGTGCGCACCCGCCTCTCGGCCCATGAATACCCGCGCGAGATCGCGTTCCGGGACAGCCTGCCGATGACGACCACGGGCAAGATCATCCGGCGGCAATTGCGGGACGAGGGCTGAGACCGTCGCGGACCGTCTGGTGCCTCAGGACGCCCGCGCGATGTCCCCGGCCGGCGGCAACCCCAGCAGCCGCGTCAGATCGTTCGCCGCGCCCGGCTCCACGAGGTCGGCCAGGGTGTAGCCGTCGAGCACCGCCAGGAAGGCGGCGAGCGCCTCTCCGATGGCGCCCCGCAGGCGACAGCACGGGCTGATCGCGCAAGGTCCGCCCGAGAAGCATTCCACCAGGGCGAGGTCCTCCTCCGTCTCGCGCACCACCGCGCCGATGACGATCTCGGCCGGCGATCTGCCGAGGCGAAGGCCCCCGCCGCGTCCGCGCAGGGTTCGCACCAGACCGGCCCGCCCCAGCTGGTGAACCACCTTCGTCAGGTGGCTCTCGGAGATGCCGTAGGCCTGCGCGATGCCGCCGATCGAACTCATGCGCGGCTCGTGCAGCGCGAGATAGATCAGCGTTCGCAGGGCGTAGTCGGTGTAGCGGGTCAGACGCATCGCCGCTCCTGAGGCAGAAGGTACATCGCGCTTGTATCATTAACCTGCGATGGTTTAAAAGGTGTATGGCTTATAGACCTTTGGAGTGATTCGTGTCCTCAACCCTGACGCCCTCCACCATCGCCCTGATCAAGGCCACCGTCCCGGCCCTCGAAGCCCACGGCCTCGCCATCACCACCCGCATGTACGAGCGCCTGTTTCGCGACCCCGCGATGCGCGACCTGTTCAACCAGTCGCATCATGGCGCGACCGGTTCGCAGCCGAAGGCGCTGGCCCTGGCGGTCCTTGCCTATGCCCGCCACATCGACGACCTCGGTGTTCTGGGCGGTGCGGTCGAGCGCATCGCCCAGAAGCACGTGACATTGAACATCCTGCCGGAGCACTACCCCGCCGTGGCCGAGGCTCTGCTCGGCGCGATCCAGGATGTGCTGGGGGATGCCGCCACGGCCGAGATCTGCGCCGCCTGGGGGGAGGCGTACTGGCTCCTGGCCGACATCCTGATCGGGCGCGAGGCCTCGCTCTACCGCGACCTCGCGCACCGGCCCGGCGGCTGGAACGGCTGGCGCGATTTCGTGATCGAGAGCGTGGCGCAGGAGAGCGAGGTCATCCGCTCCTTCGTGCTGGTCCCGCGTGACGGCGGCGCGGTCGCCCGGCATGCGCCGGGGCAATATCTTGGAGTGCGGTTGGAGATTCCCGACCGGGGCAGCCTCACGCGCAACTACTCGATCTCCTGCGCACCCAACGCGCGGGCCTATCGGATCACGGTGAAGCGCCAAGCCGCCGCCGGCCCTGTTAGCGAGGACGCCGCCGGCCCGGCCGGTGAGGGTGCCGCCGCCCCGGCCGGCCTCGTCTCGAACTGGCTTCATGCCTCGGCCGGACCCGGCACGATCGTCAGGCTGGCGCCCCCCGCCGGCGACTTCTTCCTGGAGGAAGGGACCGGACCCCTGGTCCTCGTCAGCGGCGGCGTGGGCCTGACGCCGATGGTCAGCATGCTGGAGACCCTGGTCGAGACCGATTCGACGCGGCCGGTCTGGTTCGTCCACGCCGCCCGCAACGGACGCGTGCATGCCCTGCGCGCGCATGTCCGGGCCCTGGCCGAACGGGCCTCCACGGTGCGGGTGCGGACCGTCTACTCCGCGCCCGAGGCGACCGACGTGCCCGGTCGCGACTATGACGCCGCCGGGCTGATCACGGCCGAGGACCTCGCCGCCGCGACGCCGGTCGACCGGGCGACCTATTACCTGTGCGGTCCCAAGCCCTTCCTGGCGGCCCTCGTCCACGGCCTGGCCCGTCTGGGGGTACCGGCGGAGCGCATCCGCTACGAATTCTTCGGTCCCGCCGACGAACTCGCCGCGCCCGATCGCGCCGCCGCCTGAAGGAACCCAACCGGAGGGGCCCGTCCCGTGCCGCGCGGGCTGCCCGAGACGCGGTCCGCGATCAGCGGACCGTGATGTGGAAGCGCGCGCGCCCGACATCGCCCCCGGGGCTGACGAACTCGAGCGCGAACTCGTCCTCGCCGGTGTAGCCGGGGGACGGGGTATAGCGCACGAAAGTCGTCGGCACCTTGCGGGAATTGCAGCGCGAGCGCGTGTTGAGGGTCGAGAAGCTCGGAAAGTCGCGCCCCTCTTCCACCTGAACGCGGCCGTCATGGGCGGTATCGATCAGGCTGACCGACATGGGGCCGAGCGACCGGCAGGTCGGGTCGAGGGACGAGAACGAGGCGACCGTCAGCGTATGGCCCGCGGAGACGACCTTCTCGAAGGTCCGCATGCGTGCGGGGAACGCGCCCGCGTCCACGGTGCCGATCAGGCTCGTCAGAGCCGCCAGGACAAGGTGCGGTCTCATCGTTTTCTCCAACCCTCCGCATTCCGAAACCCCCGGACGTCCGCGCCGGGGACGGGCCGGGCGCAGGCACGACCTGCCCGCTGAAATACACGCTAAGCGGGTTTCATCGCGCGGCGCAACCGGATCGCCCGATCCAGTCGCGGTTGGAATCATTCGTATAAAGACATCTTTATATCTTGATTGCCTCGGGCGTCCCACGCTGCTATAGCCCCGGCCAGACGCAGAGAACGACGGAGAGAGGACCACATGGCCCAGGATTACATCGTCAAGGACATCGGACTGGCCGAGTACGGCCGCAAGGAGATCTCGATCGCCGAGACCGAGATGCCGGGCCTGATGGCCACGCGCGAGGAATACGGTGCGTCGCAGCCGCTGAAGGGCGCCAAGATCGCCGGCTCGCTGCACATGACGATCCAGACGGCCGTGCTGATCGAGACCCTGAAGGCGCTCGGCGCCGACATCCGCTGGGTCTCCTGCAACATCTACTCGACCCAGGACCACGCCGCCGCCGCCATCGCGGCCGCCGGCATCCCGGTCTTCGCCATCAAGGGCGAGACGCTGACCGAGTAC
Source organism: Methylobacterium sp. J-068 (assembly GCF_022829445.1). Classification (GTDB taxonomy): domain Bacteria; phylum Pseudomonadota; class Alphaproteobacteria; order Rhizobiales; family Beijerinckiaceae; genus Methylobacterium. Next base: position 227,834 of record NZ_JAKSXY010000122.1, on the reverse strand, counting down.
TGGGACTACACGTCGAAGCTGTTCGACTGGCATGACGGCGGCATGCCGAACATGATCCTCGACGACGGCGGCGACGCCACCATGTTCGTGCATCTCGGCCTGCGCGCCGAGAACGGCGACACCGCCTTCCTCGACAAGCCGGAGTCGGAGGAGGAGGAGATCTTCTTCGCGCTCCTGAAGAAGAAGCTCAGCCAGAAGCCGAAGGGCTGGTTCGCGGGTCTCGCCGAGTCGATCAAGGGCGTCTCGGAGGAGACCACCACGGGCGTGCACCGCCTCTACAACCTCGCCAAGGAAGGCAAGCTGCTCTTCCCGGCGATCAACGTGAACGACGCCGTCACCAAGTCGAAGTTCGACAACCTCTACGGCTGCCGCGAATCGCTGGTGGATGGCATCCGTCGCGGCACCGACGTGATGATGGCCGGCAAGGTCGCCATGGTCGCGGGCTTCGGCGATGTCGGCAAGGGTTCGGCCTCTTCGCTTCGCCACGCCGGCTGCCGCGTTCTGGTGTCGGAGGTCGATCCGATCTGCGCCCTCCAGGCCGCCATGGAAGGCTACGAGGTCGTCACCATGGAAGACGCCGCGCCCCGCGCCGACATCTTCGTGACGGCCACCGGCAACAAGGACATCATCACCATCGAGCACATGCGGGCCATGAAGGACCGCGCGATCGTGTGCAACATCGGCCACTTCGACAACGAGATTCAGGTCGCCGGCCTGAAGAACCTCACCTGGTCGAACATCAAGCCGCAGGTGGACGAGATCACCTTCCCCGACGGCCACCGCATCATCCTCCTGTCGGAGGGACGCCTGGTGAACCTCGGCAACGCCACCGGCCACCCGTCCTTCGTGATGTCGGCCTCGTTCACCAACCAGACGCTGGCCCAGATCGAGCTCTGGACCAACCCGGGCAAGTACGAGCGTCAGGTCTACACGCTGCCCAAGGCCCTCGACGAGAAGGTGGCGCTGCTCCACCTCGAGAAGATCGGCGTGAAGCTCTCCAAGCTGCGCCCCGACCAGGCCGCCTATATCGGCGTCTCCGAGAACGGCCCGTTCAAGCCCGACCATTACCGCTACTGAGCCGGCCGGCGCTCCTCAGGACGCGCCTCCACCGCCGCTGAGACACGAACCGAAGCCCGGCCTCTGCGCCGGGCTTCTTCGTGTCCGGCCTCCGGCCGGACAGGCGGCGCGGTGTGGCTTTTCTGCGCCCTCCGCGGGCCATCGCGGGTCAAGCCCCTAAAGTTAAGCTTAACCCTCTTCCGGTGCGATTCCGCCTCGCGCTAGTGTGGGCTGATTCCTCAGATGGAGTGGCTCGCGGCCGGCCTTCGGGCGGTTGCGGGAAGGGCGCATCTTGGCGCCTCATCGAAGATTCGTGGAGGCGGGACGGATCATGAGGGTCGATCGAACGGCGCGCGCGGTCCTGTGCGCCGGCTCTCTCGTCGTCGCCGTGGCCGGAACTCCGGCGCGCGCGATCGGTCAGGGAATGGACGCCGGCGCGGTCGCCGCGGGGTTCGGGCAGCACACCCACAATGCCGCCGGCCTCGCGATTCTGATCGGGCTGACGGTCTTCTCGACCATCGTGGCGCTCCTGCACATGCGCGAGCGCAGCCGCTGGACCCGGCGCGAGCGGGATCTCGTGACGGAACTGACGGCGCTGCGCGGCGCCCATGACCGCGCCGAGATGCTGCTCAACGCCGAGCGCCAGATCATCGTGACGTGGTCTGGGCGCGGCGCGCCGACGGTGGAGGGCGATGTCGGCCTCGTCGACGGCAAGCGCCTGTCCGGGGACATCCAGACGGCGTTCCTGGGTTTCGAGAGCTGGCTGCACGCCGTCGATGCCGACGCCCTGAACACGGCCATCGAGAGCCTTCGGGCGCGCGGCACCGGCTTTCGCCTGAGCCTGCGCACGCAATCCGGGCGCTTCATCGACGCGCACGGTCAGGCGCTCTCCGGCCGCGCCATCCTGCGCCTGCGCGAGACCACCGACGAGAAGCGCGAGCTCATCGACCTGCGCATCACCCTCTACGAGGCGCGGCGCAGCCTCTCGGCTCTGACCAGTCTCCTCGACGCGATTCCCCAGCCGGTCTGGCGCCGCAACCGCAACGGCCTGCTCGCCTGGGTCAACCTTGCCTACGTGGCGGCGGTCGAGGGGGGCACCCGCGAGAACACCCTCGAGGGCGGCATCGAATTGCTCGATCGTCAGGCCCGCGACCTCATCACCCGGGACGACGGGGGACGCCTCGCGAGCGGGGGGCGGGCGGCGCATCGCCTCTCGGCCGTCGTGGCGGGAGGGCGGCGCACCCTCGACGTCACGGAATCCGCCATCGAGACCGGCCGGGTCGGCATCGCGGTCGACGTCTCGGAACTGGAGAGCGTGCGCGCCGACCTCCAGCGCCAGATGGACGCCAATGTCCGCACCCTCGACCAATTGCCCACCGCCGTGGCCATGTTCGACGCCCGCCAGCGGCTGATCTTCCACAACGCCGCCTATCGCCAGCTCTGGGACCTCGATCAGGCCTTCCTCGACGGCCGGCCGCTGGACGGCGAGATCCTCGATCGGCTCCGCGCTGCCCGAAAGCTGCCCGAGCAGGCCGATTTCAAGTCCTGGAAAGCCGACGTGCTCGGCGCCTACCGGGCGGTGGAGGCCAGCGAGGCCTGGTGGTACCTGCCGGACGGGCGCTCGCTCCGCGTGGTCGCCGATCCCAATCCGCAGGGCGGCCTGACCTACCTGTTCGACGACGTCTCGGAGAACATGAAGCTCGAATCGCGCTACAACGCGCTGATGCGGGTGCAGGCCGAGACCCTCGACACCCTGAAGGAGCCCGTGGCGGTGTTCGGCGCCGACGGACGCCTGACCTTCGCCAACCGCGCCTTCGCGACCCTGTGGCGCCTCGACCCCGAGACCCTCGGCGAGCGCCCCCGCGTCGATGCGGTCATCGCCGCCTGTCGGGTGCTGTCGCCCGACGAGGACCCCTGGCTCGACATCCGCGGCGCCATCACGGGGCTGGAGAGCCGCGCCGGGCTGACCTGTCGCCTGGAGATCGTGGACGGCACGGTGCTCGATTGCGCCGCCCAGCCCCTGCCCGAGGGCGCGACGCTCCTGACCCTCATCGACGTCACCGCGAGCGTGAACGTCGAGCGCGCGCTCACCGACAAGAACGATGCGCTGGAGCGCACCTCGCAGCTGCGCGACACCTTCGTGAACCACGTCTCCTACGAGCTGCGCTCGCCGCTCACCAACATCATCGGTTTCACCCAGCTCCTCGGCGACGAGACGGTGGGCGCCCTCAACGAGCGCCAGCGCGAATATTCCGGGCACATCATGCGCTCGTCCGGCGCGCTGCTGGTGATGATCAACGACATCCTCGACCTCGCCTCGATTGACGCGGGCTCGCTCGAACTCAGCCGCGAGGTGGTCGATGTCCGCGCCACCGTCGAGGCGGCGGTGCGCGGTCTCGAGGACCGGCTCGCCGATTCCGCCATCGGCCTCGATCTCGACGTGCCCGACGATGTCGGCAGCTTCGTCGCCGACGGCAAGCGCGTGCGCCAGATCCTGTTCAACCTGCTCTCCAACGCGGTCGGATTCTCCGCGCCCGGCCAGCACGTCCGGGTCGAGGTCCGGCGCAACGCCTCCGAACTCACCCTGTCGGTGGCCGACCAGGGCCAGGGCATGCCCGCCGAGGTCGCCGCCCGGGTGTTCGACCGGTTCGAGAGCCACACCCTCGGCACCCGCCATCGCGGTGTCGGCCTCGGCCTGTCCATCGTGCGCTCCTTCGTCGAGTTGCACGGCGGCACCGTCAGCCTCGAATCCGCGCCCGGCGCCGGCACCCGCGTGACCTGCACCTTCCCGATCTCCGAGCCGAACGCGCGCCGGGATGCGGCCGAATAGGCGGCCTCGGCCGGGACCCTTCGGCCCCATCCGCGATTTGGTTAAGGATGCTCCGCTATGAAGGCGGACATCCGCGCGGTCCGAGGGGTCGCGGCGGCGCGCGGCCGAGGAGGAGTTGGGCGTTGAACGAGGATGGTGCCGACACGCCCCAGCGTGAGGTGAAATCGGCCTGGGAGATCATGCTGCCCGACGAGAGCGCCACCGAGGATCTCGGCCGCTTCCTCGCCGAGTTCCTGCTGCCCGGCGACATCGTCGCGCTCTCCGGCGGCCTCGGCGGCGGCAAGACCACGCTCGCGCGCGCGCTGATCCGCGAACTCGCCGAGGATCCCGGCCTCGACGTGCCGAGCCCGACCTTCACGCTGATCCAGCCCTACGAGGCCGCCAACGGCCGGCAGATCGTGCATGCCGACCTCTACCGCCTGCGCAGCCCCGACGAACTCGTCGAACTCGGCTTCGACGAGATGACCGAGACCGCGATCACCCTCGTGGAATGGCCCGAGCGCCTCGGCCCTCGCGACGCGCCGATCCTCTCCATCGACCTTTCGCTGCGCGCCGAGTTCGGCGACGACGCGCGCTTCGCCCGCATCGACGGCAGCGGCGGCATGGCCGCGCGCCTCAAGCGCGCGCGGGCCCTCCGTGTGCTCCTGGTGCGGAGCGGCTGGGACGAGGCGGCCCGCCTCGCCATGCAGGGGGACGCCTCCTCGCGCGCCTACGAGCGGCTGGTGAAGCCGGACGGCAAGAGCGCCGTGCTGATGATCTCGCCGCCGCGCGCCGACGGGCCGCCCGTGCGCAACGGACGTCCCTACAGCGCCGTCGTGAAGCTCGCCGAGAGCGTCCACGCTTTCGTGGGCGTCGACCGGGGCCTGCGGGCGCTGGGCTTCTCCGCGCCCCGCATCTACGGCGAGGACCTCGCCGAGGGCCTGTTGATCATCGAGGATCTCGGCTCCGAGCCCGTGGTCGATGCGGGCGGCCCGCGTCCCGAGCGCTACGCCGAGGCGGTGCGCCTGCTCGCCAAACTCCACGCCACCGAGCTGCCCGGCGTGCTCCCCGTCGCCGACGGCATCGACCACGTGCTGCCGCCCTACGATCTCGAAGCCCTGGTGTTCGAGACCGAGCTGCTGCCGGACTGGTACTGCCCGGCGATCCGGGGCGCGGAGCTGGCGGGCTCGGCGCGGTCCGAATTCGTCTCGCTCTGGGCCGAGGTGCTCGACAGCATCACGCCGGCCCGCCCGACCTGGACCCTGCGCGACTACCATTCGCCGAACCTGATCTGGCTGCCCGAGCGCGAGGGACTCGAGCGCATCGGCGTCATCGACTTCCAGGACGCGGTGCTGGGCCACCCGGCCTACGACGTCGCCTCGCTGCTGCAGGACGCCCGCGTGGATGCGTCGGCCGAGTTCGAGCTGCGCCTGCTCGGCCTCTACGTGCGCGAGCGCCGGGCCCGGGAGCCCGATTTCGACATGCACGCCTTCGCCCGGGCCTACGCGGTGCTGGCGGCGCAGCGCGCCACCAAGATCCTCGGCATCTTCGCGCGCCTCGACCGCCGCGACGGCAAGCCCGGCTACCTCGCCCACCTGCCGCGCATCGAGGGCTACCTCGCGCGCAATCTCAACCATCCGGCCCTGACGCACCTGCGCCTCTGGCACGAGGCGCACCTGCCGCACCTCGTCCCGAAGCCCGCGCCGGAGCCGGCACACGACGACGCCCGCCAGCCATGATGCAACCGCGCCTCACCCTCGTGACCCTCGGGGTCGCCGATTTGGCGCGGGCCGTGCGCTTCTACGAGGCCCTGGGCTGGACGCGCTCGGCCTATGCCGCGGAGGGCGTTGCCTTCTTTCAGCTCGGCGGGCTCGTGCTCTCGCTCTATCCGCGCGCGGCGCTGGCCGAGGATGCGGGGGTCGCCCCGGCGGGCGAGGGGTTTCGCGGCTTCGCGCTCGCCCACAACACCGGGAGCCGGGCCGAGACCGATCGGGTGCTGGCCCACGCCGTCGCGGCGGGCGCCACCCTGGTGAAGCCGGCCCAGGAGGCGTTCTGGGGCGGCTATTCCGGCTACTTCGCCGATCCCGACGGCGCCCTCTGGGAGGTCGCCTGGAACCCGGACCTCCTGCCGCTCCCCGACGGCAGCGTGCGCCTGCCCGCCTGAGCGCCCCCCGACCCGACGAGACGGAGCCTCCATGCCCGACACAGCGTCCATCACCCGCGCCTTCGTCCTCGCAGCGGGCCTCGGCAAGCGCATGCGCCCGATCACCGCGACGGTGCCCAAGCCCCTGGTGGAGGTGGCCGGCCGCGCGCTCCTCGACCATGCCCTCGACCGGGCGGCGGAGGGCGGCATCACCGAGGCCGTGGTCAACGTCCACTATCTCGCCGACCTCATCGAGGGCCATGTCGGCAAGCGCCGGACCGCCCCGGCCATCGTCATCTCCGACGAGCGCGAGGCGCTGCTGGAAACCGGCGGTGGCGTGAAGAAAGCCCTGCCGCTGCTGGGCGAGGCGCCCTTCGTGGTCTTCAACGCGGATTCGTTCTGGCTGGAGGGTCCGGAATCCAATCTCGGCCGGCTGATCGCCGCCTGGAACCCCGAGGTCATGGATATCCTGCTCCTCGTCGCACCCACCGCCACCAGCCTCGGCTACGAAGGGGCGGGCGACTTCGTGATGACGTCCTCCGGTGCGCTGGAGCGGCGCGGCGAGCGCGAGGTGGCGCCCTTCATCTATGCCGGCGTCGCGATCCTGAAGCCCGGCCTGTTCGCGGGCACGCCGGAGGGCGCGTTCTCCCTCAACCTGCTGTTCGACCACGCCATCGCGGCCGGCCGGCTGCACGGCCTGCGCCTCGACGGGCAATGGCTGCATGTGGGCACGCCGGAGGCGATCGTGGCCGCCGAGGCGCGGGTCAAGTCGACGGCACCGGTGGCCTGAGGGACGCCCGCGCGGATCGGGTCGGGCGTCGCCGTACGACGCCGCATTCCCGAGAACGGGATTCGGTGCCATGGATCTCCGATGCCGATCTCAGACGCCCCCCACGTCTTCACCATCCCGCCCGGCGCGCCCTTCCTGCCGACGCTGGCCGAGGCGCTGATCTCCGGCCGGCTCGTCGGCGCGATCGGCGACGACCCCTTCGCGCTCGCCTCCGTCACCCTGTACCTGCCGACCCAGCGGGCGGTGCGGGCGTTCTCGTCGATCCTGGCCGCGCGGCTGGGGCACGCGGCGCTGCTGCCCCGCATGGTGCCGCTGGGCGAAGCCGACGAGGCGGAACTCGATCTCGCCGCCAATCCGCTCCTCGAGAACGGGCCGGATCTGCTCCACCCCGCGATGCCGCCCCTGGAGCGCCGGCTGATCCTGGCGCGCCTCGTTCAGGGCTGGGCCGAGGCGGTGGACCGCACCCTGTTGCCCATCGACGACGACGTGCCCTTCCTGGTGCCGTCCTCCCCCGCCGACGCCATCGGACTCGCCGCCGACCTCGAACGCCTGATGGACGCCCTCACCGTGGAGGGCCTGCCCTGGGCCGAGATCGCCGGTGCGGTCGAGGCCGAGTACTCGCGCTACTTCGGCCTGACCCTCGATTTCGTGCAGATCGCCGCCGAGGCCTGGCCCCGAATTCTCGCCGAGCGCGGGATGAGCGATCCGGTCTCGCGCTCGCGCAGGCTCGTGCTGGCGGAGGCCGAGCGCCTCGCCCGCGAGCGGCCCGGAGACCCGGTGATCGTGGCGGGCTCCACGGGCTCGGTTCCGGCCACCGCCAAGCTGATCGCCGCGGTTGCGGGGCTGCCGCGCGGCGCCGTGGTCCTGCCGGGCCTCGATTCCGATCTCGACGCGGCGGGCTGGGACGCCATCGAGACCGGGGAGGGGGTCTCCCGGGAGATCGCCCACGGGCACCCGCAGGCGATCCTGCACCGCCTGCTCGGACCGGCCTGCCTCGCGCGGGACCGCGCGCAGATCGCGACCCTGGGCGAGCCCTCCGCCGAGGGCCGCGCCCGCTTCGGCCTGCTCTCGCAGGCCCTGCGTCCGGCCGAGACCACCGAGGCCTGGGCCGAGCTCGACCCCGAGGCGCGGGCCTCCTTGAGCGATGCCGGGATGCGGGGCCTCGCGGTGGTCGAGGCCGCCGACGAGCGCGAGGAAGCGCTGATCATCGCCCTGGCCTTGCGCGAGACGCTGGAGGCTCCGGGTGCCACTGCGGCCCTCGTCACGCCCGACCGCGGCCTCGCGGTCCGGGTCGCGGCCGAACTCGCCCGCTGGGGGATCGTGGCGGAGGATTCCGGCGGCGAGGCCCTGTCGCGCAGCCGGGCGGGACGCCTCGCGCGCCTCGCCGCCGAACTCGCCGCCGCGCTGGAACCGGCCCGCCTGATCACGCTGCTGTCGCATCCCTTCGTCCGTCTCGGGATGCCCCGGCGCGACGTGGTGCGGGCGGCGGCCGCCTTGGAGATCGGCACACTGCGCGGGCCCGCGCCCGCGCCGGGCTTCGCGGGCCTGCGCGATGCGCTCGCCGACCAGCGCGGCGCGACCGGACGGCGTCCGCGCGCCAAGAGCCGCCTGACGGATCGCGACTGGGATCTGGCCGCCGACCTCCTCGATCGCCTGGAACTCGCCTTCGGCGGCTTCCTCGATCGCGATCATCGCGGGGTCGGAAACCTCGTCGCCTACGCCGCCTGCCACCGCGCCACCTTCGATCGGCTGATCGACGCGGGCGAGGACGAGCCGGTCGACGATGCCTCGCTCGCCGTCCTCGACACCCTCTTCGACGATCTCGAACTCGCCGAGCCCGGCCTCTTGCCCGGCCGCTTCGGCGACTACCCGGCCTTCTTCACCGCGCTCGCCCGCGAGCGCATGGTGGCCTGCAGCGACGGGCGGCCGCATCCGCGCCTGCGCATCCTCGGCCTCCTGGAAGCCCGCCTGATGAGCGTCGACCGGGTGGTGCTCGGCGGCCTCGACGAGGGCGTCTGGCCGATGAAGACGACCACCGACGCCTTTCTCAACCGGCCCATGCGCGAGCGCATCGGCCTGAACCCGCCCGAGCGCCGCATCGGCCAGAGCGCCCACGACTTCGTCCAGGCGCTGGGCCACCACGATGCCGTCGTCACCCGCGCGGCCAAGCGCGAAGGGGCGCCGACCGTGCCCTCGCGCTTCCTCCAGCGCCTGCGCGCCTTCACGGGCGAGGCGTGCTGGAACCGCGCGCGCGCGGAAGGGCGGCGCTTCTCGGCCTATGCCGCCGCCCTCGACCAGGGCACCGGCCCGGTGCCGCCGCGCCTGAAGCAGCCCAGGCCCCGGCCCGATCCGGCCCTGTTCCCGCGCACCTTGAGCGTCACCGAGGTCGAGACCCTGGTGCGCGATCCCTACGTGATCTTCGCCCGGCACGTGCTCGGCCTCGATCCCCTCGACCCGGTGGCGGCCGAGCCGGGCGCCGCCGATCGCGGCACGCTCATCCACGAGATCCTGGGGGAATTCGCGCAGAAGCATCCCGAGGCGCTGCCGGATATCGCATTGGCCACCGAGCGCTTGGCCGGCTTGGCTGCGAACGCCTTCGCGCCCATCAACGATACCTATCCGGCACTCTATGCCGAGTGGTGGCCGCGCTACGAGCGGCTCGCCGCCAAGTTCCTGGACTGGGAGGTCGAACGGCGCGGGCGGCTGGCGAAGGTCCATCCCGAGATCTCCGGCAAGTGGGTGATCCCGATGGGGAGCGAGACCTTCACCCTCCGGGCGCGGGCCGACCGGATCGAGCGCCGCAGCGACGGCGGGGCCTGCATCGTCGACTTCAAGACCGGCCTGCCGCCGAGCAACAAGGAGGTCTTCGCCGGCTTCTCGCCCCAGCTCACCCTGGAGGCGGCGATGCTGATGGCCGGCGCCTTCGAGGGGTTCGCGCCGGAGACCCTGACGCCGGATCTCCTCTACGTCCACGCCTCGGGGGGCCGCAAACCGTTCGAGCCGCTTCCCGTCAAGCCGCCGCGCGGCGACGAGCGCGAGGTCGCCGCCATCGTGGCCGAGCACGTGGCCCGCTTCCGGGGACTCGTCGCCCGGTTCCTCACCGGCGAGGCGGCCTACACCTCGCGGCCCTACCCGAAATACGCGAAGTCCTACGGCGATTACGACCACCTCGCGCGGGTGCTCGAATGGTCGCTCGGTGGGGAGGGAGACGCCTGATGTCCGCGCGCGAGACCTTCGTCGTCGACGACCTCACCCGGAAAGCGCAGCGTGAGGCCGCCGACCCGCGCGCCTCGGCCTGGGTCTCGGCCAATGCGGGCGCGGGCAAGACCAAGGTGCTGACCGACCGCGTCGTGCGCCTCCTCCTCGACGGGGCGCCGCCCGCCCGCATCCTGTGCCTGACCTTCACCAAGGCGGCCGCCGCCAACATGTCGATCCGCGTGTTTCGCGTGCTCGGCCGCTGGGTCACGCTGGACGATGCCACGCTGACGGCCGAACTGACGGAACTGACGGGCGAGCGCCCATCGCGAAAGACCCTGCAGGTGGCGCGGCGCCTGTTCGCCCGCGCGGTGGAGACGCCGGGCGGCCTGAAGATCGAGACCCTGCACGCCCTCTGCGAGCGGCTGCTGCACATGTTCCCCTTCGAGGCGAACGTGCCCGCCCGCTTCGTGGTGCTGGACGAGACCCAGGCGGCGGACGCCTTCCACATCGAGACCGGCAACGTGCTGGCCGATGCCATCGGGGGAACCGAGCCGGATCTCGGCGCGGCGGTGGCCATCGTGGGGCCGGAGGCGACGGGCGACGCCCTCCGCAAGGCGATCCGCGCCGCCATGCGGGCGCGCGACGTGCTGGCCGCCCGCCACGGCCTCGACGCTCCGTTCTCCGGCCTGGCCGACGCCCTCGGCGTCCGGCCGGACGAGACCGTCGCGGGCATCGAGGCCCGGATGCTGGACGGCCTCCTGGGCGACCTCGGCGCGGTCGCCGCGCGCCTGCGCACCGGCAAGGCCACGGACGAGGGCATCGCCGACCGGCTGATCGAGGTCGCGGAAGCCTCCGGGAGCGCGGCTCTGGAGACCTATCGCGGCATCTTCTTCACCAAGGAGGGTCTGCCGAAAGCCGACAAGAGTCTCGGCACCAAGGCGGTCCCGGAGGACGTCAAGCAGGCGCTGCGCGACGAGCGCGACCGGCTGGAACCGTTGCAGGACGCCTTGCGCGGCGTCCAGGCCCTGGCGCGCACCCGCGCCCTGTTCACCCTGGCGGCCGAGATCCACCGCCGGGTCGAGGCCCAGAAGGCGCGCCTCGGAGCGCTCGACTTCGACGACCTGATTCACAAGACCCTGGACCTGCTCGGCCGGGTCGACTCGACCTGGGTGCTCTACAAGCTCGATCGCGGCGTCGACCACGTGCTGATCGACGAGGCGCAGGACACCAACCCGCACCAGTGGGAGATCCTGCGCCGCATCACCGCCGAGTTCGCGAGTGGCGAGGGGGCCCGCGAGGTGGCGCGGACGCGCTTTGCCGTGGGCGACCCGAAGCAGTCGATCTACAGCTTCCAGGGCGCGGAGCCGCGCGAGTTCGAGACCACCCGGCGCGAGTGGCAGCGCGCCTCGAACGGCGCCGGCCTCGCCTTCTCGGACGTACACCTGAACCTGTCGTTCCGCTCCGCCGGCGGCGTGCTGCGGGCGGTGGACGCGACGTTCGCGATTCCCGAGCATTACGAGGGCCTGTCCTTCGAGGACGCCGCCATCGGCACCACCCACAGCACGGCGCGGACCTCCGCCCCCGGCACCGTCGAACTCTGGCCGATCGAGGAGCCGGCCGACGAGCCCGAGCCCGATGCCTGGGCCGCCCCCGTCGACGCGCCCGAGACCAACGCGCCGGCCATCGTCACCGCGCGCCGCGTGGCGCGGGCGGCCCTGGCCTGGATCACCACCGGCGACGAGACCGGCCGGATCTGGCGCCCGGGCGACATCCTCATCCTGGTGCGCAAGCGCTCGGCGGCCTTCGAAGAGGTGATCCGCGCCATGAAGGCGCTCGGCGTGCCGGTGGCCGGTCAGGACCGCCTCGACATCGCCGCCCACATCGCCGTCAACGACCTCGTGGCGGTGGGCCGCGCCGGGCTCCTGCCGGCCGACGACCTCACCCTGGCGGGCGCGCTGAAGACCCCGCTCGTCGGGTTCGACGACGACGACCTCGTGCGCATCGCGGCCCGCCGCGAACGCCACGAGACCCTGGAGGACGCGCTGGCCCGGCACGCCGAGGCGGGCGATCCGGCGGCGATCCGGGGGCACGAGGCCCTGACATCCTGGATCGCGCTCGCCGCCTGCGAGGGGCCGTTCGGGTTCTACGCCACGTTGCTCGGCGCGCGCGGCGGGCGCCGCGCCCTGGTCTCCCGCCTCGGCGGCGAGGCCGGCGACGCCATCGACGTCTTCCTGATGACGGCGGCCCAGGCCGAGCAGGCCACGGACGCGCCGTCGCTGGGCGGCTTTCTCGCGCGCTACGACACCGTGCCGGGGCGCGGGGAGGGAGGGCACACGGTCAAGCGCGACCTCGATTCCGGCCGCGACGAGGTCCGGGTGATGACCGTCCACGGAGCCAAGGGTCTGGAAGCGCCGGTGGTCGTGGTCATCGATGGCTGCGAGGCGCTCGGCCGCAACGATCCGCCGCTCCTGTCCATGACGCCCGTCGGCGTCTCCCAGGGCCGGTTCGGGCAGGGCGCCGGCCCGCTTCCGCCGATCTGGGCGGGCGCCAAGGCGGGCGATTGCGAGGCGGTCACGCAGGCGCGCGCCGCGCTGCAATCCCGCGCCCGCGAGGAGCACAACCGCCTCCTCTACGTGGCGATGACCCGCGCCGCCGACAGGCTGGTGATCGCGCCCCACCGTGGGCACGAGGCCCCGAGCGCGTCGGCGTGGTGCGAGATGATCCGTGCCGGACTGGAGCAGGCCTTCGGCGCCGGCGAGGCCCTGGAGACCCCGTACGGCCCGGCGACGCTGTGGCGCGAGGGCGGGCGTGCCGCGCCGCTCGGCGCGGTGCCGCCGGCCGCCGGGGCCTCGGTGGAACTGCCCCCTTGGCTCGAAGCGCCCGTCCCCGGAGAGTTCGAGGCGGCGCCGCCCGTCACCCCGTCCGGCGCGCTGGGAGCCGCCGACACGCGGCGCGAGCCCGGCCGGCGCCAGGCGGACAGCGAGGCGCGCCGGCGCGGAACCCTAATCCACTCCTTGGTCGAGCACCTGCCCCGGATCGAACCCGCCCAGCGGAAGCCCGCCGCCGCCGCCTTCGTGCGTGCCCGGGCTCCGGGCCTCGACCCCGTGAAGCAGGGGGCCATCGTCGACGCCACCCTGCGGCTCCTGGACGAGCCCGACCTCGCGCCGCTCTTCGCCCGCGATGCGCGGGCCGAGGTGACGCTCTCGGGCCGGGTCCGGGTGGGCGGCGTCGCGCGCGCCGTCTTCGGGCGGGTCGACCGCCTGGCGATTTCCGGGGACACAGTCTGGGTGGCGGATTTCAAGACCGGCCGGCCGCCGGCCGAGGGCGGCGCCGCGCTGCCGCGCGCGGAAGCCGGGCAGATCGCCCTCTACGCGGCCCTGCTCGCCGAAATCCACCCGACGCACCGGATCGTGCCGATGCTGGTCTGGACCTCCGGCCCGATCATCCGCCGCCTGTCCGAGGGCGAAATCTCGGCCGCCCTCGACGATCTGGCGGCCTGAGGCGCGAAGCCTACCGGCGCCCGCCGGCCGCCTTCCTGCGCGGGGCGGCGGCGCCGGCATCGTCCTCGAAGAGTTCGGCGAGTTTTTCCGTCATCGCGCCGCCGAGCTCCTCGGCGTCGATGATGGTCACGGCGCGGCGGTAGTAGCGCGTCACGTCGTGGCCGATGCCGATGGCGAGCAGTTCCACGGGCGAGCGGGTCTCGATGTCCTCGATCATCCAGCGCAGGTGGCGCTCGAGATAGTTGCCGGGGTTCACCGAAAGGGTGGAATCGTCCACCGGCGCGCCGTCCGAGATCACCATCAGGATCTTGCGCTGCTCGGAGCGCGCCAGCAGACGCTTGTGGGCCCAGTCCAGCGCCTCGCCGTCGATGTTCTCCTTCAGCAGCCCCTCGCGCATCATCAGCCCGAGGTTCTTGCGCGCCCGGCGCCAGGGAGCGTCGGCCGACTTGTAAACGATGTGGCGCAGGTCGTTGAGCCGGCCCGGCGTGTTCGGCTTGCCCGCGGCGAGCCACGCCTCGCGCGACTGTCCGCCCTTCCAGGCCCGCGTCGTGAAGCCGAGGATCTCGACCTTGACGCCGCAGCGCTCCAGGGTGCGCGCCAGGATGTCGGCGCAGGTCGCCGCCACGGTGATGGGGCGCCCGCGCATCGAGCCGGAATTGTCCAGCAGCAGGGTCACCACCGTATCGCGGAAGTTGGTGTCCTTCTCGCGCTTGAACGAGAGCGGCTGGAACGGATCGGTCACCACGCGCACGAGGCGGGCCGGGTCGAGCTGGCCCTCCTCGAGGTCGAAGTCCCAGGCGCGGTTCTGCTGGGCGAGCAGACGGCGCTGGAGCCGGTTGGCGAGGCGCCCGACCACGCCCTGGAGATGCGCCAGCTGCTTGTCGAGATAGGTGCGCAGGCGCGCGAGTTCGTCCGCGTCGCAGAGGTCCTCGGCGTGGATGACCTCGTCGAAGCGCGGGTTGAAGACCTTGTATTCCGGCCCGCGCGGCTCGTTGGTCCGCTGCGAGGGCGGCCACCACGCCTCCGAGGCCTCCTCGGATTCGGCGTTCTCCGACTCGTCGGGCAACTCGCCGGAGGGCGCGTCGGCGGCTTCGGTAGCCCCCTCCTGCATCTCGTCGGAGGCCTCCTGCGAGGTCTCCATCTCGGAGCGGTCGCCCTGCGACTGCTCCTCCGCCTCGCCCTCGCTCGGGGTCTGCTCGTCGTCCTGCGACTCGTTCTCGTCCTCGTTCTCGTCGTCCTCGGGGTCGAACGGCGTCTCGTCCGCCATGTCGAGGGAGGTGAGGAGGTCGCGCACCGAGCGGGCGAAGGCACGCTGGTTCTCGAGGGAGCCGATCAGCCCGTCGAGGCTGGGCCCGGCCTTCTCCTCGATGTGCGAGCGCCAGAGGTCGACGATCTTGCGCGCGGCCGCCGGGGGCGCGGCGCCGGTCAGGCGCTCGCGCACCATCAGGGCGACGGCATCCTCCATCGGCGCATCGGCCCGGTCGGTGATGTCCTCGTACTTGCCGCCGCGATGGTAGCGGTCCTCCAGCATCGCCGAGAGGTTGGAGGCGACGCCGGCCATGCGGCGCGAACCGATCGCCTCCACGCGGGCCTGCTCCACGGCGTCGAACACCGCGCGGGCGCCGGCATTCTCGGGCGCCAGGCGGCGATGGACGGCGACGTCGTGGCAGCCGAGGCGCAGCGCCATCGAATCGGCGTTGCCGCGCAGGATCGCCACATCCTCCGGCGTCAGCTTGCGCGGCGGCTCGGGCAGGCGCGCCTTGTCGCCAGTCAGCGCCGGGCGGTCGCTGGCATAGACCACCTCGATCTCGGAGCGCTTGGCGATGGCGCGCAGGCAGCCCGCCACCGAGCGCTTGAGCGGTTCGGCGACGGGCTCGCGCCGGTCGCCGGCTTTACGGTTGGAGATGCTCACGGGCGTTGCTTCTTCACCGAATCGAAGTCGAAGGGTCGCTCCAGGATATCCTCCCAGGCGTAGGGGCATTCGGACGGAAACTCATCGGGCGGAAGTCGCGTCTCGTCGGAAGCCCAGTCACGCGCGTCCGGGTAGGCATCCCCGAGAGCCTCGTCGATGCGGGGCTTGAGGCCTGGGCTCCCGGCCAGGATGCGGGCGTAGCGCCGACGCTGCTCGCGGATCGAGAAGATCCAGCTCGGTGTCCGATGCTCCGGCTGCTGGTCCCATTTCAGCATGTGCATCACGAGGACGCGCAGGGTGCTCTGGAGCTTGCCGAACTCGCTCTTCGACAAATCCTCCAGCTCCTCCGCCACGTGATCAAGATCGACATCCTCCAGCCGGCCGGAACGCAGTAGGTCGGCCTGTTGGATCAGCCACGAATAGAAGTCGTCCTCGTAGCGCGCACGGTTCGAGGCACGCTCAGAGGATGACGCCAAAAGTGCTTCGTCCTTTCGGGCCGGCTCGGCCATCGCGGTCCTCCGAAGAAACGGTCTTTCAGCTCAAGGCCACGTTCGACGCACTCTCGGGCAAATCCTTGCCGAAGGCGCGCTGGTAGAACTCCGCCACCAGGGTGCGCTCCAACTCGTCGCACTTGTTCAGGAAGGTTACCCGGAAGGCGAAGCCGATATCCTTGAAGATGTCGGCGTTCTCGGCCCAGGTGATCACGGTGCGCGGGCTCATGACGGTGGAGAGGTCGCCGTTCATGAAGGCGTTGCGGGTCAGGTCCGCCACGCGCACCATGCGGTTGACGATGTCGCGGCCGCCGTCGCGCTGGTAGTGGACCGCCTTCGAGAGCACGATGTCGACCTCGCGGTCATGCGCGAGGTAGTTCAGGGTGGTGACGATGGACCAGCGGTCCATCTGGCCCTGGTTGATCTGCTGCGTGCCGTGATAGAGGCCGGACGTGTCGCCCAGGCCCACCGTGTTGGCGGTCGCGAAGAGGCGGAAGGCCGGGTGGGGGCTGATCACGCGCTTCTGGTCGAGGAGCGTCAGGCGGCCGGAGAGTTCCAGCACGCGCTGGATCACGAACATCACGTCCGGGCGGCCGGCATCGTACTCGTCGAAGACCAGCGCGACATTGTTCTGCAGCGCCCAGGGCAGGATGCCGTCCTGGAAGGCGGTCACCTGCTTGCCGTCACGCACCACGATCGCGTCCTTGCCGACGAGGTCGATGCGCGAGACGTGGCTGTCGAGGTTGATCCGGATGCAGGGCCAGTTCAGGCGCGCGGCCACCTGCTCGATATGGGTCGACTTGCCTGTGCCGTGATAGCCGGTGACCATCACGCGCCGGTTGCGGGCGAAGCCCGCCAGGATCGCCAGGGTGGTCTCGCGGTCGAAGATGTAGTCCGGATCAAGATCCGGCACATGCTCCTCGCGCTGCGAAAAGGCCGGCACCTTGAGGTCGAGGTCGATGCCGAAGGCCTCGCGCACGGAGACGGTCCGGTCGGGCAGCGAGGCGGGCGTGACGTCAGAAAGCATAAGGACCTCGTCGGGGCGCGGGTGCCGTCGGTTCGGGCACGGGACCGCGCGGGCTGTGTCGGGCTCAGGCGTCTGGCGGCTCGGGACGAACCGCGCGCGAGCGCCATCTAAGGGTCGGCGCCGGGCGGCGCCAAGGGACTTCGCGCAGGATATAGGGCGTCGCGCGGCATTTGCCGCCCCATCCGGTGTCGAGAAGCTCCGGAAAAGGTGCATCGATCGTGCCGGACCATTACCGCGCGCCGTTCGGGCCCGTCAGCAGAGGCCGGCGGCGCGCAGGGCATCGTGGGCGCGGATGATGTCGCGCAGGCGCTCCTCGAAGGAACGGTCGCCGCCATTGGCGTCCGGGTGGAAGCGCTTCACCAGCACCTTGTACTGGGCCTTGATCGCGGCGGCGTCGGCGTTCTCGTCGAGGCCGAGCACGTCGAGGGCCTTGAGGGTGGCCGCGGAGTGGCGGGGGCGGCGCGGCTCGGGGGCCTTGCGCCGGGCGGTCTCGCCGACGCCCTCGGCGCGCAGGATGTCCAGGGGGTCGACATAGGCCCAGTCGCGCTTCGGCGCGCCCTTGGCCTTGGCCTTGCCCTCGGCGGTGGCGGGGTTCACGCCCATCGCCCAGGTCGGGCGGTGCCCGATGATCGCGTCCTTCTGGTAGGCCTGCACGGCGGCGTCGTTCATGCCGTCGAAGTAGTTGTACGTGGCGTTGTAGGCGCGCACGTGGTCCATGCAGAAGCGCCAGTACTGGCCTTCCGCCTTGCGTCCCTTCGGCGCCCGGTAGAGCCCGGGATTCTGGCAACCCGGGGTCTCGCAGGTCTGGGTCGCGGCCGTCTTCGGCTCGTCGCAGGACGGCTTGATGCGGATGCTGTCGAACAGGGGCGAGTTGAGATCCATGATGGGGCGATTATGAGGGGGCGGGTCGCAGACACAAGAGCGGCGGGCCTGATGACGCATGCGACCGCCGGGGGTTGACGCGCGGAGCCGGAGGAAGGCTCCGGCAACGTGTCCGAGATCGGGATGAACAGGAGACGCCCACGATGAGCGAGACCGGAACCCTGAAGGCGTGGATCGACGAGACGCTGCGCGCGCAACTGGCGCCGCAGGCCTTGGAGGTGATCGACGAATCGCACCTGCATGCCGGCCATTCGGGCTCGCGGCCCGAGGGGGAGACGCATTTCCGCGTGAACGTGGTGGCGGCCGCCTTCGAGGGAAAGAGCCGCGTCGAGCGCCACCGCATCGTCAACGCGGCCCTCGATCCGGCCTTCCGGCGCGGACTCCACGCGCTCGCCCTGCGCGCCCGCACTCCCGCCGAGGCGGCCTGACGGCCGAGAGAAAGACCGCGCCGTGGCCCTGCACTGCACGCCCCACATCGTCATCGACGAGGCGGAACTGGAGGAGACGTTCGTGCGGGCCTCCGGTCCCGGCGGCCAGAACGTCAACAAGCTCTCCACCGCCGTGCAGCTTCGCTTCGACGCCCGGCGCTCGGCCGCCCTGCCGGACGCCGTGGCGGTGCGGCTGATGCGGCTCGCGGGCCGGCGCCTCACGGTGGACGGCGTCATCGTCATCAGCGCCCAGCGCTTCCGGACGCAGGACCGCAATCGCGCGGATGCGCGTGAGCGGCTGGCCGAACTCGTCGCCGAGGCGGCCGTGCCGCCGACGCCCCGGCGCGCCACGCGCCCCACGCTGGCCTCGAAGAAGCGCCGCCTCGACGAGAAGTCGAAGCGGAGCGCCACCAAGCGCCTGAGGGGCAGCAGCGGCGATTAGACCTTGGGCTCGGCCACGCCGTCCGGCGGGTGCCTCTCGATCTCACCGCTGACATAGGCGCTGCCGGGCTTCGCGATCGTGAGCACCAGGGCGACGATCGCCAGAAGCGCGGAGACGGCGGCCGGGAACAGGAAGGCGTCCTCGCCATAGCGCAGCTGCAGGAAGCCGCCGATGACGGCACCCGTGCTGAGGGCCGCCCAGAGCGGCGCCTGGATCCAGAAAGAGGGCGCCACCGTGCCGAGCATGAGGTTGGCGAGCCCCGTGCCGAAGCGCACCACCGCGCCGGTGACGTAGGTGAGCGCGAGGCTGCGGCCGCCCTCGTCCTGCAGGGTCGCGTTCTGCAGGCCGAGCGCGATCACGATCGGATAGGCGTGGAGCGGGAAGGCGAAGGTCCCGTGCGGGATGATGAGTCCGATGGTGAGCAGGACCGATTGCAGCAGGAGCAGCACCGAGAGGCGCCAGCGCCCGACCCAGGCGGCGATGAGCGTGCCCGCGAAGGCGCCGAAGCAGAACAGGACGATGACGGAGGCGACGCGCGAAGTGCTCTCCCAGTCGAACCGGCTCACCGAGACGCCGAACCGCGTCGTGTTCCCGCTCATGAAGGACATGAACAGCTGCGAGAATTCGAGGAAGCCGATCGAATCGGCGCAGCCCGCCACCGCCGAGAGGGCCAGTGCGAAGGGAATGCGCGTCGCGGCGCTCGCCGGAAACGACTTGTTCTGCGTCTCTGCCATGGAATCTCCGTCCTGCGTGTCGCGTCACCGTGCCCGTCCGGCCCGACGCATCAAAACGCCGCCGGAGGTCGTCCAGCGGCGGCGGTGCGGTGTCGGTCCGTTGCTGGCAACAGCGCCGTCCGGATTTGGTTCAACCCCGTCGTTCGCCGCGGATCAAGGGTCGGAACGGGATCGTGAACCGCCCGGACGGCGCGCCACCACCACGCGGCCCGGCACGTCGGCGCCGTTCTCCCGGCGGACGGATGCCGGTTCGAGGACGACGAGATCGAACCCCGCCGCCGCCACGGCCTCGCGCACCAGCGCATCGCCGTGGGCGTAGCGCGAATCCGCCCCGAGGATCAGTCCGTCGCCCGGATGCGACTGGACCGTGAAGGCGAAGCGGCCGCCCGAAGCCAGGACGCGCGCGGTGTCGCCGAGCACGCGGGCGAAATCCCCGACATAGATCATGACGTCGGCGGCGATGGCGCAGTCGGCCGAGGCCGGGGGTTCCTCGCGCAGGATTGCGGCGATCTCCCCCTCTACGAGGCGGTGAT
Source organism: Methylobacterium sp. J-068 (assembly GCF_022829445.1). Classification (GTDB taxonomy): domain Bacteria; phylum Pseudomonadota; class Alphaproteobacteria; order Rhizobiales; family Beijerinckiaceae; genus Methylobacterium. The sequence goes on along the minus strand of NZ_JAKSXY010000122.1, from coordinate 207,889 downwards.
AGCAGCCCAGGCGCTTCGCCCGCGCCAGCATCGCGGGCGAGAGGTCGATCCCCGTGAGGTGATCCGGGCGCTGGCCCAGGGCCGCCCCGACGAGGCCGGTGCCGCAGCCGAGATCGAAGACCCGGCCGAGGGGGCCGGGCGTCGCATCGAGCGCGGCGACGAGGAGGGCGGGCCCGCGATAGGACAGGCCCTCGACGAGGTGGCGGTCGAAGCGCGGCGCGTAGGCGTCGAACAGCGCCCGCACGTAGCCGGGCGAGATCGCCGTGGCGGAGGCGCCCGCGCCGAACCGCACCAGGGCGAGGCGGGCGCCCTGCGCGTCGTCGGGGTCAATCTCCAGGGCGTTGGCATAGGCGCGCAACGCGGCGTGGTGGTCGCCGTCCCGCCCGCTGGCCGCGTACCGGGCCTCGCGGGCGCGGCCGAGGAGGAACCAGGCAGGAGCGAAGCGGGGCGCGATCTCCAGCGCCTGCTCCGCCATCTCGGCGGCGCCCTCCGGGTCGCCGTCGTCGAAGCAGCCCTGCGCATAGGCGTAGCGCCGGTCGGCGAGGAGGTCGCCGGAGGTGATCGTGTGGGACATGTGGCTGCGCCGGTGCGTCGGGCGCCCTATATGCCGCGCCGATGAGCATCAGCGCCAGCGAACTTCTGACCCTGACCCGCGAGGGCCTCTACTGTCCCCTCGGCGGCTTCCACGTGGACCCGACCTGGCCGGTGCCGCGCGCGCTGATCACCCACGGCCATGCCGACCACGCCCGCTCCGGCCATGGCCGCGTGCTCGCGACGGCCGAGACCCTGCGCATCATGGCGGTGCGCTACGGCGCCGATTTCTGCGCGAGCCGGCAGGAGGCGCCGCTCGGACAGGCGATCCGCATCGGCGACGTCACCGTGCGCTTCGCGCCCGCCGGGCACGTGCTCGGCTCGGCCCAGATCGCGATCGAGGCGCAGGGGCTGCGGGTGGTGGTCTCGGGGGATTACAAGCGCGCCTACGACCCGACCTGCCTGCCCTTCGAGGTGGTGCCCTGCGACGTGTTCATCACCGAGGCGACCTTCGGCCTGCCGGTGTTCCGGATGCCGGACACCCGCGACGAGGTGCGGAAGCTCCTCGATTCCGTGGCCCTGTTCCCCGAGCGCGCTCACATCGTCGGGGCCTACGCCCTCGGCAAGGCGCAGCGGGTGATGGCCCTGCTGCGGGAGGCCGGCTACGACCGGCCGATCTACCTGCACGGCGCCGTGGAGAAGCTGACCGAACTCTACAAGCAGGAGGGCATCCCCCTCGGTGAGACGCCGAAGGTGGTGGCGACCGAGCGGGCCAAGCTCCACGGCGCCATCGTGCTCTGCCCGCCCTCGTCGATCCAGGACGTGTGGTCGCGCAAATTCCCCGATCCCGTCACCTCGTTCGCCTCGGGCTGGATGCGGGTGCGCGCGCGGGCGCGCCAGAAGGGCGTCGAACTGCCGCTCTGCATCTCCGACCATTCCGACTGGCCGGACCTCTGCCGCACGATCCGGGAGACCGGGGCCGGCGAGGTCTGGGTCACGCACGGGCAGGAGGACGCCCTGGTGCATTGGTGCGGGACGCAAGGCATCAAGGCTAAACCCCTGCACCTGCTCGGCTACGGCGACGACGGCGAATCCGAGCCGGCGGCCGCGCCGGAGGAGGCCGCATGAACGATTTCGCCCATCTCCTCGACCGCCTCGCCTACGAGCCGCGCCGCAACGCCAAGCTGCGCCTGCTCCAGGATTATTTCGCCCATGCGCCCGACCCGGAGCGCGGCTACGCTCTGGCCGCGATGACGGGGGGGCTGACCTTCCGGGAGGCCAAGCCCGCGATGATCCGGGGGCTGGTGGAGGCGCGGGTCGACCCGGTGCTGTTCGGGCTCTCGCACAACTACGTCGGCGATCTGGCCGAGACGACGGCTTTGATCTGGCCGGCACCGCAGGCCCCGGGGGACGTGAACGTTCCGGCGTCGGGCAGGCGGCGTGGGTCCCCTCTCCTGGAAGGAGAGGGACAGGGTGAGGTGCGTGACCTCTCTGGAGAAGGACCACACCTCTCCCCAACCCTCTCCTTCCAGGAGAGGGAGCCCGTCGCGTCATTTTCAGGCACGCATCGGTCCTCGGAGGCTGCGGGAGGGGGGGCGCTCGCCTCCCTCGGCCACAACAACCCGCCCCCGCACGTCCCCAGCCTCGCCGAGGTGGTGGAGACCCTGCGCACCGTGCGGAAGGCGGATCTTCCCGCCCGCATCGCGGAATGGCTCGATGCCCTCGACGAGACCGGGCGCTGGGCGCTCCTGAAGCTCATCACCGGTGCGCTGCGGGTCGGCGTCTCGGCCCGCCTCGCCAAGACCGCCATCGGGGCGCTCGGCGGCCACGAGGCCGACGCGGTGGAGGAGGTCTGGCACGGGCTGGAGCCGCCCTATGCCACCCTGTTCGCCTGGGTCGAGGGCCGGGCGCCGCGTCCGACGACGCTCAACCCCGCGCCCTTCCGGCCGCCGATGCTCTCACACCCCATCGACGAGGCGGCGGATTTCGAGAAACTCGACCCGGCTGCCTTCTCCGGCGAGTGGAAGTGGGACGGCATCCGGGTCCAGCTCGTCGGCGGGCGGGACGCGGGCGGCACCCAGGTGGCGCGCATCTACTCGCGCACCGGCGAGGACATCTCGGGCGCGTTCCCGGATCTGGCCGAGGCCATCACCTTCTCGGGCGCGATCGACGGCGAGTTGCTGATCCTGCGCGCGGGTCGCGTGCAGAGCTTCAACGTGCTGCAGCAGCGCCTCAACCGGAAGGCCGTGACGCCGAAGCTGCTGGAGGAGTTCCCCGCCCATGTTCGCGCCTACGACCTGATGCAGGCCGAGGGCGAGGACCTGCGCCCGCTGCCCTTCGTGGCGCGCAGGCAGCGCCTGGAAGCCTTCGTGGCCGCCCTCGACCACGCGCGCATCGACCTCTCGCCGCTGGTGCCGTTCGCCACCTGGGACGCGCTCGCCACGGCCCGCTCCGATCCGGCCGCCGTGGGGGCGGGCGAGGACGCGGACGCCATCGAGGGCGTGATGCTGAAGGCGCGCGACAGCGCCTACCTGCCGGGCCGCCCCAAGGGGCCGTGGTGGAAGTGGAAGCGCGAGCCGTTCCGCGTCGACACCGTGATGATGTACGCCCAGCGCGGGCACGGGAAGCGCTCGTCGTTCTACTCCGACTACACCTTCGGGGTCTGGCGCGAGCGCGAGGACGGCACGCCCGAACTCGTGCCGGTGGGCAAGGCCTATCACGGCTTCACCGATGCCGAGCTCGCCAAGCTCGACCGCTACGTCCGCAACAACACCACGAAGCGCTTCGGGCCGGTGCGCGAGGTGTCCTACGGGCGCGACCACGGCCTCGTGCTCGAGATCGCCTTCGAGGGCGTGCAGCGCTCGACCCGGCACAAGTCGGGGGTGGCCATGCGCTTCCCCCGCGTCGCCCGCATCCGCTGGGACAAGCCGGCGGCGGAGGCCGACCGGGTCGAGGCCCTGGAGACCATCCTGGCGCGCGGCGAGCGCGAGATCGCGCCGGGCGAGACCCTGCAGGTGGCTCAGGTGAAGGAGGCGCAAGGATGAGACGCGCGGGCGAGAACGGCGGGCGGATCGGGGCGCTGGAGGGCTTTTCCAGCGGCGCCGTGGAGCGCCAGGCGACCGCCACGATCACGGTGACGACGCCCGGCCAGGGCTTCACCGAGATCACGCGGGCGGTGGCGGATTTCCTCGCGCGGAGCGGGGTCGCGACGGGGCTCGTCACGGTGTTCTGCCGGCACACCTCGGCCTCCCTGACGATCCAGGAGAACGCCGATCCCGACGTGCGGACCGACCTCCTCACCGCCCTCGACGGTCTCGCCCCGCGCCATGCCAGCTACGTGCACGGGGCGGAGGGGCCGGACGACATGCCCGCGCATATCCGAACGCTGGTGACGGATTCCGCGCTCAGCGTTCCGGTGCGGGGCGGGCGCCTCGGCCTCGGCACGTGGCAGGGAATCTACCTGATCGAGCATCGCGACCGGCCCCACCGGCGCGAGATCCTGCTCCAGGTCTTTGGTTCGTAGCGCCGCGCCGAAACCTCAGCGCCGGATCAGGATGACGCCGCCGATGAGGAGCAGGACCCCGACGAAGCGTGGCCCGTCGAGGGCGCGCTGGGCGAGGCCCATCCAGCCGAAATGGTCGAAGGCCACCGAGGCAAGCATCTGACCCGTGACCAGCAGCGCCAGGAAGGTGGCGGCGCCGAGCTGCGGCACCAGGATCGTCGCCAGCGCGATGAAGACCGCGCCGAAGAACCCGCCGCTCCAGCCCCACCAGGGAATGCGTGCCGCAACCCCGGCCGAGGGCAGGGGGTCGCGCAGCGCGAGCGCCAGCACCACCATGCAGAGGAGCCCGACGAAGTAGCTCATGAAGCCGGCCCAGGCGGACGAGTTCAGGGCGATGCGCAGATTCGCGATCAGCGCCTGCTGCACCACGATGCTGGCTCCCGCCAGGACCGAGAGCGCGATGGGAGCCAGTAGCATGAGCATGGTCCGGTAGCCTTCTGGGGATCGATGCCGTCGCCACGCCCAGGGGCGCGGCCGTCGCCGCCTTGACAACCACCGCGCGGCCATGCCGTCAAATGCCGGAATTTTCGAAGTCCATGCGGAGAGGGCATGATGAACCCGGCCCATCTCGACCTGTTCCGGGCCGTGCTGCGCCATGGCGGCATGACGCGGGCGGCCGAGGCCCTCGGGCTCGGCCAGCCGCATGTGAGCCGGAGCATCGCGCAGCTTGAAGCGGAACTCGGCTTCGCGCTGTTCGTGCGCGGTCATGGCAGCGCCACGCCGACCCCGGAGGGCGAGGCCTTCGCGCGCGAGGTCGAGCGGACCTATGCGGGGCTCGACCATCTCCGCCACGCGGCCCGCCAGATCCGCGAACTCGGCACCGGGCCGCTGCGCATCGCCTGCCAGCCCTCGCTGGCCTCCGGCCTGCTGCCGCGCGCGGTCCGGCGCCTCGACGCCGAACATCCGGGCATCCGGATCGCGATCCACGTGCCGAGCCCGGACACGATCTGGTCCTGGGCCGCGTCGGGCCAGTGCGACCTCGGCCTCGCGCGGCCCCGGTCCGGCTATGCCGGCGCGACCGGCGAATCCTTCCTGACCGTCGACGCCGTCTGCGCGCTTCCGCGCCAGCACGCTCTGGCGGCGAAGCGGACCATCGCCCTCGAGGATCTCGCGGACCGGCCCCTGATCGCGGGCGGGCTCGGGATCTTCCAGCAGACGGTCGAGGCGCTGTTCGCGCAGGCCGGCCTCACCCCGCGCTTCGCGTGCATGGCGCAATACACGGCGGCCCGCTGCGGCCTCGTCGCGGAGGGGCTCGGTCTCGCGATCGTCGATCCGGTCCCGGCGCGCGAACTCACCGGCCTGCCCATCGTGCTGCGGCCGTTCCGGCCCCGCGTCGCCATCGAGACGATGATGATCCGGCCGGCGGGACGGCCGCCGAATCCACGGGTGGAGCGCCTGATCGAATTTTTGGAGCTGGAGCGCGATGCGCTGAGGTCGGAACAGGCCTGCCCGCACGGCCCCTGAGCGACGCCCCGATGCGTTCTCCCGGGGGCTCGGCCCGCTTCGATCGGCGGGAAACGCTGTCGGGCGGGCCGTGCCCGAGACGGGCGAGCGTTTGGTGCGTCGTCGTACTCGACGTGTGCATCGAAACACGACGTACCATGATCGTGCTGGGGAGAATTTTTGCCGACCGGCTCGCCAGCACGTTAACGGGGTTATAGCCTCCGTGGCATTGGAGTCGGGAGAGAAGCCATGAGTGAGGAATTGCTGGAGCTCGTGCGCCGTGCGCGTGAGATCGAGATGACGCCCTCGCAGCTGCGCGAGCAGCGTCAGAGCTTCGTCTACGGCAATACGCATATCGAGAACGCGCTGATCACGCGCGAGATGGTGGCCGAGGCGGATCGGAAGGTCGAGCTCGAGGATGCGGGTGACCGTTGATCGGCATAGCGTCGCCGAAACGCCAGAGCTGATCACCGACGAGGTCGAGAAGGCCAGGCGGGAAGCAGAAAACGGCGTTCGGCAATATCAGGTGGCTCTGGAAATGATCCGGGGCCACATTCACGATCCCGAACGACCGTTTCGGCTGCGCCAGAGCACGATCCTGCAGCTGCACGAGACCGCGTTACGCGGCATCCACCCGCTGGCGGGGACCTTCCGAAACACCCCGGTGTCGATCGGACAGAGCAAGCACACGCCGCCGGCCGCACTTCACGTCAGCGATGAGGTGTCGGACCTCTGCGAATACGTGAACCAGAATTGGGCAACGGCTTCGGCTGTTCACTTGGCCGCCTACGTGCTCTGGAAGTTGAACTGGATCCACCCGTTCGCGGACGGCAATGGCCGCACGTCGCGGGCGATCAGCTATGTCGTGATGAGCATCAAGCTCGACAGTCTTCTGCCCGGAACGCCGACGATCCCCGAGCAGATCGCATCCGCCAAGAGCCCGTATTACGAAGCCCTCGAGGAAGCGGATTTGCATTGGACGAAGGACGCCGTCGACGTCTCGGCGCTCGAAGGCATGTTGGCGTCGATGCTCGCCAAGCAACTCCTTCATGCCGCGAATGAGGCATCGGGGCAGACATAGGCGGGTCCGCATCGGCCGTCGTGAAACCCGCTTCGGCCGAGGGCATCGAGCGTTCCGGGCCCCGGCTTCATGCGCCCGGCATCGCCTCGGCCCGGAACTTCGCGAATCCCTTCGCCCGCAGGTCGCAGGCCGGGCATTGGCCGCAGCCGTGGCCCCAGGCGTGGCGGTCGCCGCGCGTGCCGAGGTAGCAGGTGTGGCTCTCCTCCACGATGAGGTCGACCAGCGCCGGGCCGCCGAGGTCCCGCGCCAGGGCCCAGGTCTCGGCCTTGTCGATCCACATCAGGGGCGTGTGCAGCACGAAGCGGCGGTCCATCCCGAGGTTCAGCGCCACCTGGAGCGCCTTGATCGTGTCGTCGCGGCAATCCGGGTAGCCGGAGAAATCCGTCTCGCACATGCCGCCGACGAGGTGCGTCAGCGCGCGGCGATAGGCCAGCGCCGCCGCGAAGGTCAGGAACAGGAGGTTGCGGCCCGGCACGAAGGTGTTGGGCAGGCCGCCCGCCTCGAACGTAATGGCGGTGTCGCGGGTGAGCGCCGTCTCGGAGACCTGGCCCAGCGCGTCGAGGGCCAGCGTGTGGTCCTCGCCGAGGCGCGCCGCCCATTCGGGCTTCAGGGCCGCGAGGCCCCGGCGCAGGGCGTCCCGGCAGTCGAGTTCGACCCGGTGGCGCTGGCCGTAATCGAAGCCGAGGGTCTCCACCCGCTCGAAGCGCTCCAGCGCCCAGGCGAGGCAGGTGGTCGAATCCTGTCCGCCCGAGAACAGGACCAGGGCGCCGCCGGCCCCCATCAGAGCGCCTCGCCCTCGTACTCGGCCCAGGACATCGGCGTCTCGTACACCTTCACGGAGGAGAGCGCCGGCAGCGCCGCCTTGGTGCGCTCCCAGATCCAAGCCGCGATGTGCTCGGCGGTCGGGTTCTCCAGTCCCTCGATCTCGTTGAGGCAGTAATGGTCGAGGCGGGCGAGCACGGGCGCGAAGGCGTGCTCCACGTCGAAGAAATCCACCACCCAGCCGGTGGCCGGGTCGACGGCGCCCGAGAGCGTGAGTTCGACCCGGTAGGAATGCCCGTGCATGCGGTGGCAGCGATGGGTCTCGGGCACGTTCGGCAGGCGGTGCGCCGCCTCGAAGGTGAAGGCCTGGGTGATCTTCATGGGGTGATCTTCATGGTGGGAGCGGGCGGATTCCTCACGGAATCCCGATGATCTTGTGCGTCTGGAGCGAGAGGCGCCAGCGCGCGTCACGCCGGCAATAGGCGACCGCCGAGGCCGTGTTGGCGAGCCGCTCCGGGCCGTCCATCGGCTGCAGCCAGCGGTGCCGGAAATCGAGGTCCGCGAAGGCGTCGGGGTCGACCCGCGCTTGCGGGTAGACCAGCTTCAGCTCGTGCCCGCTGCGCTGCACGAGGGGATTGCCCGCCTTGGGGCTGACGCAGATCCAGTCGATGCCCTCGGGAGCCGCCAGGGTGCCGTTGGTCTCCACCGCGATCTCGAAGCCCTGCCCATGCACCGCCGCGATCAGGGCCGGGTCGAGCTGGAGCAGCGGTTCACCCCCGGTGAAGACCACGTAGCGGTGGCTCGGGCCACCCGCCCAGGTCCTCGCGATGGCCTCCGCCAGGGCCTCGGGCGTGGCGAAGCGCCCGCCGCCCTCGCCATCCATCCCGATGAAGTCGGTGTCGCAGAAGGTGCAGGCGGCCGTGGCGCGGTCCTCCTCGCGGCCGGACCAGAGATTGCAGCCGGCGAAGCGGCAGAACACCGCCGCGCGGCCCGCCTGCGCGCCCTCGCCCTGGAGGGTGTGGAAGAGTTCCTTGACCGCGTATGCCATTACGTTCCCGCGCCGGCCGGACGAGTCTTCCGGGCGCACGCTCCTCGTCGTCGAATGTCCGTTGCCGGGCCGCAGATAAGCGGGCGCGTCCGCCGGAGCCAGCGGGCACGCGCGGAGCGCACCCATGCGTCGGGCGCGGTCATACCATGAAAACGCCGGGATCTCGCATCCGCGAAAGGCTTCGCCATGCTGTTGCCACGGAACGACGCTTGATGGGAATCCATGTCACGGCCCGGTCGTCCCACGCTCGATGTCGACGCCGTGTGGGCCAGATCCGAGCTTGGCCGTTGACGGCTCATCCGCGCGGCCCGATCATCGATCGGGCCGGGGCAACCCTTCTTGAGACAGGCCTGATGTCGAACGGATTGTTGAGGCGCTTCGTCGCCGGTCTCGCGATGGCGGCGGGGCTGCTGGGCGCCGGTTCGGCGGGCGCGGTGACGGCGCCGATCCTCGTGGTGGAGGTGGATTCCGGCAAGGTGATCTACGGCCAGGCGGCCACCGACCCCTGGTTTCCGGCCTCCATCACCAAGCTCATGACCACCTACGTCGCCCTCGACCTGGTGCGGCAGGGCCGCGTCTCCCTCGATTCGCTGATCACCATCTCGGCCGCCGCCGCCGCCGAGCCGCCCTCGAAGATGGGCTTCCGGCCGGGCACCAAGCTCACCCTCGACAACGCCCTCAAGATCATCATGGTCAAGTCGGCCAACGACGTGGCCTGGGCGATCGGCGAGAATCTCGGCGGCTCCGTCGAGGGCTTCGCCCAGATGATGAACGAGACCGCCCAGCGCATCGGCATGCGCGACAGCCGCTGGACCAACCCCAACGGCCTGCCGGACCCCCGGCAATGGACCTCGGCCCGCGACATGGCCGTCCTCGGGCGCGCCCTCATCCGCGATTTTCCCGAGAACCGGGCCCTGTTCTCGATCAGCGCGATCCAGTTCGGCCGTTCCGTGATGGCCAACCATAACGGCCTCCTCGGGCGCTATGCCGGAGCCGACGGCATGAAGACCGGCTTCATCTGCTCGGGCGGCTTCAACGTGGTGGCGAGCGCCACGCGCAATGGACGCCGCATCCTCACGGTGGTGATGGGCCAGCCGAGCGCGCGCGAGCGCGACCTCAAGGCGGCGGACCTGTTCGATTACGGCTTCTCGCAGAGCACGGGCTGGACGGCGCAGACCCTCGACGCGCTGCCGGCCTCCGGTATCTCCGAGCCGCCGGACCTGCGCCCCTATATCTGCGACAAGCGCAAGCCGATGCCCGTCGACGAGGGCCAGGGCGCCATCACGGCGAGCACGGGGGCGGCCGGCGCCAGTGCCGACAACGCCAACGCGCAGCTGATGGCGGCGGCGGCGCCTCCCTCCGCCGCGCTCGCCTTCGCCACCATGAACAGCGCGGCCCTGCGCAACCGCGCCCTGCCGCCGCGCGCGCCGCTTCAGCCGGTCCTGGTCTGGATCGGCCGCGACCCGGCCGAGGGCGCCATCGCGCTCAACGAGCAGGAGGAGGCGGAGAAGGCCGAGAAGGCGGCCAAGCTCGCCGAGGCCCGGAAGGCAAAGCTCGAGGCGATCGCGGCCAAGCGTGAGGCCGCGCAGGCGGCAAAGCAGGCCAAGGGGACGGCCCCCAAGGCCGACGCGAAGAAGGCGCTGGCCAGGGGCAAGTCTGCGGTGCCCGCCACGGCCCATGCCTATGCGCCGGCCGAATCCACCCCCGTAATGGAGGGCGCCCCGAAGCTGAAGGTCGGCACGGTGGGCAGGCCGGCCGCAAAGGCCGCGCCCAAGGGGCTCGAGAAGGGAGCGGCGAAGGGCGCCGGGAAAGCCGCGGCCAAGCCCGACGGCAAGGCGGGCAAGCCCGTGGCGAAAGCGGCGAAATCCACCAAGTCGGTGAGCAAGGCCGCCGCGGACGAGTGAGGCCCGGCGGGTCGCGCCGATCCTGGCAATGTTATAACATCTACTGAGGATTGAGCGCGGGGACGGATCGGGCTAGGCCAGGGGGATGACAGACCTCTCCAAGCCCGATCCCCGCGCGTCCGAGCCGATCCCGCTCACCGTCCTCACGGGCTTCCTCGGCGCGGGCAAGACGACGCTGCTGAACCGGATGCTGCGCGACCCCGCGCTCGCCGACACGGTGGTGATCGTCAACGAGTTCGGCGAGATCGGCCTCGACCACCTGCTGATCGAGACCATCGACGAGGACATGGTCCTCCTCGGCGCCGGGTGCCTGTGCTGCACCGTGCGCGGCGACCTCATCGCGACCCTCGAGGACCTGCTGCGCAAGCGCGACAACGGCCGCATCCAGCCGTTCCGCCGCGTGGTGATCGAGACGACGGGCCTCGCGGACCCCGCCCCGATCCTGCACGCGCTGATCTACCATCCCTATCTGGTCATCCGGTACCGGCTCCAGGGCGTCGTCACCGTGGTCGATGCGATCAATGGGGCCTCGACCCTCGACCGGCATCCCGAGGCCCTGCGCCAGGTGGCGGTGGCCGACCGGATCGTGCTGACGAAGCGCGATCTTACCGAGGATGACGGCCGGACTCTCGAAGCGCGGCTGCGGGCGCTGAACCCGGCCGCGCCGATCCACGCGGCGTCGGTCGAGCCGGTCGCGCTTCTCGGCGGCCTGTTCGGGCTGGAGGGCAAGATCGGCGATGTCCGCGACTGGCTCGGCGCCGAGGACCATCATCATGAACACGGTCATCATGGGCACGGTCATCATGGGCATGGCCACCACCATCACGACGTGAACCGGCACGATGCGGCCATCCGGGCCTTCAGCCTGACGAGCGACAAACCCGTACCCCGCGCCGCCTTCGAGATGTTCCTGGACCTGCTGCGCTCCAGCCACGGCCCGAACCTGCTGCGTCTCAAGGGACTGGTGGCCCTGGCCGATGCGCCGGAGCGCCCCCTGGTGGTGCACGGCGTGCAGCACGTCATCCACGCGCCCGTGCATCTCGACGCCTGGCCCGATGGCGATCACCGCTCGCGGCTCGTCCTCATCGTCCGCGATCTCGACCCGGCCTTCGTCACCCGCCTGTGGGACGCCTTCCTGGGCCGCCCGCGCATCGACGGCCCCGACGCGGCGGCCCTGACCGACAACCCGCTCGCCATTCCGGGGGGATGAGACCGGCTCCGCTTCGATCGAGCGGAGACGGTCTGAAATTTGGCCCGCCTGTCCGAAAGCGGGCGGCATCGATCTTGAAATCTTAATCCCACATCGCGCCGCGCGGCGCGCACCTGTCCCGGATCGGGACGGATATGGGATCGGATCGCAACAATGAGACATCGCTTCACGGTCATCGAAGGCGGCGCCGGCATCGCGGCGGGCGCCGACACCGTGGTGGATGGCCCGTTCTCCGAGACGACGGTCGACGAGACGCCCGTCACCTGGCGCATCGACCTGCGCCGCGCCATCGTTGTCGGCGCGGACGAGGTCGCCGCCTGGCGGGCGCTACTGATCCGCGCGGGAGGCGGCGATTCCGTCCATGCCGATCCGGATTACCTGCTCTCGGCCGCCCAGCATCAATCCGGCGGGCGGGACATCCTCTTCGCCCTGGCCTGGGCGGTCGGGAGCGGCCCGGATCGTCTGGCCGCCGTGGTGCCCCTGGCCCTGCCGCATACGCTGTGGGGCCACAGCCGGATCGTCCTCTGGCAGCCGCACGGCGTGACCGTCGCCCCGGTCTTCGCGGCCGAGACCGAAGCGGCCGTGCGCGAGGCCCTGACCGAGCGCCTGCGCGAGCTGCGTCCCCGGGCGACCCTGGCGCTCGCGCCCGTCGCGCGGCCGGACGCGAAGGCCGTCGTGCCGGCATCGCACCTGCGCGCCGTGGCCCCGCGCGCCAGCATCCCGGCCCACAGCCTCGTCGGCGTGCGTTCGCTCCGCGCGCCGGTGCCGGCCCGCGTCGAGCGGATCAGCGATCCGTACGCCGTCCGTGACGCGGTGGAGGCGTTTCTCCTCCTCGATGCCGAGGTCTCGTCGGCCCCCATCATCGGCGATCCGTCCGAAGCCGCGATGGTGCGGGTCGTGACGCGGCTGTTCGCGCAGCGCCGTCAGGCGATGGTGGAGCTGACGCGGCGCGACGGCGCCGTGGTCGCCGCGACGCTGATCCTCGGAACGGGAGCCGGCGCCGTCCGGTGGCGCCATGCCGAGGGCGACGTCGCCCCGGAGCGCATCGATCGGCTGGCTTAGAGTGCCTCACCAAGCTCCCGACCACCGCCGGTCCTCACTCTGGGCACGGCGGCGCAACGGGAGTTTTGTGAGAGACACTGAGGCGTTCCGGCCGGGCCGTGGACGGGTGGTCAGGCCCGCCGCGCGCCCGTCCACGGCCCCGCGATCACCGGTCGGTCAATCATCGGAAGATCTTCTTGGCCTTCAAGGCACCGTAGCGGTTCGACGTGCCGCTCATCTCCTGCGTGCCGCCCTGGGTCTGGAAGGTCTCGACCGTCGAACTGCCGCCCTGCGAGCCCCAGGTCAGCTTGACCCCCGTTCCGGTCGCCTCGACAAAGCCGTAGTTCAGCCGGGCGTCGTGGGGTTTGATCTCGTCCGCGTTGGCGGGCTTCGTCTTGCTGTAATAGACCACGTCCTGCCCCAGGAAATGGTAGTAGTACTGGTTGTTATCGGTCACGTTCCACCAGCCGCGGACCCAGTCCGGCATCTTCGCTTCCTGCTGCGCGCTCGTGACCTCCCAGAACAGGATTCGCGGCTGCTTGAAGATGCTGCTCTCGGTCATGCCGCCGGAAATGCCCTGGCGCTGCACGATGTCGTGCCCGTCCCAGAGCTCCGTGTGAAAGCCGAGCCCGTTGTCCCGGAACACGAGGATTCCGCGCCGCCCGTAGATCGCGGCCTTCATCTGGTCGGCCGACTTCGTTCCGGGCTTGATGTCGTCGGTCGTGCCGAAATTGTCGGTGAGGAATTTCTCGATCTCGGCCACGTTGCCGACGTAGAACCCGTTGCCGGTCTTCGGCTGGAAGCTTCGCCGGTTGCCGACCGATTTGGGCATGTCGACGTTCTCGGGGATCTTGAGGTTGGCCCCATTCAGCGAGTTGGAGAGCTGAAGCGCGCAGGAGGTCGGCTTGTGCGGCGCCGTGACGCCGTCGGCCTGAGCTTTCGCCACGGCCTTCTCCCAGCCCGCGAGAAGACCCTTCATGATCTCCTGGGGACCGCCGGTCAGCTTGTCGTGCTTCATGTAGAACTTCAGCATGGTGCCGAAGTCTGCGTTGATGACGCGGAACATGATCGTCTCCCGAAGCTGATGGCGAAGTTCGTGCGGTGTCAGGCGGCCTGTTTCACGGTGTCGAGGACGGACCGGGCGGTGTCCGGGCCCGATCCTGGAGCATCGCCAACGCGCTGGGGACAGCGATGGCTCGATGAGCAATGTTCAACCGCTGCGCGATGCCGCGGCCATTGTGCTCGGAAATGGAAGAATTTCGTTCTTCAGCAGATGTGTCGGCAGGCTGGTCCGTTGATCAATGAAAGCGAGATTCGCTCTCGTCATCGAGCAATATAGAGCTTCGCCGTTGCGCCGTCGAGATTGAAGATCGTGGGTTTTCGCGGGGCGTCGGCATATTTCGGCGCGGATCGCCCGCCGGGGACGCTTTCGATCCTGGACCTCGTGCGGCGCGACGACCGCGCGTTTCCGGGCCCGCAGGGCAGGCCTTCCCATCCCGTGCCGAATCCTTACGCGAAGTGCGGGCCTCGCCGGATTCGCGGGTGCGTTCCGCGCGCGCGGCCGCGGGTGGCTTTGCGCCTACTCGTCCTCGCCGAACTTGTTCGCGAGAAGATCGCTGATCGCCGTCATGCAGGCCTCGGCGTCGCTCCCCGAGGTCACCACCGCGATCGAGGTCCCCTGCGCGGCGCCGAGCGTCAGCAGGCCCATGATCGAGCGGCCGCCCACCGTCTCGCCGGAGCGGGTCACGGTGACGACGGCGTCGTGGCGCTCGACCGTCTGGACGAACTTCGCCGAGGCCCGGGCATGGAGGCCGCGCCGGTTGATGATGGGCAGGACCTGGATCAGCCCGCCCTCGGGCACCGGGGGCAGGGCGTCTTCGGCGTCGTAATCGTCGTCGCTCATGGGCGTTGGCCGTTCCCTCGCTGGCACCCCGCGCCGCTTCGCGCGGCATCGGCAGGCCCGCCCGTCGAGCGGAACCGTCGATTGCCTGTAAGCCGTGGCGGGAACGGAGGAAAGGCTATTTGCCGGCCAGCACGCGCGAGGCGACGTTGATGTATTTCCGGCCGGCCTCCTGCGCGTGCAGGACGGCATCGCCGAGAGGCTCGGCGTCGCGCACGCTGGCGAGCTTGATCAGCATCGGCAGGTTGATGCCCGCCACCACCTCGACCTGTCCGCCATTCATGCAGGAGAGGGCGAGATTCGAAGGCGTGCCCCCGAACATGTCGGTGAGCACGACCACGCCATTACCGGAATTCACGCGGCCGACGGCCGTCATGATGTCGAGCCGGCGCAGCTCCATATCGTCCTCGGGACCGATGGTGATGGTCTCGATCTGCTTCTGCGGCCCGACGACGTGTTCAAGGGCAGCCTTGAATTCCGTCGCCAGCAGGCCGTGGGTGACGAGCACCATTCCAATCATCGACGCGGGTTCCAACGCCTTGTGAGCGGAGCCGCCATTTTGTGCAGCGCAAGGTCGAGCGCAAGGTGATTGCGACGTTTTGTGTGCTCGAACGTCATCATCATGCCACGGTGGTGGCCCCGGCGCTACGGTCCCGGACCCGGCGGCAGCGTCAGAACGGGACGGTGCGTCCCGCGCGCCACGCCGGGGCAGGCAGACAGCGCGTCGAGGGCGAGGCGAGGGCCGAGGCCGGCGTGCAGGAGCGCCCGGTCGAGGAGCAGGCCCGGCAGGGGAAGCCCGAGCAGCGTCACGGCCGGCATGGCCGCCTCGGGCAGGCGCGGGAGCCCGTCCACGAGGTCGACGACGAGGCGCAGGGGCGCCGAGGGCAGGGCGGCCGCGACCGGAAGGATGCCGAGGCCCCGGACCTCGATGCGGGCGCCCAGCGCCGGATGCGGCCGGGCCACGACCTCCCCGGCCTCGCACGCGAGCCGGATGGCATCGTCGCCCACGAGGCCCGCAGGCAGGCCGAGCAGGGCCGCCCGGTCGAGGAGGAGCAGCGCGAGGGTCGACTTGCCCGCCCCCGAGGCGCCCCGGATCAGGATTCCGGCGCCGTCGATCGCGACGCAGCTGGCGTGGATCGTGTCCTCTGCGCGGTTCGTGCGGGTGGTCATGCCCGCTGGGTCAGCGCGTGACGGCGGGTAGCCGCACGATGAAGCGGGCGCCGCGCACCGTGGGTTCGCCCTCCTCGTCGGCCGGGCCCGGCCGGTTCTCCGCCCGGATCGTGCCCCGATGGGCCTGGACGATCTGGCGCGAGATCGAGAGGCCGAGGCCGGAATTCTGGCCGAAGCCCTGTTCCGGACGGTCGGTGTAGAAGCGCTCGAAGATCCGCTCCAGGGCGTGCTCGGGAATGCCCGGCCCCTCGTCCTCGACGATCAGCTCCACGTCGTTGCGCACCCGGCGCAGGGCGACGCGCACCTTGGCGTCGGGGGGCGAGAACGAGCGGGCATTGTCGAGGAGGTTGTTCACCACCTGGCCGAGGCGGCTGTCGTGCCCGAAGATCGTCAGGGGCGATTCGCCCTCGCCGGCCGGCGCGTCGACGTCGAACTGGATCGGCGCGTCCTTTGCCCTGCGGCGCTCGTTGGCCACCGAGACCACCGTGGTCATCAGCTTGCGCATGTCGACGCGCCGCGCCTCCGCGCGGGCGAGTTCCGCGTCGAGGCGCGAAGCGTCGGAGATGTCGGAGATCAGCCGGTCGAGGCGCTTCACGTCGTGCTGGATGATCGCCAGCAGGCGCGAGCGCGAATCGTCGGATTTCGCGAGCGGCAGGGTCTCGACGGCGCTGCGCAGCGAGGTCAGCGGGTTCTTCAATTCGTGGCTGACATCGGCCGCGAAGCTCTCGATCGCGTCGATGCGGCGGTAGAGGGCCTGGGTCATGTCGCGTAAGGCCCCCGAGAGGTGGCCGATTTCGTCGGTGCGCCCGGTGAAGTCGGGAATCTCCTCGCGCGACTTGATGCCGAGCCGCACCTTCTCGGCGGCATCCGCGAGGCGCCGTACCGGCCCCGCGATGGCGCCGGCGAGGAGGATCGACAGGACCAGCATCACGGCGGCGGCGATGAGGAAGACCTGGAGCAGGCCGAAGCGCTCCGAGGCGATGACCCGGTCGATGTCGCCCCCTTGCGTCGAGAGCATCAGGGCGCCGCGCACCGAACTCGCGCGCTGGATCGGCACCGCCACGGAGACGATGGTCTCGCCGGCCGGATTCCGGCGCACGATGGTGCCGCGCGCGCCGCCGAGCGCCACCTGCACCTCCTTCAGGCCGTGGCCGCTCGCGGGGCCGATCTCCTCGGAGGCACTCGACGGCACCTGCCGGCCCCCGAACTTCGATTGCAGGAAGTCCCAGACCTGCTCCAGCAGGGTGCGCTTGCGGGGGCGCACGTCCGGGTCGCTGCGGCTCATCTCGCCCCGCGCCGAGAGGGTGCGGGTGTCGAACAGCAGGCCGCCCTCCTGGTCGTAGACCCGGGCGCGGTTGCCGGTGGGCGTGATCAGGCGGCGCAGGAGCGGGGCCACCCGCTCCGGGTTCAGCGAGAAGGTGAGGGGGGAGGAGGGCTTGTCCTCGCCCTCGCCGGCCTGAAGCTGAAGGAGCTGGTCCGGATCGATCCGGATCGCGTCGGTCTCGACCGAGGCCGAGGACGCGATGGCGCCGGCGATGATCTCGCCCTGGATCAGCAGGCTCTGCACCCGCGCCTGGATCAGCCCCTGCCGGAACTGGTTCAGGTAGAGGAACCCGAACAGCAGCGCGATGAGCCCGACGAGGTTGAGCACGACGATGCGCCGGGTCAGGCTCGACGAGGCGCGCTGTCCGATGCCGTTCCAGATCTGGCGCGGCCAGTCGAGCATGCCGCGCGAAGGGATCTCGGCTTGGTCTGTTGTGGCCACGATCGTCCGG
Organism: Methylobacterium sp. J-068; assembly: GCF_022829445.1. Classification (GTDB taxonomy): domain Bacteria; phylum Pseudomonadota; class Alphaproteobacteria; order Rhizobiales; family Beijerinckiaceae; genus Methylobacterium. Next base: position 190,462 of record NZ_JAKSXY010000122.1, on the reverse strand, counting down.
GTGTGTGGGGAGGCGCGGGCTTGGCGGAAGGGGCCGCTCAGCTTTCCTTGAAGCGGTACCCGACGCCGTACAGCGTCTCGATCATGTCGAAGTTGGTGTCGGTCACCTTGAACTTCTTGCGCAGCCGTTTGATGTGGCTGTCGATGGTGCGGTCGTCCACGTAGACCTGATCGTCGTAGGCCGCGTCCATCAGGGCGTTGCGGCTCTTCACGACGCCGGGGCGGTGGGCGAGCGCCTGCAGGATCAAGAACTCCGTCACCGTCAGGGTCACGGGCTCGCCCTTCCAGGTGCAGGTGTGGCGCTCCGGGTCCATCATCAGCAGGCCGCGCTCCAGGGAGCGGGCGGCGGCGTCGGCCTCGCGCGCGGCGGCGCCGGGGCCGTCCTTCGGGGCGAAGCGGCGCAGCACCGCTTTCACGCGCTCGACCAGCAGGCGCTGCGAGAACGGCTTATGGATGAAGTCGTCCGCGCCCATCTTGAGGCCGAACAGCTCGTCGATCTCCTCGTCCTTCGAGGTCAGGAAGATCACCGGGAGGTCGGATTTCTGCCGCAGACGCCTGAGAAGCTCCATCCCGTCCATGCGCGGCATCTTGATGTCGAAGATCGCGAGATCGGGCGGGGAATGCTTCAGCCCGTCCAGCGCCGAGGCACCGTCGGTATAGGTCTGGATGCGGTAGCCTTCCGTTTCGAGCGCGATCGAGACGGAGGTGAGGATGTTTCGGTCGTCGTCCACGAGGGCGATGGTCGGCATGCGCGTGTCCTGTTGCTCGGATGCGGCTCGGCGGACGTCTGACGGCGCCCGCCTCTCCGCATCCCACCCCGATTCGCCGTCGCGGACGGCACGTCAGGATCGGCAAAAACGCGGTGGCGACCGTGCCGGAGGGCGGGCCGCGTTCGCGCGGAGAGTCAGGCTGTGTAATGGCAATGTGCAATAAAAGCGAGCGACCCTCGGTCGTTCGTGCGTTTGGCGCTTGACTGAGGCCAACGGGCCGCACTCCCGTCCCCTCGTGCGGAGCCTCGATCCATCGCTATGATCCCCCGGCTGAACGCGGCCTGAGCGCCGCATGCCGATCACGATTCAGGCGATCACGATTGCGGGGGGACCATCATGGCCGAGGGCGAGACCAATACGGGGTCGGAGCGGCGCGGACCGGCGGTGCCGCTGCCGGCGGCGGAGGCGCCCTTCGACGCGATCGGGCTGGCCCGGCACCTCCTGCGCTCGATCCGCTCCGGGGCGCTGGCCACCCTCGACCCGGAGGACGGCACGCCCTTCGTCTCGCTGGTCACCATCGCCACGGATGTCGACGGCACGCCCCTGATGCTGCTCTCGCGGCTCTCGGCGCATACGCGCAACCTGCTGAAGGACCCGCGCGCCTCGCTGCTGTTCAGCGCCGGCGGCAAGGGCGACCCCCTCGCGCATCCGCGCCTCACCGTGACGGGGCGGGTGGCGCAGACGGCCGAGCCGCGCGCCCGCGCCCGCTTCATCGCCCGGCATCCGAAATCGAAGCTCTACGCGGATTTCCCGGATTTTGGGTTCTTCGGTCTGGAGCCGGCGGCCGGGCACCTGAACGGAGGCTTCGCCAAGGCCGCCGTGCTGACCGCGGACGAGTTGCGCCTCGACCTGACGGGCGCCGAGGCCCTGGTGGCGGGCGAGGCCGGCGCCGTCGAGCACATGAACGCGGATCACGCCGACGCGCTCGCGCTCTACGCCGTGGCCTCCGGCGCCGAGCCGGGCCCGTGGCGCCTCACCGGCCTCGACCCCGAAGGCATGGACCTCCTCACCGGCGACCGGACCGTGCGGGTGCTCTACCCGGAGCCAGTCCGCGAGATGGGCGCGCTGCGCAAGGTTCTCGTGACGATGGCGGCCGAGGCGCGCAAGGGCGGCGCCCCCGAGCCGGGATAGGGGAGCCGCGCGCGACACGATCCCGCCGAGCCCCGGGACAACCCCGTCCCGCCCCGCGCTTGGCGCGGGGGACGGGCGCTGCTATCTGCGGCGTTCCAGTTTTTCAGCCCTTATGACCGTGCGCCGGGTCCGTCCCCTGACGGCGGGCCGCGCGCGCCGGAGATCGCAGCCTCGATGACCACGTCCCCCATCGACAACATCCGCAACTTTTCCATCGTCGCGCATATCGACCACGGCAAATCGACCCTCGCCGACCGCCTGATCCAGACCACCGGCACGGTGGCGCTTCGCGACATGAGCGAACAGATGCTCGACTCGATGGACATCGAGAAGGAGCGCGGCATCACCATCAAGGCGCAGACCGTGCGCCTGGAGTACAAGGCTGAGGACGGGAAGGACTACATCCTCAACCTGATGGACACGCCGGGCCACGTCGACTTCGCCTACGAGGTCTCGCGGTCGCTCGCCGCCTGCGAGGGCTCGCTCTTGGTGGTCGACGCGTCGCAGGGCGTCGAGGCGCAGACGCTGGCCAACGTCTACCAGGCGCTCGACGCCAACCACGAGATCGTCCCCGTCCTCAACAAGATCGACCTGCCGGCCGCCGAGCCCGAGCGCATCCGCGCCCAGATCGAGGAGGTGATCGGCATCGACGCCTCCGACGCCGTGGCGATCTCGGCGAAAAGCGGCCTGAACATCGAGGCGGTTCTGGAGGCCATCGTCACCCGCCTGCCGCCGCCCAAGGGCGACCGCGACGCGCCCCTCAAGGCCCTGCTGGTGGATAGCTGGTACGACGTCTATCTCGGCGTCGTCGTGCTGGTGCGCATCGTCGACGGCGTGCTCAAGAAGGGCATGAACATCCGCATGATGCGGGCCGACGCCGTGCACGGCGTCGACAAGATCGGCGTGTTCCGGCCCAAGATGGCCGATATCGGCGAACTCGGCCCCGGCGAGGTCGGCTTCTTCACGGGCTCGATCAAGGAGGTCGCCGACACCCGCGTCGGCGACACGCTCACCGAGGACAAGCGCCCCTGCAAGGAGATGCTGGCGGGCTTCAAGGACGTGCAGTCCGTGGTGTTCTGCGGGCTCTTCCCGGTCGATGCGGCCGAGTTCGAGACCCTGCGCAGCGCCATGAGCAAGCTGCGCCTCAACGACGCGAGCTTCTCCTACGAGATGGAGACCTCGGCCGCGCTGGGCTTCGGCTTCCGCTGCGGCTTCCTCGGGCTCCTCCACCTCGAGATCATCCAGGAGCGCCTGGAGCGCGAGTTCAACCTCGACCTCATCTCGACGGCGCCCTCCGTCGTCTACCGCCTGCAGATGACCGACGGGACGATCAAGGAACTCCACAACCCGGCCGACATGCCGGACGTGATGAAGATCACCGCCATCGAGGAGCCGTGGATCCGCGCCACGATCCTCACGCCGGACGAGTATCTCGGCGGCGTGCTGAAGCTGTGCCAGGACCGGCGCGGCACCCAGGTCGACCTCAACTACGTGGGAAAACGCGCCATGGTCGTCTACGACCTGCCGCTCAACGAGGTGGTGTTCGATTTCTACGACCGCCTGAAGTCGATCTCCAAGGGCTATGCTTCGTTCGACTATCACATCTCCGACTACCGTGAGGGCGACCTCGTGAAGATGTCGATCCTCGTCAATGCCGAGCCCGTGGACGCCCTGTCCATGCTCGTCCACCGCACCCGCGCCGAGCATCGCGGCCGGGCCATGTGCGAGAAGCTGAAGGACCTCATCCCCCGCCACCTGTTCCAGATCCCGGTCCAGGCGGCTCTGGGCGGCAAGATCATCGCCCGCGAGACCATCAAGGCCCTCTCCAAGGACGTCACCGCCAAGTGCTACGGCGGCGACATCTCGCGCAAGCGGAAGCTTCTGGACAAGCAGAAGGAGGGCAAGAAAAAGATGCGCCAGTTCGGCAAGGTCGAGATCCCGCAGGAGGCTTTCATCGCCGCCCTGAAGATGGACGATTGATCCGTCTCATACTGTTTCGGCCTGATCAGTTCGGTGATGAGGGGACCCGTCGCGTCTGATCGTCCCGAAGGGATCAACCGAAACCGGTCTTAGATGGGGTGCGGCTCGCCGATCAGGAGCCGGAGCGGGCGCGCCAGCTTCTTCGAGAGGCGGCCGACCGGCTCGACGGTGACGTCCTCGGCACTCGCCGCCTCGACGATGGCGAGCGCCACCGCCTCGGAACTCGTCAGCACGGCATAGACGCGCAGGGCCTCGCGCCGGCGCTGCGCCGCGACGAGGAAGACCTGCTGCTTCGCGGCGCGGTGCGCCGTGGGTGGGCTCTTGGCGGGGGAACGCTCCGCAGGAGGACGCTTGGCAGGCGGGCTCTTCTTGGCAGGAGGATGCTTGGCAGGTTGGCGCTTGGCGCCTTGTGTCTTGGCGCCTTGCGTCTTGGCGACATGCCCCTTCGCGACATGCCCCTTGGCGGATTCGGCTTTGGCCTTGATCTTCTTCGGTGCGGCTGTGGCCTTGATCGCGGACGGCACGGGCGGAACCTATTTCCCAGCGGAACGGGACGGTGAGGAGGTCGGCGGTGCCGACCGGCGGTCGTTGACGGCATCCGCACCGAAGCGACGGCATCTCATGGCCAACGCTCCAAAACACAACCGAGGTCCGCCCCAAAGCGCAAAGTCCGACGATCGCCGCCGCGCAGGACGCCAGCGGACGGGCTGGCGCGAAGCTCCGGGGGAGACCGTTCGTCGGGGAGGGCCGGTCCCCGGGATCAGGCCCGCGCGGCAATCCGGACCGTGCCGCGTCCGGCAGCCTTGGCGGCATACAGGGCGGCGTCGGCCCTGAGGAAGAGGTCGGCCGGTGTCGAGTGTCCCATCTGCGCGATCCCCACGGAGGCACCGAACCGAAGGCACTCGCTCCCATGCGTCAAAGGCGCGCGCATCGCCGCGACGATCCGTTGACCGAGCGCCTCGCAGAGGACACCCTCCGGATCGTCCCGGATCAGGACGGCGAATTCGTCTCCGCCGATACGGGCGACGAGGTCCGCGTCGCGGCAGGTTTCGCCGAGGCGTCGTGCCGCCTCCCGCAGGCAGGCGTCGCCCACGGGGTGACCGTGGGTGTCGTTGATCCCCTTGAAGCCGTCGAGGTCGACGAGCAGGAGGCCGTCGGATGCCCGGACGTTCTCCAGGTGGGATTGGAACACGGCGCGGTTCGCCAACCCGGTCATGACGTCGAATTCCGCCAGGTAACGCGTGCGGTCGGCATGCAGCTTCTCGACGGTGATGTCCTGCTTCAGGCCGAAGATGCGCACCGGCACCCGGTTCCGGCATTCCACCGTCGCGGTGATCCGAATCCACCGGCGGCCGCCGCGTCGGCCGACGATCTCGGTGTCGAGCGCGAAGCTCGATTGGCGTGCGATGGCATCGGCCCGCACCGCGACGAGCGTCCGCCGGGCGTCCTCGGTGTAGCAGTCCAGGGTTTCCGACCGGGTCGGCACCGAACCGCGCGGAAATTCGAAGATGTCGTAGACGCCGCCGCTCCATCGGAGGGTCTCGCTCGGCAGATCGCACTCCCAGAGGCCGATCTGCGCGGCCGACGAGGCCTGCTCGAAGACGGTCCGATCATGCGCCAGGGCGTCGGCTTGGGATCGGATCAGCGCGGCCTGAGCGCGGACGATTTCCGCTCGTGCGGCGGATTCGGCCCGCAATCCGCGAATGATCGCGGCATCGCTCGCTTGCCGGATGGCGGCCGCATCCATCACGCGGTGAGCGAGGTGAACCGCCGCCAGAGGCAGGCCGAGCGGTCCGGCGCGCACGGGGGCAGGTCCAGGGAGGCTCGCGCCGGGCGAAGGTTCGCCCGCGCGCAGGGAAGCGTCCTCGAAACCATCGGACGTCGTCAGCAAGACCTCCCACGCACAAGAAACCGTTTCGCAATCCTGAGTGGATCGAGGTTAAGAAAACGGTCGTTGCGTGCCGATTACTGGGCGGGCTTGTCCTCGTCCGGGAGATCGGTCTTGTCGGCCGGCGGCTCGGCGCTCGCCATGGCCCTGCGCTCCAGCATCGGCTGCAGGCGCGCGGCGAGTTCCTGACCGAGATGGCGGGTGTAAGCGTTCTGGAAGTAGCGGGCTCCGGTGCCGCGCCCGTACAGGCGATCATGCGCCTGGATCATCGCGTCGACTTCCGGCCGGCAGAGGAAGCCCGTGACGCCGGCCGCCTCGTACCAATGGCCCGCGCGCGCATGACGGGTGGCGGTGGGGTTCGACAGCACGGTTTCGGCGAAGCAATCCGTCGCCGCTCTCTCCAGGGGCGACATCACCGCGTGCGGCTGAACCGGATTGCGCCCGGCGGCTTCCGCCACGCTGCCCAATCCGAACATCGTCACGAACGCGCCGAACAGCAAAGCCTTCATCGTGGGAAGCCCCGTGCGAAATCAATTTCGATTCGCTCCGAGTATTCACCGCGGATTTCGTTCGGAGAAGGGCAGAATCCCGCGTCGCGCGCGCCACAATCGCGATCCTGCCGGATAGTGGCGAGCCCACAACAGGGGCCGGCTCAGCCCCGGCGCTCGGCGTTCCAGCGGCCGCTGCAAGAGATCACGCCGGTCGTGGTCCAGGTGCCGTTGCCCGTTCCCTGACGGCCGAGCCGTCCCACCACGTCGGCGGAATCGTTGCCGCGCGCGATCACGGCCCGCACCGCTCCCGACGGCGAGACGCGGCCGTTGATGTTAAAGTCGCCTCCCGCGTAGCTCGCCTCTCCGCGACGGATCTGCACGCCGTAGCGGTAGGCCCGGTCGCAGGGGCCGTCCAGGGTCACGACCTCGATGCTCCAGGCCCCGTCGTAGCGGTTCGGGACCTTGACCTTCTTCTTGGCGGCATCCGCGGCCTCGATGGAAGCGGTGAGAAGAGCGAGGGTGGTCGCCGCTAAGGCTGCGCGTCGCATGGTTTTCCGTTCGAACTGATGGTCTCGACTGGGCCGAGAACGAACGGGACGCCGATCGGTTTCCCGATCATGCACCCGTCGCGTGCGCCAGCGCTCCCGTCAGCAGCGTCAGGACGTCGCCGCCCGCCTGGAGGTAGGCGTCCACGCCCGCCTCCGTCAGGGCCTCGCTCAGCTCGCCCGGCCGGCCGGCGAGATAAAGCTGCGCGACGCCCGCCGCCTTCAGGGACCGGGCGGCCTCCACCGCCTGCGTCGCATAGATCGCGTCCGACGAGCACAGGCAGGCGATCCGCGCGCCCGACGCCCGGAAGGCCTCGGCCAGAGCGGCGGCGTCCGAGAAGCCCTCCTGGTTCACGGCTTCGATGCCACCCGCCGCGAAGGTGTTGGCGGCGAAGGTCGAGCGCGCGTTGAAGGACGCCACGGGACCGAGATTGGCGAGAAACACCACCGGTCGCCGGCCCGTCTCGGCCAGGGTGACGTCCGACGCGTCGCGCAGGGCCTCGTAGGGTTCGGCCAGACGCAGCGAGGGCAGCGGCTCGCAGGTCAGTGCCGCGCCGCTGCCGAAACCGCCGGCGGGCGGCGCCGCGACGACCGGGACGTCCAGCACGGTCACGGGCTTCTCGGCGAGGTACGGAAATTCGCTGGCGCCGGTGATCGCCTCGCGCCGCGTGGCGACGTTCTTCGCGCGCGTGGCCCGGGTGGCGGCGATGCGCCCCTGAAGCGCTCCCGAGCGGAGGCTGGCGACGATGCCCCCCTCGCGCTCGATCTCCTGGAAGCCCGCCCAGGCGGCTTGCGCGAGTTCTTCGGTGAGGGTCTCGAAGCTGCCGGCCCCCGCCGCCGGATCGGCGACGCGGGCGAGGTTCGATTCCTCGATCAGTACGATCTGGCTGTTGCGCACCACCCGGCGGGCGAAGGCGTCGGCGAGGCCGAGTGCGGCCGTGTAGGGCAGGGCGGTCACCGAATCCGCGCCGCCGAGGCCGGCCGAGCAGGCCGCCATGGAGGTTCGCAGGATGTTCACGAAGGGGTCGCGCCGATTCATCATCCGCCAGGCGGTCTCAGCATGCAGGCGCAACGGTCTCGGCGCGAGGCCGCAGGCCGATTCGACCCGGCCCCAGAGCCGCCGCATGGCCCGGAACTTGGCGATGGTGAGGAACTCGTCGGCATCCGCCGTGAGCAGCACCGAAACGGCGTCGCGGGCGCGCTCGACGGCGTGACCGCCGGTCTCCAGCGCGCGCAGGTAGGCCACGGCCGTCGCGAGGGTCGCGGCGAGCTCGGCCGCCTCGCTGGCGCCCGCCTCGTGATAGGGGCGCCCATCGGCGAGGCAGGCCCGGCCGGTGAAGCCCAGGGCATCGAAATCCGTCAGGATGCGGGCGATCTCGGCGCCATGATCTTCCGCGAGGGTGCCGGTCCGGGCGAGGACGCTGATCGGATCGAGGCCGAGATCGAGGTCGAGCCCTTTCAAGGTCTCGCCGCGCGCCGCGACCACGTCCTTGATCAGGTTCGCGGCCTCGATTCCGCGCGCACCGGCATCGAGGCGGGTGGCGATGAGCGGCAGCATGACGTTGCCGAGGGCGGCGTCGAGATCGGCCGCGTTCGTCGCGGCGAGGCCGTGGCCCCGGGCGGCGTGAGCACCGGCGAAGACGAGGACGAGTGCGTCGGCGCCACCCTCGAGGTCCGCCAGGGCGAGGTCGCTGGCCGCCGTTCCGTCCGGATGATCGACCCGCTGGGAGATGCGCCACGGGCCCGGCGCCCGAACGGGCTGCGCCACCGGGGGCGACTTCTCGTAGAGGGGCTCGATGCGGATGCCGTCGGCGGTCTTCGAGACCAGCCGCTTCTCGAAGTCGCCGCCCTTCAGCACACCGTCGACGAGGCCGAGCCAGCGCTCGCGGGTCGCGGGCGGGAACAGGTCGGCGAGGGGACGGTCTTCCATCGGGTCGGGCCTCCGCATTGGCTCTCATGCGCCGGCCCGGGAGAGCCGGTGCGCCGGCCCGAAGAGAGCCGGCATCGATTTCCGGACAGCCCTTGCACGGCGCCGCTCGCGGACGCAATCGTCCCTTCGGCCTGTATTATGTATCCCGGCGCGGACGCGCGCCGGGCCCGGGGCGAAGACGCTCAGCCGAAGATGATCAGGCCCGCGAAGCCGAGGGATCCGACGATGATGCGCCACCAGGCGAACAGCCGGAACCCGTGCGAGGCGACGTAGTCGAGGACCGTGCGCACCACGATGAAAGCCGAGATGAAGGCCACGATGAAGCCGATGACGATCAGCCCGGCATCGTCCTTCGAGAGGTTCTTGTAATTGTCGAGCAGGTCCTTGGCGAAGGCGCCCGCCATGGTGGGGATCGCGAGGTAGAACGAGAACTCGGTGGCCGAGCGCTTGTCGGCGCCCATCAGCATGGCGCCCACGATGGTGGCGCCCGAGCGCGAGACGCCGGGGATCATCGCGAGGCACTGGAAAAAGCCGATCTTCAGGTCCATCGGCAGGGTGAAGTCGAAGACGTCGCGCTTCTTCACCTCGAGGTCGGTGTCGTCGAGGACGAGGAGCACCAGGCCGCCGGCCACCAGGGTCGCGCACACGATCCAGGGATTGAAGAGGTAGAACTTGATGTATTTCGAGAAGAGGCCGCCGATGATCGCCGCCGGCAGGAACGCCAGCAGGATGCCGGCCACGAAGCGGCGGGCCTTCGGGTCGTTGGGCAGGGAGAGCGTGATGCCGAGGAGCCGGCGGAAATACACCGCCAGGATCGCCAGGATCGCTCCGAGCTGGATCAGCACCTCGAAGGTGTTGTTGGGCGACTGAAAGCCGATGAAGTGGCCGACGAGAAGCTGGTGCCCGGTGGACGAGACGGGGATGAACTCGGTCGCCCCCTCCACCACGGCGAGCACGACCGCCTTCGCGATGCCCATCGCATCCATCATCACTTCGCCTCGACGGTTTGGAATCTCGAAAGGCCCGGCGGCAGCACGGCCCGGGGCCGCTCCGTCATCCGGGACGCGGCCCTCGTGGATCGAACGTGATCCATCAAGGTTGACGGATGGTTATCGCGTTCGGTCCGCGCGTGTTAATGAGGCGGCAATGATCGGGCAATAAGTCTCGTCCGGCCGACCATCCCCGCAGGGCGACGATGCGGTTCGTCCCCCGGCACTCTTTCCCCGTTCGAAACGGCCTCGATGGCGACGCTCTACCACTCCCCCTTCTGCCCGCATTCCCGCTTCATCCGTCTCGTCCTGTCCGAGATGGGCATGGAGCCGACGCTGATGGAGGAGCGCCCCTGGGACCGGCGCGAGGCCTTCCTGCTGATCAATCCGGCCGGGACCACGCCGGTGCTCGTGGAGCAGACCGGCCTCGCCGTGCCGGGCGCCGGCATCATCGCCGAATATCTCGACGAGACGCGCGGGCTCGGCCTCAGCGGGCGGCGCCTCCTGCCCGAGACCACGGCCGCGCGCGTCGAGGTCCGCCGCCTGCTCGACTGGTTCCTCGTCAAGTTCAACGCGGAGGTGACCGAGTACCTCGTCACCGAGAAGATCTCGAAGCGCTTCATGAACAGCGCCAATGGCGGCGGCCCGCCGGACATGCACGCCATTCGCGCGGCGCGCACCAACGTGCGCTACCACATGAAGTATATCGGCTACCTCATGTCCCGCCGGAAATGGCTGGCGGGCGACCATCTGACCTATGCGGATCTCGCGGCGGCGGCCCACCTCTCCTGCGTGGATTATCTCGGCGACGTGCCATGGGACGAGGACGAGACGGCGAGGGACTGGTACGCGCGGGTGAAGTCGCGTCCGTCCTTCCGCACCCTGCTGGCGGACCGGGTGCCGGGCATGGCCCCGGCCGACCACTACGCGAACCTGGACTTCTGAACGCGCGGGTTTCCCAGGAAATCCCCCGCACGGCCCCGCGCAAGATCCTCGTCGGGGACGACCTGCGCCGGGCGGTGGACGCGCGGGCGCGCCATCTCGGCTTCGAATCGATCCGGATCACCCGGCCCGATGCCGTGCCCGAACTCCGGGCCCGTCTCCCGGCCTGGCTCGCCGCCGGCCATCACGGTTCGATGGACTGGATGCTGGAGCGGGCCGACCAGCGCGCCGACCCCGCCACCTTGTGGCCGGGTGTCCGCAGCGTCGTCGTGCTCGGGATGAATTACGGCCCGGAGCACGATCCCCTGGCGCTGCTCGCGCGGCGCGACCGGGGGGCCATCGCGGCCTATGCCCAGCGGCGCGACTACCACGAGGTGGTGAAGGGCAAGCTCAAGGAGCTCGGCGGCTACCTCTCGGCCAAGGGCGATGTCCGCGTGAAGGTCTTCGTCGACACCGCCCCGGTGATGGAGAAGCCGCTGGCCGCCGCCGCCGGCCTCGGCTGGCAGGGCAAGCACACGGTCCTGGTCTCGCGCGACCTCGGCAACTGGCTCCTGCTCGGGGCCATCTACACCTCGGCCGATCTGGAGCCGGACGCAGCCGAGACCGACCATTGCGGCTCCTGCCGGCGCTGCCTCGACATCTGCCCGACGAACGCGTTCCCCGAGCCCTATCGCCTCGATGCGCGGCGCTGCATCGCCTACCTCACCATCGAGCATGCGGGGCCGATCGCGCCGGAATTCCGCGCCGCCATCGGCAACCGGATCTTCGGCTGCGACGATTGCCTCGCGGTCTGCCCCTGGAACAAGTTCGCCGCCGTGGCGGCCGAAGGGCGGATGTCCGCGCGGGCGGATCTGGCCGCGCCGCCGCTCGCCGAGCTTGCCCGTCTCGACGACGCGGCGTTTCGCGCGCGCTTCGCCGGCACGCCGGTCAAGCGCACGGGGCGCGACCGCTTCCTGCGCAACGTGCTGATCGCCATCGGCAATTCGGGCGATCCGGCCCTGGCCGCCGAGGCCGAACGCTGCCTCGGCGATCCCGCCGCGCTGGTTCGCGGCATGGCGGTCTGGGCGCTCGGCCGCCTTCTGCCCGAGGCGCGGCTGCGGGCCCTTTTCAACGCGCACGGCTTGAGCGAAACCGACGCCCTGGTCGAAGCCGAATGGCGCTCGGCCCTGGCCATGCCCGAGACGACAGGACAGCCCCAGCCATGAACCTCTTCGTCTTCGGCCTCGGCTTCACCGCGCGCCACTTCGTCGAGCGGGCGCGCGATGGCTTCGCGGCGATCCGCGCGACGGTGACGGACCCGTCCCGCAGCGCTCCGAGCGACCTTGCCGCCCTGCGCGCCTTCGGCCCGGAGAGCGACGATCCCCGCATCGCGGCGGATCTGGCCGAGACCGACGTGCTCCTGGTCTCGGCGCCGCCCGGGCGCGCGGGCGACACGGTGCTGGCCCGCTATCGCGACGCCATCGCGCAGAGCCGCATCGGCTGGATCGGCTATCTCTCGACGATCGGCGTCTACGGCGACCACGAGGGGGCCTGGATCGACGAGGAGACCCCCGCGAGGCCGGTCAGCGCGCGTTCGCGCGGGCGCCTCGCCGTCGAGACCGACTGGTTGGCGCTCGGCGCCGAGACCGGCAAGGCGGTCCAGGTCTTCCGGCTCTCGGGGATCTACGGGCCGGGCCGCAACCCGATCGTGAAGCTGCGCGAGGGCAAGTCGCAGCGGATCATCAAGCCGGGCCAGGTCTTCAACCGCATCCACGTGGACGACATCGCCACGACACTGCTGGCCTCGATCGCGCGGCCCCGGAACGGCGCGGTCTACAACGTCACCGACGACGCGCCGACGCCCCCGCAGGTGGTCACCGAATACGCCGCGGCGCTCGCCGGCCTGCCGCTGCCGCCGGAGGTGGATTTCGAGACCGCCGACCTCAGCCCGATGGCCCGCAGCTTCTACGGCGAGAACAAGCGGGTCAGGAACCGCCGCATCCGTGAGGAACTCGGGGTCACGCTCGCCTATCCGACCTACCGGGAAGGGCTGGCCGCTTTGGTGGCGGACGCGGCCAGGGCCTAGCCGCGATGCGTGGGCTGGGAGCCGCTCAGGATCACGCCGCCCGGCGGTTCGCGGCCGGGCCGAAATGGTCGATGTAGCGGGCGGCGATCGCCGAGACCGGCAGCACCACGAACACGTCGGTGGTGCCGAACTGACGGTCCACCACCGCCCCGTCGCCGAAGGTGGCGCCGACGCGCAGGTAGCCCTTGATCAGGGGCGGCAGGGATTGCAGCGCCGCCTTCGGGTCCACGGCCTCGCGCGCGAGCCGGTCCATGGCCACGTAGTGCTCCGGCAGCGCCCGGGCGCGCCAGGGCTCGGGCGCGCGGGCATGGTGGTGGAGGAAGCTCAAGGGCAGGGCGAGGCGGTCGGGGTCGGTCCCCTCCAGGCTGGCGCAGCCGAGCATCGCGTCGATCCGATGGTGCTGGACATAGGCCCAGATGCCGGCCCAGAGCAGTTCCACCGTGCGCTTGGTCCGGTAGGGCTTGAGCACGCAGGAGCGGCCGAGTTCGAGGAAGCGCTTGCCCGGATGGGCGGCCAGCAGGGGAGCGATGTCGTACTCGCCCGCGGTGTAGAAGCCGAAATGGCGGTCGGCCGATTCCTGACGCAGCAGGCGGTAGGTGCCCACCACCTTCGGACGGGGCTTGCGGAACGGCTTGGCCTCGGTGGCGGCGTGGTCGATGACGAGGAGGTGGTCGCAGACCGCGTCGTAGCCGTCGATGTCGCGGCGCGACAGCAGGCTCATGCCGGAGGCCACCGCCGACATCTCCTCGTAGAACACCCGGTAGCGCAGGCGCTGGGCCCGCCGGATCTCGGAGACCGAGGTCGCCAGCCGGACTTCGAGGTTGCCGATGCGGCCGAGGCTCGGATCGAGGCCGGGAGCCGCGAGCGGCTTCTTCAGGCGGGGCTTGAACCGGATCGGAACGGCGCCGGGCGGGATCAGGCCACGGCCGTTGAAACCGGGAAGCCCCGCGAAACCAGGAAGTCCCGCAAACCCGGGAAGCCCCGCGAATCCGGGAAGCCCGGCATCGGCGCTCCTCTGCTTCATCCGGGCGAGGGGGGCCTGAACATGCGTCTCCCAGCCGGTGAGCCACGCTGCGGACGCATCTCGCGCGAAGTTGGGGACCATCGTCGAATCCGCCTGTCGGGCCTGCGAGGCGGGCTCCCGCTGGAGCCCTCGGCCTCACGCCTTCGGGGGATCACAACATCACGAAGCGCGCACGCTTTTATGACAGAGATTCGTCTTGGCCGACAGGGAGTTGGCGAATCGATCCGTGCCGAATCCGGCGGCTCACCGGTGGGTAGCCGCCGAAGAAATCGTTAGGTTAGACGAACTGGTTCAGGCCCGGGATCGCGCCGACGATCGGCCCCATCACGTCCTCGCCGGCCTTCTCGCGGCCATAGGCGAACAGCTCCTGGCCGAGCGGCTGCATCTGACCCATGGGCACGCCGGCCGCCATCAGCTTCTGGCCGAGCGCCATGACGCCCCCGCCCATCATGCCGCCGAGCATGCCCATCAGGCCGCCGCCGCCCTCGCCGGCATTGGATTCGGCGATCGTCGTCTCGGAGCCCGGCAGGGCGGCGAGCAGCTGGCTCACCTCGGTGGCCGGCCCTTCCTTCTGCAGGAAGGCCAGGATGTGGCCGATGGCGGTCTGTGCCGTCGCGGCATCGAGGCCGGTTCGGGTCGTGACGCGGGCGATCAACTCTTCCATCTTCGAACAACTCCAGCGCGATGCGGAGATAGTCCTTCCGGCCTTGCCGGCATGAAATCAAGGCCGGGGATGGTTCCGCTGGAAATCGGCGCGCCCGCCCGCCATAACGGTCACGGTCGAGGCGGCTTTGCCGCGATGGTTCGGGGGAGCGGTCATGCAGGGCGGCGGCGAGATCCCGGTCGACAAGATCCCGGTCGACACGATCCTGGTCGGCAAGGCGCCGATGAGGGACGGAACCCTCAAGCCCGAGGGGCTGACCCTGCGCCTGGCCAACCGCCACGGCCTCGTCGCAGGGGCCACCGGCACCGGCAAGACCGTGACCCTTCAGGTGATGGCGGAGGGCTTCTCCAATGCCGGCGTCCCGGTCTTCGCCGCCGACATCAAGGGCGACCTCTCGGGGCTGGCGGCGGCCGGTGAATCGAAGCCGGTCTTCGTCAAGCGCGCCGAGGAACTGGGCGTGCCCTACGAGCCCGACCGGTTCCCGACCGTGTTCTGGGACCTGTTCGGCGACCAGGGCCATCCGATCCGCTGCACCGTGATCGAGATGGGGCCGCTCCTGCTGGCCCGCCTGCTGGAACTGAACGACACGCAGGAGGGCGTGCTCAACATCGCCTTCCGGGTCGCCGACGACAACAAATGGCCGGTGCTGGACCTGAAGGACCTGCGCGCGCTGCTCCTCTACCTCACCGAGAACCTGAAGGCGGTCTCGGGCCAGTACGGCAACGTCTCGGCCGCCTCCGTGGGCGCGATCCAGCGTCAGCTGCTGATGCTGGAGAACCAGGGGGCGGACAGGTTCTTCGGCGAGCCGGCCCTCGACCTCAACGACTTCATGCGGGTCGACCGCGAGGGTCGGGGCATCGTCAACATCCTGGCCGCCGACAAGCTGATGCAGCGGCCGCGCCTCTACGCCTCGTTCCTGCTGTGGATGCTCTCCGAACTCTTCGAGCAGCTGCCCGAGGTCGGCGACCTCGACAAGCCGAAGCTCGTCTTCTTCTTCGACGAGGCGCACCTGCTGTTCGACGATGCGCCGAAGGCCCTCCTCGACGCGGTGGAGCAGGTGGTGCGCCTGATCCGCTCGAAGGGCGTCGGCGTCTACTTCGTGACGCAGAACCCCCTCGACGTGCCGGAATCGGTGCTCGGCCAGCTCGGCAACCGGGTGCAGCACGCCCTGCGCGCCTTCACGCCCCGCGATCAGCGCGCCGTGAAGGCCGCCGCCGAGACGTTCCGCCAGAATCCCGGCTTCGATGTCGCCAAGGCCATCACCGAACTCGGCGTCGGCGAGGCCCTGGTGAGCTTTCTGGAGGCCAAGGGCACGCCCTCGATCGTGGAACGCGCCCTGATCGCCCCGCCGCAGGGGCGCGTCGGCCCGATCACCCCGGCCGAACGGGCCGAACTGATCGCGAAAAGCCCGGTGCGCGGCAAGTACGATGAGGCCGTGGACAACGAGAGCGCCTACGAGATGCTGGCCGCCCGCAAGGGGCTCGACGCGGGCGGAACGGACGGCGCGGCCGCTCCCGAGGGCGGGATCGGCGGGATGCTCGGCGGCTGGCTTGGCGGCGTGCTGGGCACCAAGCCGGCGGGGAAAGGGCGCCGCCCCCCGCCGAGCCTCGCCGAACAGGTGCTGGGCAACGCCGCCCGCTCGATGGCGCGCAAGGTCGGCACCGAGGTCGGGAATGCGATCCTGCGCAACGTGCTGGGCGGCCTGACCAAGCGGTAGGCGCGGACCGCTGCGGCCGAAACATTGACAATTCGCACCGTCTGCGACTATCCACCTCGTCTCGCGCGACTTCCTCGACGAAGCTCGCGCGTTTCGCGTTCGCCCCCGGCTCGATCCGACGGTGCGGATGACCTGAACAAGAAGACGGCCCAGGATTCGCCGCGAGGCGCGCCGGAGGCCGGCAGAGAACACGAAGAGAGAACGATGTTCGCAGTCATCAAGACGGGCGGCAAGCAGTATCGCGTTGCCGCCAACGACACCATCACGATCGCCACCCTCGAGGGCGAGGCCGGTTCGGCCGTCACCTTCGGTGACGTGCTTTTGTTCACGAACGGCGAAGGCGCCACCCAGGTCGGCGCGCCGCTGCTCTCGGGCATCAGCGTCACCGGCGAGATCGTCAGCCACGGCCGCGACGCGAAGGTCATCGCCTTCAAGAAGCGCCGCCGCCAGAATTCCCGCCGCAAGCGGGGCCACCGGCAGCACCACACCGTGGTGCGCATCACCGGCATCAGCGCCTGACGATCCGACCTGAGATCCAAGAATTCGGAGTAACTCCCCATGGCCCATAAAAAAGCAGGCGGCTCGTCCCGCAACGGCCGCGATTCGGCCGGTCAGCGCCTCGGCGTGAAGAAGTTCGGCTCGGAAGCCGTGATTCCGGGCAACATCATCGTGCGCCAGCGCGGCACCAAGTGGCACCCCGGCACCAATGTCGGCATCGGCACGGACCACACCCTGTTCGCCAAGGTCGCCGGCCGCGTACTGTTCGAGACGAAGCGCGGCCGCGCCTTCGTCACGGTGGTTCCGGTGCAGGAAGCCGCCGAGTAGACGGTCGGTCCGAAAGCCTGCCCTGAAAACGGGCGGGCGCCATCCGTTCGAGAGACCGTCGGGGAGGATGGGCAGCCATCCTCCCTTTCGTCGTCTTGAGGTGAAGCATGCGTCCAGCCCGGCCGATCGTGATGTCCGGCCTCCTGGTCCTCGGCGGTTTGGCTCTGGTGGCCGTGTTCGCGGTCCCGCGGTTTCGGAGCACGCAGGAGCCGGCGGCGGCCACGAATCCTCCGGTCGGCGGCCCGGTCCTCTATTGCGAGTTCTACAATTTCGTCGGGCGCGCGCCCAAGGTGGGCTTCACCTTCGGGATGGTGTCCGGCGGGAGGGGCGCGGGGAACGCTGCCCCGGTCTTCACGCAGACCGATCAGATCGAGGCGGACGGAACGCGCGCCGGATTCGCTGACGCGGGCGTCGCGCCGGTCTGGTCCTTCACGGCTTTGGAGGACCCCGCGGTCCTGACCTCGCCGGACGGCGCGATCCGGATCAATCTCTACGGCTACGATCCGGCGCGCCGGGGCGCCACATGGTTCGAGGCCGGGCTGCGCAGCGTTCAATATCTCAACCTCGACGGGAAGTGCCGCCAGAGCGGCGTCTGAGCGTCGGGGCCATCTGACCATGCGGGGCTTCCCGCCGGCACCGATCGGAGCGCAAGGTAGGGCCAGTGGTCCGGCGCGCCGGGCCGAATCCACGAGACGAGCAGCACCGTGAAATTCCTCGACGAAGCCAAGGTCTATGTCCGCTCCGGCGACGGTGGTGCCGGATGCGTGGCCTTCCGGCGCGAAAAGTTCATCGAGTTCGGCGGCCCCAACGGCGGCGACGGCGGGCGCGGCGGCGACGTCTGGGTGGAGTGCGTCGACGGCCTCAACACCCTGATCGACTACCGCTACCAGCAGCATTTCAAGGCCCGGAAGGGCGAGCACGGCATGGGCTCGAACCGCCACGGGGCCAACGGCGCCGACGTGGTGCTGAAGGTGCCGGCCGGCACCGAGATCCTGGCCGAGGACGGCGAGACCCTGATCGCCGACATGACGCATGTCGGCCAGCGCGTGCGCCTCGCCAAGGGCGGCAACGGCGGATTCGGCAACGCCTACTTCACCACCTCGACCAACCGCGCGCCGAAGCACGCCAATCCGGGGCTCGAAGGCCACGAGCAGTGGATCTGGCTGCGCCTCAAGCTCATCGCCGATGCGGGCCTCGTCGGGCTGCCGAATGCCGGCAAGTCGACCTTCCTCGCCACCGTCACGGCGGCCAAGCCCAAGATCGCGGATTATCCCTTCACCACCCTGCATCCCGGCCTCGGCGTCGTCCGCTCGGACGAGCGGGAATTCGTGCTCGCCGACATTCCCGGCCTGATCGAGGGAGCGCATGACGGCGTCGGCCTCGGCGACAAGTTCCTGGCCCACGTGGAGCGCTGCCGCGTGCTGCTCCACCTCGTGGAAGCCACGAACGAGCATGCCGGCAAGACCTACAAGCTCGTCCGGCGCGAACTCGAGGCCTACGGCAACGGCCTCGACGAGAAGCCCGAGATCGTGGCGCTCTCGAAGGCCGACGTGGTCGATCCGGATACCCTGAAGGAGCAGGTCGCGCGTCTGAAGCGCGCCTCGAAGAAGAAGCCCCTGATCCTCTCCTCGGCCACCGGCCTCGGCGTCCAGGATGCGCTGCGGGCGCTGGCCCGCGAGATGGACGAGGCGAAGCTCGCCGAGGCCGAGGCGCGGCCTGCGGAAGCCTGGCAGCCGTGACCTGACGTTCTCGATAGGCGCCGGGCCCTTGTGCCGGGGGCGCTCCGTCGTCACAAGCGCCCAACCGTCCTCCCGCCGACGCTGCCGATGACCACCGAACGCCAAGCGACCCCGAATCTCCAGGACTTCCGCCGCATCGTCATCAAGGTCGGCTCGGCCCTCCTCGTCGACCGGGCGCGCGGACGCCTGCGCCATGCCTGGCTCGGCGCCCTGGCCGAGGACATCGCCGACCTTCACGCCAGTGGGGCCGACGTGCTCGTGGTCTCGTCGGGTGCCATCGCGCTCGGGCGCACGGTGCTGGGCTATCCGCCCGGAACCCTGCGCCTGGAGGAGAGCCAGGCGGCGGCGGCCGTGGGCCAGATCGCCCTGGCCCGGCACTGGTCCGAGGCGCTCGGGCATCACGGCATCGCGGCCGGGCAGATCCTGGTCACGCCGCAGGACACCGAGGAGCGCCGGCGCTACCTGAACGCGCGCGCCACGGTGCTGAAGCTCCTCGAGGTGCGCGCCGTCCCCGTGGTCAACGAGAACGACACGGTCGCCACCAGCGAGATCCGCTACGGCGACAACGACCGCCTGGCCGCGCGCGTCGCCACCATGATCGGCGCCGACGTGCTGGTGCTGTTCTCCGATATCGACGGGCTCTACACCGCCCCGCCCCACACCGACCCGAGCGCGCGGCACCTGCCGGTGATCGAGCGGATCACGCCGGAGATCGAGGCGATGGCGGGCGGGCCGGCCTCCGAGCTCTCGCGCGGGGGCATGCGCACCAAGGTCGAGGCCGCCCAGATCGCGGCGAGCGGCGGCACCCACATGATCATCGCGGACGGGCGCGAGAAGAATCCGCTGCGCACCATCCTCAGGGGCGGGCGCTGCAGCTGGTTCCTGTCCGGCTCGAACCCGGTCACCGCCCGCAAGAGCTGGATCGCCGGGTCGCTCGAGCCGCGCGGCATCCTCACTGTCGATGCCGGCGCGGCCCGCGCGCTCCAGGGCGGCGCGAGCCTGCTCCCGGTGGGTGTCACGCGGGTTCAGGGCGGCTTCGGGCGCGGCGACGCCGTGGTGATCCGGGACGAGGCCGGACGCACGCTCGGGCGTGGCCTCGTGGCCTATGACAGTGATCAGGCCCTGCGCATCATCGGGCGGCCCAGCCGCGAGATCGCGGATCTTCTGACCCATCCCGGTCGCGCCGAGATGGTGCATCGCGATGACCTCGCGATGGTTGGGGAATAGCTGATCTGTCAGCGTGAATGCTTGTTTTTGCCGCGTACACCGTGGCATGACGAGCGGGAACACAAGGCGGCCGCGTGCCTTCGCGACGGTCGCGAGGATGAACACTGTGCCCGTTCTGAATCTGCGCACCGATTTCGCACCCCCCGGTGATCTCGTCACGGAGATGAACGCCCTCGGCCGGCGCGCCCGCGCCGCCGCCCGCAAGATCGCCCTCGCGCCGGCCCAGACCAAGGACACCGCCCTGCGCCTGATCTCGGAGCGCCTGCGTGCCGAACGGGACACCATCCTGGCCGAAAACGCCCGCGACGTGGAGGCGGCCCGCGCGGCCGGCCAGACCCAGGCCCTCGTCGACCGCCTGACCCTCGACGAGGGACGGCTCAACGCCATCGCGGACGCGGTGGCCAAGATCGGGGCGCTGCCCGATCCCGTCGGACGGCAGATCGCCGCGTTCGAGCGGCCGAACGGCCTGCTCATCGAGCGCATCGCCGTGCCGCTCGGCGTCGTCGGCGTCATCTTCGAGAGCCGGCCTAACGTCACGGCGGATGCGGGTGCGCTCTGCCTCAAGGCCGGCAACGCCGCGATCCTGCGGGCGGGCTCGGACAGCCACCGTTCGGCGATGGCCATCGCGCGGACCATGCGGGCGGGGCTGGAGGCGGCCGGCCTTCCCGCCGACGCGATCCAGATCGTGCCGACCCGCGACCGCGCGGCCGTCGGCGCCATGCTGGCCGGCCTCGACGGCGGCCTCGACATCATCGTGCCGCGCGGTGGACGCGGGCTGGTGGAGCGGGTTCAGGCGGAGGCGCGCGTCCCGGTTTTCGCCCATCTCGACGGCATCTGCCACGTCTACGTGGCGGCGGGCGCCGACCTCGCCATGGCCCGCACCGTGGTCCTGAACAGCAAGATGCGGCGCACCGGCATCTGCGGCGCCGCCGAGACGCTCCTCGTCGACCGCGCCTGCGCCGAGACCCACCTCGCGCCGCTCGTGACCGCGCTGCTCGATTCCGGCTGCGCCGTTCGCGGCGACGCGGCGACGCAGGCGGTCGACGGCCGGGTGAGCGCCGCCACGGACGTGGACTGGCGCACGGAGTACCTCGACGCCATCATCGCGGTGCGGGTCGTCGACGGGCTCGACGCGGCGATCGAGCATATCGAGACCAACGGCTCGCATCACACCGACGCGATCGTCACGGACGACATGGCCGAGGCGACGCGCTTCCTGGCGGAGGTCGATTCGGCCATCGTCACGCACAACGCCTCGACCCAGTTCGCCGATGGCGGCGAGTTCGGCTTCGGCGCCGAGATCGGCATCGCCACGGGCCGCATGCACGCCCGCGGTCCGGTCGGCGTCGAGCAGCTGACGACCTTCAAGTACCGCGTCCACGGGAACGGGCAGACGCGTCCTTGACGCATCCGTCCGCGACTCTCCCGCGCCCCGATGCGGCTTGACGCATCGGGGCCGGCCCGCCTGCCCCCCGTCGTGCCCGGCCTGCGCATCGGCCTCTATGGCGGCTCCTTCAATCCGGCCCATCTCGGGCACCGGCACGTCAGCCTCGTGGCCCTGGCGCGGCTGCGCCTCGACCGGGTCTGGTGGATGGTCACGCCGGGCAACCCGCTGAAGGACCGAGGCGAACTCGCCGCCATCGAGGCGCGCGTCGCCCGCGCGAGCCGTGTCGCCGATCATCCGCGCATCGCGGTGACGGATTTCGAGTCGCGGATCGGCGCGCGCTACACCCGCCAGAGCCTGCGCTTCCTGACGCGGCGAAATCCGGGCGTGAAGTTCGTCTGGATCATGGGCGCCGACAGCCTCGCGACATTTCACCGCTGGCGGGGATTTTCCGAGATCGCGCGCCTGATGCCGATCGCGATCATCGATCGGCCGGGCTTCACCCTGACCGCGCCCGCCGCCCGCGCCGCGCGGGCGCTCGCGCGCTGGCGCATTCCCGAGTCGGACGCGGGCAGCCTCGTGGACAGGGCCGCCCCGGCCTGGGTCTTCCTGCACGGCCCCCGCTCGACCCTCTCCTCCACCGCCCTGCGGGCGAAGCCGGACGCCGCCGCATAGGTCGTGCATGGAAAAGGCAAGAGCCACGTTCCACTTCATCGCTATTCGAGGTACGGTGGCGGGATGACGATGGCGATTGCAGGAACCCAGACGCTGAACGACGCGGTCCATACCGGAGCCCCCGGCTCCGACGAATCCACCGACCGGAAGATCGACGATCTCCGGAGCCTCGCCCTCGATTGCCTCGAGGACATGAAGGCCGAAGAGACGATCGAGATCGACCTGATGGGCCGGACGTCCCTGGCCGACACCATGATCATCACCTCGGGCCGCTCGCAGCGCCATGTCGGCGCGATCGCGGACCGCGTCCTTCAGGAGATGAAGGCGAAGGGGCTCGGCACCGCCCGCGTCGAGGGCCTGCCGGCCTGCGACTGGGTGCTGATCGATGCCGGCGACATCATCGTGCACATCTTCCGTCCCGAGGTGCGGGGCTTCTACAATCTCGAGAAGATGTGGGGCGCCGACCGTCCCGTCGCCGCCCCGGCCGAGTGAGCGACGGCGCCGCGTGCGCCTGCTCGTGGCGGCGGTCGGCCGCCTCAAACCCGGCCCCGAGCGGGACCTCGCCGCGCGCTACCGCGAACGCGCCGCGCAGGCCGGACGGGGGCTCGGCTTCACCGCCTGCGACATCGTCGAGATCCCGGAGAGTCGGGCGCGCCGCGCCCCGGACCGCGCCGCCGAGGAGGCTGCCGCGATCCTGGGCCACGCATCGGCCACCGGCGCCGTGCTGGCCGTCTACGACGAGCGCGGACGCGCGGATCTGACCAGCGAGACCATCGCCGAGCGCGTGGGCGGCTGGCGCGATGCGGGCCGCTCCGTCCTCGTTCTCGCCATCGGGGGCGCGGACGGGCTCGACCCGGCCGTGCGGGCGCGCGCCGAGCTCGGCCTGTCCTTCGGCGCCGCCACCTTGCCGCATGGCCTTGTGCGCGTCCTCGCGCTGGAGCAGGTGTATCGCACGCTGACGATCCTCGCCGGCCACCCGTACCACCGCGGAAACCTCGACGAGCGATGAATCCGGTCCGGCGACGCAGGCGAGCAGGGGTGAGGCGCGGTCTGCTCGTGGCCGCCTGCCTCTCCGTGACGGCGGCTCCCCGCGCCGAGGAGCCGACGACGCCGGACGCTGTCCAAAGGGCGCTCGACGAGAAGAACCGCCGGGCCGAGAACCTGAAGCGCATCGAGGAGGCGCTCGCCGCCAGCACCGGCGCGCGGGCGAAGTTCGAGGCCGAGATCGCCGCGATCGGCGGCGATCGGGCCAAGCTCAACACCGCGCTCCTCGACGCCGCGCGGCAATCCCAGGCCACCGAGGTGCGGATGAGCCGGCTGGAGGAGCGTCTGAAGACGCTCGGCGCCAGCGAGGCGGCCCTGCGCCGCTCGCTCGAATCCCGGCGCGGCGTCATCGCGGAGATCCTCGCCGCGCTCCAGCGCATGGGCCGGCGCCCGCCGCCGGCCGTGCTGGTGCGGCCGGAGGACGTGCTGGCGGTGATCCGCACCTCCATGCTCCTCGGCGCCGTGGTGCCCGAACTGCGCGGCGAGGCCGAGACCCTGGCCGGCGACCTCTCCGAGCTCGTGCGCCTCAAGGGACTGATCGCGTCGGATCGCGAAGGTTTGACCGGCGATCTCGCCGGCTGGGCCCGCGAGCAGCAGCGCCTGAACGCGCTGATCGCGGCGCGCCGGACCCGGCAGGCCGAGGTCGAGAGCGGCCTCTCCGCCGAGCGGACGCGCACCGCCGAACTGTCGGTGCAGGCCAAGAGCCTGAAGGATCTGCTCGACCGGATGGAGGGCGAGGTCGCCTCCGCACGGCGCGCGGCGGAGGAGGCGCGGGCGGCCGAGACCCGCGAGGCGCGCGCGACCCAGGAGCGGTTCGCCGCCGCAAGCGCGCGCGATCCGGCCCGGCTCAGCCCCAAGGTCCGCTTCGTCGATACGCGCGGCGACCTGCCCCGCCCCGTGAGCGGCACCCTCCTGCGCGGCTTCAACCAGCCCGACGGAACGGGCGGCGCCAGCCGCGGCATATCGCTCGCGACCCGGCCCAAGGCGGTGGTTTCCTCTCCGGCGGATGGCTGGGTGTCCTTCGCCGGCCAGTTCCGCTCGTACGGGCGACTCTTGATCATCAACGCCGGCGATGGCTACTATCTCTTGTTGGCGGGGATGGACCAGATCAACGTCGAGGTCGGCCAGTTCGTGCTCGCGGGCGAGCCGGTGGCGGCGATGGGGGAGGGCGGCACCGGCGCCGATTCGGCGGGCGGTGATCGCGGCGATCCGGTCTTATACGTCGAGTTCAGAAAAGACGGCGGCTCCATCGATCCGGAGCCTTGGTGGGCGAAAAGCCCCAGCGAGAAGGTTCGCGGATAATGCGCAAGGTTTCCCTGATACTGCTCGGCGCGTTCCTCGGCGTCGGATCCTCGGTGGTGGCGACCCAGACCCGCCTGCTCTCGGGGACGAGCGCCGTCGCCGCCTCCGCCGAGACCTACCGCCAGCTCAGCCTGTTCGGTGACGTGTTCGAGAAGGTCCGCACCGACTACGTCGAGAAGCCCGACGAGGCGAAGCTGATCGAGGCGGCTGTGAACGGCATGCTCACCTCGCTCGATCCGCATTCCAGCTACATGGATTCGAAGAGCTTCCGCGACATGCAGGTGCAGACGCGCGGCGAGTTCGGCGGCCTCGGCATCGAGGTCACGATGGAGGACGGCCTGATCAAGGTCGTGACCCCGATCGACGACACCCCGGCCTCGAAGGCGGGCATCCTCACCAACGACGTGATCACGCAGATCGACGAGGATCAGGTCCAGGGCCTGACCCTGAACCAGGCCGTCGACAAGATGCGCGGCCCGGTCAACTCGCCGGTCAAGCTGAAGATCAGCCGCAAGGAATCCAAGGACCCGATCGAGGTCACGCTCAACCGCGACGTGATCAAGATCAAGCCGGTGCGCTCGCGCGCCGAGGGCGGCGACGTCGGCTACATCCGCCTGACCCAATTCAACGAGCAGACCTTCGACGGCCTGCGCGCGGCGATCGACAAGCTCAACACCGAGATCGGCGCCGACAAGCTCAAGGGCTACGTGCTGGACCTGCGCAACAACCCGGGCGGCCTCCTCGACCAGGCCGTGATGGTGTCGGATGCGTTCCTCGACCGGGGCGAGATCGTCTCGACCCGCGGCCGCAACCCCGACGAGACCCAGCGCTTCTCGGCCAAGTCCGGCGACCTGACGAAGGGCAAGCCCATCGTCGTGCTCGTCAATGGCGGGTCCGCCTCGGCCTCCGAGATCGTGGCCGGCGCCCTCCAGGACCACAAGCGCGCGACGGTGCTCGGCACCCGCTCGTTCGGCAAGGGCTCGGTGCAGTCGATCATCCCGCTCGGCGGCAGCGGCGCGCTCCGCCTGACCACCGCGCGCTACTACACGCCGTCGGGCCGCTCGATTCAGGCCAAGGGCATCGAGCCGGACCAGGAGGTCCTGCAGGAGGTGCCGGACGAGCTGAAGGGCAAGGACGAGACCAAGGGCGAGGCCGGCCTGAAGGGCCACCTCAAGCAGAAGGATGTCGAGGAGCGCGGCGGTTCCTCCGCCTACGTCCCGCCGGACCCGGCCAAGGACAAGCAGCTCATCGCGGCCTTCGACTTCCTGCGCGGCATCCAGAAGGGCGCGGCCAACACGCCGAAGGCGGCCGTTCCCAACTGAGACCCGGTCGCCGCGCCTTAGCGAAGCGTTAACCATGTCGGCCCCCAATGTCGGTTCAGAACCGGTCGTGGGGGCCGTTCTCGTTTCACGACGGGCTTGCCTCCGCACCGGTCCACGACCCTGGGGAAGCGGCTGCGCGTGGCCACCGACGACATCCTGACCCGACCGCTCGGGGCGAAGCCTTCCGCCGGCCAGCGTCTGCGATCGCTGCGGCAGGTCAGGATCACCGCGCCGCTGATGCTCGGTGGCCTCGTGGCGGGCCTCGTCGTGGGTCTCAGCATCCTGGTCGTGGTGGGAGATCCGGAGGGCGGCGAGCCGAGCGCGGTCGCGGCCATCACCCTGCGCGAACCCGTCATGGCGCCCGTGGCGGCGCAGGTGCCGCCCAAGGCGGAGCGGCCGAAATCCGCCTCGAGCAGCGCCGACGAGGTCGAGACCGCCTCCGGCGTCACGGTGTTTCGCCCCACCGGAACCGCCGCCCCGACCGACGCGGTGGTGATCCAGGTTCCCTCCGCCGCGCCGATCCGGCTGAGCGCGGCGCCCGATTCCCGTCTGATCGAGCGTGGCCGCCACGGTAACCTGCCGCGCCTCGGCGAAGGGCGCTTGCGTTCCCTCGACGTCTATGCCCGGCCGGAGGCCGGCGGCGGCTCGGGGCCGCGCGTCGCCATCCTGGTCTCGGGGCTCGGAATCGGGCAGGCCGCCACCGCGAGCGCCATCACGCGGCTGCCGCCGGCCGTCAGTCTCGCCTTCGCACCCTATGGCGGCGACCTCGAACGTACCGTGACCCGTGCGCGCGAGGCCGGGCACGAGGTGCTGCTCCAGGCGCCGATGGAGCCGTTCGATTATCCCGACAGCGATCCTGGCCCCCAGACGCTGCTGACCACCTCGCGGCCGCCGGAGAATCTCGACCGCCTGAGCTGGATCATGAGCCGCTTCCCGGGCTTCGTCGGCATCGTCAATTACATGGGCGCCAAGCTGACCAGCGACGCCGCCGCCCTCGATCCGGTGCTGCGCGAGATCGGCGCCCGTGGCCTCGGCTTCGTGGACGACGGCACCTCGCCGCGCTCGCTCGCCACCACCCTGGCCGGCAAGGCCAAGGTTCCGGTCGCCCGTGCCGAGATCGTGCTCGATGCCCTGGCGCGTCCCGAGGCCATCGACCGCGAACTGGCCCGGCTCGAGGCCCAGGCCCGGCAGAAGGGCTTCGCCCTCGCCTCGGCCAGCGCCATGCCGATGAGCATCGACCGGATCGCCCGCTGGGCCGCGGAGGCGGAAAGCCGCGGCATCCGGCTGGTGCCCGTGAGCGTCGCCCTGCGCGGGAGCGGACCCACCCGCCTCACCAGTGCGAAACCCTGAAGTGTGATGCCTTGTCGTTTCGTGCGTTGCGGCACATGGCGTCCCTGCCTATGGTCTCGCTTATGACCGCATCCCCGATCGCCGACGGCGCCGACCTGCCGTACCGCCGCTGCGTCGGCATCACCCTGATCGCGCGGTCCGGCCTCGTCTTCATCGGGCGCCGGCGCGCCGATGCGGGGCCGGAGCACGTCGCGGACGGTCGCGCCTGGCAGATGCCCCAGGGCGGCATCGACGCGGGCGAGGACCCGGAGGCGGCGGCCCTGCGCGAACTCTACGAAGAGACCAACGTCTCGGCCGGCTCGGTGGTGCGGCTCGGCGAGACGGAGGGATGGCTCTCCTACGACCTGCCGCCGGCCGTGCTGAAGCAGGCCTGGAAGGGGCGCTATCGCGGCCAGACCCAGAAGTGGTTCGCCTTCGGGTTTCTCGGCTCCGACGACGAGATCGACGTGATCTCCCCCGGCAACGGCGCCTTCAAGTCCGAGTTCGACGCGTGGCGCTGGGAGCCGATGTCGGGCCTGCCCGACCTGATCGTGCCCTTCAAGCGGCCGGTCTACGAAGGTGTGGTCGCCGCCTTCGCGGGGCTGGCCGCCTGGCGCGCGCCCTCGTGATCGCCTGAGCCGGCGCCCCGATGCGGTGGTGGTCGATTCCGATCCTGGTGGCGCTCGGCTGGTTCGCCTTCACGCTGACGCCCCTGTGGGCGCTCTACGATCTGGCCCGCGCGGTCCAGGCGCACGACACCGACTACATCGCCCGGCACGTCAATTTCCGCACCCTGCGGCTCTCCGTCATCCGCCAGGCCGCCGCGGCGGCCCAGGCGCGCGATCCGTCCGCGCCCGACGTGGAACCGCGCGAGCGCCAGCGCATCTCGGAGGCCGCCGCCGCCCTGGCGATCCCGATCGCCGAGGCGCTGGTGACGCCCGCCATGGTGGTGGATCTCCTGGACGACGGCTGGCCGCAATCGGTCGAACTCGGGCGGGAGGCGCCCGCGTCGAAATCCGGGGGCGGGGGGCTGCGCATCGAGAGCCTGCGCCGGCTGATCCCGTTCTATCTCGCCTCCGAGATGCGCGGCTTTCGCACGGTGGTCGTCGGCGTGCCCCCCGAGGCGAGCCGGGATCGCCGGCTGCGCATCCGCCTGCGCCTGCGGGCCTGGACCTGGCGCGTCGTCGACATCGAGCTGAACAACGAGTTGCGCGAGCGGATCGCCCAGACCTTCGCCCGCGCGAACGCGAAAGGGCGCTGACGCCCCTCGGTTCGCCGCCGGCGGGCGCCCGTCGTCCCAAATCCCGTTGATCCCTTCCGGCGATCCGTGAGGGATCGCGTTCGGGATCGCGTATCCGGGCTTCGCTCGGGCGCCGCGCGGTCTTTAGTCCTCGTCCGCCTCGGTGTTGCGGTTGGTGAAGCGCGCGTTGCCGAGGCCGGTGCCGATGGTGAGCACGCCCCAGCGCTCCACGTCCTTGCGGTCCGGCACCTCGCTCAGGCC
Organism: Methylobacterium sp. J-068; assembly: GCF_022829445.1. Classification (GTDB taxonomy): domain Bacteria; phylum Pseudomonadota; class Alphaproteobacteria; order Rhizobiales; family Beijerinckiaceae; genus Methylobacterium. The sequence continues at coordinate 161,979 of NZ_JAKSXY010000122.1, read as the reverse complement.
CTGCACCACGGCATCGTTGTGCATCACCACCATGGTGGCGTGCTCGCCGATGCGCGGGATCGCCTCGACGAGGCGCTCGGCGAGGTTGAAGTCCCGGCCCTCCCAGTTGCCGGGCAGGTTCTGGCCGCCCCGCGAGATGGTGCCGTCGGCCGCCATGACGCCGGGGCAGCCGATTCCGATGAAGGGCGCCAGGGTGAGGTCGGCCCGGTCCGCGCGCCGGATCAGGTCGTTCAGCATGCCGATCAGGCGGTCGACGGCCTCCTCGCGGCTCGGCATCGGCTCCTCGTCGCGGTGCCGCCAGATCTCCGAGCGCCAGACCGCGCTGCGGGAAAGGTCGGGCGCCTTCCGGAGGTTCGTCGTGACCACGCCCGCGCGGATGTTGCTGCCGCCGATATCGACCGCGAGCAGGCTGTCGTAGCCGGAGAAGATCCAGGCCGGGGCGAGATGCACGGCCCCGATCAGGCCCCCCTCGTCCGGATGGTGCCGGATCGGGGTGAGCGTGATGTCGATGCCCTCCGCGCGCAGGAGGAAGCCGGCCCGTCCGATGGCGAGGCAGCCGGCGCGGCTGTCGCGGAACCCGCCGCCGACGACGATGGCCTGGGTTCCCTGCCAGCCGTCCTGCGACAGGAAGATCCGCACCACGCGGGCGAGTTCCTGCGCGAAGGCCTCGATGGCGCTCCACACCACGCCCGAGGCGATCGGGTCGTCGGCGAGCAGGATCTGATCGAGGCGACGTTTCGAGAAATCGCAGCTGTCCCGGTCGCCGAGCGGGTCCGGGCCGAGGGGGCGGAGGCGCTCGCGGCACGTTTCCAGCATCGCGCGGAAGGCGGTCTTCGACACCCGGTCGCCGATGAAGCCGTCACCGTCCTTCAGCTCGATGTTGTAGTCGTCGATGACGACGGACGGCAGCCGCTGGGCCGCGTGGGCGATTCCCGCCTCGCGGATCTGAGTTTCTCTCGCCATGCTCGTCCGCTTACCTCTCGTCATGCCTTCGTGCGCATCCCAACGCGCGAGCCGGCTATTTGGGCTTGGCGGTTTCGGCGGCGGGCGGCGTTTTCGGCTCGCGGGCCTCCATGAGGTCCTCGGCCTTCTCCTCGTCGGTGTCGCCGCCGCGCTCGATGGTCTTCTCCGGGTTCGCCGTCAGGGAGCGAACGATCGCCACGAGGCGCTCGCACTCGGCCTCGTACTTGTAGGTCTCGAGCACGATGGCGGCGTCGCGCAGGGTGCGAAGGTCGCGCACCGTCTGCTTGTTGGCGGTCTCCCGCAATTCGGATTTGCCGGCGATCGCCTCCTCGAGCTTCGCGCCCTTCACGTCGCAGGCGGCATCGGCCGTGGCGGCGCCGGCGAGCAGGACGAGGGCGGCGGTGAGGCCGGACCACAGGGGGAATGGGCGCATCGTGAGGCTCCGGGGGCTGGGTCTCGCGCGACGGGTCGCGCGGCCGGCTCAGGCGAGATGGGGAAGGGGACGCAGGATCTCGTTGGCGAGGGCCACGAGGTGGCTCAGCCGGTAGGGCTTGGGCACGAAGACCGAGTGCGCGACCGCGTCGGCCTGCGAGAGGTGGGCGCGCCCGCCCGACGTGTAGACCACGGGCAGGTTCGGCCGGTGCCGGCGGGCGCGATGGGCCAGGGCGATGCCGTTCGTGTTGCGGGCCAGATCGATATCGGTGAAGAGCAGGTCGACGCGCTCCCGCGCCAGGATGTCCTCGGCTGCGTCGGCATCGGCGGCGGTGAGGACGCGGTAGCCCTCGTCGAGCAGCGCCTCGGCGGCGAGTTCGCAGACCATGATCTCATCCTCGACCACCAGCACGGTCTCTGCGGCGGCGCGCGGGCTGAAGGCGGGGATGGCGGGAAAAGCGCAGGCGAAGGAAATCATGACGCAACTCCTACTCACCCGGTGTGAGGCCTTACGGCTCGTGCCGGATCGTCAGACAAACGGGTCGCCAGGGCGCATCGTTCGCCGCCGTTCACTCCAATTGCGCGGACTTGGTAAGCGAAGCTTTAACCCTGCGGGCCGGGAGATGAACGGACGCGCGCATCATCCATGATCCGCACTTCGCCATGACCCGCCCTTTTCGATGACTCGTACTTTCCTATGACCCGTACTTTCCTATGACCCGTTCCTGGCACCTCGGCTTCGGCCTCGTCCTGACGGCGCTCGCCGGCTACGTCGACGCCCTCGGCTTCATCCGCCTCGGCGGCCTCTACACCTCGTTCATGAGCGGGAACACGACGCAGTTCGCGGTGTCCCTCGGCCACGGCGACCCGCACCATGCGCTGCTGCCGGCCCTCCTGATCCTCGCCTTCCTTCTGGGCGGCATCTGCGGCGGCGGCCTCTCGGCGCTGACCCCGTCGCGCTGGGTCACGCCGGTGGTCCTCGGCTTCGAGACGGCGGTGGTGAGCGGCGCCTTCCAGGCCGCCACCGCCGCGCCCGATTCCGGGATCGCCTCGCTGATGCTCGCCCTGGCGATGGGCGCGCAGAACGCGGTGCTCTCGCACGTCCAGGGGTTCCGGGCGGGCACCACCTTCGTCACCGGCGCGCTGTTCGGCTTCGGCCAGAAGCTCGCCCTGGCGCTGGCCCGGCGCGGTGCGCGCACGGCCTGGGTCGGCGACGGCGTCGTCTGGTTCTCGCTGCTCGTCGGATCGGTGACCGGAACCATCGCCTACGGGAAGCTGGCGTTGTATGCCCTCGCCATTCCCGCCGGCATCGCCGGTTTCCTTGCGCTCCTCGCGACGATCCTGATCGCGCGCGCCGCACCCGCCAGGGCAGGCGCCCCGAAGGTCGCCGCGAAGGGAACCCGCGAGGCCTCAGCGTCGAGAGGCGCGTCTTGAGAGATCCGTTCGCATGAGTGCCCCCTCCCTCCTCGATCACGTCGTGCCGGTCGCGGCCGGTGCCCATGTCACCCAGGCGATCTGGCTGAAGGACACGCTGGCCCTGGCGCTGGGCGATGGCGGCGTGCTTCTGGTCTCCGGCACGGAGACCCGGCGGGTGGACGCGCATCCCGACGCGGCGATCCTGGTGGGAGCGAGCGATGGCCGGCGCCTCGTCACCGGCGGCGACGACGGCCGGGTGATGGCGACGTCCCCCACGGGCGACGTCGTCGAAGTCGCGTCCGCGAAGAACGGCGCCTGGATCGACGCCCTGGCCCTGCACCCGGACGGCGCCATCGCGTACGCCGCCGGCCGCAACGTCGTCGCCCGGGATGCCAAGGGCCGCGAGAAGATCTTCGCGGCACCCTCCACCGCGCGCGGCCTCGCCTTCGCGCCGAAGGGCTACCGCCTCGCGGTCTCGCACTACAACGGCGCGACCCTGTGGTACCCCAACCTCGACAGCGCGCCCGATCTCATCGAGTGGAAGGGCTCGCATATCGACGTGACCTGGTCGCCGGACGGGCGCTTCGTCGTCACGACGATGCAGGAGAACGCGCTGCATGGCTGGCGCCTTCAGCCGGACCGCGGCCACATGCGGATGTCGGGTTATCCGGGCAAGGTCCGCTCGGTCTCCTGGTCCGGCGACGGCGACTGGCTCGCCACCAGCGGCGCCGAGGCGGCGATCGTCTGGCCGTTCGATTCGAAGGAAGGGCCGACCGGCAAGGCCCCGCGCGAGTGCGGCGTGCGCCCCGCCCGCGTCTCGCGGGTCGCGTTCCACCCCAAGGCCCTGGTGCTGGCGATCGGCTACGAGGATGGCTGCATCCTGCTCGTGCGCTTCTCCGATGCGTCCGAACTGCTGGTGCGCCACGCCGTGAAGGGCAGCGCGATCTCGGCCCTGGCCTGGGACGGGCGCGGCAACCGCCTCGCCTTCGGCTGTGCCGACGGGCAGGCGGGCCTCCTCACCCTGCCGGCCTGAGGCGGTTGCGATGGCCCTGTTCGGACTCGGCCGCCGTCAGCCCCCGGCGGACCAGGGCGCACGCGCGGCGATCGTCGCCTGGGTTCGCCGCGTGGGCGGGTTCGACGAGGCCGTCATCGTCAAGGTGAGCGAGATCGTCTGCGCCGATCCGGCCTGTCCGGGCACCGAGACGGTGATCCTCGTCATGGTGCCGGGTGTCCCGACGCGGGCGGTCAAGGTCGCGCGCGCCATGGCCGAGGTCACCGAGGCGGAGATCGCGGCGGCGTTCCACGCCGGCCCGTGACCGGACGCTGGAACCTGCCGCGCCGTCGGGCCCTTGTCCCAGGTCGTCAAGAGCGGGAGGTTCCGTGTTTCGCGTCCTGCGCACCCTCGGCCTCGCGCTCGGCCTCCTCGGCGGTGCCATCGCGGCCCAGGCCCCGGAATTCGCCCAGCAATACGCCCAGCGCCTCGGCGGGACCGTCGACGAGCTGCGCCGGGTGGTGGCGGCCTTCGAGGCGGATGCCGCCGCCAGCGGCCGCAGCCGGGACGCCGCGCTCGACCGCCTGCGCGGTGACGGGGATGCCCTCGTGGCCCGGCGCGGCGAGGCGGCCCGCCACGACATCGCGCGTCTCGACGCCCTGAGCGCGCAGCAGCGCAGCCTCGCCGAGGCGGGCGGGCCCCTCGGACGGGCCGTCACCGTCCTGCGCGATCCGGACCTGTCACTCGCGCGCGCCACCTACGAGGATTACAGGCCGGCCATCCCGACCACCGCCGACGGGTTGACCGCCGGCTTCCTCGGATTTCTCGCCACCTGGGCGGGCTGGCGGCTCGTCGCGGATCTCGGGCGACATCTCGCCACCGGGCGACGCAGGCGTCCCACGATCGAACGGGCCTGACGCCGCCGGGCGGGGCCCGACTGTTGCACATCGTCTACAGCCCGCCCCGCCTCGCTGCACTAGGACTGGAGCCGTAGCGCGCGGGCTCGATCCTGGCGCCGTTTCACGGCCTCGATCGAACGTATGGCGCGCGCCCCTCACTCTTCCGTCGATCCGGCCCTCGATGCCGCGGCGCTGCTGCGCCGCATCGGCTTCATCGGCCTGTTCGTGATCATGCCGGTGAGCGCGCAGTTCGCGCGCCGCGCCGTGGTCGTCCTGGCGCCGATCGCCGTCGCGCTGCTGGTTCTGGCGAGCATCATCGACGGCAAGTCGCGTCCCGTGCGCCCGGCCTCGACCCGGCTGCTGCGCTCGCCCGCCTTCCTGTCCGGATGCCTGTTCATCCTCTGGGCCGCCCTGTCCCTGGTCTGGACGCCCTTCCTCGACCTCGCCACCGAGCGCCTGCTCAATCTCGTGGCCACCCTGCTGATGACGATGGCCGGCTACCTCGCCCTGCCGGACCGGATGCGCTCGGCCAATCTCTACCTGCTGCCGGTGGGCCTCGCGGCGGCCTCCATCGTCGCCATCGGCCTCGGACTGACCGGGAACGGCCTGTTCGGGCGCGGCCTGGGGGCGCTGGCCGACGACGAGTCCATCCTCGATCGCGGCCTCATCCTCCTCGTCCTGCTGGTCTGGCCGGGCGTCGCGTGGCTCCGGTCGCGCGGGCGCAACGCGGAGGCGCTCGGCCTCGCCGTCCTCGTCTCCGTGGCCCTCATCGCCTCGCCGGGGCCGACCACCCTGGTGGCGCTGGCGGTCGGCGCGCTCGCCTTCGCGCTCACGGTGTTCCGGCCGACGCTCGGCCCGCGCATCCTGGCCTTCGTCGCCGCGTCGCTGCTCGTGCTCGGCCCGGTCCTGCCGTTCCTCGCGCGGCCGATCGGCGCGACGCTGTTCGGCGGCCGCTCGCCCGGCGTGCTCAGCCTGAAGGCCTGGCAGACGATCGTCACCTCGGAGCCCGTCCGTCTCGTCACCGGCCACGGGTTCGAGACGGCCCTGCGCGGCCGCTTCGTCAACCTGCTGCCGATGAATGCGCCCCGCACCCTGCTGTTCGAACTCTGGTACGAACTCGGCCTCGTCGGCGCCTTCGCCGCCGCATTCGCGCTCCGCGCCGCGATCCTGCGGGCCGGACGGGAGGTCTCCGTGCTGGTGCCGGGGGCTATGGCGGCCTTCGCGGCGGCCTTCCTCATCGCCTGCATCGGCGTCGGCATGATGGTGATGTGGTGGCTCACCACCCTGGCGCTCGCGGTGCTGGTCTTCGTCGCGGTGGAGCGCGGCCAGTTCCGGACGCGCCGGCCCAAGGCCAGCCTGCTGCGCCCCAGGCTCGGCGGCTGATCAGGCGTCCGAAGCGCCTTCGATGCCCTGCGCCTCGATGGCCTGCATGTCGTCGTCGGACAGGCCGAAATGGTGGCCGATCTCGTGGACGAGCACGTGCGTGACGAGATGCCCGAGGCTCTCGTCGTGCTCGGCCCAGTAATCGAGCAGGGGCCGCCGGTAGAGCCAGACCTGGTTCGGCATCTGGCCTGTCGCGATCTCGCCGCCCTGCGCGAGACCGATCCCGCGAAACAGGCCGAGCAGGTCGAATTCGCTCTCGCAGGCCATCTCGGTGAGGGTCTCGTCGTCGGGAAAATCCTCGACATGGATGACGAGGCCGGCGCAGAGCCTCCGGAAGGCCAGGGGCAGGTTGGCGAAGGCCGCGTCCGCGAGCACCTCGAACGCCGCGAGGTCGGGCGCGCGCAGGGTCGCCCAATCGATGCTCCGGTCGCCGCTCACGCGAGGTCCGGCAGCACGTGCTGGCGCAGGAAGCCCGCGAGGTCGCTGGTGATGTGGTCGATATGCGGTTCGCGCACGGCCTCCTGCTCGAACGCCTCGCGGAACGGGTCGAGGGTCGGGGGCACCACCAGCACGGTGGACATGCCGATGTCGTGCGGCACCACGAGGTTGCGGGCGATGTCCTCGAACAGGGCCGCCCGGCGCGGGTCCACGCCGTGCCGCTTCAGGAAGCGCTCGTAGGTGGAGCGCTCGGGCTTCGGCACGAAATCCGCGTCGGCGATGTCGAACACGTCCTCGAAATGCTCGAGGATACCGAGCTTGGCGGCCACGTTCTCGGCGTGCCGGCGCGAGCCGTTGGTCAGGATCAGCTTGCGTCCGGGCAGGCGCGCGATGGCATCGCCCAGGGCCTGGTCGAGGCGGATCGACGAGTGGTCGATGTCGTGGGCGAAGTCGAGAAAGTCGTGCGGGTCGATCGCGGATTCAACCATCAGCGCCTTCAGGGTTGTGCCGTAGCGATGATAGAAATACTTCTGCAGCGCCCGCGCCGAGAGACCGTCGAGCCCGTAGAGCCGCATCACGTAGAGGGTGATGCGCTCGTCGACCTGTGGCCAGACCCGCGCGTCGCTCGGATAGAGCGTGTTGTCGAGGTCGAAGACCCAGGCATCGACATGGCGAAAGCCGCGGGACTGGGCGGTGGTGAAATGGCTCTCGCCGGGAAGGAACAAGGCGTTTCGACACGGTTCGGGGTGGGCTCGGAAAGGCCCGGCCGTCCCAGATGGGGACCGAGCCTCGCGAAGGGAAGCGTCGCGTGAGCGCTTTTCAGAGCATGACCGTGAGCGGCCGGCAAGCCGTCCGTCCGCTCGGCCCGGTGGAGACGACCGCTCCGGGGCTGGGAGGCCAAACGATGCCGTCGAATCCGAGGGCGGCGAGCAGCTGATCGTTGTTTGGGCAAAAAGCCATAAAATTGAGCGTCATCCGGTTGCTTGATCGGTTGCTTCGACGGATCGTTGCTTGCGACTTGAAAACGAGTCCTTGATGTCGATTTAACGGCGCATATACGAATATCACGCTAATCGTGAGCGGCGGCATGGCGCGACGCGCGGACCTGCCGTCGATGCCGTCGGCCGGGAGAGATTGCTTTGCTCGCTCGCGATTTCATGAACTTCTTCGATGCCTCGCGACGTCAGGGCGTCATTCTCTCCTTCGGCGGCGATATTTCCGAGAACGTGCTGTTTTCCCTGGGCGAGGTGCTCAAGGTGCGCATGAGCCAGGGCGAGACCGACGCCTCGGTGGCCAAGCGCGTGTTCGCGATCTTCGTCGAGCAGGCGCAGAACGTCATCCGCTACTCGGCCGACAAGCTCACGAGACCGTCCGGTCCGCCGCCCGGACTGATCAGCAACGGCGTCATCGTGGTCGGCATGGAGGCGAGCCGCTTCTACGTCGTGTGCGGCAACGAACTGCCGGAGGCCGACGTGCCGCACCTGCGGGCGCGGCTCGACCACATCGCCAGCCTCAGCAGCGACGAACTGAAGGCGTTCTACCGCGAGAAGCTGCGCCAGCCTCCGGACGAGGGCAGCCTCGGCGGCAGCATCGGATTGATCGAGATCGCCCGGCGCTCCAGCGCCCCCGTCGAGTACGGTTTCCAGGCGCTGGACGACCTGCGCAGCTTCTTCTGCCTCAAAGCCTACATCTGATGGGGCCGCCGACGATGGATCGCATCCAGCTTGCCGCCACGGACCGCTCGCCGCAGGTCGATTTCGACTTCGCCTCCGGCCACCTGTCCCTCCGCGGCGAATCCTACCCTGAGGACGCGGCCGCCTTCTTCGGGCCGCTCCTGCAATCGCTGCGCGCCCACCTCGCCGAAACCTCCGCGACGCCGATCGTGTTCGAGGTCGGGCTCGCCTACTTCAATTCGTCGAGCGCCAAGGCCCTGATGAACCTGTTCATGCCCCTGGAGGATGCCGCCGGGGCGGGCCGGCCCGTGACGGTGCGCTGGCGCTTCGCCGAGGGGGACGAGACCATCGCGGAGGCGGGCGAGGATTTCGCCGCCGATTTCGCGCATGCCCGCTTCGAGATGGTGGAGGAGGCATGACGCGCGCGGTCAGGGCCGTGGCCGGGACGCCTCCCGCCGAGACGACGGATGCCTTCAGCCTCTACGACGCCGAGGAAGCGGTCCTCGCGCGCACCGAGGCCATGCTGTCGGGGCTCTCCGACGTGGCGGGCGGTGTCCAGGCCCTGGCCGACGCCTATCGCCGGGGTTACCGCGAGCAGCGCCGGCTAGTGCGGATGAGCGACCGGATGCAGCTCGACCTGCAGAAGGCCAACCAGGCGCTCGCCGAGCAGCGTCGCGACCTCCAGGCCCTGAACGCGGCCCTGTCGAGCGAGATCGAGCACCGCACCCGGCTCGAGGCCGAGCTGCGGCGCCTCGCCGACACGGACGACCTCACGGGCGCCCTGGCCCGTCGGCGCTTCATGGAGATCGCCGCGCGCGAATGGCTGCGTCACGAGCGCAGCGGCGCCCCGGTCTGCATCCTCATGCTGGATCTCGACCGCTTCAAGCTACTGAACGACAGCTTCGGCCACGCGGTGGGCGATGCCGCGCTGGTGGCCTTCGTGGCGACCTGCCGGGCCAACCTGCGCACCCTCGATGTCATCGGCCGCACGGGCGGCGAGGAATTCGCCATCGTGCTGTCGGACGCCACCCTCCCTGCCGGCGTCGCCTTTTCGGAGCGCCTGCGCGAGGCGGTCGCCAGGACACCGGTCGCCAGGACACCGGTCGCCAAGGTGGAGGCAGTGGTGACGATCACGGTCAGCATCGGCGTCGCCGAGGCCCGGCGGGGCGAGACCCTGGAGAGCGCGATGCAGCGGGCCGACGCGGCGCTCTACGCGGCCAAGCGCGATGGCCGGAACCGGGTCGCGCGACAGGCCGAGACGACCGGCGAACCGGACCGGCCATGAGCGTCGAGGCGATGCCGCCGGAAGCGACGCCCGCGCCGACGCGCGGCGGTTCCCTGCGGGGCGCCGGTCCGCGCCGAAACAGCGACTTCCTGCGCGCGGCGGGCTTCGTCGACGCGTCCGCAGCGGAGCCCGGCGCGATGCGGCCGGGTGCCCTGCGCGGTTCGGCCAGGGGGCGCGACCTCGACTCGCTCGCCCACACCCTCTTCCTGCGGATCTACCCCGTCATCGCGGTCGTCGTGCTGGTGACGCAGATCGGCATCGCCTGGGTCAATTACCGCGACCAGCTTCACCTCTACACGCAGCGCGCGGAGCTGATGGCCGCCCTCACCGCCAAGGCCATCGCCCGGCCGGCCTGGAGCGCGAGCCCCGAGATCTACCGCCGGCAGGTCGAGGCGCTGACCCTCGATCCGGCCTTCCGGTCCGCGACCCTGCGCGACGCCGCCGGTGCGGTGGTGCTGAGCCTCGGCGACGCGCGCCGCGGCCGTTCCTTCGAGCGCATCACCGCCCAGGCCGACCTGTCGTCGGGCCAGGACGGCCCCGCGCTCGGCCGGCTCACCCTGTCGATCTCGGCCGAGGACCTGCGGGGGAATGCCGAGAAGCAGGCGGTGATGGCGGTCGTCACCAGCCTGATCCTGATGCTCGCCTTCGTGCTGACCCTGCACGCCAACGTGCGCCGGCACGTGCTGGCCCCCCTGAAGCGCCTGCTGCTCGCCATGCGCGAGGTGGAGCACAAGCGCTGGGTGCCGGTGGAACTCGACCGCGCCTTCCGGGCCAGCAACGAGATCGACGTCATCTCCCAGGCCTTCAACCGCATGGTCGACGGCCTGCGCAGCGGCGACGAGGCCAAGCAGTTGCTGCAGCAATTGGAACAGGCCCACCAGAAGCTGGAGGACGCCAATCGCCTCGTGATGGAGAGCATCGGCTATGCCCGGCGCATCCAGAGTTCGGTCCTGCCCGACCGGGCGGCCCTCGACGGGAGCGGCCTGGAGGTCGCCGTCCTGTGGGAGCCGCTGCACCTCGTCGGCGGCGATTATTTCTGGCTCGAATCGATCGATGGGCTTGGAATCCTCGTGGTCGCCGATTGCACCGGCCACGGGGTGCCGGGCGCCTTCCTCACGCTGATCGTGGCGACCGCCCTCGATCGCCTGCTGCACGAGCGCGGCTTGCGCGATCCGGCCGCCATCCTGGACGCTCTCGACGGCATGGTCCGGGCGCAATTGCGCCAGGACGGCCGCGGCTCGGAATCGGACGACGGCCTCGATTGCGGCATCTGCGTCTGGGACCCGTCCCGGTCGGAGATCCGCTTCGCCGGGGCCGGCACGGCGCTCACCACCATCGACGGCGCGGCCGTGACCCGCATCCGGGGCGCCAAGCGCGGCCTCGGCTATCCGCAGCGGCCGGGGGAACGCTTTTCCGTCGACGAGACGACGCTGCGGATCACGCCCGGCATGACGCTCTACCTGATGACCGACGGAATCACCGACCAGATGGGCGCGGCGCGGCCGGGCCGCCGCCTCCTCGGCCATCGCGGCGTCACCGACATCCTCGCGAGCCACCAGCGGGCGCCCCTGGCCGAGCAGGTGGCCCGCCTCGACGCGGCCCTCGGCGCCTATCGCGAGGGCGAGCCGCGCCGGGACGACATGACCCTCGTGGCCTTCCGGCCGAAGTCGGGGGACATGCCCCGCGCCGCGTGAGCGCGGGGCATGTCCCGTTGGCGGGCTTAAGCTCAGCCGCGCCGGATCAGCGTACCGGCACCGTAATCGGTGAACAATTCGAGCAGCACCGCGTGGCTGACCTTGCCGTCGAGGATGACCACCGCCTCGACGCCCTGTTCCAGGGCGTAGATGCAGGTCTCGACCTTCGGGATCATCCCGCCCGTGATGGTGCCGTCCGCGATCAGGCGGCGGCAATCGTCGATGGACAATTCCGGGATCAGCTTCTTGTCCTTGTCGAGCACGCCGGGGACGTCGGTGAGCAGCAGCAGGCGCTTGGCCCGCAGCGCGCCCGCGATGGCGCCCGCGAAGGTGTCGGCGTTGACGTTGTAGGTCTGCCCATCGGCCCCGAAAGCCACGGGAGCGAGGACCGGGATCAACTCGGCCTTCAGCACCGCGTCGAGCACGCCGCGCTCGACGTGCTCGGGCTCGCCCACGAGGCCGAGATCGACCTCCTGCTCCGTCTGGCTCTCCGGATCGATGATGGTGCGCGTGGCCTTCCGGGCCCGCACCATGTTCCCGTCCTTGCCGCAGAGGCCCACCGCCCGTCCGCCCTCCGCGGAGATCCAGCCGACGATCTGCTTGTTGATCGAGCCGGCCAGAACCATCTCGACCACCTCGACGGTGGCCTCGTCGGTGACGCGCAGGCCGCCCCGGAACTCGGATTCGATGCCGAGGCGACCGAGCATGCGTCCGATCTGCGGGCCGCCGCCATGCACCACGATCGGCTTCAGGCCGGATTGCTCCAGCAGCACGATGTCCTCGGCGAAATCCTCGGCCGCGGCGCGGTCACCCATGGCGTGCCCGCCATACTTGATGACCACGATCTCCTGGTCGTAGCGCTGCATGTGCGGGAGGGCCTGGACCAGGACCTCGGCGCGCACATGCACGTTGGGCAGCGGTTCTTTCATCGTGGGGCTGGTCCTCGATGGCGCGTCGGGCAGCGCGCGCGACGCCGGGCTTCTAACGCAGCACGGGGACGCTGCGAAGCGGCGATGATGTGAATTTTCTCTGACGGCGTGCGGGCTTCGTCCGCCGGCACGACGGTCCGGGACCATGGGGCCGCTGACCGTCCCAGCCGGCGCCCGCGCGATCCGGTTGTGTCCCCGTCGACCGGTTGTAAGCTTTTGTTAGGGTTGACGGTCGATGATCATGCGGTCTCTCGAGGGCCTGCACGATGCTCAACGCCGACCCGCTCCTGTCCCGCCCGACGCTGCTGAACCCCAGCCTCCTCGCCAGCGCCCTGGATCAGATCAGCCATCGTGCGAATTCGGAGAAGGATGTCTGGCGGCTTCTGACCGAGAACTTCACCGTCGATCTCGATGCGGTGGCCGCCATCCTGCCGCGCACCGAGCCCGAGCCGCACTGGCTGCAAACGCGGCGCTGAGACGGAGCCCGCCTGGCATACGCCGTGCTTGAGGCTGGACACGTCCGTTCCGACGACAACGATACGGGGAAACACTCAAGGCAACGATCACGCGGCCGCTCGAACGCCGGAGCCACCCCGCGGACCTTATTCGCCATCTCGAACAAGGGGTCCGTCATGCCTGAACTGTTGTCCGTTGCCCTCGTCTGCGCCGGGACGCTGCTCGCCCGGGATTGCTCCCGCGAGACCGCCCTCGACGTCATCGTCTCACCCGCCCGCACCCCCATGGAGTGCCTGATGCACGGGCAGGCCGTGGCCGCCGCGACGGGGCTGCCCGGCGGTGACGACCGCTACCTCAAGGTCACCTGCGAGCGGCGCCACGCGGATCTGCGCCACCTGCGCCGGGCCGGCTACGCCGCCGCCATCGTGCTGGTGCGTCGGGACGCGATCTGACCCGCCGCATGCCCGGGGCGGCGCCCGAGCCGGAACGCGAGGCGTCTCGCGTCCGCCAGAGCCGTGCGGCTCCGGGGCATGATCGGGCCGGCGTCGCGGCATCGGCGCGGACGATCTTTGCGTCTTCTCATCAGCAGACAAAGATTATAGCATCGGTTTCGTAGCGAGACGGACGGCTCAAGCCGATGGCGTGAGCGATCACGCGTCGTCGCGCATCGGCTCGGCGTCGACGATCGACGGAAAAACATCCATCGATCTGTCGGGGTGAAGCGGAATTCTGTGTCGTCTCGACGGTCCGGTAAGCCATGATTGATCTGAAGACGTATTTCAGTACGCAGATCGAGGGCAGGAACGGGCAGCTCTTCTATACCGGCGCCGATGGGGCGGCGAACCTGCTGACCTACTACACCGCCGGCATCATGCCCGATGCCGTCCGGTCGTGGCGGGCGACCTTCGCGCGAAGGGGCCGGGAACTCGCCAAGCGCGGCATCCCCTACCACGTCATCATCGTTCCGGGGGCGCACGTCGCCTGCGGGGACGACCTGCCGGATGCCTTGCGGGGGACGATCAAGGCGCCGTTCCCCGAACTGGCGGCCGCCATGGAAGGCGTCGCGGGTGTCACGCTCCACGACGCCCTGCCGGACCTCGTCGTCGACGATCCGCCCTACCGGACCTACCGTCGAAACGACACGCACTGGACGGATTACGGCGCCTATCTCAGCTATCGGGCGGTGTGCCGGCGCGTCGCCCAGGACGTCGCCGTCCGCCTGGTCGCGCCGGAGGACTTCTCGGTGGAGGTGAAGAATGCCTTCGGCGACCTCTCGATCCACCGCGTGCCCGAGGGCGCGCCCGAACCGATCCCGCTCTTGAAGATCGGGCGCCGGCACCGGGCCCGCGTGGTCCAGAAGACCACGACGGTGGTGCGCAACCGCTTCATCCGGATGGAATCCGACACGGCGCCCGACACCTCGGCCTTCTTCTTCCACGATTCCTACGCGACGGCGCAGGCGAAATTCTGGGCCAGGAGCTTTGGTCGCACGTTCTTCGCCGGCGTCTCGCATCGGGTCTATCTCGACGCGATCGACCGCTATCGGCCGGACGTGGTGTTCTCCATCATGGCCGAGCACCGCCTGTTCCAGAAGCCGAACGACCACGATCACTGGACGTTCGCGGATGATTTCGAGAGCGACTGCGCCTCGCCGGCGGGGGTGAGGGCGGCGGAACTGCTGGTGCTCTACCGCCAGCAGAAGCTCGCCGAGGCGGCGCGGGCCGCGTCGGGGATCGAAGACCTCGCGGGGTTCGGAGCCTACCATGCCCGCGTGGCCGCCCAGATCCTCGTCTCCGTCCATCGCTACGACGAAGCCCTGGCGATGAGCCGGACCGCCCTCTCCCTCGATCCCCAGAGCCCTTCCCACCTCTGGATGGCGGCCTATGCCAGCCTCTATGCGGGCCGGGCCGACGAGGCCGTCACCCTCGCCACCTGGGCGGTGGGCAAGGACCCGTTGAACGGGGCCTGGGCCGAACTCCTGGCCTCCGCGCTGATCGGGCTCGGCCGCTGGGACGATGCGGCCCTGCTCCTGGAGAACACGGTTCCGGGACTCGACGATCATCCGGGGCTCTGGCGCCACCTCGCCCATGTCCGGGACCGGCGCGGCGACCGTGAGGGCCGCGACCACGCGCGCGCCATGGCGGCGGCCCTCGACGGAGCGGAGGCACGGCTCGCCTCCTGAATTCGTGCGCGGGTACCGGCGAGGGGATGGCCGCCGGGGAGCGTCTGAGACTGTTGCCGCCTCATCCGTTCAGTGATGAGGGGGCCCGTCGCGTCTGATCGTCCCGAAGGGATCAAGCGGAACAGGTCTCAGGCGAGGCCGAGACGCTCCCCCTGCCGCAAGACCCCGCCCGCGACGATCTCCGCGTAGACCCCGCAATCGGTGTGGCCCAGATGCTGGGACAGGGTGCGGGGGATGGCGAGATCGCGCTGGCCCGTCACGGGGTCGACATCCGTCGCCGCGCAGCGCTGGGTCCGCTTGTGGATGCGCAGGCGCACGCCGCCCTCGGTGGTGATCTCGCGGTCGACGAGGTCGAGCTCGGCCCAGGGTGCGAGGCCCGAGACGTAGAGGTTCGCCCGAAAGCGCAAGGGGTCCACGGCGGCGCCGGTCATGTCCTCGACGGCCGCCACGCTCGCGAGATTGATCAGGGAGACGAAGCCGCGCGGTGAATCCGTGAAGCGGTACCCCTCCGGGGCGGCGAGGACCCGGGCCGGACCTCGCAGGGCGTCGGGGATATAGGCGGTGAGGAAGGCCTCGATCGCCTGACGTCCCTCCGCCGAGCGGAGGTCGCCTTGAACCGAGACCGTGCCGCCCTGGCGGATCGCCAGGGTCCCGGTCGCCGGCTCGTAGCGGGTGTCGAGCTGCGCCAGGGCCTCGTGGCGCATCAGCATCAGAAACTTGATCTTCGGCTGGTGCGTCGGCGCCGCGGGATCGAAGCCCGACGGGCCGTTCTCCACCGCGAACAGCCGATCGCCGGGAAAGTAGGAGCCGGGCGTGAGCTCGGCCGCGTCGAGCCGCTCGGGCGAGAGCCCTTTCACGGGATAGCGGTAGAGGCTTTCGAGCCGGAGGACGGGGGCGGGCATGGCAGCGTTCATGCACTGAGCGTGGCCCTGATTTGCGCGTCGAGGCAAGCCCCGCCATGCGTGGCCGAACGGCGCCAGATCGTCGGGCCCGGACCCTTGTGGTGCTGATTTGCAACACCACATCCCACAGACCGGCGGCCATGGTGGCGCCGGGGCTCCCGGCGGCCTTCGGCCGAGGGGGCGACGTCTCGGCGACCGGCCGTGCCGCGGGCAGCGGGCAGCGGGTCGTGCCGACACGGGGAGGTGGGACCAGATGAACTTCGAGATCTATACCGAACGCGCCCGCGGCTTCGTCCAGGCGGCGCAGAACCTCGCGATGCGCGAGGGCCATCCGCAATTCCAGCCGGGCCATATCCTCAAGGTTCTGCTCGACGATCCCGAGGGCCTCTGCGCCGGTCTCATCGACCGGGCCGGCGGTCAGTCGCGGGTCGCGCTCGCGCAGACCGAGGCCTGGCTCGCCAAGCAGCCGAAGGTGTCCGGCAACGCCTCGCAGCCGCAGGCGACGCGCGAACTCGTGCGCCTGTTCGACACCGCCGAGAAGGCGGCCGAGAAGGCCGGCGACAGCTACGTCACCGTCGAGCGCCTGCTGCTCGCGCTCGCCGTCGAGAAGGACACCGAGGCCGGCCGGGCGCTGGCGGCGGCCGGCGTGACGGCGGCCTCGCTCAACGGCGCCATCAACGCGCTTCGCAAGGGCCGCACCGCCGACAACGCCACGGCCGAGAACGCCTACGACGCGCTCAAGAAATACGCCCGCGACCTCACGGAGGCGGCGCGCGAGGGCAAGCTCGACCCGGTGATCGGCCGCGACGAGGAGATCCGCCGCACGATCCAGGTCCTGTCCCGGCGCACCAAGAACAACCCCGTCCTCATCGGCGAGCCCGGCGTCGGCAAGACCGCCATCGTCGAGGGCCTGGCGCTGCGCATCGTCGACGGCGACGTGCCGGAATCGCTGCGGGACAAGAGCCTTCTGGCCCTCGACATGGGGTCGCTGATCGCCGGCGCGAAGTATCGCGGCGAGTTCGAGGAGCGGCTGAAGGGCGTGCTCTCCGAGGTCACGGCGGCGGAGGGCGGCATCATCCTGTTCATCGACGAGATGCACACCCTGGTCGGGGCCGGCAAGGCGGACGGGGCCATGGACGCCTCGAACCTCCTGAAGCCGGCGCTGGCGCGCGGCGAGCTCCACTGCGTCGGCGCGACCACGCTGGACGAGTACCGCAAGCACGTGGAGAAGGACGCGGCGCTCGCGCGGCGCTTCCAGCCCGTCTTCGTGTCCGAGCCCACCGTCGAGGACACGGTCTCGATCCTGCGCGGGATCAAGGAGAAGTACGAGCAGCACCACGGCGTGCGCATCCAGGATGCGGCGCTGGTGGCGGCCGCGACCCTGTCGAACCGCTACATCACCGACCGCTTCCTGCCCGACAAGGCCATCGACCTGATGGACGAGGCGGGCTCGCGCCTGCGCATGCAGGTCGATTCGAAGCCGGAGGAACTCGACAACATCGACCGCGAGATCGTGCGCCTCAAGATCGAGGGCGAGGCCCTGAAGAAGGAGACCGATTCCGCCTCCCGCGACCGCCTCGTGCGGCTGGAGCGCGAACTGGCCGACCTGGAGGAGCAATCCGCCGCGATCACCTCGCGCTGGAAGGCCGAGAAGGACAAGCTCGGGGCGGCGGCCGAGTTGAAGCGCAAGCTCGACGAGGCGCGCAACGATCTCGCCTCGGCCCAGCGCCAGGGCCAGTACCAGCGCGCGGGCGAACTCGCCTACGGTGTGATCCCGGGGCTGGAGCGCCAGCTCACGGAGATCGAGGCCCAGGCCGAGAGCGCCATCGTGCGCGACGGCATGGTCGAGGAGGCCGTGACGCCGGCCCATATCGCGGGCGTCGTCTCGCGCTGGACCGGCGTGCCCGTCGACAAGATGCTGGAGGGCGAACGCGACAAGCTCTTGGCCATGGAAACCGTGCTGGGCCAGCGCGTCGTCGGGCAGCGGGAAGCCGTGGAGGCGGTCTCGACCGCCGTGCGCCGGGCGCGCGCCGGGCTCCAGGATCCGAACCGGCCGATCGGCTCGTTCATCTTCCTGGGACCCACGGGCGTCGGCAAGACGGAGCTGACCAAGGCGCTGGCTGGCTTCCTGTTCGACGACGACACGGCGCTCGTCCGCCTCGACATGTCGGAATACATGGAGAAGCACTCCGTGGCCCGGCTGATCGGCGCGCCGCCCGGCTATGTCGGCTACGAGGAGGGCGGTGCCCTGACGGAAGCCGTCCGCCGCCGGCCCTATCAGGTCGTGCTGTTCGACGAGGTCGAGAAGGCGCATCCGGACGTGTTCAACGTCCTCCTGCAGGTGCTCGACGACGGGCGCCTGACGGACGGCCAGGGGCGGACGGTGGATTTCCGCAACACGCTCCTGATCATGACCTCGAACCTCGGCTCGGAATACCTCGTCGGTCAGGGGGAGGGCGAGGACACCGAGGCCGTGCGCGAGGAGGTGATGGGAGTGGTGCGCGGCCACTTCCGGCCGGAATTCCTGAACCGGATCGACGAGATCATCCTGTTCCACCGCCTCAAGCGGTCGGAGATGGGCGCGATCGTCGATATCCAGCTCAAGCGCCTGCAGAAGCTCCTCGACGAGCGCAAGATCACCCTCGACGTCGATCCGGACGCCCGCGACTGGCTCGCCGACAAGGGCTACGACCCGGCCTACGGGGCGCGCCCCCTGAAGCGGGTGATCCAGAAGGCGGTGCAGGACCGGCTGGCCGAGCAGCTCCTGTCGGGGACGATCCACGACGGGGAGGCGGTGCCGGTTCAGGTCGGTCCACTCGGTCTGATGGTCGGCACGTCCGGCGTCTCGACGGAGCGCCGACCCGAGCGCGTCACCCTGAACTGATCGCGGGCCCCTGGTCCGTCACGAAGCCCGCGCCGGCCCCCGCCGGCGCGGGCTTCCTCGTGCCGTAACCGGACGGCTCATGCCAGATCCGGTCGATCCCTTCGAGGTGGCGGATTTGGGGATGGCGGATCTGGGTTTCACTCAGGCGCCGCACGGGCCGAGCGGGACCGGATCACGGTATCCTGTGATCCCTTGATCATTGGCCGGAACGCAGGACGACGCTCCGTAGCCGTCCGTCCAGCGCCCGGAAGCGCGCCTGGATGCCCTGGCTCGCGCAGGCCTGGAAGCTGTCGCCGGCGAAGAAGCCGCGGACGCTCTGCTCGCGGCAGGCGAACAGGGGCGGGACCAGCACGACGCTCAGCCCGATCAGCAGCACCAGCGCGATGTTGAGGGCGACCGCGACGAGCCACCCCAGGGGCGACAGGAACGGCCGTTCCGCAGGGTCCGTATTGCGGCTGTCCGACGAGAGATCGCGGACAGCGCCGCCGCGCGCGCGGCGCTCGGCCATCCGCATGTCGAGGTCCCGGACTTTCGAAGCTTCGGCCACCGACGATCCCCTGTGTTCGGTGTCCTAATCCTGGGCCCGAAACCTCAAGGAAGCTTGAAGCGCCACCCCCGGGGTTGGCTGAACCTCGGATGACAAAACCCGGCCATGCTTGTGAACTCGCCGATAATCGCCTTGAGCGTGGTCGGCATCTGCGGACAATGCAGCTCCCGAAGCCCAAGCTCTCTTTCCCGCAGGACCGTTCGATGTCGACACTTCCGCCGGAGCGCAGACCCGACGCCGTCGCCACGGAGGGCGCGCTTTCCCGTGCCGGCATCCGCTTCACCGCCTGGGCCGAGAAGTGGTTCCCCGACGCCTTCATCTTCGTCGCCATCGCGGTGGTCATCGTGGCCCTGGGTGCGCTGGCCAACGGCGCCCCTGCGCCCGCCATCGCCAAGAGCTTCGGGGACGGCTTCTGGAGCCTGATCCCCTTCACCATGCAGATGGCCTTCGTGACCATCGGCGGCTACGTGGTGGCGACCGCGCCGCCCGTGCAGGCGCTGATCGACCGCCTCGCCGGCATTCCGAAGACCGGGCGCGGCGCCGTCGGCTTCGTGGCGGCGGCCACCATGCTGTCCTCGTTCCTGAGCTGGGGCCTGAGCCTGATCTTCGGCGGCCTGCTCGCCCGGGCGCTCGCCCGCCGCACCGAGCTGCGGATGGATTACCGGGCCGCGGGGGCCGCCGCCTATCTCGGCCTCGGCGCCACCT
This sequence comes from Methylobacterium sp. J-068, assembly GCF_022829445.1. GTDB lineage: Bacteria > Pseudomonadota > Alphaproteobacteria > Rhizobiales > Beijerinckiaceae > Methylobacterium. The sequence goes on along the minus strand of NZ_JAKSXY010000122.1, from coordinate 142,200 downwards.
GGGCGATGGGCCTGAGTTCCTCGGCGGCCCAGCTTCAGGCGAACCCGGCGAGCCTGCCGAAGGCGCTCCTGCCCATCACCGGCGTGATCCCCTTCAGCGAGACCATCTTCCTCTGGCAGTCGATGCTGATCGCCGCGATCCTGTTCGTGATGTCGGTGATCATCGCCTACGCCTCGGCCCCGCGCCCGAACACGGCGGTCACGGCGGAGGATCTCGGCGTCGACGTCGCGCGCGAGAAGCCGGATCTCGGACGGCCCGAGCAGCCCGGCGAGTGGCTGGAGCATTCGCCGATCCTCACCGTGCTGCTGGTGGTGATCGCGGCGGGCTGGATCTACCAGGAATTCGCGCGCCAATCCTGGATCACCGCGATCTCGAACCTGAACACCTACAACCTGCTCTTCATCACCCTCGGCCTCCTGATGCACTGGCGCCCGAAGCGCTTCCTGGTGGCGGTGGCCAAGGCGGTCCCCGCCACGGCCGGCATCCTGATCCAGTTCCCGCTCTACGCCGCCATCAGCGCGATGCTGACCGGCCCGAAGAACGCGGCCGGCACCTCGGTCTCGGAGGTGATCACCCACGCCTTCGTCAGCCTGAACACCACCGGCAGCTTCCCGATCTCGATGGGCGTCTACTCGGCGGTGCTCGGCTTCTTCGTGCCCTCGGGCGGCGGCAAGTGGCTGCTGGAGGCGCCCTACGTGATGCAGGCGGCCAACGAGTTGCAGGTCCATCTCGGCTGGGCCGTGATGGTCTACAACGCGGCCGAAGCCCTGCCGAACCTCATCAACCCGTTCTGGATGCTGCCCCTGCTCGGCATCCTCGGCCTCAAGGCGCGCGACATCGTCGGCTTCAGCTTCCTGCAGCTTCTCATCCACCTGCCGGTGGTGCTGTTCCTGCTCTGGGCCCTGGCCTTCACGCTGACCTATCACCCGCCGGTGATGCCGTAGGCGGGCGGGAATTGACCCTGCATTTTCGCGCTGCTACCGCTTGCGGCAAGGCTCGTGCAGCCTGCCGCTCGCACCCTCCGGGGATGGTGAATGCACGACCCGACATGGGTCGAACCCGTCGCCAGGGCCGATGTGTCGGCAACGCGAGCACTGACATGGATTCGGCCCATGCCGAGGTTCGACCATGCTCGATGTCTCTCATGCCAAAGCGATGGCGCGCACGCTCCGGGACGGTCTGTCCGAGCGCAGCATCGCTCTCAGCCACAGCGATTGCCTGGAACTCGTCGCCCATCAGTTCGGCTTCGCGAACTGGAACGTGCTGGCCGCGCGCCTGGACGCGCCGAAGAGATCGGCGCCCGCGCTCGCGCTCCCGAAGGGCTGGTTCGTGACCGGGAGCGTGACGCCGGGCTCGCACCGCCTCGGGCTCGACCCGACCGCGCCCGGCACGATCCTGATCGAGAGCCTGCTCGAACGACCGGCGGGGCTCGGCTCGCTCACCGACCGGATCGCCGTTCTCATGCAGAGCGTGCAGGCCGCCCCGTTCCTCGGCCGCCGCCTGCGCCTCGGCGCGGATTTACGCTGCCGGGAGGCCGATTGCGGCACCATCTGGATGCGCGTCGACGGGCTGGAGCGCCGCAGCCTCGCCTTCGACAACCTGATGACGCGCGCCGGCGACGGTCCGGTCTCGGGCGATCACGGCTGGACCTGGCGCAGCATCGTCCTCGATGTCTCCGGCGAGGCCGCCAGCCTGCATTTCGGGATCTTCCTGAAGGGCTACGGCAAGCTCTGGGCGCGCCACCTGCGCCTCGAGGTGGTGGACCTGGACGTGCCGGTCACCGGCGGAGCCCATTCCGAGGTGTCCCACGACACCAGCCGGCTCGCCGCCGAGCCGTCCAATCTCGGTTTCACCGAGGTGTAGAGCATTCGCGCGCCGCGCCTCGGCGAGGCGCGCTGGCCCATCCCCATCTTCAGGAAGACCTCACGACGATGCCGCCGACGGAACCGCACGCCCCCCAGGACCGCCTGCCGGAGATCCCGGCCGATGGACTCTCGCCGGATCAGAAGGCTGCGTCCGAGACCTTCCTCGCCGCGCGCGGGACCCCGGTGTTCGGCCCGTTCGTGCCGCTGCTGCGCAGCCCCGAGCTGATGACCAATGCCAGCACCATGGGCCTGCACCTGCGCTACCGCAGCGTGCTGCCCCTGCGCCTGAGCGAACTCGTCATCCTCATCACCGCGCGGGAATGGACGCAGCAGGTCGAGTGGCACATCCATGCGCCGATCGCCCTGAAGGCCGGCCTGGACCTCGAGATCGTCGCGGCGATCCGGGAGGGCCGCCGCCCGGACGCGATGGGGCCCGAGGAAGCCCTCGTCTATGCCTTCTCGACGGAGCTCCACCGCAACAGGGCCGTGAGCGACACGACCTATGCCCGCGTGGTGGAGGCCTTCGGCGAGCAGGGGGCCGTCGAGATGGCGGGGATGAACGGCTACTACACGCTGCTCGCCATGAGCATGAACGTGGCGCGTACGGCGCTGCCGGACGGCGCGACGCCGCCCCTTCCGCCGCTGGTCCGCTAAGGGCCCGCCCTCAGCGGCCCTGCCGTGCCGCGGAGGCCTCGTGCAGGCGCACCGCGACGTAGCCGAGCGCCACGACGATGGCGGGCGTGATCACGAAGGCCAGGAGGGCGAGTTCATTCATGATACGAGACCTCTCAACGTACGTCTCGCTAAGAGATGTAGGATGATGGCTGCGGAAAGCCAACCCGCCACGCCGAGGACCAGGGTCCAGGCACTCAAGGTCATCTGCAGGTTGCTGACATTGTAGACGTAGCCCGCGACGGGCGTCGCGATGCCGACCGTGAAGCAGGATGTCGCGGCGGTGTTCAGGGCCGTGGCCAGCAGTTTGGTCTGCTCGTTGAAGACGACGCTCATCGGCGGTCTGTCTGGTACAGGGCTCGATGCTCAGGCGCGCCGGAGCGGAACGAAGGCCGCGACCGCCACGAGCAGCCATCCGACCATCAACAGGATGCCGCCGCTCGGCGCCGCCATGGGAAACAGCGGCGTGCCGTGCAGGGCCCGCAGGGCGAGGTCGCCGGAGAACAGCGTCAATCCAAGGACGAGGGCGCCCGCCGCGAGGCGCGTGGTCGGCCGGTGCGTCGTGCCGGTCGCCGTCAGGGCGACCAGCCCGAGGAGCGCGGGTGCGTGGAAGAGCAGGAACTGTGCGGCGATCTTCAGGCTGTCGGCGCCGCTGACATGGGCGGCGGCCGCGCTCGCGGCGACGCCGAGCAAGCCGGCCAAGGCGCCGAGCGCCAGGAGAAGGCGGTCGAGGCCGCTCACGCCCCGCGCTCCTTCAGGAGGCGAGCGACGCTGGCGCGCAATTCCGGCACGCCGCGATCGTCGCGGCTGGAGGTGAGGAGGATCTCCGGATAGGCCGCCGGCCGGCGGGCGATGGCGCTCTGGACGCCGGCGATGCGGGCATCCATCTCGGATTTCTTCAGCGCGTCCCCCTTCGTCAGCACAATCTGGTAGCTCACGGCCGCCTTGTCGAGGCCATCGAGCACGTCGGTGTCGATGCTCTTCAGGCCGTGGCGGGAATCGATCAGCATGAAGACGCGGGCGAGGTTCGAACGGCCCTTGAGGTAGTCGTGGATCAGATCGGTCCAGGCCTCGACCTTGGTCTTCTCCACCGCCGCGTAGCCGTAGCCCGGCATGTCCACGAGGGTGAGCCGGCCGCCGATATCGAAGAAGTTCAGCTGCTGCGTCCGGCCCGGCGTGTGCGAGGTGCGCGCCAGGGTGTTGCGCCCGGTCAGAGCGTTGACGAGGCTCGACTTGCCGACGTTCGAGCGGCCCGCGAACGCGATCTCGACGCCCTTCATCGGCGGCAGCGCGGGCACGTTCGGCGCCGAGGCGATAAAATCGGCGGCCCCCGCAAACAGCAGGCGGCCGGCTTCCAGCAGGGCCGCATCGTCTTCGGCTTGGGTCATCGGGCGCTCCCAGACGGGTGTTCTCAGCGGGTGTTCTCGGCGACATGTCCACCGCCCTCGCGAGCCGACATGCCGAAAACAGGAAGTCCTCCCCGTCGTGAAACGGAGAGGACCGGATGGATGACGCGCGACGTACCCGGAGGCCGGGGTCGATCCGCTGTCGATCAGCTCTTGGCGACGGCGCTCTTGTCGGCGGACTTGCGCCTGAACATCCCGCGCAGGTTGTCCCACAGCTCCACCTTCACGCCGTTGCGGCGCATGATGATGTATTGCTGGATCACCGAGAGGGTGTTGTTCCAGGCCCAGTAGATCACCAGACCGGCGGGGAACGAGCCCAGCATGAAGGTGAACACGATCGGCATGAAGGTGAAGATCTGCGCCTGGACCGGGTCCGGCGGCGCGGGGTTCATCTTCATCTGGATGAACATCGTGATGCCCATGATGATGGGCCAGATGCCGAGATGGATGAAGTCCGGGGCCGCGAAGGGGAGCAGGCCGAACAGGTTGAGGATGTTCGTCGGATCGGGCGCCGCCAGATCCTGGATCCAGCCGAAGAACGGCGCGTGCCGCATCTCGATGGTGATGAACAGGACCTTGTACAGCGCGAAGAAGACCGGGATCTGGATCAGGACCGGCCAGCAGCCGGCCACCGGATTGATCTTCTCCTTCTTGTAGAGCTCCATCATCGCCTGCTGCTGCTTCATCTTGTCGTCAGCATAGCGCTCGCGGATCGAAGCCATCTCCGGCTGCACGGCCTTCATCTTGGCCATGGACTGGTACGACTTGTTGGCGATCGGCAGGAACAGCAGCTTCAGGCAGAGCGTGACCACGAGAATGGCGATGCCGAAATTGCCGAAGAGATGGAAGAAGAAGTCCAGAGCCCGGAACATCGGCTTGGTGATGAAGTGGAACCAGCCCCAGTCGATCAGCAGGTCGAACTGCTTGATGTTCTGGTTCGCCTGATAGGCGTTGACGGTGTTCACTTCCTTGGCGCCGGCGAACAGCTGCTGCGTCGCGGCGACCGTGGCGCCGGGCTGCACCGTCTGCGCGTTGCCGAAGACGTCGGCCTGATAGACCTTGGTGGCGCCGTCCGTCCGCTCCGTGAAGCGCCCCGTATAGGGGGACGACTGGTCCGGGATGGCGGCAGCGGCCCAGTACTTGTCGGTGATGCCGACGAAGCCGCCGGTCACGCCCGTCCAGGTCTTGCCCTTGGTGCCCGCATTTCCGAGGGCCGGCTCCTTGGCGAGATGGTCGTAGGTGTATTCCTGAAGGCCATCGGCGCCGAGCACGCCGATCATGCCCTCGTGGAGCACGTAATACCCCTGCGTGTGCGGCTTACCCCAGCGCGAGACGAGGCTGTAGGGAAAGAGGCTGACGGTCTTGGTGCCCTTGTTCTCGACCTCGTCGCGGACCGTGAATAGGAACTTGTCGTCGACCGCGATCACCCGCTTGAACAGCAGGCCCGCGCCGTTGTCGTAGCTCAGCGTCACGGGCTTGCCGGGCGCCAGGGTGGTGGTGTCGGCGGTCCAGACCGTCTCGGCGCCCGGCAGCGGGCCGGCATCCTGGCCGACCCAGCCGAACTCGGCGTAGTACGGATTCTCGGTGCCGGTGGGCGAGAGCAGCACGATGCGCGGGCTCTTGTCGTCCACGGTCTCGTGGTAGTTCTTCAGCGAGACGTCGTCGATGCGACCGCCCTTGAGGGCGATCGAGCCGGCCAGCGCCGGGGTATCGATGGTCACGCGCGGGGAACGGGCGATGGCGGCCTCGCGGGACATGATGCCGCCGCCGGCACCCGACGCGTTCGGCAGGGTTCCGGGCATGGGGGTGGCGGGGCCACCCTCCTTCGGGCTGGCGCTCGGAACGCCGTCCGGTCCGGACACCTGCCCAGAACCTTGCGTCGCCGCCTTGTTCTGGAGGGCGGCCTGGCGCTGCTGCTCCACGCGCGGGGCGGCGATGAAGTAGTTCCAGCCGAGCAGGACCGCCAGCGACAAGGCGATCGCGACGATCATGTTCGTCTTGTCATTACCCATCGGTCGGTCCGTCGCATGCGTTGGATGGAGGGGAGGGCGCGCTCGCAAGGGCCGGCCCGGAGCCCGATCTCTCGGGGCCGGGCGTCGCTGCGGACGCCGTCGCGCCGGAGGCCAATACCGGAGCCGCCGCCGATATGCCAGACTTCGGTGAGGCAGAAGACTTCGGCGCGCCGGAGGACGTCGCCGCGCGTTTGCCGCGTCCGCGACCGGAGGAGGGCGCCGACCCGGCATCGGTCGAACGGGTGGTCTGCGGCTTCGTCACCACGGCGACCGCGCGGCGCAGATCGTCGATCAGGGTCTCGAAGGGGGCGTGCAGGGCGGGACGCCGTGCCACCAGCACCACGTCGGCCGCGCGGACGGGCAGGTCGCCCGCCGCTTCCGCCACGGCCGCGCGAAGACGCCGCCGGATGCGGTTGCGCTCCGTGGCGTGTCCGACCCGCTTGGTGATGGTGAAGCCGATGCGAAGGCCGTCGGGCGCATCGGGGTTCGATCCGTCGCCGGCGCGAACCAGGCCCTGCGCCGAGAGACGTTCGTTGTGGAAGCGACGTCCGCCGGCTGCGGCCAGAAATTCCGAGCGTCGCGTGAGCCGTCCGATCCTCGACACGGCCGATCCGATCCCGCGACGCATTCCATGGCCTTCGGCCCGATCGCTACGGGCCGAGCCAGTTCGGGCCAAATTCATGACAGGGCGCGCCGCCTGGACGGCGCTGCCGCTGCCCTCAGGCCGAGAGCTTCTTGCGGCCGTGCGCGCGACGGGCGGCGATGACCTTGCGGCCGCCGGCGGTCGCCATGCGGGCGCGGAAGCCGTGGCGACGCTTACGCACGAGCTTGCTGGGCTGATAAGTTCTCTTCATGGCGCGATCTCCGAATGGCCGAGGATCGATCCGTGCTGCGCCGAAGGCCGCGCCGGATATTCACTCGCCCTGAAATGTGTCTGCAAGCGCGAACAGCGCCCCTCAAGGGCGCCGCGTCGCGATGGCGCGGCTTATGGCGGAAGGTATCGCGCGAGTCAATTCCGGCGTCGCGTCCGGGGGCGTTCGAAGGGAAGCGATGCCGCTAACGGTTCGTTAACCGCATCGGGGCATCCTGTGATCCTGTTCGGTGATCCCGGACAGCGCGCGGACCGCTTATCCGCTCGCTTGGACTGCTCCCGACACTCTCTCCCAGGCCGCTCCGAAAGGAGCGGCCTTTTTTCGTGCGCGCGAAGGCCGCGATGCCGCGCCGGGCACCGATCGCCCGAATTAACGTTAACACCGGGTAAATGACCTGGGCCGGGCATTCGGCGCTAATGTTGCGCTCTGAGGTGCAAACGCACCGCCTTCGTCCCAATCGGAGACGAAATCGGATCGGTCGCGGCACAGGAGGCACCATGAGCGGGTTCGACGTCATGTTTCGGGACGAGCGGGATTGGGTCAATTTCGGTGACACCTACGTCACCTCCGAGGCGTTCAAGACGCTCTTTCGCGAGGGCATGACCCTGGTCGAGGAAGCCGCGGCCTACCTTGACGGCACGGGCCGCGAGGAATCCCGCCTGATGTCCCGCGACGGCACGCTGAGCTACGCCAGCGAGAGCATGCGCCTCACGACCCGGCTGATGCAGATCGCCTCCTGGCTGCTGGTCCAGCGGGCCGTGTCCGAAGGGGAATTGACCCCCGCCGAGGCCATGCAGGAGAAGACCCGCGTGCGCCTGACCACACCCGAGACCTTCCGCGCGGAGGTCTTCGGCGTGCTGCCGCCGACCCTGCAGGATCTCATCGTGCGCGCGCGCCGGCTCCACACCCGGATCCTGCATCTCGACGCGATCATCACCGACGCGCGTCCGACCCCGGTTCCGCAGGAGAGCCCGGTGGTGGCGCAGCTCAGCCTGCTGCGCTCGGCCTTCGCCCCCGCCACCGCGTGAAGCCGGCGACCCCGGCGGAAGCGCCGGGGCCTCGTCCCGCCAAATCGGTCTTCGGGAAACGGTCCTCGCAACGCAGAACGGGCGGCACCCAGGGTGCCGCCCGTTCTGCTGAGTCCCGAGAAGACTGCCGGGTCTCGTGGGGTTCGCCGCCGCGTCGCCGCGGCGGCGAACCCGGAGCGCCTTACTTCTTGCCGAAGGAGAGCGCACCGAAGCGCGAGTTGAAGCGCGACACGCGGCCACCGCGATCGAGCATCTTCTGCTCGCCGCCGGTCCAGGCCGGGTGGGTGTTCGGGTCGATGTCGAGGTTGAGGGTGTCGCCCTCCTTGCCGTAGGTCGACCGGGTCATGTAGTCGGACCCATCGGTCATCACGACCTTGATGAAGTGGTAGTCGGGATGCTCGGTACCCTTGGCCTTGTTGGCCGCGCTCTTTGCCATGACGAAATCCTTGAATAGCCAAGCCGACCGGCCCGTCTGGCGGCCCGCGGCCATAGATCACGCGCAATCGGATGAAGGCGCGCCTATACCCCACGCACCTTCGCCCGACAAGCGTGCGCCGATCGAAGAGACCGCCCCGCGGTCGCTTTTCCTTGCAGACCAATGATGACGAGGCACCATGGCTCGCGGCCGTGACAAGAAAAATCCCGGGGAGGCCCGGCCCAAGGCGCCGCTCGGTTCGCTGCGCCCGCTGATTCCCTTCGCGGCGGTCTATCGCGGCCGGATCCTCGCGGCGTTCCTGTCGCTGCTGGCGGCCTCGGGCGCGACGCTGATCGTGCCCATCGCCCTGCGCCGGGTGATCGACCACGGCTTCTCGCCGGACGGACACGGCGTCATCGACACCTATTTCGCCGCCCTCATCGGCGTGGTCGCGGTGCTCGCCCTGTCGAGCGGCGCGCGCTACTACACCGTGGTGACGCTCGGCGAGCGCGTGGTGGCGGATCTGCGCACCGCCGTGTTCCGGCGTCTGACCCAGCTCGACCCGGCCTTCTTCGACCGCTCGCTCTCGGGCGAGATCATCTCGCGCCTGACGGCGGACGCGACGCAGGTCAAGGCCGTGTTCGGCGTCTCGATCTCGATCCTCCTGCGCAACGCCTTCCTGTTCTCCGGCGCCGTGGTGATGATGGTCATCACCAGCCCGAAGCTCTCCATCCTGGTGCTGGCGGCGATTCCCCTCATCGTGTTCCCGCTGATCCTCTCCGGGCGCGGCGTGCGCCGGCGCTCGCGGGCGGCGCAGGACCGCCTCGCCGACGCCTCGGCCTACGCGGCCGAGGCCGTGAACGCGATCCGCACGATGCAAGCCTTCGGCATGGGCCGGGCTACGGCGACCCGGTTCGCCGACGCCTCCGAGAACGCCTACGGAGCGGCGCGCGACTCGATCCAGGCGCGGGCGCTGCTGACGGGCGTGGCGATCTTCCTGATCTCGGCCAGCGTCGTCGGGGTGATGTGGTACGGGGCGCAGGGCGTGCTGGCCGGTACCATGACCGCCGGCCAGCTCTCGCAATTCGTGCTCTACGCCGTGTTCGGCGCCAGCGCGCTCGGGCAGCTCTCCGAGGTCTACGGCGAACTCGCACAGGCGGCCGGCGCCGCCGAGCGCCTCGGCGAGATCCTGGCCGCCGAATCGGCGATCCGCACGCCCGCCGACCCCGTCGCCCTGCCGAGCCCGCCCAAGGGCGCCGTGGCCTTCGAATCGGTGCGCTTCCTCTACCCGACGCGGCCGGACCACCCCTCCCTCGACGGGATCAGCTTCACCATCGCGCCGGGTGAGCGCGTCGCCCTGGTCGGCCCGTCGGGCGCGGGCAAGACCACGGTGCTGCAACTGCTGCTGCGCTTCTACGATCCGCAATCCGGCACCGTCCGGATCGACGGCGTCGACATCGCGCGGGCCGATCCCGAGCGCTTACGCGAGCGCCTGTCCCTGGTGCCGCAGGACCCCACGGTGTTCTCGGGCAGCGTTTTGGAGAACATCCGCTACGGGCGCCCGGAGGCCACGGAGGCGCAGGTGCAGCGCGCCGCCGAACTCGCCAATGCCGACGGCTTCATCCGCGCGCTGCCGCAGGGCTACGCGACCGCCGTGGGCGAGCGCGGCGTCACCCTCTCGGGCGGCCAGCGCCAGCGGATCGCCATCGCCCGCGCCATCCTCAAGGACGCGCCGGTCCTGCTCCTCGACGAGGCCACCTCGGCCCTCGACGCCGAGAGCGAGCGCGCGGTGCAGGCCGCCCTCGACACCCTGATGCGGGACCGCACGACCCTGGTCATCGCCCACCGCCTCGCGACCATCCGCAAGGCCGACCGCATCCTCGTCCTCGACGGTGGCCGGATCGTCGAGAGCGGGACCCACGAGAGCCTGCTGGCGCAGGGCGCGCTCTACGCGCAGCTGGCCGCACTCCAGTTCACCGACGCGTTCCAGTCCACCGACACCCTCGACGAGACGGCGCGGGGCCGGGAGCCCCGCCCGCGCCTCGCCGCATTGCCGGCGGAGTAGGGGGGCTTCAGCCCGCCGTGCCGGTGCCGTTCAGCGGGTTCGCGTCGTCCCAGGCGTAGCTCAAGGTCTCGAACCGCATCGAGCGGGTGTCGACCATGAGCAGGCGCCCGACCAGGGGCTCGCCGAAATCCGTGACCGCGCGGATCACCTCCAGGGCCATCAGCGAGCCCATGATGCCGGCGAGCGCCCCGAGCACGCCGGCCTCGGCACAGGGGGCGACGCTGCCCGGCGGCGGCGGGTTCGGGAACAGGCAGCGGTAGGTCGGGTTCGGGCGCCCCCGCGCATCGGCCTCGTAGGGCTTCAGGGTGGTCAGCGAGCCGTCGAAGCGTCCGAGCGCCGCCGTCACCAGGGGGCGCCGGGCATGGAAGCAGGCATCGGAGACCGCGTAGCGCGTGGCGAAGTTGTCCGACCCGTCGGCGACCACGTCGTAGGCCTGGATCAGCCCTTGCGCCGTCTCCCCCGTCAGCCGGGTCGCGTGCGCCTCCACCGCCACGTGCGGGTTGAGGCGGGCCACGGCCTCGCGCGCGCTCTCGACCTTCAGCCGGCCGATCTCCGGCGTGCCGTGGATCACCTGGCGCTGGAGGTTCGAGAGCGAGACGACATCGTCGTCGACGATGCCGATCGTACCGATCCCGGCGGCGGCGAGGTACTGGATCAGCGGCGCGCCGAGGCCGCCGGCCCCGATCACGAGGACGCGCGCCGCCTTCAACTGCGCCTGTCCCGGTCCACCGACCTCCGGCAGGACGAGGTGGCGGGCGTAGCGTTCGACTTCTTGCGATGACAGGGCCATGTCCGCCAGATAAGCCCGACCGGCATCGTGCGAAAGCCTGCCGGTGAATTGCACCCGTGCGAGCCGGCGCCTATGGCCCTGCGCATTCAGGACACCACGCGAGAGTCCCGCCCGTGCCGACCGCTCCCCTCGACCGCTCTCCCGTCGACCGCTCTCCCCTGGGCCTCGCCCGGAGCCTGATCCGCTGCCCCTCGGTCACGCCGGAGGAGGGCGGTGCGCTGGCGTGGCTCGCCGGTGTTCTGGAGGGCGCGGGCTTCACCGTCGAGCGCCCGCGCTTCTCGGAGCCGGGCACCCCCGATATCGAGAACCTCTATGCCCGCATCGGCACGGCCGCGCCCTACCTGCTGCTCGCCGGCCATACCGACGTGGTGCCGGCGGGCGACGCGTCGCGCTGGCGCCACGGACCCTTCGCGGGGACCGTGGAGAACGGAATCCTGTACGGGCGCGGCGCGGTCGACATGAAAGGCGGCATCGCCTGCATGCTCGCCGCCGCCCTCGACTACCTCGACGCGGCCGGTCCCGACTTCCCGGGCTCGATCGGCTTCCTCATCACCGGCGACGAGGAGGGGCCGGCGATCAACGGCACGGTGAAGCTGCTCGAATGGGCGCGTGCGCGGGGCGAGCGCTTCGACCATTGCCTGCTCGGCGAGCCGACCAACCCGGATTCGCTGGGCGACATGATCAAGATCGGCCGGCGCGGCTCGCTCACGGGCCGTCTCACCGTGCTGGGACGCCAAGGCCACGTCGCCTATCCGGATCTGGCCGAGAACCCGATCCCCGGCCTTCTTCGCCTCGCCTCCGCGCTGCTGGCCGAGCCGCTCGACGCCGGCACCCGGCACTTCGACGCCTCGAACCTCGAATTCACCACCCTGGACGTGGGCAACACGGCCACCAACGTGATCCCGGCCGAGGCCCGCGCGACCTTCAACGTCCGCTTCAACGAGACCTGGACCGCCCAGACCCTCGGCGCCGAGATCCGCGCCCGCCTCGACCGGGCGGCGGGCCGGAGCGTCCGCTACACCCTCGACCTGCTGCCCTCGAACTCCCCCGCCTTCCTGACCGAGCCGGACGCCTTCACCGAACTCGTGGCCGGCGCCATCGCCACCGAGACCGGACGCCGCCCGGTGCTCTCCACCACGGGCGGCACCTCGGATGCCCGCTTCATCAAGGATGCCTGCCCGGTGATCGAGTTCGGCCTCGTCGGCCAGACCATGCACCAGACCGACGAGTGCGTACCCGTCGCCGATCTGAACCGCCTGACCGCGATCTACACGCGGGTGCTGGCGGCGTATTTCGGGGCCGACCGTCGGGCTCCCTAGGCCCGATCCGCGGGCTCAGTAATCCACCCCCACCAGCGTCAGCCCGCAGGCCGGTGCCAGGGGACCGCAACGGCTGCGGTCGCAGCTCGCCAAGATGTCGGCGACGTTGTCGGCGCTAAGCCGGCCGCTGCCGGCGAGCATCAGCGTGCCGACCATCGAGCGGACCTGATGGTGCAGGAAGGCGCGGGCCGAGGTCGCCACCACGATCTCGTCGTGCAGGCCCATGGCCATCGCGGTCACGTCGAGCCGGTCGAGCGTCCGCACGGGGTTCTTGGCCTGGCACTCGGCGGCCCGGAAGGCGGTGAAGTCGTGCAGGCCGAGGAGGCGCGCGGCCGCCGCCCGCATCCGCGCGACGTCGAGGGGCCAGGGCACCTGCCAGACATGGGCGCGGTTGAGCACCGGCGGGCTGCGCCGGTTGAGGATACGGTAGCGGTAGTGCCGCCGGGTCGCGGAGTGGCGCGCGTTGAAGGTCTCGTCGACGATCTCGGCGCTCAGGATCGCCACCGGGTTCGGCCGCAGATGTGCGTTCAGGGCATCGCGCACCACGTCGCTGCGCCACGCCTTCGCGAGGTCGAGATGGGCGACCTGATGCGTGGCATGCACGCCCGTGTCGGTGCGCCCGGCACAGGTGAGCCCGGCGGCCTCACCGGAGAAGCGCGTCACGGCCGCCTCGATCGCGCCCTGGACGGAGGGCTGCGCGGTCTGGCGCTGCCAGCCGCAGAAGGGGCTTCCGTCATACTCGACGACGAGTTTGTAGCGCGGCATCAGGCACGATCCGCGCGCATCAGGCGAGCCGCGTTCCGGGCGTCCGGTGGGTGCCGCGCACGAACTCGGCCCCGGTGACGACCCCGCCCTTGCCGGCCCGGCGCAACGCGCGCAGGCGCACGGCCCCTACGCCGCAGGCTATGGTCGCGTCCGCGTCGAGGAGCGTGCCCGGCACGCCGGATCCCGGTACCGCCTCGGCCGAGAGCACCTTCACGCGCTCCGGCCCCTTGCCGAAATCCGCCTCGAAGAAGGCACCGGGGAAGGGCGACAGGCCGTTGGCGTGGTTGGCGACCTCACGGGCGGGCCGGCTCCAGTCGATGCGCGCCTCGTCGTTGGTGATCTTGTGGGCGTAGGCGATGCCGGCCTCGGCCTGGGGCGTGACGGGGAGGTCGCCCCGCTCCAGCGCCCGGAGCGCGCGCGCCATGAGGTCGGCGCCGATCGGCATCAGGGCGTCGTGCAACTGCCCGGCCGTCATGCCGGGCGTGATGGGGAGCCGCGCCTCCAGCGCCACCGGGCCGGTATCGAGACCGGCCTCCATGCGCATCACGCCGACGCCGCTCTCCGCATCCCCCGCCATCACCGCGCGCTGGATCGGCGCGGCCCCGCGCCAGCGCGGCAGCAGCGAGCCGTGCAGGTTGAGGCAGCCGTGACGCGGCAGGTCGAGGATCGCCCGGGGCAGCAGCATGCCGTAGGCCACCACCACGGCGACGTCGGCGTCATGGCCCGCGAAGGTCTCGGCCGCCTCCGGCGATTTCAGGGTCGCGGGCGTCAGGATCGGGGCGCCCAGGGGCTCGGCCATCACCTGGACGGGGGAGGGGCGCAGGGCCATGCCGCGCCCGGCCTTGGCGGCGGCCCGGGTGTAGACGGCCACGATCTCGTGCCCGTCGGCGGCCAGACGCGCCAGGGTCGGCACGGCGAAATCCGGCGTGCCCATGAAGACGACGCGCATGGTTCGGGTTCCCTGGAGGCGTCAGACGCCGTCGCGCTTGGCGGCCTTGGCGAACTTCTTCACCACCCGGTCGCGCTTGAGCTTCGACAGGTGGTCGATGAACAGCACGCCGTCGAGATGGTCGATCTCGTGCTGGATGCAGGTGGCGAGCAGCCCGTCCGCCTCGATCTCCCGCTCCACGCCGTCGAGATCGCGAAACCGCACGCGGACCCGGTCGGGCCGCTCGACCTCGCCGTAGAATTCGGGGATCGAGAGGCAGCCCTCGTCGTAGACCCGCTTCTCCTCCGAGGCCCAGACGATCTCCGGGTTGAGGAAGACCTGCGGCTGGCGGTCGTTCTCGTCCTTCGAGGTGTCGATGGTGACGACGCGCTTCGAGACGCCGATCTGGATCGCCGCGAGGCCGACGCCGGGTGCGTCGTACATCGTCTCCAGCATGTCGGCGGCCAGCGTCCGGATCTCGTCCGTCACGGAGCCGACCGCCTCGGAGGCAAGGCGCAGGCGCGCGTCGGGTAGGATCACGAGGGGGCGGATGGTCATGGGGCGATCGGACTGGAACTGGGGTGCGGGGCCGGCGGCCACCTGAACCTCCGCAGATACGGGGGAGCCGGAGGCCGGTCAAATTGTGCCGCGCGCCTCCTTGGTCTCAGAACGGCGTGCGGCTGCGGATGGCGGCGGTGAGCGTACCCTCGTCGAGGTAATCGAGTTCCCCGCCGACCGGCACGCCGTGGGCGAGGCGCGTGACCTTGAGGTTGTGCGCCTTCAGGGATTCCGTGACGTAATGCGCCGTGGTCTGCCCGTCGACAGTGGCGTTCAGCGCCAGGATGATCTCGCGCATCGCCGGGTCCGCCGCGCGGGCCACGAGGCTTTCCAGGTTCAGGTGCTCGGGCCGCACGCCGTCGAGCGCCGAGAGCACGCCGCCCAGGACGTGATAGCGGGCCGTGACCGCGCCCGAGCGCTCCAGGGCCCAGAGGTCGGAGACGTCCTCCACCACCACCAGGATGGCGGGATCGCGGCCCTCGTCGCAGCAGATCGTGCAGGGATCGCGCGTGTCGACGTTCCCGCAGGCGTGGCAGACCACGATGCGCTCGGAGGCCACCCGCATGGCGTCGGCCAGGGGCGCCAGCAGGGTCTCGCGCTTCTTGATCAGTTGTAGCGCGGCCCGGCGGGCGGAGCGGGGGCCCAGGCCCGGCATGCGGGCGAGGAGCTGGATCAGGCGCTCGATCTCGGGACCGGCGACGGCTTGGGGCATGAACGGCGAATCTCGTGATGGATGGCAACCGCGCGAGACGCGCGGCGCGGGCGGCTGGAGCGTCCCGGTGGACGGCGCGGCGCGCTCGCACCCGGCCCGGTTCCTCCCGGCAGAAGATAGGTTTTCTCCGTCCGGATTTCGCCCCCGGCGATGCGGAAAGGTCTCCGAAAGGCGCAGCAGCCCTACGGCTTTTGGAAAAAGCTTGGCGGGCGAAGTTGTTCATACAACTTTTTTTGTCGGCCAACAGGCGAGTTGACGGCAAACCATCCGCGTCTATGCAGGGAAGCGCGCGCTCGGAGCGGAGAACCTGCGTGCGGCGGACCTGACCGACCGCACGGACACTCCGAGATCGCGCGAAAGCGGAGAGCCGGAACGGCTTCCGACGGTGGGGCGGCGACGCGATCAGGGGCCCGAGGAGAGATGAGCGTGACCAATATCGGCGAGTACAATGCGGCGCACGGTTCCGAAGCCATCGGGCTGCGCAACCTGAAGGCCGTCCACTGGAACCTCGAGGCCCCGCGACTCTACGAGGAGGCGCTCGCGCGCGGCGAGGGCCGGCTGGCCCGGGGCGGCGCCTTCGTGGCGACCACCGGCACCCATACGGGCCGTTCGCCCAAGGACAAGTTCGTGGTGCGGGACGCCGCGACCGAGAACGAGATCTGGTGGGACAACAACGGCGCGATCACGCCCGAGCAGTTCGACACCCTGTACGCCGATTTCGTCGCCCACGCGGAGGGGCGCGAACTCTTCGCGCAGGACCTGCGCGGCGGCGCCGACCCGTCGCACGGCGTCAATGCCCGCGTGTTCAGCGAGTTCGCCTGGCACTCGCTGTTCATCCGCAACCTGCTGATCCGGCCGGACCGCGCGACGCTCGCCCGCTACGTGCCCGAATTGACGATCATCGACCTGCCGAGCTTCCAGGCCGATCCGCCGCGGCACGGCTGCCGCTCGAAGACGGTGATCGCCATCGACTTCGCCCGCAAGCTCGTCCTCATCGGAGGCTCGGCCTATGCCGGCGAGATGAAGAAGTCGGTCTTCACCTACCTGAACTACCGCCTGCCCGAGGCCGGCGTGATGCCGATGCACTGCTCGGCCAACGCGGCCCTCGACGAGGCCGGCGACTCGGCCCTGTTCTTCGGCCTCTCCGGCACCGGCAAGACCACGCTCTCCAACGATTCCTCGCGCCAGCTCCTGGGTGACGACGAGCACGGCTGGAGCGAGGACGGCATCTTCAACTTCGAGGGCGGCTGCTACGCCAAGACCATCCGCCTCTCGCGCAACGCCGAGCCGGAAATCTACGCCACCACGGAACGCTTCGGCACCGTGATGGAGAACGTGGTGATCGACCCCGAGACCCGGATCCCGGATTTCGACGACGCCTCGCTCACCGAGAACACGCGCTGCGCCTACCCCCTCGACTTCATCGCCAATGCGAGCGCCACGGGCCGGGCCGCGCACCCGAAGAACATCGTCATGCTGACCTGCGACGCGTTCGGCGTGATGCCGCCGATCGCCAGGCTGACGGGTGCCGAGGCGATGTACCACTTCCTCTCCGGCTATACCGCCAAGGTGGCCGGTACGGAGCGGGGGCTGACCGCCCCGGAGGCGACGTTCTCGACCTGCTTCGGCGCGCCCTTCATGCCGCGTCACCCCAGCGTCTACGGCAACCTGCTGCGGGATCTGATCGCGCACCACGCGGTCGATTGCTGGCTCGTCAACACCGGATGGACCGGCGGCGGCGTCGGAACCGGGCGGCGCATGCCGATCCGCGTCACCCGCCGCCTGCTCACTGCGGCCCTCGACGGTTCGCTCGCGCATGCCGCGTTCCGCCGCGACCCCCATTTCGGCTTCCAGGTGCCCGTCGCGGTGCCGGGCGTCGAGACCGAACTCCTGTCGCCGATCGAGACGTGGACCAACAAGGCGGCCTTCCACGAGACCGCGACCCGCCTCGTCACCATGTTCCAGGAGAACTTCAAGCGCTTCGCCGCGCATGTCGACGCGGATGTCCGCGCCGCCGAGCCGGTCCGCGCCGCCGCCGCCTGATCGCACGGCAATGATGGGCGGGACGCGGCGTCTTCGCCCGCGTCCCGCCGCCGGATCGCGGCTCCGGGATCGCCCTACGCCGTGGGACGATCCGCGCCGGACCCCACCGGGTCGGGAAGCACCTCGGGTGCGTTCTCGCGCGCCTCCAGGAAGCTGACGCCGACGGTGTTCGCATCGTGCCAGATCAGGTGCGCCCGATAGGGCCGGGTGTCCGGCCCGAGGAAGAGGTCGAAGTATTCCGGAACCGTCACGTCCGCGCAGAACACCACGCAGGCGCCGATCGGTGACAGGTTTCGCACGAGGCAGGGCAAGGTTTCAGGGGACGTCCGGTCCAGGGCGGCACGGGCGGCAAGATGTGTCAAAGCCCGACATGTCGTGCGATGCTCGATCATACCCTCTAGAACAAACGCGGACCCGTTAAGGGACCACTTTCGCGATCGTCGAAATCCTGGGCTTTCCGGGTCTTCGAACAAGAAAATCCGGCACGACTTCGCCGATGATCGCATCGGTCCCGGTTCGATTCGTCGATGAGGGCCGGGATCTCCGGCGGCTGAGCGAAAACCCGGTCCGTGTCATACGGCCTCCGGTAGATTAGGTCGGACAGCTGACGAGACGGAGCGCGGGTCCCCTCTCCTGGAAGGAGAGGGACAGGGTGAGGTGCGTAACCTCTCCGGAGATGGACTACACCTCACCCCAACCCTCTCCTTCCAGGAGAGGGAGCCCGTCGCGATCCAGTGATCCGAAGTGATCAGCCGGAACCAGTATCAGACCAGATCCGCCATCCCGAAGGGATCAACCGGTGCGACGTCTCCGGAGATGGACCGCACCTCTCCCCAACTCGCCTTCCAGGAGAGGGGGCGCGTCGCGTCCATCCGAACCGAGGGGATCAGACGAAGCTCGTATCGGGCCGCGCTTTTCCCGTAGGAGCGGGAGCGGGTCGCCCGCGCCCTGACCAGGCCGGTCGGATCGAACCCTGTCCCATCGTGCGGGGGCGCGGCCGCCACCGGCTCAGAACAGCTTCATCCCCGGCGGGATCGGCAGGCCCTTGGTCAGCTCGCCCATGCGCTCGGCGGCGACCTGCTCGGCCTTGCCGCGCGCATCGTTGACGGCGGCCACGATGAGGTCTTCCAGGATCTCGCGCTCGTCGGCGATCATCAGGGCGGGGTCGAGCTGCACGCCCCTGACCAGGCCCTTGGCCGTCATCGTCACCCGCACGGCTCCGCCGCCCGAGGCGCCGGACACCTCGACGGTGTCGAGTTCGCTCTGCAGCGAGGCCATCTTCTCCTGCATGGCCTGAGCCTGCTTCATGATGCCCATGAGGTCGCGCATCGGGTCTGCTCCTGCTTGGTTTTACAGATCGTGGACGCCCGCAAGGTGGGGCGCCGACGCGCGCGAGGCTATGCCTCGTCGTCGGGCTCGTCCGTCTCGGCCTCGCCGGTGGGGGCGGCCTCGCTCGCGGGCGAGGCCTCCGGCGCCTTGTCGCGCACGTCGACGATCTGGGCGCCGGGGAAGCGTGCCAGCACCTCGCGGACCAGCGGATGCGCGGCGGCGTTCTGATGGCGGGTCTCGGTGGCGGCGCGCGCCGTGGCATCGAGGGTCGGTTCGCCCGCCTCCTTCGACAAGGCGACGATCCAGCGCCGGCCGGTCCAGGCATCGAGGGCGCGGGCGAGGTCGTTGGCGATGCTCTGGCGTCCACCCTCGGCGAGGCGGAATTCGATGCGGCCCTCCTCGAAGCGGACGAGGTGGACCTCGCGCTCCAGGGCCATCTTCAGCCCGATGTCGCGCCGCGCATCCGCGAGGGCCACCACGTCGGTGAACCGCGTCAGGCGCGGGCCCTCCGGGTGAGCCTGGGGTACCGGGGCGACGCTCGCCAGGGCGGGGCGTGCATTGCCCCCGCCGGCCGACAGCATCGGTTGAGACATGGCCGGTGCAGTCATGGCCGGCGCGGACATGGCGGGCGCAGTCATGGCCACCGCGGAGACGGCCGGTGCAGACATTGCTGGAGCCGATATGGCCGGAGCCGACATCGACTGAGCCGGCATGGCCGGAGCCGACATGGCCACGGGCGGGCGCGGTGGAGCCGGGTCCGCCGAGAAGGTGGGGATCGGCGGCAGTGCCGGGCGCGCTTCGGCGGTCGAGGCGGCGGGGGAGGGGCCGGCGCTCGCGCCGGACGCGGCAGGCAGGCCGGTCAGCGCCTGTGCCTTCATCTGGCGCAGGGCCTCGTCGGGCGTGGGCAGGTCGGCCGCGTAGGCGAGACGGACCAGGGCCATCTCGGCGGCCGCGAGGGGGCGCGTCGCGGTCTGGACCTCGGGGATCGCCTTCAGCAGGATCTGCCAGGCCCGGGACAGCACCCGCACCGACAGCCTGCCTGCGAAATCGCGTCCGCGCCCGCGCTCCACCTCGCTGAGGGTCGGGTCGGCGGCGGCCTCCTCGGGCACCAGCTTCAGGCGGGTGACGAGATGGGTGAAGCCCGCGAGATCGGAGAGGATCACGGCCGGGTCGGCGCCGGCCTCGTACTGGCCGCGCACCTCCGCGAAGGCGGCCGGGATGTCGCCCCGCATCACCGCCTCGAACAAATCGACGATGCGGCCGCGATCGGCCAGCCCCAGCATGTCGCGCACGCCCTGCGCGCTGACCTGGCCGGCTCCGTGCGCGATGGCCTGGTCGAGGAGCGAGAGCGCGTCGCGCACCGAGCCCTCGGCCGCCCGGGTGATCGCCGCCAGCGCCTCGGCGTCGGCCTCGACGTTCTCGGCGGCGCAGATGCGGGCGAGGTGGCCGACCAGGGTCTCGGCCTCGACGCGGCGCAGGTCGAAGCGCTGGCACCGGGACAGGATCGTCACCGGCACCTTGCGGATCTCCGTGGTGGCGAACACGAACTTGGCGTGCGGCGGCGGCTCCTCCAGGGTCTTCAGGAAGGCGTTGAACGCCTTCTCGGAGAGCATGTGGACCTCGTCGACGATGTAGACCTTGTAGCGGGCCTCGGTCGGCGCGTAGCGGATGCCGTCGATGATCCCGCGCACGTCGTCGATGCCGGTATGCGAGGCCGCATCCATCTCCAGCACGTCCATGTGCCGGGATTCCATGATGGCCCGGCAATGGCGGCCGAGTTCCGGCATCGCGATGGTCGGGCCGGTGTCGGGATGCCCGTCGCGGACGTAGTTGAGACCGCGCGCCAGGATGCGGGCCGTGGTGGTCTTGCCGACGCCGCGCACGCCCGTGAGCATCCAGGCCTGCGGGATGCGGTTGGCCGCGAAGGCGTTGGCCAGCGTGCGCACCATGGCGCCCTGGCCGATCAGGTCGTCGAAGTTCTGAGGGCGGTACTTGCGGGCGAGCACCCGATAGGGCGTCGCGGCCGATGACGGCTCGGGAAGGCCGGGCAACAGGCCGGCATCGCTCGTCAGACCGGAGGTCGCGTCCATGCCGCCTTGGCTCGGTTGGTGCGGCTCCGGTCGGAGGGTGCCGCCACGCGAGCCCGAGGCATCGATCGAGGTGGGAGGCTGGACGAAGACCCGCTCGGTCTCGTTAGGGCTGCTTCCTTCCGGACCTGACCCGGTTGGCGAGTGAAACGTCCCTCGCCAACCTCCCGAGCGCTATATGGCCGGGCTCCGCGGCGGATGCAAGCCGGCAAGGCCGCGAAGTGGCCTTCACCGATGGGGCCGCGTCAACCGAGCCCGGCAGGAGGAAACGGGCGGGATCCGGCCCGGGATGGGATCGGCCTGCCCGCAAATCGCCCGAACTCGGCGCCAGGCTCCGCCCGGTCATCGCCTGGACGGGAGCAAAGCGCATGGGATTGAGCCGATTTGGTCGAAGCCTGCCGGCCCTGCTCTGGCTCGGTATCGGAGGCGCGGCGGCGGCTCCGGAGGCGCCCCGCGCCTGGGCGGGCAGCTACCTCTACGAGCACGATTCCGGCCGCACCGTCGGGGGCTCGCCGATCCTCGTCAGCTATCGTCTTGAGATCGCGCCGGGGCGCGGTCACCGCGACTGCCTCCTGCGGATCGAGGGGTTCCAGACCGACGAGACCATCGTCTGCAAGGCGAGCGGCACCGACGAGGCCGTCTCGGTCGCCTTCCACACCTTCGGCGACGGCCGCACCGTCAACGCCTACGGCACGCGGCTCTACGATGTCGGCGCGCCGCTGTTCGAACTGCGCCGCGGCGCGGGCGCGGTCCTGACGCAGTGGCGGGGCCTCAACCCCAGTGGCGCTGGCGCGACACCGCCGGCCGGCGCCTATTTCACCCGCAAGGGCTGATCCCGTCTCGCGACCGGACCGGCCTCGGGATGGATGCCGGGGACTACTCGGCCTTGCGCTTCACGATGGCGAAGGTCTTCGGATCGAGTTCGAGGTCGAATTGCTTGCCGTTCGCGTCGATGGCGTCGTCGACCTCGATCTCGTCGTCCTCGACCTCGATCTTCTTCCACTTCGTGAAGCCTTCCTGCTTCAGGACGGCCTCGATCTTGGTCTGCTCCTCGGGGGTCGGCTTCCGATCGGCGAAGGCGGAGCCGGTGCAGGCGAGGCCGAGGGCGAGGGCCGCGAGGCTCGTGAGCTTGATCGACATGGGGTCTCCTTCTGGGTGGTGAGAGGGCGTCTGACGCCGTCCGAACCCTCCGGGACGGGCAAGGTTCCGCCGGAGCGGGGGACGGATTGCGCGTTCCGGTTGTGTCCCGGCATGCCGCCCCCTAGGGTCGCGCCACTTTCGGCCCGAGGACGGTTCAACATGGTCACCCGCGTCGCCACCGTGGCCTTCGAGGGCATCGAGGCGCGGGCCGTCGATGTCCAGGTCCAGATCGCGCCCGGCATCGTCGCCTTCACGGTGGTCGGCCTCGCCGACAAGGCGGTGGCGGAATCGCGCGAGCGGGTGCGCTCGGCCCTCATCGCCTCGGGGCTGGCGCTGCCGGCCAAGCGCATCACCGTCAACCTCGCGCCCGCCGACCTGCCCAAGGAAGGCTCGCACTACGACCTGCCCATCGCGCTCGCGGTGATGGGCGCCATCGGCGCCCTGCCGGCGGATGCGCTGGCGGGCTATTGCGTGCTCGGCGAACTCGCCCTCGACGGCACGATCACCGCCGTGTCCGGCGTCCTGCCCGCCGCGATGGCCGCCAACGAGCGTGGGCTCGGCCTGATCTGCCCGGCGGCGACGGGGCCGGAGGCGGCCTGGGCGGGCGGCGAGATGGACGTGCTGGCGCCGCGCTCGCTGATCCAGCTCGCCAACCACTTCAAGGGCACGCAGGTCATGGCCCGGCCCGAGCCGGCCATCGCCGCCGCCGGCGGTCCCCTGCCGGACCTGCGCGACATCAAGGGGCAGGAGGGCGCCAAGCGCACCCTCGAGATCGCGGCGGCCGGAGGGCACAATCTCCTGATGAACGGCCCTCCGGGCGCGGGCAAGTCGATGCTCGCCGCGCGCCTGCCCTCCATCCTGCCGCCGCTGGCTCCGCGCGAGCTCCTCGAAGTCTCGATGATCCAGTCCGTGGCGGGCGAGCTCAAGGGCGGCGCCCTCTCGAACCGGCGGCCCTTCCGGCAGCCCCACCACTCCGCCTCCATGGCGGCCCTGGTCGGCGGCGGCCTCAACGCGCGCCCCGGCGAGGCCTCCCTCGCCCATGGCGGCGTGCTGTTCCTCGACGAATTGCCCGAGTTCACGCCCCAGGTGCTGGATTCCCTGCGCCAGCCGATGGAGACCGGCACGATCATGATCGCGCGCGCGAACCATCGCGTGACGTATCCGGCCCGGTTCCAGCTCGTCGCGGCGATGAATCCCTGCCGCTGCGGTCAGGCCCTGGAGCCGGGTTATGCCTGCCGCAAGGGCCCGAACGAGCGCTGCATCGCGCAGTACGGAGCCCGCATCTCCGGCCCGCTCCTCGACCGGATCGACCTGCGCATCGAGGTGGGCGCGGTGACGGCCGCCGACCTCATCCTGCCGCCGCCGGTGGAAGGCTCGGCCGAGATGGCCGCCCGGGTCGCGGGCGCGCGCAGGATCCAGACCGACCGCTACGCGGCCTACGACCTCGCCGGCGTCGTCACCAACGCGACCTGCCCCGCTCCGGTCATCGAGGACGTGGCGGCCCCCGACCCGGAGGGGGCGGCGCTGATCCGCTCCGCCGCCGAATCGATGCGTCTGTCCGCGCGCGGCTTCCACCGCACCCTGCGGGTCGCCCGGACCCTGGCCGATCTCGACGGGGAGGCGCGCGTGCGCCGGATCCACCTCGCCGAGGCTTTGTCCTATCGCGGGCGCGCCGAACGGCCGGTCGACGCCTGAGCCGAGGCATGGCCCGACAGCGCGCAGGCAATTGGTCAATCAGGCCTGGAAACACATCGGGCGATGTCGCGCATCTCTGCCATGTCTCGGTAATATTAACGGTTATCCGAGCGATCAGGTCTGACTTTCACGCATCGGTGATGAGGTAAAAAATACCGAGTTGGCGCGTTTTCAGTCTTGGGGCGACCGCCGGGGGCTTTTCGACTCGGGCGATAGCTGCAAGGGTCGGCGGAAATTAATCCACCCAACCCGCGCGGTTTGAATGCTTAACGACGGTGTTGTTCCGACCCTCGATGAAGCGCCTGCTTCGGATCGCGCCACGGCCGATGCCGTCGCGTGCAGGCGCACCGATGTCGTGATCATCGGTGCCGGCCTCGCGGGAAGCGTCGCGGCCTCGACGCTGGCCCAGTCCGGCGCCGACGTGGTCCTGATCGACGCGGCCGCGATCGTGCCGCCGAGCCTGCGCGCCGAGAAGCTCGGGACGGATATCTTGGCGCTGTTCGACCGCCTCGGCCTCGGCGAGACCGTCCGCGCCGCGGCGACGCCGATCTCCAGCGTCTGGATCGCGAGGTTCGGACGGGTGATGAAGCGCCGGTCGCGCCTGGAATATGCCTTCGCCTACAAGGATCTGGTGACCGCGCTCCGGGCGAACCTGCCGGCGAAGGTCGACCTCCGTTTCGGGCGGGTCGCGGACATAGAGAGCGGGCCGGACCTCCAGCGGGTCACCCTGAACGACGGCTCCGTGGTGGAGGCCCGCCTGCTCATCGTCGCGACGGGTCCGAGTGCGGCGATCCATCGGCGCGTCGGGATCGACATCGTCGACGCCACGCGGGATCACTCGGTCTGCATCGGCTTCTACCTGAAGGAGCCGCCGCGCGCGTATCCCTTCGAATCGATCGTCTATTACGGCGAGCACTGGAACGATCGGGTCTCCTACATCTCGCTGTTTCCGATCGGGACGCGCATGCGCGCCAACCTGTTCGTCTACCGCACGCATGACGAGCCCTGGATGCGGGACTTCCGTCGCGCGCCGGCCGAGACCCTGCGGCAGACGCTGCCCAACCTCGAGAAGGTCTGCGGTCCGATCGAGATCGAGGGCAACGTCGACGTCAGGCCGATCGACCTGCGCCTGACCGAGGGGCACGAGCGTGCCGGCGTCGTGCTGATCGGCGACGCTTATTGCACGTCGTGCCCGGTCTCCGGCACCGGCATGCACAAGGCCTTGATCGACGTGGAGCGCCTCTGCCGGGAGCACGTGCCGGCCTGGCTCGCAACGCCCGGCATGGGCCCCGAGAAGATCTCGGCCTTCTATGCCGACCGGATCAAGGCGGATTTCGACCGCAACAGCCTCGCGCTCAGCAACCGGCTCCGGGGCCTCGCCACCGGACGCGGCGTGCGCTGGACCCTGGCCCGTGCGGCGGCGGATGCCCGCTCGGCGGCGGCCTTCACGGTGCATCGCGGCGCGCAGATGGCGGCCGTCCTGATCACTCCGATCGCGGAGTTCCTGGAGCGGATCTGATACTGTCGCCGCTTGATCGGGTGGTGACGTGTTGGCTCGCGGGTCCCCCCTCCTGGAAGGAGAGGGAGCCCGTCGCGTCTGATCGTCCCGAAAGGATCACCCGGAACCGGTATGATGCCAGACCTCGATGGGCCGGGCTCAACGAGACCTCGTATCAGGAGCGGCGGCGCTACCGCCCGTAGATGTCCTCGACGCGGATGATGTCGTCCTCGCCGGTGTAGGAGCCGACCTGAACCTCGATCAGTTCGAGTGGGATCTTGCCGGGATTGGTCAGCCGGTGCATTGCGCCGATCGGCAGGTAGACCGCCTCGTTCTCGTGCACGAGCACGACCGCGTCGTTGAGCGTGACTTCGGCGGTGCCCTTGACCACCACCCAGTGCTCGGCCCGGTGGAAGTGCTTCTGCAACGAGAGCCGGCCGCCCGGCGTGACCATGATGCGCTTGACCTGGAAGCGCTCGCCGATGTCGATGCGCTGGTACCAGCCCCAGGGCCGGTACATGCGCCGGTGCGCGTCCGCCTCCGGATGGCCCTTCGCCCGCAGGACGCCGACGAGGTCCTTGACCTGGCCGGAGCGCGCCTTGGAGGCCACCAGCACCGCGTCCGCCGTCGCCACCACCACGACGTCGTCGAGCCCGACCACGGTGGTCAGGTGGTCGCCCTCGCTGTGGATCAGGCTGCCCCGCGTGTCGATGGTCTCGACCCGCCCGCGCAGGGCATTGCCGTCGGCGTCACGCGGCAGCACGTCCCAGACCGCGTCCCAGGTGCCGACATCGGACCAGGGGAAGGCGACCGGGCGCACGCCCGCGCGTTCGGTGCGTTCCATCACCGCGTAGTCGATGGAGGTCTTGGGCGCCTTCGCGAAGGCGTCGGCGTCCAAGCGCACGAAGTCGAGGTCGATCACCGCGCCGTCGAGGGCCGCCCGCGTGGCGGCCAGGATCTCGGGGGCGTGCGTTTCCAACTCGGCCAGCATCACGTCGGCGCGGAACAGGAAGTAGCCGGAATTCCACAGGGCGCCCTCGGCGATCAGGCGCTCGGCCCCGGCCCGGTCCGGCTTCTCGACGAAGCGCTCGACCCGGTGATTGCCGTCAGCCCCGTCGAGGGACGCGCCGACGCGGATATAGCCGTAGCCGGTGGCGGGCGTGGTGGGCGTGATGCCCAGCGTCATGATCTGCCCGGCGCGGGCGCCGCCGGCGGCGGCCATCGCGGCCGCGACGAAGGCCGGCGTGTCGCCGATGACGTGGTCGGCGGCCATGATCAGCACCACGGCCTGCGGGTCGCGCCGGGCCGCGTGCAGGGTCGCCACCGCGACGGCGGCGGCCGAGTCGCGGCGCTCCGGCTCCAGGATGATGTCGGCCTGGATGCCGGTCTGGGCGAGCTGCTCGGCCACGATGAAGCGGGCATCGCTGCTGGTGAGCACGGCGGGCCGCGCGAAGACGCTGCTGTCGCCGAGGCGCCGGGCCGTGTCCTGAAAGGTCGTGCTGTTGGGGTCGACCAGCCGCGTGAACTGCTTGGGCATGCTCTCGCGCGAGGCCGGCCACAGGCGCGTGCCCGACCCACCGCAGAGGATCACGGGGTGGATCGTCAGGCCGGCATCTCGTGACACTACGATCTCTCCCTCGGGACGGTGAAGGTCGATCCACGGATCGTGCCCGGACCGCATGGATCGCGTCATAGCGCGTCCGCGGCCCGGCCGCCACGGACGCGTCCCGTCAGAGTCAAAGTGCGGTTAGCGGCGGCGCGCGGACCGCCCCACGCTACTCCGCGGCCTGGCGCGCCGCGTAGCCGAGGCGGCCGTTCAACTCCTCGATCAGCTTCACAGCGGCCTCGGCGATGACCGTGCCGGGCGGGAAGATCGCGGAGGCGCCGGCCGCGTGGAGCGCGTCGTAATCGCCCGGCGGGATCACGCCGCCGATCACGATCATCACGTCGCCACGACCCTGCTCGGTCAAGGCGGCCTTGAGTTCGGGGACCAGCGTCAGGTGGCCGGCTGCGAGCGACGAGACGCCGACGATATGGACGTCGTTCTCCACCGCTTGCCGCGCCGCCTCGGCGGGTGTCGCGAAGAGCGGCCCGATATCCACGTCGAAGCCGAGATCCGCGAAGGCGGACGCGATGACCTTCTGGCCGCGATCGTGCCCGTCCTGGCCCATCTTGGCGACGAGGATGCGGGGACGCCGCCCGTCGTTCTCCTCGAAGGTCTCCACGAGCTGACGAACGGTCTCGACCACCGGCGACATGCCACCCACCTCCCGCTTGTACACGCCCGAGATCGAGCGGATCTCGGCCCGGTGCCGGCCCCAGGCCTTCTCCAGGGCGTCGGAAATCTCGCCCACCGTGGCCTTGGCGCGTGCCGCGCTCACGGCAAGTTCGAGCAGGTTGCCGGTCCCCTGTGCCGCCGCCGTGAGGGCCGCGAGGGCGGCGTCGACATCGGCCTGGCTGCGCTCGGCGCGCAGGCGCTTGAGCTTGTCGATCTGCAGGGTGCGGACGTTGCCGTTGTCGACCCGCATCAACTCGATGGCGCGGTCGTCGTCCGGCTTGAACTTGTTGACGCCCACGATGGTCTGGCGCCCCGAATCGATCCGGGCCTGGGCCCGGGCGGCGGCCTCCTCGATGCGCAGCTTCGGAATGCCCGCCTCGATGGCTTTCGCCATGCCCCCCAACTCATCGACTTCGCGAAGATGCTCCCAGGCGCGGGCGACGATGTCCTGGGTCAGCTTCTCGACGTAGTACGAGCCGCCCCACGGATCGACGATGCGCGTCGTCCCGCTCTCCTGCTGCAGGAACAACTGCGTGTTGCGGGCGATGCGGGCCGAGAAGTCGGTGGGGAGCGCCAGCGCCTCGTCAAGCGCGTTGGTGTGCAGCGACTGGGTGCCGCCCTGCGTCGCCGCCATCGCCTCGATGCAGGTGCGGGTGACGTTGTTGAACACGTCCTGCGCGGTCAGCGACCAGCCGGAGGTCTGGCTGTGGGTGCGAAGCGGCAGGGACTTGTCGCTTTTCGGCTCGAACTCCTTGACGAGCTTGGCCCAGATCAGGCGCGCGGCCCGCATCTTGGCGATCTCCATGAAGAAATTCGTCGAGATCGCCCAGAAGAACGACAGGCGGGGCGCGAACTGGTCGATGGTGAGGCCGGCGGCAAGGCCCGCCTTGATGTACTCGACGCCATCGGCCAGCGTGTAGGCGAGTTCGAGGTCGTTCGTCGCCCCGGCTTCCTGCATGTGGTAGCCGGAAATCGAGATCGAGTTGAACTTCGGCATGTTCTTGGAGGTGTAGGCGAAGATGTCGCCGATGATCCGCATCGAACCCGCCGGGGGGTAGATGTAGGTGTTGCGGACCATGAACTCTTTGAGGATGTCGTTCTGGATCGTGCCGGCGAGTTTTTCCGGCGGCACGCCCTGCTCCTCGGCCGCCACGATGTAGAGGGCGAGGATCGGCAGAACCGCACCGTTCATCGTCATCGACACGGTCATCTCGTCGAGCGGAATGCCGGAGAAGAGCGTCCGCATGTCGTAGATCGAGTCGATCGCGACGCCCGCCATGCCGACATCGCCCGAGACGCGCGGATGGTCGGAATCATAGCCCCGGTGGGTCGCGAGGTCGAAGGCCACCGACAGGCCCTTCTGCCCGGCCGCCAGGTTGCGCCGGTAGAACGCGTTCGAATCCTCGGCCGTCGAGAACCCGGCATATTGCCGGATGGTCCAGGGCTGAGTGACGTACATGGTCGGGTAGGGGCCACGCAGGTACGGCGCCACGCCCGGATAGGTGTCGAGGAACTCGATGCCCTCGCGGTCCTCGGGGCCGTAGACGCCCTTCACCGGAATGCCCTCGGGCGTCATCCAGGGCTCGCCCGTGGGCGGCACCGGGGCCGGGACGGCATCGGCCGCGTAGGGAACGGTCGCGAAATCGGGGATGCGAGACGTCATGGGCTCTGGCTCGTGGGGCGGCGGCGTCCCGTGCATTATAGGTACGCGCCCGGTCTGGGCTACTCCTAACCGGAGTCGGGCCGGATGCAGCCGGCAAAACCGTCACTTTCGCGCGCGGAGCGGACAAATCTTTTCCGCCCAGCCCCAAATGTTTCTTCTCGGCGAAGGTTTTCAGGGAGGCGCTATTCGGCGGCCATCCGCGCGGGCGCGAGGCCCTGGACCTCGGCCGCCACGGCGGCCACGACGTTGCGCAGGTGCCAGATGAGGTCCGAGAAGCCCGGCGTGATCGCGAGGGTCGCCTCGTTCATGTAGAGGCCTCGGTTGATCTCGATCTGGAGGGCGTGGCGCTCGACGTTGGGCTCCCCGTAATGCTCGGTGATGAAGCCGCCCGCGTAGGGCTTGTTGCGCAGGGTCCGGAAGCCACGCGCCCGCAGGTGATGCTCGAACGTGTCGATGAGGATCGGCGCGCAGGCCGTCCCGAAGCGGTCGCCCAGGACGATGTCGGCGCGCGCCGCCTCGTCGCGGCCCAGGCTCGACGAGGGCATCGAGTGGCAATCGATCAGGATGGCATGCCCGAACTGCCGCGCCGTGCGCTGGATCAGGCCGCGCAGGGTCCGGTGATAGGGCTTGTAGAGCGCCTCGATCCGCTCGATCGCGACCTCGACGGGCAGGCGGCCGCGATAGATCTCCTGTCCGTCGGCGACGAGGCGCGGGATGGTGCCGAGGCCGCCCGCGACCCGCATGGAGCGGGTGTTGGCGAAGGCCGGCAGGCGCCCGTCGAACATGCGCGGGTCGAGTTCGTAGGGCTCGCGGTTCACGTCGAGATAGGCGCGCGGGAAGTGCGCCCGCATCAGCGGCGCGCCGAGGTCGACCACGGGCGCGAACAGGCGGTCCACGTGCGCGTCCTCCGAGCGCCGCAGGGCGAGGCCCGTCAGCCGCGAGGCGGCGAGGAAGGCCGCTGGATAGACCGCGCCGGAATGGGGCGTGTTGAACACGAAGGGGATCGTGTGCGCCGTCGGCTCGTCCACCGCGAAGGGGGGATCGAAGGCGGCCGCTCCGGACGCGTCGTTGGTCGGGGACGGCTCTGTCATCGCGGCGCGGGCGCCTCGGTGCGGACGGGACAACGCATTCGGCCACTTTGCGGTTTGCCGGCTGGCCTGTCCAGCGCGGCGCGGCGCTGCGGCGTGGACCCGCGGTGCCGTTCGACACCCCTCGCGGGGCTCGGGGGCACCCGCGCGGCGGGCGCTTGGCAACGTTCTGTTTACCAAGCCGGTGCTTTGTGGAAAGAACACACCGAATCAAGAGTACGGGACGCCGCTCGATGAAGATCCTCCTGGCGGAAGACGACAACGACATGCGCCGGTTCCTGGCCAAGGCGTTGCAGAACGCCGGCTACGACGTGCTGTCGTTCGACAACGGCCTCTCGGCCTATAACCGCCTGCGCGAAGAGCCCTTCGAACTGCTGCTGACCGACATCGTGATGCCGGAGATGGACGGCATCGAGCTGGCGCGCCGCGCCACCGAGCTCGACCCCGACATCAAGGTGATGTTCATCACGGGCTTCGCCGCCGTGGCGCTGAACCCGGATTCCAAGGCTCCGAAGGACGCCAAGGTGCTCTCGAAGCCGTTCCACCTGCGCGACCTCGTCAACGAGGTCGAGAAGCTGCTGGCCGCCTGAGCGGGCGCCGAGCGCGCGTCCCCGTCGGCCCATCCCATACGGCAGTAGGAAGAGCCGCCCGGCTCGCCTATATGCTGTCGGGATTGGAGTGGGGCGTTGCGACGATGAAGCCGGTCACGATCTACACAACCGCGTGGTGCCCGTACTGCTCGGCGGCCAAGAGCCTGCTGCGCGACAAGGGCATCGCCTTCACGGAGATCGACGTCGAGAAGACGTCCGGCGCGCGCGCGACGATGGTCCAGCGGGCCGCCGGCCGCACCAGCGTGCCGCAGATCTTCGTCGGCGACACGCATGTGGGCGGCTGCGACGACCTCTACGCCCTCAACGGCGCGGGCCGGCTCGACCCGCTGGTGGCCGCATGAGCGAGCCGCGATTCACCGCCGCCTGCGTCCAGATGCGCTCGGGCCGCGACCCCCTCGCCAACCGCGATGCCGCCGTGGCCCTGGTGCGCGAGGCCGCCGATGCCGGCGCGCATTACGTGCAGACGCCCGAGATGACCTCGCTGGTTGAGCGCAGCAAGACGAGCCTCTTCGAGAAGGTGACCGGGCAGGACGAGGACCCGACGCTCGCGGCCCTGCGCGAGGTCGCGCGCGCGCGCGGAATCGTGATCCAGATCGGGTCGCTCGCCGTGCGCAACGGCGACAAGATCGCCAACCGCGCCTTCCTGATCGACGCGGAGGGCGCCATCACCGCCGCTTACGACAAGCTCCATCTCTACGACGTGGACCTGCCCAACGGCGAGCGTTGGCGGGAATCCGCCACCTACACGGGCGGGGCCTGCGCCGTCGTCGCGGACACGCCCTGGGCTCCGATCGGGCTCGCCATCTGCTACGATATCCGCTTCCCGGCGCTGTACCGCGCGCTCGCCGAGGCGGGCGCCACGGTGCTCACCGCGCCGGCCTGCTTCACCAAGCAGACCGGCGAGGCGCATTGGCACGTGCTGCACCGCGCCCGCGCCATCGAGACCGGCGCGTTCATGATCTCGGCGGCCCAGGGCGGCCACCACGAGGACGGGCGCGACACCTACGGCCACTCGCTCATCGTCGATCCCTGGGGCAAGGTCCTGGCCGATGCGGCCGGGGCCGAGCCCGGCGTGATCCTGGCCGAGATCGACCTCGCCCGCGTCACCGAGGCCCGTGCCCGCATCCCGGCGCTCCAGCACGCCCGGCCATTCACCGTCGAGCGGGTCGGCCGTCCCGGCTGACCCGAAAACATCCTGGCGCCATGATCCGCTACACCCTCGTCTGCGAGGCCGAGCACGGCTTCGAGAGCTGGTTCCCGTCGAGCGATTCCTACGACGCGCAGGCCGCCCGCGGCCTGGTGACATGCCCGATCTGCGGTTCGGCCGCGGTCAGCAAGGGCATGATGGCGCCCTCCATCGCCCGCACCGATCGCGGCCGGCGCCCGGAGGCATCCTCCGCGCCGGAGCCGGAGACGCCCTCGGTGCCGCAGGCGGCCCCGATCCTCGCGCCGACCGAGCCCGAGCAGCGCCTGCGCGCCCTGATGCGGGCGATGCGCGCGCAGGCGACGCAGGAGGCCGACGACGTCGGCGCGCGGTTTCCCGAGGAGGCGCGCCGGATGCATTACGGCGAGGCCGAGACCCGTCCGATCTACGGGGAGGCGAGCCTCGACGAGGCACGGGCGCTTCTCGACGAGGGGATCGACGTCGTCCCCCTTCCGCCGGCCGCCGACGACCGGCACTGAGGTTTCAGCGCTTCAGCGCCGCGACCCCCGAGATTGAGGCGAGCGCGAAGGCGACCAGCGCGTTCCAGCCCGCCAGGGAGATCCCGAACAGGCGCCAGGCGGCCGTCGAGCAATCGGCGACCCGCGTGGTCTGGAGTGTGTTCAGGAAATCGCCGACGTCCTTCGGAGTGGCGCCCGAGCCGCCGCCGCAATCGGTGGGGCCCGGCCAGAACGCCCACTCGGCGCCCGCATGGTAGACGCTAAGGCCGGCCCCGTAGAGGAGGCCGAGCGCCGCGAGGCCGAGCACGAGGCGCGTGCCCCGGGCGGGCAGGACGAGCCCGAGAAGCGCGAGGGGAATGGCCGCGTAGTAGGGAATGCGCTCCTCGAGGCAGAGCTTGCACGGCACGTAGCCGAGCCCCCACTGGAAGTAGAAGGCTCCGCCCAGCGTCAGCGCGGCGCCGACGAGGAGGAGGAGGGCGGCCCGGCGCAGGCGCAGCAGCGAAGCGTCGTTCATCTCCATCGAAGCACCCTGCATCTCTATAGAACCACCTTGAACAGGACGAAGCCTAAGATGATCACCGCGACGGAGATCGCCGCCACGACGTTGAGGTGCCGGTCGAGTACCCCACGGATCTGAACGCCGTAGCGCCCGAGAAGTCCCGCCAACAGGAAGAATCGTGCCCCGCGCGTGAGCAGCGACAGCACCACGAACCAGAACAGGTCGTAATGGGCGAAGCCCGAGGTGATGGTGACGAGCTTGAACGGGATCGGCGTCAGGCCCTTCAGCAGGATCACCCAGTGGCCGTACTGGGCGTAGGAGGCCTGGAAGGTCGCCGCCTTGTCGGACAGGCCGTAGACCCGGAACACCCATTGCCCGATGGAATCGAACAGCAGAGCGCCGATCGCGTAGCCGAGGAGCCCGCCCGCCACCGAGCACAGCGTGGTGACGAGCGCGTAGAACCAGACCCGGTCGGGCCGGCTCACCGCCATGGGCACCAGCATCACGTCGGGTGGCACGGGGAAGAACGAACTCTCCGCGAAGGCCACCGCTCCGAGCGCGTAGGGCGCCGACGGCTTGCCCGAGAGGGCGAGGATCCACTCGTAGAGGCGACGGATCATGAGGGGTCCGGATTGGCTGCAAGGGTGGGCGGCGCCCTTTGATCACACCCCGCGCGGGCTGGCGAGCGGCCGCGGGCCGCAGGCGGGGAGAAAACGCGCCTCACCCGGGCTCGAACGCGGCTCCCGCCTCCCGGCACAGGTTGACACGCGCAGGCCTGCGCGGCAGGAGATCGGGCGCGTGCCCGCGTGGTGGAATGGTAGACGCGTCCGACTCAAAATCGGAAGCCGAGAGGCGTGGGGGTTCGAGTCCCTCCGCGGGCACCACGAGCGGTTCAGGCGAAACGCCGAACTGACGGCCGGTCACGAGACGCTGGCCGCATATCGCTCCGAATGAACCTCCATCTCAGCACGATCACGCGACGGCCTCGTCCTGTCGAAGATAGGACGCCACGAGATGGCTATCCAAGCCGATGGAGAGACTGCCGGAGGGTGATTTTCAACGCCGGACGGCGCGTGCCTCCCGCGTCCGCTCGTTCCGATGGATTGAGCGGAGCGGCTTATGTCAGACCTCGATGAGACCGAGTATTATGATCGGCCCAGCGCTTGAGCCAGCGCGCCGGGATTTTGGTATGACGATGTCGAGACCGTTTCGACTTCCTGCATGAAGCCGGCAACAGTCAAATCTTCCAGATCCATCGTCAGCATTTCTTCGACGATTGTGGTGTAGTTTGCGCTGAGGAACGTCGACGAGGGATTGAGATTCGAGATGAGCACGAGGCCTGTCGGGGCGGCATCCAGGCAAATGATATTCAGATCTCTACGATGACGTTTGAGTGCCAGAACGGTCCGCCACACATCCCCGGTCCACCAACCGCCTCTGTGGGGTGCGATCGGCGCCGTGCCGTTTTGGGTTCTGTCCGTCATGGGAATTTCGACCGGCAGACAGTCGTGCAGCGCAATGACCCCGTGAGAAGCTGAATTCCGCTCCGCGTTCATGAAGTCGCGGAGTAGGAACTCGCACCGGTGCATTCCATCCAGAAACGCGAAATCCAGCCGCGCTCCGAGGATGGCTTTCGGGTCGTAATTCTCAAAAAACCTATCGCTTTCCATCTGATAAAATAAGCATAACGGTTTCTGTCCAATGACTTCGGTCGCGATCTGAAACTTGGGGTCGATGGAAATCGATGGAGCTTTTGAGAGATTGAGGGTTCCACCCGTCAAAGTGCCAATTTCCAGATACGAAATCGGATTCAATTCTGTATGCAGGCGTTCAAGTACGGAGCGATAGTTTTCTCCATCATGATCAGGTAAGCAGTTATCATTGTAAATCATGACGGGTTCCGTGCTGGTGTGGCTCTGAAGCCTGAATCCAGGAGTCATCGAGTGAGATGGCAGATGCGTGACGTCTAGAAGATCCGATACGAATTTGCCAACATCTCGAATTTTCCGGGAGATGGCGTAATTAGGAAGATGCGCATTCTCAATGTTGTCGATCGGGTAATAGTAATTTGCTTCGGTATGTTTCAGTTTATCGAGAAGCAAAAAGTTCGTGTTCAAGATCGGATCGAGTGCAACGCATGTGATGTGAGGTGATTGATGGGCGAAAATATGATTATGGAAGGCCGATCCAGCGAAGCCGGCTATATTTTGGCGCGTCGAGAACAGATAGATCTGATCGGAAATCGATAGTTGTTCGGGGAAAACGATATCGAAGCCGTGTTCGGCGAGAGCGTTCTCGATTTCGTGTTCATTTTCGATATGTGAGACACTGAAGGCCGCCAAGCGTGATTTGGACAGCCATACCGGCCGTGTATTCGGTTCTAGGCTTCGGCCTGCGAGCAGCGTGCGGCCGATACGACCCATCGGCTCGACGAAAGCTTCGTGCGCTCGGTTTTGCTCCACAAAAGCCGGGCTCGGAATGGTCAGATTCGTAAATCTGATCTTTTTCGTAGGGCTTACAAATCGACTTTGATGAAGCCCGAGCCCGGATGTCAAAACACCCATGTAGCCTTTAAAATGGGCATCGATCGCCAGATCGGAATGACACAAGAGCGGTTTGTTCTGAAACTCAGGATGAGCGCAATACCACGCTCGAGCAAGGCTGCTGACGAGGAAGTGGCCATAATGCGGGATCAACGGTCCGAAATAGATATGCTCGCGGGACTCGATGTCCATCGTCTCCGAATCGAAATCTTGAAATCGACTTTGACCGATAAGTGCGGATGTTGCGCCTCGGATATAGGAAGCGGCTTCGACAAGCTCTCCATTGGTCTGATAGATTCCCCAGGATGGGTCCTGATCAAAGAATATCTCTTGTGAAAACGGGGCGTACACACAGTCGACACGATGCTGAATTGTCGGTTCGTGCGATACAACGGTCGCTTCGCCGAAAAGCTGCAAGGAGGACGAAAAGGACATCAAGCGCCCGTGATCAGAAGCGAGGATTATGGGCCCTTTTCTAGCCGTCCCAGCTTCAACCGCAACCCGTCGGAGCGCCGCGTGTGAACCTCCGCCACCTCAGATTCTTGACTAAAATTAGAATACTCAGCCGTATATTTGGCATTAATATTATAAAGCGACAATGTAAATCTAAGATAATTTCGCTGCTTTTTGATTAAAATCAAATAAACATTTAATCATATTTAGTTTAAACTCTGTTCTTTTAATTTGGAAGCCGATAAGAGGCGCCTTGCGTCCCGCTCGTGGAAGGTTCACCCGCACTCGGGCAGCGCTTTGCCTCGGCTCTACGCCGAAGAGGCTCCGGTGGGATGCGGAAACCCCTGACGACCGCTCAAGCGGCGCTCGGGCGCGGGCGCCGCCAGGTTCGGCGCGGCCCGGCGCTCGCGTCGAGGTCGGCGCCGCGCGTGCGGATGTCCATCGCGTTGCCGCGCCACAGGATGGCGCCGCGCATCCAGGCGCTGGTCCACACCAGCGGAATCAGCGCGTCGCGGATCAGGAAGGCGAGGAGGAGCCTCGGGCGCCGGTACCAGCCGGCGCGCGCGGCGAGCGCGATCTCGGCGCCGTACCAGAGGCCCAGCAGTCCCAGAAGGCCGGCGGCGAGGGTGAGTGAGGGGGCGGCCGCCAGCGCGAGTCCGAAGGGCAGGAGCGGGCCGCAGGCGATCTCGGGTGCGAAGAAGAGCGGGAAGGTCACCCGGCGCAGACGCGCCCAGCGCAATTGCCGCGACCAGATCTCCGCCAGGGTCCGGCGGCCCAGGGGCTGGTCGAAGGGCATGGCGACGAGGTGGACCCGGGCGCCCGCCGCGCGCACGAGCTTGGTGGCCGCGGCGTCCTCGGCGATCTCGGCCGCTAGGGCCCGGATGCCGCCGCGCGCCTCGAGGAAGGGCTTGTGCCAGAGCATGCTCTTGCCCTGCGCGAAGCCGAGGCCGAGCGCCTCGCCGGTATATTGCCAGCGCGCCTGCAGGGTGTTGAGGAAGGCGCATTCGACCTCGGCGAACAGCCCGAGGGGCCGGGCGCCGATCGGCGTCGAGCAGACGAGGCCGGTATCCGGGCGCCACGCCGCCTGCAGGCGTTGCAGATAGTCCGGCGGCATCGCGACG
Organism: Methylobacterium sp. J-068; assembly: GCF_022829445.1. GTDB lineage: Bacteria > Pseudomonadota > Alphaproteobacteria > Rhizobiales > Beijerinckiaceae > Methylobacterium. The sequence continues at coordinate 105,083 of NZ_JAKSXY010000122.1, read as the reverse complement.
TTGGAATCGGCGAGCACCACCCAGTCGTGGCGGGCCGCCTCCCAGCCGCGCACGCAATTGTTGAGCTTCGGGTTGTCGCTGATGCGCTCGTCGCCGACGATGAGGCGCGCGGGAACCCCGGGATGCGCCGCCATCAGCCGTCGCAGTAGCGGGACGATGGGGTCCGCCCCGTCCGCGACGCACAAGATCAGTTCGTAGCGCTCATGCGCGAGGCGGAAGCCGCGCGTCAGCAATTCCTCGCTGAAGGCCTCGATTCCGCAGACCGGCCGCACCAGGGAGACCGGGGCGTTCGCCGGAAACACCGGCCGGTGGTTGCGCCGTCCGAGACGACAGGCCGTCACCGCGATGCCGACGAGGTTGAGCAGTGTCAGGGCGGCGCAGAGCCCCAGGGCGACGCTTCCGCCGGTCCCGATCCCGTCCCACATCGGCGCATCCCACATCGGCGACACCTCATCCGGTGAGGCTCGCGGTCTCGCGGCGCGCGGTCCCGGACACGACGCCGCGGCCCGAGCCGCTTCAGCGCCCCTAACAGCCGTGATGCTTCAGTCGTATGACAGGCCTGAGCGGCGAGGGAGGTTTGGGCGTGGCGAGACGGGTGCCTGTGGCTATCGTGGAGACCGGGCCGACCCCCGTGCGGCGGTTCCCGGGGGAACGAACTGACTTGACCCACCGCTCATGAGCCTGCCCATCGCCTTTCACCCGGCCTACGAGGCGACGCTGCCGGAGGGCCATCGCTTTCCCATGCGCAAGTATGGCCGCCTCGCCGAGATCCTGGTGGCGCGGGGCCTCGTGCCCAACGGCTTCGTCCGGCCCGAGCCCGCCGGAGCCGACCTTCTCTCGGCCGCCCATGACCGCGCCTACGTGGAGGCGGTCCTCGCCCTCGACGTGCCACGCGCGGTCGAGCGCAACATCGGCCTGCCCGTGGGCGAGGCGGTCGTAGCCCGTTCCCGCGCCTCCGTGGGCGGCACCCTGCTGGCGGCTCGCCTCGCCCTGGCCCACGGGATCGCGGGCAGCACGGCCGGCGGCAGCCACCACGCCCGGCGGGAGACCGGGGCCGGCTTCTGCATCTTCAACGACGTGGCGGTGGCGGCGCGCCAGCTCCACGCCGAGGGCACCATCGCGCGCTGCCTCGTCGTCGATTGCGACGTCCACCAGGGCGACGGCACCGCCGATTGCCTGAGCGGGACGCCCGACCTCTTCACCCTGTCGATCCATGCCGAGAAGAACTACCCGACCCGGAAGATCGCCAGCGACCGTGACGTCGGCCTGCCCGACGGCGTCGACGATGCCGGGTATCTCGCCGTGCTGGAGGCCCATGTCGGGCCGCTCCTCGACGCGCTCAGGCCCGATCTCGTGTTCTACAACGCGGGTGTCGACCCGCACCGTGACGACCGCCTCGGCCGCCTCGCCCTGACCGATGCAGGACTCCTGGCGCGCGACCGCTTCGTGGTCGGAGCGGTGAGGGGCCGGGGCATCCCGTTCGTGGGCGTCATCGGCGGTGGCTATTCCACCGACATCGACGCCCTGGCCGGCCGCCACGCCCTCGTCTTCTCCGCGATGGCGGAGGCGGCGTAGCGGGCCGCGCGGGGCGCGTGCCACGTCGGGTCAGGTCAGGGTGATCCCACAGAGGGCGGTGAGCAGTACGACGAGCCACGGGGGCGCCCGGCCCACCGTGAGGAGCACGAAGGCCAGCACGACCACGGCGAAATCCCGGGAATGGCCGACCGCCCCGGTCCAGACGGGATCGTAGAGCGCCGCGGCGAGGATGCCGACGACCGCCGCGTTGGTCCCCCGCATGGCCGCCCGCGCGAGCGGGCGCGTCCGGAGGGCGTCCCAGTAGGGCAGGGCGCCGTAGACCAGCAGCAGCCCCGGCAGGAAGATCGCCACCAGCGCGATGGCGGCGCCGAGGACGCCGTGCGGGACCGGCCCGGCCACCGCACCCAGATAGGCGGCGACGGTGAACAGCGGTCCCGGCACGGCCTGGGCCGCGCCGTAGCCGGCCAGAAAGGCGTCGGGGCCGACCCAGCCCTGGCCCACCACCTCGGCGCGCAGAAGCGGCAGCACCACGTGGCCGCCGCCGAAGACCAGGGCGCCGGAATGGTAGAACGCATCGTACAGCGCCAGCGCCTGCGAGCGCAGGGCGACCGCCAGCACCGGCGGCACGACGAGCAGTAGTCCGAACGCGACCAGCGCGGCGGCACCGGCCCGGCGGGAGACTGGAACGGTCAGGCGTCCGCCCGGCGCCTCCGGACCCGTTCGGCAGAGCACGAGGCCGCAGAGGGCGCCGAGCGCGATGGCGCCGAGCTGCCCGAGCGCGCCCGCGACGAACACGGTCAGGAACAACGCCGCCACCGCGATGCCGGCGCGGGGCCGGTCGGGCGCCAGCGTGCGGGCCATGCCCCAGACGGCCTGGGCGACGACGGCGACGGCCACGAGCTTGAGGCCGTGGATCAGGCCCTCCGCCACGGGACCGGTGAGGCTGTTGGCGCCGTAGGCGAAGGCCAGCAGGAGGAGCGCCGAGGGCAGGGTGAACGCCGTCCAGGCGGCGAGGCCCCCCAGCAGGCCGCCGCCCCGCATCACACCGAGGGTGAAGCCGACCTGGCTGGAGGCGGGGCCGGGCAGGAACTGGCACAGGGCCACGAGATCGGCGTAGCCGGCTTCGTCGATCCAGCGGCGGCGGGTCACCAGTTCGTCGCGGAAGTAGCCGAGATGCGCGATGGGGCCGCCGAACGCCGTCAGCCCGAGCGTCAGGAAGGCCCGGAACACTTCGCCGGGCGTCCCCGGGACTCGGGGCGTTTCGGCGGCCCCGGACGGTCCCGAGACTTGCGATCCGTCCGGCCCGCTCGCGTGGCCGACCTGATCCGATGGTAGCGAGGTCACGCGGGAAATCCTCTTGGGCCGAATCGGGTGATCGGCGCCATCGTGTGTGCGCCCGCGGACGGGTGCAGGGCGAGACCAAGCGGGATGCCGCCCGGACGTCCGATGCTGACGCCGCGCGTCAGGTCTCGCCATCCCGGTCCGACGCCGCCGGCGCCCCGGTCTTTGGCAGGCTCTGCGCGGCGTGCTCCATGGCGTCGAACAGCCTCTCCAGTTCGGGGCCCTCCAGGCAGTGGAAGCCGAGCGTCCGGGTGAGGAGCAGGCCGAGGGTCGCGAAGGTCAGCATGGCGCCGGCGCCCGGGCAGCAGGCGACGTCCTCCATCAGGGCGAGGCGCTGCTTCAGGTAGGCGCTGAAACCCGCGAAGGCCTCCGGATTCTCGGCCGAGGCCAGCAGCAGCGCGCGCGGAAACCCGTCCTCGTCGGCGTAGACCTGACGCACGTGCGCGATCAGCGCGAGGGGGAGGGCGGCCGGGCCCGGGCCCTGCTCGGCCTCGTGCGCCGCCACGCTCTCGCGAATCTCCCGCAGCTTGCGCTCGGCGAGCGCCGAGATCAGCGCATCCTTCGAGGCATAGTGATGGAGGACGCCCCCCTTGCTCAGGGAGGCTTCGGCCGCCACCGCGTCGATGGTGAGCGTGCGCGTCCCGACGCGCCGAATCAGGCGCTCGGCGGCGTCGAGGATGACCAGCGGCCGGTCTTCGCGGCGGGTGCGCGCCTTCGTCATCGACAAACCAGCGGGGCGGACGGGGGCCGAAAGGCGGCCCGCATCACCGAGAAGATCGGAAGCATCAAGCACTTACCTGGGAACGTGGCGAGGGAGAAGCCGAAATGTCCAGATAAAAACCGTCTGGACGGTCGGTAAGTTAGCCGATATGGGTGTCCGCCGATAGGGTCCTGTCGAGGCTTGGGCACGCGATGGTGGATTGGATGATCGTTCGGCGGCGCGGATGCGGGGCCGCGTCCCTGTGCGCCGCGATCCTCACCGCCATTCCCTCGGCCAGGGCGGCCGGCGAGCCGGCTGCCACGCGATCCGCGACGCCGGCCCTGGCGCTCGTGCGCACCGTGGTCGCGCGGCCCACCACCATCGCGTCCGACCTGATCTTCACCGGCGACATCCAGGCTCAGTCGCAGGTCAACGTCGCCTTCCGAACCAACGGCAAGATCGCCAAGCGTCTGGTGGAAGTCGGCGACCACGTCAGCGCCGACCAGGTGCTGGCCAAGCTCGACCCGCAGGAGCAGCGGGCCAATCTCAACAACGCCCAGGCCGCGCTCACCTCCGCCGAGGCGCTGCTGACCCAGGCCAAGCTCAACTTCAAGCGCCAGGAGCAGCTGCTCTCCAACGGCTACACCACCCGGCCGAGCTACGACGACGCCGAGCAGCAGCTGCGCACCACCCAGGCCTCGGTCGATTCGGCCAGGGCGGCCTTGGGCACCGCGGAGGAGCAGTTCTCCTATACGGATCTCAAGGCGGGCGTGGACGGCATCGTTCTCAGCCGCACCTTCGAGATGGGCCAGGTGGTCCAGTCCGGTCAGACCGTGCTGGCCCTGGCACAGGACGGTCCACGCGACGCGGTGTTCAACATCTTCGAGGCGGTGCTGGCCGCGCCCCCCGAGAGCAAGACCGTGGAGGTCACGCTCCAGGCCGATCCGCGCGTTAGGGCGGTCGGGCGGGTGCGGGAAATCTCGCCCAGCGTCGACGCCGCCTCCGGCACCGTGCGGGTCAAGGTCGGGCTCGACGAGACGCCCCAGGCCATGGGCCTCGGCGCCGTGGTGATCGGCACCGGCAAGTTCCGGCCGCGCCAGGCGGTCGTCCTGCCCTGGTCGGCCCTCTACCGTTGGGAGAACGGACCGGCGGTCTGGATCCGCGATGCCGCGAACGGCACCGTGAATCCGCGCCCCGTGGCGATCGAGCGCTACGGCCCGAACACCATCGCGCTGAAGGGCGGCATCGCACCCGGCGAGGAGGTCGTCGTCGCGGGCATCCAGCTGCTTCGTCCGGGCCAGACGGTCGAGGTCGCTCAGACCCTCGAAGGCACGGTTCCGGAAGCCAAGGTTCCGGAGGGCACCCGATGATCCGGTCCGTTCGCGGAGTCCTGGCCCTCGTCGCCGTCCTCGGCGCCTGCCAAGCGTCCGAGGAGCCGAAGGCGCCGCCGCCCGTGCGGCCGGTGCTCTTCCGGGTCGTCAAGCCGGTGGATCACAAGGCCTTCGGCCCCTTCGCGGGCGTGGTCGCGCCGCGCTACCAGTCCGAGATCGGCTTCCAGATCGCGGGCCGCATGATCGCCCGCGACGTGACGATGGGCGACATCGTGCGGAAGGGCCAGCGCATCGCCGCCCTCGATCCGGTGGTGACCCGCTTCGCCCTGACCCGGGCGGAAGCCGACCTCGCCGACGCCAAGGCACAGGCCGAGAACGCCAACGCCACGGAGATCCGCCGTCGGCGCCTGTTCGGTGGCGGCAACGTCACCCAGGCGCAGCTCGACACCGCCGTGGCGGGCCGCGACACCGCCCAGGCCCGCCTCGCCCAGGCCGAGGCGAACCTGCAGAAGGCCCGGGACCAGATGGGCTACACCGAGCTTCACGCGGATTTCGACGGCGTCGTCACGGTGCGCAGCGCCGAGGTCGGGCAGATGCTCAGCGCCGGCCAGGCGGTGGCGACCCTCGCGCGCCCCGAGGAACGCGAGGCCGTGGTCGACATCCCGGAGGAACTCGTCGGCACGATGCCCACGGATGCGCAATTCACGGTGGCGCTCCAGAGCGCGCCGGAGGTCACCGCGACGGCGCGGGTGCGCGAGACCGCGCCCTTCGCCGACCCGACCACGCGCACGCGGCGCATCCGCATGACGCTGGTCAAGCCTTCGGAGGCGTTCCGCCTCGGCTCGACCCTCACCGTGACCCTGATGCGGGCGGAGCCCCCCCACGTCGATCTACCCGCCACCGCGCTGCTCACCGAAGGGGGGCGCGACAGCGTCTGGCTCGTCGCGGAGGACGGTCGGAGCGTCCGCCGGCAGGCGGTCACCGTCGCGCATCGCGAGGGCGACCGCGTGTCCATCGGCGACGGCCTGAAGGCCGGGGACCGCGTGGTGCTGGCCGGAATCCACACCCTGAAGGAGGGGCAGGCCGTGCGCCTGTCCGACACGGCGCCGTGAGGCGCGGAGCCGCCCGTTTCGAGATTCAGCCGCCACCCCGGTGAGGCGAGAGCAATTCCGTGAAGAACTTCAATCTCTCCGAATGGGCGCTGGAGCACCGCTCCTTCGTCTGGTTCCTGATGCTGATCTCGGTCGTGGCCGGCTTCCTGGCCTACGAGCGCCTCGGCCGCGAGGAGGACCCGCCCTTCGCGATCAAGACCATGATCGTGCAGGCACGCTGGCCCGGCGCCACCATCAGCGACACCCTCGATCAGGTCACCGAGCGGATCGAGAAGGAATTGCAGCAGATCGACGCCGTCGATTTCAGCCGCAGCTACACCACGCCGGGCCAGGCCACGGTGTTCGTGCAGCTGCGCGAGACGACGCCGCCGAAGACCATTCCGGCGATCTTCTACCAGGTGCGCAAGCGCATCGGCGACATCCAGAACACCTTCCCGCAGGGCATCCAGGGGCCGTTCTTCAACGACGAGTTCGGTGACGTGTTCGGCAACGTCTACGCCTTCACGGCCGATGGCGTGACCCCGCGCCAATTGCGCGACTACGTCGAGCGCGTCCGCGCCGAGGTGAAGAAGGTGCCGTCGGCGGGCAAGATGCAGCTGCTCGGCGCGCAGGACGAGGTGATCTACCTCGACTTCTCCACCCGCAAGCTCGCGGGCCTGGGCCTCGACACCAATTCGGTGATCAAGACCCTGCAATCCCAGAACGCCATCGCGCCCTCCGGCGTGATCCAGGGGGGACCCGAGCGTGTCTCGGTCAGGGTCGGCGGGCAGTTCGTGTCCGAGGACAGCCTGCGGGCCGTGAACCTGCGGGTGAACGACCGCTTCTTCCGCCTCTCCGACGTCGCCGAGATCTCACGCGGCTTCACCGATCCGCCGACCGACCTGTTCCGCTTCAACGGCCGGCCCGCGATCGGTCTGGCCATCGCCATGCAGCCCTCGGGCAACCTGCTCACCTTCGGCCACGACCTGAAGGAGCGCATGCGCAAGCTCGAGGGCGAATTGCCCGTGGGCGTCGGCATCCACCTCGTCTCGGACCAGCCTAGAATCGTCGAGGAGGCGGTGGGCGGCTTCACCAAGGCGCTGGTCGAGGCCGTGGTGATCGTGCTCGCGGTGAGCTTCCTCAGCCTCGGCTGGCGCGCGGGGCTCGTGGTCTCGCTGTCGATCCCGCTGGTGCTCGCCATCGTGTTCGTGGTCATGCAGGTGATGGGCGTGACCCTCCAGCGCATCTCGCTCGGGGCGCTCATCATCGCGCTCGGGCTCCTCGTCGACGACGCCATGATCACCGTCGAGATGATGGTGGCGCGCCTGGAGGTCGGCGACAGTCTGAAGAAGGCCGCGACCTTCGCCTACACCTCCACGGCCTTCCCCATGCTCACCGGCACGCTTGTGACGGTGGCGGGCTTCCTGCCCATCGGCTTCAACGGCTCGTCGGCGGGCGAGTACACCTACTCCCTGTTCGTGGTCATCGCGGCCTCGCTTCTCGTCTCCTGGGTGGTGGCGGTGCTGTTCGCGCCCCTCATCGGCGTGAAGCTCTTGCCCAAGCAGCTCAAGCACAAGCACCAGGACGCACCGAGCCGCTCCATGAGGCTCTTCACCGGGCTGCTCACGGCCGCCATGCGCTGGCGCTGGACCACCGTCGCCGCCTGCGTGGCCATGCTGGCGGCCTCCATCGTCGGCATGGGCTTCGTGCAGCAGCAGTTCTTCCCGGCCTCCGACCGGCCGGAACTCCTCGTCGACATGACGCTGCCGCAGAACGCCAGCATCGCGGAGACGAAGGCCCAGATGGACCGCTTCGAGGCGACGCTGGTGGGCGAGCCCGAGATCGTGCGCTGGTCGTCCTACGTGGGCCAGGGCGCGGTGCGCTTCTACCTGCCGCTGGACCAGCAGCTCGGCAACGCCTTCTTCGGCCAGATCGTCATCGAGACGAAGTCGATCGAGGCGCGCGAGCGCATGAAGCGCAAGCTCGACCGGCTCGCCCGTGAAAAGTTCGTCGGCACCGACTTCCTCATCCACTCCCTCGATCTCGGCCCCCCGGTCGGGCGCCCGGTGCAGTACCGCCTCAGCGGACCCGACCTTCAGACCCTGCGCGGGCACGCGCTGGCGCTCGCCAACATCGTCGGCGCCAACCCGCATCTCGACGTGCCGACCTTCGACTGGAACGAGCCCGGCAAGGTGCTCAAAGTCGACATCATCCAGGACAAGGCGCGCCAGCTCGGCGTGACCTCGGAGGACATCGCGGGGCTCCTCAACGGCATCGTCGGGGGCCGCGCGATCACCCAGGTCCGCGACTCGATCTACCTCGTCAAGGTGGTCGCCCGCGCGCAGGCGGTGGAGCGCAACTCCCTCGACACGCTCCAGAGCCTGCAGATTCCCCTCGCCAACGGCAGCGTCGTGCCGCTGCTCGCCTTCGCGACCATCGGCTACGAGCTGGAACAGCCCATCGTCTGGCGCCGCGACCGCCTGCCGACCATCACGGTGCGGGCCTCGATCGCCGACGACACCCAGCCCGCCACGGTGGTGCAACAGCTCGACGCGAAGATCGCCGGGTTCCGCGAGAGCCTGCCGGACGGCTACGTCCTGGCGGTCGGCGGCGCGGTGGAGGAGAGCGCCAAGGGCCAGGGGCCCATCGCCGCCGTGGCGCCCGTCATGCTGCTGACCATGGCGATGTTCCTGATGATCCAGCTCCAGAGCTTCCAGAAGCTGTTCCTGGTGGCGAGCGTCGCCCCCCTCGGGCTGATCGGCGTGGCGGCGGCGCTCCTGCTGTTCGACAAGCCGATGGGCTTCGTGGCGATCCTCGGCATCCTGGCGCTGATCGGCATCATCGTGCGCAACTCGGTGATCCTGGTGACCCAGATCGACGAGTACGAGCGCGACGGCTTGGCCCCCTGGGACGCCGTGGTGGACGCCACCTGCCACCGCATGCGGCCGATCCTGCTCACGGCGGCGGCGGCGAGCTTCGGCCTCGTGCCTATCGCCCGCGAGGTGTTCTGGGGGCCGATGGCCTACGCGATGATCGGCGGCATCCTGGCGGCGACCTTCCTGACGCTGTTCTTCCTGCCCGCCCTCTATGTCGGCTGGTACCGCATCAAGGCGCCGCCGAAGGGCACGCCGCGCCGGGTCCACGGCGCCGACGGACACGTGCACGCCGCGCCGGTTCAGGCGGGGTGAGGACCCGCCCGCCGGTCGGGGCCCTCAGGCCTCCGCCGCGCGCCGGGTTCCCGCCCGGTCGACGACCGCCTCGGGGCGGGAATCCGTCGTGGCGTAATAGGGCTTGATGTCGAGGAGCGGGGTGCCGTCGCGGCAATCGAGGCCGCGCACGTCGAGGCGCCCCTCGTCCCGGCCGAGGAGTTCGACCACCGACAGGGCGATTGGGTTCGGGCGGACGGGGGAGCGCAGCGAGAACGTGCCCCGGCTGCCCTCCGCGTGGCGCGGGCGCTGGAGCGCGAGGTCGCGCACGGCCTCGTCCATCCAGTAGAGCACGATGAGGTGGCTCGCGCCCTCCACGTTCTGGAGGCCGGCGGCGAAGGGTGGGTCCACCAGCAGCGTGCAGGTCGCCTGGGTCTGGAGCCCGTTCTTCGGGCAGTCCGCCCGGCTCGCCCAGGGCGTGCGGATGCGGCCGATGAAGTAGAGCCCGGCATCGAAGCCCTCGGGCAGCGGAATCGCCACCTCGCCGGGCCGATGTGCTGTCGGGTCGCTCATGTCCAGGGCCTCCGCCGCGCGTGGTGCCGCGCGGAGGATCGGTGTCCCGCAGGATGCCGTCCGGGGCAAGTCGGGAAGCGGATCGGGCGGGCAGCCGTGATCCCGAGACTGCTGGTCGGTGCCTCGGGGTTCGCGTCCCGGAGCGGCGCGGTGTAAGAGGCCGGGGACCGAAGGTTTGGCCGGGAGGCACCGTGATCCGCGACGAATTGCGACCGATGGAATCCGTCTCCGATCCCGAGACCGCCGTGGACCGTCTGGCCGCGCTGCATGCGGGAGCGATCGAGGCGCTGCAATCGGCGCTGTCGCGTTATCTCGACGGCGGCCCGCCCCCCGACGCCACCGAGCGGCTGCAGTTCCGCTATCCCGAACTGCGCGTCACCTACCAGCCGTCCGGCCCGATGCCGAGGGTCTCGCGGGCCACGGCGAAGTTCCAGGCGCCCGGCATCTACGCCACCACCGTGACCCAGCCAGGCCATTTCCGCCGGTACCTGCTGGAGCAGCTGGCGCCCCTGGTGCGCGATTACGGCGCCAGCCTCGAAGTGGGCCTGAGCGCCCAGGAAATCCCCTATCCCTACGTGATCGAGCCCGGCGCCGATCTCGGGCGCAGCGGCGTCACGCCCCGCGATCTGGCCACCTACTTTCCCGTGCCGCTGCTCTCGGTGGTGGGCGACGAGATCGCGGACGGTCTCTGGCAGGATCTGCCCGACGCGCCGCGTCCGCTGGCGCTGTTCGACGCGATCCGCTCGGATTACTCGCTGCGCCGCCTGGTGCATTACACCGGCAGCGACTGGCGCGACGTGCAGCCCTGGATCCTGCTGACGAACTATCATCGCTACGTCGACGGCTTCATCCGCCACGGGCTCGAGCGCCTGGCACGCGGCGACGAGGGCTTCGAGCGCTTGATCCTGCCCGGCGGCGTCTCGGTCTCGCGGGACGAGGCCGCCTCCGTCGATCCGGCGGCGCTCATCGCCGCCTCGCCCTGGCACAAGTACCAGATGCCGGCCTACCACCTCGTCGCCCGTGGGGCCGATGGCAGCCAGCAGGGCACCACGCTGGTGAATATCGGCGTCGGCCCCTCCAACGCGAAGACGATCACCGACCACCTCGCGGTGCTGCGCCCGCATTGCTGGCTGATGGTGGGCCATTGCGGCGGCCTGCGCCAGTCGCAGACCATCGGCGACTACGTGCTCGCCCACGGCTACCTGCGCCGCGACCGCATCCTCGACGAACTCGTGCCGCCCGACGTGCCGGTCCCGGCTTTGGCCGAGGTGCAGCTCGCCCTCCAGGCGGCGGCCGCCCAGATCACCGGCGAGCAGAGCGAGGCCCTCAAGCGCCGCCTGCGCACCGGCACCGTGGTGACCTACGACGACCGCAACTGGGAGCTCCGCTTCAGCCAGGAGCGCCGGCGCATCAACCTCTCGCGCGCCATCGGCGTCGACATGGAGAGCGGCACCATCGCGGCCCAGGGCTACCGCCTGCGCGTCCCCTACGGCACCCTGCTCTGCGTCTCTGACAAGCCCCTGCACGGCGAGATCAAGCTGCCGGGCGCGGCCAACGCCTTCTACGAGCGCGCGGTGGCCGAGCACCTGCTCATCGGTCTCGCCGCCCTCGACAACCTGCGCGCCGAGCGCCACGGCCTGCATTCGCGCAAGCTGCGCAGCTTCGACGAGCCGCCGTTCCGGTAGGGGCTCAAGCGGGCTCGATCGCCAAGTCCGAGGTGTCCGGTTCATAGTCCGGAAAGATCGCCTGCACGCTCGTGCCCTGGTCGGGCACGCTCTCGATGACGAGGCGGCCCCGGTGCCGGTTGACGATGTGCTTGACGATGGCGAGGCCGAGGCCGGTCCCGCCCTGGTCGCGGCTCGAGGCCACGTCGACCCGGTAGAAGCGCTCGGTCAGGCGCGGGATGTGCTCGGCGGCGATGCCCGGCCCCTCGTCGCGCACGTTGAGGTGGATGCCGGTCCGGCCCGTGGCCTCGTCGGTCCGGCGCCGGAGCGAGACCGCCACGAGGCCGCCGCTGCCGCCGTACTTCACCGCGTTCTCGACGAGGTTCTCGACCACGCGCAGGAGTTCGTCGCGCTCGCCCAGGATGGGGAACGGCCCCTCGGCGTCCAGGGTGAGGCTCACGCCCCGCTCGCGGGCGAGGGGGCCTTGCGTGTCGACCATCTGGCGCGCGATGCGGGTGAGGTCGACGGGGCGCGTCGGGGGCACGTGCTCGCGCAACTCGATGCGGGAGAGCGAGAGCAGGTCGTCGACGAGGCGCGCCATGCGCTGCGCCTGGGTCTTCATGATGCCGAGGAAGCGGTCCCGCGCGGGCGGATCGTTGCGGGCGGGCCCCTGCAGGGTCTCGATGAAGCCAAGGAGCGACGCAAGCGGCGTGCGCAACTCGTGGCTGGCATTGGCGACGAAATCGACCCGCATCGCCTCCAGCCGCCGGGCCGAGGTGAGGTCGCGCAGGAACAGGACGACGTTCGGCTGGCCGCCGGCCGCGCCGTCCGGCATCGGCAGGGCGCCGATCTGCACCTCGAAGGCGCGCTCGGTCGGCACGCGCGTCGCGTAGAGGGTCTTCAGCGGCGCGCCCGTGCGCAGCACCTCCTCGATGCCGTCGAGCACGTCGGGCGCGCGCAGGGCGAAGGAGAGGGGGTGGCGCAGCTTCAGGGCCGGCAGCAGGGCGCGGGCGGCCGGATTGACCTCGATCACCACGGCGCGGCGATCGACCAGGATGACCGGATCGGGGATGTTGGCGAGCAGCGCCTCGGCCACCGAGTGGCGCGAGGCGGCGGTGCTCTCCGGGGCGCGCACGATGCGGGAGCGGCCGAGGCTGCCGACGAAGCCTCCCAGACCGGCGACGGCGAGGGAGGCCGCCACCATCGGCCAGTCCAGGGTTCCGCGCCCGGCTGAGAACACGCCGAGCCCCGCCGCCGTCACGGCGGCGGCGGTCCAGGCCGATCGGCGCGCGCCGCGTGCCATGGGCAACCCCGGGGAAGATGGGCCCGCGTCAGGCCTGGATGTCTCGGGACGCCTTCGCGTCCCGAGCCCGCTTGGCGATCTCGTACACGGTGAGCATGGCCAGTGCGATGACAAAGGGAACGAGATAGTAGCAGACGCGGAACAGCAGCAGCGAGCCGAGCACCTGGTCGCGCGGCAGGCTGGAGAGCGCGAGCAGAACGGTCGCCTCGAACACCCCGATGCCGCCCGGCGCGTTGGAGGCGATGCCGAGCATCGCGGCGAGGACGTAGATCGCCAAGAAGGTGGTGAAGCCGATGGAGGTGCCCGCCGGCAGGAGCACCCAGAGTGTAGCCGCCGCCGCGCAGACGTCGCCGATGCCCACCACCATCTGGCTCAGCGAGACGGAGGCGCCGGGCAGTTCCAGGCGCCAGCTCCGCACGCGCACGCTGCGGCGCTTCAGCGACACCCAGAGCAGGTAGGCCACCACCGCCAGCAGCGCGCCGAAGCCGATGCCCTGGTTCAGGGCGATGCTGGTGAAGGTGAGGGCGGCGAGCTGGCCTGCCTCCACGATGAGGCTGAGCCCGAGCACGACGCCCATGCCGAGCCAGAAGGTGAAGCCCGCGATCACCGTGAGCGCCGCGATCTTGGCCGCCGACAGGCCCTTGCTCGAATAGATCCAGTAGCGGATCGTGCCCGCCGTCAGGAGCGGAAACCCCAGCGTGAAGCTGACGGCGTAGCTGGTGAAGGACGCCAGCGCCGTCGTCCGGTAGGGCACCTTGAGCCTGAGTTGCCGTAAGGCCAGCGCGTCGTAGCAGGTGAGGAAGAGGTAGCTCAGGCCCACGAACGCGAAGGCGAGGCCGAGCTGCTCGGCGCTGGCGGCCGTGAAGGCCGCGTGCATCTCCGCCCAGGTGACGGACTGGACGAGCTTCCACAGGACGAAGAGCGAACCGCCGAAGATCGCGACGCTGGCGATGGTGCCGAGCCAGGCATAGCGGCCACCCATCCGGGATTTCGGGCGCGCGGTCTCCACGTCCACGGTCTCGCCCGACGATGCCTCGGAAGCGAGCGCTTCGGCGGCCTCGACCTGCTTGTGCTGTCCCGCAAAGTTCATCGTGTCGGCGTCCGCCTCCGCCGGGCTCACCCCGCTCGGCCTCGTCGGCGGCATGGATCAACCCGAGCTTGTGCCGGACCGCGGCCCGTTGCCCGCATTTAGGGGCATCGGCGGGCAATTGCCAGCAATGGAGGCGCAATGCCCACCGCCGATGCAGGCCGCCGCCCGGGCCAGCCCCGCGCGGATGCGCGTCGCGACGCTCGGCGCGGTGCAGACATAGGTCGGGCTCGGATGCGGAACCGGGATCACGGGGAGGTCCGGCCGCAGGGTCGCCAGCGTGGGGGCCAGCATCCCGGCGACGCGTCCGGCCAGCACCACGACGCGTAGATGCGGCAGGCAGGCCAGGAGCGGCGCGAGGTCGGGGATCGCGGCCAGGATCTCGGATCGGCGCGGGGGCCTGTTCAGCGCGCCCGGCGCGTGGATGACCCACGGGATCGTGTTCCAGATCAGGGTGTCGCGCCGGGGAATGCCGGATTCGGCGAGGAAGCGGAACAGGTTGGCGGCGGTGCCGGTCGGGTTGTCGCGCGAGACGAATCCCGTGCCTCGGATGCTCGGCCCCGGCGTCTCCAGCAGCAGGAGCAGGCGGGCCCCGACGCCGCCATCGAGGGGATCGGGGTCCGGCACCTCGGCCCCGCGTGCTTCCGCGATCCGGCGGGCGAGCGCCCGGATCGGGGCGATGTGCGTCCCGTCGAGCCCCGCCTTCCGCGCCGCCAGCGCCACCGGGTCGCGCAGGCTCTTCGGATCACGCGGCGGCGCTTCAGCCGGCATCGGCGACACGGCGCCTCACGCTGTCCGGCAGCGCGCCCTCCCGGCGGAAACGCTCGATGCCGCCCTCCCGCGCGAGCCGCGCGGCCAGACCCGCCGGGCCGCCGAACTGGAAGCCGAGTTGCGTCGTGTAGGCGGCGCAGGCGGCGGCCTTCGCGGCCTGTCCCTCCGGCCCGAACCGGCACTCGGCCTCGGCCAGATCGGCGAAGCGCGCGCGGAGCGGCTGCTTCGGGGCCTGGCTCCGCACGGTGTAGGGGAAATCACGCCACCAGAGGATCGGCGCGCGCGGACCGGCGATGTCGAGGGCACGCACCACCTGGACATGGTCGACGTGGCCGCCGACCGCCTGGGGCGCCAGCACGAGGTCGGGTGCCGTCTCGGCCAAGAGGTCGCGGATCGCGCGCGCCAGATCGGGCACGATCCCGTCATCGGCGCGCACGTCCTGAAACAATTCGTGCGCCCAGCCGTAGCCGCGATGGGGCGCCTCGCGGAAGGGCAGGTGGCGCGGAGCCTCGATCCCGAGGGCCTCGGCCGCGCCCGCGTCCTCCGCTCGGCGCAGGCGCATGTAGTCGATCTCCGGCCCAAGGCCCTTGTCGGTCTGGCAAGCGAGGGCGAAGCCGGTAGGGCTCGCCACCGAGCCCGTGAACAGCGTCGCCATCACCACCCGCCAGCCGTCCCCCGCCAGGGCGTGCAACAGGCCCCCGCAGGAGAAGGCGGCATCGTCGAGATGGGGCGACAGGGCGAGCGCGGTCGGCATCGGCTTTAGAGCAGGTGGGGTTCGGCGCGGAAGCGGCAGGACGGATCGTGCGGCAGGCGCGTGGCGAAGTCCGTGGCCGGGCGCTCGTTCGCCACGCTCCCGTAGACCTCCATGATCTGGCGGCCCACGGCGCGCCAGGAATAGACCCGGCGGCATTCGGCGAGCCCATCCTCGGCGAGCCGGCGCCGCAGGGGCGCGTCCTCGATCACGCGGGTCAGGGCCTCGGCCAGGGCGGGCACGTCGCCCGGCTGGACCATCAGACCGTTCTCGCCGTCGCGCAGGCAGTCGGAGACCCCGACCGCGTGGGTCGAGACCACCGCGAGGCCTGCGGCCATCGCCTCCAGGATGGTGTTGGAGAACCCCTCCGCATAGGTCGGCGACACGAAGACGTCGGCCTCCCGGTAGAGGTCCGGCACGGTGTCGTAATCGGCGTAGCCCGTGAAGCGGATCTCGGCTTCCGAGAAATTCAGCTCGGCCGCGCGCGCCTTCGAGGAATCCACGTCCGGCCCGATGCCGGAGATGGTCGCCGCGAACGGGATAGCGCGGGCGCGCACCAGCCCCAGCGCGTCGATGAAGTCGAGCACGCCTTTCCGGCGGTCGACGCGGCCATGGTAGAACAGCCGCACCGGGCCGGCATGATCCGCCGGGCCGGGGGTGAAGCGCGCGGTGTCGACGGCACCCGGCACGATGGTGAAGCGCGCGGGGTCCGAGCCGAGGCGGTCGCAGACCTCGTCCACGAAGGAGGCGCCGCCGATCAGCAGGGCGTTGGCGTGGGCCAGCACCTCGCACATGGCGACCCGGTGGGTCTCGCAGCACGAGCCGACCCAGTGGCCGTCCCCGCCCTGGATCGAGACTACGTTCGGCACGCCGATCTGGCGCGAGGCCAAGAGCGTGGCCCAGCCGGTGGGATAGCCGTATTGCGCGTGCAGGATGTCGAAGGGCTTCTTCGCGTGCTCGGCCCGGATGGTCGAAACCATGACGTCGATGTCGCGCTCGAAGTCGCCGCTCTCCTGCTCGCCCGCCTGTTCCAGGCCGATGACGGTGACGCCGGGCACGGCCGGCGGCGGACCGCCGCCATAGACCCGCGTGCCGAAGGCGTCGCCGCGATACTGGGAGATCATCGTGACGTCGTGGCCGGCCTCGACGAGTTCGCGCAGCAGGTTCTGCGCGTAGACGCTCATGCCGGAGATCGCCGGGAAGTAGCGGCGCGAGACGAAGCAGATCCTCACGCGGAGGCTCCCGGGTTCGGATTGCGGCAATCGCGCAGGTACTTGAGGGACGCCGGAACCATGAGGTCGGCGCGGTGGCTCTCGCGGGAGAGTTCGACGCAGACGAGCTTGTCGAAGCGGATCGCGTCGAGCGCATTCAGCACGTCGGGCACGTCCATGTCCCCTTCGCCGAAGGGCAGGTGGATGTGGATGCCGCGCGCCATGTCCTCGATCGCCACGGTGCCGATCCGGTCCGCGAATTCCGCCACCGCGGCGGCGGGGTCGCGCTCGCCGGTGACGAGGCAATGGCCGGTGTCGAGGGCGAGCTTGAGGCCCGGCAGGTCGAGGGCGGCGTAGTCGTCGAGGGTTTCGATCAGCATGCCGGGCTCGGGCTCCAGGCAGGCGACCACATTCTGCTCGGCCGCGTAGGCGACGACCTCGGAGAGGCCCTCGCGCAGCCAGCCCTTCGCCTCCTCGGCATCGATGCCGGGCTTGGGCACGCCGGCCCAGAACGAGACGGCTTCCGAATGCAGGATCGCGCCGATGTCGACGGCGCGCTTGAGGAAGCCGACGCGGCGGGCACGGCCCGCGGCGTCGCCGCTGACGAGCGTCGGCTCGTGCTTGGCCTTCGGGTCGAGGAGGAAGCGCGCGCCGGTCTCGATCACCGAGCCGAGGCCGAGGCGCTGCAGCCGGCTCGACACCCGCTGGGCTTCCTGGAGCCAGTTCTCCGCGAAGGGGTCGAGGTGGTGGATGTCGAGGGTGAGCGCCACGCCCTGGTAGCCGGCCTCGGCGATGAGGTCGATCGCGTCGTCCAGGCGATGATTTGCGGTGCCGTTGGTGTTGTAGGCGAAGCGCAGGCTCATGCGGCGCGCCCCTGCTGGGCAAGGCGGAAGGGCGCGTGGTGCGATTCCGGCTCGCGATAGAGCGGGTAATGCGATCCGACGATCCGGTCCGCGAGCGCCGTGTCGAACAGGGGCTGCCCGCCGAAGCGCTCGATGGCCTCCGGCGTCAGGCGCACGGGCTTCAGAGTGTCGGTGGCCGCGCCGAAGCGGATCAGCGGGTGGTCGCGTTCGATCAGCTTCCGCGCGTTGCGCTCGCCGATGCGGTGATAGCTCATGGTCTCGACCTCGAGGCCCGGCACGATGGCCTTGACCACGCCGACGCTGCCGCCGGGCGGCGAGCAATCGACGTAGAGGACGTCGAACCCGGCCCCCTCCAGGCGCTCGCGGGCGATGCGGCCTCGGGCATGGCCGTCCGGCGCCTCCGTGGTGGGCAGGTCCGTGAAGCGCTTGCTGGCGCGCTCGGAATAGACGGTGTCGCGCAGCGTGTCGGCGATGCCTTCGGCCGGTTGGACGATCCATTCGAGCATCGCCTTGAGGGCACGGCTCTCCTCGAGATCGAGGCTCGGCAGCGCCTTGTCGATGAAGGCCTTCACGTAGCCCGGCGGCGTCACCCGCTCGGCGAAGGCCAGCGGCCCGTGGCCGAACGCCTTGCGCACGCGCGCCGCCTGGAATTCGAGGAGCGCCTTGCGCAGGGCCCGCTCCCGGTCCGGGTCGCAGGCCTCGCCGCAGGCCGAGAGCGCGATCGGCACGGGGGTGTCGGAGAGGTTCCGGTCGTGGCCGACGACGTAGAGGTTGGTCAGCCCGAACTGATCGGTGGCGAATTTCGGCAGGGCCTTGATCCCGAGGGAATCCAGCCGGTCGAGCATGCCGCGCGTCTCGGGGCCCAAGCCCTCCGAGAGGTCGAGCACCACCCCCTGGTCGAGGGCGCGGAACAGGAGGCCGTTGCCATCGCGCTGCAGCAGTTCGAGCAGGCCGTGCCCGAGTGCGAAGTCCACGTCTGGCCCGGCGCCGAGGCCGTTGGTGATGAGGTTGGTGAAGGGCTTGTAGCCCTCCGACAACTCGAAATAATCGGTCGCGGCGATGTCGAGCGGCATAAGCACCGTCTCGCCGGTGCGGGCGCGGATCGCGGCCGTCCATTCGAGCGTGGTGGCGCGCCCCACCGGGCTGCCGGCGGGCAGGCACAGGGTGAGGGGGTCGGCCACCGAACCGGCGCCGTAGACCCGCACGAGGTCGTCGTAGCTGGCGCGCTCCTTCCGGCGCGGCATCACCGCCAGCGAGGGCATCAGATTCTCGGCGATCTCGGCCACCGCGCCGATGATCGCCTCGTCGTCGGTGGCGCCGTAGCCGATGCCGCTCGGCATGGCGCCGACGAAGAACGGATCGTCGAGGAAGAGCGACACGAACCAGACCGGGATGCCGGTGCGGTCGAGCGGCGCGAGGGGGAAGCCGACGATGCGTCCTTCCGGCAGGATGTCGAGATAGGCGCGCACCGGTTCGGGCAGCGCCTCGGGCAGACCTTCGATGCGACGGGGGGCGCCGTGGGTGTAGGCGCGCGGCACCTTGATCCGGCTGTGGCGGGCGCGGTCGTCCTGGTCGTGCTCGGTCACGGTCGTGATGTTCCTCAAGGCAGCGCCGCGTAGGCTCGGGCCAGCAGGCGCATGGTGTGGAGATCGCGCGTCGCGCTGTAGGCCTCGCGCTCCGCCGGCCGGCGCAGGGCCGAGCCGAAGGCCTTCACCTGTTCGAGGAAGGGCGAGGCTTGCGCGTCGAAGGGCAGGGCTTCGGACGCGCCGGTCGCCCCGTCGGTGAAGGCGAGGGTGCCGCCCGCGACCTGCCCCACGGTGTCGATGGCCGTCAGCATGCCCCGCGTGCCCGTCACTTCGAGGCGGCGGCGGGGCAGGGCGTCCGGACAATTGTAGGCGACGTGCAGGTTGGCGAGCACGCCCGATCCGGTTCGCCCGATCAGGAGCGCGCCGTCATCGACGGCGTAATCCTGCGCCCGCGCCTGGGTCAGGGCGGCAAGATCCAGGATCGATTCGTCGAGCAGGAAATCCACGAGGTCGAGGCCGTGGGGCGCGAGGTCCATCAGGGCGCCCCCGCCGGCCTTGGCCGGGTCGATCCGCCAATTATCCTGGCCGGTGAAGGAGGCCCAGGCCCGTGGCAGCCAGCAGGCATAGACGATCCGGATCGCCGTCACGGTGCCGAGCCGCCCCTCGCGGATGGCATCGCGCATGACGCGGTGCGCCGGGTGGTGGCGCTGGTCGAAGGCCGTGCCGTAGAACGTCTCGCCGTCCCCCAGAGCCGCCACCATGGCCTCGGCATCGGCCAGGCAGGCCGCCATCGGCTTCTCGCACAGGATCGCCTTGCCGGATCCCGCCAGGGCCTCGATCGCCGCGCGGTGGAGATGGTTCGGCGTCGCGACGTAGACCGCCTCGACGCTGGCATCGTTCACGAGGTCGAGGAGGTCCGCATAGGCCCGCGCGCCCTCGGCCTCGGCCGCCGCGCGGGACGCCTCGCCCGGATCGGCCACCGCGACCAGCCGATGGCCGGCATCCCGGATGCCCGGCGCCATGTAGTCCCGCGCGACCCAGCCGTAGCCGACGATCCCCCAGCGCACCGGATCTTGGGCGATGGGGTCCATCACCAGCGCTCCGGCAGGTCGACATAGGTCCGGTCGCGGACCTGCTCGCTCTCCGGCGCCTCGACGCCCCCGGTCCAGGCGAGCGTCTCGGGCCCGTCATAGGTCGGCGGGTAGGTGGCGCGCCCGGCATATTCAGCCTCGTAGCGCTCGGACGGCCAGTGGATGGCGTGGTGCCCAGCCGCATCGGACGCATAGAGCGGGTTGAGCGGCAGGGACCGGCCGGGACGCGGCATGGCGATGCCGTCGATCACCGCGCGCGGCGCCGGGCGCATGCCGGGCCCGGCCACCACCGAGAACGCCTCGACCCCGGTGAGGTCCTGCGGCGCCCGCGGGGACGGCGCGCGCCGCTCCACCAGGGCGCGGGTCAACTCGTCGTCGTCGTAGACGAGACCGTCCGGGAACAGGTCCTCGATCTCGGCGGCGGAGACGGCGCGCCCGGCGGAGAAGCCGGGGCGGTCGCTGTTGTGGATGTGGCTGAAGGCGAGCCAGCCGTCGTCGCCCGCGTTCTGGCGCAGGCATTCCAGCACCTCGGCCTTCCGGTCGAGGAAGTAGAACGCATCGTTGCAGACCACGAGGTCGATCGGCGCGCCCGGGATCGGCCAATGCTCCGATCCGGCGTCGAAGCAGACGAGTTGGGCCGACTTGCCCACCACCCAGTGACGAGCGACCCAGAGCTTTGCGAAGACCACGTCGGCGCCCGCGACCTTGATGCCGCGCGTCTGGAATTCGCGCAGGTAATGGCCGATGCCGCAGGCGAACTCGAAGACGCAGACCGGGTCGTTCCAATGCGCCTCGAGCAGCGTCAGCCCGGCCAGGAAGGTCGGGTCCGTCCAGCGGTGCAGGAAGTAGTCGCCGACCCGACCCCAGCCGAGCAGGCGGACGGCATCGCGCAGGGAGCGCCCGTCGCGCTCGCGCACGAGTTCGTGCAGGTCGAGGGGATCGGCCGGCGGGCCGGTCCACCAGTCGTCCTGGTCGGCGAGCAGGCCTTCGAGGGCGCGGTCCGTCTCGCCCGCATCGAGCAGCGCGAGGGTCCGCGTGACGAGTTCGGCCCGGTTGGTCCGCAGGTAGGGAATGCCGTCGATGACGGGCCAGCGCGCCCCGCTCTTCGCCTCGCGCAGCGAGTGGGGCGTATCGGCCTTGAGCGGTTCGCCGGATTCCGGCGAGCGAAGATCGAAGGGGATCATGACGGAGCGCCCGCGCGGTCGCGAGGTTGGATCACCGGACGTGGAATCACGGAATCTGCATGTCCGTCAGCACCCGGTCATGGAAGCCCTTCACGGGACCGGCATGGACGAGTTCCATCTCGTCCAGCACCGTGCCCATGGTCAGGGTCGCGGCGCGCAGGTGCTGGGCGATCTGCAGCACACGGTCGATGCAGTCGGCGGCATGGAAGGCGCGGCCCTCCGCCGTGGCGTCGTCCGGCAGGACGCCGCGCGCGCGCGCGACGGTCTCGCGCAGGGTCGGATCGAGTTCGTCGAGCGCCCATTGCGTCGTCCGCGCCATGATCGGCAGGAGGTGGTCGCCGAGGAGCATCTCCCCGGTGAAGCCCGCATCCGGCATCGCCGCGTTGTGGAAGTGATGCGCCATGGCGGCGAGGAAGACCGTGGTCGGGTCGGCCCGGTAGAACGGGCTGAGAACGACGCCGTAGACCGCCACCATCAGGCAGTGCTCGGCGTGATTCTCGGGCGGCTCCAGCAGGATGCGGGGCTTGCCCGGACAGGTGACGCCAGCGCGCGGCTGGTGCGCCAGGGCCGCGACGAAGCCCGGCAGGGGGCCTTGCGCAAATTCGGCGGGCTGGCGCAACGCGGCGCGGAGCCGGTCCCGCAAGCCGGTTTCGATCTCGCCGGTCACGGCATCGAAGCCGGCGACCAGCACATCCGCCACCGCCGGCCCGTCGAGCCCGGCCGCGGCGAGGAACGCCGCGTCGAGATCGCAGAGCCGCGCCGCGGCGAGGGCCTTGGCGGTGATGTCGAAGGTGACCGCCTCGGGCGAAGCACCCCCCGTGAGGGCGCTCCAACCCTGCGCGAACAGGCGCTCGGCGATCGAGCCGGTGCGGCCCGCCGAGCGGACGCGCTTGAGGTCGTTGACCTCGACGAGGAGGGCGCGAAGCGCCAGCGGGGCCGCGGGACCGGCGCCCTCCGTCAGGCCCGACATCAGTGGGCGCCGAGCCACTCGAGCAGCATGGTCTGCTGCTTGCCGAAATCATGCTCGGGGCCGCGGCCGTTCTTCACCATGGGCGCCTTGAAGAAGCTGGAAAGCTGCTCCTGCACGCCACCGTCGCCGCGCTTCTTGGCGAGTTCGAGCACGCGCGCGATCTCGATGACGAGGGGCGCGGCCAGGATCGAGTCCTTGCAGAGGAAGTTGACCTTGATCTGCATGCGCTGGCCCATGAAGCCGCTGACGTCGATGTTGTCCCAGGCCTCCTTGTCGTCGCCGCGCGGACGGTAATAGTGGATGTGGACCAGATGGTCCTCGACCGGATAGCCGAGGATCGAATCCAGCACCGTGCCCTTGGTGTTGAGCTTCGACTGGAGCGAGTCCTTGTCGTTCAGCGCGAGGCCGTCGCGGTTGCCGAGGATGTTGGTGGAGAACCAGCCGTCCACGTGCAGGGCGCGTGCCTTGAGGGCGGGGGCCAGCACGGTCTTCATCATGGTCTGGCCGGTCTTGCCGTCCTTGCCCGCCACGGGCACGTTCAGCTCCCGGGCGAGTTCGAGGAGGGCCGGCACGTCGGCGGCGACGCTCGGGGTGAAGTTGGCGTAGGGCACGCCGCTCTTGATCGCCGCGTAGGCGTAGAGCATCGCCGGGCTGATCGACTCGTCGCTGCTGTCGAGGCCCTTCTCGAAGGCGTCCGGCGAGTTCAGCACGGCGGCGGTGAGGTCGGGCCAGCGCTCGGTGGAGGCGAGGTTGATCACCACGACCTCGTCGAGATTGCTCTCGGCCTTGAAGCGGCGCAGGTCGTTGGCGATGACCGAGACCGCCTCGCGGTGGTCCTTCGCGACGATGCGGTTGGCACCCTCGATGTTCTTGCAGAACTTGGCGCTGCCGACTGCGGGCCAGGGCTTGATGCCCTTGAGGACCTGGGCGCCGTTCTCGATGTCCTGGACGGTGAGGACGCCGTGACCCGTCGCGGCGGAGGCGAGGTCGTCGTCGTTCAGGTCCCAGCCGCCGAACACGAGGTCCTTGTAGTCGGCCATTCCGGCGACCGCGACGCCCGCGAGGGGCAGGCCGTCAAGCCGGTTCGATCCAGATTTGATCATCTCGATGCCAGCGATGGCGGTGGTGGCGACAGCGCCACCCATGCCAACGAAAGCAACGCCGACGCGGCGACCGGTCTGCATGCTCATTGGAAAACGACTTCCTTCCTTCGGGTCGAACGACAGCCGTGACCAACGCGCAGGCCATTCCGCTCGGCCCTCACTAACTGGTCCGCTGTGGCTGTGTTCCAACCCTGGCCAGGACGCCTTTTTGACGCGGTTCGCGTGAACGGCGTCCGAACGAACCGTTAAAATTCTGTAAATACAATGCCTTAACCGGACGTTAAGGCTGCCACCGTTGAATCACGGAGCTGTCCCATTCTGGTCACAGCGACCGGCGAGACGTCCCCTCGCTGAACGGATCGAAGCCGCGCCCATGAAGGCAGCGGCACGAACAAGGACCAATGATGGGGGTTTTCCCGGAGCCGGCGCCTCGCGCCGACGACGTGAGCCGTCTCGTGCCCAACGAGACCTTCGACGCAGACGACACCGTGGCGTGGCTGCCCCGGACCGAGCGCCGAGCGCGCCGGAATCTCGCCGCCCTTCGCCGCCGGACCCGCGCGACCCTGTTCGCCGGCATCGTCCTCGGCGCCGCCCTGCCGCAGAACGCCCTGGCACCCGCTGCGGCCGCGCACGACCGGATCGACGAGCGCGCGATGACCGCGCAGACGCTGGTCCGCGAACAGAACGATGCGACACGGGCAACCCCCAACGTGTCCGACTGGGCCGGGGTTCCCGTCGTCGAGCAGCAGCCCGCGACCCTCGCACTGATCGAGAGCGATCTCGCCAGTCTCGCCCCGAGCCGCGATGTCTCGGGTGCCGAGCGCCTGCGCTTCGGCGACATGGCGGTGCCGCGCGAGATCGTCGACACCATCCTGCGGGCGGCCTCGGAGACCGGCGTCGATCCGGTCTACATGATGGCGCTGGCCGACAAGGAATCGAGCTTCTCCACCACGGTGAAGGCGTCGACCTCCTCCGCCGAGGGCCTGTTCCAGTTCCTCACCGGGACCTGGCTCGAACTCATCCGCACCTACGGCGCCCGGCACGGGCTCGCCGACGAGGCGGCGGCCGTGAAGGGACGCGGCGGCGCCATCACGATTTCCGACGAGGCCACCCGCACCCGCGTGCTGCGCCTGCGCCAGGACCCCTACGTCGCCGCCCTGATGGCGGGCGAACTCATCAATCGCGACAAGAGCCGGATCGAGCAGCGCATCGGCCGCGACCTGTCGACGGCGGAACTCTACTTCGCGCACTTCCTCGGGACCGCGAGTGCCGGCCGCTTCCTCGCGCTCACCGCCGAGAAGCCGGATCAGGTCGCCAAGCAGGTCTTCAAGGCGGCCGCGAGGGCGAACCGCAGCCTGTTCACCGAGAAGGCCGGCAAGGGCCGGCGCAGCCTCACCGTGGCCGAAGTCCGCGAGAAGATCGGCGGCATGATCGACCGCCGCCTGGACCGGTACGAAGGCGTCGCCGCGCTCAGCCCGCCGGAGCCGAAGACCGAAGTGACGCTCTCGGAGATCGGCACCGCATCGGAGATCCGCACCGCATCGGAGGCGGCTCCGGTGGACGTGGCGGCCAAGCGCGTCCACGTCACCGAGGCGCTCGCGCCGGCCGAGTGACACGGCCTCGCCGTCGAACGGATGTCGTCGCGCGGGTCAGTGCCCGGCCGGCGCCCCGCCGCCGAGCTTGACCTTGCTCAGGATCATGGCCAGCGGCACCGCCGCTCCCGAGACGAGGCAGAGGGACCAGAACACGTCGATGTAGCCCCAGAACGCCACCTGCGTCTGGAGCTGCTGGCCGATCCAGGCGATGGCCTGATTCCGGGCCTCGACGCCGCTGGCCCCGTGGGTCTGGAAGTACTGCGTCGCGGTCCGCAGCGCGTCCTGATAGTTCGGGTTGGCGGGGCTGATGCTCTCGCCGAGCCGGCTCTGGTGGAACTGCTGACGGTAGGCGAGCACGTTCTGGGCGAGGCTCACGCCCATCGAGCCGCCGACATTGCGCGCGACGTTGATCAGGGCCGACGCCTGGTCGGTCTGCGACTTGTCGATGCCCTCGTAGGAGGCGGCGGTGATCGAGATGAAGATCATCGGCAGGCCGATGCCGATATAGATGCGCGACCAGGCGAAGAACCAGAAGCTCGTGTCCCCGTAGAGCCGGGTCAGGTCGTACATGGCGGCCGAGACGATCGCGGCGCCGAGCGCGATGAGGTATTTCGGCTGGACCTTGCCCGAGATGCGCCCGATCACCAGCATCATGAACACGGTGACGAGGCCGCCGGGCGCCAGCACGAGGCCGGCCAGCGTCGCGGTGTAGCCGAAATATTCCTGCACCAATTGCGGCACGAACTGCGTCGTCGCGATGAGGATGGCGCCCGTGGCCATCATCACGAGGAAGCAGGAGCCGAACTGCCGGGTGCCCAGCAGCCGCAGGTCGACGACCGGGTTCTTGCGGGTGAGTTCCCAGGGGATCATCGCCACGAAGGCGACGGCGCAGATCACCGCGAAGATCACGATGAAGTTCGAGCCGAACCAGTCCTTGCGCTGGCCCTCGTCGAGGACGACTTCGAGCGCCCCGAGGAAGGTGGCGACGAGAATGAAGCCGACGAGGTCGAAGCGCACGCCCGCGCGGCGCAGGCGCCTGCGCTCCTCGACGGCCCCCGGCGGATCCTCCAGCAGCACGTGCATCAGCCCGAGGGCGATCAGGCCGATCGGGCCGTTGATGAGGAAGCACCAGTGCCAGGAGACGTTGTCGGAGAGCCAGCCCCCCAGGGTCGGCCCGACGACGGGAGCCACCACCACGGCGAGGCCGTAGAGCGCGAAGGCTTGGCCCCGCTTGGCCGGCGGAAACGAATCCGCCAGGATCGACTGGGCGAGCGGCGCCATGCCGCCGCCGCCGAGGCCCTGGAGCACCCGGAAGACGAGGAGCGATTCGAGGTTCCAGGCGAAGCCGCACAGCACCGAGGCCACGGTGAAGAGCGCGATGCTCCACATAAAGAACGCCTTGCGGCCGAAGCGCTTGGCGAGGAAGCTCGAGGCCGTGAGTACGATGGCGTTGGCGACGAGGTAGCTCGTCACCACCCAGGCCGCCTCGTCAGGTCCGACCGCGAGCCCGCCTGAGATGTAGCGCAGGGCCACGTTGGCGATGGTGGTGTCGAGCACCTCCATGAAGGTGGCGAGCGAGACCACCAGGGCGATGGCCCAAGGGCTGTGACCACCCGGCGCCTTCGGCATCGCGCCCGCTTTTTCGCCCGTATCCTGACCGCCGTTGCCTTTGCCGCCCTGCGCGGACGCGGCCGCGCTCATCGCACGTGGACCCGGGGCACGATCGACATTCCGGGCCCGATGGACACGTCGGTGGGCCACTGGTCGACGACGATCTTGACCGGGATGCGCTGGACCACCTTCACGTAATTGCCCGTGGCGTTCTGGGCCGGCAGCAGGCTGAAGGCGGTGCCGGAGCCGGGCTGCACCGAATCCACGTGTCCGGTGATCTTGCGCTCCGGATAGGCGTCGATCTCGATATCGGCGTGCTGGCCGGGCCGCATGTCGGTGATCTGCGTCTCCTTGTAGTTCGCGATCACCCAGATGTCGTCGGGCACGAAGGTTGAGAGGGTCTGCCCGGCTTGCGCGAACTGCCCCTTGGCGCCGGAAAGCTGCACCAGCCGTCCCGCCTGGGCGGCCCTCACGGTGGTGTAGCCGAGGTTCAGTTCGGCCTGCGCCACCTGGGCCATGCCCATGGCGAGGTTGGCCTCCGCGCCCGCCTTCTGCGCGGCGAGCGCGTTCACCTGGGTGCGCGCACCGGCGAGGTTGGCCTGCGCCCGGTCCAAGCCCGCCTGCTGCTGATCGAGGGTGGAGGTCGAGGATTGCGAGCGCTGAATCGTGCCCGCACCCTTCTCGGCGAGATCCCGGTAGCGCGCCGCGTCCTCGCGGGCGAATTTCAGCGAGGCTTCCGCCTGCTTCACCTCCGATTGCGAGGCTTCGATCTGCGCCTTCTGGCCCTCGATCTGCGCGTCGAAGTTGCGGATCGAGGCCTCGGCCGAGGCCACCTGCGCGCGGGCCTGGGCCAGCGCCACCTCGTAGTCGCGCCGGTCGATCTGGAACAGGACCGCGCCGGCCTCCACGTGCTGATTGTCCGTCACCGGGGTGTCCACGATGTAGCCGGCGACCTTCGGCGCGATCGAGAACTGGCGCGCGTCCACGAAGGCGTCGTCGGTGGATTCGAACGGGTGCAGGCGGATCAGCCAGTAGAAGTACCCGCCGACCGCGATGGCGACGATCCCCAGTGCGATGCCGATCGCCCAGAACGGGTGGCGGCGCAGGACGCCGGGTTTCTTCGCCTCGGACGCGGCGTTCCCGGAGCCGGACGTCGCGTCGTCGTCCGGCTTTGATTCCGCGCCGACGCCTCGGTCGCGATCATCCTCGGGAGCATCGTCTTTCCGGCCCTCGGCCGGCGTTGTGCGTCGCGCCTCGTCGCCGCGTGCGGTCCGCCGACGCACGTCCTGCTGGTCTTCAAGCATCGGTTGCTGGTCCGCACGCACGAAGAGCCTCGCGAAATCATCCCGCGAGACTCGGTCACCCGCCTCAGGAGCATCAAGGTGCAACCCAAGCCAATGTTCCGTCGCGCGGCGAAGCGCTTCCGTCCGCGCTTCGACAGGATTGCCTTCGGCAGGGTCGGAGCGGCGTAGCTTTGCCGGCGGGAGATGGTCTAGAACCGGCTCGATGACCGGCGGCACCGATCGAGGCCGATCGGGCGTTCGCCCGTTCCCGTGACCATGGCTTCCGATGACCCCTCCCGACCCGGAACGCCCGAGCCGCGAACATCCGGACCCGGCGCGGGCCGGTCCTGAGACCCGCGATGCCGACGAGACCCGCGCCGCAGCGCGCGAGGCCGCGGCCGCCGCGAAGGTGCTGGGCCGCCAACTCGGTGTCCTGGCGGCCGGTGCCGCGCGGGGGGCGGGCCGCCGGATCGCCGGTGCGACGCGAGCCTCCGGGCCGGCCTGGGCGGGGTTCGCGAGCCGGTTCAAGGCACGTCCGGCCGAACCCGGTCCGGCCTTTCCCGCCGCCCAGCCTCGAATGGAGAGCGCCGCCGAGCCTTCGGTGAAGACCTCCCTCGTCCTACGCCTGCGCCGCCGGCCCTGGATCGCCGCGATCCTGGCGCTCGTCCTGGTCCCCCTGGCCCTGCTCGCGGGGCTCGTCCTCTACAGCTTCGCCACCCTGCCGCCGCTGGGCGGCGTCGTGCCGGAGGCCGGCCAGCGGGCGCTGACCGTCGAGGCCGATGACGGGCGGGTCTTCGCCACGCGCGGCGCCTTCCAGGGCGAGAAGCTCACCGCCGCCGAGATGCCGCCTCACCTCGCCCAGGCCGTCATCGCCATCGAGGACCGGCGTTTCCGCTCCCACTGGGGCATCGACCCGCGCGGGATTCTGCGCGCGGTCTACCGCAACGTCGTGGGCGGCGGCGTGCGCGAGGGCGCCTCCACCATC
Organism: Methylobacterium sp. J-068; assembly: GCF_022829445.1. Lineage (GTDB taxonomy): Bacteria > Pseudomonadota > Alphaproteobacteria > Rhizobiales > Beijerinckiaceae > Methylobacterium. The sequence continues at coordinate 76,367 of NZ_JAKSXY010000122.1, read as the reverse complement.
ACCCAGCAATACGTCCGGCTCACCTCCCTGACCCAGGAGAAGAGCCTGCGCCGCAAGATCCAGGAGGCGTTCCTGGCCCTGCGGGTCGAGGCGACGATGTCGAAGGACGAGATCCTGCTCGGCTACCTCAACACCGCCTATTTCGGGGCCGGCGCCTACGGCATCGATGCCGCTGCCCGGCGCTACTTCGGCAAGGGCGCCAAAGCCCTGACCCTGCCCGAGGCCGCGATGCTGGCGGGGCTCGTGCGCGCGCCCTCGCAACTCGCCCCCACGCGCAATTTCGGCGGCGCCAAGGAGCGCGCCGACGTGGTGCTGCAGACCATGGTCGAGACCGGCGCCATCACCGCCGCCGAGGCCGACAAGGCCCGCGCCCAGACCATCACCCTGCGCACGCCGCCCGAGACGCCGCCGGGCACCAACTACTTCCTCGACATGGTCTCGAACGACGCGAAGCGGCTCGCCGAGGCGCCGGGCGACGTCACCGTCCGCACGACCCTCAACCTCGATCTCCAGAGCCTCGCCGAGGGCGTCGTCGCCCGCCGCCTCGATGCCGAGGGGGCCAAGAAGAAGGCGAGCCAGGCGGCCCTCGTGGTGCTGAACAAGGAGGGGGCGATCCTCGCCATGGTGGGCGGTCGCGACTACGAGGACAGCCAGTTCAACCGCGCCACCCAGGCCAAGCGCCAGGCCGGCTCGCTGTTCAAGCTCTTCGTCTACCTCACGGCCTACGAGACCGGCTTCAACCCCGACACGGTGCTGGTCGACCGCCCGATCCAGATCGGCGATTGGGAGCCGCAGAATTCCACCGGCCGCTTCAAGGGCGCGGTGCCCCTGCGCAGCGCCTTCGCGCAGTCGATCAACACGGTGGCGGCGCAACTCGCCGACGAGGTCGGTATCCCGGCCGTGATCGCCACCGCGCGCCGGATGGGCGTCACGTCCGAACTCCCCAACGTGCCGAGCCTCGCGCTCGGCTCGGCCGAGGTGACGCTCCTGGAAATGACCCGCGCCTATGCGGGGGTGCTGGCCGGGTCGGCGCCGGTGGACGTCCACGGCGTCCATGCCATCCGGGGCGCCCAGCCGCAGCCGCTGTATCTGCGCGCCGACGCCAAGGCCGGCACCGCGCTCTCCGCCGAAAGCCGGGCGATGATGCTCGATTCGCTCCAGGCCGTGGTCGATTCCGGCACGGGCAAGGGTGCCCGCGTCCAGGGCCTTCCCGTCGGCGGAAAGACCGGCACGACGCAGGATTACCGCGACGCCTGGTTCGTCGGCATGACGCCGGACCTCATCGTGGGCATCTGGGTCGGCAACGACGACAATTCCTCCATGAACCGCGTCGGCGGCGGCGACATCCCGGCCAGCATTTTCCGCGATTTCGTGCAGCGGGCCACGGCGCAGCTGGCCAAGGGCCGCAAGCGCCCCTCGACGGCCCGGGCCGAACCGGCGCCGGCCAGGGAGGTCGCCACGAACACGGCCGCTCCGGGCGTGCGCGGCGTGCCCGACGTGATCGATACCGGCACGCTGGCCTTCCGGGGCCGGACCGTGCGCCTCCTGGGCGTGGACGGGGAGGGCGGGGCCCTGGCCCGTCAGCTCGCCCGCTACCTCCGCCGCCGCGAGGTGAGCTGCGCCCCGGCCGCCGGGGCCGAGGCGAGCACCGAGCAGCTACGCTGCCAGATCGACGGCGACGACCTCGCATCGCTCATCCTCACGGCCGGCGGGGCCCGGGCCGCCGAGGACGCGCCCGCCGATCTGCTGGCCGCCGAGGAGCAGGCCCGTTCCGAGCGGGCGGGCCTCTGGGGACGGCGGCGCTAAGGCTCCTCCGTCAGTTCGGCCAGCAGCGACGTCCGTAGGGACCGAGATGGAAGCCGGGCGGGCAGGCGCGGCCCCGGACATAGCCACCCCACTGTCCGCCCCGGCGGCAGCCGCCATAGGGCCCGCGATGGCCGTAGGGGCCGCAGCCGCCATAGACCTGGATGATCCGCGCGTCCCCGGCCCCCGTCGCGACCGCGTTGTCGAGCGGCAGGGCGCTGGCGGGCGCCGCCACCGCGAAGGCGAGGATTGTCGCGGAGAGAAATGACTTCAACATGCGTGAACTCCATCCGGTGTCTCGAACCGGGCCGGGCGGGTCGTGAACCGCTCTGCCCCACGCGCCGGCATCGTTGGTCGCCGCGGTGTGAGGACAGGTTCGCCCATGGTGTCTGCCCGCCTGTGACGGGAATGCCGCCGCATGTAACGTTGCGTGACGTTTCGTGTCGGCCTCACGGCTCCAGCGGCAGGACCAGGGTGAGGCGCGCGCCGCCGAGCCCGCCCGCGCCGGCCTCCACCGTGCCGCCATGCGCCTCCACGATCTGCCGCACGATGGCGAGGCCGAGGCCGCTGCCGCCGGTGCGGCGGTTCCGCGATCGCTTGATGCGGTAGAAGGGGCTGAACACCGCCACGCGCTCGTCCTCGGCGATGCCCGGCCCGTCGTCCTCGACGGTGGCGCGGCAGGTGCGCCCGGCCCGCGCGACCGCGACCGCGACCGCGACGGAGAACCGCCCGAACTTCACGCCGTTCTCGATCAGGTTGGCGATCACGGTTCGCGGATCAGCCCGGTCTCGTCCGGGGCCGTGTCCAGGATCTCGGCCTTCAGGGCCTCGCCCGTCACCGCCCTGAGGATCGCTGACCGCAGCGCTGGGTCGGAATCCCGCAGCAGGCTGACGATGCTCGCCGCCTGATCGACGCGGGAAAGCGCGTGGCGTAGGGCGACTGCTCCTGGCTCCGCTGCCAGCGGTCGAGGGCGACGGTGGCGAGCACCAGGATCGAGAGGGCACCCAGCAGGATCGGCATGATCCGGCCGAGCAGGCCGATCCGGCCCATCAGGAGCCAACCGCCGCCACGGGCGCGGCCAGGATGTAGCCGGCGTTTCGCACGGTCTTCAGGAGCGCGGCAACACCGCTGCCGGACGCATCGAGCCGGTGACGCAGCCGGCTCACCTGCACGTCGATGGTCCGGTCGAAGGCGTCCGCCGACCGGCCCCGCGTCCAGTCGAGGAGCTGGTCGCGCGAGAGCACCCGCTGCGGGCGCGTGACGAAGCAGTGCAGGAGGTCGTATTCCGCGCTGGTGAGCGGAACCTCGGCGCCCTCCGGTCCGGACCGCACCGTCCGCGCGGCGACGTCGATCGTGAGGTCGCCGACGCGCAGCCGCTCCGGCGCGGCCACGTCCGGCATCGGGCCGCCGCGCGCGCGGCGCAGCACGGCCCGGATGCGGGCGAGCAGGACGCGCGGGTTGAACGGCTTCGACACGTAGTCGTCGGCCCCCATCTCCAGGCCGAGCACCCGGTCGATGTCCTCGTCCTTGGCGGTCAGCATCACGATGGGCGGACCACCCGCTTCCCGCAGGCGCCGGCAGATCGACAGGCCATCCTCGCCGGGCAGCATCCAGTCGAGCACGACGAGATCGGGCGCCGGCCCCCGCGCCAGCAGCCGGTCGAGGCTCGCGCCGCCCTCGAGGCTCACGACGCGAAAGCCCTCGCCCTCCAGGTAGCCCGCGAGGAGGGCGCGGATGTCGCCGTCATCCTCGACGATCGCGATCGTGGTGTCCTCGTTCATGGCCCGACCATAGGGAGCCGCCCGGGTCCGGCAACGGGAAAGCCGCCGCTGTCACACAACGTTACATCGGCTGCGCGCCCTCCCGTCCTCCGTGGCGGCAACCCGTCGCAGCCACGCGATGCCCTTGACCTTCCCACCGTGGGAAGCCCCACATGAGGGGGCATGGACAATCGCCAGAGCCCGAACCCCGTCGTCCCCGCGCCCGGCCGCCGCCTCAGCATTCCCGTGGAGGGCCTCTCCTGCGCCTCCTGCGTCGGGCGGGTCGAGCGCGCCCTCGCGCGGGTATCCGGGGCCTCCGAGATCGCCGTCAACCTCGCGACCGGGCGGGCCGACCTGCGCCTGACCGGGGCGGATGCCGAGGCGGTCGAGGCCATCCGGCGGGCCGGCTACGCCGTACCGGAGGCCGTCACCACGGTGGGGGTGGCGGGCCTGTCCTGCGCGGCCTGCGTCGGCCGCGTCGAGCGGGCCTTGCGGTCCGTTCCGAACGTCGCGGACGCCTCCGTGAACCTCGTCACGGGGCGCGCCGAGATACGCCACCCCGAGGGGCTGGTCTCGCGGGCGGAGCTGGAGGCCGCCATCGCCAAGGCCGGGTACGAGCCGCTGACCATTGCCGAGGCGACGCCCGACACGCGCGCGGCGCGGCGCTCCGAGGAGGGCGCGCGCCTCCGCCGCGACGTGATCCGGGCGGCCGTCCTCGCGGCTCCGGTGGTGATCCTCGACATGGGCGGGCACCTCGTGCCGGGCTTCGCGCAGGCGGTCCACGGCGCGCTCGGCGGCACGGGGGCCGGGCTGCTCCAGGCCGTCCTGGCCACGCTGGTCCTCGCCGGGCCCGGCGCGCGCTTCTTCCGCCAGGGCATCCCGAACCTGCTGCGCGGGCACCCGGACATGAACCCCCTCGTGGCCCTCGGGGCCGGAGCCGCCTACCTCTATTCCCTGGTCTCGGTGCTGGCGCCCGGATCGCTGCCCCCCGGCACGGCGCATCTCTACTTCGAGGCGGCGGTCCTCATCGTCACGCTGATCCTGCTCGGGCGAACCCTGGAGGCGGGCGCCAAGGGCCGCACGGGCGCGGCGATCGCCCGCCTCGTCGGCCTCGCGCCCGCCACCGCGCGCGTGATCCGCGATGGCCGCGAGGGCGAGGTGGCGCAGGGGGCCCTGACCATCGGCGACGTGGTCCGGGTCCGGCCCGGCGAGCGCGTGGCGGCCGACGGCGTTCTGGTCTCGGGCGCGAGCTACGTCGACGAGAGCATGGTGACCGGCGAGCCGGTGCCGGTCGCCAAGGCACCCGGCGACGCGGTGGTGGGCGGCACGCTGAACACGAACGGCAGCTTCGACCTGCGGGTGACCTCCGTCGGGGCCGACACGGTGCTGGCGCGGATCGTCCGCATGGTCGAGGCGGCGCAAGGGGCCAAGCTCCCGATCCAGGCCCTGGTCGACCGCGTGACGGGCTGGTTCGTGCCCGCCGTGATCGGCGCCGCCCTCCTCACCTTCGCCGCCTGGTTCGCCCTCGGCCCGAGCCCGGCGCTCGGCTTCGCGCTCGTCAACGCCATCGCGGTGCTCATCATCGCCTGCCCCTGCGCCATGGGTCTGGCGACCCCGACCTCGATCATGGTCGGCACGGGGCGCGCGGCGGAGCGCGGCGTACTCTTCCGCAACGGCGGCGCGCTCCAGCGCCTGCGCGAGGTCCGGGTCGTCGCCCTCGACAAGACCGGCACCCTGACGGAGGGGCGACCGACGCTGACCGACCTGATCCCCATGCCCGGTCTCGACGCCGACGAGACCCTGCGCCTCGCCGCGAGCCTCGAATCGCGCTCCGAGCACCCGATCGCCCGCAGCATCGTGGCGGCGGCCGAGGCGAAGGGCCTCGCCCTCGGCGAGGTGAGCGCCTTCGAGGCCGAACCCGGCTACGGCATCGCCGGCATCGTCGACGGCCGGCGAGTGGTCGTCGGCGCGCGGCGCTTCCTCGATCGCCTCGGGATCGCGGCGGAGGGGCTCGACGTCGAGGCCGCCCGCCTCGGCGCGGAGGGACGCAGCCCGCTCCACGTCGCGCTCGACGGGCACCTCGCCGCCCTCGTGGCGGTCGCCGATCCGATCAAACCGGGCGCGGCCGAGATCGTGGCGGACCTGCGAGCGCGGGGCCTCGCGGTGGCGATGATCACCGGGGATGCGCGCGGGCCGGCCGAGGCCGTGGCCCGCCGGCTCGGCATCGCGGAGGTCTCTTCCGAGATCCTGCCCGGCGGCAAGGTTGCGGCGGTTCAGGCCCTGCGCGAACGCCACGGCCCGGTCGCCTTCGTGGGCGACGGCATCAACGACGCGCCGGCGCTCGCCGAGGCGGATGTCGGCCTCGCCATCGGCACCGGCACCGACATCGCGGTGGAGAGCGCCGACGTGGTGCTGATGTCGGGCGCGCTCGGCGGCATCGTCACCGCCATCCGGCTCTCGCGCGCGGTCATGCGCAACATCCGCCAGAACCTGTTCTGGGCCTTCGCCTACAACGTCGCGCTGATTCCGGTGGCGGCGGGCCTGCTCCACGCCTTCGGCGGGCCGCTGCTCTCGCCGGTGCTCGCGGCCGGCGCCATGGCCCTGTCGAGCGTGTTCGTACTGGCCAATGCCCTGCGCCTGCGCCGGGCCGCCGCATGAGCGGGGCGCCCGTCACCATCGGCGAGGCCGCCCGTGCCACCGGCGTCTCGGCCAAGATGATCCGCTACTACGAGGAGACCGGGCTGATCGCCCCGGCCGCGCGCACACGCAGCGGCTACCGCCTCTACGTGGCGTCCGATCTGCACGCCCTGCGCTTCGTGCGCCGGGCCCGCGACCTCGGCTTCGCGGTGGAGGACATCCGGGCGCTGCTCGCCCTCTGGCACGACCGGGCGCGGGCGAGCGCCGAGGTGCGGGCGCTGGCGCTGGCGCACGTGACCGACCTGCGCCGTCGTATCGACGCGCTGGAGGACATGGCCCGCACGCTGGAGGATCTCGCGGCCCATTGCGGCGGGGATGCCCGGCCGGACTGCCCGATCCTCGACGATCTCGCCGCCGGGCCCCCTCCGAAGCCGGCCGCGACACCGACGCGGGGGAGTCGCGCCGGCAAAGCGTCCGCGTTGCCGCTTCGGTCGCGTTGACCGCGCCCCTGGCCTCTTGTTTGCTGCTGGCCTCTTGTTTGCTGAGGAAGCGCCGTCGTAACTCCGGCGCGTCCCGTCTTGAGAGCCGTCGCCTCTCGAAAGTCGCTTCTCATGCCCGTCCTCGACCGGATCGCCGCCTTCGCGGACGAGATCGCCGCCTGGCGCCACGATCTCCACGCGAACCCCGAGCTGCAATACGACGTCCACCGCACCGCCGGCTTCGTCGCCGACAAGCTGCGGGCCTTCGGCTGCGACGCGGTCGTCACCGGGATCGGCCGGACGGGCGTGGTCGGACTCATCCGGGGCCGCGCCCACGGTTCGAACCGGGCCATCGGCCTGCGCGCCGACATGGACGCACTGCCGATCGAGGAGGTGCGCGACCTGCCCTACCGCTCGACCGTACCCGGCCGGATGCACGCCTGCGGGCATGACGGGCACACCGCGATGCTGCTCGGCGCCGCGCGCTACCTCGCCGAGACCCGCGACTTCGACGGCACGGCGGTGATGATCTTCCAGCCGGCGGAAGAGGGCGGCGGCGGCGGCGAGGCCATGGTGCGCGACGGACTGATGGAGCGTTTCGGCGTCGAGGCGGTCTACGGCATGCACAACATCCCGGGGCAGGCGCTGGGCACCTTCGCCATCCGGCCCGGCCCGATCATGGCCTCGACCGACCGCTTCACCATCACCATCGAGGGCAAAGGCGGGCACGCGGCCCAGCCGCACAACGCCATCGACAGCGTGCTGGTGGCGAGCCACGTCATCGTGGCGCTGCAATCCGTGGTGTCGCGGACGGTCGACCCCCTCGACAGCGCCGTGGTCTCGGTCTGCGCGCTGGAGGCCGGCGAGGCCTTCAACGTGTTGCCGCAATGCGTGATCCTGCGCGGCACCATGCGGGCGCTCTCGAAGCCGGTGCGGGCGATGATGCAGGCTCGGATCGCCGAGATCGTCGCCCATGTGCCGCGCGGGTTCGGGGCGACGGGGAGCATCGACTTCAACAGCGGCTATCCGGTCACCGAGAACCACCCGGCCGAGACGGATTTCATCGCGGACGTCGCCGCAAGTCTCGTCGGCGAGGCGGGCATCGACCGGTCGGTGGCCCCGATGATGGCGGCCGAGGATTTCTCCTACATGCTCGCCCATCGCCCCGGCGCCTACATCTTCCTCGGCAATGGCGACAGCGCCGGCCTGCACCACCCGGAATACGATTTCAACGACGCGGCCGCGCCCTACGGCGCCTCGCTCTGGGCGCGGGTGATCGAGGCCGGGCTGCCGATCCGGGCTTAGAGTGCCTCACAAGACTCCCGACCACCGCCGGTCCTTACTCCGGGCACGGCGGCGCAGCGAGAGTTTTGTGAGAGACACTTAGGGGCGCCGCCTCGGCGACGCCAGCGCGTCAGGCCGGGCGGTTGGCCGTCCCGCCGAGGTGGAAGACCCGGTGCGGCACGAGTTCGCCGCGCTCCACGTCGCCGACCGCCACGAGGATGCCGCCGCAGGTGGCGAAGGCCTTGCCCTCCACGGGGGCGTCGCGCCCGCGCAGGATCACGGGCTGGCCGCGCATCAGGCGCAGAGCCATGTCGCGGGAGACCGGCACCGAGGGCACCGCGTCGAGGGCGGTCTCGACCGGATGCAGGGCGGCGGCATTGCCGTCCGGTCCCGCCGCTTCCAGGGCGGCGACCTGGCAGGAATCCGCCACCGTGAAGGGGCCGACGCGGGTGCGGCGCAGGGCCGAGACGTGGCCGTGGCAACCGAGCAGGCGGCCAAGGTCGCGGGCCAGCGCCCGCACGTAGGTGCCCTTGCCGCAGGCGGCCTCGATCACGGTCCGCTCCGGGCTGTGCTCGACCACCGCGAGGTGGTCGATCTGCACGGGACGCGCCACCAGCACCACCTCCTCGCCGTCGCGGGCGAGGTCGTAGGCGCGCTCGCCCGCGATCTTGATGGCCGAGTAGCGCGGCGGCACCTGCTCGATGGCGCCGATGAAGGTCGGCAGCGCGGCCTCCACCGCCTCGCGGGTCGGGCGGGCGTCGCTGGTCGCCACCGGGCGCCCCTCGGCGTCGTCGGTGTCGGTCTCGATGCCCCAGGTCACGGTGAAGACGTAGGCCTTGCGCCCGTCCATCACGAACGGAACGGTCTTGGTCGCTTCGCCGAGAGCGATCGGCAGGATGCCGGAGGCCAGCGGGTCGAGGGTGCCGGCATGCCCGGCCTTCTTGGCGTTGAAGGCTCGCTTCACCACCGCGACCGCGTGGGTCGAGGTCATGCCCACGCCCTTGTCGAGAATGACCCAGCCGTTGACGTCGCGGCGCTTCGGCCGATCCGGGCGCGGGGCGCCGCGCGGCGGGCGACGGCCCTCGGCGGACGTGGGCCGCTCCGCCGCATTCGGCGGGACGACGCCCTCGGTACGCTCGACGGTCGGTTCGTTGATCATGGGGTCCTCGGTCAATGATCGCGGGGGCCGGGCGGCACGCGCTGCGCCGTCATCCGTCCCGTTCAGACGCTGGAATGGGGTTCCTGCCGCCGCCTCGGGCGGGAGAATCGGGGTTGCTCGGCTTCAGGCCGCGTCGGGGTCCGTGTCGGGCGCCGGTGATTCGAGGTCGCGCCGCACCTTATCAGTCCGCAGCAGGGCGTCGATCCGGTCTGCCTCGTCGAAGGTCTCGTCGCGCAGAAAGCGCAGGTCGGGCGCGAATTTGAGGTTCACCCGGCGGGCGACCTCCTGGCGCAGGGCTTTCTTGTTCCGCTCCAGGGCCGCGATCACCGGCGCCTCGTTGAGCCCACCGAGCGGCATGACGTAGGCCGTGGCGAGCTTCAGGTCCGGCGACATGCGGACCTCCGGCACCGTGATGACGTGGGCGTTGAGCACAGCGTCCTGGATGTCCCCGCGCTGGAGCACCTCGGCGATCGCGTGGCGGATCAGCTCGGCGACGCGCTGCTGGCGCTGCGAAGGTCCGGTGGGGGTCTGTCTCTGGGCCATGAAGAATTCTGATCGTCTTGTCGCCGGAACGGTTCGACACCGGCGCACCCGGTGCCGTGGACGACGCGTCGCTGGAACGGAGCATCGGTGTGCCGCCGCACGGAAGAGGCCGAACCGGCCGGAACGCCGCGGATGCCGAAGGCGCCCCTCTTAGCGCAAATACTCGTTCGGGATATAGGCCTGTTGCGCGCGTTTCGCCGTCGCGGGCGTCCGGGCCGGGTGATCGTGGATATGCGCCGTGAACATGCGGTCGATCCATTGCGCGTTTTTGAAGATGCGCTTCGAGCGCAGGAGATTGAACGGCGCGAGCTTGCGCAAGGGATGGCGCGCGTTGAACTCGGCCGCGGCCAGCAACTCGCCGTTCCAGGGATTGGCCCCGTCCATGCCGACATCGTCGAGGTAGACCGGCAGGATCGGAAGGTACTGCTCCGGGCGCCCTTCGAGCACCTTCAGGGTGTTCACGGCCGAGGAGTAATAATCCACGTCCACCGAGACGAACCCGATCGGCGCCTCGGCACCGACGCCCGCGAGGTAGGCGGGAATCGTCTCGGCGACGTCGCCGAGGATGAGCTTGCAACGGCTCGGCAGCGACCGGCGCAGGGCCTCGAAATCCATCGGGTAGTCGCCCTCCTGGAAGTATTCCGGCATATCGCGGTAATCGACGGCCGGCGGCATGCCGCTGCCCGTGTCGAAGCCCACCACCTCGATGGCGATGCCGGTCGCGGCCTCGGTGCGCGCCGCGCAGTCGCAGAGGTTGAGCAGCCCGGCCCCGGTGGCGACGCCGAATTCGAGGACCTGAATGCGGCCGAGCCCGAGCTTGCGCGCCGCGTCGGCGGCGAACAGGACGGGAAAGGCGTATTGCTGGCGCACCATCAGGTCGAAGGCGACCTTGGCCCGGTAGCTGCCGAACAGCGCGACGCCCGCCGAGATCAGGTTGAGATGCAGCGGCTCGGTCAGCCGCTCCACGAAGATCTTCTTGTATTTGCCGTCCGACAGGGCCCGCTTCAGGGCATAGGAACTCAGCATCGCGCCGCCTCGATCACGCCGTCGTGCCGGCTCTTGTGCGTGCCGGCTCCCATGCCGCCAGGTTAGCCGGAGCGGCCTCCGCGCGGAGGAGGCGGCACGGCCGGTCCCCAGGCAATCTGTCGGACGCGGTTAAGGGGCGAAGGCTCCGAAAAACGCGAACGGGGCCGCGATGGATTCGCGACCCCGTTTCCGTTCGTGGTGAAGGCCGGACGCTCAGAGCGTGCGGCGGATCTCCTCGACCCGGTAGCACTCGATGGTGTCACCGGCCCGCATATCCTGGAAGTTCTCGAAGGACATGCCGCACTCGTAGCCGGCGGTGACTTCCTTCGCGTCGTCCTTCAGGCGCTTCAGCTGGGCGAGCTTGCCCTCGTGGATGACCACGCTGTCGCGGATGAGGCGAACATGGGCGCCGCGCTGGACCACGCCGTCGAGAATGCGACAACCGGCGATCTTGCCGACCTTCGACACGTCGAAGATCTGCAGGATCTGGGCCTCGCCCAGGCGCTCCTCGCGGAGCGTCGGCGGCAGCATGCCCGAGAGGGTCGACTTAATGTCATCCACGAGGTCGTAGATGATGTTGTAGTAGCGGATCTCGACACCGTTCCGTTCGGCCAATTCGCGCGCTTCCTTGTGGGCCCGCACGTTGAAGCCGATGACGACGGCCTTGGAGGCCTCCGCCAGGGTGATGTCCGATTCGGTGATGCCGCCGACGCCCGCGAGCAGGATGCGCGCCGACACCTCGTCGTTGCCGAGCTTCTCCAGCGCACCGTTGATGGCCTCGACCGAACCTTGCACGTCGCCCTTGACGACGAGCGCGAGTTCCTTGCGGCCGGCGCCCTCCTTGAGGTCGCGCATCATGTCGACGAGCGAGCGGTTGGCGCCACCGGTGCGGGCGGCAATGCGCTCGCGCTTCTGGCGGGCACGATACTCGGTGACCTCGCGGGCACGGGCCTCGTTCGGAACCACCGCGACGCGGTCGCCCGCATCCGGCGTGCCGTTGAAGCCGAGCACCTCCACGGGGACCGAGGGACCCGCGTAGGGGACGTTCTCGCCCTTGTCGTCGATGAGGGCGCGGACGCGGCCCCACTCGGCGCCGGCGACCACGATGTCGCCGGTGAACAGGGTGCCGCGCTGCACGAGCACGGTGGCGACGGGGCCGCGACCGCGATCGAGCTTGGCCTCGATGACCGTGCCCTCGCCGTCACGCGCCTCGTTGGCGCGCAGGTTCAGGATCTCGGCCTGGAGCTGGAGACCTTCGAGAAGGTCCGGCAGACCGTCGCCGGTCTTGGCCGAGACCTCGAATTCGAGGGTTTCGCCGCCCATCGACTCCACCTGGATGTCGTGCTGCAGAAGCTCGGTGCGCACCCGCTGCGGGTTCGCGTCGGGCTTGTCGATCTTGTTGATCGCCACGATGAGCGGCACGCCGGCCGCCTTGGCGTGGGAGATCGCCTCGACCGTCTGGGGCATGACGCCGTCATCGGCGGCCACCACAAGCACGACGACGTCCGTCACCTTGGCGCCACGGGCGCGCATGGAGGTGAAGGCCGCGTGGCCGGGAGTGTCGATGAAGGTGACCATTTCCCCCGAGGGCGTCGACACCTGATAGGCGCCGATGTGCTGGGTGATGCCGCCGGCCTCGCCCGAGACCACGTTGGCCTTGCGGATCGCGTCGAGCAGCGAGGTCTTGCCGTGGTCGACGTGGCCCATGATCGTGACGACCGGGGGACGCGGATCGAGATCCTCCTCCAGGTCCGGCTCGTCGTTGAACAGGCCCTCTTCCACGTCCGATTCCGCGACGCGGCGCACGGTGTGGCCGAGTTCCTCGGCGATGAGCTGCGCGGAGTCCGAATCGATCACATCGGTGATCTTGTGGATCTGACCCTGCTTCATCAGCAGGCGGATCACGTCCACGGCCCGCTCCGACATGCGGTTGGCGAGTTCCTGGATGGTGATCGTCTCGGGAATCGTCACCTCGCGGGAGAGCTTTTCCTTCTGCTCCACCTGCCGGTTGCCGCTCATGCGCTGCTGTCGGCGGCGGAATGAGGCGACGGAGCGCGTGCGCTCGTCCTCGCCCGACGTGGCGGTGGCGATGGTGAGACGGCCGCGATTCCGGTCGCCGCCCGGCTGCTTCGGGGTCTTGGGCGGCGTGATGATCTTCAGCGGCATGCCGGGGCGGCGGATCACGCGCTTCTGCTCGTTCTCCTCCTCGGCGGCCTGCGGCCGGCCGGCCGTACGGGCCGGCGTCGCGCCACCGGCGGGACGCGCGGCAGTGGCCGCCGTCGGTGCCGTGGGCTCGGGCTCGGGCGCCGGAGCGGGCCGGGCCATGAAGTTCAGGTCGCGCGGCTTGCGCACGTCGGCCGTGATGGTCTTGCGCGGCTCGGCGGGGGTCGGGCGAGCGGTCAGCGGCGGACGGGCCGCCGGGGTGGCCGGACGCGCAGGCGCCGCCGGACGGGCGGCCGGAGCGGGACGCTCGGCCACCGGGGCCGCAGCGGCGGGTGCCGGGGGGGCGGCGCGCACGATGGTCGGGGCTGCCGGCATCGGAGCGGTCTTCGACACGGTCGGCGTGGGCGCCGGCGTGCCTTCGGTGGCGCTGGCAGCCTTGGCGGCTTCCTGGGCCGCGGCCTCGGACGCGCGGCGCGCCTCCTCGGCGGCGAGGCGATCCTCTTCCTCCTTGCGGCGGCGGGCGTCCTCCTCGCGCTTCTTGGCCTCGACGGCCTCACGCTCGCGCTGCTCGGCGGCGAGGCGCTCGCGCTCGGCGGCGGCCTCGGCTTCCACGCGCTTCTGGGCCTCGGCCTCGCGGCGCTTGGCGTCGGCGAGCGCGGCCGCGCGGGCATTGCTCTCCTGCTCGCTGAGCGTACGCAGCACGACGCCGTTGGCGGAACGCTGAGCTTGGCGCGGCGCGGCGGGCGGCGGGGGCGGTGCCACGCGCGTCGCGGGAGCGACCGGTGTCGTCTCGCGCGCGGGTGCGGCCGGCGCCGCGCCGATGACGCGGCGCTTCACCGTCTCGACCACGACCTGCTTGGAGCGGCCATGGGAGAAGCTCTGACGCACCGTTCCCTGCTCGATCGGGCGCTTCAAGGACAGCGGCTTCGAAGGGGGTCTCGCCTGCGTCTTGTCGCCCGGATTGTTCGTATCGCTCATTCAGTCCAAACCCTGAGGGTTTCCATCGTCCCGTGAACCGGCAAACTGCTGTGCGCCGGGTAAATCCGTCATCTCAGTCGTCGTGCAGATCGAAGGCGGCCTGCCCATCGCGGACGGGACCGGCCTCCTCGGCCGTCGTCGCCAATCCCTCGAAGGAGCGGAGCCGACGCCAACGCGCAAGGCAGCCGGAAGCTCCGACTCCTGCGACGAGAGCCGCATGTATCACATGATCCCGACCCAAGGCCATGTCCAATTCGGTGTTGGACAGGTCATCGATGACGGGAATGCACGATATGGCACTGCCATGCCGCCTGTGCAATGCCGCGACGATCTTGCGCCGTCCGTCGGCGGAGCCGTCGGAGGCCTGGATCACCGCCGCGACACCGGCCTTGTCGCCGATGGCCGATTCGACCTTGGCGAACCCCGCCACCACGCATCCGGCCTTATTGGCCAGCGACAGGGATTGGCGCAGATCCGCCCGCAGGCCTTCCGCGACCCGGTCGGCGAGGTCCGCCGGGGCGGCGGCCTCCTTGGTCTTGAAGGCGCGCTGGAAGGCGCGGCGCTTCACCGCCTCGTTCAGCACGGCGCGGGTCGGCGTGAGCCAGGCCCCGCGGCCGGGCAGGCGCGCCCGGAGGTCCGGCACCACGGCGCCGTCCGGGCCGAGAACGAAGCGGATCATCCCGCCGGGGGCTTGCGAGACGCGGGTGACGAGGCATGTGCGCAGCGCATTGGCCCGGCCGCGCCCGAGGCCGGAATCGAGCAGGGTGCTCGGGTCCGGCTCGGCCGCCTCTGGGTTCGGGTCTGCGGTCTCGCCCGTCATGCGGCGCTGGAGGCTTTCGTCTGGGGACATCACGTCCCCGCGATCCTTCGAATCGCGGGGGTCGGGGAGGGGGCTCAGGCGGTGGCGGTCTCGTCCTCGGCCGCCTCGGGCTCCGGCTCGGCCGGGGCCTCGATCCAGCCCGCATGGACGCGGGCGGCCATGACCATGGCCTCGGCCTCGGCGCGCGAGACCTCGAAGCCGTCGAGATAGCCCGCGTGGCGCTTGGCCTCGGGGCCGCGCCCCTCGGTGTAGCCGACGAGATCGTCGGTGGCGCAGCCGGCCAGATCCTCGATGGTCTTCACCTCGTTCTCGCCCAGCGCCACCAGCATCGGGGTGGTGATGCCGTCGATCTCACGCAGTTCGTCCTGCACGCCGAGTTCCTGGCGCTTGGCATCGAATTCCGATTCGACGCGGGCGAGGTGGTCCTGGGCGCGGGCCTGGATCTCGGTGCCGCTCTCCTCGTCGAGGCCCTGGATGTTGGCGAGTTCGCCGGGCTCGACATAGGCGATCTCCTCGACGTTGCGGAAGCCTTCCGCCGCGAGGAGCTGGCCCACGGTCTCGTCCACGTCGAGGGCTTCCATGAAGATGGCGGTGCGCTCGGCGAATTCCTTCTGGCGGCGCTCCGATTCCTCGGCTTCCGTCAGGATGTCGATGTCCCAGCCCGTGAGCTGGGAGGCGAGGCGCACGTTCTGGCCCCGGCGGCCGATGGCGAGCGAGAGCTGGTCGTCCGGCACCACCACCTCGATGCGGTCGGCCTCCTCGTCGAGCACCACCTTGACGACTTCCGCCGGCTGGAGCGCGTTGACGATGAAGGTGGCCTGATCCTCGGACCAGGGGATGATGTCGATCTTCTCGCCCTGGAGTTCGCCGACCACCGCCTGGACGCGCGAACCGCGCATGCCCACGCAGGCACCGACCGGATCGATCGAGCCGTCGCGCGAGATCACCGCGATCTTGGCGCGCGAGCCCGGATCGCGGGCCACTGCCTTCACCTCGACGATGCCGTCGTAGATCTCCGGCACTTCCTGGCCGAAGAGCTTGGCCATGAATTGCGGGTGCGAGCGCGAGAGGAAGATCTGCGGCCCGCGCACTTCGCGGCGCACGTCGAACAGGTAGGAGCGGATGCGGTCGCCGGGGCGGAAGGTCTCGCGCGGGATCATCTCGTCGCGGCGCACGATGCCCTCGCCGCGCCCGAGATCGACGATGACGTTGCCGTACTCGACGCGCTTCACGAGGCCGTTCACGACCTCGCCGATACGGTCCTTGTACTCGTCGAACTGGCGGTCGCGCTCGGCGTCGCGCACCTTCTGCACGATCACCTGCTTGGCCGACTGGGCGGCGACGCGGCCGAAATCGAAGGGCGGCAGGGTGTCGGAGATCACGTCGCCGACCAACGCCCCGGGGTTGTAGCGCCGGGCCTGCTCCAGGGTGACCTCGCGGGCGTCGTTTTCGACCTCGTCCACCACCACGAGATGGCGCGACAGGCGAAGCGCCCCGGTCTTGGGGTCGATCTCGGCGTGCACGTCGGTCTCGGCGCCGTAGCGCGAGCGCGCGGCCTTGGCGATGGCCTCCTCCATCGCGTCGATGACGATGGAGCGGTCGATCACCTTCTCGCGGGCAACCGCTTCGGCGATCTGCAGGAGTTCGAGCCTGTTGGCGCTGACGACGGCCATCGGTTTTCGTCCTTCTCTTCGTCGTAAGGTGTTCGCATCCGGGCCCCGAACCGCTGCGCGATGTTCGGGACTCCGACGAAATCAGTGCAGCTTGCCGTCTTCCTTCACCCGCACCGCCTTGGTGCGGACGGGCTTGGCCTTGTTCTTCGCCTTGATGGCGAGGCTCTCCTCGGTCTCGACCTTCACGGGCTTCGGCCGCTGCGAGGCCTTGGGCTTGAGGGGCCGCGAGACCTTCTTCTTGAGCGGGGCCGGCGCCGGCTCGGCCTCGATCTCCGGATCGTCCTCGTCCGGCGCATCGTCCCCGTCGTCGAGGCTCGGGGGACCGCCGCGGCGCAGCGATTCGCGCACCAGCTCGTCGGTGAGCACGAGATAGGCGTCGCCGAGGTCCCGCAGCGGCAGGTCGATGCGGCTTGGCAGGCCCTCCTTCACGTCGGGCAGGTCGATCGGCACGGTGAGCCCGTCCGGGTTCGGCGCGCCGATGAGGCCCCGGAAGCGCTTGCGGCCGTCCATCGGCACGGCCAGCTCGACCTTGGCCTCGTAGCCGGCCCAGCGCGCGAAATCGACGGCCCGCACCAGCGGCCGGTCGATGCCCGGCGAGGAGACCTCGAGGTAGTAGGCCTTGCCCACGGGATCGTCGAGGTCGAGGAGCGGGGAGATCGCCCGGCTCACCGCCTCGCAATCGTCCACCGTCATGGTGCCGTCCGGCCGCTCGGCCATGATCTGCACCGTGCAGCCGTTGGCGCTCGACACCTTCACCCGGACCACGCGATAGCCGAGCCCGAGAATCGAGGCCTCGATGACCTGCACCACCCGCGCGGCAACACCCGTCTCGGTGATGAGGCGCTTTTCGAGAATGTCGCTGTGGGGATTGTCCGCCATGCTGCGCTTGAAGTCCGGCCTTGTCCGAGGCGATCCGGCGCGGGCGACGTTGCGGCAATAAAAAAGAGCGGACCCGGTGGGGCCCACTCCCGAACCGCAGTCTCACAACTGCAACCAGAACTGATGCTCTGTAATTAGGCGGGTTCGCGCCGGTTTTCAAGCGGTTTTCAAGGAGCGATGCATCGTTATCCTCCCCCGGACGCGATGAAGCCCGTCCGCATCCGGAGCCCAGTCATGCCTCACGATCCCCGCTTCGGCCCCGATCCGGACGCGCTCCACCCCCTGCCGGACCACCCGCGCGTCACCTTCCTCCGCAACCTCGCCCTGCCGCCGAACGTCGAGGTCGGCGCCTACACCTATTACGACGATCCCGCCGGACCGGGGGCCTTCCTCGACAACATCCTCTACCACTTCGCCTTCCTGGGCGACCGCCTGCGCATCGGCCGCTTCTGCGCCCTCGCGGCGGGCACGCGCTTCCTCATGAACGGCGGCAACCATCGCCTCGACGCGCCCTCCACCTATCCGTTCTCGATCTTCGGCGGGGCCTGGGCGGGACGCTTCCCGGAAGAGGCCACGTTTCCGAACCGGGGCGACACGGTGATCGGCAACGACGTCTGGCTCGGGTACGACAGCACCATCCTGCCCGGCGTCACGGTGGGCGACGGCGCCGTCGAGGCGGCCAAATCCGTCGTGACCCGCGACGTGCCGCCCTACGCCATCGTCGCCGGGAACCCGGCCACCCTCGTGCGCAGGCGGGTGCCGCCGGAGGTGGCCGCGCGGTTGCAGGCCCTGGCGTGGTGGGAGTGGGACATTGCGCGGATCACGCGGTGCCTGCCGGCGATCAGCGGTGGGGATGTGGCGGCGTTGGAGGCCGAGGCGTGGTGAGGCATGACTGGCTCTGTGCTCCGGCCCTCATGGCTCCGGCCCTCATGCGGCGCGCAGGAGATTCAGGAAGCGATCGACCTCGGCACTGAGGTTCGCCGATTGTCGCGAGAGGTCTGAGGCGGAAGCGAGCACCTGAGAGGCCGCCACCCCTGTCGCTTCAGCGGCGCTCGCCACGCCCGCGACGGTGCCCGTGACCTCGCCGGTGCCTGCCGCCGCCTGGGCGACATTGTGAGCGATCTCCTGCGTGGCGGCACCCTGTGCCTCGACGGAGGCGGCCACCGCGTCGGACACTTCGCTGATCTCCTCGATGCGCGCCACCACCGTGCCGATCGCGGCCGTCGCCTGGCCCGTTGAGGCCTGGATCCGGGCGATCTGATCTGCAATCTCAGCGGTGGCCTGTGTGGTCTGGTTGGCCAGATCCTTGACCTCGGCCGCCACCACCGCGAAGCCGCGTCCGGACTCGCCGGCCCTGGCCGCCTCGATCGTCGCGTTGAGTGCCAGGAGGTTGGTCCGCCCGGCGATGTCGCTGATGAGGTGTGTCACGTCACCGATCCGCGCCACGACGCCGTTGAGATCCTGCATGAGGGCGACGGTGTGTCCCGCATCGTTCGCTGCCGCCCGGGCCAAAGTCGCCGAACCGTCCACCTGCCGCCCGATGTCCTGCACCGAGACGTCGAGTTCTTCGGCGGCGGCGGCGACGGCGTTGACGTTGGCGGTCGCCTCCTCTGCGGCCGCGGCCGCCGTGGCGGAGCGACGGGCCGTGTCCACGGCCATGCCCGACATGCCCTCGGCGGTGGTTTGCAGCGCGACGGCGGCGCTCGCGACGATGCCGATGATGCCGCCGACAGCCGTCTCGAAGCGGTCCGCCATCGCCCGGAGGGCGTCCTTTCGCTCGGCTTCGCTCCGCGCGCGTCCGCTTGCTTGCGCCTGGGTGAGTTCGCCGTTCTCCGCCATCTTGTCGCGGAAGGTCGCAAAGGCGCGGGCGATGGCACCGATCTCGTCGCGGCGGCGGGCATGCGCGACGTGGACGGTCAGGTCCCCGTCGGCCAGCCGTTCCATCGCCCGCGCCATGGTGGTGAGAGGGCCCGAGAGGCGCTGTCCGACCCACCAGGACAGGGCGCCCGCGCACAAGATGCTGAGCGCGAGTAAGCACCAGGTGAGCCGGGCGTACCAATCGCTCGCGACAGCACTCTCGGCGCGCGCCTGAGCGTCTTCTGCCTGGGACATCTCGACCACTTGCGCGAGGATCGGCTCGATCCGGCCGTAGATCGAGGTCAGGTCGTCGGATTCTTCCCTGAGAGTCGAGGCGCCGGCCGCGTAGGCCAGGAAGCGACTCTCATAGGTGCCGACCAGGGCCTTGAGTTCTGCCTTGATGGTGTCGGCGAGGGGGGCGGCGGCGAGGGCGGTCTCGAATTCCGTCACGCGCTCGCGCAGAGCGTCGCTATATCGGTCTTCCCCACGCAGGATGAAATCCTTCTCGTGCCGGCGCATCATCAGCATCGGCACGGTGAGGCTCGGTTGGTCGAATCGGGAGAGCCGTTCCTCCACGGCGTGGACCGCCGCCCGCAGGTTCCCTTGCAAGCCTTCCTTCTCGGTGAAGCCGAGGGTGCGCCGGGCAGCCACGACGTTCTGGAACCGCACCGCGTAGAGGTTCAGGCCGACCCGGATGGTCTCGGCCCTGCGCAGAGGATCGTCAGCCGCCCGCGTCGCGACGCGTTCCTCGACCGCCGCGAGGTTCTCTTCGGCGCGGGCGATCTGGTCCTGACGCTGCGCGATCAGGGCTTCGCGGCTCTGCAGTAGAAACTCGGTCTCGATCTGATGCGCCGCGAGCAGGTGGTGGCGGAATTCGGCGAGTCGCGTCCGTAATTCCCGGCTCTGATCGACGATCGCTTGAAAGTGTCCCTGCGCGTGCGATCCGAACGCCGAGATCAGACCGAGGGCTAGCACGCCCCCGATGCCGAGTGCCGCGATCTGCACGCGTAAGCTGGGGCGGAAAGAGCGCAGGCGCATGGGAAATCCGTCTCGGTAATGTCTGTATTGATAAAAAATAATCGTGAAAGCCAAATTAATAGCTTTTTCTATAGAAAAATGTTTATTATAAAAATCTATCCAATAGATGTGGGAATGATTAGTGTGCAGATTTATGAGGGTTTGATGCCTTTCGTTTCAGGCAGGACGGATTCGCTCTCGATTCTGGGAACTATTGCGTTGCTTCATCTGTCTCGAGGATGCCTTCCGGTCATGCGAAGGAATCGGAAGTACTGAATGATCGCTGTTAAGCCGGCTCCGAAACTTTTCTCGTCTACGGCACCGGAACGTGACGGGTGCACAGACGTGTCGCCGCTTCAATCGTCGCTCCAACCTCGATGGCGGAGGGTGTGAAGCTCGAGCGCGACAGGACTTATACCAACCCTCATTGATGGGGACTCACGGGGTAGCATCGGGAGCTGAGTGGTGATTCTGTCTTCGGGTTTGGAGCCTGAGGAGGATGTCGTGTCTGCTCCTGTGCTGCTGCGGCGGGACTTCGACGCCGAGGGCCTGCGCGCTCTGGCCAAGGCCGCGCGCGATCCTGCCCAGACCCGGCGCCTGCTGGCTTTGTCGGCGATCTACGCGGGCGGCTCACGCTCGGCCGCTGCCGCGCTCGGCGGGGTCGGGCTGCAGACGGTGCGGGACTGGGTGGTGGCGTTCAACGCGCACGGTCCGGACGGGCTGATCGGCGGCAAGGCCCCTGGCGCCCGCCCGCGCCATCACGCTCAAGCCCCGGACGCGATCCCCGCTTTTAAAAAGCCTTCCCCGCCCGCATGGCGGAGATCGCGCGGGCCGTCGGCGGCAAGCCGATAGAGGTCTGGTTCGCCGACGAGGCTCGCGTCGGCCAGAAGAACACGATCACCCGGCGCTGGACCAAGCGCGGCACGCGCCCCTCAGCCCCGAAGGACCAGCGCGCCGCCTTCGCCTACATCTTCGGAGCCATCTGCCCGGCACGGGGAACGGGCGCCGGTCTCGTCATGCCCCGCTGCACCACCGAGGCGATGGCCCTGCACCTCGAAGAGATCGCCCAGGCCGTCGCCCCTGGTGCGCACGCCGTTCTGCTGCTCGATCGGGCCGGGTGGCACACGACGAAGAACCTCGCGGTGCCCGCCAACATCACCCTGCTGCCGTTGCCGGCCCGTTCCCCCGAACTCAACCCGGTCGAGAACCTCTGGCAGTTCATGCGCGACAACTGGCTCGGCAATCGAACCTTCACATCCTACGCCGACATCCTCGACCACTGCTGCCACGCCTGGAACACCCTTATCAACCGACCCGGGCGCATCATGTCGATCGGACTCCGCGAATGGGCCTATGAGTTCTGATCAATGAGGATTGGTATCAGACCGCTTGAGCCCGCTTCGGCAGCTTGCGGTTCGCCAGCATCTCGGAGATCTGCACGGTGTGTTTCCGGCGCGTCCTCGTCGACAGCCTGCGTTGCGGAACCCGCCCCTGATACGGCTGCGTTGGGGGGCTGCATCGATGTGCGGGATGGCGCGTTCGGCGAAGCGCTCGGTCAATATCTCAATCTCGACCGTTGTCGCGACGATTGAGTTTCAATAACATCGCATAATATCTAGTTTCGTTGTCTATAGAGTATAAAAAAATGGCAGAAAAACTATAGATCTTCTTCGATAGGAAATGGTGTAGTGGTTCGAAGGGCGCCGATTTGCTCTCTGCGACATTCTCTGCATCCCAGTTGTGAAGCAGGTCCGCAAGCGCGCGCCGATCATCGGCCATCAGCGGCTTGCCTATCTGACAGATGCGGTCGTAACGCGGCTGGAAATAGGGATCCTCGAAGAGAAGCCTTCCTCGTAATAGGCTTCGATGCCGGTCCAGATGACCCTGGCATCGTCGAGATTGCCGAGCGCATCGGTCAGGACCAGGATCTTGGCTGTCATGCCGCCCTTGGAACGGCCGATGGCTTGGCTCGAAGTTCCCCCTTTAACGCTTTGACCGTGACGGTGGACCTTCATGATGGTGGCATCCACCATCGCATACCCCATGTCCGGCTCGTCCGAGACGGCCTCAAACAGGCGGGCGAACACGCCGGCGGCGACCCAATTGCAAAAGCGCGTGTCGATCGAGTTCTACGGACCGAACCTCGGCGGCAGATCCCGCCACGGGCTTCCAGTCCAAATGATCCCGAGAACCGCCCCGACGAACGGCGGATTGTCGGCCCCACTTCGACCGGGGCCGCCGAGCTTGCCCAGACACTGGGGTTCTATCTTCGCCCATTGGGGCATCGTCAGAATGAAGCGATTCCATCCCAACCTTGAATCACAGGCGCGTCCAAGCCGAAATCCTAAAGCCCAACAAGCCTTGATCAACACCCTCCAGCGGAAACGCATTCCGCTGCCAGTACGGTTCCAAAGGGCTCCCGACGAGGTTTTCCGCCTCCCATTGCGCCAGGAGGGCACAAAGCGCCGCGCGATTCCCAGAACGCAGCGGCTGGTCCAGCGCCCGAAGGCGCTCGTAACGTCGCTGTTCCGGCAGGGTTTCCGCAGGTTGCTCCCAGACACGGTGAGCTCTCAACGGAGCAAAGAGCTCCTGCGCCCTTTCGATTTCGCCGAGTGCAAGGAAGGCACCCAGATGCCAGTAATGATCCAGGTAACCGCTTCGCTGCGGGTCACCCCGCTGGAATTCAAGACATCTGCGCGTCGTGTCCAGGGACCGGAGCAGAGGCAACGCGTCCGCCTCGACGCGATCGATGAAATCTTCGTAGATCGTCGGATCGGACCAGCGCCAGCCCCATCCACCCGGAAAGTGCTTGGATCGGCCAATTCGATCGCCGCAACGTCCCAGGCTGAACCACGATGGCGTTCCGGGCATGAAGAATCCGACGACATGCCAACTAATAGCGCACGAATCCGGGTTGGAGGTTCGATCGATGAAGATCAACCGCCCGACGTGATTGATCGGAGTCAGCCACAGCGTGTTCTTTCCGGCATCCACGAGATCCGGATTCCGGGCAAGAAGCGGCGCCGTCAGGCCTTTGACCTGTCGAACGGTTGTCATAGGCACGTATGGCTCAATTGACCACACGCCCTAGACGAAGTCTTCGATTGGAAGCGGTTCGCGAGTCCAGAAAGCCGCATGCCGACTGCCGACCGCATTCTCGGTGATCCAGACCCGAAGGAGATTCATCAGCGCGGCTCGATCGTCAGCCAACAACGGAGGGCCGAGTTGCCGATAACGGTCGTAGGTTTTCTGGTCTCGTCGGCACTCGAAAATGTGGCCCGCTTCATAAAACGCTCCATTTTCCAACCAGATTGCGCGGGCATCATCGAGATTCCCGAGAGCAATCTCCGTCATCAGGTGCCAGGTCCAGCCGTAACGACCCCGCGACCCAGGATGGGATCGAGCGAATTCCAAGCGTTTCCGATCGGTGTCCAATGGTTCCAGAATGGGGATGACATCTCGTTCGCAGCGAACGACGAAATCGTCGGCCATCGCTGAATCGCTCCAGAGCCATCCATCGCGCCGTGCTTCCGTGCGAAAGATGAAGCTGCTGCATCGACCGAAGGCGCCCCCGTCGTAGCCCTCTGGGAGAAAACATTCCGTCAGGTGCCAGCGGAGTTGGAACCGATCCGGATCGCTGGATCGATCGATGATGATTTCTCTCACCACATTGCCTGTCGGTGGGAACCAGATCGAATACGAACCGACAAGGGCAAGGCCTGGATTGCGCGCCAGCAACGGAGCGGCGAGAGCTTTGATTTGACGCTTCGTGGTCATGTTTCCGGTCTCACCTGCACCAGAACGAATCCATCTGCGGAGGGGTGATATTTCTTTGCTGCATTGTAAAGTTCCAAGGCACGAGGCGCACTGAGGCCCTCATTTCCGACTTTGAAGTCATAGACGCAGACCATGTTTTCTGGGGTGAGTTCAAAAACATCAAGCCGAACTGAATATTTATTGCCGTAATTAACTTCAACGCCGGATCTATCTAAAGAAAATTCAACACGAAAATTTGGATCAGGCGGCTTGGAAAAGAATTGAGCGATCCGATAGTGAACCAGAGTGCCGAGTTCTTTTCCTTTTAGATCTGGAAATTCTGCTTTCACTTCCGCGGTGATACGATTGGTGACCTGAAGGATTTCTCCGAAGCGCGGGCAAGCTCTCGCAAATTCATCAGATCTGAGATCCTTGATGATTGGAGTTGGTATCTCCGACTTGCTCTTTGGATCTATCTCATAGCTTCGGGCAGTCATTCCCAGGGCCGGCCCAAAGCCTCGATGACGGGCAGCCAGCACCGTAAAGAGCAGCGCCACCGCTTCGAACGTCGCGTTGGCCGCCGCAGCGGCGGCCGCGCCGATCAGCGGCGCGGCCGGCAGGAACGCCGGCTGGACCGTCGCTTCCGCGGCGATCCCCGATGACGAGAACGTCGTCCGCGACAGAACCTCGCCCGAATGCCCGTCGCGAATCGTCTGGGTCTCACCCGAATTTTCGAAGATTCGACTTTCGCCCTCGGGTGTGACGACCTTGTGCTGTTCCTCCCAATCGCTGCGTCCGGACCGAACCCGGAGGGTGAGAACCTCGCCGCCATCCAGGAGGGTGCGTTGCGGGGCCTCCGATCCCGGTTCGGCCGCGTCGAGGGAGGCCCAGCGCCCGCTCCTATGCGGCAGCTGGTCGATCAGGGGACCGCCTGAATCGCCGCCCTGCGACACCCAGCGCCCGCCGTCGCTCTGTCCCGCGGGTGCCCGGGGCTGATCGCTGCTGTATTTCCGGCTCAAGGATCGACGCAGGCGGATCAGCTTTGTCTCGGTACGCAGCACCGCGAGGAGGAGGCGCAGATTGCGCGCCTCGGCGGCCTTACCCGGTTGTACCCAACGCTGCATCTCGGACATCGCGATCGCCTATGTTCACTGTATGTCCCATAAATGGATAGGCGATAATCGGATAATATTCAAGGAAAATAGTCTTATTTCTGTTACGAGCTAGGGCGGACGCTTCTGGAGCGCGCCTCAAGATGACGGCGCGGTCGCGCGCCCTGTCTTCCCCAAACCGGAAGGAGCAGCCCCACCCGATCGCAGCGCGCTCATGCAAAACGCCGCCCCGCAAGCGGGACGGCGTCGATGGAACCCGGTTCGCCCCCAATACCGGAGACTGAACGATTTCGCCGACCCTCAGGCCGCCTGCGCCCGCTTCAGAAGCTTCCGGTTCACCAGCATCTCGGCGATCTGCACGGTGTTGAGCGCGGCGCCCTTGCGCAGGTTATCGGAGACGCACCAGAAGCTGAGGCCGTTCTCCACCGTGGCGTCCTCGCGGATGCGCGAGACGTAGGTGGCGTCCTCGCCGGCCGCCTCGTGCGGGGTCATGTAGCCGCCGGGCTCGCGCTTATCGACCACCATGATCCCGGGCGCCGAGCGCAGGATCGCGGTGGCCTGCTCGGCCGTGATCGGTCGCTCGAACTCGACGTTGACCGCCTCGGCGTGGCCGATGAAGACCGGCACGCGCACGGCGGTGGCCGTGAGCTTGATCTTGGGGTCGAGCATCTTCTTGGTCTCGGCGACCATCTTCCACTCTTCCTTCGTGTAGCCGTCCTCCATGAACACGTCGATGTGCGGGATGACGTTGAAGGCGATGCGCTTGGGGAACTTCTCCGCCTTGATCTCGCCGGCGGTGAAGACCGAGCGGGTCTGCTGGAAGAGTTCGTCCATGGCGTCCTTGCCGGCGCCGGAGACCGACTGGTAGGTCGCCACCACCACGCGCTTGATCGTGGCGGCGTCGTGGAGCGGCTTCAGGGCCAC
Organism: Methylobacterium sp. J-068; assembly: GCF_022829445.1. Lineage (GTDB taxonomy): Bacteria > Pseudomonadota > Alphaproteobacteria > Rhizobiales > Beijerinckiaceae > Methylobacterium. The sequence continues at coordinate 50,497 of NZ_JAKSXY010000122.1, read as the reverse complement.
CACGAGCTGCGCCGTCGAGCAGTTCGGGTTGGCGATGATGTTGAGCTTGGAGAAGCCGTGGATCGCGTCGGGGTTCACCTCCGGAACGATCAGCGGCACGTCCTGGTGGTAGCGGAAGGCCGACGAGTTATCGATGACGACGCAGCCGGACTGGCCGATGCGGGGCGACCATTCCTTCGAGGTCTCGCCGCCGGCCGACATCAGGCAGATGTCGGTGTCGGAGAAGTCGTAGGTGTCGAGCGCCTTCACCTTCAGGATCTTGTCGCCGAAGGACACGTCCTGGCCGGCCGAGCGGCGCGAGGCCAGCGCCACCACCTCGTCCGCCGGAAAGGCGCGCTCGGACAGGATGTCCAGCATCTCGCGGCCCACATTGCCCGTGGCACCCACGACGGCGACCTTGTAACCCATGGCTCATCACTCCGCTCTGTACGGGCGCCGGGGCCGGGGCGGCGCACCGATGGGCGAGCCGCAGCGTCCGGGTCCGGCGCCGAAACGTCTGGCCTCCCTGCCGTGCGCCGGCCCATCGCGCGCGATGGCCGGCGGCCTGCCGGCCGCGAAGGTGCGCGGTCCGTTCCCGGCCCGCTCTGGTTCGGCGCACACCGCATCGCAGCATGAGTCGCCGAGCGCGGGAGCAAGACGCCTCGCCCCCGCCCGTGTCAAGCACTCTTGAGTCGAGCGCTCTCGCCGCCGGTCACGCCACCAGTGCGGCCGGGCCGGCGGCCAACGCGTCCCGCGCCTCGGCCAGGATGGCGTAGGAGCGCCGCCGCGCCGCCGGGTCGTGAATCGCCGAGGCGACCATGATCTCGTCGGCCCCCGTCTCGGCGATGATCTCGGCGAGTCCCCGCCGGATGGTCTCGGGCGAGCCGACCAGGGCGCGCGCCAGCATCCGCGAGGCCTGGGCCTTCTCGTGCGGCGCCCAGTAGGTCTCGATGTCGTCGATCGGCGGCCTGAGCAGCCCGCGCGTGCCGCGCACGAGGTTGGTGAATTGCTGCTGCGCCGAGGTGAACAGCCGGCGCGCCTCCGCGTCGGTCTCCGCCGCGACCACGTTCAGGCCGATCATCGCGTGGGGCGCGGCCCGCTGTGCGGAGGGCTCGAAGCGCGCGCGGTAGGTCGCCAACGCCGCGAGGAGCTGGTCCGGCGCGAAGTGCGAGGCGAAGGCGTAGGGCAGCCCCAGCATCGCCGCGAGCTGCGCGCCGTAGAGGCTCGATCCCAGGATCCAGAGCGGCACCTTGAGGCCGGTGCCGGGCACCGCCTGCACCGCCTGTCCGGGCTCGGCGTCGTCGAAATAGCCCCGCAGTTCGAGCACGTCCTGCGGGAAGGTGTCGGCCGCCTCATGCGAGCGCCGCAGCGCCCGGGTGGTGCGGGGATCGGTGCCGGGCGCCCGCCCGAGCCCGAGGTCGATCCGGCCCGGAAACAGGGCTTCCAGGGTGCCGAACTGCTCCGCGATCACCAGCGGCGCGTGGTTCGGAAGCATGATCCCGCCGGCACCCACCCGGATCGTCGTCGTGCCCGCGGCCACGTGGCCGATCACCACGGCGGTCGCCGCGCTGGCGACCCCGACCATGTTGTGGTGCTCGGCCAGCCAGAACCGGCGGTAGCCGAGCGCTTCCGCGTGGCGCGCGAGGTCGACGCTGCTGCGCAGGGCATCGCCAAGCGTCGTGCCCTCCGGCACGAAGGCGAGGTCGAGGACGGAGAGGGGAATCATGTGGTCCCTGATGGTTGTCGCTGCCCCTCCCGACAGATCGCCACGGCGTCCGACCGGTGCAACCCCCGCTCCGGCATGCGCGCGCCGCATGGATCGATACCAAGCGTTCACCGTGCGAACCGAAACACGCAAGGTCTCCGGCCACCGGAAACCGCTTGGTGAGCGCGCATCGCCAAGATCCGCCGGGCGTGGCGGCCGACGCCGCCGGCAAGCCCCGGGACGCGATGCTGACGGAATCCGAGAACGCCGACACACGGGACGCGGTCACATCCTCGCCGAACCGGAGCCGTCCGGTTCGCGCCCTGCGCGGAGGGAGCCAGGCCCTGGTGGCGATCGGCGCCATTGCCCTTCTGAGCCTCGTCGCGCGCGAGCACCGGTCGGCCGCCACGCCATCGCCGGAGACGCCCGAGACCGCCCCGGCGGCCGCCCTCGTGCCCTCGGCCTCGCGGCTCGCTCGTCCCGCCGTGCCGCTCGCGTTCTCGGCACCGCGCTTTCGCCTCGACGATCCGGAGGCCCTTGAGCCGGCGCGCGCCGAGGCCGCCCGTCTCAACACCTCCACCGGGTTGCGCGAGGATGGGCTGGCGCAGGGAGGCTTCGCGACGATCGAGGCTCCTTACCTGCGCCTGACACTGACCGAGACCCCGACCCTGGAGCCGATGCCGAGCCTGTTCGTCACCCTCGCCCGGCGCGCGGCCGACGGGCAGGCGCTGGCCGTCATCCGCACCGGTGAGCGCGGCGCGATCGAGACCAAGTTCGGCGCGATCGAGACCCTCGACATCACCCTCGGCGGCGAGGGCAAGCGGACCTGCACGGGCTTCGCCACGCTTCGGCCGGGCCCCTTCCGTCTCGACGGATGGCTCTGCGCGCCCCTCGGGCAGGCTCCGGAACCGCGCGCGATCCTCTGCGCCCTCGACAAGCTGGCACTGAACGGTCAAGCTTCGTCCGAGATGGATGGCCGCTTCGCGGCGCTCATTGCCCGGCGTGATCCCGATTGCCAATCAGCGGCGGTGACGGCACGGGACGTGGGCGGCGAGACGGGATCGATCCCCAGCCGGCGCACACGGAAAAATGAGGCCAAACTGCGGCAATCCCGCGAAGCGCGGCCATAATCATGGGAACCACGGCCGCGCTGGCACGTCTTCCCCCCATACGGATGGCCGACTTTCTTAAGGAAACCCGGCCTAGAATTCACCAGCTTCAACGAAGGTGCGTCATGCGCTCTGCCTCGATTGCCCTGATGGGTGCCCTCACTCTCGCTGCCGTCGGCGCGAACACCGCCGCCGAGGCCCAGGGCCGCTACGCGCCCGCCGGATACCGGGTCAGCGCGCCGCTACCGATCCGCATCCGCCCGCGCAGCTGGCTCGATGCCGGCAATGTGGTCGAGGCCAATAACGGTTCGGTCGGCAACCCGGCCACCAACCCGCACTTCATCACGGCGAGCTACCTGAACTCGCCGCCCTACGGCCGCAACGATCGCTTCGGCGGCGGCATCCTGCCCGATCCGATCACCAACGGTCCGTTCATCGGCGCCCGTTCGAGCGCGATCCGCAACGTGGACTTCTCGGCGGTCGACGCGATCGACCCGACCTCCTACGTCTCGCGCTACGGCAACCCCTACTGAGCCCAGCCTCCCGGCCAGACATGCGACGGGCCCCTCGCGGGGCCCGTTTTCGTTCGTGGTTCCGGGCGACGTCCCGGTCGGATGATGGGCGCCGCGCCTCAGGCGACGGCGTGCTTCAACTCGCGGATGATCGTGTCGCCCATCTCGGCCGTGCTGATCGGCGTCACGCCCTCGCCGGCGATGTCGCGGGTGCGGGCACCCGAGGCGAGGGTGCGGGTGATCGCGGATTCGAGGAGGTCGGCGGCCTCGCCGAGACCGAACGAGTAGCGCAGGCACATGGCCAGCGAGCCGATCATGGCGATCGGGTTGGCATAGCCCTTTCCGGCGATGTCGGGAGCCGAGCCGTGAACGGGCTCGTAGAGCGCCTTGCGGCTGCCCTTGGCATCCACCGCACCGAGCGAGGCGGAGGGCAGCATGCCGAGCGAGCCCGTGAGCATCGCCGCCACGTCCGAGAGCACGTCGCCGAACAGGTTGTCCGTCACCAGCACGTCGTACTGCTTCGGCCGGCGCACCAGCTGCATGGCGCAATTGTCGGCGAGCACGTGCTCCAGGCTGACGTCGCTATACTCGGCGTGGACCCGGGTCACGACTTCCTTCCAGAGCACGCCGGACTTCATCACGTTGTGCTTCTCGGCCGAGGCGACGCGGCCCGAGCGCTTGCGCGCGAGATCGAAGGCCACGTGGGCGATCCGCTCGATCTCGCCCGTGGTGTAGACCTGCGTGTCGACGGCGCGCTTCGTGCCGTCCGGCAGGGTGGTGATCTCCTTCGGCTCGCCGAAATACACGCCGCCGGTAAGCTCGCGCACGATCATGATGTCGAGGCCCTCGACCAGCTCGCGCTTGAGGGCCGAGGCGTCGGCGAGCGCCGGGTAGCAGATCGCGGGGCGCAGGTTGGCGAACAGGCCGAGATCCTTGCGCAGGCGCAGCAGGCCCGCCTCGGGGCGGATCTCATAGGCCACGTCGGCCCATTTCGGGCCGCCGACCGCGCCGAGCAGGATGGCGTCCGCGGCGTCCGCCCGCGCCAGGGCCTCGTCGGTCAGCGGCTTGCCGTGGGCGTCGAGGGCGCTGCCGCCGACGAGGTCGCGCTCGATCTCGAAGGTGGCGAGACCCGTCTCGGCCAGGGTGCCGATCACCTTCTCGACTTGCGTCATCACCTCGGGGCCGATGCCGTCGCCGGGCAGGAGCAGGAGCTTGTAGGCGGTCATGGGATCAACTCGCAGTCGGTTGTCGGAGCGCTCGTATCCACCGTCGGGAGTACGATCGCGGAAACGGAAGCGTCCAGGCCTCTGTCCTCAGACCTTGCCTCAGACCTTGCGCGCCACCGTGAAGCGCGCCGCCTGCCGCAGGGTCTCGGCCCGGTCGCCCCAGGCGGAGACCGCCTCCTCGCAGACGCCGACGAGGCGGTCGCACTCGGCCCGCGCGCCGTCGAGACCGAGGCGGTCGACGAGGGTCGCCTTGCCGGCCTCCTTGTCCTTGCCGGTGGCCTTGCCCATGGCTTCCGGCGAGGCCTCGCGGTCGAGGATGTCGTCGGCGATCTGGAAGGCCTGCCCGAGAGCGTGGCCGTAGCGCAGAAGGGCCTTGCGCTGGTCCGGGCTCGCGCCGCCCACGATGGCGCCGGCCTCCACCGAGAAGGCCAGGATGGCGCCGGTCTTCATCGCCTGAAGCTGGAGCGTGTCGTCGACGTCGAGCGAGACGGGGCCGAAGCGGCCCTCCGCGCCGAGGTCGAGGAGCTGGCCGCCGACCATGCCGCCGAGGCCCGAGGCCTTGGCGAGCCCGAGGACGAGGTCGGCTCGGATCGCCGGGTCGGGCTGCCAGGTCGAGTCCGCGAGAATCTCGAAGGCCAGCGTCTGGAGGGCGTCACCGACCAGGATCGCCGTGGCCTCGTCATAGGCCTTGTGAACGGTCGGCTTGCCGCGACGCATGTCGTCGTCGTCCATGGCCGGCATGTCGTCGTGGACCAGCGAGTAGCAGTGCACGAGTTCGATGCCCGATCCGGCCGCGAGTGCTCCCGTCTCGGAGCCGCCGAGCATCCGCGCAGTCTCGATGGCGAGGAAGGGGCGCAGGCGCTTGCCGCCGCCGAGCACGGCGTGGCGCATCGCTTCCATCAGGCGCGCCGGCCGAGTGATCTCGCCGGCCTGGGTCTCGGGCGTCAGCCGCTCGGCCAGGTAGGCCTCGACCGTGTCGGCGACCGTGCCAAGCCTGTGGGAAAACGCATCCCCCGGGGCATCCGCCTTGACCGAAGCGTGAGATCCTTGCGTGTGAGATCCTGGCGTTGAGGTCATGTTCGGTCGGGCCTTCGATCAGGATGAGCGTGTCGCGGGTGGAGGAGGTTCGAATTCAGGACGGGCACGAGAGCGCGGAGCGGCCTCTGCGTCCGGTCGCGGCGCGCCCGCCGATGCGCACGGATCCGAACCGGAGAGGGCGCGTTCGGCGGATCGTCAATCGCATCCTGCTCCTCCCCGTCATCGCCCTCGTCCTCGTGGTGTCACTCGCGCTCGTCTATAGCGCGCTGACGCCGCCCTCAACCCTGATGCTCGGCCGATGGTTGACGCTGCGCTCCGTCGATCGTCAGGCCGTGAGCCTGGATGCGATCTCGCCTCACCTCGTCCAGGCGGTCGTCGCCTCGGAGGATCAGCGCTACTGCCTGCATAACGGAGTGGATTGGGGCGCCCTGCGGGACGTGGTGGACGACGAGGAGGGGCCGAGCCGCGGCGCCTCGACGATCCCGATGCAGACGGTGAAGAACGTCTTCCTCTGGCCGGGCCGCTCGGTGATTCGCAAAGCCCTCGAAATTCCGCTGGCCCTCGTGGCCGACACCCTGTGGGGAAAGCGCCGCACCATGGAGATCTACCTCAACATCGCCGAGTGGGGGGAGGGCACCTTCGGGGCCGAGGCCGCCGCGCAGCGCTGGTTCGGCAAGCCGGCCCGGGCGCTCACGCGAGGCGAGGCGGCGCTGCTGGCCGCCGTCCTGCCGAATCCGATCCAGCGCAATCCCGCCCTGCCGTCGCGGGGCGTCCGGGCGCAGGCCAGCCGCATCCAGGCGCGGATGAACGGCGTCTCCGGTCTGATGGGATGCCTGAAACGGTAGCCCGTGGCGGTCGGATCGGCTACCTGCCGCCCATCCCTGATCCAAGCGGCCTCCCGGGGCGACGCGCGCGAAAGACCGACCCCATGTCCGAGTCCCTCTCCGAGCCGACCTTCGAACTCACCCTGGAGCGCATCGCGCTGATTCGCCGGATGGTGGTGGCCTGGAACCGCGAGGGCGTCGGCGCGCCCATCGTCCACCCCGACGCGCCCTATGGCAGCACGGATCGGGACGGCGACATCTTCAATGTCACGGGCGACGACGACGGCGCGGACGAGGAGCACCGGGCGCTGGGCGATGCGCTCGCGGTCTTCCTGCACAACGCCGTGCTCAAACCCGGCCGCTACGCCTACCACAACACCTTGGCCAAACTCGATTCCGCCGATGTCGGCGACGTGTTCCGCGACGATGCCACGGGCGAGACGCCGGAGCACGTCACGTTCGACGTCTCGGCCGAGCACGCCGCGCTGATCCGCAGGTTCGTCGTCCTCTGGGATGCGGGCCGCGACGTGCCGGCGATCGATGCGGGCGCGCCCTACGGCGCCGGCGGCGACGTGCCGGCCCGGCATCACGAGATGCAGCCTGCCCTCCAGATCTTCCTGCGCTACGCCGATCTCGGCCCCGGAGATTTTCGCCGCACGGCCGAGGGATGGCAGCCCGCCTGATCGGCGCGCTCGGGCGTGAAGGACGCAGGCCCCGAACGCATGCGCATCGGCGAACGTTGGCTGAGGAGGATCGAGCCGAGGACGTGACCGATGCTGCAACGCTGGCCGAGCCGGATCTGGGTCGTTCGACACGGCGAGAGCGCCGGGAACGTCGCCCGGGACGCGGCGGTCGGCGCGGGCCTCGCGCGCATCGACATCGCGGAGCGCGACGTCGATGTGCCGCTCAGCGATCGCGGCCAGCAGCAGGCCACGGCCCTGGGGCACTGGTTCGCGGCGATGCCGGACGCGGAGCGGCCGAACGTCATCCTGACCTCGCCCTACCGGCGCGCGCAGCAGACCGTGGCGGGCATCCGCCGGGCCGGCGGGGCCGCGAACGATGCGCCCGAGAACGTCGTCGACGAACGGCTCCGCGAGAAGGAACTCGGGCTGCTCGACGGCCTCACCCGCGCGGGAATCGAGGAATTCCACCCCGAGCAGGCCGCTCTGCGCGCGCGCCTCGGCAAGTTCTACTACCGCCCGACCTGCGGCGAGAGCTGGTGCGACGTCATCCTGCGCCTGCGCGGCGCCATGGATACGATTTCCCTGCATCACGGCGAGAAGCGCGTGCTGATCGTCGCGCATCAGGTCGTCGTGCTCTGCCTGCGCTACCTCCTCGAAAACATGACCGAGGCCGAGATCCTGGGGATCGACGCCGAGGGCGACGTCCTGAACTGCTCGGTCACCGAATACGCCTACGCGGCGGAGGCGGGGACGACCGGGCGGGTTAGGCTGGAGCGCTACAACTTCGTCGCCCCGATGGAGCGGGAGGGCGCGCCCGTCACCACCGAGCCCTCGAAGGAGGACGTGTCGTGACGGGGACGCGCCTGAACGCCGAGCGGCTGAGGCAGCGTCCCCTGCCGACGCCGCAGGCCGGCAGCAAGGACGATCGCGGCAGCGTGCTCGTCCTCGGCGGCTGCGCCGAGGTCCCCGGCGCCGTGTTCCTGGCCGGCGTCGCGGCCCTGCGGGCGGGGGCGGGCAAGCTCAAGATCGCTTCCGTGCGCAGCGTCGCCGTGGCGATGGCGCTCGCCGTCCCCGAGGCGATGGTGATCGGTCTGCCGGAGACCGAGGCCGGTGCGATCGACCCCGAGCCGGCGGCGGCGCACATCGCCGCGGCGTCCAAGCGCTGTGATGCCGTCCTCCTCGGCCCCGGCATGGGCACGGGCGAGGGCACCATGGCGCTCGTCCGCGCCATCCTGGCGGCGCGGCCGGACATCGCCTACGTGCTCGATGCCGGCGCGATCTGCGGGCTCGCCGGCCATGTCGATGTCGTTCGGGCGCTGGAGCGGTCGCCGGTGATCACCCCGCATGCCGGCGAGATGGCGCAACTCCTCGGATGGGAGCGCGAGGCCGTCGAGGCCGAGCCCCTGGAGGCCGCCCGCCGCGCCGCCGACCTGACGCGGGCGGTGGTGATCATGAAGGGGGCCGAGAGCTGGATCGTCGCTCCGGACGGTGCGTGCTGGCGCTACGAGGGCGGCGGTGTCGGCCTCGCCACGTCCGGTTCGGGCGATGCGCTCGCGGGCATCGTCGCCGGCATCCTGGCGCGGGGCGCCGATCCGCTCACGGCCGCCCTTTGGGGCGTGTACCTGCACGGCGAGGCGGGTGCGCGCCTCGCTTCGTCCATCGGTCCGGTGGGATTTCTGGCGCGGGAGATTTCCGGCGAGGTCCCGGCGATCCTCAGCGGTTTCGCGAGCGAGGAGGTCAGTTAGGCCGGTCCTCCCGAGACTGAGGACCGGCCATAGGGCGTTGGCTCAGGCGCCGAGCTTCTTCTTGCGCTGGGCCAGGGTGCGCAGGCGCAGGGCATTGAGCTTGATGAAGCCCGCCGCGTCGCGGTGGTCGTAGGCGACAGCACCCTCCTCGAAGGTGACGAGGTCCTGGTCGTAGAGGGAGTTCGGGCTGGTGCGGCCGATGACGTGGACGCCGCCCTTGTAGAGCTTCAGCCGCACCTCACCGGTGACCATCTCCTGGCTCTTGTCGATCAGGGCCTGGAGCATCTCGCGCTCGGGGCTGAACCAGAAGCCGTTGTAGATCAGCTCCGCGTATTGCGGCATGATCTGGTCCTTGAGGTGCGCCGCGCCGCGATCCAGGGTGATCGACTCGATGGCGCGGTGGGCCGGCAAAAGGATGGTGCCGCCGGGCGTCTCGTACATGCCGCGGCTCTTCATGCCGACGAAGCGGTTTTCCACGAGGTCGAGGCGGCCGATGCCGTTGTCGTGGCCGAACTGGTTCAGCCGGGCGAGCAGGGTCGCGGGCGACAGCTTCTCGCCGTCGATGGAGACGGCGTCGCCCTTCTCGAACCCGATGGTGACGATCGTCGGCGTGTCGGGCGCCTCTTCCGGCGAGATCGTGCGCGAGTAGACGTAGTCCGGCACCTCGTCGGCGGGGTCCTCCAGCACCTTGCCCTCCGAGGAGGCGTGCAGCAGGTTGGCGTCCACCGAGAACGGGCTCTCGCCGCGCTTGTCCTTCGAGATCGGAATCTGGTGCTGCTCGGCGAAGGCGATGAGCTGTTCGCGGCTCTTCAGGTCCCATTCGCGCCAGGGGGCGATCACCGTGACGTCGGGCTTCAGGGCATAGTAGCCGAGCTCGAACCGGACCTGGTCGTTGCCCTTGCCAGTGGCGCCGTGACAGACGGCGTCGGCGCCGAGGCGCTCGGCGATCTCGATCTGCTTCTTGGCGATCAGCGGCCTGGCGATGGAGGTGCCGAGGAGATAGACGCCTTCGTAGACGGCGTTGGCGCGGAACATCGGGAACACGTAGTCGCGCACGAATTCCTCGCGCAGGTCCTCGATGAAGATGTTCTCCGGCTTGATGCCGAGGAGTTCCGCCTTCCTGCGGGCCGGCTCCAGCTCCTCGCCCTGGCCGAGATCGGCCGTGAAGGTGATGACCTCGCAGCCATAGGTGGTCTGCAGCCACTTCAGGATGATCGAGGTGTCGAGGCCGCCCGAATAGGCGAGCACGACCTTGTTGACGGGCTTCGAATTCGCGTCGGTCATGGGGCTCGCTTCAGGTTCTGGCCGAGGCCGAGGATTGCGCTGGCGGCGGCTTATCAGCGGAGCGCGGGGCGGTGCAACCGCCGTGCCGCGCGAAGCGTTCGCTCAGCGTGGCCGTGGCACGACACCGCCTTGTCGCGGCCCCGTTGGCGGGCGACACTCACGACAATCCTCGTTCCGGAGTTTCGACGCATGCCGCGCAGGCCGACCCTCGAATTCTGGTACGAGTTCGCATCGACCTATTCCTACCTCGCGGCGATGCGGATCGAGGCCCTGGCGTCGGCGGCGGGCGTCGAGGTGCGCTGGCGGCCCTTCCTCGTCGGGCCGATCTTCGCCTCCCAGGGGTGGAATTCCTCGCCCTTCAATCTCTACGCCGCCAAGGGCCGGCACATGTGGCGCGACGTGGAGCGCGAGGCCGCGCGCATGGGGCTGCCGCCGCTCAAGCGTCCGGACCCGTTCCCCCAGAACAGCCTCAGCGCCACGCGGGCGGCGACCTACGGCATGGATCACGACTGGCTCGTGCCCTTCTCCAAGGCCGTCTACGAGAGCGAGTTCGCGCGCGGCCTGTCGATCGCGGAGCCGCCCGCCGTGGTGGCGCTCCTGAACGGCCTCGGGCTCGACGGCACCATCATCCTCAAGCAGGCGGCCGCCGAGAACAACAAGGGCCGCCTGCGCGTCAACGGCGAGGAGGCGCGCTCGCGCGGCATCTTCGGGGCCCCGACCTTCCTCACGGACGACGGCGAATTGTTCTGGGGCAACGACCGCCTGGAGCATGCGCTCGCCTGGGCGGCGGGCGACCGGCCGGGGGCCATGCGCTGACGCGGCCGGGTGTGGCGCTGGCGGTGGGGCGACGGCGGGTCTAGAAGCCGGGCCGTTCCTCCTCGCGCATCCGGATCCCCTCATGAGCTTCGATCGTCGGCGCTTTCTCCTCGCATCCGCAGGCGTCGCCTCGGGTCTCGGCGCGACCGCCGCCTTGGATCTGGGCGGGGCCGCCGCCTGGGCTCAGGGCTACGGGCAGGCCTTCAAGGTGGACAACGACGACGGCCGTCCCGTCGCCAACACGCGGCTGCCCGGCGAGATCGTGGGCGAGATCCCGGCCCTGCGCGGCGTCACCTACGTGGGTCCGGCGGACGCGGAGACGACGCTCTACGAGTTCTTCGACTACAATTGCCCGTATTGCCGGAAGGCGGCCGCCGACATGGTTTCGCTGTCCGAGAGCGATCCCTCCCTGCGAATCGGCCTCGTCAACAACCCGATCCTCGCCGTGCAATCCGCTCAGGCCGCCAAGGTCGCCCTCGCGATCCAGCGCAAGCTCGGCTCGGCCGCCGCCTGGAGCCTGTACCGGACGCTGCTCGCCAAGCCCGGCAAGATCGACGGACCGGGGGCGCTCCAGGCCGCCGCCAAGCTCGGCGTACCCGCGGCCGAGATCGAGAGCATCGCCGACAGCGAGGAGGTCCGCCTCGCCCTGAAGGCGCAGATGCGGATGGCGGCGGATCTCGGCCTGTCCGCGACGCCGTCCTACGTGCTGGGAAACACCGGTCTCCTCGGGCATCCGGGTCCGAAGGCCCTGGCGCGGATGATCGCCTCGGTCCGCCGCTGCGACCGGATCGCCTGCTGAGGATTCGTCGGCTTTCCGGGCGGAACATCGCCTCACCTTCGCCACCGTTTCGGCTCAACGGAACGGGGTTGGGCATCCCGCGTTGCACAACGCCTCGGCGCGAGGCCCATCGTCTTGCGCCCCCCTTACACGCATGCTAGGCCCTCGCCGCGCCGGAAGGGCGGGCTTTTCATGGCCCGCGCAGACCGGCACGTTCCCAATCCTGACGGTTCCAGAGCCCGCGCCGAGCACGGTGCGACACGGCCGGAACCCTCAGGCAGGATTGAAGAGAGAGCGGCGCGTGGCGCAGAACGGTTCCGAGGCGGGTTCCCCGGTTGCAGGCGTGGCGGCGCGTTACGCGTCGGCCTTGTTCGAACTGGCGCGCGATGAGCGCGATATCGACGGCGTCGCGGCGAGCCTCGACCAGTTCGACGCGCTACTGAAGGAGAGCGCGGATCTCCGCCGCTTCGTGCGCAGTCCGGTCTTCTCGGGCGCCGAGCAGGAAGCCGCCATCGTCGCCCTGCTGGAGAAGGCCGGCATCGGTGGGCTCGGCGCGAACTTCATCCGCCTCGCCGCCTCCAACCGTCGCCTGTTCGCCCTGCCGGATATGATCCGCGGGTTCCGCACCCTGGTGCGGGAATCGAAGGGTATCGTGCGCGCCGAGGTCACCGTCGCCGAGCGTCCCTCGGACGCCGTGATCGAGGAGATCAAGGCATCGCTCCGCGACGTCGCCAAGTCGGAGATCGACCTCGACCTCCGGATCGACCCCAGCCTGATCGGCGGCCTCGTGGTCAAGATCGGCAGCCGCATGGTGGACGCCTCGCTGCGCACCAAGCTCAACGGCATTCGCCTCGCGATGCGGGAAGCCCGGTAAGGGCCTCCGAGGCCCGACCGCTTCCCGTCCCAACATTCATTCAATCAACGACAAGAGGCCCGACGATGGACATCCGCGCCGCCGAGATCTCCGCGATCCTGAAGGATCAGATCAAGAATTTCGGCCAGGAAGCCGAAGTCACCGAGGTGGGCCAGGTTCTGTCCGTCGGTGACGGCATCGCCCGCGCCTACGGCCTCGACAGCGTCCAGGCCGGCGAGATGGTCGAGTTCGAGTCGGGCGTGCGCGGCATGGCCCTCAACCTCGAGCAGGACAACGTCGGCATCGTGATCTTCGGGTCCGATCGTGACATCAAGGAAGGCCAGACCGTCAAGCGCACGGGCGCCATCGTGGACGTCCCCGTCGGCAAGGCGCTGCTCGGCCGCGTCGTCGACGCGCTGGGCAACCCCATCGACGGCAAGGGCCCCATCGCCACCACCGAGCGTCGCCGCGTCGACGTGAAGGCCCCGGGCATCATCCCGCGCAAGTCGGTCCACGAACCGATGGCCACCGGCCTGAAGGCCATCGACGCCCTGATCCCCGTCGGCCGCGGCCAGCGCGAGCTCATCATCGGCGATCGCCAGACCGGCAAGACCGCCATCGCCCTCGACACCATCCTGAACCAGAAGCCGGCCCATGCGGGCACCGACGAGAACGCCAAGCTCTACTGCGTCTACGTCGCCATCGGCCAGAAGCGCTCCACCGTCGCCCAGTTCGTGAAGTCGCTGGAGGACAACGGCGCGCTCGAATACTCCATCGTCATCGCCGCCACGGCCTCCGACGCCGCGCCGATGCAGTTCATCGCGCCGTTCGCCGGCTGCGCCATGGGCGAGTATTTTCGCGATAACGGCATGCACGCCGTGATCGTGTACGACGATCTCTCGAAGCAGGCCGTGGCCTACCGCCAGATGTCCCTGCTCCTGCGCCGCCCGCCGGGCCGCGAGGCCTATCCCGGCGACGTGTTCTACCTGCACTCGCGTCTCCTCGAGCGCGCCGCCAAGATGGGCGACGCCGCCGGCAACGGTTCGCTCACCGCCCTGCCTGTCATCGAGACCCAGGCCAACGACGTCTCGGCCTACATCCCCACCAACGTGATCTCGATCACCGACGGCCAGATCTTCCTCGAGACCGACCTGTTCTACCAGGGCATCCGCCCGGCGGTGAACGTCGGCCTCTCGGTGTCCCGCGTGGGCTCCTCGGCCCAGACGAAGGCGATGAAGAAGGTCGCCGGCAAGATCAAGGGCGAGCTCGCCCAGTACCGCGAGATGGCCGCCTTCGCGCAGTTCGGCTCGGACCTCGACGCCTCGACCCAGAAGCTCCTGAACCGCGGCTCGCGTCTCACCGAGCTCCTGAAGCAGCCGCAGTTCTCGCCGCTGAAGATGGAAGAGCAGGTCGCGGTGATCTATGCCGGCGTGAACGGCTACCTCGACAGCCTGCCGCTGAACAAGGTCCGCCCCTTCGAGGACGCCCTGCTCTCGGCCCTGCGGACCAAGCACGCCGACCTGCTGACCAAGATCCGCGATTCGAAGGACCTGTCCGACGACAGTGCCAAGACGCTGAAGGGCGTCGTGGAGAGCGTCGCCAAGTCCCTCGCCTAAGGGGCATCGACGGCACGACCGGCCGCCCCCGGGTGGCTGGACCTCAGTGAGAGCAGGCGCCCGGATCGTTCGGGCGCCTCGCCTTGAGCGGCAGCGGATGGATCTGGAAGTCACCCCATGGCGAGTTTGAAGGATCTGCGGAACCGCATCACTTCGGTGAAGGGCACGCAGAAGATCACCAAGGCGATGCAGATGGTCGCCGCCGCCAAGCTGCGGCGCGCTCAGATGGCCGCCGAGAGCGCGCGTCCCTACGCCGAGAAGATGTCCCAGGTGCTCGGCAACCTCGCGGCGAACCTCGTCGGCGGCGTGCAGGGACCCCGGCTCCTCTCCGGCACCGGCTCCGAGAAGACCCACCTGCTCGTCGTCTGCACCGCCGATCGCGGCCTGTGCGGCGGCTTCAACTCCTCGATCGCGCGTCTGGCCCGCGAGCACGCCCGCAAGCTGGTCGCCGAGGGCAAGACGGTGAAGATCATCACCGTCGGCAAGAAGGGCTACGACCTGCTCCGCCGCCAGTTCCGTGACGAGATCATCGAGAACCGGGACCTGCGCGGCAACAAGGCGGTCGATTACGAATTCGCCTCCGAGATCGCCGACAGCATCATCAGTCGGTTCGATGCCGGCGAGTTCGATGTGGCGACGCTGTTCTACTCGCGCTTCCGCTCGGTGATCTCGCAGATCCCGACGGCGCAGAAGCTGATCCCGGCCGAATTGCCGGAGGCCGGGGCGACCGCACCCGACGCCGCGCTCCAGTTCGAGCCGAGCGAAGAGGTCATCCTCGACACGCTGCTGCCGCGCAACCTCACCGTCCAGGTGTTCCGCGCGCTCCTGGAGAACGCCGCCTCCGAGCAGGGCGCCCGCACGGGCGCCATGGATTCCGCCACGCGCAACGCGGGCGAGATGATCAAGAAGCAGACGCAGATCTACAACCGTACGCGTCAGGCCATGATCACCAAGGAACTCATCGAGATCATCTCGGGCGCCGAAGCGCTCTGAAGCGCTCCCCGACGCCCTGACCGCAACATCTCTCAAGGACCGTTAACATGGCGAACACCGCGATCCCCGGCGCCGGCTCCAACAAGACCGGCAAGATCACCCAGGTCATCGGCCCCGTCGTCGACGTGCATTTCGACGGCCACCTGCCCGAGATCCTGAACGCCCTCGAGACCAAGAACAACGGCAACCGCCTCGTTCTCGAAGTCGCCATGCAACTCGGCGAGAGCACCGTGCGCTGCATCGCCATGGACACCTCCGAGGGTCTGGTCCGCGGCCAGGAGGTCACCGACACCGGCGAGGCCATCAAGGTGCCGGTGGGCTTCAACACCCTCGGCCGCATCATGAACGTCATCGGCGAGCCCATCGACGAGGCCGGCCCGATCCAGTCCGACACCCTGCGCGCCATCCACCAGCCGGCGCCCGCCTATTCCGAGCAGTCCACCGAGTCGCAGATCCTCGTCACCGGCATCAAGGTGGTGGACCTCCTCGCCCCCTACGCCAAGGGCGGCAAGATCGGCCTGTTCGGCGGCGCCGGCGTCGGCAAGACCGTGCTGATCATGGAGCTCATCAACAACATCGCCAAGGTGCATTCGGGCTACTCGGTGTTCGCCGGCGTGGGTGAGCGCACCCGCGAGGGCAACGATCTCTACCACGAGATGATCGAGTCCAAGGTGAACATGGACCCCAAGGAGCATAACGGCTCGGCCGAAGGCTCCAAGTGCGCCCTCGTCTACGGTCAGATGAACGAGTCCCCCGGCGCCCGCTCGCGCGTGGCGCTCACCGGCCTCACCATCGCGGAAGACTTCCGCGACCAGGGCCAGGACGTGCTGTTCTTCGTGGACAACATCTTCCGCTTCACCCAGGCCGGCTCTGAGGTGTCCGCACTTCTCGGCCGCATCCCCTCGGCGGTGGGCTACCAGCCGACGCTCGCCACCGACATGGGCGCCCTGCAGGAGCGCATCACCACCACCACCAAGGGCTCGATCACCTCGGTGCAGGCCATCTACGTGCCGGCCGACGATCTGACCGATCCGGCGCCCGCCGCCTCGTTCGCCCACCTCGACGCCACGACCGTGCTTTCGCGCTCCATCGCCGAGAAGGGCATCTACCCGGCCGTGGACCCGCTGGACTCCACCTCGCGCATGCTCAACCCCGCCGTCCTCGGCGAGGAGCATTACGAGGTGGCCCGCAAGGTCCAGCAGACCCTGCAGCGCTACAAGGCCCTTCAGGACATCATCGCGATCCTGGGCATGGACGAGCTCTCGGAAGAGGACAAGCTCACCGTGGCCCGCGCCCGCAAGATCGAGCGCTTCTTCTCGCAGCCCTTCTCGGTGGCCGAGATCTTCACCGGCTCGCCGGGCATCCAGGTCCCGCTGGCCGACACGATCAAGGGCTTCAAGGGCCTCGTGAACGGCGAGTACGACGATCTGCCGGAGGCGGCGTTCTACATGGTCGGCACCATCGAGGACGCCAAGGAGAAGGCCAAGAAGATCGCGGCGGCGGCCTGAAGACTTGAACGCCAGGATCGTTCTCCTCCTCGTCGGTCTCGTGGTCGGTGGCCTCGCCGGGTATCTCACCCGGCCCGAGGCCGCCGAGATCAAGATCGGCTCGTTCAGCCTCGAAGTTCAGGGTGACTCACCGGCGGGAACGCGCGGCGGTTCCCTGACCACGGGCCAGATGCAGCATATCGGCATCTTCGCCGTCATCGGCGCGGTGCTGGGCCTCGGGATCGGCTTCGTCGCCGATCGTCGCCGGGCCTGACCACGAACGCGGCGCGCGACCTCTTCGGGGATCGGCGCGTCGCCACCCCATCACGACAACCCGAGCCGGGATCTTCGACCTCATGGCCACCTTCCAGTTCGATTTCGTCGGCCCCGAGCGGACGCTCTACTCCGGTCAGATCGAGGCCGTGCAGCTTCCCGGCGCCGAGGGCGAAATGACCGTGCTGCCGGGCCACGCGCCCGTGCTCACCGCGCTCAAGGTCGGTGTCATCGTCATCAACGAGGCCGGTCACGCCGGCAAGCGCGTGCTGGTCCGTGGCGGCTTCGCCGATATCGGCCCCACCTCCGTGACCGTCATCGCCGAGCGGGCGAACCCGTTCGAGGAGATCACGCCCGAGTCCCTCGATCGTGACATCGAGGCCGTCGAGCTCCTGCGCGACGCCACCGAGGACTTCGCCAAGAAGGACGAGTTGACCGGCCAGATCGTGCAGCTGCGCGACGCCAAGGTCGCCCTCAACTTCTGAAGCTCTACGCGGTCGCGCGCTGGAGCAGAGCCTCGCGCGCGGCCTCGCCCTCCGGGCACCCTTGCGCCAGCCAGAGGGCGCCCGTCTCGGCGAGGCGCCGTCCGATCTCCGGACCCGGCGGCACGCCGCGTGCCACGAGATCCGCGCCCGCGATCGGCAGGACCGGCGGCGCGGCGATTCCAGCGATCAGATCAGCCAGATAGGCGCAGGCCGCCGGTGTCCAGGTCGGGCGCGGCTCACCGCGTGTCGCCCGTGCCGCGAGGCTCAACCCGGCCGTGCCATGCGCGGCGGCGAGCCGACGCATCTCGGGGCCGTCGATCGAGGCCCGGCCGTGCAGCGCGATCAGCGCCCGCGCATACCCGATCAGCGCGGCGTGCTCGGCCTTCGACAGCCGCAGCCCGAGCCGCAGGCGCTCGGCATCGGCCTGCGAGAACACCGCGAGCACCGCGAGCCGGTCGATATCGCGTGGTCTCGACGCTCCGCCGGACGCGTCCGCGAGGCTGCGGGCGAAGCGTCCGAGGTCGCCGATCCCGCCGGTCAGGCGCATCAGCAGCCCGGTCTCGCTCAAGGTCGTGAGCGCCGCCACGGCGCCCGGCGCCATCAGCAGCTTCAGGAATTCCGCCCGGACGCGCTCGCGCGAGAGCCCGTCCAGCGCGCCGCGCGCCGCGATACAGGCCGCCAGACCCTCCGGGTCCGGCGTCTCGCCCCCGTAGCGGGCCTGGAACCGGAAGAAGCGCAGGACGCGCAGGGCGTCCTCGCGGATGCGCGTGGGCGCATCGCCGATGAAGCGCACCCGGCCCGCCCGCAGGTCCGCCACGCCGCCGGTCGTGTCGTGCAGGGTGCCGTCCGGCGCGAGCGAGAGGGCGTTGATCGTGAAGTCCCGCCTCTGCGCATCCAGGGCGAAGTCGCGGCCGAAGCGGACCACCGCGTGGCGCCCGTCGGTCTCGACGTCCTCCCGCAGGGTGGTGACCTCGAAGGTCTTGCGCCCGGCGAGCAGCGTGACGGTACCGTGCTCGATGCCGGTCGGGACGGCGCGCAGCCCGTTCCGCGCCGCCCTAGCGATCACGGCTTCGGGCCGCAGCGTCGTGGTCAGGTCGATGTCGTCGCCGACCCGCCCGAGCAGCGCGTCCCGGACACTGCCGCCGACCACGCGCGTCGCCTCGCCCTCGCCCGCCAGCGCCGAGAGCACGCGGCCGAGATCGGGATCGTCCAGCAGCCGGCGAGGGCCGTCGTGATCGAGGGCGTGTCCACTCACTGGAAGCGCCCGGGCACCACCTGCCCGTTCTCCAGGTGCGGCGGGACGTAGCCGCCCCGGTGGCGCTCCGCGAACAGCCCGGTGGCGACGAGGGACAGGATGACGAAGCCGATGCCTGCCAGGGTCAGGCGGAAGACCTGTCCGTCCCAGTGCTCGCGATCGTGCAGCCGGCGTCCGCTGACCGCGAGATACAGTGCGAACAGCAGGAAGGGCAGGAGGAAGATCAGCACTTCCTCGACGACGCGACGGATCATGAAGCTCTCGGACAGCGGCGGGATGAGCGTGGGGGGATCGGCGTGTCAGGGATATAAGCGCTCGTGGAGATTGTTCACGATGCCGGCGGTGACGCCCCAGATCCGGAATTCGCCGTAGGTGATGGCATAGTAGCGCCGCTGGCGTCCGCGCCAGACGGCCTGCTCGATCCGGCGCTCGCTACGATCGAGCAGATGGATCAGGGGCGCCTCGAAGGTCGCCGCGACCTCCTGCGGATTCACCGAGAGGCGTGCCGCCGGGTCGACGAGACCGAGGACGGGCAGGACCAGGAAGCCCGTGGCCGACAGGTAGGGATCGAGGTAGCCCAGCACCCGGATCGACTCCGCCATGAGGCCGACCTCCTCCTGGGCTTCCCGCAGGGCGGCCTCGGCGGGGGTCGCGTCGCCGGGATCGATCTTGCCGCCCGGAAACGCGATCTGCCCGGAATGGTCGCGCAGGTGCGAGGCCCGGACCGTGAACAGCACCCGCAGGCCGTCGCCGCGCGGCACGACCGGCACCAGAACGGCCGCGCGCCGGTGCGGGCGCGGCGGCACGATCGCGGGATTCGCCCCGTCGAGATCGTGGTCGCCGCGCGGGTTCCAAGCCCGGAAATCCGAGGCGGGCGGGTTCGAGGTCGGGTCACCTTCGCCGGGTGGTTCGGCGGAGAGGTATCGGGCGGCGCGCGCCAGGAAGTCCGGCAAAGGATCGAGGTCCGCCGGCGCGTCGTCCGGCGTCATAGGCTCGCGGAGGGCGCGATGCGGTGAAAGTGGCCGCCGGCCTCGATGCCGAGCCAGTCGTCCCGCTCCTCCCCCAGGGCCAGGAGGTCGTAGGTGAGGGCGCGGGTCAGCAGCGCCCAGAGGCCGCGGCGGACATGGACGTAGGGGCGCAGGCCCCCGCCCGCATCCTGCTTGAACCGGAGCGCGTGGTCGGCATCCACCGGGACGAGATCGTCGACATTGGTGCGGAATGCGATCCGCCGCCCGGAGCCGTCGCCCTCGACCTCCATCGCCACCGCCACGAAGGGCGCGTCCTCGACCGTGATGCCGACGCTCTCGACGGGGGTGACGAGCACGATGCGGCCATCCGCCTCGCGGCGCAGGATCGAGGCGAAGAGCTTCACCATCGCGGGACGCCGGATGGGGCTGCCGTTGTGGAACCAGGTTCCATCGGCGGCGATGCGCATGTCGATGTCGCCGCAGAAGGGCGGGTTCCAGCGCTCGACCGGCGGCGGTCCCCGGCGCGCCACGTCCCCGAGGGCGGCGCTGAGGCGGTCGATGGTCGGGTCGCCCGAGGCGGCGGAATCGGCTTGGCTCATGGAGAGATCAGATAGCGCATCCGCTGCCGGAGGGAACGCGCGCGCCGACGCGGATCGCGCTTCACGCGGGCCTGAAGCCTGCGTCGTCGCGCCGACCTTGCCAGCGTGCCGCAAACGGCGCCACACTCGCGGGGCCGAACAGGGGCCGAAGGTCGGGATCCGGCCTGCCGCAGATCTCGTTTGCAGCCGCACGCGTCTGCGGCGGGGCCTGCCCATCCGCCGCCGCGATCGACCTCACGAGGCCGACGCCGATTAGCCAGGACAGACACGCATGATGCAGGGCTCGCAGCCGGCCACGACCCTCGATGACGGCATCGTCGCCACGGCGGAAGCCTGTCTCGGCGCCGTGGGGCAGGCGCGGGAGGCGATCCACAAGGTCATCTTCGGCCAGGAGCAGGTGGTCGACCTCGCCCTCGTGACCATCCTGGCCGGCGGCCACGGCCTCCTCGTCGGCCTGCCGGGTCTCGCCAAGACCAAGCTCGTCGAGACCCTCGGCACCGTGCTCGGCCTGGACGCTCGCCGGGTACAGTTCACGCCCGACCTGATGCCCTCCGACATCCTCGGCACCGAGATCCTCGACGAGGATGCCGACCGGCACCGCTCCTTCCGCTTCGTGAAGGGGCCGGTCTTCACCCAGCTCCTCATGGCCGACGAGATCAACCGCGCCAGCCCCCGCACCCAGTCGGCGCTGCTCCAGGCGATGCAGGAGCACTTCGTCTCGGTGGCGGGCGAGCGCCACGATCTGCCGCGCCCCTTCCACGTGCTGGCGACCCAGAACCCGATCGAGCAGGAGGGCACCTATCCCCTGCCCGAAGCGCAGCTCGACCGCTTCCTGCTGGAAATCGACGTCGGTTATCCGGACCGCGCCGCCGAGCGCCGCATCCTGATCGAGACGACGGGCGTCGACGAGCACAGGCCCGTGGCGGTGATGTCCACCGAGGCGCTGCTCACGGCCCAGCGCCTCGTGCGCCGCCTGCCCGTGGGCGACGCGGTGGTGGACGCGATCCTCGACCTCGTGCGCGCCGCGCGGCCCGAGGGCGGCGACCCGTCGCTGAAGGGCAAGCTGCTCTGGGGGCCGGGCCCGCGCGCCAGCCAGGCGCTCACCCTGGCGGTCCGCGCCCGCGCCCTGATCGAGGGGCGCGTCGCGCCCTCGATCGCCGACGTGAAGGCGCTCGCCGAGCCGGTGCTGAAGCACCGCATGGCGCTCAGCTTCGCCGCGCGCGCCGATGGCGAGACGGTGTCGGGCCTCATCGCCCAGCTCGCCGGCAAGCTCTAGCGCATGGCCATTCCCCGGCCCGGAGGCGCCACGGCGCGGGTCCTCGACGCAGGCGCCCGCAATCCGGGACGGCGCGAGACCGAGAGCGCCCTGGCCCTGGCCGAGCGGATGCCGCGCCTCATCCTCGAATCCCGCCGGGTCTCCTCGACCCTGGCCCACGGAATCCACGGCCGCAGGCGCGCCGGGCCGGGCGAGAGCTTCTGGCAGTTCCGTCCCTTCGTCGCCGGGGAGGCCGCCGCGCGCATCGACTGGCGCCGCTCGGCCCGCGACGACCGGCTCTACGTGCGCGAGCGCGAGTGGGAGGCCACGCACAACATCTGGTTCTGGATCGACCGCTCGGCCTCTATGGGCTTCGCCTCGCACCTCGCGCAGGCCCCAAAGGTGGAGCGTGCGTTGATTCTCGGCTTCGCCCTCGCCGACGCCCTGGTGGAGGGCGGCGAGCGCACGGGGCTGCTCGGGCTCACCCGCGCCACCGCCTCGCGCCGCATCGTCGAGACCATGGCCCAGGCCCTGGTCGCCGACATGAAGGGGCAGGACGACGCCGCGCCGCCCCGCGCCACGCCGGGACGGTTCGACGAGGCCCTGCTCATCAGCGATTTTCTCTCGCCGCTGGCGGAGATCAAGACGTCCGTCGACCATCTCGCCGGCCGGGGCACGCGGGGGCATCTCGTGATGATCGTCGATCCCGTCGAGGAGACCTTCCCGTTCTCGGGCCAGGCGGTGCTGCACGACCTCGAATCGAACCTCAGCCTCGATGTCGGCGATGCCGGCGCCTGGGGCGAGGCCTACCGCGTGCGGATCGCGGCCCATCGCGAGGGCCTCGCGGAGATCGCCCGCGCGCAGGGCTGGACCCTGACGATCCACCGGACCGACCGTCCCGCGAGCGAAGCGGCCCTTCGCCTCCTGACCCTCGTCGCCGCCGCGCGCGGGACCGGCTGAGGATCGCCGCATGCTCGGATTGCCCCTGACCTTCGCCGCACCCCTGGCGCTCGCCGCCCTCGTCGCGCTGCCGGCCCTGTGGTTCCTTCTGCGTGTGACGCCGCCGCGCCCGCGCCGGATCGACTTCCCGCCGCTCGCGATCATGGCCGACCTCCTGGGCCGGCGCGAGACGCCGGCGCGCACTCCGCCCTGGCTGCTCGTCCTGCGCATCCTCGCCGCCGCCTGCCTGATCCTCGCGGTCTCGGGGCCGGTCTGGAACCCGTCCGGTACCGGCGCGGGGGCGGGGCGCACGCCGCTCCTCGTCATGCTCGACAATGGCTTCGCCTCGGCCAACGACTGGCGCGAGCGCCAGCGCGTCGCCACCGATGCGATCGAGGCGGCCGCCCGCGATGGCCGCCCCGTGGCGGTGGCGGCCTTGGCCGAGCCGGCCGCACCCCTGGAGGCCAAGGTTCCGGCCGCTGCCCTCGACCGCCTGCGCGCCATCGCGCCCCGACCGCACTGGGCCGAGCGCGACGCCTACCTGCCCGCCCTCGGCACGTTCCTCGAGCGCAGCCCGAACACCGCGATCCTGTGGATCAGCGACGGCGTCGCGGGCCCCGGTGCGGAGGCGTTCGGCCCGCGTCTCGCCGAACTCGTGAACCGGCACGGCGCATCCCTGACGATCCTCAGGTCCGACCACCCGCCGGCCCTGGCCCTCTCGGCCGCGGAGGCGGGCGGGCGCCTCACCGCGCACGTGCTGCGCGCCGGCCCGAACGGCCGCGACACCGGTCTGGTGCGCGCCCTCGACCAGAAGGGCCTGCCGCTGGCCGAGCACGATTTCCGGTTCCCGCCCGAGGCCAGCGAGACGGAGATCGGCTTCGACCTGCCGGTGGAACTGCGCAACGGCATCAGTCGCCTGGAGATCGCGGGCGAGCGCTCCGCCGGGGCGGTGACCCTGGTGGACGAGCGCGGCAAGCGCCGCCGCGTCGGTCTCGTCTTCGGCGGCACCAGCGATCAGGCCCAGCCCCTCCTGGCGCCGACCTACTACCTGTCGCGCGCGCTCAGCCCTTACGCCGACGTGCAGGAGCCGCGCGGGGCCAAGGGTGTGGCCGAATCCATCGCGCAGCTGCTCGACAGCCAGGTCTCGGTCCTCGTCCTGGCGGATGTGGGCGCCCTCGACGGGCCGACCCTTTCACGGGTGGAGCAGTTCGTGGAAGAGGGTGGCCTGCTCCTGCGCTTCGCCGGGCCCCGCCTCGCCGCCGGCAACGATCCCCTCGTGCCGGTGCGCCTTCGCCGGGGCGGTCGGACGCTGGGCGGCACGCTCTCCTGGGACAGCCCCAAGACCCTGGCCGCCTTCGCGCCGGAGAGCCCCTTTGCCGGGCTGACGCCGCCGGCCGATATCGGCGTGCGCCGCCAGATCCTGGCCGAGCCCGACGGCGACCTGCCGGGCCGGACCTGGGCCTCGCTCCAGGACGGCACGCCCATCGTCACCGCGCAGAAGCGGGGGCAGGGCCTCATCGTGCTCTTCCACGTCACGGCCGACACCACGTGGTCGAACCTGCCCCTGTCGGGCCTGTTCATCGACATGCTGCGCCGGGTGGTGAACCTCGCGGGCGCCAAGGCCCTGCCGGTGGGCGATGCGGGCGCGCGGGCCACCGCCGTCCTCGCGCCCCGGCTGACCCTCGACGGGTTCGGTGCCCTCGGCACGCCGCCGGCCGGCGCCACCGCCGTCTCGGCCGACACCGCCGAGCGCGCCACGCTGGAGCATCCGCCGGGCTTCTACGGCCTGGCCGATGGCGGGGTCGCGGTCAACGCCCTGCGGGTCGAGGATCGTCTGAAGCCCCTCGATTTCACGCCCCTGTCCACGGCTCGCGTCGGATCCCTCGCGGGGGCCGAAACCCTCGACCTGCGCGCCACCCTCTTCACCCTGGCCCTGATGCTGCTCATCCTCGACACCCTCGCGGGCCTCTGGCTCGGCGGCTTCATCCGGCGCGGTCGCGGGCTCGTCTCGCGCCCGGCCGTGCTCCTTCTCGCCGTCCTGGCGGCAGGCGCGATTCCGGCCGCGCCTGTGCCGGCGCGGGCCCAGCAGGCCGCTCCGGCCCCCACGGGCGCGTTCGACTCGGCCCTGGCGACCCGGCTCGCCTACGTGATCACCGGCGACGAGGCCGCTGATACCGCGAGCCGCGCCGGCCTCGGCGGGCTGACCCAGATGCTGGCGAGCCGCACCGCCCTCGAGCCCGGCGACCCGATCGGGATCGATCCGGCCAAGGACGAGCTTGCCTTCTACCCGTTGATCTACTGGCCCATCGTCGCCGGCCGGCCGCAGCCGAGCGAGACCGCGATCCGGCGGATCGACGCCTTCATGCGCAACGGAGGCACGGTGATCTTCGACACGCGCGACGCCCTGACCGCGCGCCCCGGTGGCCCGCCGACGCCCGAGGGCGCCTACCTGCGCAAGATGCTGGCGACCCTGGAAGTGCCCGAACTGGAGCCGGTCCCGCCCGACCACGTGCTGACCAAGGCCTTCTACCTCGTCGACAACTTCCCCGGCCGCTACGCCACCGGCCAGACCTGGGTCGAGACCTTGCCGCCCGCCGGCGAGGGCGGCGACCGCCGGCCGGCGCGGGCCGGGGACGGCGTCTCGCCCATCGTCATCACCGGCAACGACCTCGCCGCTGCCTGGGCGGTGGGCAAGCGCGGCGAGCCGCTCTACCCCATCGTCGGCGGCGACCAGCGCCAGCGCGAGATGGCCTTCCGCGGCGGCATCAACCTCGTGATCTACACGCTGACCGGCAACTACAAGGCCGATCAGGTCCACGTTCCGGCGCTGTTGGAGCGCCTGGGCCAGTGACACTCGCTCGCAGACGGATGATTCCAGCCCCATGAATAGCGATACTGAAACATGATACTAGATGAGGGTGAGTGGACGGCACCGCGCGACCCTGGAGGCGATCTTCGCCGAACCGGTCCGGGCCAGCATCCCCTGGAGCGACATCGAGGCAGTGCTGAGGGCGCTCGGCGCCGAGATGGAGGAAGGACGCGGATCGCGCGTCAGGGTCGCGCTGAACGGTATCCGAGCGGTGTTTCACCGTCCGCATACGCAGAAGGAGAGCGACAAGGGCGCGGTGAAGTCCACGAAGTGCTTTCTGACCGAAGCCGAAACCACGCCATGACGACCATGCATTGCAAGGGCTACGAAACCGTCGTCGAGTACGATGCCGAGGCGGAACTCTTCCACGGCGAAGTCATCGACATGCGCGACGTCGTGACCTTTCAGGGGCGATCCGTCGATGAGCTCAAGCAGGCATTCTCCGACAGCATCGACGACTACCTGGCCTTCTGTGCCGAGCGCGGCGAGGAGCCCGAGAGGCCCTATTCGGGGCAGTTCGTCGTGCGTGTCGAGCCGGTCCTGCATCGCGCCGTCGTCTCGGCCGCCAGGCGGGCCGGGATCAGTCTGAACAAGTGGGTTGCCCGCACCCTCGAACGGGCGACGATATGACGTTGGCTCGGGAGGCCATCCGCCCATGCTGAGCCTCAGCTTCACGCCCCTCGTGCCCTGGCCGGTCCTGATCGGCTTCGGCATCCTCGTCGCGGTCTTCGTCGTGCTGGCGCTCCTGGCGCGGGGCCGCGTCGCGCTGCTGCGGGCGGTCGCCCTCGCGCTCGTGCTGCTCGCCATCGCCAACCCGTCGCTGGTGCGCGAGGACCGCGAGCCGGTGAAGGACATCGCCGCCATCGTGGTCGACCGCTCGGGCTCGCAGGGGCTCGGGGACCGTCCGGCGGTGACGGATGCGGTGCGGGCCGAATTGCAGCGCCGCTTCGGCGCGTTGACCAACATCGAACCGCGTTTCATTGATGTGCCCGACGCCAAGGACGGCGACGAGGGCACCCGGCTGTTCACCGCCCTGTCGCAGGCGCTGGCCGACGTGCCGGCCGAGCGGCTGGCCGGCGTGGTCATGCTCACCGACGGCGTCGTGCACGACATCCCGGCCTCGGTGGCGGCGTTGGGCCTGAAGGGGCCGCTCCACGTCCTCGTCACCGGGCATCCGGACGAGCGCGACCGGCAGATCAAGCTGATCGAGGCGCCCCGCTTCGGTATCGTCGGGCGCGACCTCACGATTCGCGCCGAGGTGATGGAGCGCGGCGGCACGGGCTCGGCCGCCGTCACCGTGCGCCGCGACGGCGAGGAGGTCGGCCGCCGTACCTTCCCGACCGGCCAGCCCTTCTCCCTGACCATGCGGATCGAGCATGGCGGCCCGAACGTGGTCGAGATCGAAGTAGAGCCGCTGCCGGGCGAACTCACGACGATCAACAATCGCGCGGTCCTGCCCATCGAGGGCATCCGCGAGAAGCTGCGCGTGCTACTCGTCTCGGGCGAGCCGCACCAGGGCGAGCGGACCTGGCGCAACCTCCTGAAATCCGACGCGAACGTGGACCTCGTCCACTTCACCATCCTGCGCCCGCCAGAGAAGCAGGACGGCACGCCGATCTCCGAACTCTCCCTGATCGCCTTTCCGACACGCGAATTGTTCGTTCAGAAGATCAAGGATTTCGACCTCATCATCTTCGACCGCTACGCCAACCAGAGCGTGCTGCCTTCGGCCTATTTCGACAACATCGTCCGCTACGTCCGCGAGGGCGGGGCGCTGCTCATCGCCGCCGGGCCGGAATTCGCCTCCAGCGCCAGCCTCGCGCGCACGCGGCTCGCCGCGATCCTGCCCGGCGAGCCGAACGGGCGCGTGATCGAGCAGCCCTACAAGGCGTCGCTGACCGAGATCGGCAAGCGCCATCCCGTCACCCGGGCGCTGCCGGGTTCCGAGGCCTCGCCGCCGGCCTGGGGCGACTGGCTGCGCCTCGTCTCCGCGCAGGTGAGGCCCGGCATCCAGCCGATCCTGCAGGGGCCGAACGCCGCGCCGCTGCTCGCCCTGTCGCGGGAGGACAAGGGCCGGGTGGCCCTGCTCTTGTCCGACCACGCCTGGCTGTGGGCACGCGGCTACCAGGAGGGCGGCCCCTATCTCGACCTGCTGCGCCGCCTCGGCCACTGGCTGATGAAGGAGCCCGCCCTCGAGGAGGAGGCCCTGCGCGCCCAGACCACGGGGCGCGGGCGCGAGGTCCGGGTCGAGCGCCAGACCATGGCCGAGACGGTGGAGCCGGTGACCGTCACCGGCCCCACCGGCGGCCAGCGCACCCTGACGCTGACGCAAGGGGCGCCCGGCCTGTTCTCGGCCACCTTCGAGGCCACCGAGCTCGGGCTGCACACCCTGCGCTCCGGCACCCTCGTGGCCTTCGTCAGCGTCGGGCCGCCGAACCCGCGCGAACTCGCGGACGTCTTCAGCGACACCGAGCGCCTGAAGGCCCTGGCCGAGGGCACCGGCGGCTCGATCCGCCGCGTCGCGGAGGCCGGCGGCGGCACGGCCGTGCCGCGCCTGCAATCGGTGCGCGGCGGCCGCCTCGCCGGTGCCGACTGGATCGGCTTCCGCCCGAGCGACAGCGCCAATGTCCGCGGCGTCGAGGTCTACCCCCTGGCCCTCGGCCTGTGGGCCCTGGTGGCCCTGGCCGGTGCGGTGCTGGCGATGTGGCTGGTCGAGGGGCGGCGCGGCCGGGCGACGTAGGGTCTCTAACCCTCCCCCTCTGCGGGGGAGGGTGGTCGCGGAGCGACCGGGAGCGGGGACGACCTTTTCGGACAATGCGCTCCCCTCATCCGACCCGCTTTGCGGGCCACCTTCTCCCGCAGAGGGGAGAAGGATCGCGCGCGAGAAACGGCGCCGAGTCAGATCACCCCGCCAACCCATCGAAGAATCGCGCGATCTCCGCCGCCGCGAGGTCTGGGTTCTCCCGATGCGGGAAATGTCCCACCCCCGTCAGCTTCGCGAGGTCGAGGTCTGAAAAGGTCTCGGCCAAGCGGTCCGTCCAGGCATAGGGAAACAGCGGGTCGGAATCGCCCCAGCGCACGCAGGTCGGCACCGGGATCGGCGGCAGGCTCGGGGCCTCGCCCCGGATCATCGCCAGCCGTCCGGCCTGCGAACTCACGTACCAGTTGAAGCCGCCCTGGAGGTTGCCCGGCGCGAGGAAGTTGTCGACGAAGGCGTCGAGCACGTCATCGAAGGCGGCCGGGTTGCCCCCGGCCCAGTGACGCAGGAAGTGGCCGATATAGAGCCGGCAGGCCTCGCGCGAGGCGCCGACCTGGGCCGCCGCGAACGGCTTCACGTGATAGGATTGATACCAGATCTCGGCGAGCCTCTCGGGCGCGGCGAGGCGCGGGCCGATGCCGGGATAGGGACAGTTGAAGGTGAACAGCCCGGTCAGCCGTTCCGGTGCCGCCCGGCCGAGCGCCTGGACCACGTAGGCCCCGACATCGTGGCCGACGATGCCGGCCCGCCGGATCTCCAAGGCATCGAGCAGCGCCACCACGTCGGCGGCATGCACCTGCGCGCCCGCCTTGTCGCTGGGGCCGGCGTCGGGCTTCTCGCTGGCGCCGAACCCGCGCAGGTCGGGGGCGATGAGTTCGAAGCGGTCGGCGAGCCGCCGCATCACCGGTTCCCAGGTCAGCCAGAATTCCGGCCAGCCGTGCAGAAGCACCAGGGGCCGCCCGCTCCCGAGCCGCGCCACGTGGAGCGCGACGCCGTTCGCCTCGATCCTCTCGTGCCGGATGTCCGTCTGATCCATCTCCGTCGATCCCCTGCGGCGCCGCGCGCCCTGCACCGGGTCAACGCGCGCGCAGGGCCGTGACGTTCCCCGCGACCGTCGCGGCCGCGCCCGCATGAAGCTCACGCCAGAGGAACCGGGCGGGATCGACGGGAGAGGGCGGGTTCAGGCGTCCTGGTGGGATCGGGGCGAAGCCGAAGCGCCGGTAATAGGGCGCGTCGCCGATGAGGATCACGAGGCCGTGCCCAGCCTCCGTCGCGGCGTCGAGGCAGGCCGTCATCAGGGACGCGCCGATGCCGCGCCCCTCGAAACTCGGATCGACGGCGAGCGGCCCCAGCACCAGCAATCGGCCGCCCGCCTCCGCCGGGCCGATCCGGATCGAACCGACGAGGTAGGTCGCCACCATGGCGGTGAAGCAGAGCCCGGCGATCGGCGCCGTGCCCTCGCGCAGGCGATAGGCGGTGCGGGCGAACCGGCCGGGCCCGAAGGCGCGGGCGTGCAGGCGCTCGATCGCCTCGGCATCGTTCGCGTGCTCGTGCCGGATGACCAGGGACAGGGCGGTCACGTGGCCCGCGCCGAGAAGTCGATGCGCGGGTCGATCCAGGTGTAGATCAGGTCGGAGAGCAGGTTCACCGCAAGCCCCAGCAGGGAGAAGATATAGAGGGTCGCGAACACCACGGGGTAGTCGCGCCCGACGATCGAGGTGAAAGACAGGAGCCCGAGCCCGTCCAGCGAGAAGATCGTCTCGATCAGGAGCGAGCCGGTGAAGAAGGCCGAGATGAAGGCCGCCGGGAAGCCCGCGATGACGATGAGCATGGCGTTGCGGAAGACGTGCCCGTAGAGCACCCGGCGCTCGGACAGGCCCTTCATGCGCGCGGTGAGCACGTACTGCTTGCGGATCTCGTCGAGGAAGGAGTTCTTCGTCAGCAGCGTCGAGGTGGCGAAGGCGCCGAGCACCAGGGCGGCGAGCGGCAGCGCCATGTGCCACGCGTAATCGACCGCCTTGCCCCAGAGGCTCAGGGAGTCGAAGTTCTCGCTGGTGAGCCCCCGGATCGGGAAGATCTGCACGAACGAGCCGCCCGCGAACAGGATGATCAGCGCGATGCCGAACAGGAAGCTCGGAATCGCGTAGCCGATGATGACGACCGTCGAGGTCCAGAGGTCGAAGCGCGAGCCGTCATGCACCGCCTTGCGGATCCCGAGCGGAATCGAGATCGCGTAGGAGATCAGCGTCATCCAGAGGCCGAGCGAGATCGACACCGGCAGGCGTTCGCGGATCAGCTGCAGCACGGAGACGTCACGAAAGTAGCTGTTGCCGAAATCGAACCGGACATAGTCCCCGATCATCTTGGCGAAGCGCTCGGGCGCCGGCTTGTCGAAGCCGAATTGCTGCTCCAGCTTCCTGATGAAGGCCGGGTCGAGCCCTTGAGCCCCGCGATAGCGGGCATTCGTCTCGCCCCCGCCGGAACTGCGCGCCGCGCCTCCGAGGTCGCCGGCCCCGCCGCTGACGCGGGAGAGGCTGCCCTCGCTCTGGCCCTGCAACTGGGCCAGCACCCGCTCGACGGGTCCGCCCGGGGCGAACTGCACGATGACGAAGGTGATGAGCATGATCCCGAAGATGGTCGGGACCATGAGCGCGATGCGGCGCAGGATGTAGCCGAGCACGGGCGCTCCTCAGGTTCGGCCGATGCGCCGGGCCCTGGCGGCATCGTACCACCAGATTCCGGGCACGCCGAGATCGTAGGTCGGCCCCTTGGGCGGACGGCCGTAGACGTCCCAGAGCGCGAGGCGGTGATCCGCCTTGTACCACATGGGCACCCAGTAGCGCCCGGCCCGCAGCACGCGGTCGAGGGCGCGCGCCGCGTGGATCATGTCCGCGCGCGAGGTCGCCTCCGTCACCCGCTCGATCAGCGCGTCGATGGCGGGGCTGGCGATGCCCGCGAGGTTGTTGGAGCCCGGCGTGCCGGCGCTGCGCGCGCCGTAGGCCTCGCGCAGTTCGGGGCCGGGCGTGAGGCCGCTGCCGAAGCGCCGGACGGTGACGTCGAAGTCGAAATCCTTGACCCGCGCCTGATACTGCGAGGCGTCCACGAGGCGGATGCTGGCGCGGATGCCGATCAGCCCGAGGTTGCGGATGAAGGGCTGCGTCACCGGCTGGAACACCGGGTCGTTGTCGAGGAATTCGATCTCCAGCGGCTTGCCGGAGGCTAAGCGGATCACGCTGCCCTCGCGGGTGCAGCCGGCCTCGCGCAGGAGCGCCACGGCGCGGCTGAGGAGCGCGCGGTCCTGGCCCGAACCGTCCGAGGCCGGGGGGCTCCAGGCCTCGCCGAACACCTCGGCGGCCAGGTCGGCGCGCATGGGGTCGAGGAGCGCGAGTTCCTCAGGGGAGGGCCGGCCGCTGGCCTTCAGCTCGGAATTCTCGAAGTAGGAGGCGGTGCGGATATAGGCGCCGTACATCAGGTTGGCGTTCGACCAGTCGAAGTCGAAGCACAGGCCGATCGCCTCCCGCACGCGGGGATCGCGGAACGCCTCGCGCCGGGTGTTCAGCCACCAGCCCTGCGTGCCCGAGGGGCGGGCATCCGGCACCACCTCCTTGCGCACGCGGCCTTCCTGCGCGGCGGGAAACGTGTAGCCCGTGGCCCAGACGCGGGCGGTGAACTCCTCGCGGAAGGTGAAGGCCCCGCCCTTGAACGCCTCGAACGCCACCTGCCGGTCGCGAAAATACTCGTAGCGGATGGCGTCGAAATTGTTCTGGCCGACATTCACCGGCAGCTCGGCGCCCCAGTAATCCTTCACCCGCTCCAGCTCGATGAAGCGGCCCGGCTCCAGGCGCCCGACCTGATAGGGGCCCGAGCCGAGGGGGGGCTCCAGGGACGAGGCCTCGAAATCGCGCGTGGCGTAGTAGGCGGCCGAGAACACCGGCAGGGTCGCGACGAACAGCGGCAGATCGCGGCTTCGGCCGGCGGCGAAGCGGAGCGACACCGTGGCGTCGTCCTCGGCGACGATCTCGGTGAGGTCGCGGAGGACCTGCGAGATCTCCGGGTGGCCCTTCTCCTTGAGCAACGTCAGGGAGGCCGCGATGTCGCGCGCGGTGAGGCGCGAGCCGTCGTGGAAGCGCGCCTGCGGACGCAGAGCGAAGCGGTAGGTGAGCCCGTCCTCGGAGACCTCCACCGACCGGGCGAGGAGGCCGTAGAGCGCGTCCGGCTCGTCCAGCGCCCGGACCATCAGCGAATCAAAGGTCAGGTTCATGCCGGCGGCGCCGTCGCCGCGCAGGACGTAGATGTTCAGGGTGTTGAAGGTGTCGGAGGCCTGGTTGCCGAGCGTGGAGGCGAGTTGCGCGGCGAAGCGACCGCCGCGCGGCGCGTCCGGATTGACGTAGTCGAAGGCCCGGAAGTCGGGCGGGTATTTCAGGTCGCCGAAGCTCGACAGGCCGTGGCTCGCGCGCCCCGCCGCCCGGGCCGGCAGGACCAGGGTGGCGGCTAGCGCGCCGGCACCCGCGACGACGGCGCGCCGGGTCGGCCCGGCGCTCACCGGGGCGCCCCGGTCTTCGCCGCGAGCGCCTCGTCGTACCACCAGGTGGTGGGGAAGCCCGAGCTTCCGTATTTCGGCAGCACGGCCGGGTGGCCGAAGCGGTTCCAGCGCAGGGTGCGCGAGACGTTCGAGGCCCATTGCGGAACCACGTAGTCGTGGGCCAGCAGCACCCGGTCGAGGGCATGCGTCGCGGCCAGGACGCCCGGACGGTCATGCGCGTAGATCACCCGCTCGATCAGCGCGTCGATGGCGGGGTCCTTGATCCCGATGAGGTTGCGCGAGCCGGGCTTGTCGGCGGCGGCCGAGCCCCAATACTCGCGCTGCTCGTTGCCGGGCGAGAGCGATTGCGGCCAGGAACTGGTGGTCACGTCGAAGTCGAAGGCGCGCAGGCGGTTCTGGTACTGGGCCTGGTCAATCACCCGCAGGGAGCTGTTGATGCCGATGAGTTTCAACTGCGCCGCGAAGGGCAGCACCACCCGCTCGAACACGCTCTGGAACTCCAGGAACTCGACGGTGAGCGGCTCGCCGCTCTTCACGTCGGTCATCTGCCCGTTGCGCAACTCGTAGCCGGCCTGCTTCAGGAGGCCGACCGCCTCGCGCAGATGCGCGCGCACGGCCT
The DNA here is from genome assembly GCF_022829445.1 of Methylobacterium sp. J-068. Taxonomy (GTDB): domain Bacteria; phylum Pseudomonadota; class Alphaproteobacteria; order Rhizobiales; family Beijerinckiaceae; genus Methylobacterium. The sequence goes on along the minus strand of NZ_JAKSXY010000122.1, from coordinate 17,286 downwards.
CCGGCGTGCCGTTGACGGGGTTGGCGTAGGGCGTGGTGAAGGCGGCGGGCGGGACCTTGTCCTTCACGGCGTCGAGGATCGCGCGTTCGTCGCCCTCGGGCAGGCCCGAGGAGGCCAGTTCCGAGCCGAAATAATAGGAGTCGATCCGCTTGTAGAGGCCGAAGAACAACGAGCGGTTCATCTCCTCGAAGTTCATCGCGAGGTTGAAGGCCCGGCGCACGCGCGGATCGGCGAATTTCGGCCGGCGCGTGTTGAAGACGAAGGCCTGCATGTTGCCGTTGCCGCGATCGGGGAACTCCTCCTTGATCAGGCGGCCCTCCTTCACGGCGGGGAAGGAATCGTAGGCAGTGGCCCAGTTGCGGGCCACGTTCTCGGTCCGAAAGTCGAAGAGGTCGCCCTTCAACGCCTCGATCAGCACCGTCGCATCGCGAAAGTACTCGTTGCGCATCGTGCCGAAATTGTTGCGGCCGGCATTCACCGGCAGGTCCTTGCCCCAGTAATCCGCCACGCGCTCGTAGGTGGCGCTGCGCCCGGCCTCGAACTTCGCCAGCCGGTACGGGCCGGAGCCAAGAGGAATCTCCAGGGTGGTCTGGGTGGCGTCGCGGGGGCGCCCCTGCGCGTCCGTGCCCGTCCACCAGTGCTTGGGCAGGATGCGCAGCTGTCCCAGAACCTGCGGCAACTCCCGGTTGCCGGATTCCGAGAAGGTGAAGGTCACCTCGCGCGGGCCCGTCACCGCCGCCTTGGTCACGGTCTGATAATAGGCCGAGTAGAACGGGCTATTGGCCTTCAGAGTATCGAAGGACCAGACCACGTCCTCGGGCGTCACCGGCTTGCCGTCGTGCCAATGCGCGCCCTCGCGCAGGCGATAGGAGACGGACGAGAGGTCGTCCGCCAGGCGCACGCCCTCGGCCAGGAGGCCGTAGGAGGTGAACGGTTCGTCGGCCGATTCCGTCATCAGCGTATCGTAGATCTGGACGATCCCGCCCTCGAGATCGCCCTTCAGACCCGCGACCACGTAGTTGAAGTTGTCGAAGCCGCCCTGCGCGCCGAGGCGAACGAGACCGCCCTTCGGGGCGTTCGGGTCCGCATACTCGAAGTGCTTGAAATCGGGACCGTATTTCGGCGCGCCCATCAGCGTGACCGCGTGCATCCAGGCACCCTGCGGCGCCGCGGGTTCCGGATCGGGCGCCGCCCGGGCGGGCAGGCCCCAGGCCAGGAAGGCGAGGGCGGCGAGAAGGCGTCCGATCAGGGCTGGTCGCATCACGGGCTGGCGGTCTCCGGATTCCGGGGTCGCGGGGGGCCCACCGCCGCACCGGCGACGGCAGGCGCACGTTCTAGGACGGACCCGTGGCGAACGCCAAGCGGGCGTGTGCGCGCATGACGGAAGGATGGTCCGCATCGCCGGCGCCACAGTTCGTATGTCTGCAGCGGCCGCGAGGCCGAGCCCTCAGGCTTTCGTCCATCGTTGCCGACATGTATGCTGAAATGTAGGACAGATTGGATCATACAGAGGAGCAGGGCGTGGCACGTGACAGCACGATCCTGCAAGTGCGGTTGGACGAACGTCTCAAGCAGGCTTTCGCGGACGCCGCGCGGCGGGACAGCACGACCCCGTCCGGGGCGTTGCGCATGCTCGTCGAGGAATACGTCAGGGAAAGCCGTCGCAAGGAAGCGCGCCGCCAGAGCCGCCTAGTCTCTGCTGCGAGCGATGCCAGGGAAACCAATGCCCTGATCTCCGACGTGCAGGATCTCGACCATGGTTGAGCGGCAAGGGATCGTGATCCTCACCGTCAAGGGAAGCTACACCAGCAAGCCGCGTCCCTGCGTCGTCATCCAGGGCGACGATTTTCTCGAAACCGACAGTGTCACGCTGTGCTTGATGACGAGCGAACGCGTTTTCGGCGCTCCCATGCTGCGCGTCGACGTGCAGCCGAGTCGAGTCAACGGACTTCGCGAGCCCAGTCAGATCCAGGTCGACAAGATCGTGACCGTGCCGCGTGCCAAGATCAAAGACACGGTCGGGCGTCTAGAAGACGAATACATGCGTCGGCTCGACGAAGCTGTGCGATTTTTCCTGGATCTCGATCGCTGATCGAGGCGGACGCGGCGCGGTGATCGCGACGTCCCCGTGCCAAACGAAAAAAGGCCAGGCGATGCCCGGCCTCGTCTGATCGCCCGATGCCCGCCGCTTACGGCTGCGCGGGTTTCTCGGCCGGCACGGTCGTAGCGGGCTCCGAGGGCGCAGCGGGGGACGCCTGGACCGGGGTGTCGTCGGCGGGCTTCACGGAGGCCGGCTTGTTGGCGTCCTCACCCGCGACGGTCGGCTTGGCGGCGGTGCCCGGAACGTTCACTTCAGGCTTCTGGTCCTCGGACGGTTTCGCCTTGTCCGAGCCCTTCTGCCCCGCATCCTTCGCGGTCTCCTCGCGCCGGACCTCGGCGGCGGGCTTCGAATCCGGGGCGGCCTTCGCCTCGGCCGGCTTGTCCGCCGGCTTGGCATCGGCCGCTGCCGGCTTGGTATCGGCCGGCTTCTCGGCCTCGGCCTTCTTCTCCACGGCCGGCAGCGGGGCCGGGGTGTCGGCGAGAGTGCGCAGGTACGTGATCACGTCGGCACGCTCGGTCGGCGAGGAGATGCCGGCGAACGCCATCTTGGTGCCGGGGACGTAGCCCTTCGGATTGGTCAGGAAGTGGTCGAGCTCGTCGTAGGTCCAGGTGCCGCCCTTCTCCTTCAGGGCGGCAGAGTACTCGAAGCCGGGCTCGTGCGCGCGCTGACGGTCGACGACACCCCAGAGATGCGGGCCGACCTTGTTCGGGCCGCCCTTCTCGAAGCTGTGGCAGGAGGCGCACTTCTTGGCGGCGGCCTGTCCCTTGTCGGCGCTGGCGCTGGCGAGGCGGATGGGCAGGGGCTCGGCCTTGGCCTCCGGCGCCGCGCCGCCGCCCGCCTTCGCCTGCGGCTCAGGGAGCGCGTAGCCAGCCGGGCCCGCGGGCTTCGGGTGATAGATCAGTTCGGCGACGAAGCCCGACCCCACGGCGAACAGCAGCGCGCCGAGCGCGGCACCCGCGACCTTGTTCAGCTCGAAAGAGTCCATTCTCGACAACTCCGGTGCGGCCGGCCTGAGGGGATAGGGGTCAGGGCGAAGTGCGGCGCCTGATGGGCCGAACTTTGGAAACGGTCGAGGGTGCTTAGCCGCTGAAGCCCGACCTTGACAATGCTGGACTCGGGCGGACTCGACGTTCGCGTCGTCGCAGAGCGGGGAGTGTCGCCCAGTTTCCTCACTCGCTTCCTCGCCGTCTCGAGACGTTCGCGCCCTCGTTCGGCTCCGAGGGGCGACCGGCATGACAACCCGGACCGCCGCTGTTAAGCACCGGCGCTAGCCGGAGCAGGGTCAGAAGCGCGATGTCCGATCCCCTCGTCCTCATTCCCGCGCGCATGGCCGCGACCCGCCTGCCGAACAAGCCGATGGCGGATCTGGCCGGGGAGCCGATGATCGTCCATGTCTGGCGCCGCGCCGTGGAGGCCGGCATCGGGCCCGTGGTCGTGGCCACGGATACGCCCGCCATCGTCGAGGCCATCGAGGCCGTCGGCGGCCTCGCGGTGATGACGCGACCCGATCATCCCTCCGGCTCCGACCGCCTTGCGGAAGCCCTGGAGATCATCGATCCGCAGGGCAATCACGACGTCGTCGTGAACGTGCAGGGCGACCTGCCCACCATCGATCCGGGCATCATCGGCGCCGCGATCCTGCCGCTTGCCGACCGCTCGGTGGACATCGCGACCCTCTGCGCGATCATCACCCACGAGGCCGAGCGGCGCGACCCGAACGTGGTCAAGCTCATCGGTCACGCCGTCGGCACCCGCCGCCTGCGCGCGCTCTATTTCACCCGCGCCGAAGCGCCGTGGGGGGAGGGGCCGCTCTATCATCACATCGGCCTCTACGCGTATCGCCGGAAGGCGCTGGCGCGGTTCATGGCCCTGCCGCCCGGCGAGCTGGAGACGCGCGAGAAGCTCGAACAGCTCCGCGCCCTGGAGGCGGGCATGCGCATCGACGCCATCGTGGTCGACGATCTGCCGCTCGGCGTCGACACGCCCGCCGACCTGGAGCGCGCACGCGCCATCCTGGCGGCCCGCCGGCTGAACTGATACGGCGTCCGCCCGAGCCAAGCCGACGTCCCGCGTGGCCAAGCGATCACGCGGACGTCGCACGAAGTCCGGAACAAGACAGGTCCGCCATGCCCCAACGCACGATCTCCTATCAGGGCGAGCCCGGCGCGAATTCCCACATCATCTGCGCCCAGGCTTACCCGGACTGGACGCCGCTGCCGTGCCCGAGCTTCGAGGACGCCTTCGCGGCGGTGAAGGAGGGCCGCGCGGCGCGGGCCATGATCCCGATCGAGAACTCGATCGCGGGCCGCGTCGCGGACATCCACCACCTCATCCCGACCTCGGGCCTGCACATCGTGGCCGAGCATTTCCTGCCGATCCACTTCCAGCTGATGGTCCTGCCCGGCACGCCCGTCGACGCCCTGAAGAGCGTGCACACCCACGTCCATGCCCTGGGCCAGTGCCGCAAGATCATCCGGCGCCTCGGCCTCCGGCCCGTGGTGGCCGGCGACACGGCCGGCGCCGCCCGCGAGATCGCGGAAGCCGGCGATCCGAGCCGGGCCGCCCTGGCGCCGGCCCTCGCGGCGGAGGTCTACGGCCTCGACATCCTGGCCCGCGACGTCGAGGACGAGAGCCACAACACCACCCGCTTCGTCGTGTTCTCGCCCGAGCCCGAGGCGGTCGAGCCCGAATCCGGTCCTGTCGTCACCAGCTTCGTCTTCCGGGTCCGCAACATCCCGGCCGCGCTCTACAAGGCGCTCGGCGGCTTCGCCACGAACGGCGTCAACATGTCGAAGCTCGAGAGCTACATGGTCGAGGGCCAATTCTCGGCCACGCAGTTCTACGCCGAGGTCGACGGCCACCCGGACGAGCCCGGCCTGTCCCGCGCGCTCGCCGAACTCGCCTACTTCTCGCGGGAGGTTCGGATCATCGGAACCTATCCGGCTCATCCCTACCGCGAGGCGAGCCGCGTCGCAGCGGAGTGAGACGGCTTCCGCCCGATCGAAGCGGAGGCGACTGAGCCGCGCCCGCGCGGGCCGGGCACCTCCGTTCTCGCCGGGTCCGGACCGTGAAGGCCGGCGGCGTCCGGCGAGCCTCGACGCGCGTTCGATCCGACGTCACGCCCCTGCGTTGCACGATCCTGCCGACGCCATCGCGCTTTGTGTCGGCCGCACGTTCTGAATCACATTTCATTCCCTGGTATATTGCATACAAAGAATTTTGGTGCATGGTGTCGCGGTCGGCACGAAGAATCCGATCGAGAAGGAATCCGGGATGGAACGTCAGGACTCACCGTCCGCCAAGTGGTGGCAGCTTGCCTTCGGCGTGCTCTGCATGGCGATGATCGCCAATCTCCAATACGGCTGGACCCTCTTCGTCGACCCGATCGACGCCAAGTTTCACTGGGGCCGCGCCGCCATCCAGTTCGCCTTCACGATCTTCGTCGCCACCGAGACCTGGCTGGTCCCGGTCGAGGCCTGGTTCGTCGACCGCTACGGCCCGCGCATCGTCGTCTGCTTCGGCGGCGTGATGATCGCGCTGGCCTGGTTCATCAACGCGCACGCGGACTCGCTCTTCCTGCTCTACGCGGCCTCCGTCGTCGGCGGCATCGGAGCCGGCTCCGTCTACGGCACCTGCGTCGGCAACGCGCTGAAGTGGTTCCCGCACCGGCGCGGCCTCGCCGCCGGCGCCACGGCGGCCGGTTTCGGAGCGGGCGCCGCCGTCACCGTGATCCCGATCGCCAAGATGATCGCCACCAGCGGCTACCAGGATGCCTTCCTGACCTTCGGCCTCGGCCAGGGCGCGATCGTCGTCCTGCTCTCGTTCTTCCTGCGCAAGCCGTCGCTGGCCGTGCCGGTCCAGCGCAAGACCCTGCGCCTGCCCCAGACCCGGATCGACCGGACCCCGCGCGAGGTGGTGCGCACCCCGGTCTTCTGGCTGATGTACGTGATCTTCGTGATGGTGGCCTCCGGCGGCCTGATGGCGGCGGCGCAGATCGCCCCGATCGCCCACGACTTCAAGGTCGCGGACGTGCCGGTCAGCCTCTTCGGCCTGCAGATGGCGGCGCTCACCTTCGCGATTTCCCTCGACCGGATCTTCGATGGCTTCGGGCGGCCGTTCTTCGGCTTCGTCTCCGATAATCTCGGACGCGAGAACACCATGTTCATCGCCTTCTCGATCGCGGCTCTGGCCATCATCACCCTGCTGACCTACGGCACTCATCCGCTGGTCTTCGTCTTCGCCACGGCGGTCTATTTCGGGGTGTTCGGCGAGATCTACTCGTTGTTTCCGGCCACCTGCGGCGACACGTTCGGCTCGAAGTTCGCGACCACCAATGCCGGCCTGCTCTACACCGCGAAGGGCACCGCCTCCTTCCTGGTGCCGATCGCGAGCGTGATCTCGGCCACCTATGGCTGGTCGGCGGTGTTCTCGATCATCATCGGGCTCAACGTCGTCGCGGCGATCCTGGCGATGTTCGTCCTGAAGCCGATGCGGTCCCGCTTCCTCACCGAGGACGGCGTCGAGCTCCCCCTCGCGTCGCAGCCGGTCCGGCTGGCCTGAACGGGCTTCGTCCGGGCCCGCGCCCGCCAGCCCGTCGCGGTTGCAACCGATCGGCCGGTGAGACGATACCGAGAGTCCGGTGGGCCGACCTGGCCCGCCGGAATGGTCGACCGGGCAATCGCGCGGATAGGGGTCGAGGCCGGGCATGAACATCGCAGCGACGCTCACCCTCCAAAGTCTCCCGTTCGCCGGGATCGTCCTCGCGACGAGCAAGAACAAGGACTTGTTCCTGCTGGTCTACCTGAGCTGCGTCGGTTTGATCCTGACGCTCGTGGTCCTGTTCGGCGACACGTTGGTCGATAGGGCCTCCTTCGAGGCGATGATCGAGGGCCTCGCGACGAACTGATTTCGCAATGCGGCATGCGGTGTTCCCGAACCCCGCCTCCGCGCTCATCGCGAATGGAAGCGTTGCGCCGGACTCAGCCTTCCGATGCACAGGACGCCGTCGAACGCGGGTGACGACGCTCTGAGGGGGATCGCGATGCGATGCCTGCATGGGTGGTGTGTAGAATTTGGTATACCAGCGCGAATGGTGCGGTGCCATATGCGGCTCATCGCACCTGCTCTGGGACACCTTCCGATGATCGCTCTCTTCGTTGCCGCCGCCGCTGCCTTGAACGTCTCGCTGGTCTTCATCGCCGCCAATGCCCTGACGCCGAAGAGCGGTCCGCTGTCGACTTCCGGCCGCTTCATCGCCGGCAACGAGAACGCGCCGTCGTCGGCCGTCCGTCTCGCCGCCTGAGCGCAGGCCGTCGCGGGGTCGCCGACCGGCCCCGCGATCCAATATCGGATGACGTCGATCATGGCATCGACCGCGCCCGCCCGGCTTCGCCGCGGCGGGTTTTTTTCCGGCTATTCCCGCTTGATGATCCGGTCGACCACCAGATCCGACCAGAATCCCGGACGGAACGAGCGCTTGAGGGCTTCCGGATCGTAGTCCGTCTCGACCCAGGTCAGGAAATCGAGCCCCTTCGCCTCGCCCTCGCGCCGGTAGAGCGCGAAGAACGCGTCCAGGATACCCGTCTTGGCGAAGCGGAAATGGCCGTACCGCGCCGAGAGCTGGCCCATCGCCTCGGCCACCGGCAGCTTCTCGTGCAGGATCAGGTAGAGGGCGGCGCCGAGCCCGGCCCGGTCCGCCCCCGACTTGCAATGCATGATCGCCGGATACTCGACCCCGTCGAAGAACGCCTTCGCCGCCAGGATGGTCTCGCGCGAAGGGGCCTCACGCGAGCGCAGGACGAATTCGACCAGGGTCAGGCCCTGGCGCTCGCAGGCCTCCCGCTGGAGAGGCCAGGAGCCGTGCTCGCGCCCGCCCCGGAGCGAGATCACCGTGCGCACCCCCTGCCGCTTGAACCAGGCCAGCTGATGCGGCGTCGGCTGTGCCGAGCGCCAGACCTTGCCCTGGCCGATCCGGTGCCGGTTCAGGTAGGCGAGGCGGAACACCCCGTGATCCACCAGCAGCATGTTCGCCCAGGCCTTGGCCCGCGAGACCGGGCCGGCGATCGGCCGCTCGAAGCGGGCGATCCGCGCCATGCGGCGCGCGTCGCGGATCTCGGAGGTCAGGAAGCGCTTGAACACGGGGGTGGCGGTACCGATGCGGGATGGGATCGAGGCCCGGCTCTAACAGCGGGGCACGGCCACGGCAAACCAGCGGCACTTCCAAGGAGTAATGTCCGGCATCGACCTTGCGTTGGCAAAGGTCGCCTTGTCTTCGCCCGGATCGTCACCTCCGATGCGGTGATCGACACCGATGCGAACCGTCATTCGTTTCTTCGAGCGCGGGGAACCGTCATGCGTACGAGCACCATCAGCCTCCGCCGTGCCCGCCCGGCCGACGCGGACCGTATCGCCGACCTGTTCGACGAGACCTGGCGCGAGGCCTATCGCGGGATCATTCCGGGCGTCGCCCTGGAACGGATGATCTCGCAACGCAGCTCGCAATGGTGGCTCGGGGCCGCCCAGCGCAACCGGCCGCTCGTCGTGGTCGATACCGGGGAGGCGGTGGTCGGCTATGCCGTCTACGGACCCGCGCGCGGGCGCCTGCTTCGTGCCGCCGGCGAGATCGACGAGCTCTATATCCGCCCCGATCACCAGGGCCTCGGCCTCGGCCGGCGCCTGTTCCGGGCCATCCGCAACGATCTGGCCGACCACGGCCTCGCCGATGCGGGCGTCTGGGCCCTCGAGGAGAACGCGCGCGCGCTGAGCTTCTACGCGGGTCTCGGCGGCGTCGAAGCGGCGCGTTCCGTCGACCGTATCGCCGGCGCAGTGCTGCCGAAAATCGGGTTTCGCTTCGGCTGAACCTCGCGAACGGGTGGAAGCGACACCATCTCCTGCCGGCTCGCCCGGACAGATCCGGGCGTCACGGGAGAGGTCGGGTCGCCGGATGAATGTCACCCCGCAGGACTGGGACAGGCGCGTCGACGCGCTCAGCGCGAAGCTGCCGGATCGCTTGCGCCGCGCCGTCGACTGGCTGCGCGAGCCCTCGCGCGTCTGGATTCGTCTCGCCGCCGCCTTCCTGTTCATCCTCGGCGGCATCTTCTCGATCCTGCCCGTTCTCGGCCTGTGGATGCTGCCCGTCGGCTTGGCCCTGCTCGCCCAGGACGTGCCGGGCCTGAAGGTTCCGCTGGAGCACGCAGCGCGCTGGATCGAGCGCGCCTGGGCGCGGCTGGTCCAGGCCTGGCGGCGGCGTTCCGGGCCGTCGGATCGTTCCTGAAGGCGGAGCCCGACATTTTCGCGCAAACGTCGCGCCCTGGCCGACGGGACGATTTCCTTCACGGCCGAAGGGCCTTAAGAGACCGGGCAGCGGGGTTTCAACGCCCGTATTCCGGGAGCACACGTCATGATCATCGATGCGGTCTCGATCGGCAAGAATCCGCCGGACGACGTCAACGTCATCATCGAGGTGCCGATCGGTGGCGATCCGATCAAGTACGAGATGGACAAGGAAGCCGGTGCGCTCGTCGTCGACCGCTTCCTCTATACGGCGATGCATTACCCGGGGAACTACGGCTTCATCCCCCACACCCTGTCGGGGGACGGTGACCCGTGCGACGTGCTGGTGGCCAACACGCGCGCCATCGCCCCCGGCGCGATCATCAGCGCCCGGCCGATCGGCGTCCTCGTGATGGAGGACAATTCGGGTGAGGACGAGAAGATCATCGCCGTGCCGTCGCGCCACCTGACCATGCGCTACGACCGGATCGAGAACTACACCGACCTGCCCGACATCACGATCCACCAGATCCAGCACTTCTTCGAGCACTACAAGGATCTGGAGCCCGGCAAGTGGGTGAAGATCAAGCGCTGGGGCGGCAAGGAAGAGGCGCACCGCCTGATCCTCGAGGGCATCGAGCGCGAGAAGGCCAACAAGGCCGCCAAGGCCAAGTAAGCAAGGTAGACGAAACGCGATCCAGGCCCGTACGGGGACTGCGACCGTGGCATCGACGGCGACCTTTCCCGAACGGGGAGGGTCGCCGTTCTGGTTTTCAGAGTGCCTCGCCGCGCAGGAGGCGCGGCAGCGATCCGCGCGAGGCGGCCGCCTCGCCGATGAACAGGCGCTTGAGCGCCGGCAGCCGGTCCACGAGGCCGAGGCCGAGATCGCGCGCGAGGCGCAGGGGCAGCACGTCGTTGGAGAACAGACGGTTGAGCCCGTCCGTCATCGCACCCATCGCCAGGGTGTCGAAGCGGCGCTCCCGCTCGTAGTGCCGCAGCACGTCTCGGCTGCCGGGATCGAGGCCGAGGCGCAGGGCGTCCGTCACCGCCTCCGCCAGCACCGCGGCCCCGGCCAATCCGAGGTTGAGCCCCTGGCCGGCGATCGGATGGATGACGTGCGCCGCGTCTCCGAGGAGCGCCAGCCGCTCGCCCCGAAAGCTGCGGGCGAGGCCGAAGGCGAGGGGATGCGCGCTCGGTCCCCGCTCCAGGACCAGGCGCCCGAAATTGAGGCCGAACCGCCGCTCGATCTCGGCCAAGGTCTCCTCCGGACCGCCGCCCGTCAGCGCCGGCACATCGGCGGCCCGCTCCGTCCAGACGATGGACGAGCGGTGCCCGAGGGCACCGCCATTCACCAGGGGCAGGATCGCGAAGGGGCCGCCCGGCAGGAAGTGCTCGTAGGCCCGGCCCTCGTGATCGCGCGCGTGGCCGATCGTGGCGACGAGACCCATCTGCGGGTAGGACCAGCCGACCCAGCCGATCTTGGCGGCCTCGCGCAGGCGCGATCGGCCCCCATCGGCCGCGACGAGGAGGGCTGCTTCCAGCATCCGCCCACCGCTCAGCGCGATGCGGGTGACGCCCCCCGCCGGCGTCGCTTCGACGATCCCGTGGTTCTCGAACGTCACCCCGGCCCGCTCGGCGGCGGCCAGCAATGCCGCGGCCAGCGGCTCGGCCTCCACCATGTGGGCGAAGGGCGCATCGGCCTCGGCGTCCTGGCCGGCATGATCCTGCGCGAAGGTGAGAAAGACCGGACGGATCGGGTCCGCGAGGCGGCTGTCGCTCACCACCATCTCGCGGATGGGCTGTGCCGCGCGGCTCGCCGCCTCCCAGATGCCGAGGCGCGCGAGCATGCGGCGGCCACCGGCCGCCACCGCATAGGCACGCCCGGCATGGCGGGCCGCTCCGGTGCCGAGGCTCGGGTCGCACAGGGTCACGGAGAGGGCGGCGCCGTTCGCCTGGGCCAGGGCGAGCGCGAGGGTGAGGCCCGGGATTCCGGCTCCGGCGATCACGATGCTGCGCCGACCCGCGCGCGTCCCCGTTTCACCCATGACCTGACCGCTCATGCCGTTGCCCACAAAGCCTCGCTGCGCGATCGGAGTGACATTCCTGGCCGCCGGGGGCAACGCATCAGGGTCGCGATCCGGTCCGGGATCGCGACACGGCGATCGGCCTCTCATCGAGCCTTGCCTGCTCGAACCTTGCCTTCGAGATCGTTCACATGTGAAGGATTTTGCGCGGCGCCCCGGCCACCCCGTTCCGGGGGCGAGCGATCGACCAGGAAGGCCGAATGGCAGGCATCGTCACCGAACTCCTCGACATCCTCGATCTGGAGCCCCTGCGGCCGGACCTTTTTCGAGGGGAGAGCCTGCAGACCGGGTGGTTCCGGGTGTTCGGGGGGCAGGTCGTGGCACAGGCCCTGGTCGCGGCCTCGCGCACGGTGCCCGAGAGTCGGCCGCCCCACTCGCTGCACGCCTATTTCCTGTTGGGCGGCGATCCGAAGGCACCGATCGATTACGCGGTGGAACGCATTCGCGACGGGCGCAGCTTCGCCACCCGCCGGGTGGTGGCGCACCAGCACGACCGCCCGATCTTCTCGATGTCCGTCTCCTATCACGATGCCGAGGCGGGTGCCTCGCACCAGGCGGCCATGCCGGATGTGCCGCCGCCCGAGGCGGTTCCGGAGGCCCCCGCCGCCACCGAGGAGGCCGAGCGCCTTGGTTTGGCGATTCCGGCGCCGATCCTCTCCTATTTCGGCCGGCGTCGCCCGATCGAACTGCGTCCGGTCGAGATCGAGCGCTACCTTCGCCGCGCCCCGCGCGATCCGCGCTTCCACGTCTGGATGCGGGCCGTGGACCGTCTGCCGGACGATCCGGCGGTTCATCGCGCGGTCCTGGCTTACGCCTCCGACATGACGCTCCTCGACGCGACCCTGATCCCGCACGGGCAAACGGTGTTCGATCCGGAGATCCAGTCCGCCAGTCTGGATCACGCCCTGTGGTTCCACCGTCCGTTCCGCGCCGACGAATGGCTGCTCTACGCGCAGGACAGCCCGAGCGCCGAGGGAGCCCGTGGTTTCGCGCGTGGCCAGATCTTCAGCCGTGACGGTACGCTCGTGGCTTCGGTCGCCCAGGAAGGCATGATCCGCCCGCGCCGTACGGGGGTCTGACGTCGACGTCGAGAGGCTGTCCTCCAGGACAATGGGCCTCCCGTGCCTATTTCGTCATCACTTTGTTCAATCGAAATGCAAACTTGGCGGGACGATCGCCGGTTCGGCCATCAGTCCGCGGCCACTTCTTGGGCAGAATGGCGGAACGGGAAAAAGTTCCGCTTGGCATAGTCCTTGAATAAGTGGGGCGAGCGCACGGGGCCGCAAACCTCGGCGCGCCGGCTTCGCCGATCGTGCCGCGCCGAGAGGTGCGCCGAACGGCGGCCTTCACTCACGCTCGTTTCACCACAGCCGAATTCACTCGCACATTCACTCGCAAGCCAAGGGGGCGTCGCCCATGAAAATCGTGATGGCCATCATCAAGCCGTTCAAGCTGGAGGAGGTCCGCGACGCCCTCACCGGCATCGGCGTTCACGGCCTCACCGTCACCGAGGTCAAGGGCTACGGCCGCCAGAAAGGCCATACCGAGATCTATCGTGGGGCCGAGTACGCCGTGAGCTTCCTGCCGAAGCTGAAGATCGAGGTCGCGGTCGCGGCCGACCTGACGGGGAGCGTCATCGACGCGATCGCCGCCGCCGCGCGCACCGGCCAGATCGGCGACGGCAAGATCTTCGTCGTTCCCCTCGAGAAGGCCGTCCGCATCCGCACCGGCGAGACCGACGCCGACGCCCTCTGAGGCGGCGCCTTTCCGGGCGGCCTCGTCCGGCAATCCTTCGAGCCATCCCTCGAAACCGCCAACCCTTCCACATCAGCATCGCACCGCGATCGGGAGTCTCGTTTCCATGAAGCTTCGCAATGCCCTGGCGCTCGGGCTGGGAGGCGCCGCGCTGGCGCTCCTGTTCATCGAGCCATCCCTTGCGCAGACGCCGACGACGGAGGCCGTCCCGGCCGCCGCGAGCGCCGCGCCCGTGCCGAACAAGGGCGACACCGCCTGGATGCTCATCTCCAGCGCCCTGGTGCTGCTGATGGTCGTGCCGGGCCTGGCGCTGTTCTACGGCGGCCTCGTGCGCACCAAGAACATGCTCTCGGTGCTGACGCAGGTCTTCGCCATCGCCTGCATCTCCTGCCTGCTGTTCGTGATCTTCGGCTACAGCCTCGCCTTCACCAACGGCGGCGGCCTCAACGACTTCGTCGGCGGCTTCTCGAAGGCCTTCCTGAAGGGCATCGACCCGAACTCCACGGTCGCCACCTTCTCGAACGGCGTCGTGATCCCCGAGTACGTCTACATCTGCTTCCAGATGACGTTCGCGATGATCACCCCGGCCCTCATCGTCGGCGCCTTCGCCGAGCGGATGAAGTTCTCGGCGCTGGTCGTGTTCATGATCCTCTGGACCACGCTGATCTACTTCCCGATGGCGCACATGGTCTGGTACTGGGGCGGCCCGGATGCGGTCGGCAACGCCGCCAAGGCGCTTGCCGCCGCCACCGACGACGCCTCGAAGGCCACCGCGCAGGCGGCCCTCGACGCGGTGAACGCCGATGCGGGCATGCTCTTCAAGTGGGGCGCCCTCGACTTCGCCGGCGGCACCGTGGTGCACATCAATGCCGGTATCGCGGGCTTCGTCGGCTGCCTCATGCTCGGCAAGCGCATCGGCTACGGCCGTGACCTGCTCGCCCCGCACTCCCTGACCATGACCTCCATCGGCGCCTCGCTGCTGTGGGTCGGCTGGTTCGGCTTCAACGCCGGCTCCAACCTCGAGTCCAACGGCACCGCCGCCATGGCCATGCTCAACACCTTCGTGGCCACCGCCGCCGCCGCCATCTCCTGGCTGTTCGTGGAGTGGATGCTGAAGGGCAAGCCGTCCCTCCTCGGCATGCTGTCGGGCGCCATCGCGGGCCTCGTCGCCGTGACCCCGGCCGCCGGTTTCGCGGGCCCGATGGGCTCGATCGTCCTCGGCCTCGTCGCCGGCGCGGTCTGCTTCATCATGTGCTCCACGGTGAAGAACGCGCTCGGCTACGACGACTCCCTCGACGTGTTCGGCGTGCACTGCATCGGCGGCATCCTGGGCGCCATCGCCACGGGTATCCTCGTGAACACCGAGTTCGGCGGCGTCGGCCTGCCCGACTACACCTCCAAGCCGGGTGAACTCGCGGTCGGAACCTACGAGACGGCGGCCGCGCTGATGAGCCAGCTCAAGGCGGTCGGCTTCACCATCGTGTGGTCGGGCGTCGGCTCCGCCATCCTGTACAAGCTCGTCGATCTCACCATCGGCCTGCGCGTGACCCAGGACGAAGAGCGCGAAGGCCTCGACATCGCCGACCACGGCGAGCGCGCCTACAACTACTGAGACCCGCGACGGCGCACGCGCCGTCCAGGAAGGCCCCGGTCCCCGTGACCGGGGCCTTTCGCGTTTCACCGACGGAATCGGCTCGTGACGCTCGGGCGTGAATGGGCCGGGCTCGCACCCGAAACCGAGGAATCCCCCGGGCGATCGGCAGGGAAGTCTCAACCTTAGCCAGCCGTTAACTTCACGGACGTTAGCGTTACCGGACAGTTCCCCATCGCGTCTGGTTCCGTATGCGCTCGCTCCGCCGTTCCGCATCGCCCTACGACACCTTCGTCGACAGCTTTCGCCCGTTCCTGGCCAAGCGGATGACGGAGTTAGGCGGTCTCGTGCTGTTTGCCGGTGCCACCGCGCTGACGGTCGCCCTGGCGACGTGGTCGATCGACGACCCGAGCCTCAACCACGCCACGGATCACCCCGCCCACAACGTCCTCGGCACCGGCGGCGCCGTGGTCTCCGACCTCGCGATGCAGCTCCTCGGTCTCGGCTCGCTCGCCTTCGTGCTGCCGCCGGCCTTGTGGGGGCTCCAGCTCATGCGCTCGCGCATGCTCCCGCGCGGGGGCCTGCGCCTGACCCTCTGGATCATCGGCTTCTTCGCGGCGAGCGCGGTCGCGAGCGCGCTGCCCTCCACCGCGCGCTGGCCGCTTCCCACGGGGCTCGGCGGAGTCGCCGGGGACGCGCTGATGCATACCGCCCGGACCATGCTGGGCATCGTCGCGACACCGTTCCTGGGGTTCGCGGGCTTCCTGTTCGCGGGCGTCGCGATTCTCTGCCTCACCGGGGCCTGCCGGGTCGGCGAAGCCGAAGCCGAGGAGGAGGATGCCTACGATCCCCCGGCCGTCCCGGCTCGCCAGACCGGACGCGGGCGTCCGGATACCAGCCACGATGGGCGCTACGAGGACGACGAGCCGAGCCTCGGCATCGTCTCCCTCGGTGCCATGGCCCAGGCCGTCATGGGTGGACGGGCCGCGTTGGCGGCCCGGATCGGCGATTGGCGCGCCGAGCGCGCCGCGGCCGCGACCGCGCTCGCCTATGCGGGGGCCTCGCCGGCTCTCGCGGCGCAGCGTGCCTTCGCGGCTCCCGAGGACGCGCCTTGGGCGACGCAGGCGCCCGCCGCCCGCCCGGCCGCCTCTCCGGACGGACGGCGCGAGCCGGTCTTCGAACCAGGTCCCCAGGCGGCGCCGGTGCCGCAGCGTCGACCCGCTCCTATCCTGCACGACGAGGATGCGGACGAGGCCGACGACCGCTACGAACCCCACGAGGACGAGACTCCGGCGCCGGCCCGCTCGCGCGTGGCTCCGCCATCGCCGCCGCCCGCTCCGGCCCCGGTCCGCCGGGCCGCCCCGCCGCCGCACCCGGATGCGGAGAATTACCGGCACCCCGCGCTGGAACTCCTCGCCGACGCGCCGCGCCTGCCCGCATCGAGCCAGATCTCGTCGGAGGCCCTGGAGCAGAACGCGACCCTGCTGGAGGCGACGCTCAGCGATTTTGGCGTGCGCGGCGACATCCTCGCGGTGCGGCCCGGTCCCGTCGTGACGCTCTACGAACTGGAGCCTGCGCCCGGCACCAAGTCGAGCCGCGTGATCTCGCTCGCCGACGACATCGCCCGCTCGATGTCGGCGGTCTCGGCCCGCGTCGCGGTCGTGCCCGGCCGCAACGCCATCGGCATCGAGTTGCCGAATGCGCGGCGCGAGACCGTTTATCTGCGCGAACTCCTCGCTTCTGCCGATTTCGCCGAGACGAAGCAGAGCCTCGCCCTGTGCCTGGGCAAGAACATCGGCGGCGAGCCGATCATCGCCGATCTCGCCAAGATGCCCCACCTGCTGGTGGCGGGCACCACGGGCTCGGGCAAGTCGGTGGCGATCAACACAATGATCCTGTCGCTCCTCTACCGGATGAAGCCGGAGGAGTGCCGTCTCATCATGGTCGACCCCAAGATGCTGGAACTGTCGGTCTATGACGGCATCCCGCACCTGCTCTCGCCCGTCGTCACCGACCCGAAGAAGGCGGTGATCGCCCTCAAATGGGCCGTGCGCGAGATGGAGGAGCGCTACAAGAAGATGTCGAAGGTCGGTGTGCGCAACATCGACGGCTTCAATGCCCGCCTCGCCGAGGCGCGCGGGCGCGGCGAGATCCTGACCCGGACCGTGCAGACGGGCTTCGACCGGGAGACCGGCGAGGCCGTCTACGAGACGGAGGAGATGGACCTCTCGGCGCTGCCCTACATCGTGATCGTGGTCGACGAGATGGCCGACCTGATGATGGTGGCGGGCAAGGACATCGAGGGGGCGATCCAGCGTCTGGCCCAGATGGCACGCGCGGCCGGCATCCACCTGATCATGGCCACGCAGCGTCCGTCGGTGGACGTGATCACGGGCACGATCAAGGCGAACTTCCCGACCCGGATCTCCTTCCAGGTGACCAGCAAGATCGACAGCCGCACGATCCTGGGCGAGATGGGCGCC
>NZ_JAKSXY010000070.1 GCF_022829445.1 Methylobacterium sp. J-068 | reverse complement strand
GAACTCGTCGCCCGCATCCACGCGATCGTCCGCCGCTCGAAGGGTCACGCCCAGTCGGTGATCACCACCGGCGACCTGATCGTGAACCTCGACCAGAAGACCGTCGAGGTCTCGGGTTCGCGGGTCCACCTGACCGGCAAGGAGTACCAGATGTTGGAACTCCTCTCGCTGCGGAAGGGCACGACCCTGACCAAGGAGATGTTCCTCAACCATCTCTACGGCGGCATGGACGAGCCCGAGCTGAAGATCATCGACGTGTTCATCTGCAAGCTGCGCAAGAAGCTCGCCAACGCCTCCTCGGGCAAGAACTACATCGAGACCGTCTGGGGCCGCGGCTACGTGCTGCGCGAGCCCAACGAGGGCGAGGAACGCATCGCCGTCTGATCGACCCCCATCGGACCGGCGACGAAACGGCCCCGCGCGAGCGGGGCCTTTTTTTATCGACGCGACGGGTCGGCCGCACGGCGTGCTGCCGCATGGTCGTTCCCCATCGGTCGATCCTCCAAAGGGCACCGTCTTCCCCCGCACGGTCGCGGGCGCCCGCCGGGCGATCGGCCGCCGTCGATGCAGAGAGGGGCCAGGGCGCTCCTGGCCAAACGCGTCATCGGCCGCCGCCCCGGCCGGAATCTCGGCGCCCGCGGACGAGGTTCGTGACGTCGCGTCGAAGCGGCGGCAGGTCCTCCGGGGGCCGGACCCCCGGCGACGTCCCTTACAACCCCACGACGCGTCGTAAGGGAGGAATGCCGGCGGCGGGCAGGATCGGGGCGGCGGGGAGCGGACGGGCGGCCGGCGCCCGGGCGGCGGCACCACCGGCCTGGTTGTAGAGGCCCCGGTGCTGCGGGCTCGGGACCAGCCGGTCGGTCAGCCCGATCACGGTCTCGGCGGCGCCGAGCAGCAGGGCGCCGTCCGGCGCCAGGCTGGCGCTGAGGCGGCCAAGGACGTCGCCCTTGGTCGGCGCGTCGAAATAGATCAGCACGTTGCGGCAGTAGATGATGTCGAAGCTGCCGAGGGCGTCGAAGGGGTGCAGCAGGTTGAGGGGCCGGTAATCCACCATCTGCCGGAGGGGGGCCGAGATGCGCCACTGCTCGCCGACCTGCTCGAAATGCTTGATCAGCGCCTGCACCGGCAGGCCGCGCTGCACCTCGAAATGGCTGTAGAGCCCGGCCTTGGCCTTTTCCAGGACCTCGGTCGAGAGGTCGGTGGCGACGAGGTCGACGCTCCAGCCGGCGAGGCGCGGGGCGGCGTCGTTCAGCATCATCGCCAGGGAGTACGGCTCCTGGCCGGTCGAGGCGGCCGCGCACCAGATCCGAAGGCGGCGCTGGCTCGCGCGCCGGGCCATGGCCTCGGGCAGGAGAACGTCGCGGAACAGGTCGAAGGGCACGCGGTCGCGGAAGAAGAACGTCTCGTTGGTGGTCATGGCCTCCACCACCGCGCGCTCCATCGCGGTATCGCGGCCGCTCTTCAGGGCCGTCGCCAGGGCGCCGAGATCGGCGAGGTTGAAGCGGCGGCAGACCGGCCCGAGCCGACTCTCGACGAGGTAGCGCTTCTCGGCGCTGAGCGCGAGGCCCGAGCGGGTCTTGAGGTAGCTGCGCAGGAAGTCGAACTCGATGTCGGTCATGCGCCCTGCCCCGTCAGTAGATTGCGCAAGGCCGGGCCGATCTCGGCCAGCGGCAGGATCGCCTGGGCGAGGCCCGCCTTGGCGATGCTGCCGGGCATGCCCCAGACGGTGCTGGTCGCCTCGTCCTGCGCGAGGACGGCGCCGCCGGCCTCCGTGAGCGCGCGTGCGCCGCCGGTGCCGTCCGAGCCCATGCCGGTCAGCACCACCGAGAGCGTCGCGGGCCCGAAGATCGCCGCCGCGTCCTGAAACAGGACGTCCACGGCGGGCCGGCAGAAATTCACCACGGGCCCGTCGTGGAGCCGGATCGTGACGTCCTGGCGCTGACCCGCGAGACCCATGTGCCGTCCGCCGGGCGCCACGTAGATGCGCCCGGGCTGAAGGCGCTCGTCGGCCTTGCCCTCGGCCGCCGGCAGCCCGGTGCGGGCGCCGAGATGCTCGGCGAACACCGCGGTGAAGACCGGCGGCATGTGCTGCACGATGAGCACGGGGAACTGGCGCAGGGTCGGCGCGCCGATCTTCTCCAGCACTTCGCCGACCGCGCGGGGTCCGCCCGTGGACGCGCCGATCAGCAGGACGCGCGGCGGCACGCCGGTGCGGGATTTCGGGCGCAGCACCAGGGGCGACGTCGGCCGCAGGGCCGAGACCGGAGACGGGCTCTGTGTTCCCGGCACCGCCGACGCGGCGTAACCGGCTCCCGGAGCGCTCGAGGGGCCGCGCTTGCGGGCTCGTGCGGCCCCGAACACGCGGACTCGCTCGATCAGGTCGATGCGGAAGGCGTCCGAGGTGGTGACGCCGCGATTGCTCTCGGGCTTCGGGATGTAGTCCACGGCGCCGAGGGCGAGGCAACGCAGGGAGATGTCGGCGTTGCGCGTCGTCAGCGTCGACATCATGATGACCTGGACGCCCGGGCTCTTGGCGAGCAGCAGCGGCAGCGCCTGGGTGCCGTCCATCTCCGGCATGTCGATGTCGAGCAGGATCACGTCGGGTTCGTGGCGGGACATCGCCTCGAGGGCGATGCGGCCATTGGAGGCCGTGGCCACGACCTCGTGGCCGGCCTCCGCGACCCAGCGGGCGACGAGGCCGCGCACCACGGCCGAATCATCGGCGATCAGGACGCGGACACGTTGGCCCGCCGGAGCCGGCGGTGCCGCGCTCGGCGCGTAGGTCGGTGCGGTGACGGCCATCATGAATGTTCACGCTTCGAGCGACGCTGAGGACGGGTGAACACGGATGCGGGACCGATCGGGGGGCGGCCGCGTTCCGTGTCAGGCGGCGTCGGCTTCCGCGAGGAATCCGACCTGCGCGAGCTTCGCCGTGACGATGTCGCGGTCGAAGGGCTTCATGATGTACTCGTCCGCGCCCGCATGGAGCGCCCGCGCGATGGCGCCGACGTCGTTCTCGGTGGTGCAGAACAGCACCTTCGGCTTCTCGCCGCCCGGTGTCTTCCGCAACGCCCGGAGGAAGTCGTAGCCGTCCATGGTCGGCATGTTCCAGTCGAGCAGGATCGCGTCCGGCATCGTCTCGCCGCAGGCGGTCAGGGCCTTCTCGCCGTCCTCGGCCTCGCCGACCTGGAAGTTCATGGTCTCGAAGATGCGGCGCGCGACCTTCCGGATGACGGCGGAGTCGTCGACGATGAGGCAGGTTTTCATCGAACTCTTCTCCCTGCTCGGGTTCAGGCCGCGCCGGCGGTGCGTCGCTGCGTGTCGAAGGCGAGGAGCGCGTCGACGTCGAGGATGACGAGGAGGCGTCCGTCGAGGCGGTGGACCCCGAGCGTCAGGTCGCGCCAGCGGGCATCGAGGTTGATCGGCACCGGCTCGTGGGTGTCGGCGCCGAGCTTGAGCACCTCGCCGACGCCGTCGACGATGAGCGCGAAGGTCTCGCCGCCCTGCTCCAGGCCGATGGCCATCTGCGCGCCCTCCCCGGTGCGCGGCGCCATGCTGAGGCGCCGGCGCAGGCAGAGCGCCGTCACGACGCGACCGCGCAGGTTCAGCAGCCCGACGATCTCGGGGGGCGCCAGGGGCACGGGCGTGACGCCAGCGGGAATGAACACGTCGTGGACGCGGTCGATGGAGAGCCCGAACATCGTCTCGCCGACGAAGACGGTGACGAAATCGCGGGTGCCGATGGTCTCGGTGGCGTTGCTGTTGGCGGCCTGCATCATGGACGTCATCTCCGAAAGGGTGCGGGCCGGATCAGGCGGCGGCGGCGAGGCTGGCGACGTCGATCTCGGCCAGCGCCGAGATCAGGCCGCTGCGGTCGAACTTCGCCACGAGGTCGACGATGCCGAGGGTCCGGGCCCGCTCGATCGCCTCGGCCCCGATCGTGCCGGACAATCCGATCACCGGCAGGCCGGCCACGCGGCCCTCGACCTTGCGCATGGCGCTGACGAGGTCGAACCCGCTGCGCCCGGGCATTTCGAGGTCGCACACCACCACGTCGACGCGGGGGTTGGAGAGCAGCGTGGCCACCGCTTCGTCGGCGCTGGCGGCCGTGATGACGCTGTAGCCGGCGGCCTTGAGCACGGGGCTCAGCATGTCGCGGAAGAAGGCCGAGTCGTCGACGAGGAGCAGCGTGGAGCCGCGCTTGTCCGCCTTCTTCGGTCCGCGGGCCCAGTCGTCGTAGGCCAGCGGCAGGAAGTGGGCGATGTTGATGATCTCGGTCGCCCGGCCGCGCAGGACGGCGGAGCCGATGAGGTCGGAGCGGTCGGCGGAGATCTCCACATCGAGGCGCTCCTCGACGATGTCGACGATCTCGTCGACCACGAGGCCCATCGCCCGCTCGCCGTCCGAGAACACCACCAGGGCCTGGGTGCCGGAGGCGCGGATCTCGATCGACGGATCGGCGGGGACCAGCGGCATCAGGCGGCCGCGATACTGGATCAGCGGACGGCCCGCGACCCACTCGACCTTGGCCGATTCGATCTCCTCGAGGCGCGTCACCAGCGAGAGCGGCACCGCCTTGTAGCTGCCAGCACCCCCCTTGAAGACCAGGAGCGTCGCCTTGGCGTCGGCGGCTTCGGTCTCCTCGGCCTCGGCCTCCACCGGAATGGCGCCCGATTGCGAGCCCTGGCTGACCTGCTGGGCGATCCCGTTCGGGTCGACGATGAGCACCACGGCGCCGTCGCCCAGGATGGTGTTGCCGGCGAACAGCGGCAGGTGGCGCAGCTTCGAGGACATCGGCTTCACGACGATCTCCTCCGTGTGGAAGACCTCGTCGACGAGGATGCCGAAGCGCTGGCGCCCGACCTGGGCGACCACCACGAAGCCCGAATCCACCGCGTCCGCCTCCTGGTCCTGGCCGAGCACGCCCGTCAGGGTGACGATCGGCAGGAGGCGCTCGCGCAGGCGCAGGACCGGCGAGCCGTTGATGCGCTCGATCTTCTGGGCCGTCGCCTTGTCGACGCGCACGAGTTCGAGCACCGCCACCTGCGGCACCGCGAAGCGCTGCGCGCCGGCCTTGACGATGAGGGCGGCGATGATCGCCAGGGTCAGCGGGATCTTGATCGTGAAGGTGGTTCCGCGGCCGAGCTGCGTATTGATGTCGATGACGCCGCCGATCAGCTCGATGTTCGTCTTGACCACGTCCATGCCGACGCCGCGACCCGAGACCGAGGTGATCGCCGCGGCGGTCGAGAAGCCCGGGTGGAAAATGAACTTCGCCACCTGGGCGTCGGTCATCCGCTCCACCTCGGCCTGGCTCGCGACCTTGCGCTCCACGGCCTTGCGGCGGATGGCGGCGAGGTCGAGCCCCTTGCCGTCATCGGCGATCTCGATCGTGATCGTGCCGCCCTCGTGATAGGCGGAGAGCCGGATCGTGCCGCGCGCCGGCTTGCCGGCGGACTTGCGGTCGGCCGCCGACTCGATGCCGTGATCGGCCGAGTTGCGCACCATGTGGGTGAGCGGGTCCTTGATCACCTCCAGGACCTGGCGGTCGAGTTCGGTCTCGGCGCCGCTCATGACGAGCTCGATCTGCTTGCCGAGTTCCGACGACAGGTCGCGGACCACGCGCGGCAGCTTCTGCCAGGCGTTGCCGATGGGCTGCATGCGCGTCTTCATGACGCCTTCCTGCAGCTCGGCCGTCACGTGGCTGAGGCGCTGCAGCGGGACCTTGTAGGTCGAGTCGTCGTGCCGGCGGGCGATCTCGAGGAGCTGGTTGCGGGTCAGCACCAGCTCTGACACCATCGTCATGAGGTGTTCGAGGGTGTCGACGTTTACGCGGATCGTCTGGACCTTGGCGACGCCGCCCTCGCCCTCCTGGGCGGCGGGTGCTGCGGGCGCGTCAGCGCTCTTGGCGGGCTCGGGGCTCTTGGCGGGCTCAGGACTCTTGGCGGCCTCGTGAACCTTCGCGGGCTCCGGAGACGCCGGCTCGGGCGGAGCCGCAAGGGGCGCGTCGAACGGATCGGGACCTTCGGCCTCCATGAAGGCGCGCTCGAGATCCTCGAGGCTGACCTCGCCGGGCTTCAGCTCGCGCACGACCGGGTCCGGAAGCCGGATCTCGGCCACGGGGGCCGGGGGGGCGATCGGGGCCGAGGCCATCTGCTCCAGGGCGCCGATCAGGTCGTCGTCGCTGCCCGCGGGCTCGGTGCCGGTGGCTTCGAGGTCGGCAAGGATGGCCTTGAGCCGGTCCAGGGTGACGAGGATGAGGCTGACCGCCGGGCCGGTCACCGGCATGCCGTCGCGGAACTGCCCCATCAAGGTCTCGGCGGCATGCGCCAGCGCCTCGAGGCGCGGCAGTCCGAGGAAGCCGCAGGTGCCCTTGATAGTGTGGACGAGGCGGAAGATGTTCCTCAGGATCGTCTGGTTGTTGGGGTCCTGCTCGAACCGCACGAGTTCGGCATCGACCGTGTCGAGATGCTCCGCGCTCTCGGTCAGGAACTCACGCAACAAGTCGTCCATGAGAGGTACTCGGTCCGTACGCGCACTACAGTCTGTGCAGGTCGGACCTTGAACCAAACCGGTTAGGGAAGGGTTTCAGCGCCTCGGACAAAGTGGGAGACGCCGATAATATTTGACGAGGCTCCGCGACCGCCCAGCGCCGGAGCCGCCTCAGGCCAGGGCGGTGTCCGGCGGCTCGGAATCGGAGGGGCGGTCGTCCTCGGGGCCGGATCCCGTCGGCGCAGGCGCGTCCGGCATCGCGGCGGCGATCGGGGTCGACGCGATCGTCACGGTGTCGCCCTCGATCGAGAAGCGCACGTCCATGGCCGCCGCGCGGGCGACGAGGCCGGCATAGAACGGCAGGATGCCGTGGGCGTCGACGGTGCCGTTCTCGGGCGTGCCGGCGATCATCGCCTCCACGTGGGCCGGGATGCGCGCGTGCGAGCCCTTGCTCGTCAGGGTGAGGGTCGGCGCTTCGCCGTCGCCGCGCACCACCACGTCGATGAGGCCGCCGCGCGGGATCGCGCTCTGGGCGATCACCACGAGGTTGAGGAGCAGCTTGACCTTGTTCTTCGGGTAGAGGGCCTGCGGTGCGCTCCAGGTGAGCTGCGTCTTGTCGTCGGCGAACATGCCGCGCGAGACCTTCTCGGCGTCGGCCAGATCGATCGAGGCGCCGGCCGATCCGGCGGCCCCGAAGGCGATGCGGGCGAATTGCAGGCGGGCCGAAGCCTGGCGCGCGCTCTTGGCGATCAGCTCCAGCGCGAATTCGCGCATGGAGGCGTCGCTCTCGTCCTCGAGGACCTCCAGGCCGTTCACGATGGCGCCAACGGGGCTGATCACGTCGTGGCAGACGCGCGAGCACAGGAGGGCGGACAGGTCGAGGGCGTCGAGGTCGAGGGGGATCATGGTGCGCTCCGCGCAGGCGTTTTTCGGGGCCGCGTCCGGTCGTGAACGGAACCGATAGACGGCGCCGAATGCTTTGAAAAGCGTTAGGACCGCGCGTGTTCCGGGTCGACAAGGCCGGGCCGCACGGGCATCCTGGGCCACATCATGTCGATCGATGCGCCGACGCGCGACCGTATTGCGGCCACCCTGATGGAAATCGCCTGCCGGGCGGGCGAGATCCTGAAGAAGCATCACGGCGGCGACTGCCCGCACGTGCTGAAGCCGGATGGATCGCCCGCGAGCCAGGCCGACTCGGAATCCGAGGCCTTCATCATCGCCGAACTCGGGCGGCAATGGCCCGGTATCCCGGTGATCGCGGAGGAATCGTCCTACGACCAGCCGCCCGCCGCGCTGTTCTTCCTCGTCGACCCCCTCGACGGGACGCGCGACTTCCTGGCGGGAAACCCCGAATACAGCGTCAATATCGGCCTGATCGCCGGGGATCGGCCGATCGCCGCCGCTCTCGCGGCTCCCGGCCTCGGCCGGGTCTGGGGCGCGGGCGCGCAGGCCTTCGAGGCCGCCATCGTCTCCGGGCGCCTGGAGGCGAAGACGCCGATCGCCGTGCGGCCGATACCGGCCAAGGGGCTCGTCGCCCTGATGAGCAGCCGCCACGGCGACGTGGAGACCGATGCCTGCCTCGGGGCCCTGCGGGTGGGCGCCCTGCGCTCGGCCGCCTCCGCGCTGAAGTTCTGCCTCATCGCCTCCGGCGAGGCCGACATCTACGTCCGCTGCGGCCCGACGATGGAGTGGGACACGGCGGCCGGAGACCATATCCTCACCGTGGCGGGCGGTTGCGTCGTGGCGCCGGCCGGCCGGCCGATGACCTACGGGCACTACACCCGCAACTACCGCAACGGCCCCTTCGCGGCCCTGGGCGATCCCAGCTACGCCGCCAATCTCGCGCTGCCGGAGCGCTCCCCGACGGGGCGTTCGTCCGAGCGCCGCCAGCCGTCCGGCGAGAGCCGGATCTGAGACGGCCTCCGCGCGCGCCTATTCGAGAAAATCCCGATCGATCTGGTCGCGCAGATCCGGCCAGCGCGCCTCGGCTTGCGCGGCCAGGGCGGGATCGGCGATGAACCGCGCCCGGTGCTCGGCATTCCGCAGGAGGTAGAGCCGCTCGACCCCCTCGGCATCCGGGACCCTGGCGAAGACCAGCGGATCGGTGTCGACGAGGTGGCCGTCGAGGATGCCGAGGGGGTCGAAGCCGCCGAGGCGCGGCGCGTAGATCGATGGGGCGCGCCGGAACGCCTCCTCGTTCGCCATCCTGGCGAAGCGCCACGTCTTGCCGCGCCAGACCGCCTCGTGCGCCGCCAGACCGGGCTCGGGCCGCGCGACCTCGGAGTCGCCCAGGAAGTAGCTCACCGCGTCGAAGCCGTTCAGGGCGATCGGCCCCAGCGGCAGCGTATCCAGGCGCGCGGCCCGCACCGGCAGGCCGGCGAAGCCGGCCGCGACGAGGGGAAGCAGGTGACGGCGCGTTAACCACATGTTGCTTTGTTTCGCGTCATGTCCCGGAATGCGGATCGCCGGGTATCGGGGCGCACGGTCTCGGCCGGGGCCTGCCCCTACCTTCGATCGCCACGATGGCCCGCGCGTTCGTAGCGTGAAGGCGGTTAGCAGGATGCTACCGGCGGGCGGGCCGACGCTCGCGGGAACGAGCCGGCCGAAACCCGGAGGAGGAACGAGGCATGACGTCGAACACACGCGAAGCCCACCCCCTGCCCCGGCGCGCGCGCTCGCAACCCGCCGTGCCGAGCCGTCGCGCGGCGCTCGCGGGTCTCGGGGCGCTCCTGCTGCTCGGGGCCTCGCCCCGCGCCATCGCGGCGGCCGAGGGCCGGCCGGGAACGTTCCGGCCGCAGGAACTCGTCGACAACGGCCACCGCTTCTTCGGCTCGATGTCGCGCGGCCTCGCCCAACTGGTCGAGGAGGCGACGCGGCGCTGGGGCGAGCCGAACGGCTACCTCCTGGGCCAGGAGGCGTCCGGGGCCATCGTAGGCGGCGTCCGCTACGGCGAGGGCACGCTCTACACCCGCAATGCCGGACAGCGCCGGGTCTACTGGCAGGGACCCTCCATCGGCTTCGATGTCGGCGGGGACGGCGACCGGACCATGATGCTGATCTACAATCTCCGCAGCGTCTCGGACCTCTACCGCCGCTTCGGCGGCGTCGACGGCTCGGCTTATCTCGTCGGCGGCTTCGGCATGACGGCGGTGACCGCCGACGACATCGTGGTGGTTCCGATCCGCACCGGCGTCGGCGCCCGCCTCGGCATCAATGTCGGCTACCTCAAGTTTACCGACAAGCCGACCTGGAATCCGTTCTGAGCCGCGCGGAATCCGGCCACACCCCGCGAAACTCTCGTGGGCATGCCTTGCCCAACCGGCCCCGACATGGGCTAAACAGGAGGCTTCGGCGGACGGCGCGCGACGCGCTCGTCGTCGCCTCCTGAACCCGGT
Source organism: Methylobacterium sp. J-068 (assembly GCF_022829445.1). Lineage (GTDB taxonomy): Bacteria > Pseudomonadota > Alphaproteobacteria > Rhizobiales > Beijerinckiaceae > Methylobacterium. The sequence continues at coordinate 132,720 of NZ_JAKSXY010000070.1, read as the reverse complement.
CCGTGACCCGGCGGTTTGAATGAGCGTGCCCGCGTGATCGAAACCGTGATGATTTTCGCGCTCGGCTTCCTGGCCGCGAGTCTCTTCGCCCTGCTTCTCCTGCCGGCCGTGAACGCGCGGGCCGCGCGCCTCTCCCAGCGCCGGATCGAGGCGCGCCTGCCCCTCTCCATCTCCGAGGTGGCCGCCGAGAAGGATTACCTGCGGGCGCAGTTCGCTGTGGCGCAGCGGCGACTGGAGCGAAAGGTGGAGGCGGTCAACGCCCATCGCCACGCGGATCTCGCCGCCATCGGTGCGCGCACCCTGGAGGCCGCCGCCCTGACCCGTACCGTCGAGTCGCGCGATGCGACCCTGAGCGAGCGCGAAGCCGTGATCGCGGCCACGCGCGAAACCTTGAGTTCCGTCGAGCGCGATCTCGCGACGGCGCGCCAGGACGCGGCGCTCGGCATCGCCACCCTCAAGGTGCTGGAAGAGGCGCATCGGGACGTGCTCGACGACCTGCTCGCGGCGCGCGACGCCCGCATGGGCCCCCCGATGGCCACCGGTGCGGGCGCGCCCGAGGCCGGCGACACCGTGACCGGGGTTCCCGACCTCACCGCGACGCTGGTGGCCGAGCGGGAGACCTTGCGCGCCAGTCTCGCCGCCGCCGAGGAGGCGCTGGCGCAGCTCATGGTCCGGCGCGAGGGGGAGGCCGCCGACCTGCGCCGGCGGATCTCCGACGTGGCCGACAGCCTGATGCAGCGCGAGCGCCTGCCGGCCGCCACCGCCTTCACCGTCCCGGCGCAGCCGAACTGATCGCCACGCGGCGATCCGTTCTCCGCACGACGTTCCTTCGGGTCCGTCCGTCCGAACGCCGGCGATGTGCGCCGGAATACGCCGGGCACGTTGCGCGGAGCCGGGAACGCGGCGTAGAAAGCGCCCCGACCATGCGGCGACCATCCGCGTGCCATGTTTCGACCATGTCGGCGCTGCATCGGGTCGCCCATTCCCTCTTTCCTGAGACGGACCGCGCCCCCCATGGCCCTTAAGCTTACGTCGCTTGCCTTCGTTCTCGCCGCCACGGCCTCGGTGGCGGCCACCCCCGTCCTGGCCCAGCCGGCCGCCCAGCCGCAGGGTGCCGCGGCGCCTCAGACCAAGCGCGGCAACGAGACCCTGAAGAAATACTGCACCGGCGACTACCTGACCTATTGCGGAAATTTGGCCACGGACGATCCGGCCCTGGACAAGTGCTTCCAGACCAACTGGACCAAGCTCTCCGAGAATTGCCGCCGGGCGATCGACGTCTACCAGAAGACGGACGCCAAGAAGAAGAGCTGAGACCGCGCGGCGCCTGAGCGAAGCCCGGATCCGCCGTCCCGAAGGGATCAACCGACGCGGACCTCGGCGAGCGTGCCTCGTCGGGGCATGCCCCATGGCGGGCATCTGCCGGACTTCGGTGACGCCGACCCGCGGGTCGCTCTTGCCCGGACGCGGCGGGATCACCGAGACACGGTCTGCGGCGCTCCGGCCACGCCGAGCGGGACAGTTCGCCGTCAGGCTCGCATCGCGGTGCCGCAACGGCTATGCTCGCGCCACCTTCGTGCCGGACCGCAAGCGTTGATGTTCCTCCGTTCCCGCCCCCTCTCGACGATCGCCGCGATCGGGTTCATCGCGCTCGCCGCCTCGGCCTGCGGCCGGCGCGGCGCGCTCGAGCCGCCGCCGGGTACGGAGGCCGCCCGCTCAGTGGCGCGGCCCGGAATGCCCGGACTGGCGAGCCCGCGCGCCCTCCCCGCGAGCGTCGGGATCGGCGGCGGCACCGCCGCGCCGGAACCCGACGCGGTTCGGGCGGGCGACGAACTCGACGCGCTGGCGGTGCCGGGCTCCGGCGCCGAGGCCCCGGTGAAGACCACGCGCGGGGCCAAGCGGGGCTACGTCATCCCGAAGCAGCCTTTCCTGCTCGACCCGCTCCTGTAGACACGGATTCCACCGTCCGTTCATGTTTCCGGTCGCGTGAGACGGGACCGTTCGCAGGGTGCGGACGCGTCTCGCGCGCCGCTCCCCTCGGAGCCCCGCGCTCGCAGGCAGGCCGATGCATCATTTCCAATACCGTGACGGCCGCCTCCAAGCCGAGGACGTCGACCTGACGGACCTTGCCGAGCGCGTGGGCACGCCGTTCTACTGCTACTCCACCGCCACGCTGGAGCGGCATTACGGCGTCTTCGCCCAGGCGTTCGGCGGCGACGATGCCCTCGTCTGCTACGCCATGAAGGCGAATTCGAACCAGGCGGTCCTGACCACCCTGGCGCGCCTCGGCGCCGGCATGGACATCGTCTCCGAGGGCGAGTTGCTGCGGGCCCTCGCGGCCGGCGTCGACCCAGGGCGGATCGTGTTCTCCGGAGTCGGGAAGACCCGCTCGGAGATGGCCGCCGCGCTGAAGGCCGGCATCTACTGCTTCAACGTCGAGAGCGAGCCGGAACTCGCCGAACTCTCCGCCGTCGCGACGAGCCTCGGCCTGACCGCCCCGATCTCGATCCGGGTGAACCCCGACGTCGATGCGGGCACGCACGCCAAGATCTCCACCGGCAAGTCCGAGAACAAGTTCGGCATTCCGCTCGGGCGGGCCCGGGCCGTCTACGCCCATGCGGCCAGCCTGCCGGGTCTGGCGATCTCGGGCGTCGACATGCACATCGGCAGCCAGATCACCGACCTGGCGCCCTTCGACCACGCGGCCGGCCTTCTCGCCGGCCTCGCCCGCGACCTGATGGCCGAGGGACACGCCCTCCACCACATCGATTTCGGCGGCGGCCTCGGCATTCCGTACCGTGACGACAACGCGCCGCCGCCGGAGCCGGCCGCCCTCTCGGCGATCCTGCGGCCGCACTTCGCGCCGCTCGGCCTGCGCCCGGTCTTCGAGATCGGACGGATGATCGCCGGCAATGCGGGCATCCTGGTGACCCGCGTCATCTACGTGAAGCGCACCGAGGGCCGGACCTTCGTCATCGTCGACGCCGCGATGAACGACCTCATCCGCCCGACGCTCTACGACGCCTACCACGGCTTGCGTCCGGTGCGGGAGGCGACCGACGGGACGCCGCGCCTCGTGGCGGACGTGGTCGGCCCGGTCTGCGAGAGCGGCGACTACCTCGCGCTCGCCCGTGAGATGCCGGAGGTCGCCCCCGGCGACCTGATCGCCGTGATGAGCGCCGGCGCCTACGGCGCGGTCCAGGCCGGCACCTACAACACCCGGCCGCTGGTGCCGGAGGTGCTGGTGCGGGGCGCCGACGCCGCGATCGTGCGCCCGCGCCCGTCCTACGAAGACCTCATCGGTCTCGATCGGGTGCCGGACTGGCTGAGCCCGGCCCCCTGATTCCTCAGGCCTCGGCCTCGATCCGGGCGACGGCCTCCGCCGGCACGTCGAGGGCGGTGGCGAGCATCTTGAGGAACTCGCGCTCCTGCAGCGTGTCGGCCAGGATCGACAGCCGGACCGCCGCGTAGATCCGCGTCGCCTGCTCCGGATTCTTCACCCGCTCGGCGATCTCGTCCACGTCGGCCGGGTCGGCGATCTCCGCCTCAAGCCAGGCCGCTCCGTTTCTCTCGATGCCGGCGCCCTCCACCGCCGCGTCGAGGCGCCGGCGCTCGTCCCGGTCGATCTGCCCGTCGGCCAGGGTAACGGCGACCATCGCGCGCAGCATGATGCGCGCTTCGTCCTCGCCGACCGGGGGTGAGGGCGGGGTCGGTTGCGGAGCGGTCTCCCCGGCGCCGTGCAGCGCGCGAGCGGCCAGAGCCGCCACCAGGGCGAGCCCGCCCAGGGCCGTCGCCGCCGCGATGCCGCCGCGGCGCGACCGCACCAGGGCATCGACGATCGGCCTCGACTCGATCCCGGTATCGCCCATGGCAGTTCTCCTCAATCGCGTTCCGAATGATCCAGGCGGCAACACGTGAAGTGCGGTCGCGGTTCATCGCGGCCCGGCCTGGGGTGATTTGACCCCGCCGCACGCAGCCCGCACCATGCTAACCTTGCGGGCAGGCGCGATGCGCCAAGGAGCCAGACACGATGGGCGAGGCCGACCCGGCGACCTCCACGCACGGCGAAACGTCGGGTGATTCCAGCAGCATCGGTCTGCGGCATCGCCTCGACCGGTTGGTCGCCCGCTCGCAGGCGGCCGCCCTCTGGGAGCGGGCCTGGCCGATCCTGTGGCGCGGGATCGGCCTCGTTCTGGCCTTCCTGAGCCTGTCCTGGCTCGGTCTCTGGCTCGACCTGCCGCCCCTCGGCCGGATGCTCGGTCTCGGCCTCTTCGCGCTCGGGCTGGTGGCGGTGCTGCTGCCGCTCGCCCGCCTTCGCCGTCCCACGCGCCGGGACGCCCTGGTGCGGATCGACCGCGAGGCCGAGGCCGCCGGCGGCGCTTCCTCCCACCACCCCGCCTCTTCGGTCGAGGACACCCTGGCGGTCGGCACCGGCGACCCGGCGACCCGGGCGCTCTGGGCCCTGCATCAGGCCCGCGCCGCCGCCGCCGTGGCGCGCCTGAAGGCGGGACCGCCCCGCCCCGCCATGGCGCGGCGCGACCCCTTCGCCCTGCGCGCAGCCGTGATCGTGGCCGCGGTGGCCAGCCTGTTCGTCGCCGGCTCCGAATGGCGTCCGCGCATCCTCGGCGCCTTCGATTGGCAGGCCGCCCCTCCGCCGGGACCGAACTTCCGCGTCGACGGATGGATCGACCCGCCTCTCTACACCCGTCTGCCCCCCCTGGTGGTGACGATGAGCGGCGAGGCGCAGCGCCTGCGCGCGCCGGTGAATTCGACGCTGATCGTCCGCATCGCCGGCCACGGCGAGGCCGCGCTGACCCCGAATGCCGGCCTCAAGGCGCTGCCGGGCAAGCCCGCGCATGCGGACCTGCGCGAGGACCGCTTTCAACTGACCGGCGGCGTCGCGGACCTCACCATCGCGGCGGGGGGCGTGACCCAACACCTCGTCGTCGAGACGATTCCCGACACCCCCCCGGAGGTGAGCCGCGTCGGCGGCCTCGAAGTCAACGCGCGGGGCACCTTCAACCTGACCTATCGGGCCAAGGACGATTACGGCATCGCCTCCGCCGAGGGGCTGGTGGAGCCGCTCGCCAACACGCGCGCCCTGGTTCCGCCGCCCCGGATCTCCCTGGCGCTCCCCGCCGATGCCACGGGCGAGCACGACACCAAGACGATGGTCGACCTCACCGACAATCCGTGGTCGGGCGCGCGCGTGCGCCTGACGCTGGTGGTGAAGGACGAGGCGGGGCAGTACGGGCGCACGCCCACCACCGAGGTGACGCTGCCGGCCCGTCTCTTCGCCCAACCCCTCGCGCGCGCGCTCGCGGAGGAGCGCCGCCGCCTCATCACGGCCCCGGACGAGAGTCGTCCCCGGGTGCAGACCGCCCTCGACGCCCTCCTGATCGCACCGGACCGCTACACGCCGCAGCCCAGCATCTTCCTCGGCCTCAGGACCGCCTCACGCCGCCTGAAGGCCGCCCGCACCGACGAGGCCCTGATGGAGGTTGCCGACCTCCTGTGGGACATGGCGCTGAAGATCGAGGACGGTGACTTGTCCGATGCCGAGAAGAGCTTGCGCGCGGCCCAGGACAACCTGAAGCAGGCCATCGAGCGCAACGCGCCGGACGAGGAGATCAAGAAGCTGACCGAGGACCTGAAGCAGGCGCTCGACAAGTTCATGAAGGGCATGGCCGAGCGTCAGCGCAAGGACCCGAAGTCGCAGGCCGAGAAGAGCCCTCCGAACGCGAACGCCAAGACCGTCACGCCCGACGACCTGAACAAGATGCTGAGCGACATGGCCGAAGCCATGAAGCGCGGCGATACGGCGGAGGCACAGCGGCTGCTCGATCAGCTTCGGGACATCCTGGAGAACCTCCAGACCGCCGAGCCGAGCGGCAAGTCCGATCCGAACGGCCGCGAGATGAGCAAGCAGGCCGACGAACTCGACAAGCTTTCCCGCGAGCAGCAGGACCTGCGCGACGAGACCTACAAGGACGGCCAGGACAAGCGCGGCCAGCAGGGCCAGGGTCCGCGCGGCCAGCGTCCCCAGCGCGGCCAGCAGGGTCAGCAGCAGGACGGGCAGAAGGGACAGCCCGGCCAGCAGGGCCAGGGCCAACAAGGCCAGGAACAGCAGGGCCAAGGACAGCAGGGCCAGAAGGGCGAGGGCCAGAAGGGTGGCCCCGGGCAGCGCCAGCAGGCGCTGCGCGAGCGCCTGGAAGACCTTCAGCGCCGGATGAAGGACCTCGGCATGCAGGGCGAGGACGGCTTGTCCGAAGCCGAGGAGGCGATGCGCGAGGCGGAAGGCGCCCTGGGCCAAGGCAAGGATGGCGACGCGGTGGACGCGCAGGGCCGCGCCCTCGACGGCCTGAAGCGCGGCGCCGAGGGCATGCAGAAGCAGATGCAGGAGATGGCGGAGGCGGACGGCGAGGGGAAAGGCGAAGGTGAGGGTGGCGAGCAGCCGGGCCAGCAGGGCCAGGCCGGCAACCGAGAGGACGATCCGCTCGGCCGCCCGACCAAGGGGCGCGACATGACGAACGGCAATGCCCGCGTACCCACCGCGGATGAATCCGCCGTGCAGCGGACCCGTCGCATCATGGAGGAGCTGCGCCGCAAGCTCGGTGACCCGAGTCGCCCGCGTGAGGAACTCGACTATTTCGAGCGCCTGCTGCGTCGGAACTGATACCCCGAGCGCCGATGCGATTCCCTGCCTCATGGGCTCCCTTCGCTGCGGAGCCCATAAGGGGATGAGACCTGGAACGCCCCCGCAGCCGCGAGAGACGCCGTGATTTCTTCCAACACCCTCGTGCTGCTCGCTTGTCTCGCGGTGGCGGTCGTCCTGTTCCTTGGCCTCCTCAACATGATGCGGGGCGGCAGCGCGAACGTCTCGCAGAAGCTGATGCGCCTGCGCGTGCTGCTGCAATTCCTCGCCATCATCCTGATCATGGGCGTGGTTTGGTGGCGGTCCGCCTGATCTCCTCTCCGGGGTTTTGCAAAGCATCCCTTCGCGGATCGGAGCATCGCCGCGATTGCGGGGCATCGCCAGGATGCCGGGCATCGGCTTAATCCCCGCCGGTCGCGCCTCATCGCCACGCATGACGTGTGTGTGGCGCCGCGGCCTCACATCACAGCTATCGGCCGGTAAGAGCGGCAAACCGCGTTCCGCCGCCTGCCGCCCACGCCGCGAGCCGTGCTAGACAGGGCCGGTCCAACCGGAACCGTTTTGATGCATCCCCATTCGTTCCGCCGTCTCGCCGCCGCCGTCGTCGCCCTCTCGGTGACCTTGCCGGCACAGGCCGCCGATCTCCGACCCTCGTCGGTCGCTTATACGAGCCCCGTACAGCCTCTGAGCATCGTCTCCGAGGTGCGGATCGGCGGTGCCGTCCAGGATCCTGGCAGTGCGGAGCACAACACCAACAACATCAACGGTGAAATTCTCTTCGCGAAGCCGCGTGTCAGCCTCGATCCCTTCTGGCAAGCCTTCGTGCCGCGTCCGACCGTCGGCGGCAGCTACAACTTCGGCGGACGGACCAGCTACGCCTATATCGGCGGCACCTGGACCGTGGATCTCTTCCCGCAGACCCTGAACAACATCGTATTCCTCGAAGGCTTCTTCGGCACCGGCTTCCACAATGGCTATACCGGCCCGAAGCCAACGACGCCGGACGGCTTCAACACGCTCGGCTGCAACCCGCTGTTCCGGGAGGCCGCCGCCCTCGGCTTCCGGCTCACCGAGCACTGGAGCATCATGGCGACCGTGGAGCACATGTCGAATGCCGGTCTGTGCGCGAACAATCGCGGCCTGACCAATTTCGGCGGCAAGCTCGGCTACACCTTCTGAGCCCATCCACAACGTGATGGATCGGAGCCGGACTCGCGCGAGCGAGGCCGGCTCTTCGCGTTTTTACGCCTCCCGGACGGGTGAAATCGCGCTAGGTTCGTCGACAATCGTCATCCTCGCGATAGGACATCCGCCGTGGTCACGCTCAACCGCATCTATACCCGCACCGGCGACAAGGGGTCGACGGCGCTTGCCAGCGGCGAACGCCGCTCCAAGGCGGATCTGCGGATCGAGACCTACGGCACGGTCGACGAGACGAATGCATGCATCGGCCTCGTGCGCCTGCATGCCGATCCGACGCTCGACGCGATGCTCGGTGCCATCCAGAACGATCTGTTCGATCTCGGCGCCGATCTCGCGACGCCGGAGAGCGCGGAACCGCCGAAATACGAACCGCTTCGCGTCGTCGCCGCTCAGGTCCAGCGGATCGAGCGGGATATCGACGCCCTGAACGCCGACCTTTCGCCGCTCAAATCCTTCGTGCTGCCCGGCGGGTCGCCGGCCGCGGCGGCGCTGCACCTGGCGCGGACGATCTGCCGGCGGGCCGAGCGCCTCGCCGTGGCACTCGCGGCGACCGAGGGCGAAATCGTCTCTCCGGAAGCCCTGCAATACCTCAATCGGCTCTCGGATTTCCTCTTCGTGGCGAGCCGCACGGCGAACGCGAACGGCGCCGACGACGTGCTTTGGGTGCCGGGAAAGAATCGCTGACGGCCCGGACACGTTCGGGACGCGGCGGCCGGGTGGGAACCGATCCCGCGATGGTGGTGGTCGACCACCGCGTGGCGGCGTGGGCCCGCGTTGACAAGGCGGAAATGAGGCCGCTACGGTCCGCCGCCTCAAAGATCAAGGTTCAGGATTTCCGGCTTCGTCGGATGTCCATCGCGCGCCGCGCCGGCCTGATCGAAGAAAATTGTCCGCGCGGAGGATTGTGAACGCCATGAAGGTTCTGGTGCCCGTCAAGCGGGTCGTCGACTACAACGTCAAGATCCGGGTCAAGGCCGATGGATCGGGTGTGGACCTCGCCAACGTCAAGATGTCCATGAACCCCTTCGACGAGATCGCCGTCGAGGAGGCGATCCGCCTCAAGGAGAAGGGCAAGGTCACGGAGATCGTGGCCGTCTCCATCGGCCCGCAGCAGGCCCAGGAGACCCTGCGCACGGCGCTGGCCATGGGCGCCGACCGCGCCATCCTGGTCAAGACCGACGGGCTCGTGGAACCGCTGGCGGTGGCCAAGATCCTCAAGGCCATCGTGGAGAAGGAGGCCCCCGGCCTCGTCATCCTCGGCAAGCAGGCCATCGACGACGACTCGAACCAGACAGGCCAGATGCTGGCCGCCCTCCTCGACTGGCCCCAGGGCACCTTCGCCTTCAAGGTCGAGTTCGGCGACGGCGCGATCGACGTCACCCGCGAGATCGACGGCGGCCTCCAGACCGTGACGCTGACGCTGCCCGCCATCGTGACGACGGACCTGCGCCTCAACGAGCCGCGCTACGCGTCGCTCCCCAACATCATGAAGGCCAAGAAGAAGCCCTTGGAGGAACTGGCCCCCGACGCCCTCGGCGTCGACGTCACCCCTCGGATCACGGTCCTGAAGACCGTCGAGCCGGCCGGCCGCAAGGCGGGCGTCAAGGTCGAGTCGGCCGCCGCCCTGGTCCAGAAGCTCAAGGTCGAGGCCGGCGTTCTCTAGGAACGCCCAGCCTCCCGTCGGGGCCCGGCGCCGCGAGGGCGACGGGCTCGTCACAACGGCTCCGGCCCTTTCGAGGATTTCTCCCCCATCATGGCCACGCTCCTCTTCATCGAACACGACAACGGCGCCGTGCGCGACGCCAGCCGGAAGGCGCTCAGCGCCGCCGCTCAGCTCGGCGGTCCCGTCCACGCCCTGGTGCTCGGCACCGGCAGCCGCCCGGCGGCGGAAGCGGCCGCCAAGCTCGACGGCGTCGAGAAGGTGCTCCTCAACGAGGACGGTGCCTACGACCATGCCCTGGCCGAGCCCACGGCCGCGCTCATTGCCGCCATCGCGGCGCCCTACGACGTGATCATCGCGGCGGCCTCGACCACGGGCAAGAACGTGCTCCCGCGCGTCGCCGCCCTCCTCGACGTGGCGCAGATCTCCGACATCATCACGGTGGTCTCGCCCGACACGTTCGAGCGGCCGATCTACGCCGGCAACGCGATCCAGACCGTTCAGGCCACCGAGGCCAAGAAGGTGATCACCGTGCGGACGGCGGCCTTCAAGCCGGCGGCCGAGGGCGGCGCCGAGGCCGCGATCGAGCCCGTGCAGACGGCCGCCAATGCGGGAAAGTCGAGCTTCAAGGGCGAGGAGATCGCCAAGTCCGACCGGCCGGAACTGGCCGCGGCGCGCATCATCGTCTCGGGTGGGCGCTCGCTCGGCTCGGCCGACAAGTTCAAGGAGCTCATCGAACCGCTGGCCGACACGCTCGGCGCCGCGGTGGGCGCGTCGCGCGCGGCGGTGGATGCGGGCTATGCCCCGAACGACTGGCAGGTCGGCCAGACCGGCAAGGTGGTCGCCCCCGATCTCTACGTGGCGGTGGGCATCTCGGGCGCGATCCAGCATCTCGCCGGCATGAAGGACTCCAAGGTCATCGTGGCGATCAACAAGGACGAGGACGCGCCGATCTTCCAGGTGGCGGATTACGGCCTCGTCGGGGACCTGTTCCAGGTCGTGCCGGATCTGCAATCCGAGATCGCCAAGGCCAAGGGTTGAGCGAACGCTTGAGGTCATCCGGTTCGCACGGCGGCCGGTCCGACCTCATGACGGTGGCGTCCTTGCAGGGAATTGTTCTAGGAAGGCGCTGCCGCGCGACGCTATAAGCGGACTGGGCGTCCACGGCGACCGGACGGGGGTTCGGTCGCCGATCAAGTCACGCCGGAAGGGTGCGAGTTCAGGCGATGGGCATCGATATCAGAACGGTCGGAATCATCGGTGCCGGACAGATGGGCAGCGGTATCGCGCATGTCTGCGCGATGGCGGGCCTCGACGTCCGTCTGAACGACCGCGATCCGTCTCGCATTCACAACGGTCTGGCGACCGTGGACGGCAACCTCGCGCGTCAGGTTTCCAAGGGCACCATCGCCGACGAGCAGCGTCGCGCCGCGGTCGCGCGCATCGTGGGCGCGGAGACCTTCGATGATCTGGCGCCCTGTGATCTCGTCATCGAGGCGGCCACCGAAGACGAATCGACGAAGCGTCAGATCTTCAGCACCCTCTGCGCCTCGCTGAGGCCCGATGCCCTGATCGCCACCAACACCTCGTCGATCTCGATCACGCGTCTGGCGGCGTCGACGGACCGGCCGGAGCGGTTCATCGGGATCCACTTCATGAACCCGGTGCCGGTGATGCAGCTCGTCGAGCTGATCCGCGGCATCGCCACGGAGGACCCGACCTACGAATCGGCCAAGGCGTTCATCGCCAAGCTCGGCAAGATTTCGACGATGTCGGAGGATTTTCCGGCCTTCATCGTCAACCGCATCCTGCTGCCGATGATCAACGAGGCGATCTACACGCTCTACGAGGGCGTCGGGTCCGTCGAGTCGATCGACACCGCCATGCGGCTCGGCGCGAACCACCCGATGGGTCCGCTGCAACTCGCCGATTTCATCGGTCTCGATACGTGTCTGTCGGTGATGCAGGTGCTCTACGAGGGGCTCGCCGACTCGAAATACCGGCCCTGCCCGCTTCTCGTGAAGTACGTCGAAGCCGGATGGCTCGGCCGCAAGTCGAAGCGCGGTTTCTACGATTACCGTGGCGAGACGCCCGTACCGACCCGCTGAGGCGGATCGGCACGGACGGACCCCGCGCGAGATTACTGCTTGTTGCCGTTCGCGGACGGCTGGGCCGCGCTCGGATAGGCGGGGTTCGCGGCCGGCACGCTGCCCGTCGTCGACGACGATGTCGTGTTCGAATTCCCGCTCACCGAGCCCGTCACTTCCTTGCGCGATGCATCCTGGCTCTGGCTCGCGTAGTCCTTCGGCGCGTTCGCGCCCTGCCACGTCATCAGTCCGGTGATCGCGATCGCGAGGAGAACCAGACTGGCGACGAGGACGTAGAGAACCGGTTTGCCGCGCTTGCCCTGCCGGGCATCCTGACCGTGTAGATTATCCGCCATTCGATCCTCGCTTGACCGGTCCCGAAGACCGTCGTTTCGACCCAAGCGACAGTTCGCTCTCAGGTCATGCTCGGGTCGGAAACGCGAGGCTCGAGAGCGGAGTTCCCGGGCAAGCCGGCTCAGCGGCCGGTGGTCAGCATGATCTTGCCGAGATGCGTGCTCGATTCCATGAGTTCATGCGCCTTGCGCGCCTCTTCCAGAGGGAAGGTGGCATGAATGATCGGACGGATGGCGCCGGTTTCCAGCAACGGCCAGACGTCGCGCGCCAGGCCCTGGGCGATCGCCGCCTTCTCGGCTTTCGGGCGCGCGCGCAACGTGGCGCCCGTGAAGGTCAGCCGCTTCATCATGATGGGGGTCATGCTGAAGGCATCGACCTTGTAGCCCTGCATGAAGGCGATCTGGACGAGGCGGCCTTCGATCGCCAGGGCGGACAGGTTCTTGGCGAGGTAGGGAGCGCCGACCATGTCGAGAATGACATCGACGCCATTGCCGTCCGTGAGGCCCTTCACGGCCTCGACGAAATCCGCTTCCCGATAATTGATGGCGGCGTCCGCGCCGAGTTCACGGCAGAAGTCGCACTTCTCGGCGGAGCCAGCCGTGGCGAAGACGCGGGCGCCGTGATGCTTCGCGATCTGGATCGCCGTGGAGCCGATGCCGCTCGATCCACCATGGACGAGGAAGGCCTCGCCGGCCTTGAGCCGCCCGCGCTCGATCACCGTGCTGTAGACCGTGAAGTAGTTCTCCGGCAGGCCGCCGGCCTCGATCAGCGAGAGGGAGCGCGGCTTCGGCAGGCACTGCCCGATCTCCGCGACGGCGAATTCCGCGTAGCCGCCGCTGATCACCAGGGCACAGACTTCGTCGCCGATCGAGACGCCCGTGGCACCTTCGCCCAGGGCGACGACACGGCCCGCGACTTCGAGCCCCGGGATTTCCGTGGCGCCCTTCGGCGGCGGATATTTCCCCTCGCGCTGCTGGATGTCGGGACGGTTGACGCCCGCGCCCACGACCTCGATCAGAACCTGACCGGCTCCGGCCTGCGGCAACGGCACCGTTTCCAGGCTCAGCACGTCCGGGCCGCCGGCTCCGCTGAACCGGATCTGTCGCATCGTCTCGGGTAGGCTGGCTGTCATCGTGGATCTCCTCCGGGTGCCCGTCATGTGCGGCCGGGCTCCCGTTTGGCAAGACTCCCGTTCGGCAAGGATGATCTCTCGGCGACGCGCGTCAGCGCGTCCCGTACATCCGATCGCCGGCGTCGCCGAGGCCCGGCACGATATAGCCATGGTCGTTGAGGTGGCTGTCGATGGCGGCGGTCCAGACCGGCACGTCGGGATGCGCGGCCTGCAACCGGGCGAGCCCCTCCGGTGCGGCGAGCAGGCAGACGAAGCGCAGATCCTGAGCGCCTCGGCTCTTCAGCAGATCGATCGCCGCCACCGCCGAGTTCGCCGTCGCCAGCATCGGGTCGAGCACCAGGACGGTGCGGTCGATCAGGTCCGAGGGCGCCTTGAAGTAATACTCCACGGCTTCCAGCGTCTCGGGATCGCGATAGAGGCCCACATGCGCGACGCGGGCCGACGGAACCAGGGAGAGCATGCCATCGAGGAAACCGACGCCCGCCCGCAGGATCGGCGCGAGGACGAGCTTCTTGCCGGCGATCTGCGGGGCCTCCATCGCTTGGATCGGTGTATCGATGGTCACGCTCTCAAGGGGCAGGTCGCGCGTGACCTCATAGGCCAGCAGCATCCCGATCTCGTTGAGGATCTGACGGAAGCCCTTGGTCGAGCGTTCGCGCTGGCGCAACAGGGTCAATTTATGCTGCACGAGCGGGTGATCCACCACTCGGACGGGCGCCGCCGCTGCCTGCATCGCTGGATCTCCCGAAAGGCGGTGGTCCGATCCAGGGCAGCAGAGCCGAGTTCCAGACGCAAGCGGAATTCCTAGAGCATCGGCGGCCGCTGAGCGAGAGCGCTTATCTGGTTCGACAACACGAAAGAGGGCTCCCGGCGCACGGCCGGGAGCCCTCTGGCCAACCCTCCCGGATCCCTCGTCGTTCAGACGGAGCGGGTGGTGTCCGCCGCGCGACGCTTCTGCATGAAGGCGTCGAACTGCTCGCGGTCCTTCGCCCGCTTCAACTCCTCGACGAACTCGGCGAAGGCGCGACTCTCTTCCTGAAGGGCGCGCCGTTGGGCGTCCAAGCGGTCGAGCTCACTCCGGCGATACTCGTCGAAGGCGCGATTGCCCGTGACGCCACCGCGATTGGCCGCCTCGAACGCGGCGGCGAAGCGTGAACGCGTCGCTCCCGAATTCCAGGACAGGCCACGTCCGGCCCAGCCCCGCAACTCGCCGAGGGCCGGATAGCCCGCGACTTTCCAGGCGACATAGGCGGCGGCCAGCGGCCACCAGTAGATGAAGGCGACGACGATCGCACCGATTTCGACGGATCGACGGGGGAAGGGGCCGCTGCGGCAGGCCTTCCCGGTCGTGAAGGGGGAGGAGGAAGAGAAGCTCACGGCTCACGGCTCCAATGTAAATGTGAACGACATTCACTTGCGGATGGACAAGTCCGCTTTCAAGGGGCCGCGACGCGCTATTCCCGTCCCCGCGCGCTCGCCGCCCCGTGCACCAGGGCAAGCACGCCGGCCCGAAGGAGTTCGTACTTGTCCGGCATCCCGGCTCCTTTCGGCAGGTGGCCCGACGCCGCCAGGGTCGCCAGCCCATGCGACAGGGCCCAGACTTCGAGGGCGATGAAACGGGGGGTGACACCGCCGAAGCCTTCGGGAAACGTCGATTGCAAGGCGTCGACCAGAAGGTCGAAGGGGCTCGGGCGCGCACCCGGCCCTTCGTTCGGCTCGGCGGCCGCCAATCCTCGCGTCTCGAAGATCGCCGCGTAATAGCCGGGCTCCTCCTCCGCGAAGGCGAGATAGGCTTCGCCCATTCGGGTGAAGCGCTCCAAAGGTGTGCCGCGCGCGTTGAGGGCCCGAGCCAGACGTTCGGCGAGATCGGCGAATCCGCGCCCCGCCACCTCTTCGAGAAGCGCCTCGCGGCCGCGAAAATGTCGATAGAGGGCGGCGGGCGTGACGCCGACGAGGCGCGCGGCATCGACCAGGGTGAACCCGCCGATCCCGCGTTCGGCGATGAACCGGCGCGCCGCCTCGATCAGCGCCTCCTTGAGGTTGCCGTGATGATAACTGCGCCGGTCTCCCGGGCCTTCCCGCCAATGTCGCACACCGTTCTCCTCACCCTCGACGATCGGCGCGCTTCGCTGCGCAGGCTCGAGGGTTCCGCTCTCCCAACACCTAACATGGCGGACCACGATAGAGAGCCTCGCCCGTCCCGTCGGCACGACGCTTGCGCGCTATCACAGAGTCGTGATTTGGAAGAACATCGAAATCCTCGGGATCGGCGAACGTTCATCCCGCGACGTGAGTTCGCGAACATCATACTCAAACGACAATTTCGAGAACGTAGTGAGCTTGGGTGCCGTGACTTTTCGACCTGGACAGATCGAGTTCGAAGCGCTGACGGACTTGATCTATGAGGCGGCGGTCCTCCCTGAACTCTGGTCCGCAGTTCTGGACCAGATCGCCGAAATCGCCGGCGCGCAGGGTACGGTCCTCATCACCGCGGATCTGCAGTCCCATCGCTGGATCAATTCCGTGAGCCTCGATCAGGTCATGGAGGATTTCGCGACCGGCGGATGGAGCCGTGCGGGTCAGCGAACCGCGAGGCTTCTGGCCGCGCGCCATGCGGGGTTCATTCGCGAAGAGGATGTCTACACGCCGGAGGAATTGGAACAGGATGTCCTGATTCAAAAGTTCCTCCGCCCCAGGGGTCTGGGGTGGGGGGTGGCGACCGCCTTCCCGCTCTCCACGGGCGATACGCTCATTTTCAGCAGCGAGCGCCGGTTCGTCGACGGGCCCGTGCCTCACGCGGCCATCGTGACGCTCGACGCGTTGCGGCCGCATCTCGGCCGCGCGGCCCTGCTCTCGGCGCGCCTGAAACTGGAGCGGGCGCACGCATCCGTGCAAGCGCTCGAGATGCTGGGGCTCCCGGCCGCGGTGCTGTCCGGCAGCGGCAAGCTGCAATATCGCAATGCCGGCTTTGCGGGGCTCGTGCCTCGCGTGGTGCGCGACCACCGCGAGCGGATCGCCTTCGCGCATCCCGGAGCCGATGCCCTCCTGGCCGACGCCATCGGTGCCCGCGCGGCCCAATCCGCCCGATCGATCGCGGTCCCGGCCGACGACGACAATCCTGCGATGGTCGTCCATCTCCTGCCGATGCGCGGTTCGGCCCAGGATGTCTTCGGCGGCGGAACGATGCTGATGGTCGCAACGCCGGTGATGCCGCGTCCGGTGCCCGGAACCGAGCTTCTCTCCGGCTTGTTCGACTTGACCGCCGCCGAAGCCCGCATCGCACGCGGCATCGCGGACGGCGCCACGATCGCGATTCTCGCCGCGCAGCAGAATGTCGGGCTGGAAACCATTCGCAGCCAGGTGAAGGCGATCTTCGCCAAGACGGGCGTCACCCGTCAGGTCGACCTGGCTCGGCTGATCTCGGGTCTCAGCCTGATCCGCTAGGACGCGCGAGGGTGGTCGCTCAGGAGACGGTTCCCGCCGGAGGCGCGGTGCGAACGACGGCGGCACGAAACGGAATGACGTTGGACAGAGCGTCCCCGGACGTCTCCCGATGCGTCCCGCTCGAACTCGTGGTCTCGCCCGTCGGGGCCGGCGCGACCGAGCCGATCAGACATGCGATGACACGCTCGCTCGTGCCTCGCTCGACATGCCGCGCGATCCGCCGCCGCATCCAAGGCGCCAGCATCCACTTGGATTCCATCACGGCCCTCTCGTACATTCTAAGAGTTGCATGAGAGCCTACGGAGCCGCGTGATTCATCCCCCATCTGGGTGAAGGGCGCCTCTGCCGGGGCTCATCGAAATCCTCGATCGAACCCCGTGATCACGTCTTCCGCCTGATCGAAGCGGAGACAGGCTCGCCGAGCCCGCGCGGCGCCTGAGCGAAGCCCCAATCCGCCATTCCGGAGGGCTCAACCGGCATCACAGGCGGAAGATCGAACCGGCGCGTTCGAGGGCTGCCTTCTTCGCGTCCCGCGCCGCTTCGAGCCGTGCAATCTCGGAGACGAGAAGCGCGATGCGCGCCTCGAGGTCTTCCATCGAGAGGGTATCGAGCGGTTCCCCGACCCGGTGCGCGGCGCTGTCGCGCGACCTGCTCTCGTCCTCGTCTCGCATGCGCGCCTCCGATCCCATCGCCATCATAGCCAGGAACATCCGGTCCCGGGAGCTTCGAGTTCGAGATGATGCGCCAGCGTGGCACCGATATCTGCGAATGTCTCGCGCCGACCGATCCGGACGGGTGCGATGCCCGGCCCGAAGGCGAGGATCGGGACCTGTTCGCGGGTATGATCGGTCCCCGCCCAGGTCGGATCGTTGCCGTGATCGGCGGTGACGATGCAGAGGTCTCCCGGACGCAGGGCGGCTGCGATCTCGGGCAGCCGCGCATCGAAGGCCTCGAGTTCGGCCGCATAGCCCGGGACATCGCGCCGGTGCCCGTATTCGGTGTCGAAATCCACGAGGTTGAGGAAGACGAGACCGCCATCCGGCAAGGTGGCGAAGGCCGCGAGCGCGGCGTCAAGGCAGAGCGTATTGCCGCCGGGCTTGATCTCCTGGCCGGTCGCGCGATGCGCGAAGATATCGCCGATCTTGCCGACGCTCACCACGGCGCGCGCCGAGTCCTTCAGGATGTCGAGGAGCGTGCGGCCCGGCGGCTCGACCGCGTAATCCTTGCGGTTCGGCGTGCGCCGGAACCCGGCCTCGGGATCGCCGACGAAGGGACGGGCGATCACGCGTCCGATCCGGTGGGCGTCGCAGAGATCGCGGGCGATGCGGCAGGTGGCGTAGAGGCGCTCCAGGCCGAAGCTGTCCTCGTGCGCCGCGATCTGAAAGACGCTGTCGGCGGAGGTGTAGCAGATCGGCCGGCCGGTCCGGACATGCTCGGCCCCGAGCCGGTCGATGATGGCGGTTCCGGCCGCGTGGCAATCGCCCAGGATGCCGGGCAGTCCGGCCGCCGCGACCAGGGCCTCGGTCAGGCTCGGCGGGAAGGCTGGAACGGTGACGGGGAAGTGGCCCCAGGGTGTCAGCACAGGCACGCCGGTGATTTCCCAGTGGCCGGATGGCGTATCCTTGCCGGCGGCTCTCTCGACCGCGTGGCCGTGGGCACCGGTCGGAATGCTCGTGATCGCGAGCCCGGCGGGAATACGTCCCGTCGCGCCCTGTGCCGCCAGCCCGAGGCCGAGAGCCGCGAGATGCGGCAACGACAGGGGGCCTGCGCGCAGACCCGGTCGGTCTCCGCGACCCGCCGCGCAGGCTTGCGCGATATGGCCCAGCGTGTCGGCGCCCAGGTCGCCGTATCGCTCAGCGTCGGGGGCGCCGCCGATGCCGACGGAATCGAGCACGATGAGGAGGGCGCGCGGCATGGGCTCTCCCCCCTCAGGCCGGGACCGGATCGGCGATCGTTTCGCTCTGGAGATCGAAGGCGGCCGCGAAGAGGGTCTGGGTATAGGCGGTCTTCGGAGACGAGAAAATCGCTTCGGCGGAGCCTTCTTCCACCACGTGGCCGTTCTGCATCACCAGCACGTAGTTCGCCAGGGCCCGAACCACCTTGAGGTCGTGGCTGATGAAGAGGTAGGCGAGGCCGCGCTCGCGCTGGAGGTCGCGCAGGAGCGTGACGATCTGAGCCTGCACGGAGCGGTCGAGCGCGGAGGTCGGCTCGTCGAGGACGATGAATTTCGGCTTCAGCACGATGGCGCGCGCGATGGCGATCCGCTGGCGCTGCCCGCCCGAGAATTCATGCGGATAGCGGTTCATCGTCGCCGGATCGAGCCCGACATCGGTGAGCGCCCCGGCGACGACGGCATGCCGCTCGGCCCGCGTCCTCACCGCGCCCTGCACCACCAGTCCTTCGGCGACGATGTCGGCCACCGTCATCCGGGGCGACAGCGAGCCGTAGGGGTCCTGGAACACCACCTGCATGTCGCGCCGGTAGGGGCGCATGGCCGCCGGGGGCAGGCCGGCGATGGAGGAGCCGAGGAAGACGATCGGCCCGTCGCAATCGGTGAGGCGCAACAGCGCCAGTCCCAGCGTCGTCTTGCCGGAGCCGGATTCGCCGACCACGCCCACGGTTTCGCCCGCGCGCACCGCCAGGCTGACGCCGTCCACCGCCTTGACATGGCTCGTGGTCCGGCGGAGCCAGCCCTCGCGGATCGGGAACCAGACCTTGAGGGGACCGGCCTCCAGCAGGCGCGGCGCGTCCGCCGCGACCGGGTTGGCACGCCCCTTCGGCTCGGAAGCGAGGAGACGCCGCGTGTATTCGTGCTGCGGGCGCGCGAAGATCTCCGCCACCGGCCCGGCCTCCACGATCCGGCCGGACAGCATGACGCAGACGCGGCTCGCGATCCGCTGGACGATGCCGAGATCGTGGGTGATGAACAGCATCGCCATACCGAGCCGCGTCTGCAGATCGGCGAGCAGGGTCAGGATCTGCGCCTGCACCGTCACGTCGAGGGCGGTGGTCGGCTCGTCGGCGACGAGCAGGTCGGGCTCGCAGGCCAGCGCCATGGCGATCATCACGCGCTGGCGCTGGCCGCCCGAGAGTTCGTGCGGATAGGCGTTGAGGCGGCGCTCGGCGTCGCGCAGCCCGACGAGGTCCAGGAGTTCGAGGATGCGCGCCCGCGCCTTGCGCCCCGAGAGGCCGAGATGCACCTCCAGCACCTCGCCGATCTGACGCTGGATCGTGTGCAACGGGTTCAGGGAGGTCATCGGCTCCTGGAACACCATGGTGATGTCGGCGCCGCGAATGCCGCGCAGCCTGCGCTCCGGCAGCGTCAGGAGGTCCTGCCCCTTGAACAGGATGCGCCCACTCGGATGGTGGGCGCTGGAATCCAGGAGCCGCAGAATCGAGAGGGCGGTCACCGATTTGCCGGAGCCGGATTCGCCCACCAGCGCCACGGTTTCCCCGGCTTCGATGGTGAAGCTCACGCCATCGACGGCCCGCGTCTCGCGCTCTCGCGAGCGGAAGGCGACCGACAGGTCCTGAACGTCGAGGAGCGTTTCGGTCATCGAGGCCTGTATGCGGGCGGGGCTGACGGCATGACGGGCGTTATAGCGCGCGGGCCCGCAATCGGCGAACGCCGTTATGTGGGTGATGCCCGGGCCTTCGCGATTGATCGGCGGCGCGCGCGCCCTACAAACGCCGCGTGACCGCGTTTCCCAGACAATGCCCCCGCATCCTGCTTCTGCTCCTGATGCTGCTCGCACCGATGCCGGCGCGTGCCGCCGCGGAGGCGGCGACCGAGACCGTGGAGCAGGCGCTCTGCCGGCTCATCGAGGGATCGGCCAAGGCGCGCGGGCTGCCCGTGCCCTTTCTCACCCGGCTGATCTGGCGCGAGAGTGCGTTCCGGGTCGGCGCCGTGAGTCCGGTCGGCGCACAGGGGGTCGCGCAGTTCATGCCCGGAACCGCCCGCGAGCGCGGGTTGACCGATCCGTTCGACCCGGAGCAGGCCATTCCGCACGCCGCGCATCTGCTGGCGGACCTCAACCGGCAATTCGGCAACCTCGGATTGGCGGCCGCGGCCTATAACGGGGGGCCGGGCCGGGTCTCGTCCTGGCTGGCCGGCAGCGGCGGATTGCCGACCGAGACCCGCAACTACGTTCTGGCCATCACCGGATCTCCCGCCGAAGCCTGGCGTCCGGGCGCCGAGATCGAGATGCCGGAGGGCGAGCCCGCGCAGACGCGAAAGAGCGACGCCGGCCCGGCCTCCGAGATGACCTGCCTCCAGGTAACGGCGGCGCTCCGTATTCCGTCGCGCGGCGATCGGTTCGCGCTCGGCGGGAACGAGGGGCCGGCGGCCCCCTGGGGGATCCAGCTTGCCGGAAACTTCTCGAAATCGCTGGCGCTTCAGAGCTTCGCGCGGACACGGAAGCTCTACACAAGCGTGATCGGCGATGTTCGCCCGATGATCATCGGAACACGCCTGCGCAGCCGGGGCACGCGCGCCTTCTACCGCGTCCGCATTCCGGCCCAGAGCCGCGAGGCCGCCGATGGCCTGTGCGGCAAGATCCAGCGGGTCGGCGGTGCCTGTCTCGTCCTCAGAACCTGATCGTGACCACGGCCCGCGGATCGGACCCGGTCACGCCGGGACGTTCGCTCCATGAAGATCCCGCCATGAATCCGCCGCGCGAGCCCTGTCACAGGGGGGACGCGCCCCAACTGAGAGATGCATGACCCGGGTTCTCGCCGTCCTTGCCAGCTTCGCCGGTCTCGCGCTCGTCGCGCTCGGAATCACGGCCTGCTCGCCGCTCGCCTTCTTCGACGCCATCGGCCCCCGGGACGACGGCGGGCGTCTCAGCCTGAAGAACGCGGCGTTCGGGACGCATCCGCGCCAGCGCCTCGATGTCTTCACCCCGGTGGCGGCCAGCGGGAGCGCCCCCGTTCTGGTCTTCTTCTACGGCGGCTCCTGGAAGAACGGCGCGAAGGAAGATTACGCCTTTGTCGGCCAGGCCCTGGCGGCGCAGGGGTTCGTCACGGTGCTGCCGGATTACCGGCTCTACCCGGAGGTCCGCTTTCCCGACTTCCTCGATGACGGCGCCCGGGCCATCGCCTGGGTGCAGGAGAACATCGCGGCCTATGGCGGCGATCCCCGCCGGATCGTGCTCGCCGGGCACTCGGCCGGTGCCTACAACGCCGTGATGCTGGGGTTGAATCCGAGTTACCTGCGCCGTGCCGGCGTCGACCCGCGCGTCGTGCGGGCCGTGGCTGGACTTTCCGGCCCCTATGATTTCCTGCCCCTGGACGCCGGGACCGCGACGGAGGTCTTCGGTGAGGCGCCGAACAAGGCGGAGACGCAGCCGATCACCTTCGCGGGCCCGCGCTCGCCACCGGCCTTCCTGGCCTCCGGCGAGGCGGATACCGTGGTGCGCCCCGCGAATACGCGGCATCTTGCCGCCCGCCTGCGCGAGGCGCGGGTACCGGTGCAGGAGCGGATCTATCCCGGCCTCGACCATGCCGACACCCTGCTGGCGCTCTCGGTCACCTTCCGCTCGAAGGCACCGGAGCTCGCCGAGATGGCGGCCTTCCTGCGCCAGCAGGCGGGCGAGCGGCCGCAGCAGGCCCGCCTGCTCGGCCAGTGAGGCTCAGGCGTTGCGCAACCGTGCGCGCGCCGAGCGGTGGTCGGGCGCATCGTCGAACGCCCGGCGCATCGCGGCCCAGAGCGGGGTGCGCGCCAGAGCTTCGTCGAGGGGCAGCGCCCGCTGGGTCAGCCCGTCGGCGCGCCGGCGCTCCGGGTTCGTGTTGAGCCAGGTGTTGCGGTTGGTGATGTCCCAGGTCAGCACGTTCAGCACCGCCGGCTCGTCCAGCACCACGTCGAGGAAGCGGCGGGCGAGGTCCGAGACCGCCCGGTCCCGGACCTTCAGGTCGGCCGGGTAGTCGCGGTCGTTGATGTCGAACTCCGTGACCTCGATCGCGAGGCCGAGGCCGGCGACCTCCGTCAGGAAGCGCCGCAGCTTCGCCTGGTTCAGCGGGTGCTTGGCGTAGAGGTGACCCTGGAGGCCGAGGCGCCGGATGGGCACGCCGCGCGATTTCAGGCCTTCGAGCGTCCGCAACACCATGGCGCGGCGTGAATCGATCCAGTCGGCATCGAGTTCGAGGTCGTTCTCGTTCCAGGTGCCCGCCGCCTTGGGGTCGGTGGCGTGCTGGATGCGGAAGGCGAGGTCGACGTAAGACGGGCCCAGCGCCTCCAGCCAGGGCGTGCGCCGCAGGCCGTCGGGGCGGCCGTC
Source organism: Methylobacterium sp. J-068 (assembly GCF_022829445.1). Lineage (GTDB taxonomy): Bacteria > Pseudomonadota > Alphaproteobacteria > Rhizobiales > Beijerinckiaceae > Methylobacterium. The sequence continues at coordinate 109,913 of NZ_JAKSXY010000070.1, read as the reverse complement.
CTGGGGGCCGCAGATCTCGTTGACCACGTCCCAGGCCTCGATCCGGCCCCGGTAGCGGCCCGCCATGGCGCCGATCCAGCGGCGCAGGAAGGCCTCGCCCTGTCCGCCGGCGAGGCGGCCCTGGACCCAGGCCGGGAGCATCTCGTGCCAGACCAGGGTGTGGCCGCGCATGCGCTGGCGGTTCGTCTCCGCGAAGGCCATCACCTCGTCCGCGTAGGTGAAGTCGAGCGTGTCGGGCTCGCGCCAGGCATAGGTCAGCTTCATCGCGTTCTCGGACACGAGGATGCCGGCCTCCCGCGCCAGGGCGCGGGCATAGGCGGGCTGCTGGCGGAGCGCGACGCCGTTCACCGCCGAGCCGTAGGCGACGCCCTTGGCGGCGGCCGCCGCGTTGAGGCCGTCGGCGACCCAGGATGGGGACGCGGCGAAGGCTCGGCCGCCCCCGAGCGCCAGAGCGCCCGCGAGCAGGGACCGGCGGGACGGTCCGGCGCGGCTCACGCGGCGTTCTCGCGCTCCGGCGGGATGATTCGGGGCCGGCGGTCGGCGCCGATGGCCACGAAGGTGAACAGCCCCTCCGTCACCTTCATGGTCTCCTCGCCCTCCCGCTCGCGGCGCCAGACCTCGACCTGGATGCGCATCGAGGTGCGGCCGACCCGCACGATCCAGGCATAGATGCTGACCTCGTCGCCGACGATGACCGGGCGATGGAAGGTCATCGCCTCCACCGAGATGGTGGCGCAGCGCCCGCGCGAGCGCCGGGCGGCGATGTTGCCGGCGGCCAGATCCATCTGGCCCATCAGCCAGCCGCCGAAGATGTCGCCGGCCGGGTTGGTGTCGGCGGGCATCGCGATGGTGCGGACCACCGGGGGACCCCGGTCCTCCGGCTGGCGCGGCTCGGGGGCATCGGCCGTCACGGCGTCGGTCGTCATGGCGTGGTGCGATCTCCGGCTGTGATGGACCGGCCGACGCAAGGCACGCGCCGACCGTGTCCTCATGTCACATCGGATTGGGGCCGAACAGGTGATCGCCACGGCCTGCGTGGCATTCTACCCGGAACGCCCCGTCGTCCCGTCACCGCGGCGGCGCTAGGCCGTCTTCCTCAGTCCGGCAACGCGAACACCACGAGGGCGTCGCCGGTGCCGAAGCCGGAGCCCTTGGTGAACGACGCGCCGCCCGCCGCCACGGCGACGTACTGCTTTCCGTCGAGCGAATAGGTGATCGGCGGGCCGCCGATGCCGGCGCCGCACTGGAAGCGCCACAGGATCGCGCCGGTCTGCGCGTCGTGGGCGTCGAGGTGGCCGTCCTCCTCGCCGGAGAAGACGAGGCCGCCGGCCGTGGCCAGCGTTCCCCCGGAGAGCCGGCTGCCGCCCTTCACCGACCAAGCGATCGCGCCGCCGCCCGCGAGGTCCACCGCCGTCAGGGTGCTGAAGCTCGGCTCGCCCTTGGCCTCGGTGGTCTCGGTGTAGCGGATGGCCGGGCGCTCGGGCGTCGCCGGCACGGTCCTGACCACGTAGGTGGTGGCCCCGTGCCGGACCTGAGCGAAGGCCTTGCCCGTCCGCGCATCGTAGGCGACCGGGTGCCAGGAGATCGCTCCGAGGGGGCCGGGGCTGACCACGGTGCCGGCCTCGGTCGGCGGCGCGTAGAGGTTCTTCTGCGCGATCAGCGGCGCGCTGCGCGTCAGGAGCTTCCCCGTGGCGCGGTCGTGCACGTAGATCCAGCCGGTCTTCGAGCCCTGGGCCACGGCCTTGACCGGGCCCTGCGGGGTCGGCTGGTCGAGGAGGAAGGGCGGGCTCGCGACGTCGTAGCCCCACTCGTCGTGCGGCACCTGCTGATGGTACCAGCGCAGGCGCCCGCTGCGCACGTCGAGGGCGACGAGGCTCATGGTGTAGAGGTTGTCGCCCGGCCGCGAGAGGCCGAAATTCTGCGGCGCGGGGTTGCCGGTGCCGACATAGATCAGCCCGAGGTCGGGGTCGTAGGCCGGCGTCATCCAGAGGGAGCCGCCGCCCACCCGCCACGCCTCGCGGTTGGCGGGCGCGGCGGCCTTCTCGGCGGCGATGTCGCGGTGGAGCGGCACGCCGTCGGGCGTGGCGGTGGCGAAATCGCCCTCCCAGCCATCGGCCTTCGTCACGTACCAGCGCCAGCGCTCCTCGCCCGTGGCCGCGTCGTAGGCGGCGAGCCAGCCGCGCCGGCCGTAGCCGCCCTCGATGCCGACCACGGCGCCCCCGTCGAGACCGCCCTTCGCGTCCTCGACATGCAGGCCGTAACCGGCGCCCGCGACGCCCACGATGACGAGGCCCTCCGCCACCAGGGGCGGCATCTTGAAGCCGAGCCGGCTCGACCCCTGCACGCCGTTCGCCCCGAGCGTCTCGGCCAGCGCCGAGGCGGTCTCGGACTCGCCCTCCTCCGGGCGCACGGCCTCGTGGTCCCACAGGACCTTGCCGGTGGCGGCGTCGAGGGCGATGATCCGCCCGTCCATGGTCGCCTCGAAGACCTTGCCGTCCGAGACCGCGACGCCCCGGTTCGAGGGCGGCCCGAAGATCTTCTCCGTGCGCGCCTTGTGGGTGTAGGTCCAGAGCACCCGGCCGTCGCGGGCATCGAGGGCCGCCACGTGGTTCTGCGTGGTCGAGACGTAGAGCGTGGTGCCGACCACCACCGGTTCCGCCTGGAAATAGCCGGTGATCCCGGTCTGGAAGATCCAGGCCGGGCGCAGGTTCTTCACGTTGGCGCGGTCGAGGCCGGTGAGCGGCGAGAAGTGCTGATTGGTGTGGTCGCGCCCGAACATCGGCCAGTCGTCGGCCCGTACGCCCAGTGGAAGCGTGGCCGAAAGCAGGGCTGCGAGGCCGGCCAGACGTGCGATGTGCATGGATTCTTTCCCTCTCGGCCCGGACCTGCGTCCCGACCCGGTCCTGTTGTCCGGCGCTGTCGCGGTCGTGTAGTCCGTCATCCGGCGCCCGGCCGCTTCGCCTGAGCGAGCTGGCGCGGCGTGTCGGCGGCGCCCATCGACTGGGCCATCTCCGCGGCGGTGAGGCCGGCGCCGTCGCGCAGGTCGGGATCGGCGCCGTGCGCGAGGAGCAGCTCAACCATGTCGGTGCGGTTGAACATCGCCGCCGTCATCAGGGCGGTGCGCGTGCCGGTGCCGGTCCCGTCGACCTGCGCGCCGTGGGCGAGCAGCAGGCCGGCGATGGCGAGGTCGCCCTTGAAGGCCGCGCCGGCGAGGGGCGTCTGCCCGCGATCGTTGGCGAGTTCGGGGTCGCCGCCGCCTTCGAGGATGACCCGCGCGGCCTCGGCCTGGCCGTTATAGGCCGCGAGCATCAGCAGGCTGTCGCCCTTGTCGTTGCGCAGGTTCGCCGGCAGGCCCTGGCCGAACAGCTCCGCCAGTTCCTCGGCGTGGCCCAGGCGGGCGTACTGGAAGACGCGGCCCGCGAAGGCCAGGGTGTCGGCGTCGAGTTCGGGCTTGGGAGCGGCGGGCGTCTCGGAATCCATGGGCTCTGTCCGGGCTTCGTCCTGGGGCGCCCGCGCGGGGTGCGGGCCGTGGCGGTAAACTATGGCCGCGCCGCCCCGTGTCGAGGATCGGCCGGACCGGGCCCCGGTTCAGAAGCCGTGGCGGTCGAGGGCGTCGCGCAGCGTGTCGAGGTCGATCGTGTAGTCGGAATGCATGGCAAGCTCCGGCGCGAGGCTCGTGCCGTGAATCGAGACGTAGGTGCCGTCCTTCAGCCCGACCAGATCGAGGAAGAAGTCGTCCAGCATGTCGCGGTTCGTGAGCAGGAGGCAGCGCAGGCCGGCCGGCCCGAAGGCCAGGTTGGCCAGCGCCGCGCCCATCCCCCCGACCACGAACCGGGCGGCGGCGAAGACCTGGACCTGCCGGGCGAAGGGCAGGGTCTCGGGATGCACGACGCCGTAGCCGCGTGCGGTGAGGAGCGCGATCACCGCCTCCTCGTTCACCAGCCGCCGCCGCCCGCTGCGGTTGCGGCTGACATAGATGCGCTCGGGCAGAATTTCGGCCGGGGGGCCGATCCGGTCGCGAAGGTCGCTGGCCGCATCGATGACCAGGGGGGATTTCGTGATCGGCTGTCGGGTGATCGGGCTCGGATAGACCAGTTCCTCGAAGATCACCTCGCGCTGCGTCAGCCAGACGATGCGGTCCTCGCCGATGCCCAGGACGGCGAGGGTCTCCCGGTAGAGGGCCTGCATCCCCGGCACGGCCTGGACCGCGACCCTCGCCCCGTCGAGCAGGCCCGCGCGGGCGGCGACGTGCAGGCGGGGCAGACACTCGATGAGCCAGTGCCCGTAATTCTCCGCCCACATCTGCCAGAGATGCACCGTGCGGCCAGGGATCCGGCGCGGCCTCGGCAGGGTGTGGTGAACCTGTGCGCCGGCGGGCGCGAGCGCGAGGGCGCCGAGCAGGTGCGTCCGGTCGCGGTTGATCAGGCTTTCCTCGACCACGGCATCGCCGACCTGCACGAGGCCGTAGCCGAAGACCCGCGCCTCGCGGAAGCGATGGACGCGCGCGGGGCGCGGAACCACGTCGCGCCCCGCGTAGAACGACACGCACTCGGCGATCCAGGCTGGGGCGTCGATGAGCTCCGCCTCGGCGCGCCGGTAGGTCGGTGCCGCGATCGTCACGGCCTCCGCCGTCCGGCCGTTATCCGGGATGTCGTCGGCCGTCAGGATACGGATCGGCGTGGCGGGCGCGGCGGGCTTGGCGAGGATGCGATAATGGTTCTGCGCGGGCGCGTGTCGCGGCAGGCGCGCCGCCCCCGCCAGCCGGCGCGCCAGGGCGCGCGTCACCGAGCCTCCGAATCGGGAGCGGGCGGGGATGCGAAGGGCCTGGACGCCGCCGCGGGCGAGTGCCCGGTGGAAGACCACGAAGGCCAGGGCCCGCTCGGCCGGCGTGCCATCCGCCTTCGCGTCGTCGCGCTGGTCGATCACGAGGTTCGGGCCGTGGAACGCCGCGAGTTCCTGCAGCCAGCGCCGGTCTCCGACCGGGCCGCACGCCACGGCGATGCCCGCCGGGACCTGGCTCTCCAGGTCCGGGTCGCCGGTCACCAGGCAGAGCGAGGCCTGGATGAAGTGCGCGTGGAAGAAGGCGAGGTCCGGGTCCGGGCGATCGCAGAGGATCAGGATCGCACCCGGCCGGGGCAGCAGCGCGGCCACCGCCGGAACGCCGAGGAAGCGCGCCAAATCGCCCCGTGGCGCCTCATCCGGCAGGGCGGAGCGGTCGCGGGGCCAAATCCTGCCGGTCCGGGCCCTTTTCCAAGCGGAGGGCAGGAACCATACTTGCACCATGCCGAGTCCCAAGAAGCCCCACGTCACGCCGGTCGATGCCCCGAGCGCCAAGATCGCCGGCACGAAGGTATCCGGCACGAAGGCCGCCGGCGCCAGGATGCCGAATTCCCAGGCGTCGAAGCCGGAGCTTCAGCCGCTCGACGAGCATCTGGCCGCGCTGCTCAGCCCCGCGCTGAATCGGAATCGCCTGCCGCCGGTCGAGCCCGCCCCGCCCCGTCCCGCCGGCAAGCCGCCCGGCCGCGCGAGGAAGCCGGCGGCCATGGGCAAGGACGGCGCGACCGAGAGAGGCTTGGCCGAGGCGCCGCAGGCGGCGTTCATGCACGCCGAGGCCGCCGATGTCGACCCGCGCCTCGCCCAGGCCCTCGGCCTGCGCGCGCCGGAGGACGGGCCGGCCCCGGAGGGGCTCGCGGATGACGGCGAGACTTCGCTCGCCACGGACGGGGTCTCGGCCACGGTGGACGCGCTCTCGCGCCTCCTCACCGAGGGCAACCCGCTGTTCAGGGACGGCAAGACCTGGACGCCGCATCGTCCGGAGCGGCCGAAGAAATCCGAGGGTGGCCTCGCCTTCACGCTGAAATCCGAGTTCGAGCCGGCGGGCGACCAGCCCCGCGCCATCGCCGAACTCGTGGACGGCGTGCGGAAGGCCGAGCGCGATCAGGTGCTGCTCGGCGTCACCGGCTCGGGCAAGACCTTCACGATGGCCAAGATCATCGCCGAGACCCAGCGCCCGGCCCTGATCCTGGCGCCGAACAAGACGCTGGCGGCGCAGCTCTACGGCGAATTCAAGAGCTTCTTCCCCGACAACGCGGTGGAGTATTTCGTTTCGTATTACGATTACTACCAGCCGGAGGCCTACGTGCCGCGCTCGGACACCTTCATCGAGAAGGAGAGTTCGATCAACGAGCAGATCGACCGGATGCGCCACGCCGCCACCCGCGCCCTGCTGGAGCGAGACGACGTCATCATCGTCGCCTCGGTCTCGTGCATCTACGGCATCGGCTCGGTGGAGACCTACACGGCGATGTCCTTCACGGTCTCGCTGGAGGAGAAGATCGAGCAGCGCCAGCTCATCGCCGACCTCGTGGCGCTGCAATACAAGCGCATCCAGTCCGACTTCGCGCGCGGCACCTTCCGGGTGCGCGGCGACGTGATCGAACTCTGGCCCGCCCACTTGGAGGATCGCGGCTGGCGCATCGGCCTGTTCGGCGACGAGATCGAGTCGATCACCGAGTTCGACCCGCTCACCGGCAAGAAGATCAACGACCTCAAGTTCGTGAAGGTCTACGCCAACTCGCACTACGTCACGCCGCGCCCGACCCTTCAGCAGGCGATCAAGGGCATCAAGACCGAGCTGAAGCTGCGGGTGGACGAACTCTCCAAGATGGGCCGGCTCATCGAGGCCCAGCGCATCGAGCAGCGCTGCACCTTCGACATCGAGATGATCGAGGCCACCGGCGCCTGCAACGGCATCGAGAATTATTCGCGGTATCTCACCGGCCGCAAGCCCGGCGAGCCGCCCCCGACCCTGTTCGAGTACCTGCCCGACAACGCCCTGGTCTTCACCGACGAGAGCCACGTCACGGTTCCGCAGATCGGCGGCATGTACAAGGGCGACTTCCGCCGCAAGGCGACGCTCGCCGAGTACGGCTTCCGCCTGCCCTCCTGCCTCGACAACCGCCCGCTGCGGTTCGAGGAATGGGACGCGATGCGCCCGCAATCGATCCACGTCTCGGCCACGCCGGCGAAGTGGGAGATGGAGCAGACCGGCGGCGTCTTCGCCGAGCAGGTCATCCGCCCCACCGGCCTCGTCGATCCGGTGATCGAGATCCGCCCCGCCCGCTCCCAGGTGGACGACCTCCTGGGCGAGGTGCGCGAGGTGGCGCAAGCCGGCTACCGCACCCTCGTGACCACGCTCACCAAGCGCATGTCCGAGGACCTGACCGAGTACCTGCACGAGAACGGCGTCCGGGTGCGCTACATGCACTCGGACATCGACACCCTGGAGCGCATCGAGATCATCCGGGACCTACGTCTGGGCGCCTTCGACGTGCTGATCGGCATCAACCTGCTGCGCGAGGGCCTCGACATCCCGGAATGCGCCCTCGTCGCCATCCTTGACGCGGACAAGGAGGGCTTCCTGCGCTCGGAGACCTCGCTGGTGCAGACCATCGGGCGCGCGGCCCGCAACGCGGAGGCCCGCTGCATCCTCTACGCCGATCAGGTCACTGGCTCGATGGAGCGGGCGATGGCCGAGACCGAGCGGCGGCGCGTCAAGCAACTCGCCTATAACGAGGAGCACGGCATCACGCCCCAGAGCGTGAAGCGCGGCATCGCCGACATCCTCGACAGCGTCTACGAGCGCGATCACGTCCAGGTGGATACCGGGCTCGCCAAGAACGCCGTCACCATCGGCCACAACCTCAAGGCGGTCATGGCCGACCTCGAGAAGCGCATGCGCACGGCGGCCGCCGATCTCGACTTCGAGGAGGCTGCGCGCCTGCGCGACGAGCTCAAGCGCCTCCAGGCCACCGAACTCCTCGTCTCCGACGACCCGATGGCGCGCCAGGGCGACGTGGAGCGCGAGGCCGGTCGCTACGGCGCCAAAGGCAGCCGGATCTCGAAGCCGACCCTCGACAATATGGGGCCGGGGACCGACCGCGAGCTGCCCGTCGGATCGCCCGTCTGGCAGGAGCGGCCGAAGGCGCGCTCGACGCAGGGACTCGGCGGGCAGAAGCCGAAATACAAGGGTGGCGGCGGCCGCAAGCGCGGCTGATCCCCGGTCGCGGGACGGGTGGGCCGGAACCCTTGCCCCGCGCCGGGGCTTGGTTTGGCATCACGTGCCCCGCCGCACCCGGAGATCGCCCCGTGACCTTGGCCCGCCTTCCCCGCTCTCCGTTCCGGCCCCGCGCCGGCTCGGCCGTCACCGCCCTGTTCCTCGGTGGTCTCGCGACCTCGGCGGCGTTCGGCTTCCTCGCCGCGCCCTTCCTGGCGCAGCCCGCCGCGGCGCAGAGCGCGGCGAACCCGAACGACCAGCCGACGCCGGCGACGCTTCCTGGACGTGACGGCGCGGGCGCCGGCGCGGCGGACCGGCCGACCGGACAGGTCGCGCCGCCCAGAGCCCTCTCGGCGACGACGTCCATCATGGCTTCCGACGCGAAGACTTCCGGCGCCCGGGCGTCCGGTGCCCGGACGAATCCCCTCGACCACCTTCCCGCCCGGGACCGCGCCGCCATCGGCGGCACCCGGCGCGACTGACCGGCCGGTCACGCGCCGGACGACGCGTTCACGCAGGCGGCGTTCCATTCAGGAGAGACGAACATGGGTCTGCTCGATCAGGTCATCGGCGGTGTCCTCGGACAGGTTCTCGGCGGCGGGCGCGAGCCCGAGCGTGGCGGACACGGGGGCGGCCAAGGCAGTGGGGGCCTCGGCGGGGCGATGTCGCCCATCGTCCAGGCGCTGCTGATGCTGCTGATGTCGAAGGGGGCCGGCGGACTCGGGGATCTGCTCGGCGGCGGGCGCCACCATGAGGCGCCGGCTCCGCGGCACGGCGACGATGGGGATATCGGAGGCTTCGGACAGGACCCGCGCGGCCCGTCCGGCGGCGGTTCCGATGGGGGCTGGGATCGCAGGCATGATGCGGACCGAGCGGAGCCCGCGTCGCGCGAGGGCGATTTCAGCGACCTGTCCGGCATGCTCGACGGGCCGGGCGACCGGGCCGGCGGCGGCGAACGCGATCCGGGTGCCGGCTCCGAGGCGCGGCGCGATGGTGGGCCGGGCGACGGCCATGGCGGCCTCGACGGGCTGATCGACCGCTTCCAGAGCGGCGGCCTCGGCGACGTCATGGAATCCTGGATCGGCCACGGCGAGAACCGCCCTGTGGCGCCCGACCGGCTCGCCGACGCCCTCGGTCCGGACACCGTCGACACCCTGGCGCAGCGCACCAGCCTGAACCGCGACGATCTGCTGGCCCAACTCGCCCAGGCCCTGCCGCAGGTCATCAACGGCCTGACCCCGCAGGGGCGTCGTCCGACCGGCGAGGATCAGCGCGGCTGGTAGCCGCGACATCAGCACGGATGGTAGCCGCGACGACGGCGAGCCTCGGGAGCGCGGCCGACCGGGCGCTGTCCGTGTCCCGCCTCGCCAAAGGTCATTTGATCGGGCGCGCCGCCGATGTTTTTCCGCCGGATGTGCTCGGCTGATCGCGCACCTGGCAGCTCGCGCAATAGAACGTGGACCGGCCGGACTGGACGATCCGGGCGATCGTGCCGGTGCATCCCTTCGTCCCGCAGGCGTGGCCGACGCGGTCATAGACCCGGAAGGCGTGCTGGAACGCGCCCGCGCCGCCATCGGTGTGGGCGTAGTCGCGCAGGGTCGAGCCCCCGGCCGCCACCGCCTCGGTCAGGACGTCGCGAATGACCTTGGTGAGGCGCTTGGCCCGCGGCGTCGGCGTCCCGTCCGGTTTCGCGAGGGAGCCGGCCGGCGCCTCCGGGTGCAGCCCGGCGCGGTGCAGTGCCTCGCAGACGTAGATGTTGCCGAGGCCCGCGATCAGGCGCTGGTCGAGCAGGGCCGCCTTCAGGGGCGTGATCCTGCCCCGGAACAGCCGCGCCACCGCCTGCGGCGTCAGGTCTTCGCTCAGGGGCTCGATGCCCATGCCGGCGAAGTGCCGGCAGCTACCGAGCCCCTCGGTGGGCACGAGGTCCATGAAGCCGAAGCGGCGCACGTCGTTGTAGGTCACCGTCGCGCCGTTCGACAGCGCCAGCACCACGTGGTCGTGCTTGGTGTTTCCCAGCGCCCCGTCGAGGTAGAAGTCCCCCGGCGACAGATTGCGACCGTCGGCCAGGGCCACGTCGAAGCGCCCGCTCATGCCGAGATGCATGATGAGCGACTCGCCGGAATCGAGCCCCGCGACGAGGTACTTCGCCCGCCGGGCCAGATCCGTCACCGTTCGCCCCTCCAGGCGCTCGGCGAAGCGGTCGGGGAAGGGAAACCGCAGGTTCGGCCGGCGCAGGACGACCCGGCCGACACGCGCCCCGACCAGGGCGGGCGCGAGGCCGAGGCGGACGGTCTCGACTTCGGGCAGTTCAGGCATGTGCGGGACGCTCGGGCATGCGACGCGGAGAGGAAGGGACGTCGAGGCTCCGCCGGGGCTGAGCCATCCGTCGATGACGATGGATGGCACATGGCGATCTCGGCCACGTTTCGCTATGAGCGGGCGCGAGAGGATGGTCCATGAGTTCGGTGAAGCAGTCTCAAGGTTCGGCGCGTGACGTGGAGAGCGCCGCGGCGAGCACGCATTTCGGCTTCGAGAGCGTGGCGCTCGACGAGAAGCAGGGGCGCGTCGACGACGTGTTCCGCTCCGTCGCCCAGCGCTACGATCTCATGAACGACCTGATGTCGGGCGGGCTGCACCGCGCCTGGAAGTCGCACCTGATCTCGATGCTGCGGCCGCCGCTCAACCGGCCCTTCCGCCACCTCGACGTGGCCGGCGGCACCGCCGACATCGCCTTCCGGGCGCTCGAAGCGGGTGGCCCGGCGACCCATACCACGGTTCTCGACATCAACGAGGCGATGCTGCGCGTCGGCGCCGAGCGGGCGGGCGACCGCTTCACGGGGCGGATCGACTTCGTCACCGCCAATGCCGAGGCGCTGCCGCTGCCGCCCGAGCGGTTCGACGCCTACACCATCGCGTTCGGCATCCGGAACGTGCCGCGCATCGACCGGGCGCTCGCCGAGGCGCACCGGGTGCTCAAGCCCGGCGGCCGCTTCCTCTGCCTCGAATTCTCGAAGGTCGACCTGCCGGTGCTCGACCGGATCTACGACGCCTACTCGTTTCACGTGATCCCGCGCCTCGGGGCGCGGGTGGCAGGCGACGCCGATTCCTACCGCTACCTCGTGGAATCGATCCGCAAGTTCCCCTCCCCCGGCCGCTTCGCCGGAATGATCGAGGCGGCCGGCTTCCGCCATGTCAGCCACCGCCCGCTCACGGGCGGCATCGTGGCGATCCATTCGGGCTGGAAGGTCTCGTGACGGCAGCGCGCGTGACGGAGCGGACCGCCTGATGCTCGGCGGTGTCCTCCACCTCTTTCGCGGTGCCCATGTGGGCTACGTGCTCGCCCGCGAGGGCGCGCTCGCCCTCGTGGATTCCGCCGAGTTGCCGCCGCACCTGCGCCTCGCGCTGCGGATCGGGCGGATGCTGGAGCGCCCCGGCCTCGGCAGCGGAGCCGGTCCGCTGCAGCGGGCCCTGACGCGGCTCGGGCCGAGCTACGTCAAGTTCGGACAGTTCCTGGCGACCCGCCCCGACATCGTCGGCATGGATGCGGCGCGCGACCTCGAGACCCTACAGGACCGGGTGCCGCCGTTTCCGCAGGCGACCGCGATCCGCGTCGTCGAGGCGGCGCTGGGCAAGCCGGTTGCGCAGCTCTTCGTCTCGTTCAGCCCGTCGATCGCGGCGGCCTCGATCGCGCAGGTCCACAAGGCGCACGTCCTCGACGCGGACGGCACCGAGCGGGTGCTGGCGATCAAGATCATGCGCCCCGGCGTGCGCGAGCGCTTCCAGCGCGACCTCCAGGTCATGCGCTTCATGGCCCGGGTGGTGCACGCCCTCTCGCCGAAGGCCGAGCGCCTGCGCCCCCGCGAGGTGGTGGAGATCCTCGCCCGCTCGGTGATGATGGAGATGGATTTCCGGCTCGAAGCGGCCGCGATGTCCGAGCTCGCCCAGAACACCAAGGACGACGCCGATTTCCGGGTGCCCAGGCCCGACTGGGAACTGACCGGCCGCGACGTGCTGGCGAGCGAGTGGATCGAGGGCATCCGCCTCAACGACCGCGCGGCGATCCTGGCCGCCGGGCACGATCCGCGGGCGGTCGGCCGGGCGGTGATCCAGTCCTTCCTGCGTCACGCCATCCGGGACGGCTTCTTCCACGCCGACATGCATCCCGGAAACCTGTTCGTCGATCCGACCGGTACCCTGGTGGCGGTGGATTTCGGCATCATGGGCCGGCTCGGGCACCGGGAGCGGCGCTTCCTCGCCGAGATCCTGCTCGGCTTCATCCTGCGCGACTACAAGCGCGTGGCGCAGGTGCATTTCGAGGCCGGCTACGTGCCGGCGCACCATTCGGTGGAGGATTTCGCCCAGGCCATCCGGGCGATCGGCGAGCCGATCCACCAGCGCAAGGCCGACGAGATCTCGATGGCCAAGGTGCTCACCCTGCTGTTCGACATCACCGCCCTGTTCGACATGAGCACCCGCACCGAGCTGGTGATGCTCCAGAAGACCATGGTGGTGGTGGAGGGCGTCGCCCGCTCGCTGGACCCGCAGCTCGACATGTGGACCGGGGCCGAGCCGGTGGTGCGCGCCTGGATCGCGCGCAACCTCGGGCCCGTGGGCCGCGTCGAGGGGCTCGGCCGCGCCGCGCTCACCATCACCGACGTGATCTCGGACATCCCCGACCTCGCCCAGCGCCTGCGCCGGATCATGGTGCGCCTCGACGAGGCCGGCTCGGGCGACGGCAACCGCCTCGACGCCTTCGCCCGCGCCGAGCGCCGCCGCGCGATCTGGTCGACCGTGGCACTCTGGGGCATCGCCATCGGCGCGTTGGTGATGGCGTTCCGCTAAATCCCTGCCTCGTCTGCCTGAAGGGTTACCGACCATGACCCGTCCGCTCCAGAACCGCCGCATCCTCCTCGTCATCGGCGGGGGGATCGCGGCCTACAAGGCCCTCGACCTGATCCGGCGCCTGCGCGAGCGCGGGGCGGCGGTGCGTCCGCTCCTCACGGCGGGCGCGCAGGAATTCGTGACGCCCCTCGCGGCGGCGGCCCTGGCCGGCGAGCGCGCCCATACCGACCTGTTCGACCGGGCGGAGGAGGCCGATATCGGCCACATCAAGCTCGCGCGCGACGCCGACGCCATCGTGGTGGCGCCCGCCACCGCCAGCCTGATGGCCCGCATGGCCACGGGCGAGGCCTCCGACCTCGCCGCCACGGTGCTGCTCGCCACCACCGTGCCGATCCTGATCGCGCCCGCCATGAACGTGCGGATGTGGCAACACCCGGCGACGCGGCGGAACCTCGCCACCCTGCGCGGCGACGGCGTCCGGGTCGTCGGCCCCAACGAGGGCGCGATGGCCGAGGCGGAGTTCGGCCCCGGCCGCCTCGCCGAGCCCTCCGAGATCGCCGACGCGGTGGAGGTGATGCTCACCGATTCCCGCCCGGCCCCCGGCTTCGGCTTCCTGGCCGGACGCGAACCGGCGGAAGCCGCGAAGGCTGGTGCGCTCGCCGGCCGGCGGGTGCTGGTGACGTCCGGCCCGACGCACGAGCCGATCGACCCCGTGCGCTACCTCGCCAACCGCTCCTCCGGCCGCCAGGGCCATGCCATCGCGGCGGCGGCCGCCGCCGCGGGCGCGGACGTGACGCTGGTCGCGGGCCCGGTCTCGATTCCCGATCCGCCCGGCGTGCGCGTCGTGCCTGTGGAGACCGCCCGCGACATGCTGGCGGCGGTGGAGGCGGCGCTCCCGGCGGATCTGGCGATCTTCGCCGCCGCCGTGGGCGACTGGCGCCCGGCGGAGGCCCGCGACTCGAAGATCAAGAAGGACGGTGCGGCGCCCGCGCCCGTCGCCCTCGTGGAGAATCCCGACATCCTCGCCGCCATCGCGCAAAGGACGACGGACCGGCCGCGCCTCGTGGTGGGCTTTGCCGCCGAGACCGATTCGGTCCTCGACAACGCCCGCGCCAAGATCGTCCGCAAGGGCTGCGACCTTATCGTGGCGAACGACGTTTCACCGGCCGGCGGGGTGATGGGCGGCAGCGCCAACACGGTGCATCTCGTCGGCCGCGACGGCACCGTCGAGACGTGGCCGACCCTCGACAAGGACGAGGTCGGACGCCGCCTCGTCGCGCACTTCGCCGGCCTGCTCGGGACCTGATCCTGGGTTCTGAAAAATGCTGCGGAGCCTGGGCGCCCCTCGCGCGTTAAGGCTTGACTAACCCCCGCGCCCGCATCATGTCGGCACCGTTCGCACGTGCGGCATTCCATGCTCTCTCGTGCGGCTCCACAGGAACGACCGATCCCTATGCCCAGCGACAGTAGTCGATGGACCGCGCCGCCGATGGCCGCCCGCGTGACCCGCGCCTGATCGTCTGATCGGGCTCGCCCGCGATCGGCCCCGGTGGCCGGTCGAACGAGGTGAGCCCATGCCTTTCCTGAACGCTCTTCCCTTCTCGAACGCCTTTCCGCGTCTGCGCGATGGTGTGGCGCCCGTCCGGCCCCTGAGCTTCCGTCGAGCGGACGGCACGAAGATCGTCCGCGTCAAGCCGCGCCGCTCCACGGCCCGGCGCTCCGGCGCCGGCAATGCCAACGTCGCGCTAATCATGGCGGTGATGATGAGCCTGGTCTTCGGTCCGGTGATCGGCGTGCATCTCATCGCCGCCTTCGCGCCGGCCGCGACGGCGCCCGAGGTGATTGCGCGCACCGCCATCCCGGCGCTGCCGCCGGGCTGATAACGGATTCGGAGCGGTCGGCGCCGGACGGATTAGGTCCGGGCCGCTTCCAGTTCGGCCGACAGGGCGGCTTCCGCCGCCATGATGGTCTGAACGGCCGGACGCGCCTGCACCCGCTTCAGGTAGGCCACGATGGCGGGCTCCTCCGGTACCAGCTTGAAGCTCGTGGTCCAGCCCAGGGCCGCGCCCCAGAGCACGTCGGCGGCCGTGAAGCGTTCGCCGAGCAGGTACGGCCCGGGCGTCAGGGCCTCCACGATCGTCGACAGCACCGCGTCGAAATCCCCGTAGGGCGACATCGCCCGCGGGCCCGGCTCGCGCTGCAGGGCGCGGTCGACCACCGCCGGCTCGAAGCTCGACCCGTAGAACACCATCCAGCGCAGGTACGGTCCACGCAGGGGGTCGCCGATCGCCGGGGCGAGGCCGGCCTTCGGAAACAGGTCTGCAAGGTAGAGGTAGATCGCCGCCTGCTCGGTCACGAGCGCCTCGCCGTGGCGCAGGACCGGTACCTTGCCGAGGGGATTGAGCGCGAGATAGGCCGGGTCGCGCGCTTTCCCGCCCTTCAGGTCGACGACGCTGAGCCTGTGCGGCGCCCCGAGTTCCTCGAGAAGGATGCGCACGCCTGACGAACGGGTTTGCGGAGCGTGGTAGAGGGTGATCTCGGAATCCAAGGGGCGGGCCTCTCGCGAATCGGGTGCCGCAGGGTTCTCGCTGCACGGGGCGGCGTCAATCATCGCGCGCGTCGCGCCGCGACCGCCTCTGCCAGCAGGCACAGGATCTCGAAGGCCAGCGTCGCCCCGGCGAGGGCGGTGATGCCGGATGGATCGAGGGGCGGCGCCACTTCCACGACGTCGGCGCCGACGAGGTCGAGCCCGCCGAGACCCCGCACGATCCGGAGCGCTTCCCGCGCGGTGAAGCCCCCCATCTCGGGCGTGCCCGTGCCGGGTGCGTAGGCGGGGTCGAGGGCGTCGATATCGAAGCTGAGATAGGTGGGGCCGTCGCCCACGATGGCGCGGGCCTCGGCCAGCACCGCGTCCAGGCCGCGTGCCTCCACCGCCTCCATGGGGATGATGCGCACCCCCTGCCCCAGCGCCCAATCCAGTTCGTCCGCCGAATCGATGCTGCCGCGCAGGCCGATCTGCACCATGCGCCTGGGATCGAGCACGCCGTCCTCGATGGCCCGGCGGAAGGGCGTGCCGTGGGTGAGATGCGTGCCGCCGTACTGCCCATCGTCGGTGTCGCTGTGGGCATCGACGTGGACGAGGCCCATCGGTGCCTTTCGTCCCAGGGCTCGCAGCACCGGATAGGTCACGAAGTGATCGCCGCCGACCGACAACGGCACGATCCCGGCCTCCGCGAGGGGCCGGTAGAAGGCCTCAATGATGCGCGCGGTCGCGGCGACGTCGATCGGGTTCACCGGCACGTCCCCGAGATCGGCGCAGGCGGCCAGATCGTAGGGCGCGGTTCCGGTGGCGGCGTTGCGCGCCCGAGTGCCGGTGGAGGCCTCCCGCACGCCGCGCGGACCGAGGCGGGCGCCTGGGCGGTTGGTGGTGGCCCCATCGAACGGGATGCCGATCAGGCCGATATCGACGCGTCCCGGCGCTTCGCCGGGCGCGAGCGTCGGCAGGCGCATGAAGCTCGCCACGCCCGAGAAGCGCGGCGTCTCCATGCCGGAGTGCGGCCGATGGCGGGCGATCCGCGCCAAGTCCGCCTCGCTCGGCGGGAAGTCCGACTCGCTCGGCATGGTGATGTCCTCATGCTAGGGCGGCGCTCACGCCCAGGCGGGCCTCGTTCCGGCGACGCCACGATGACGTTCCGTTGACGGATCGGCAACGCGTGTCTATAGAGCGCACATCGCCGACGGACGCGTTCAACCGCGATCGTCGGCTTCGCCATTGCCCGAACAACCTGCACGCGATCCACCGACATCACAGCCTGCGGGCTCGTCGCGATCGCCTCAAACGTGACGAGGATGCCCCATGGCCAACACCGTGTCGGCCAAGAAAATGACCCGCAAGATTGCGAAGCGCACCGCGGTCAACCGCTCGCGTCGCAGCCGCATGCGCACCTTCGTCCGCAAGGTCGAGGAGGCCATCGCCACCGGTGATCAGTCGAACGCACTGACCGCCCTTCGCGCCGCCGAGCCCGAGATCATGCGGGCCGCCCAGCACGGCATTGTGCACAAGAACAACGCGTCCCGGAAGGTCTCGCGCCTCGCCGCGCGGGTGAAGGCGCTCGCCGCCTGAGCCTTCCCTCCAGGGATGTTTCGATGAAAGCCCGGCAGCGATGCCGGGCTTTTTTCGTTTGCGCGGGGCGAGGCCGTTGAACGCGCGGCGGCGCGCGGCACGCTGAGGCCCCGCCTCGTTTCCGGCGCTGCCCGCACGTGTCCCGACGATGCGGGGCCGGACCCCGTCCGTTTCGATGAGCGCGGTCGGGCCGTCGCGCGCTGGAACGTGCCACGGGATCCGCCCGAAGCCTTCGCCGATCCGAATGGGCCGCACCGAATGACGGGCCGATCCGCGAGGCTCGGTGCATCGTTCTCCGGCCGGATGTCCCGATCCGGGCCCGTTCCAGTGATAAAGCGTTAACGCTACCTGGAATCTGTTTTGTTGCGACACGTTCGGCCCGAGTGTAGCTTAACGATGTGTCATGATGAACCAACAAATCCGAGTCTTCTCGGAGTCGAGGGCGAATCGTTCACAAGGTGGCGTGTTTCGCTGGACTCCATGCCGGAAACCCGTGCCGGAATTGCCGCTTTTTTTGCTGTCCCCGTAAGTCCCGTTGTTAGGAGAACCGTAGCTTATTGTTGATAGGCTTCCCTCATCGACAAAAGCGCCTCCGGGTCGGGTTGACTCCGGGGTGGAAGTATGGGTCTCGCGAATGCCTCGCGGGGCGCGACGTCAGTCAAGTGTGCGTACGTTCCGTCGGCGGCCCTCCGCTCTCGGCACGAGGAGAGCGATGATGCATGTCGACGGTAGCGTGTCCGGCAATGTCGAGACGGGCATGAGCGGCGTGAGTGGTCCCGACACGGTGGCCGCCTGGGCTCGGGTGAAGCGGCGCCTCCGGGCGGAACTGGGTGAGGACGTGTTCGCGAGCTGGTTCGCCCGGCTCGAACTCGTGGAGGTCGTCGACGGCACGGCCCGCCTGACGGTCCCGACCCGTTTCCTGAAGAGCTGGATCGAGTCGCATTACCTCGACCGGGTGCTGACGACCTTCCGCAGCGAGGTCGAGGCGGTCTCGCGGCTCGACGTCTCCGTGCGCGGCCCGTCCGCCGCCGGTGCCGCCCGGCCGGTTCCGAGCGTGACCAAGACCGGCAGCAGCGCCGCGAGCCCTCTGGCCCGGCTCCAGGCCGTCGGCTCGACGGCGCCCTCGCACGCCGAGACGAGCTCGGTCTCCGAGGGTGAGCCCGCGCTGGGGGGCCGCGCGGAAGCCGGCGGCGACCTGAACGGCGCACCCCTCGACAACCGCCTCACCTTCGCGAGCTTCGTCGTCGGCCGCTCGAACGCGCTGGCCCACGCCGCCGCCGAGCGGGTTGCCCGCCACGACGGACAGGGCGCGCTCTACAACCCGCTCTACTTCCATGCCGGCGTCGGCCTGGGAAAGACCCACCTCCTCCACGGCATCGGCCACGCCGCCCGTGAATCCGGCCGCCGGGTGATCTACCTCACCGCCGACCGCTTCATGTACGGCTTCGTCAACGCCCTGAAGACCCAGAACGCGCTGGCTTTCAAGGAGCGCCTGCGCGCCATCGACCTGCTCATCCTCGACGACGTGCAGTTCATCCAGGGCAAGTCGATCCAGGCCGAGTTCGGCCACACCATCAACGCGCTGATCGATGCCGGCCGCCAGGTCGTCGTCGCCTCGGACCGGCCGCCCACCGAACTCGAAGCCCTGGAGGAGCGGGTGCGCTCGCGCCTCGCCGGCGGCCTCGTGGTCGAGATCGGCACCCTCGACGAGCAGCTGCGCGCCTCGATCCTCTCGGCGCGTCTCGCCGCCGTGCAGGTCTCGCACCCGAACTTCGAGGTTTCGCCCACGGTCGCCACCTACGTCGCCCGGGCGATCACCGCCAATGGCCGCGACCTCGAAGGTGCGGTGAACCGATTGCTCGCGCACGCCACCCTCACGGGCGCCGCCGTGACCATGGAGACCGCCGAGACCGCGATCCGGGATCTGGTGAAGAACCGCGAGCCCAAGCGCATCAAGATCGAGGACATCCAGAAGCTGGTGGCCTCGCGCTACAACGTCTCGCGCTCCGACATCCTGTCCGAGCGGCGCACCGCCGCCGTGGTCAAGCCGCGCCAGATCGCGATGTACCTCTCGAAGGTGCTCACCCTGCGCTCCCTGCCCGAGATCGGCCGCCGCTTCGGCGGGCGCGACCACACCACGGTGCTGCACGCAGTGCGCAAGATCGACAAGCTGATCGGCGAGGACAACGTGTTGAACGACGAGGTCGAGCTCCTGAAGCGCATGCTTCAGGATTGAGCCCGAGCGGGGGCCGTTCTCCGGGCGGCGTCCAGAATCGTCTTCGGGCACAGGGACGTCGCTCCTCCGGGAGGCGTCCCGAATCATCTTCGGGCGCAGGGGCGTCGCGTCTTCGCGCGGCGTCCCGAATCATCTTCGGGATAGCGCGCCTCTCGCACTTGCGTTCAACGGGAGGCTTCGCCAAGTTCAGCGGCCGCGAGGCCAGGGCGCACGCGGGTACGGTTGAGCGCGACGCCGCGCCCGCCCCTCGCGATGCCCGACGAGAGACCACGAGTTCAGACCATGAGAGTCACTGTCGAGCGTGCGGCCCTCCTTCGGTCGCTCGGCCACGTGCACCGCGTGGTGGAGCGCCGCAACACCATCCCGATCCTGTCGAACGTGCTCCTGCGCGCCGGTTCCGGCGGCCTCGAATTGCGGGCGACCGACCTCGACATCGAGGTGACCGAGACCATCCCCGCCGACGTGGTCGATGCCGGGGCCATCACCGTGCCCGCCCACGTGATCTACGACATCGTGCGCAAGCTGCCCGACGGCGCTCAGGTCTCGCTGGAGACCAGCGGCGAGACGGGGCAGATGACCATCCGCTCCGGGCGCTCGCGCTTCTCTCTCGGCGCCCTGCCCGAGGGCGATTTCCCGGATCTGGCGGCCGGCGAATTGCCGACCCGCTTCGTCATCGCGGCCTCGGACTTGAAGCGCCTCATCGAGAAGACGCAGTTCGCGATCTCCACCGAAGAGACGCGCTACTACCTCAACGGCATCTACCTGCACACGATCGAGTCCGAGGGGGCCCTGCGCATGCGCGCGGTGGCCACCGACGGCCACCGCCTCGCCCGCGTCGAACTCGACGCGCCCGAGGGCAGCCGCGACATGCCCGGCATCATCGTACCCCGCAAGGCGGTGGCCGAGATCATCAAGCTCGTGGAGGATGGCGGCGAGAGCGTCGAGATCGACCTGTCCTCGGCCAAGATCCGCTTCAAGTTCGCCAGCGGCGTGGTGCTGATCTCGAAGCTGATCGACGGCACCTTCCCGGATTACCAGCGCGTGATCCCGGCGGGCAACGACAAGTTCCTCACCGTGGAGCGCGACGTCTTCGCCAAGGCCGTCGACCGCGTCTCGACGATCTCGTCGGAGCGCGGCCGCGCGGTGAAGCTCGCGGTGCAGGACGGCCGCCTCGCCCTCTCGGTGAACAACCCGGATTCCGGCAGCGCCACCGAGGAGATCGACGTCGATTACGACGCCGCCGCCCTCGATATCGGCTTCAACGCCCGCTACCTCCTCGACATCACGAGCCAGCTCGAAGGCGACACCGCCCTGTTCAAGCTCGCCGATCCGGGCTCGCCGACCCTGATTCAGGACCGCGAGGGCGCGTCCGCGCTCTACGTGCTGATGCCGATGCGGGTGTGATCGAAGGCCCGAGCCCGATCCCCGCCCCGACGACGGACCCGACCATTTCCACCAGCGGAGGCCTTCGCCTCACCCGCCTGGTCTGCCGCGACTTTCGCAACCACGCCGATCTCGATCTCGGCGTGGGGCGCCGCTTCGTCGCCCTCGTGGGCGAGAACGGGGCCGGCAAGACCAACCTCCTGGAGGCGATCTCGCTGTTCTCGCCGGGGCGCGGCCTGCGCCGGGCGGATCTCGCGGGCATGGCGCGCACCGGCGGTCCCGGCGGGTTCGCGGTCTCGATGGCGCTGGCGCGCGGGGAGGACGAGCACCGGATCGGCACCGGCTACGAGCCACCGGGCTACGACGGCAAGGCCGCGCGCCTGTGCCGGATCGACGGGGCGACGGCGCCCTCGCCCGTCGCCTTCTCGGAATTCCTCCGCGTGGTCTGGCTGACGCCGGACCTCGACGGCCTGTTCCGGGGGCCGGCCGGCGACCGCCGCCGCTTCCTCGACCGGCTGGTGCTGGCGGTGGATGCGAGCCACGGGGCGCGCGTCAACGCCCTCGAACGGGCCTTACGCTCGCGCAACCGTCTGCTGGAGGAGCGCCCGAACGACGGGCAATGGCTCGACGCGGTCGAGCGCGAGGTTGCGGAACTCGGCGTCTCGGTGGCGCTGGCGCGCCGCGAGACCACGGAGCGCCTCGACCGCCTGATCGCCGAGGGGCGCGACGACGCCCAGCCCTTCCCCTGGGCGGCCCTGCGTCTCGAAGGCGATCTCGACGACCTCGTCGCGGTCTGGCCGGCGCTGGAGGCGGAGGACCGTTTCCGCATGGCTCTGCGCCAGGGCCGCGCCCGCGACCGCGCGGCGGGGCGCACCTTGAGCGGCCCCCAGACCAGCGACCTCGTGGTGCGCCACGGCCCCAAGGATGTGCCCGCCGCCACCGCCTCCACCGGCGAGCAGAAGGCGCTCCTCATCGGCCTCGTGCTGGCCCATGCCCGCCTCGTCCAGGCGATGTGCGGGATTGCGCCCCTCGTCCTCCTCGACGAGGTCGCCGCCCATCTCGATCCGCGCCGCCGGGCCGGTCTGTTCGACGCCCTCGAGGCCCTCTCGGGTCAGGTCTGGATGACGGGGGCCGATCCGGCGCTCTTCGCGGAACTCGAGGCACGCGCCGACATGGTCAGGATCGTCGATGGGCGCGTCGCCGCCCCCTGACCGCCGGGACAAGCCTTGTCGATCGCGAATCTCCTCCTGTTTGCCGGCATCTACGCCGTGGCGGTGGCCTCGCCCGGTCCCGGCATCGCCGCCCTCGTGGCGCGGGTGCTGGCGCGCGGGGCGGGCGGCATCGCGGCCTTCATCGCCGGTTTCGTCGTGGGCGACCTCGTCTGGTTCGGCGTGGCGGCGGCCGGCATGGCCTTCCTCGCCCAGTCCATGGCCGTCGCGTTCGTGGTCCTGAAATACGCGGGGGCCACATATCTCGCGGTTCTCGCCTGGAAAGCCTGGACCGCGCCCGTGGCGCCCATCGAGGCCACGCCCGTGGACGAAGACGGCCGGATACGCCTGTTCGTTGGCGGCCTCGTCCTCACCCTCTGCAACCCGAAGGTGATCCTGTTCTTCCTCGCCCTGCTGCCGGGGGTGATCGATCTCGATCGCCTCAACGCGTCCGGCTTCGCCGCGATGGGCGCGACCATCGTCGTCGTCCTGAGCGGCGTCCTCTCCGCCTATGCCGGGGCTGCGGCGCGGGCCCGGCGGGTGTTCACCTCGCAGCGTGCGCGGCGGGCGATCAATCGCGGCGCCGGGACCGTGATGGCGGGCGCGGCGGTCGCCGTCGCGACGCGGTGATGCTCAGGCGAGGGCGGACGGAATGTCGGTTCGGGAAAAGTCGTTGCCGACGAACAGCAGCGGGACGTCGTGGGTGCGTGCGCAGGCATAGGCGAAGCAGTCGCCCATGTTGAGCTTGGCCGGGTGTCCCCGTCCCTTGCCGTAGCGCGCGTAAGCCGCGAGCGCGCCGTGCGCCTCCGCGTCGGTCATGGGCACCACCCGGATCTGCGCCTGCTCCAGCAACCCGCGAACCTCCCTCTCGGCCGCTTCCACCGACAGCCCCTTCTTGCGGCAAACGGCGCTCGCCGTCTCGAAGATGGCGAGGGCCGACGTGATCGGATGATTGGCCCCCTCGAGGCAGTGAAACAGAGCGATGTCTTCCTCTTCTCCGGTCAGGATTGCGACCATGGCGGACGCATCGACGAACATCACGGCTCCCCGTTGAGATCGTCGAAGAAGGCCTTGTCCGCCTCCAGCCCCGTATCCGGATGCTGGGCGATCCGGGCGCGCGCCGGCCGCATCCGCTCCAGCAGCGACGGCTGCCCCTCCAACCGCTCCACTTCCCGCACCAGGGCGATCCGCACCGCCTCGGTCTTGCTGACGCGGGCCAGGGCCGCCACTTTCTCCGCGAGGCGATTCACCTCCTCGCTTCGGATGTTGAGAGGCATTAGGATCGCTCCCGTGTAGACGGGACGATGCTAGTGTCTACACAATGCCTGATCAAGACCTCGGCCCATCAGGCCGCCCCCGGAATTCCCACCCAAGGTTCGCGATGACAAGCCGTCTCGACGAGGCCCGCGCCGCGTTGAAGAAGACCTTCGGCTACGACGATTTCCGCCCCGGCCAGGACGAGGTGATCGGCGCCGTGCTCGACGGCACCGACGTGTTCGCGGTCATGCCCACGGGCTCGGGCAAGTCGATGACCTATCAGCTGCCCGCCCTGGTGGAGCACTCGCTGACCGTGGTGGTCTCGCCCCTGATCGCGCTGATGCACGACCAGGTGCAGCAGATGCTCGGCTTCGGCGTCGCGGCCGCGACCCTGAACTCCTCCGTGGCCGAAGCGACCTCCCGCGAGACCTGGCGCCAGATCCGCTCCGGCGACCTCCGGCTCCTCTTCGTCTCGCCCGAGCGGCTGATGATGGAGGGGCTGATGGACGCCCTGCGGGGTGCCGGCGTCCGGCGCCTCGCCGTGGACGAGGCCCACTGCGTCTCGCAATGGGGCCACGATTTCCGGCCCGAGTACCGCGATCTCGCCCGCGCCCGCGAGGCGCTCGGCAACGTCCAGACCCTGGCGCTCACCGCCACCGCCGACAAGGCGACCCGAGCCGACATCACCGAGCGGCTGTTCCCGGCGGGACGCGAACTCAAGGCCTTCGTCCATTCCTTCGACCGGCCGAACATCCGCCTGACCTTCGCGCCGAAGGACAACCCGACCCGCCAGATCGAGCGCTTCCTGCGCCCGCGCCGCTCGGAGAGCGGGATCATCTACTGCTCGTCGCGCAAGCGCACGGAGCAGCTCGCCGAGATCCTGTCGAAGGACGGATTCCGCGCCCTGCCCTACCATGCCGGCCTCGACCAGGGCACGCGCATGAAGAATCAGGACACCTTCCTGCAGGAGGACGGCGTGGTGATGACCGCCACGGTGGCCTTCGGCATGGGCATCAACAAGCCCGACGTGCGCTTCGTCTGCCACGCCGACATGCCCTCGAACGTCGAGGGCTACTACCAGGAGATCGGCCGCGCCGGCCGCGACGGCCTGCCCGCCGACACGCTCACCATCTACGGCCTCGACGACATGGCCCTGCGCCGGCGCCAGATCGACGAGAAGGAGGTGCCCGACGAGCGCCGCCGGGTCGAGCGGCGCAAGCTGGAGGCGATGATCGCGCTCTGCGAGGGCGCCACCTGCCGGCGGCAATCCCTGCTCGGTTATTTCGGCGAGGCGAGCGAGCCCTGCGGGCGCTGCGACCTCTGCCGCGGCGGCGTCTCGCTCGTCGACGCCACCGTGCCGGCGCAGAAGCTGCTCTCGGCCATCGTGCGCACCGGCCAACGCTTCGGCGCGGCCTATGTCTGCGACGTGGTCCACGGCAAGGAATCGGATACCATCCGGCGCAACGGTCACACGGCCCTGAAGACCTTCGGGGTCGGCGCCGACAAGCCGATCGCGGCCTGGCGCGCGATGCTGCGCCAGCTCTTCGCGGCCGGCGCCGTCTCCGAGAACGGCGACGGCTTCGGCGGGCTCTCCCTCACCGACAAGGGCGAGGCGATCCTGTTCGGCCGCGAGGCCATCCAGATGCGGCCCGATCCCGAGCCCAAGGCGGCCGAGCCCCGTGATCGCAAGCGGGGGGCCGCCCGCGAGGATGCGAGCCTCGACCTCGACCCGGCGACCGAAGCCCTATTCCAGCACCTGCGAGGCCTGCGCGCCACCATCGCCCGGGCCGAGGGCATCGCCGCCTTCATGGTCTTCCCCGACCGCACCCTGATCGAGATGGCCCGCACCAAGCCCGTCGACCTCTACGCGCTGCGCACCGTGCACGGGGTCGGCGAGCGCAAGCGCGAGGCCTACGGCGAGCGTTTCGTCGGTGCGATCGCCGAATTCCTCGCGCACGCGCCGACCGCGCGTGCCTGATGCGCTTTCGCACTCGTGCCGCGCGATGCGCATCGTGTAGGGACGGGCGCGGAGTAGCGCAGCACATCCTCGGAATCGGACGGACCTCTCATCGACCAGTCTTCAGAGCCGACCGCCGCGTCGAGGCGTCAGGTCTTCTACATGCCGGGCTTCGATCCGCGCGAGCCGGAGACCTATTGGGGCCTGTTCCGGCGTGAGAGCCGGCTGGCCGCCGTGCGGCGCGGCCTGACCGTGACCGTGGGCGATCCCGAGCGGACGCCGGACGGTCTCGCCCTCGACTGGGACGTGAGCCTCGACGGGCAGGCCACGCGCTACACCCTGCTGCGCTGGGACGACATCGTCCGCGCCCGTTTCCCGCGCTCCAACGGGCGACGGCTCGTCGCGGTGCCGGCCTTGTGGTGGCGCCTGCTGCGCTCCGGCTACCTGCGTCCGTTCCGGCGCGAGGCCCGGCGCTTCGCCCGCGTGATCATCGGCGTCCACCTCATCTACCTGTTTCTCGTGGTCTCGAGCCTCGCCGCCGCGACGGGCCTCGTCGCGCTCGCGGCCGATCTCGCGACGCCCTGGGCGTATCTCGCGGTTCCGCCCCTCGCCTACGCGATCCTGGCCGGGCTGATGCGGGTGACGCGCGGCAAGCCGTTCTACGTGGCCCATCTCGTGGACGACACGGCCTTCACGCACGACCATGCCGGCGGCGCCGAGACCCGGATGCGCGACCGCCTCGACGCCTTCGCGGACATCATCCGGCGAGCCGAGGGCCATACGTCCGAGATCGTGGTGATCGGCCATTCCTCGTCGAGCTTCCTCGGCCTGGAAGCGCTCGACCGGATCCTGAACCGCGACCCCGAGTTCGGGCGGCGCGGCACGCCGGTCTCGTTCGTCAGCATCGGCAGCGTGATTCCGTGGATCACCCTCGATCCCCGCGCCGCCGAGGCCCGCGCGGCGCTCGCCCGGGTCGCGGCCTGCGACGCGATTCTCTGGCTCGACGTCCGGGCGAAGTGGGACTGGCTCTCGGTGCATCAGCGCAACCCCTTGAGCGCCTCGAAGCTTCCGGCGCCGATGGCGCACCGCCCGGTCGAGATCCACGTGCGGATCGACGACCTGATCGAGAAGCGCATCATCGCCCGACGCAAGTGGAACCTGTTCCGGATGCACTTCCAGCTCCTGATGTCGAGCCGGGACCCGGAGGCGTTCGACTACATCGCCTTTGTGGCCGGCCCCGAGCCGGTCCACGCGCTGATCCGGCGCTGGCGCGACGTGGGGGAGCAGCCGAAGGGCCGCGTCACGTCGGAATCCGCCGAGGATTAGGGTATCGCGCCCGGCCCGATCCGCGATCGCCGGTTGCCAGGGCGCGCCGTTCCGCTCTAGAGCCGTCACGGCCGGACCCCGACGCGGGCCCGGCCCGAGAGGGGTCGCATGTTCCGCAACGATGTTCCGATCACCCCCGAACTGGTCCGCCAGCACGGCCTGACGCCGGACGAGTACGCGCGCTTCCGGGCCCTGATCGGTCGCGATCCGACGCTGACCGAACTCGGCATCGTCTCGGCCATGTGGAACGAGCACTGTTCCTACAAGTCTTCCCGCAAACACCTGCGCGGCCTGCCGACCGCGGCGCCGTGGGTGATCCAGGGGCCGGGCGAGAATGCCGGCGTCATCGACATCGGCGACGGCCTCGCCTGCGTCTTCAAGATGGAGAGCCACAACCACCCGAGCTTCATCGAGCCCTACCAGGGCGCGACGACGGGCGTCGGCGGCATTCTTCGCGACGTGTTCACCATGGGCGCGCGGCCCATCGCGGCGCTCAACGCCCTGCGCTTCGGCTCGCCCGACCATCCCCGCACCCGGCACCTCGTCTCGGGCGTGGTCGCGGGCATCGGCGGCTACGGCAATTCCTTCGGCGTGCCGACGGTGGGCGGCGCCATGGGCTTCCATCCCCGCTACGACGGCAACATCCTCGTCAACGCCATGGCGGTGGGCCTCGCCCGCACCGACGCGATCTTCTACGCGGCGGCCACGGGCGTCGGGAACCCCATCGTCTATCTCGGCTCGAAGACCGGCCGTGACGGCATCCACGGCGCCACCATGGCCTCGGCCGAGTTCGACGACGCCTCGGAATCGAAGCGCCCGACCGTGCAGGTCGGCGACCCCTTCGCCGAGAAGCTGCTCTTGGAGGCCTGCCTCGAACTGATGGCGTCCGGCGCCGTCATCGCGATCCAGGACATGGGCGCGGCGGGCCTGACCTGCTCGGCCGTCGAGATGGGCGCCAAGGGCGATCTCGGCGTCGAACTCCACATCGAGAAGGTGCCGGCCCGCGAGGCCGGCATGAGCGCCTACGAGATGATGCTCTCCGAGAGCCAGGAGCGCATGCTCATGGTGCTCAAGCCCGGCATGGAGGCCGAGGCCGAGGCCATCTTCGTGAAATGGGGCCTCGACTTCGCGATCATCGGCCACACCACCGACACGCTGCGCTTCGTGGTCAAGCACGACGGCGTGGTGATGGCCGACCTGCCGATCAAGGAGCTCGGCGACGAGGCGCCGCTCTACGACCGGCCCCACATCGCCAACACCCACCAGCCCGTCATCGCCGCGTCGGACGTCCCCGAGACGGTCGGCAGCGCGGAGGCGCTGAAGCGCCTCGTCGGCTCGCCGGACCTGTCCTCGAAGCGCTGGGTCTACGAGCAGTACGACCACTTCATCGGCGGCAACACCGTACAGAAGCCGGGGGGCAACGCCGCCATCGTGCGTGTCGAGGACGGCCCGCGCGGGCTCGCCATGACCGCCGACGTGACGCCGCGGTACTGCGAGGCCGACCCGGTCGAGGGCGGCAAGCAGGCGGTGGCGGAGGCCTGGCGCAACATCACCGCCGTGGGCGGTCGTCCGCTCGCCATCACCGACAACCTGAACTTCGGCAACCCCGAGAAGCCCGAGGTGATGGGCCAGCTCGTCGGCTGCCTCAAGGGCATCGGCGCGGCCTGCCTCGCCCTCGACTTCCCCGTCGTCTCCGGCAACGTCTCGCTCTACAACGAGACCAACGGCGTCGGCATCCTGCCCACCCCGACCATCGGCGGCGTCGGCGTCCTCGACGACGTCACCCGCCACGCGACGATCGACCTCAAGCGCGCGGGCGACATCCTCGTGCTGGTCGGCGAGACGGCCGGCTGGCTCGGGCAGTCGGTCTACCTTTCGGTCGTCGCCGGCCGCGAGGCGGGCGCACCGCCGCCGGTCGACCTCGCCGTGGAGCGCCGCAACGGCGACTTCGTGCGCGGGCTGATCACGTCGGGCCTCGTCGACACGGTCCACGACCTCTCGGATGGCGGCCTCGCCGTGGCGCTCGCCGAGATGGCGATGGCCGGCGGCCTCGGCGCGGCCCTGCCGGACGTGCCGGAGGGCGTGCCGGCTCACGCCTACCTCTTCGGAGAGGACCAAGCCCGCTACCTCCTCGCCGTGGACCCCGAGACCGTGCCGGACCTGCTCTACAGCGCCTCCGCGCAGGGCGTGCCGGCCGGCGTCGTCGGCGTCGTCGGCACCGATCGCCTGACGCTGCCGGGGGGTGAGAGCATCGCGGTGGCGGATCTGCGCGTGGCCCACGAGGGCTGGCTGCCGGCCTACATGGCGAGCCAGCCGGCCGGCGTTGCCGCATAAGAACCCGTTTCGATCCGAGGAGTGAACCCGATGCCCATGGATGCCCGCGAGATCGAGGCGATGATCCGGGAAGCGCTGCCCGACGCCCGGATCGAGATCAAGGATCTGGCCGGGGACGGCGACCATTATGCCGCCACCGTCCTGTCCGCCGCCTTCAAGGGCAAGACCCGGGTGGCCCAGCACCAGATGGTCTACGGCGCGCTCCAGGGGCGCATGGGGGGCGTGCTGCACGCCCTTGCGCTCACCACGGGCGTCCCCCAGGATTGACGCCTCTCCCCGGCGACCTTCCGGAGGCGGAACGATGGATCAGCCGAGCCTCTACGACGACGACATCGTGACCTGGGCCGAGCAGCAGGCCGCTGCCGTGCGGGCCCTCGCGTTACGGCCCGATCTGTCGAACGCCCTCGACTGGGAGAACGTCGCCGAGGAGATCGAGAGCGTGGGGCGGTCCCAGATCAGCGCGGTCGAGCAGAAGCTCCTGCAGATGCTCATTCACGTGCTGAAGTACATGTCTGCGCCAAGCGCCCAGTCGACCCGATCCTGGCGATCCGAGGTGATCGCTTTCCATGCGGCGGCCTGCCGGGCCTACGCGCCCGGCATGCGGCAGCGGATCGACTGGTCATGGCTGTGGAAGACGGCACGGCTCCAGGCGGAGGTCTCCCTCCGGATGTTCGACGATCGTCTCGTCGTCGGCCTGCCCGATGCGATGCCGTTCACACCCGAAGAACTCGTTTCCGAGACCTTCACCATGGATTGGGCCCTGGAGCGCCTCGCCTCGGCCTTGAACAGGCCGGCCGACCATCACTAGATCACTGCGACACCTAAGAGGATCGACACCATGACCGACGCCAACACCGCCATCAAGGCCGAGATCGAGTCCCAGGACGTGGTCGTGTTCATGAAGGGCACGCCGCAATTTCCGATGTGCGGCTTCTCGGGCCAGGTCGTGCAGATCCTCAACTACCTCGAGGTGCCGTTCAAGGGCGTGAACGTCCTCGACGACATGGCGATCCGCGACGGCATCAAGGCCTTCTCGAACTGGCCGACCATTCCGCAGATCTACGTGAAGGGCGAGTTCGTCGGCGGCTGCGACATCACCCGCGAGATGTTCCAGTCGGGCGAACTGCACCAGTTCCTCGCCGAGAAGGGCATCCCCGTGAAGGCGCCGACCGCCGCCTGAGACGGCTCCCCCATCGCGAATGAACGAGGGCGCGCGAGCGCCCTTTTTCATGCGCGCGTCCGTTTTTTCATTCGACCGCCGCCTGGACGAACATCGCGGCCGCCTCGACCGTTGACCCGGTGACAGACCCCGTCCGGGAGCGACAGCACATGCGCGACGTCATCATCGTCGGCGGCGGCCCGGCGGGGCTCAACGCGGCCCTGATCCTCGGCCGCTGCCGGCGCGACGTGCTGCTCTGCGACGCGGGTACGCCGCGCAACGCGGTCGCGGCCCGGACCTGGGGCGTGTTCACCCGGGACGGGACGCCGCCCTTCGAGATGCGCGCCAGGGCGCAGGCCGATCTCGCGCGCTACGGGACGGTGGAGCGCCGCGAGATCGCCGTGACCGAGGCGCGGCGCGACGGCACAGGGTTCGCCGTCACCCTGGCGGATGGCACCGTCGAGACGACGCGCAAGCTCATCCTCGCCACGGGCCTGCATCAGGCCCTGCCCTCGGTCGATGGGTTCGAGACCTATTGGGGCCACGGGGTGCATGCCTGTCCCTACTGCGACGGCTACGAGAACCGGGACCGGGCCCTCGTCGTCTACGCACACGGTGCGGCGGCCAAGGGCATGGCCCTGGAACTCACGGTCTGGAGCCGGGACGTCACCCTGTGCACGGATGCCCACCCGACGACACTCTCGGCGCATGACCGCGCGCGCCTGGAGCGTCAGGGCGTCGCGGTGATCGAGACGGCGATCCGGCGGCTCGAGGGCGACGGCCGGCAACCAGACCGAATCGTTTTCGCGGACGGCACGGAACGCCCCTGCCACGCCGTCTTCCTGATGCCGATGCCCTGCGACCCGTCCGAGCTCATCACCCAGCTCGGCTGCGACCTGACGCGGAAGGGCGTGGTTCCGACGGGCGAGTACGAGACCACCAACGTGCCGGGCCTGTTCGTGGCGGGCGATGCCTCGCGCCGCGTGCAATTCGCCGTCGTGGCCGCTGCCGAGGGCGCCATGGCGGCCTTCGCCGCCAACACCGAACTCCTGCGCGAGGACGTGGCCTGAATCTCTGGAACCGGACGCCCGGGCCCTTCTCCTGGCTACCGCTTTCGGGGTAGACGAAGACTGTAATCATGTGCGCTGCCGCACCGCGATAAGCTTTGACGCGGTGCAGAGATGAATTAATGGTAAATATTGGCGGCCGATCGGAACTTGTTGCCGATATCCCCATTATCTGCCAATGACAGGTTCTGTGGTCCCCATCGGGGGACCCTCGGGACCCTGGGTCCGGTGGCCGCCATGCCTGTGTTCGAAGCCAAGAATCTCGACTCGGAATACGAGGGTTTCGCCTTCCTGGCGGCGATGCTGCATCCGTCGGCGGAAGCCCGGACGCGCGCCCTCACGCATGGACGCAACCGCGCGGCGCGTGGTGCCATGATCGTCGATCCGGCGACGGTCGAGCCGCGTTTCCCCGTCCGGAATGCCGAGACCGAGATCGAGGCTCAGACCTCGTAGGTTTGGTCGATGCGCGGGCCACTCACCACGCCTGGGGCGTGATGGTGCCCTGCTTCGTCACGACAACCCAGGTCTTGCCGCGCCGCTCGATGCCCTCGATGCGGCCGACACCCGGAACGGTGTCGCCGGGGCCGACCTCGACGAGGCGGCGCTTGCGATCCTCCAGGACGGCGATCCCATCATAGACTTCCCGCACGGCCCAGTTCTCGGTCGGCGCGGGTTTCGGCTTGTCCGCGAGCGCTCCGGTCTCGGTCGGCTCCGGCGGAATGGCCTTGGCGGCCTGCGGGGCCGGTAGCGGCGTGGCCGCCACCGGTGCGGCGCGCTTCTCGATCTGCGTCGTCAACGCGGCGAGGCGGCCGGTCTGGTCCTTCTCGGCCTGTTCGAGCCGGTCGCCCAGGGCGGACATCTTCGTGGTGATGCTCTGCTCGGCGCGCCCGACGCGCTCGGTCAGCGCCGCGCTGCGGGTCTTGGCCTCGGAGCGCGCCGCGTCGGCGCTCTCCTGAAGCTGCGCGAGACTCTTGCCCAGGCGCTCGATCTGGCGTTCGGAGTCGTTACGCGCCGCCTCGACCTGCTGGCGGACCTGTGCGAGCGCCTCGCCGCTCGCGGCACTTTGAGGCTGCGTCGCGAGGCTCATCGCCCCCGCGCCCATGAGTGCGCCGAGGCCGAGGGCCGCGGCCGACAGCCCGGCGAGGCGGGAGTCGATGCGGAACCCGGTCTTGGCGACCATGGCTGGCTTGCCAATGATGGCTGGCTTGGCGGCCTTCTCGGCGGAGGCCCGCGCGCCGAGGATCGCCTGTTTCAGCAGAGCGTCGGGCGAGGTTTCCGCCGACGACGCGAGGACCTTATCCGTCATGACCCGTGCTTCCCGTGTGCCAGGAAGCATTGGTTAAGGCTGTTTCTTTACGAAACCGTTACCATGACGGGCCGGCACATCAGGCCGCGAGGCCGCGCTGGCGCAGGAGCGGATCGATGCTGGGCAGGCGGCCCCGGAAGGCGATGTAGGCCTCGCCCGGATCGCGCAGGTTGCCGGCACCGTAGACGTAGCGGCGCAGGCGGGCCGCCGTGTCCGGGTGGAAGATGTCGCCGGCCTCTCGGAAGGCATCGAAGGCATCCGCGTCGAGCACCTCCGACCAGAGATAGCTGTAATAGCCCGCCGCGTAGCCGTCGCCCGAGAAGATGTGCGCGAAGTGCGGTGAGCGGTGGCGCATCGCGATCTCGGCCGGCATCGCGATGCGCTTCAGGGCATCCGCCTCGAAGGCCGCGACGTCGAGCCCGTCCTCGCCCGCGCTCGACAGGTGCAGGGTCATGTCGACGATGGCGGATGAGGTGTACTCGATCGTGGCGAAGCCCTGGTTGAAGGTCCGCGCGGCGAGCAGCCGCTTCAGGAGGTCTTCCGGCATCGGCTCGCCCGTGCGGTAGTGCCGGGCATGCGCGCGCAGGACCTCCGGCTGCTCGAGCCAGTGCTCGTAGAGCTGCGAGGGCAGTTCCACGAAGTCGCCCGCCACGGCGGTGCCGGCCAGGAGCGGATAGGTCACGTCGGAGAGCAGGCCGTGCAGGGCGTGGCCGAATTCGTGGAACAGGGTGCGGGCATCGTCGAAGGAGAGCAGGGTCGCCTCCCCCTCCGGGGCTTTGGCGAAGTTCATCACGTTGACGATGATCGGCTTGATGTCGCCGTTCAGGCGCTCCTGCGAGCGGAAGGCGCTCATCCAGGCGCCGCTGCGCTTCGAGGCCCGGGCGAAGTAGTCGCCGAGGAAGAGCCCGACCTCGGAGCCGTCGGCATCGCGCACGGCGAAGGCGCGCACGTCCGGATGGTAGCGCGGCGCACCCGCCAGTTCCTCGAAGCGTAGGCCGAACAGGCGCGAAGCGGTGTCGAACGCCGCCGCGATGACGCCCTCGAGGGGCAGGTACGGCTTGATCTCGCTCTCGTCGAGGTCGTGCTCGGCGCGCCGCAGCTTCTCGGCGTAGTGGCGCCAATCATGCCGCGCCAGCGCGAAGTCCTGCCCCTCCGCCCGGACCAGGGCCTGGAGCCGGTCCCGCTCGGCGCTGGCGCGGTTCAGGGCCGGGGTCCAGACGTTGCGCAGGAGATCCATGGCCCGGTCGGGCGAGCCCGCCATGGTGTCGGAGAGCTTGAAATGCGCGAAGCTGTCGAAGCCGAGCAGCCGGGCGCGCTCGGCCCGCAGGGAGACGATCTCGGCGATCAGGCCGCGATTGTCGGTGTCGCCGCCGTTCTCGCCGCGCCGGGTCCAGGCTTCGTAGGCCTTCTCGCGCAGGTCGCGCCGGGTCGAGAACACCAGGAACGGCTCGATCAGCGAGCGCGACAGGGTGATGACGTGGCTGTGGGCGCCGCCGCGCTCACGCGCCGCGGAGGCGGCGGCCGCGCGCAGGAAGGGCGGCAGGCCGGCCAGATCGTCCTCGCTCTCCAGCGGCAGCGCGAAGGCGCCCTCGTCAGCGAGCAGGTTCTGGCTGAAGCGCGTGCCGAGTTCGGCCATGCGGCCGGCGATCTCGGCCATGCGGGTCTTGGCCTCGGGCGCGAGGTCGGCGCCCGCGCGCCGGAAGCGGGTGCGATAGCGGTCGAGCACGCGGGCCCGCTCCGGGTCGAGACCCTCGGTCGCGACGGCCGAGATGCGGGCCCAGAGCGCGGCGTTCAGGTAGATCGCGCTGCCGTGGCGCGCGAGGCGCGGGGTGATGGCCCGCTCGACCGCCTGAAGCTCGGGGTTGGTGTGACTGCCGCTGAGATTGAAGAACACGGACGCGACCCGGTCGAGGTCGTGCCCGGCCCGCTCCAGCGCCTCCACGGTGTTGGAAAAGCTCGGCGGCGCGGTCTCGTCCGCGATCGCCGCGATCTCGGCCTCGTGGCTGGCCAGGGCCGCCTCGAAGGCCGGCAGGTAGTGGGCGGGCTGGATGCGCTCGAAGGGCGGCAGGCCGTGCGGCGTCGACCAGTCCCGCTCCGCGAAGGGCCCGATCGACGCCGGCGTGGCGTGAAGGTCGAGGGGAGCGTCGGGCGTGCCTGAGGTCATTCGGGTTCCTTCGTGCGATGTGTCGCGCAAACCTTCCTTAGGGTAAGCGCACGATCCCAAAGCGCAAAGGCGGCGCGACGACCGATTGCGACGGCGCGTGGACTTTGTGCCCTTGCGGGCCGGCCTCAACCCCCCGATCGTGCACCCCGACGTGGTCGCCCGTCTCCACGGGTGGCTCGGACCAGGATGAACACGCGATGCGCCCGCCCCGCCGCCCCGGCCCGCTGATCCTGGCGCTGGCCGCGCCGATGCTCCTCGCCCCGCCGCTTCCGGGGGCAGGGTCCGGGGCGGCACGCGCCCAGGACAAGGGCGTGCCCTCGGATGCCACCGCGATCCCGATGCCGCCGCCGACGCCCCCGGCGCGTCCGCCCGAACTCGGTGCCCCAGCGCCGATGGCCGTCGAACCGGGGCCGGCCCTGCCCGCCGATACGCCGCGTCCGCCCGAGCGGCCGCCCGAACTCGCCGCACCCGCCGCGACGGCGCCGGACGCCGACGGGCCCCGAGCGGGCGGCGAGACACCGGCGCCGCCGCCGCGTCCGCCGGAACTCTCCGGCGCGGCCCTCGCCATCACGGTGGCACCCGTGGACGACAGCGCCTGCCGCCGCCGCCTCGAGCGGCTCGGCGCCCGGTTCGAGCCCCTTCCCGCCATCGCCAACGGCCAATGCGGGGCGGCCAAGCCCCTGCGGATGACGGCCCTCGCCGACGACCTAACCCTGACCCCGCCCGTGACCCTGGTCTGCGAGGCCGCCGAGGCCCTGGCCCGGTGGACCACGGAGGCGCAGGTCGCGGCCGAGCGCGATCTCGGCCGGCCGCTCAAGGGGCTCACGATCGGCACCTCCTACGAGTGCCGGGGCCAGAACCACGATCCCGACGCCAAGCTGAGCGAGCACAGCTTCGCCAACGGCGTCGACGTGATGGGTTTCACCTTCGCCGACCGCCCGGCCATCGCCGTCACGGCGCTGCCCGACGGAACGCCCGAGGCGACGTTCCTCGGCGCGGTCCGGGGCCGGGCCTGCGGCTTCTTCCGGACGGTGCTGGGGCCGGGCTCGGACGCGGCCCACGCCAACCACCTCCACCTCGACGAGCGCGAACGGAACGCGGGACACCGGCTCTGCCAGTAACGTGTTCGGCCGATCGGCTGCTCGCCGCGAGGAAGCGCGGAACGCGCGCCGGCCGAGCGCTCTTACCTTTGCGGATTCAAAGCGATGCGGCGGGAGCTTCCGGTGGACATGGGCGGACGATCGATGCGGGGCGGCCTCGCGGCCCTCACCCTGATCCTGAGCGCGGGTTCGGCCCTCGCCGAGACACGTGACAAGGATCGAGCCGAGGCGCCGGCCCTGACGCGCGAGGCCGTCGAATCCGCGCCCCTGGCGGAGGCCGCCGACACGGACAAGAGCAACGAGCCGAGCAAGAACAGCGCTGCGTCCCAACGCACGGCCGCGACGCGGCCGGAGCCCGCCCTGGTCCGGGCGCAGATCCTGCTGGACCGGTCGCACTTCTCGCCCGGTGCCATCGACGGGCGCGATGGCGACAACCTGCGCGGTGCGCTCGGCGCCTTCGCGGCCGCCAATGGTCTCAAGGCCGGGAAGGATCGGACGGCCGGCGAGGACCTGACGCCCGAACTCGCCGGGAAGCTCCAGGCGACCGGTTCGGACCCGGTCCTGTCCGAATACACGATCACCGAGGCGGATGCGGCCGGACCCTTCGTGGACAAGATCCCGCCGAAGATGGAGCAGCAGGCCGATCTCGACGCCCTCGGCTATACCGGCGCCCGCGAGATGCTGGCCGAGCGCTTCCACATGGCGCCGGACCTCCTCGGTGCGCTCAATCCCGACGCCGCGTTCGACAAGCCCGGTACCGTCATTCTGGTGGCGGCGGTGACACCGCTGGAAACGGGCAAGCCGAAGCCGGAAGGCAAGAGCGCCATGAGCAAGAGCGGCAAGAGCGAGGACAGGAAGGCGGAGGGCAAAGCCGGCGAGGAGTCCAAGCCGGGCAAGGACGTCGCCCGCATCGAGGTCGATAAGGAGAGCCGTAGCGTCCGCGCCTTCGACAAGGACGATCGGCTCGTGGCGTTCTATCCCGCCTCGATCGGCAGCGAGGAGAAGCCCGCGCCCTCGGGCAAGGCCCGGGTGAAGGGCGTCGCCTACGCGCCGACCTACACCTACGACCCGAAATACCAGTTCGCGGGGGTGAAGGCGAAGACCAAGTTCACGATCCCGCCGGGGCCGAACAATCCGGTCGGCGTGGTCTGGATCGACCTGTCGATCCCCTCCTACGGCATCCACGGCACGCCCGAGCCCGAGAAGGTCGGCAAGACCGAATCCCATGGCTGCATCCGCCTCACGAACTGGGATGCGCGCGATCTCGCCACCCGCGTGAAGCCGGGGACCGAAGTGGTGTTCAAGGACGAGTAGATGCGCGCCAGCGGCCGGTGAGCGCCAGGAGCAGCGCATCGGCGAGGAAGGCCAGGGCGGCGGTCGCGGCCGCGCCCTGGAGCATCGGCACGGTGTTCTGGTTCTGGAGCCCGGCCACGATCGGCGAGCCGAGGGTGGCCGCCCCGGCGAGCGCTCCCACGGCGGCGGTGGCGACCGCGAGCACCAGCGCCGTGCGCAAGGTCTCCACGATGGCGGGCGCCGCCAGGGGCAGTTCGATCCGCGTCAGGATCTGCGTCCGCGTCAGGCCGATCGCCCGTCCGGCCTCGCGGACGTCCGGCGCGACGCCCTCGATGCCCCCCACCGTGCCGCGCAGCACCGGCATGATGCCGTAGGCGACGAGGGCCAGCAGCGTCGGCGGACCGCCGAACCCCAGCACCGGCAGGGCCAGCGCCACCACCACGACCGGCGGTACCGCCTGGGCGCCTGCCGCGAGGGCATCGACCACCGGGCGCCAGGGCACGCCGGCGGGGCGCGTCACGAGGATGCCGAGGCCGATGCCGAGGATCGCCACGAGGCCGAGGCCGGTCCCGGCCAGCAGGATGTGCCGCAGCCCGAGGTCGAGCAGGCGCGCGACCGCCAGGGGCCGGCGGACCGGTTCGCCGAGGCCCGAGACGA
This sequence comes from Methylobacterium sp. J-068, assembly GCF_022829445.1. Taxonomy (GTDB): domain Bacteria; phylum Pseudomonadota; class Alphaproteobacteria; order Rhizobiales; family Beijerinckiaceae; genus Methylobacterium. Next base: position 72,445 of record NZ_JAKSXY010000070.1, on the reverse strand, counting down.
TTGCCGTCGCCACGGCGGGATGGCTGATCGCCGCGAGGACGAGGCCCATGGCGGCGAAACCGGGGGCGGGGTGGCGGGCCGGGTTCAGCCGGGGGAACCGCGTCATGGATGCCATCGCCGCCTCGCCGCCGCTTCGAGCCGGCTCAACCCGATCTCGGCGCCGAGCGACAGCGCCACCACCGGGACGGCGCCGAGGAGGATGAGATCGGGCGCGAACTGCGCCATCCCGTCGAAGACGATGCGGCCGAGGCCGCCGGCTCCCACCAGGGCGCCGAGGGTGGCGAGGCCGAGACCCTGAACGGCGGCGACCCGCAGGGCCCCGACCAGGATCGGCGCGCCGAGAGGCAGGCGGATGCCGAGCAGGATCTGTCTGCGCGTGAGGCCGACCGCCTCGGCCGCCTCGATGGCCGCGGCGTCGGGCGATCGCATGGCCAGGCCGATGCCGCGCCACAGGGGCAGCAGCAGATAGGCCGCGATGCCTGCGACCGCCGGGGCCGCGCCGAGGGCGGACAGGCCGGTCTCGCGCAAGGCCGGCACGGCGCGCAGGAGGCCCGCCGTCAGGGCGACCAGGGCGCCGAGCAGCGCCACGGCCGGCACCACCTGAATGCCGCCGACGAGCATGGCGACGAGGCCCTGGCCCCGACGCCAGAGCGAGAGCGGCACGGCGCCCGCGATCGCGATCGCGAGGGCGGAGCCCGCCAGAACGAGGTGTTCGCGGATCGCGGCCTGCACGGCTTCGTGCCGCGCGGCGTACTCGACGGCCAGCGAGAGCGCGTCGAGGCGTCCCGCGTGGGCCAGGGCCGCCAGACCGAGGCCGAGGCCGAGACCGACGGCCAACCCCAGCCACCGCACGCGGCTGCGCCGGACCGCGAATCCGAGCCCGCCCCCGAGCAGCGCCAGGGCGAGCCAGCTTCCGGCGCCGAGGCTGGCCCGCGCCGCCGGGGCCGCGCCCGCGAGGTTGCGCGCCGCCCCCGAGCCGAGACCCTCGGCGAGGATCAGGAGGGCCACCGTGAAGCCCGCGGCCGCCACGAGGGCGAACCGGCGACCGTCCCGGATCATCGTAAGGACGAGGCCTGCGAGACTCGCGGCGGCGATGGCCGCACCGGTCCAGCCGAGCGCATCGGCGCCGACGACCGGGTGCCCCGGCACCAGCCGGTTGGCCGCGACATTCAAGAGCGGCAGGCGCAGCATCGCGAACCACAGGCCCGCGAGCCAGGCGAGACCGGCGAGCAGGTGGGGAAGGTCGATCCGGTTTGGAGCAGCGGATTCCGATCGCGCCGTCACGGCAGCAATCCGTTCTCGGCGAGGTGGCGCGCGGCCACGCTCTCGGCGACCTCGCCCTCGACGGTGATCCGGGCGTTGAGGCGGCGCAGGGTGGCGGCGTCGAGGGTGGCGAAGACCCGCGCCAAAGCCGGCCCGATCGCGGGATGCCGCGCGAGGGCCTCCGCCCGGATCACGGGCGCCACCTCGTAGACGATCTGGGCGCCGAGCGGATCGCTCATCACGGTGAGGTCCAGGGCCGCCAGGGCGCCATCCGTTCCGTAGACCATGCCGGCATTGACCCCGCTGATGCCCTCTGCCGCCGCGCGCGCCGTCACCGCCGTGTCGCCGCCCGGAAGGCTGACGATGCGGTCGAGGGACAGGGTGAAGCCGTAGGCCGCCTCGAAGGACGGCAGGGCGGCGGGGCTCTCCACGAACTCGGTGGAGGCCGCGAGCCGGATGAGGCCCGCCCGCGCGGCGCGCGCGAAATCCGCCATGGTGGCGAGGCCTTCCCGGCGCGCGAGGTCGCCGTTTACGGCGATGAGCCAGGTGTTGTTGGCCGGCGCCCGCTGGAGCCAGACGAGGCCGCGCTCGGCGTCGCGCCGGCGGATCGTGTCGAAGGCGCCCTGGGGCGACTTCCAGACCGGGTCGGTCTCGGTGCCGGTGAATAAGGCGCCGTTGCCGGTATATTCGGGATAGATCGTCACCTCGCCCGAGAGCAGGCTCGCGCGCACGATCAGGGTCGGCCCCAGGCCGAGCTTGCGCTCCACCGGAAGGCCGAGCCGGGACAGGACCTGCGCGATCATCGCGCCCGTGAGCGCACCTTCGGTGTCGCTCTTCGAGGCCACGACGAGAGGCGCTTCCGCCAGCGCCGCGCGTCCAGCGAGCAGCGGCACCAGAGCCAGGGTGAAAAGGGCCGATCGGCGCGTCGGATCGGCGCGTTCGGGACCGCGTATTAGCATAGGTTGTTGGCGTCCCCCCGCCTTCGGCTCCAGGTGAGAACCGGAACCGCCGGGAAATGTATCGGTCCGTAACATCGCGGCCCTACAGATCGCGTTTGCCGGGTATCCGGTGCTTGACACGCCCAGCGTAACGGGCGACGGCTCGGTGTGCGCCGAGGCAGGACGTCCGCTTCGCGGCGTCCCCTCAGGCTCGTATCGTCCGCGACGCCGAGTACCGGCGGCACATGGTGGGAGCGAACCCGTGAACGGCCTTCCTGGAAGGTGTTCCGGATTTTCGAACGGATCGAAGGGAAGAAGCCCCGGCGTGAGTGCTCAAGTGGACGAAGACCTTCTCAACGGGGCTCGCGTGCTTGTCGTCGAGGACGAAGCCGCGATCTCGATGCTTCTCGAAGACATGCTGCTCGATTTCGGTTGCACGGTGGTCGGCCCGGCCGCCCGCCTGTCGACGGCGCTCGAAATGGCCGAGACGGAGAGTTTCGAGGTCGCCATCCTCGACGTCAACGTGGCGGGCGAACCGATCTATCCGGTCGCCGAGGCGATCGTGAAGCGCAACCTGCCGATCGTGTTCTCGACGGGCTATGGCGGCGCCGGCATCCGCGAGCCGTTTCGCGATCGGCCCGTGGTGCAGAAGCCCTTCAGCCAGGCCGACCTCAAGCGCACGCTGATCGCCGCCGTCGCCGCCGCGCGGGCCTGACCGCGCGGGCTCGACCTCAACAGATCGGGAACGCGTCGGCCACGTGACGGGGCCAGGCGCGGGGCGAAACGAAGACCGCGTCGGCGCGAAAGGTCGTGGCATCGCAGGCCGGGTGGCGGCCGATCCAGGCCCGGGCCGCCCGCGAGAAGCGCGCGATCTTGCGTGCATCGATGGCGCCCTGCGCCGATTCCAGGGTCCCGCGCGCCTTCACCTCCACGAACGCCACCGTGCCGCCGCGCCGCACGATGAGATCGATCTCGCCACCGGCCGCGCGGAAGCGCAGCCCGAGCGGCCGATATCCCTTCAGCATCAAGGCCATCAGGGCGAGGGCCTCGGCCGAGCGGCCGCGCCGTTCGGTGATCCGCCGACGTTCGGCCTCCCTGGTCTCGGGCATGCGCGCTCAGGCCTCGTCACGCCGCGCCAGCGCCAGCGCGCGGGCGTAGACGGCCCGGCGCGGCTGCCCGGTCTCCTCGGCGACGAGCGTGGCCGCGTCCTTGATCGAGTGCCGGGCGAGCGCGGCGGTGAGCGCCGCGTCGATCCCCGCATCGGTCTCGGCCTCCGCCGGAGCCTCGTCGTGCGTGCCGATGATCACCACGACCTCGCCCTTCGGCGCCCCCTCCTCCGCGAAGGTTGCCGCGAGGCTGCCGAGGGTGCCCCGGCGGATCGTCTCGTAGAGCTTGGTCAGTTCCCGCGCCACGGCCGCCGGGCGCGGCGCGCCCAGGACGTCCGCCGCATCGACCAGCATCTCCGGCAGGCGGTGCGGGGATTCGAACAGCACCAGGGTGCCGGGGATCCGGCCGAGAATCTCGAGCCGGTTGCGGCGGGCCCCGGACTTCGCCGGTAGGAAGCCCTCGAAGAAGAACCGGTCGGTGGGCAGGCCCGCCGCCACGATGGCGGTCATCACCGCCGAGGGGCCGGGGATCGGTGTGATCAACAGCCCGGCCTCGATGGCGGCCTGGACCAGCTTGAAGCCCGGATCGGAGACGAGCGGCGTGCCCGCATCCGAAACCAGGGCGAGAGCCTCGCCGGCCTGCATGCGGGCGATCATCCGCTCGCGCACCGCCGCGTTCGAGTGCTCGTGATAGGCCACCAGCGGCGTGGTGATCCCGTAATGCATCAGGAGCGTGCGGGTGACGCGGGTGTCCTCGGCCAGCACCGCGTCGGCGGCGGCGAGCGTGGCCAGCGCCCGGAACGAGACGTCCTTGAGGTTGCCGATCGGGGTCGCCACCACGTGCAGGCCCGGATCGATCGCCTCGGCCTCGGCGGCGAGCCCGAAGGCGGTGAAGGTCGAGGGCGGCTTCGCGCTCAGGCCCGCCGCGTCCCGGCGGCGGCGGGCCCGATGGTCGATGTTCTGCGTCATAGGGGCGACCTTGCCACGCGGCGCGCCTTGGCGGAATGCGCCGGCTCGCATGGGCTCACATTTACTTTTGGTCCCTAGACTTTAAGCCTGGGTCGTCGGCCGGCGACGGGGGGATCCATCCGATGACAAGCGCGACGCGGCGACGACCCGGATCGTTCGGACTGGCGGGCCTCCTGCTCGGTGCGGCCCTGGCGGGAACGCTCGGGGCCTGCGTCGGCGGCCCGGATGGCGGCGCGCGGGTGGAGCGGCGCGCAGCACCCGTCCAGCAGGCGGAGGCGCCCGCACCCGATGCGCCGCTGGCCGCCGCGGGAAGCCGGATCGGCACCGGATCGGTCAAGGTCGCGCTCGTCGTGCCGCTCACCGGACCCGGCTCGGCCGTGGGCACGGCGATGCGCAACGCCGCTGAGCTCGCGATCGAGGATTTCCAGAAGCCGGACCTGCAGATCGTGGTGAAGGACGACCGCGGATCGCCGGACGGCGCGCGCGAGGCCGCGCAGGCGGCGCTGGCGGACGGGGCCGAACTCGTGCTCGGTCCGCTCTTCGCCGCCAACGTCCAGGCGGCCTCCACGGTCGTGCGCGCGGCCGGCAAACCGCTGATCGCGTTCTCGACCGATTCGGGGGTCGCCGCGCGCGGCACCTACCTCCTCAGCTTCCTGCCGCAGGCGGAGGTCGACCGGGTGGTGGACGAGGCCGTAGCGGGCGGGCGCAAGTCCTTCGCGGCGATGATTCCCGAGACGAGCTACGGCAACGCCGTCGAGGCGCAGTTCCGCGAGGCGGTGGCCCGCAAGGGCGCGCGGCTCGTGGCCATCGAGCGCTATCCGGCCGGCAACCCGGCCCCCGCCATCGGCCGCCTCTCCGGGCTGATCACCGGACCCGGCGCCCAGGCCGACGCCCTGTTCCTGCCGGATACGCCGGACGGCCTCGGCACGGTCGCGGCGGCGCTGACCAAGGCGGGCTTCTCGCCCGCCCGCGTGCGGCCGATCGGGACGGCGATCTGGAACGACCCGCGCGTCTTCGCTCAGCCGGCGCTCCAGGGCGGCTGGTACGCCGCGCCGGATGTCGCCGGCTTCAACGGCTTCGCGCAGCGCTATCAGGCCCGCTTCGGGGCCGCGCCGCCGCGCGTCGCGACGCTGGCCTACGACGCCGTCTCGCTGATGGCGGCCCTGTCGCGGCAATACGGATCGCAGCGCTTCGCCGACACGACGCTGACCAATCCGTCCGGCTTCTTCGGCATCGACGGGACTTTCCGCTTCCGGCCCGACGGGCCGAGCGACCGCGCTTTGGCGATCTTCGAGATCCGCTCCGGCGCGCCGGCCGTGGTCAGTCCGGCGCCCCGCACCCTCGGCCCCTCGGGCACCTGATCAGGCGGCCAGCGCCGCCACCACCGCGTTGAGGACCGGCGCCCCGGCGGGCGTCGCGGCGATGCGTCCGTTCGCCAATGTCGCGATCAGGCCGTCGCCGACGAGGTCCGCGATGCGCGCCGCGTCGAGGGCGCGGCCCTTGAGGACGGCATAGCGGGCGGGGTCGATGCCCTCGCGCAGGCGCAGGCCCATCATCAGGAACTCGTCGCCCTGGTCGGCCGGCGCCAGCGCCTCGGTCTCGACGATGCCGTGGCCGTCGCGCTCCACCCGCGCGAGCCAGGCTTCCGGCGCCCGCTCGGTGACGGTGCCGATGCGGCCCGTCTGCGTGACGAGGCGCCCATGCGCGCCGGGGCCGATTCCCGCATATTCGCCGTAGCGCCAGTAGAGCAGGTTGTGGCGGGATTCCGCGCCCGCGCGAGCGTGGTTCGAGATCTCGTAGGCCGAGAGGTTGGCCCGGTCGCAGACCTCCTGCGTCACGTCGTAGAGGATGCGCGCGGCGTCGTCGTCCGGCGGCCGCAGCTTGCCGGCGGCGGCGAGGCCGAAGAACGGCGTGCCCGGCTCGATGGTGAGCTGGTAGAGCGAGAGATGCTCGGCCGCGCGCGCGATGGCCTCCGACAATTCCGCACGCCACGCCGCCGGGTCCTGGTCCGGGCGGGCATAGATCAGGTCGAAGGAGTAGCGCTCGAAATACGTGGCCGCGACCTTGACGGCCGCCATCGCTTCCGCCGCGCTGTGGAGGCGCCCGAGTTGCCTCAGCGCGGCGTCGTCCATGGCCTGGACGCCGAGGGAGACCCGGTTGACCCCCGCCGCCCGGTAGCCGCGAAAGCGCTCCGCCTCCACGCTGGTCGGGTTGGCCTCCAGCGTGATCTCGACGTCCGGCGCGACGCTCCAGGCGCCCCCGATGGCGTCGAGCAGGCCCGCCACGGTGGCGGGCTGCATCAGGGACGGGGTTCCGCCGCCCAGGAAGACGCTCGACACGGTGCGGCCCGGCGTGCGGGCGGCCACGTGGGCGATCTCGGCCCGGAAGGCCTTCAGGAAGCGGCCCTCGTCCACGGGCGCGTGGCGCACGTGGCTGTTGAAGTCGCAATAGGGGCACTTCGAGGCGCAGAAGGGCCAATGCACGTAGACCCCGAAGCCCGCGTCGCGGGTCGGATGGTCCGGGCCTGTCGGTTCGGTCATGGCGCGCATGTGCGCGCGGTATCACGGTTTGGCAATCCCGCGCGTGTTCTCGAGCATGTTCCGTCCGCGCGAGGCTCAGGGCCGGCGCAGGCAGCTCCGTGCCAGGATCACGAAGGCGCGCGCCCGGTGCGAGAGAGCCTCGCCCGTCTCCCAGTCGACGCCGTGCTTCTCCTCCGAGGAGATCTCGCCGAAGGTGCGGTCGTGGCCGTCGGGCAGGAACATCGGGTCGTAGCCGAAGCCGGACGTCCCGCGCGGGGCGACGAGTTCGCCGAAGACGCGGCCCTCGAAGGTCTCGGTGTGGCCGTCCGGCCAGGCGATGACCAGAGCCGAGACGAAGTGCGCGCGCCGGGTGGTGGCCCCACGCTTGTCGAGTTCGGCGGCGATCCGCGCTATGGCGCCGGAAAAGTCCTTGGTCGGGCCGGCCCAGCGGGCCGAGAACAGGCCCGGCGCCCCGTCGAGGGCGTTGACGCAGAGGCCGGAATCGTCGGCGAAGGCTGGCAGTCCGGAAGCCCGCGCGGCGGCCAGCGCCTTGATGGCGGCGTTCTCGGAAAACATCGTCCCGGTCTCGTCGGGCTCGGGCAGGCCGAGTTCCCCGGCCGAGACCGCCTCGACGCCGAAGGGCGCGAGCAACTCGCGCATCTCGACGAGCTTGCCCGCGTTGTGGGTCGCGATGACGACCCGGCCCGTGAGGATGCGATGGTCGCTCATGCGCCGATGGCCTGCTTCTGGAGGGCGACGAGGCTGCGGATGCCGCCCTTGGCGAGGCCAAGCAGGGCCAGGAGTTCGTCCTCGGAGAACGGCTGGCCCTCGGCGGTGCCCTGCACCTCCACGAGGCCGCCACTGCCGGTGATGACGAAGTTGGCGTCCGTCTCGGCGCCCGAATCCTCCTCGTAGTCGAGATCGAGCACCGGACGGCCCTTGTAGATCCCGCAGGAGATCGCCGCCACGTGGTCGCGCAAGGGGTCCACGGAGATGATCGAGCGGCCGCGCATCCAGGTGAAGCAATCGTGCAGCGCCACCCAGGCGCCCGTGATCGCGGCGGTGCGGGTGCCGCCATCGGCCTGGATCACGTCGCAATCCACCGTGATCTGGCGCTCGCCGAGCGCGGCCAAGTTGGTGACGGCGCGTAAGCTGCGGCCGATCAGGCGCTGGATCTCCTGGGTCCGGCCGGAGGGCTTGCCGGAGGTCACCTCGCGCCGGGTGCGCTCGTGCGTGGCCCGCGGCAGCATGGCGTACTCGGCGGTGACCCAGCCCTTGCCGGAGCCGCGCAGCCAGCCCGGCCCGCGCTCCTCCAGGGTGGCGGTGCAGAGCACCTTCGTGTCGCCGAAGCTGACGAGGCAGGAGCCCTCGGCGTGGCGGGAGACGGCGCGCTCCAGGGTGACGTTGCGCAAGGCGTCGTTCGCGCGCTTCGAGGGCCGCATGCCGCTCTCCTTCGTGGTGGTCGGGAGCGGGCTTTACGGTTTGGGGTCCGGCCCGGCAAGGTCCCGCCGGGCGGGTGCGCCCGCGTGGCGAGGGCGCCGGGCCGCCGAAGGGGCCGCCCCGGAAGGGCGGCCCGAGGGGTCAGACCAAATCCGTTCGATCCCTTTGGGATGGCGGATTCGGGCGTCGCTCAGGCGCCGCGCGGGCTGAGCGAGATCGTCTCCGCTTCGATCAAGCGGGGACGATCTCAGTAGCGGTGGCGGCGGTGGCCGAAATGATGGCCGTGACGGTGGCCGAAGTGCCGGCCGAAATGCCGGCGGTGGTGATGGTGGCCGAAATGGTGGCCGCGATGATGGTGGTGGAAGCGACGGCCATGGTGGCGGTGATGGCGCCAATGTCCGCCGCCATACTGCACGTCGGTGATGCCGGAGGCCGGCGCGTTCGCGGCGACCTGGGCCGACGCGATCGCGGGCGCGGCCTGGGCGTCCCGCGGGGCGCCGAACAGCATCGCGCCGACGAGGGCGAGAGCCATCGCGAGGCCCTTGATCAGGCCGGATCGAGAGGGGTTCTTCATCGTGCTTGCACTCCTGTGGACGACGCGTGCTGGGGAACGACGCGGGTCGGGTGGTTCGAGCCACCGGGCGGCGGTGAAGGCACCGCGATCGCGAGGGCCTTCGCCATCGCACGATGGACCCGAGCAACGCACCGAGGCCCGGAATGGTCTCAACGAGACCCGAAACGGTCTCAAGGAGACCTGAAACGGTCTCAACGAGACCCGGAATGGTCTCGACCCGTGACGCACCGGCTTCGGACAGCGATGCGGGATGATCCGGCGTCTGAAGGCGCCTTCGTCCTCGCTCTCCCGCGCCGCGACGGTGCGGAGCATTGTCTATCGGGCGCGAGGCGGTCACAATCAAACGTCAGGAATGGATCGTGACCGAGCCCGCCCGCCCCTTTTCGACATCGCACCAGATGCAGGTTCTCGCCGCGCTGAACGAGCGCTCGCGCGAGATCTTCCGGCAGATCGTGGAGAGCTACCTCACGACCGGTGAGCCGGTCGGCTCGCGCAACCTCGCCCGCATCCTGCCGATGGCCCTGTCGCCGGCCTCGATCCGCAACGTGATGGCGGACCTCGAGCATTCCGGCCTCATCTTCGCGCCCCACGCCTCCGCCGGACGGCTGCCCACCGAGCAGGGCCTGCGCTTCTTCGTGGATGCGATGCTCGAACTCGGCGATGTCGGCCGCGAGGAGCAGGAGCGGATCGAGATGCAGATGCGGGCAGCGGCCTCCGGCCACACCTTCGATTCGGCCCTAGCCGAGGCCTCGATGTTGCTCTCGGGCATCTCGCGCGGCGCGGGCGTGGTGCTCACCCACAAGACCAACGTGCACCTCAAGCACATCGAGTTCGTGCGCCTCGACCCGAGCCGCGCCCTCGTGGTGCTCGTCTCGGACGACGGCTCGGTGGAGAACCGGCTCCTCGACCTGCCGCCGGGCCTGCCCGCGAGCGCCCTGCAGGAGGCCTCGAACTACCTCAACGCCCGGCTCCAGGGCCGGACGCTCGGCACCCTGCGGGCCGAGATCGAGTCCGGCCGGCAGGCGATGAAGCGGGAACTCGACGCGATCACCGAGCGGCTCGTCGATGCAGGCCTGGCCGTCAGCGTCGGCCCCTCGGATGCCCGGCAACTCATCGTGCGGGGCCAGGCCAACCTCCTCGACGACCTGCGGGCCGCCGAGGACCTGGAGCGCATCCGCCTGCTGTTCAACGATCTCGAGACCCAGAAGGACGTGATCGAACTCCTCTCGCGCGCCGAGGGCGGCGAGGGCGTGCGCATCTTCATCGGCTCGGAGAACAAGCTGTTCTCGCTCTCCGGCTCGTCGATGATCGCCGCACCCTTCCGCGACGGCTCGCAGAAGATCGTCGGCGTCGTCGGCGTCATCGGGCCGACGCGGCTGAACTACGCCCGCATCGTGCCGATGGTGGATTACACGGCCCGCGTCGTCTCGGGCCTCCTCGACCGCAAGCGCTGAGCGCCAACGCGAGAAGGGGCGGAGCCGAAGCCCCGCCCCCGATAGTCCCCGTCTCGGGATCAGCCGCGGATCACGTCGACGATCTCGTAGGTGTCGGGATCGACGATGACGATGTCGTCGTCCACCAGCACGTAGCGGTAATCCTCGTATTCGGGCGCGATCCGCACGATGTCCGGCGGCAGGTCGTAGAGGGTGTAGCTGCGGGCGATGGCCGTGCCGACGGTGAGCGCGAAGGCCCCCGCGGCGAGGCGCGGAATCCCCCGGCGGAAGACGCTCTGGCGGAACTCCGTGCGCTGCGGCGCGCCGAGGCGGCCATAGGCACCCCGCACGGCATCGCGCTCGCCCCGGTCGCCGCGACCGCCCCGGCCCTCGCGATCCGCCCGACCGCCTCGCTCGCCCCGGTCGTCCCGGTCCATCCGGCCGCCGCGCTCGCCTCTTCCGTCCCGATCGGCCTTGCCATCCCGATCGGCCTGACCTGCGCGATCCGGCTTGCCCTCACGGTCCGCCTTGCCGTCCCGATCCGCCTTGCCGTCCCGATCCGCCTTGCCGTCCCGATCCGCCTTGCCGTCCCGCATCGCGGGGCCGCCATCCTCGCGGCCGCCGCGCTCGCCTGCCGCCTGACCCGGCCGCTCCGCGCCGCGCGGACCCGCGCCGCCTTCCACGCCACGCGGCCCGGCGCCGCCCTCGGCCCCACGCGCTCCGGGGCCACCGGCCTCACCGCGCGCGCCGCCGCCGCCCGGGCCGGCCTCGGCACCACCGCCACCCGCTCCGCCGCGCATCCCTGCGCCGCCCGCACTGCCGCCGCCGCCGGCAGGCCCACCGGCCGCTCCGCCGCCGCCGCCGCCCGCACCCCCAGCGCCGCCCCCGGCACCCGCGCCACCACCCGGGCCGCCCTGGGCGAACACGGTCGTCGCGCCGAGGATCAGGGCCGCTGCCGTCACCGTGCTTCGGAAGAGTTTGCTCATGAGATCGTCTCCGTTCTCGTTGGGCCGGGACGCCCGCGTAACCCGCTCGGCGTCGATGCCACCCGCAACGAGCATCCTCGAAAAACCGTTCCGCGTTTTCTTGGCCTGATCTTCCGAATGCCAGGATGACGCGCTATTCACCGGTCTTGGGCAGTGAAGCGATCTTTCTTCCACAGCCACGTTTCACGGATGTCTTTCGCGCCGGTCGCAACCTGCTGTCAGCCCTTGTGAAAAGCGCCTCAGGCGGTAACGTCTCCGGGAGGCGACCCCGGAACGGCGTCGCTCACCGCACAGGGACGAGACGGATGACAGGTGGCGCCGGAACCCTCGCGCACAAGGCGGACGAGGCCGCCGACAACCGACGCCGAATCAAGGCGATCGTCGCCTCCTCGTCGGGCAACCTCGTCGAGTGGTTCGATTTCTACTGTTACGCTTTCTTCGCGCTCTACTTCGCGCCGGTGTTCTTCCCCGAGGGCGACGACACCAGCCAGCTCTTGAAATCGGCCGCCGTGTTCGCGGTGGGCTTCTTCATGCGCCCCATCGGCGGTTGGCTGTTCGGGCGCATCGCGGACCGGCTCGGCCGCAAGACCTCGATGCTGATCTCGGTGCTGATGATGTGCGCCGGCTCGCTGATGATCGCGGTCCTGCCGACCTACGCCACGGTCGGGACCCTCGCGCCGGCCCTCCTCCTCCTCGCCCGCATGATCCAGGGCCTGTCGGTGGGCGGCGAGTACGGCACCAGCGCCACCTACATGAGCGAGATCGCCGTGAAGGGCCGGCGCGGCTTCTTCGCCTCGTTCCAGTACGTCACCCTGATCGGCGGGCAGCTCCTCGCCTCCCTCGTGTTGATCGTCCTCCAGAGCTTCCTCACCGCCCAGCAGCTCACGGCCTGGGGTTGGCGCATCCCGTTCGTGATCGGCGCCATCGCGGCGGTGGTCGCCCTCTACCTGCGCTCGTCCCTCGACGAGACCGCCACCAAGGAGGACATGGCCAAGAAGGATTCCGGCACCTTCGCGGCCCTCTTCAAGCACTGGCGGGCGTTCTGCGTGGTGCTGGCCTACACCGCCGGCGGCTCGTTGAGCTTCTACACCTTCACCACCTACATGCCGAAATACCTCTTCAACACGGCGCATATCGACAAGGTCACGGCCTCGCAGATCTCCACCGCCGCGCTGTTCGTCTACATGATCATCCAGCCGTTCTTCGGCTGGCTCTCGGACCGGATCGGCCGCAAGGCCAACATGCTGCTCTACAGCGGCCTCGGAACCCTGATGGTGGTCCCGCTGATGACGGCCATCGGCAGCACCCAGAACGCCGTCCTGTCCTTCGCGCTGATCATGGTCGGGCTGATGGTCATCAGCTTCTACACGGGCATCAGCGGCATCGTGAAGGCGGAGCTGTTCCCCACCCAGGTGCGCGCCCTGGGCGTCGGCCTCTCCTACGCCATCGCCAACTCGCTGTTCGGCGGCACCGCCGAGGCGGTCGCGCTGTACCTCAAGCAGGTCGGCTCCGAGAGCACCTTCTTCTGGTACGTCACCGTCATGCTGGGCATCGCCTTCATCGGCTCGCTCATCATGCCGAACCCGAAGCGGCACGGCTATCTCGATGGCGACGGCACCGTCGAGGAGGCGCTGATGCGCAAAACCCGGCTCTCGCCGGTCTGACATCCAAGGATCCAGGGTCGGAGGTCGGGCGCGCGGCGAGGAATCGCCGCGCGCCCGACGCCGTTTCCCGCCGGTCTGGATCTGCTCCCCACCGAGGCGGGCGAATGTCAACGAACATTCGATGTCCAAAGACATACATTTGTTTAATGTGACTTCACTGCCTCTGAGGGGTATCCCTGTCTTCGAAGACATTTCGGATCTGAACGCGTTTTGAAGGAAAAACTGTCGATCACGAAGTGTTTTCAGGAGATATCGCCATGACCAAGACAAAAACACTCGTCGCGATACTTGCCACGACTTCGATGCTCGGCGGCGTGGCCTTCGCCAACGAAGGCGCGATGGCGCCTCATCCGGTGAGCGCCGCGCAGCGCGCGGCGGACCAGGATGTCGGGAAGCTCTCGAAGGACGGAGCGCAGGCGTTCCGCGACCTGCACCTCGCCCGCCTCGCCATCTACAATGCCGATCCGACCCAGGCCAAGGAGCTGATCGGCAAGGCCCAGGCGGCCTTCGCCAAGGCCAAGACCGACGATGCCGTTTACATGAAGGCCGAATCCGCCCTGAAGGGTGCGGCGGCGAAGCCGGCCGCGGCCACGGCGTCCGCCGCGACGCCCGCCCCCGCGGCAGCGGCATCCACCCCTGCAGCGGCGACATCCGCCCCCGCGACGACACCGGCGGCTCAGCCGACGGCGTGGCTGCCGGTCGACGGCCAACTCACCCTCGGTGAGGATTTCCTGGCGACGCCGGCCAAGACCTCGGCGGTCGCCGACGCCAACAAGAGCCTGGAGAAGGGCGACCGCAAGGCCGCCATCGAGAAGCTCAAACTGGCCGACGTGGACGTGAACTTCGTGCTCGCGGTCGTGCCGCTGACCCAGACCACGTCCGATGTCGATCAGGCGGCGACCCTGATCAGCCAGGGCAAGTACTACGAGGCCAACGCGGCCCTGAAGAAGGCGGAGGACGGGTTGCGCTTCGACGTCGTCGACGTCGTCGGGCTCCCGAAGGCCGCGGCGAAGGCGCCGGCATCCACCCCCGCGCAGCCGCCGAAGGCGGCGAACTGAGCCCGCGCGGCGCACTTCTCTTCCGCGCAAGTTCTTCCGAGCAAGTCCTCTCCCACGCGCGTCGTCGGTCCTTCGGGAGCGACGACGCGCGTGCCGTCGCCCGTCGGCGTCAGCCCGCCTCCCCCAGCACCGCCCGGCGCTGGCGATCCAGTTCCTCGCTGTAGCGCTTGAGCGTGTGGCTCTCGGTGAGCAGCCCGATCACCTTGCGCGAGCGCAGATCCTCCACCACCGCCAGTGCCTCGCTCTCGGTGCGGTCGAAGATGGCGGTGGCGACCTTGGCGTTCATGTCGGCGGTGAGGAGGTCGTCCGTGTGCCGAAGCAGTTCGGCGAGGCCGGGCGACTCGCCCTCCGCCTCGCGCAGGGCCGCGTGCGCTTCCGGCACCAGCACGATGCCGGCGTAGCGCTCGGCCGCGTCGACGACGACCACCCGCGAGGGGGATCCGAGCGGGTGCTTGCGCAGGAAGTTCGCGAGACTCTGGTCGAGCGACGCGGTCGGCACCTCGCGGCGCATGAGCTTGCCCACCGTGAGGCTGCGGATCCAGCCGACATCGTGCGCGCTGCGGATGCTCTCGCCCCGCAGATGGAAGCGCCAGGTCGCGAAGGAATAGCCGAAGGTCTTCCGCACCGTGAGCGAGGAGGCGATCACGGCCACGAGCACGAGGCCGGTGATCGGAAAGCTGCCGGTGAGTTCGAGGGCGAGGAAGGTCATGGTCAGCGGCCCGCCGATCACCGCCACGGCGAGTGAACTCATGCCGATCACCGCGTAGGCGAGCGGCGTCAGCCCGAAGGCGGCGATGCCGGGCAGGATCAGGGGCATGCCGGCCGCGAAGATCTCGCCCGCGATGGCCCCGAGGAACAGCGAGGCGAAGAACAGCCCGCCGCGAAACCCCGAGCCGATCGAGATCGCCGAGGCGGTCGCCTTGGCGACGAAGAGCAGGATCAGGGCGGACAGGGCCATGCCGGTGCCGTGCGCCTCGAGATGGAGGTGCAGGGCACCGTGACCGCCCGAGAGGACCTGGGGCGAGGTGCCCAGCGCCAGCGCGCCGACGCAGAGCCCGCCGATCACCGGGGCGAGCAGGGCCGGCAGGCGGCTCGCGCGAAATCCCGCCTCCACCAGGGTGACGCCGCGCATGATCAGGATGCCGAGCCCGGCGCAGACGAGGCCGAGGACGAGGCTCGGCACCGTGTCGGCGGTGGTGAGAACCGTGGTGGTGATCGCGTCGGCGCGGTCCAGGGTCACCAGGGAGGTCTGCGCCACCAGCGCGCGGGCGACGAGGCTGCCGCAGAGGGCGGCCACCACCACGGGCGTCAGGGTGGCGATGGAATAGGTGCCGATAATGAGCTCGAACGCGTAGAACGCGCCGGTCAACGGCGCTCCGAAGGCCGCCGCGATGGCCGCCGCCGCGCCGCAGCCGACGAGCGTGCGCTGGTCGGCGCGGCGCAGTTCGAAGGACAGGCCGAGGCGCGAGGCGAGGCCGGCGCAGAGCTGGGTGTAGGCAGCCTCCATGCCCACCGAGACGCCGCTGCCGTTCGAGATCATGTTCTGCACGGCGAGCACGGCCGAATCCCGGATCGACATGCGCCCGCCATGAATGGCGTTCGCCTCGATCGGGTCCACCACCGCCCGGCGCGGCCGCCGGCGCCAGCGCAGCGCCAGGGTGAAGATCGCGAGGAGCACGCCCCCGCAGGCGGGCCCGAACAGGATCGCAACCGGCGGCACGTCCGTGGCGGCGCTGAGCCGCAGGCCGGGCGGCAGGCCGTAGAGCGCCTCGCGCATCGCCTGCGTGGCCAGGTTCATCGCCGCGACCGCGACCCCGCCGCAGCACCCGACCAGGGCCGCGAGCACCACGAGACCGATCTCGCTGCCGCGCACCAGGGCGCGCAGGCGTCCCGGCGCGTGCACGAGGACCGCATCGGCGAGGAATGAGCGGGGGGACGCGCCGTGCGGTGACATGGGTTCGGAATGCTGGGTCCGTGGGGCGGCGCGGTTGCCGGAGCGGGATCTGACGGGCGAAGTCCCGGCCCTGCTTAGCGCGCGCCCGCCCGTCGCGTCGACCGCGCCGGCATCGCGCGGGTCAATCCACACTTTTGCCGGCGATCCGGCGAAGGCGGCTTGAAATGCGGCGCGGCTCGGGATAGATCGCCCGCAGTGCCGCTGTAGCTCAGTTGGTTAGAGCGCTTGATTGTGGATCAAGAGGTCCCCCGTTCGAGCCGGGGCAGTGGTACCATTCCGTTTCGCCGACATCGTTGAATGGATGGCGGTCCCGCGTGAGCGAGACCGCGCTCGGCGTTCGATTTGCATCCGATAGAGTCCGCGTCTGTCAATCCTCGTGCGGGCGAGATACGGCGTTGTGCGAAAAACGCTCTCGACACCGTGCCAAACTTGCCACGGGATTGCCTCAAACCGGGCCGTGTTGTCGCCACATCTGTCAAGCTAATCTCAACCCGTCGCAGGAAACGGGGTTGGAACGCGCAGATGCAGGGTCGAAACGTCGGATCATCGCGGACCGCCTTCGCCAAATCTCCCTTCTCCCAGTCTCCCCTCGCCAAGGGCCCGCTGGCATCGCGCTCCGGATCGGCCACCCTGTCGGCCTCGTCGGATGCCCTGACCCTCGGCGGCCGCGTCGGCCATGACCATGGCAGCCGCCCGGCCCTGACCCGTTCCGTGCTCTCGATGCTGCTCCTGGCCGGCGGTCTCGGCGCCGCGCTCTCCTACGGGATCGGACCGGAAGCCGGCGTCGTCCAGTCCGCCCAGGCGATGACCGAGATCACCATGCCGAAGCCGCGCATCCAGCCGGTGCCCGTGGTGCTCCAGGCCTCCGCCCCGTCCGTGCCGTCGACGCCCGCCGTGATCACGGCCTCCTCCGCCTTCGCGGCGGTCCACGACCTCGACACCGAGCTCGGCTCCAACGCGGTCGACCGGGTCTCCTACGATTACCTGCTCAACGAGAGCGCGGTCGGCGACCCGAACGACGTGCTCGAATTCGGGCCGATGAAGATCCGCCGCCACCTCGTCCAGAAGATCATCCGCGCCGCGCAGGCGGTGCAGACCGATCCCGTGCTGCTGATGGCGGTCGCCGACAAGGAATCCAGCTTCAAGACCGAGGTCCAGGCGCAGACCTCGTCGGCCACGGGCCTGTTCCAGTTCATCGAGCGGACCTGGCTCGGCGTGATCCGCGATTTCGGACCGAAATACGGTCTGGCCGCCGATGCGGCCCTGGTGGTGGCCGGCGACAACGGACGCCCGACCGTGACCGATGCCGCCGAGCGCACCCGACTGCTGGAGATGCGCCGCGACCCCTACCTCTCGGCCCTGATGGCCGGCGAGATGCTGAAGCGCGACGCCGCCCGCATCGCCCTGCGCATCGGCCGCGAACTCACCCTCGGCGAGGTCTACCTCGCCCACTTCCTCGGCCCCGACGATGCCGAGGATTTCCTCGCCAGCGTGATGGACAAGCCCAAGGCCGCCGCGGCGCAGATGCTGCCGGGCCCGGCGCGGGCCAACAAGTCGATCTTCTTCGCCGCCCAGCGCGGGCGCCGCAAGGCTGTCAGCCTGTCGGTCGCGCAGGTCCACGAGAAGTTCGAGGCCATGATGAGCACCCGGGGCGCGCGCTACCGCGACGTCCGCTCGGTGGCGGGCATCATGGCCTATGCCGACGCGGCGGTGGATTGACGCGCCGCGTCCCGCCGACACGTACGGGGCTCCGCGCGGGAAAGCGCGTGGGCCTTCGATAAAAAGCGCATGTTCGATAAAATGCGCATGGCTGACGGCCGGCGGGATGATTTCCGGCAACTGACCGTCATCTCCCGGCTTTAATGTCCGTGCGGCCCGTCGGGGGCGCGTTTCGAGTCACGGATGTCGGAGGCCTCGCTTGTCGGACACGAATGGCCCAACGCCGAAGCGATCCCCGGCCGTGCGTCCGGTGGCCCTGGCGGACACCCTCAGCCCCGGCCTGTCGCTCGACCGGATCGGGCAGGCGCTGGCGGCCTTCTACGACGACTTGATCGCCGAAGGCGTGCCCGAACACCTCGCGACCCTGGTGCGGCAGGTTCAGCCCGAGCCGGCGGCGACGCCGAAATCCGGCCGCGTCGCCCTGGTGGTGGAGGACGACGAGGCGACCCGGAACCTCGCCGAAGCCCTGCTCGGCGACACGGATCTCAGTGTGGTCGGCTGTGACAGCGCCGAGGCGGCCCTCGCCATCATGCGGGAGCGGGGCGGCGAGGTCGCGCTCGTCTTCGCGGATGTGCGGCTCGCCGGCCCGATGGATGGCCTGCAACTCGCGGCCGCCATCGCGCTGCTCTGGCCCACGGCCCGGATGGTCGTCACGTCCGGCCGGCGTGCGGAACGGCCCGCCAACCTGCCGCCCCAGGCAGTCTTCATCCCGAAGCCCTGGCGTCCGTTCGACCTCCTGGTCGAGGCCGAGCGCGCGACCACGGAGCGGCAGCCGATCGTTCCGTGAGGCGCACCGGCGCCGGTCCGGGGACGTTCCCGGCGACTTGCCTGTCCGGCGCACCTCTTGCATTCCCGTCGCTCAACGTCCGCGCCGACACGGCCGCGCCCCCGGCGTGGTGGAGCCCCTCGTCTTGCCGATCCTCTCCGTCTGCCACGTCACGATCTACCGCTACCGGCAGCCCGTGGCCTTCGGCGAGCACCGCATCCTCTTCCGGCCGCGCGACAGCTACGATCAGCGCCTCATCTCCGCGACCCTGAAGATCACGCCGGAGCCGAGTGGCCTGCGCTGGCTCCACGACGTGTTCGGCAACTGCGTCGCGGTGGCGTCCTTCACGGGGCGGGCCGCCACGCTGACCTTCGAATGTGCGATCACCCTCGACCATACGCCGGAATCCGCGCCGGTCTTCCCGATCTCGGCGCACGCGGCCTTCTACCCCTTCGGCTACAGCGCGGAGGACATCCCCGATCTCAGCCGCGCGATGGAGCGGCAATATTCCGACCCGCGCAACGAGGTCGATGCCTGGGCGCGCGGCTTCGTGCCCGCGGCGGGGCGGATCGGGACGCAGGACCTGCTGGCCGAGATGACCCGCAGCGTGCGCCGCAACTTCGCGTATCTCGCCCGCTCCGAGAAGGGCGTCCAGGACCCGGTCACGACACTGCGGCTGAAGCGCGGCAGCTGCCGCGACTTCGCGGTCCTGATGATCGAGGCCGTGCGGGCGCTGGGCATGGCGGCCCGCTTCGTCTCCGGCTACCTCTACAACCCCCGGGGCGACCGCGACCGCCACGTCGGCGGTGGCTCGACTCATGCTTGGGTGCAGGTCTACCTGCCGGGTGCGGGGTGGATCGAGTTCGATCCGACGAACGGCATCGTCGGCAATCGCGACCTGATCCGCGTCGCGGTGGCGCGCGATCCGCGACAGGCCGTGCCGCTGCACGGTTCGTTCTTCGGATTTCCCGCCGACGATCTCGGGATGACGGTGGATGTCCAGGTCGACGAAGTCGAGGCCGGCGCCGCGGGCGGCTGGGCGACGGAACCGAAACTGGTGCGTTGACGAACCGGACGCGGCCACGAGCCGCCCGGGCATGAGAACACGGCGTTCATTCCTCGACAGGATCAGGTGGTTGTCATGAAGATCAGGACTGGGTTCGACATCGCCTTCGAATCGGTTCAGCCGACGCCCATGATCCTCGCGCTCAGCGTGCATCCCTCGCGGATGCCGGACGTGTTGACCCCGCACGTGATCAGCTTCGATCCGCCGATCCCGTCCCAGGATTACCGCGACAGCTTCGACAACATCTGCACGCGCATCGTGACGCCGCCGGGCCGCCTGACCATCTCGGCGGATTTCGTGGTGCAGGATTCCGGTCAGCCCGACGCCTACGCACCCTACGCGCAGCAGATCGAGGTGCAGAACCTACCCAACGAGGTCCTCGTCTATCTTCTCGGCAGCCGTTACTGCGACACCGACAAGCTCTCCGAGACCGCATGGTCGCTGTTCGGCGGCACGCCGCTGGGCTGGGGCCGCGTGCAGGCGATCTGCGACTACGTCCATGACCGCATCCGCTTCGACTACATGTGCGCCGACGCCACGCGCACCGCCTGGGACGGGTTCATGCAGCGCCAGGGCGTCTGCCGCGATTTCGCGCATCTCGCCGTCGCGTTCTGCCGCTGCATGAACATCCCGGCCCGCTACTGCACGGGATATCTCGGCGATATCGGGATTCCGCCCGTGCCCGATCCGATGGACTTCTCGGCCTGGTTCGAGGTCTATCTCGACGGCAACTGGTACACCTTCGATGCCCGCCACAACACGCCGCGCATCGGCCGCATCGTCATGGCCCGGGGCCGGGACGCCACCGACGTCGCGATCACCACGAATTTCGGCTACGCGCACCTCGCCCGCTTCGACGTCCATACCGACGAGGTCTTCTGAGTGTCCGGACCGAGCATTCCGGCGGCACGATCCATGTCGCCGCCATGAAGATGACGAAATCGTCAAGGTCCCGTGGAACCACTGGCCCACGCCTACGCTTGTATAGCAAAGGTTACGGCATAGGTAAGGTATCCACGATGAAGACCTTGGCGACCGCCCTCGTGGGCATACTCGGTGTCTGCGCGCTCTCGACGAGCCCGGTTCTCGCAAACCCCTACGATCCGTTCGGCAGCAACGCCGGCGACGAGACCTACGGCGATCCGGCCTACGCCTATGGCCGCGCCACCGACGATCCCTACGGCTACCAGGGCACCGTCGGCCAGGGCGTCCAGGCGGCACCCCAGGCCCAGGTGGCTCCGATTCCCCGCGAGATCGTGGCCTTCAACGGCAACTACAAGCCCGGCACGGTGGTGGTCTCGACCGCCGAGCGGCGCCTGTACTTCGTGATGCCGAACGGCGAGGCCATCCGCTACGGTGTCGGCGTCGGCCGCCCGGGCTTCACCTGGTCCGGCGTCAAGACCGTCACGGCCAAGAAGGAATGGCCGTCCTGGACCCCGCCGGCCGCGATGATCGCCCGCCGCCCCGACCTGCCGCGCTACATGGCGGGCGGTGTCGAGAACCCGCTCGGCGCCCGCGCCATGTATATCGGCAACACCGAGTACCGCATCCACGGCTCCAACGAGCCGGACACGATCGGTCAGGCTGTCTCCTCGGGCTGCATCCGGATGACCAACGACGACGTCACCGACCTGTACGAGCGCGTGAAGGTCGGCGCGAAGGTCGTCGTCCTGAACTGATCCGATCCGAAATCCCCGAACACGAGAGCCGCGTCGTCCTACCGGACGGCGCGGTTTTCACGTGTCGGGGACGGACGGGCGATCAGGGAACGACGCGGCCGACGGCGGTCTGGGGCGAACTCAGCGGCGCGATCGGCATGTCGCAGAAGCAGCGCGCGCCGAGCGGGCGTGGTCCCGGCAGGGGGCAGGAATACGGCTGGAGGCCGCTGAGGCCCGACTGCACGGCATCGCAGTTGAGGCCGACGGTCCGGCGCGGGGCCGGGCGGGCGTAGCGCTCGTCCCCGTAATCCGGGCGCGGCGGCAGGCGGCGCTCGTCGTAGGCCCGGCGCGGCGGCGGACGATCGTAGCCGTCGTCGTAATATTGTGCGCTCGCGCCCTGGGCCGCGAAGAGGCCGGCCAGGAGCGTGAGGATCAGACTGATTCGCGTGACAAGTCGCATGGCATCCCGCCCTTCTCGACAGCGTCGACCGCCGCGCGGGAGGCGCGGATTCGGTGGCCGCCAGGGTTATGAGACGGGCCCGCCCGGGGCAAGCGCGGGCCCACACATGAAAACAGCCCGCTCCGCGCGACGGAACGGGCTGTCGGTTCGGGCGCCGCACGGGGCGGCGCCGACGTCCGGATCAGGAGTTCGTGGCGTTCCGCATGGCCTGCTCGGCATCGCTGCCGGCCTTGCGGGCGGCCTCGGTGCCCTGCTCCATCGCCTTGCGGGCGTGCTCGGCGCTCTCCTGCATGGCGCCCTTGGCCTTCTCGGCGCTCTGCTGGATCGCGGTCTGCGCGAGGCCGCCGAACTCCTTGGCCTGGGCCTGGATCGCGGCGAACTGGCTGCGAACGAACTCGGCCTGATGCTGCATGGCCTCCTGGAGGTCGCGCGAGCGCACCAGCTTCTGGGCGAGATCGAAGGCCGCCGTCACGTTCTGCTCGGCGAACTCGAAGCCGCGCGCGGAAACGTCGTGGGCGTTGGTGCGGGCCACCTCGGCGGAACCCTGCACGGTGTCGGCGGTGCGGCGGGCGGCGCTGATGAACGAATCGAACGCCTTGCGCGCCTGATCGACGCTCTTCTCGGCGAAATCGCGCATCTCGGCGGGAACTTCGTAGTTCGGGGTGCTGGTCATTGTCCTCTCCTCGATCAGACTTGTTGATGGCTTGTTGTGCGCTGCACAATAGCACAGGCCCAGCCCTATGCCACCCTGGTCGGGTGCATTAAGGTTGACAACAGGTAAACGCGCGTCGTCCCGCTTCATGGCTTCCGGGAAGGCCGCAACGCAGTAAAAAGGCTGTCAGGTCTCAAAAATCGTCACGCGAAACAGGTGCGGATGTTCGACAGCGGGGGTTCAGGGCCGGATCTGGAAGCCGAGGCGGCGGCCCGGTGGATGCTGCGCGCGGCCGGGACCGATTCGCCCCTCGCCGCACGCTTGTGCGATGCGGGGGCGGTGGTGCTGGTCCTCGACGCGGCCGGCGAGCGGGTGCTTCACGCCTCGGAGGCCGCGCGCGATCTGCGGCAGGCGATCGCCGGACCGGACGGTCGCCTCGTTCCCGGCTCGCGCATCGGCGAACAGATCGCGCGGACGCAATCGAGGCCGGACGCGCCGCTCCTGATGCGCCTCCACCTCGACCCCCGCCGTGTCGCGCCTCCGGCCCTGGTGACGTTGGTCCGCAGCGAGACCGAGGATGGTCGCGGCATCGTGATCCTATTGGCGACCGGTCCCCTGCCCCGGCTGCGGCGTCCGTCATCCGCGTCCGCGCCGCCGGCCACCGCGACGGCGGTGTCGGATGTCCTCCCGGCGGATACCGATGTGGCGCGCGACGCGCCGGCCGCCCCGCAGGACGTTGCTCCGGCGAGCGCCGATGCGGCGCCCATCCCGACAGCGCGCCAGCGCTTCACCTGGCGCAGCGGCGCCGACGGCACCGTGTCCGACCTGTCCCGTCCGCCCGGCGACCCCCTGCGCGAGCGCATGCTCGGCCGTTCCTGGCAGGTCTTGTCCGAGATCGGCGTGCTGCGCGACGCGGAAGGGCTGATCGCTGCCCTGTCGCAATCACGGACCTTCCGGGCAATTCCCGTGACGCTGCTCGCGGCGGACGGCACCGTGATCGAGCTCGAACTCTCGGGCTCGCCGACCGAGCGCGGCGGCCGTGAATTTCGCGGATTCGGCCAGGTCCGCGCGGTCTCGCCCCCCAAGGAAGAGACGGCGCCACCTGCGGTCACGGCATCACCGGTCGTCATCGAGGCACGACCGGGCCCGGTGGAGGCGGCCGTGCCGGTTCTGGAGGGCGTGCCGGAGCCCCTCCCCCCGGACGCGGCCGAAGCCGAATCCTCTCAAGCCGAATCCTCCGATGTCGATGTCCCCGAAGCGGCGCCCGCCGCGTCATCGATCGACGCCACCCTGTCGAGCCACGAACACGCGGCCTTCCGCGAGATCGCGCGGGCCCTCGGCGCGCGGTTCGCCGGCGACGACGGGCGCGCGGAGCCGCAGGAGCGGGGCCTGCCCTGCGCCGTCATGCCGTTTCCCGTCCCGGCGGCACGAACCCCCGATCCCGGGACGACGCTCCCCGATGCCGCGATGGTGGCGACCCTCGAGCGCCTGCCCGCCGGTGTGCTGGTCTATCGCGAGAACCGCATTCTGTTCGCCAATCGCCGCCTCCTGGACCTGACCGGTCACGCGGATGTGGAGGCCCTGGATTCGGCTGGCGGGATCGAGCGCCTGTTTCGCGGACTCCTGCCGCACGCGCGGGAATCCGGCGACACGCCCGTGGTGCTCGCCGGACGCGACGGCGGCCGCCTGTCCGCGCTGATCGAGCACTCGGTCCTCGATTGGGCGGGGCAGCCCGCCGAATTGCTGCTCGCCCGCGACGCCGAGCCGAGCGAGACCGTCCGTGCCGATGCGGCCGCCGCGATCGCGCAAGGGCTCGCGGACCGCCGCGCGGTGGACGCCCTCGGCGTCCTCGACAGCCTGGAAGACGGGATCGCGACCCTCGACGCGCAGGCCCGCATCCTGACGCTGAACCGCAGCGCCGCCGCCCTCTTCGGCCTCGACCCCCGCGAGGTGGTGGGCGCGAGCTTCCTCGGCCTGTTCGCGCACGAGAACGCCGTCGACTTGCTGGCCCGCCTGCATGCTGAGCCCGGTGCGGCGCCGCTCGCGCCCGCCCGCGTCGTCGCGCGCGCCACCGGGGCGGCCCTTCGTGTCAAGGTCCTGCCGCTCAGCGAGGATCCGCAGAACCGCCTCTGCGCCGTGATCGACGCCTCCCCCGGGAGCCGGCGCGAGGAGGAGGCGTCCGACGGGCGCCGGGTCGCCGAGGCGGCCAACCTGCAGAAGTCGGATTTCCTGGCCCAGGTCAGCCACGAGATCCGCACGCCGATCAACGGGATCCTGGGTTTCGCCGACCTGATGATCAACGAGCAGTTCGGCCCCCTCGGGTCCGAGCGCTACCGCTCCTACCTGCAGGACATCCACGCCTCCGGCACGCACGTGCTCGATCTCGTCAACGACCTGCTCGACCTCGCGCGCATCGAGGCCGGGCGCCTCGACCTGACCCTGACCGAAATCCCGCTGAACGACGTGGTCGCCCGCTGCGTCTCGCTGCTCCAGCCGCAGGCCGCGCGCGAACGGATCGTCCTGCGCACCAGCTTCTCCTCCGAACTCGCGCCGCTCATGGCCGACGAGCGCTCGGTGCGGCAGGCCGCCCTCAACGTCATCGCCAACGCCATCGCGTTCACCGAGGCCGGTGGGCAGGTTATCGTCTCGACCATGATGGCGGAGCGGGGCGAGATCGCCCTGCGCGTCCGCGACACGGGCATCGGCATGACCGCCGACGAGGTCGAGGTGGCGCTCCAGCCCTTCCGTCAGGTGCGGCCCGTGGGCCCGCGCAAGGGAACGGGCCTCGGCCTGCCGCTGACCAAGGCCCTGGTCGAGGCCAATCACGGCCGGTTCCGCATCAGCAGCCGCAAGGACGACGGGACCCTGGTGGAGATGCTGTTTCCGGTGGATGCCGCGACCCGGCGGGCCTGAGCGCGCCGCGCAACCCCGGGGCTGAGCCTGCGTTGGATCTCAAAGTCAGGAGATCCCGATGCGCACCCAGATCTTGATCGCCGCCGCCCTGATGGTCCCCTTCGTCGTGCTGCCTTCGGCCGCCCGGGCGCAGGAAGCCGGAACCCTCTCCGGCGAGCGCAATCTCGGCTCCGCCGGCCAGTTCCGCAACATCACCGCGACGGGTGTCACGAAGCCGCCGGGCGGGGGTGGCGCCGCGTCCGAACAGCGCCCCGCCGAGGCCTCGCGCCGGCAGCAGACGCTCGACCGCAAGATCGAGACGGGGATCTGCATCGGCTGCAACTGACGCCGCGCGAAGACAGAATCCCTGGTCTATCCGGAAACTTGCCGGGTCGGAGCTTGCAGCGGGTATGTCCTTGTGCCTATGACGGTATTTGGAAGACCCGGCTGCGTGAACAGTCACGATACGATCGGGCACCGACAGGGAAAGCGCGATGGACGAGAAGGTGGTGGAAGTCCGTTCGACGTGGAGCGGCGGTGCTCACGTCGACGACACCAAGTATCAGGCCATGTACCGTGCTTCCGTAGACGATCCGGAAGCTTTCTGGGGCGAACACGGCAAGCGCATCGATTGGATGACGCCCTTCACCCGGGTGAAGGACACCAGCTTCGAGCCGGGCCGCATCGCGATCAAATGGTTCGAGGACGGCCGCACGAACGTCGCCCATAACTGCATCGACCGGCACCTCGCGACCCGGGGCGATCAGGTCGCGATCATCTGGGAAGGCGACGACCCGAACGAGTCCAAGCACATCACCTACCGCCAGCTTCATTCCGAAGTCGGCCGGATGGCCAACGTCCTGCGCAATCGCGGCGTCTCGAAGGGCGATCGGGTCACGATCTACCTGCCGATGATCCCCGAGGCCGCCTACGCGATGCTCGCCTGCGCGCGCCTCGGCGCCATCCACTCCATCGTCTTCGGCGGCTTCTCGCCGGATTCTCTGGCCGGCCGCATCGAGGGCTGTGCCTCGAAGATGGTCATCACCGCCGACGAGGGCCTGCGGGGTGGCCGCAAGGTTCCGCTGAAGGCGAATGTCGACGCGGCGATCGCGCGCCTTCCGAAGGACAGCGTCGACCACGTCGTCGTGGTGCGCCGCACCGGCTCGTCGATCGCCATGGAGGCCGGCCGCGACGTCTATTACGACGAGGCCGCCGCGCAGGTGACGGACGAGTGCCCCGCCGAGCCGGTCGAGGCCGAGCACCCGCTCTTCATCCTCTACACCTCGGGCTCCACCGGCCAGCCGAAGGGCGTGGTCCACACCACCGGCGGCTACCTCGTCTACGCCTCGATGACGCATCAATACGTCTTCGATTACCGCGAGGGCGAGGTCTACTGGTGCACGGCCGATGTCGGCTGGGTCACGGGGCACAGCTACATCGTCTACGGTCCGCTCGCCAACGGCGCCACCACGCTGATGTTCGAGGGCATCCCGACCTACCCGTCGAACTCCCGCTTCTGGGACGTGGTCGACAAGCACAAGGTCAACATCTTCTACACCGCGCCGACCGCGATCCGCTCCCTGATGGGCGGCGGCGAGGGCCCGGTGAAGAAGACCTCGCGGGCGTCCTTGCGCGTGCTCGGCTCCGTGGGCGAGCCGATCAACCCGGAGGCCTGGGACTGGTACTACAAGGTCGTCGGCGACTCCCGCTGCCCCATCGTGGACACCTGGTGGCAGACCGAGACCGGCGGCATCCTCATCACCCCGCTGCCGGGCGCCACGAAGCTGAAGCCCGGCTCGGCCACACGTCCGTTCTTCGGCGTGCAGCCCATTGTGGTCGATGCCGAGGGCAAGACCCTCGAGGGGCCGTGCGAGGGCAACCTCTGCATCAAGGATTCCTGGCCCGGCCAGATGCGCACGGTCTACGGCGACCACGAGCGCTTCGAGCAGACCTACTTCTCGACCTATCCGGGCAACTACTTCACCGGTGACGGCTGCCGCCGCGACGCGGACGGCTATTACTGGATCACCGGCCGCGTCGACGACGTCATCAACGTCTCGGGCCACCGCATGGGCACGGCGGAGGTGGAATCCTCCCTCGTAGCGCATCCGAAGGTCTCCGAGGCCGCCGTCGTCGGCTACCCGCACAACCTCAAGGGCCAGGGCATCTATGCCTACGTCACCCTGATGGAGGGCGAGGAGGGCTCGGACGACCTGCGCAAGGAACTCGTGACCTGGGTCCGCAAGGATATCGGGCCGATCGCCTCGCCGGATCTGATCCAGTTCGCGCCGGGACTGCCCAAGACCCGCTCGGGCAAGATCATGCGCCGCATCCTGCGCAAGATCGCCGAGGACGAGTTCTCGTCCCTCGGTGACACCTCCACCCTCGCCGAGCCGGCGGTGGTCGACGACCTGATCGAGAATCGCCAGAACCGGACGCACTGAACGACGCCGGATTCGCCGATCGCGCAAGCATCCAGACGGATGTCCGCGCGCGCTCACGCCTACATCCAAGCTTCATCGGAACAGGAGGCCGGTCCCGACAGGGACCGGCGCCTCGGGAGGTCATGTCATGTCTGATATCGAGACTGCGCGCATCGCGCAGAACCCGCGCTTCCAGGAGCTCGTGCACGAACGCACGCGGTTCGGCTGGACGCTCACCATCATCATGCTGCTGATCTATTTCGGCTTCATCGGGCTGATCGCCTTCGACAAGGCGCTGCTCGCGGTGAAGATCGGGGGCGGCACCGCGTCCCTCGGCCTCGTCCTCGGCGTCACCGTGATCGTGCTCGCCTTCATCCTCACCGGCATCTACGTCCGGCGCGCCAACGGCCGCTTCGACGACCTGACCGCCGCGCTCAAGCGGGATCTCGGCCGATGATCAGCCTGCGCCACCCCATCGTCCTCGGCACCGCGCTCGCGGCGCTCGCCGCAACGGCGGCCTACGCGGCCGGCCCCGACCTCGGCGCCGTCAAGCAATCCGCGACGAACTGGCCGGCCATCGGCATGTTCGCGTTCTTCGTGCTCTTCACCCTCGGCATCACCTACAAGGCCGCCAAGGGCACCAAGTCGGCGGCCGATTTCTACGCCGCGGGCGGCGGCATCTCGGCGGGCACCAACTCACTGGCCATCGCGGGCGACTACATGTCCGCCGCCTCGTTCCTCGGCATCTCGGGCCTCGTCTACACCTCCGGCTTCGACGGCCTGATCTACTCCACCGGCTTCCTCGTCGGCTGGCCGATCGTGCTGTTCCTCATCGCCGAGCGGCTGCGCAACCTCGGCAAGTTCACCTTCGCGGACGTGGCGAGCTTCCGTCTCGACCAGACCTCCATCCGCATCATCTCGGCCACCGGCACCCTGGTGGTCGTGGCGTTCTACCTGATCGCCCAGATGGTCGGCGCGGGTAAGCTGATCCAGCTCCTGTTCGGCCTGCCCTACCTCTACGCGGTGGTCATCGTCGGCGTGCTGATG
Source organism: Methylobacterium sp. J-068 (assembly GCF_022829445.1). Classification (GTDB taxonomy): domain Bacteria; phylum Pseudomonadota; class Alphaproteobacteria; order Rhizobiales; family Beijerinckiaceae; genus Methylobacterium. Next base: position 43,858 of record NZ_JAKSXY010000070.1, on the reverse strand, counting down.
ATCGTCTACGTGGCCTTCGGCGGCATGAAGGCGACCACCTGGGTCCAGGTGATCAAGGCCTGCCTGCTCCTCGGCGGCGCGACCTTCATGGCCGGCGCGGTGCTCTACCGGTACGGCTTCAACCCCGAGACGCTGTTTGCCGCCGCCGTCGCCACCCACCCCAAGGGTGACGCGATCATGGCGCCGGGCGGCCTCGTAAGCAATCCGATCGAGGCGATCTCGCTCGGCGTCGGCCTGATGTTCGGCACCGCCGGCCTGCCGCATATCCTGATGCGCTTCTTCACGGTGTCGGACGCCCAGGCCGCCCGCAAGTCGGTGTTCTACGCCACCGGCCTGATCGGCTATTTCTACATCCTCACCTTCATCATCGGCTTCGGCGGCATCGCGCTGCTGATGTCGGACCCGGCCTATTTCAACCTCGATGCGGCCGGCGCCTTCGACAAGCTCAAGGGCATGATCGGCGGCACCAACATGGTGGCGGTGAACCTCGCCAACGCGGTCGGCGGCCCCTACTTCCTGGGCTTCATCTCAGCCGTGGCCTTCGCGACCATCCTGGCGGTGGTGGCGGGCCTGACGCTGGCCGGCGCCTCGGCGGTCAGTCACGACCTCTACGCCCAGGTGATCGCCCGCGGACGCACCAACGAAGCGGCGGAGGTCCGGCTCTCCAAGATCGCCGCCGTCGTCATCGGCATCGTGGCGATCTATCTCGGCTACGTCTTCGAGAACCAGAACGTCGCCTTCATGGTCGGCCTCGCCTTCTCGGTGGCGGCGAGCTGCAACTTCCCGGTCCTGACCATGTCCATCCTGTGGAGGGGCACCACGACCTGGGGCGCGCTCATCGGTGGCCTCGTCGGGTTGATCGCGGCGGTCGGCATGGTGGTCCTGTCGAAGGCCGTCTGGGTGACGACCTTCGGCAACCCGGTGGCGATCTTCCCCTACGACAACCCGGCTTTGTTCTCGATGCCGCTGGCCTTCCTGACGATCTTCGTCGTCTCGAAGCTCGACAACACCCGCCGGGCCAAGGCCGAGCGGGCCCTGTTCGACGCGCAGTTCGTGCGCTCCGAGACCGGCATCGGCGCCGACGGAGCCCACGCGCACTGAGACTTTCGCGTCAGCGAAGTTCTGGAAGCGACGGGCGCGGCGCGAGCCGCGCCCGTCCTCGTTTCGAGGCCGGGTTTTAATCCGTGCCTCGCTCAAAAAATACTTGGGCGATGGTTGAAAAATATCTGAATTCGGTAGTTTGATCGCGCCTTTCGCTATTGGGCGAAATCAAGGCCTCGCTTAACGTTTCTCCGGCGTATCCAGCATGGTTCGGATCGGCGGCGCGGGAGGTTCGTCTCTCCGTCGGCCGGCGACGGGTTGGCACACGCGAAGTTGGTCCAACAGTCACGGGCGGCCTACGCCCGGGCATGAACGAATCCGGAGAAACGTCCCATGGTTGCGTCGAGCGCGATCCCCGTTCCTGATACGGCCACGAGGCCAATGAGCCCGGGCGAGAAGAAGGTCATCCTCGCCTCGTCCCTCGGTACCGTCTTCGAATGGTACGATTTCTACCTCTACGGATCGCTCGCGACGATCATCGGCGCGCAGTTCTTCTCGGCCTATCCGGAAGCGACCCGCAACATCTTCGCCCTGCTCGCCTTCGCGGCGGGCTTCCTGGTCCGGCCCTTCGGCGCCCTGGTCTTCGGGCGGCTCGGCGACATGGTCGGGCGCAAGCACACCTTCCTCATCACCATCCTGATCATGGGCATCTCGACCTTCTGCGTCGGCCTGCTGCCCTCCTACGACACGCTGAACGGCTACGGCATCGGCTGGGCCGCCCCGGTGATCCTGCTGGCCCTGCGCATGCTCCAGGGCCTCGCGCTCGGCGGCGAGTACGGGGGGGCCGCGGTCTACGTGGCCGAGCACGCGCCGCGCGGCCGGCGCGGGTTCTACACCGCGTTCATCCAGACCACGGCCACGCTCGGCCTGCTGCTCTCGCTGGTCATCATCCTGTCGACGCAGGGCTACGTGAACGGCGCCTACGCCCCCACCGTGACCACCGCCGCCGACGGCACCCAGACCACCATCACGGCCTTCCAGGCCTGGGGCTGGCGCATTCCGTTCCTCGTTTCCTGCGTGCTCCTGGGCATCTCCGTCTGGATCCGCCTGCAGATGAACGAGAGCCCGGCCTTCAAGAAGATGAAGGAAGAGGGCACGCACTCGAAGGCGCCGCTCTCGGAGGCCTTCGGCCAGTGGCGCAACGCCAAGTGGGCGCTGCTCGCGCTCCTCGGCCTCACCGCCGGTCAGGCCGTGGTCTGGTATGCGGGTCAGTTCTACGCCCTGTTCTTCCTCCAGAGCATCCTGAAGGTCGACCAGTTCACCGCCAACGTGCTGATCGCCTGGTCGCTGCTGCTGGCCACCGGCGGGTTCCTGTTCTTCGGCGCGCTCTCCGACAAGATCGGGCGCAAGCCGGTCATCCTCGGCGGCTGCCTGATCGCGGCACTCACCTACTTCCCGCTGTTCGAGCAACTCACCGCCAACGCCAACCCGGCCCTCTACCAGGCCCAGTCCACGGTGCCGGTGGTGGTCAAGACGAACCCGGCCTCCTGCTCGTTCCAGTTCAATCCGGTGGGAACGGCCAAGTTCACCGAGCAGTGCGACGTCGCCAAGGCGCTGCTGGCCCGGAGCGCGGTGAACTACAGCACCGAGGCGGTCGCGGCCGGCTCGCCCACCATCGTGACCATCGCGGGCAAGGACTTCCCCGTGGCCGACCCGACCTTCGCCAAGGCGGTGCCGGCCGCCCTGACGGCCGCCGGCTACCCGGCCCCCGCCGGCAACGCCACCATCGTCAAGGCGAGCAACCCGATCGACATCTTCACCGGCCAGAAGCTCATCGTCATCGGCATCCTGACGATCCTCGTCCTCTACGTGACGATGGTCTACGGCCCGATCGCGGCGGCCCTGGTCGAGCTGTTCCCGACCCGTATCCGCTACACCTCGATGTCCCTGCCCTACCATATCGGCAACGGCTGGTTCGGCGGCCTCCTGCCGGCCACCTCCTTCGCCATCGTGGCCCAGACCGGCAACATCTATAACGGCCTGTGGTACCCGATCGCGATCGCCACGATGACCTTCGTCATCGGCCTCCTGTTCATCCCGGAGACCAAGGATCGCGACATCTTCACCTACGACGAGAACCCGGTTCGCTGAGACCGGGTGCTCGGAGGGAAGGGCCCCGCCATACGGCGGGGCCCTTCTCGTTTCAGGCCGCCCCGCTCTCGGGGTCCGTCTGGTAATCGAGTTGCAGCAGGGCGTGGTCGCTGATGCTCTGGCGGGCATAGGTCATCGCGAAATCCGCGATCGCCTCGTCGAAGGCCGAGCCCTTGCCGAGATAGCCGGCGATCATGACCGCATCGCCCGAGCGGGCATGGGCACGGGCGAGCGTGGTGCCGCAGAGCTGCGCATAGGCCTTGGCGCCGCTCTCGGACAGGATCTCGCCGACCGCCGAGAGCTTCCGGTTCTTCAACTGGCGCACGTAGTAGGAGCGCCCGCTCGCCTCGGAGAACGTGGTGCCCAGGAAGGGATCGCTCGCCGCCTGCATGATCCGCTGGCCGTCGATCACCCGCTGCCCCTCGGACAGGACCGAGAACGGGTGGAGCGCGAGCTGGCCGATGACGGAGGGACGGGCCTCCTTGATCTGCAGGAACAGCGGCGCGCCGTCCGCGTCGGCGTAGATTCCGACCGCGCAGACGAGGCCGACCGAGCCGATCCCCACCACCTTGAAGGCGACGTCGCGCTGGGCGTAGTGCGAGACCAGGGTCCAGCGGTCGGCGGTGAGGCTCTGCGGATAGGCCAGCAGGGCCGCTTCGGCGTCCCGCACGGCCTCGGTCAGCCCGTCCGGCCCCTCGTGGAAGATCGTCGGTGCCTTGTCGGCGATGCGCCAGGCCTCCGGGTCGGTGTGGTCGGGCGAGACGGCGAGCTTCGGGGCGTCGCCCCGGCTCAACCCGTCCTCGTTCTCGGCCGTCGCCTCGGCGAGCAGGCGCCGGCACAGGTCGCCGTCGCCCAGGCGCCCGACCTCGTGGTCGAGGTCGATGCGGCTGTGCCAGATCGCCAGGGGTGACAGGTTCGCCAGCTCGCGCATGTGCTCGCGATAGGCGCGGGCGCTGGCCTTCGCGGCACGGCGCGCCTTGTCCTCGCCGCGCGGGAGGGCGGCCAGGGCCACGCTGGCGGCGAGGCGCTTCACGTCGACGGTGAAATCGACGTTCCACAGGGTCTCGTCGAAGTCGTTGATGTCGAACAGGGTCTGCCCTTCGGGGCTGCGGTACACGCCGAAATTGCCGATGTGGCAGTCGCCGCAGGCCTGGACCGGGATGCCCGGAACGGGGGCGCCTTCGAGATCGGCGGCCATCACGGCGGCCGAGCCCCGCAGGAACGCGAAGGCGTTCTCGCGCATGCGCGCGTAGCGCAAGGGGACGAGGGGGCCGAGCCGGCCGGAATCGCCGGCCCGCAGGATCGCCAGCGGATCGCGCCGCGGGCCGGGCTCCCAGCGGCCGAGGGATTCGCGCGTCACCCGCTCGCGCAGGCGTTTGCCGGCGGCGCGGCGCGCGGCGCGGCTGGTCGGATTCGGCGTGTCGGTCATGCGGCAATCGTCCTGTCGCTGCGGCGGGCGATGATGCCCGGCCGCGTCAGTGCCGGAAGTGGCGGTGCCCGGTGAAGACCATGGCGAGGCCGGCCTCGTCGGCGGCCTTGATCACGTCGGCGTCCCGCATGGAGCCGCCGGGCTGGATCACGGCCGTGGCGCCCGCTTCCGCCGCCGCGATCAGCCCGTCCGCGAAGGGGAAGAAGGCGTCGGAGGCTACCACGGAGCCCTTCGCGAGGCTCTCGGCCGCGCCGATGCGCCGGGCGCCCTCGGCCGCCTTCCAGGCGGCGATGCGCGAAGAATCCACCCGCGACATCTGCCCGGCGCCGATGCCCACCGTCGCGCCGTCGCGCGCATACACGATGGCGTTCGACTTCACGTGCTTGGCCACCCGGTAGGCGAAGCGCAGGTCGGCGTATTCGCGCTCGCTCGGCGCCCGCCTCGTCACGACCTGGAGCGGCATGTCGTCGACCACGGCCGCGTCGCGCGCCTGCACGAGGAGGCCGCCCGCGAGCGTCTTCACGGTCTCGCCGGCCCCGCGCGGGTCGGGCAGGCCGTCGGCGAGCAGAAGGCGCAGGTTCTTCTTGGCGGCCACGATCGCGATCGCCTCCTCGGTGGCGTCCGGGGCGATGATGACCTCCGTGAAGATCTCGACGATCCGCCGCGCGGCCTCGGCGTCCAGGGTTCGGTTGAGGGCGACGATGCCGCCGAAGGCCGAGGTCGGATCGCAGGCGAGCGCCCGCTCGTAGGCCTCGGCGAGGCTCGCGCCCTCCGAGACGCCACACGGGTTGGCGTGCTTGATGATCGCCACCGCCGCCGCGCGGGTCGGGTCGAACTCGGCCACGCACTCGTAGGCCGCGTCGGTGTCGTTGAGGTTGTTGTAGGACAGCTCCTTGCCCTGGAGCTGGCGCGCCGTGGCCACGCCTGGCCGGGGCGCACCGGGCAGGCGATAGAAGGCGGCCGCCTGGTGCGGGTTCTCGCCGTAGCGGAGCGACTGGGCGAGGCTGCCGCCGAAGGCGCGGTAAGCGGGGGCCGGATCGGGCTCGATCTGGCCGGCGAGCCAGTTCGCGATGGCCGCGTCGTAGGCGGCGGTGCGCGCATAGGCCTTCTGCGCGAGGCGGCGGCGGGTGCGCTCGTTCAAGGAGCCGCCCTGCGCCTCGAGTTCGCTCAAGAGCGCGCCGTAATCGGCCACATCCACCACCACGGCGACGTCGGCATGGTTCTTCGAGGCGGCGCGGATCATGGCCGGGCCGCCGATGTCGATGTTCTCGACGCACGCCTCGTATCCGGCGCCCTGCGCCACGGTGGCCTCGAAGGGGTAGAGGTTGACGACGAGGAGATCAATCGCCCGGATGCCGTGGGCGGCGAGCGCCGCCTGATGCTCCGGGTTGTCGCGCACCGCGAGCAGGCCCCCGTGAACGCCCGGATGGAGCGTCTTCACCCGCCCGTCCATCATCTCGGGGAAGCCGGTCAGTTCGGTGACCTCGGTGACCGGGAGGCCGGCGGCGCGCAGGGCCTTGTGGGTGCCCCCGGTGGAGACGAGCGCGATGCCGAGCCGATCGAGGGCGGTGGCGAATTCGACGAGGCCGGCCTTGTCCGAGACGGAGAGGAGTGCGCGGGCGACCCGCACCTGGTCATGCGACATGGCTGTTCGTCCGAAGGCAAGCGACGAGGAAACTGGAGCCGCGCCTACCATGGAAGTGTGCGCTGCGGCCAGATGGGCCGCCGGCCGGTTGTGTCTCGGTTTTTGATCCAGGCGGACGGTCCGCGGCGGGCGGCAAGCGGACATTGGCCTGCCGATCCGAAGCGGACGTTTCGTCTACGGCCCAAACCGCCCGTTCAGACTTTTGGGCCCGATGCCTGAAAGCGGACTTTGGGAAGAGCTCAGCCGTCCTCGCCCATCTCAAGCTGAAAGCCCCTTCAGCCTCTCATCTGCACCGATACGGACCTCGTTGCCCTGGCGGTCAGGATGGGGATGACGAGGGCCGAGCCCGCGCGGCAACGCGCACATTCGGCGAGTCGACACGCGGGCGACGCAGCGCAGTCGCTCACACTTGGTTAACCATCGCCTGACCAAGCTGCCTTTTACCGAGAGGCAGGTGTCATCGTGATCATGGATCGTCCGATCTACCTGGAGGCCGAGGGCTGCCCGGTCTCACTCGATCTGCTCGGTCGCGTGTATCGCGCCGATGCGGAAAAGTTACTGATCCTGATCGCCGATATTCCCGAGAAAGTACGGGCTCGCCTCGCGGCCTACCTGTATGGTCGGAGCCACACACACGAACTGGGCCTGAAGGTGGGAGCGACCTGTACGATGGCGGCCCTATCGGGCGTGGAAGGCCCTCTCGGGGCAGCCATTTATGCGCAATCGCGCCAGACCTATGCCCGACCGACCCATGGCGAAACCCGGCCGACCTTCGCGCGGAAAGTCAGCCTCGCGGGTTCCCTCATGAAAGGCGATTCCAACGCATGAGATCGCAAGGCGCACCCCGTCGGGTTGCCCCGTGAGACGGTTGCGCCTCGCTACCGCGCGTTCTGCCAAGTCGCAGTCACAGCCCGAAGGGCTGTGTCGCCGGCGGCCTCGGAGGCTCCTTCAGAGCCGAAGGACCGGAGTGACCGTTGCACCACCTCCTTGTCCTTCCAGATCGTCCAGTCGAACCGACCGGGCTCCGTAGCGGACGGTGTGATCCGCAGGGAATGAGGATTGGGAGTGAAGATGATCATCGGTTTTATATGGGAATGCGCGGGAGCATTTCACGCCGCAGGGCGATAAATCGACTCCGGCGAGGTCGGATCAACCGTTTTTGTCCGCCTTTTCCTTGGCAATTCGAAGAGCCTTGAGGCGCACGGTCTTGTCTTCGGTGGCTTGCCGCGTCGCATCGTAATCCGCGCGTGCCTCGCCCCCAGCGCGGGCTTTCTCCAAATGCTTTGCAGATTTCGTTTCGCGCCGATCCTGGGCGCCGCTGTCATCACTCGCCATAAAAATTAGCAACCTGCCATAACGTGGACATCCAACGTCCCTCCTTGCTCGATGCGCGTGTGAGTGTTTTAGCCTGTCGAAGCGAGAGGGGCCGCTTTCGATGGTCGGTGATGAGAGCCGGCTATCACCCGTACCGGGCCACGCGTTCTTACCCGCCAGCATCCCTTGGGCTTGCGACTGGAATATCTCGCGACCCTACTTCGACAAAGCGGCATTCGATTCGGGTACGGATCAGCGGCGACACTTGGATGTCGCGAACATCTGATGTCCCCTCAGATCAGGTCGGAGAACACGCGATCCGACCACGTCTTGAGATTGGCCCGGCTTTCCGGCGTCGGAAGCAGGTCTCCGCGCGCTGGCTTCGTCCCTCTCGGCCCCGGCGTCGTTTTGGTCAGGCGTTTCGGTTTTTGCGGTCCACCAATGGCATCGCGCTCGAACAGGAGACACTCTCCGCTCTCGTCCGAGATCCAGCCCCGATCCGCCCAGCCGATGAAGCGACCGTCATAGGCATAGACTTTGTCATCGTGGATAAAGGCCGCGGCTTTGCCGTTCCAGAGATAGAGGGAGTGGCCATCATGGCAGAAGGCGGCTTCTCGCCCGGCTTGGTCAAAGAACTCGATCATGGCCGGTGCGATCTCTTGGTTGTTGCATCAGGTTCGGAGCGTACTGCCCAGATGGACAGCCCTAATCCCAGTCCCGGCTGTCAAGCGTGCAGGCGCCATTGGTGAGGCTTGCAATGGCGGACATGGCCTCGTTGAGGGTCGGATGTCGCCGTTTTACGCCTTTGAGCAGGCCCAACGCGTCGGGCTGAATCTGAAAGTCGCTGGCGTTTTTGAGCTTGGTGATGCTGCCGAGGTTCCGCCCAAGGCGGTCTTTCAAGGTCCACTTACCGCCGTGAGGTCCTTCAGAAGTGAGAACGACATCCATAGCGGTCAAACCTTCGACGAAGAATGAGCAGTCTCATATCACAGTTCCAGCTTTCTGCCCAAAAATCTTATGTTTATCTCATGGGTTCAAGGCATGCACTGGGACGAGGCCTGCTTGCGGAGACGGATATGGCGCGTTCGACTTGGAGCCGAGAGCCCTATGACACCGCGAAGGTGGTGAGGGGTTGCCCCAGGGCGACGACCCAAGCCCCGACATGACTACGAGCGCCTTTCCGCACTATGCTCGAGGTTCCTCGGTGCTCAGGTGACATGATTCTTCCGTGACCTCCCGCTCCGCATCGATTGCAATGCGGAAAGGGGGAGCCAGCGAACCCTTACTGTCGATGCGTGGGCGTCTTCGTCGACGCGTCCCGGACCCAGGTGGAGGCCAAAGGCCTATGAGCCTTCGGCACACGGCGGCATGAACCGCCGCCGCGTTTCACGCCGCTTCGGGTCCACCGTGAAGCGCCACAACGTCCTCGGCTTTCAGGAGGGCTGCCACGGCGCGACCGAGCCGGTTCAACACCGCTTCTTCGAGGTCAACCGGGAACGCCATCTCCAGCGCACGTGTCGCGCCTATGATGGCGGCCAGCGCCGCTGGTGAACGCGTCAAGCGTCCAAATTCGATGAGGGGCATGAAGCATCCTGTGAGACCCCCAGTATGCGCCTCGATCGAGCGATCACCTAAGACTATTGCAGCAGTCCTATTGCGCCGGCTGCGCGCCGCGAAGACGGTGTTAGATCCAGCCGCCGTCGTTGATCCTTCCTCTGATGGGTTGCCGCTCCGCTAGGACATGAGCGTGGGCAATCCCTGCCGCGAGCGCGGCGGATGAAGAGTTGTAGGAATTTGGAGACCGGTACGGGTGATAGCCGGCGGTCGTGACCAACCATCGAAAGCGGCCCCTCTCGCTCCGGCAGGGCGAAACGGCCACGCTGTGGTCCGGCAACGAGGGAATGCGCATTGCTCCGTCATCTCATGCCGGTGAGCCCCGACCAAGCGGCAACCATCTTTGCACGGGCTTCTTGGCAACCGCTATCGGTCCGATGCACGCGTGCATCGAGACGGTTTGGCTCGGAGACCTGACCAGAGGAGCCTCGGCTGGATTTCGCCGCACCTCACCCCAGAGGGACGAACTGATCCCAAGACACCTTTGGCACAATGCCCGTAGCGGCGAGTTGAACAGTGACGAGCCAGATCAGACTCGCATGCGAGGGTTGGATCGTGGACCGCATAAGCCTTTTCGCCGGACTGGCCGGCGGCGCTGTAATGGTTCTGGGACCCACGCTCGTTCGCGCTCTCACCGACAGCCCATCAGAGCAGATCGCGCTTTCTCTCATGATCGCCGGTCCAGTGATCATCGGGTTGGTCACAGGCTTCAAGGCATCTTGAAGTCTTGGCCTGATCGCTACAGGCGCAAAGTTGACTCATGGGAACCTATTTTCTGTCTTCCCAGTCCGTTTGCTGTCTTAAACTTGAAGTCCGAAGGCGACCCAACGTCTGATTGGACGACTTGAGGTCCGAAAGCAGCCGCTTCGCTGGCCGCCTGTTCCGGACGTGGATCCCCCCCTCGATCCAACATCCTTCAAGTGGACGTTCCCGGCTTCTGCGAAAGGGTCGAAACCTGCCGGTCGAGCGGGCTCGGATTTCAAACCGAGACCCGACCCGCCCGCCTTCGATGTCTCAGCCCGCGCGAAACCTTCAGCCTCCTCGGGTCTGCGCCCGGGCGAAGCCCCAGCGGATGCGGGTGTCGTCGGTAATCGCCACGTAGAGCACGATCTGGTCGGTGCGGCGTGCGCCGGTGAGGCCGGCGAAGTAGACGCTCTCCTCCAAGGCGATCTCGGCGCCCTCGGCGCCGAAATGCCAGACCTCGCCGATCGGCGAAGTGAGTTCGAGCCGGCCGTCGTCGAGGCCGCGCGCCGCGATGGCCGGATGCAGGTGGAAGCGCACCGCGGCCTCCTGCGGCCGGTGGCGGCCCTTGGCCCGTCCCGGCGCGTCGCTGCGCAGGAAGGCGTCCTCGCCCTCCAGCACGTGGCCGGTGCCGGTCAGGCGCCAGCGGCGCTCGTGCACGATGCCGAAGTCGCGGGCATAGCCGTCGTGGCGCGCGGCCAGGATCGTGGCGCCCTCGTCCCGCGTGCGCTCGGCCTTCACCGCGCGCGGGCCGCGCAGGATCACGGGGCCGATCCGGTGCGAGAGCCAGGTCACGGCCCAGCGCTCGTACCAGGCGCCGCCGCCGACGAGGAAGCGGCAGGAGGAGGTGTCGGCCACCGTCGCGGTGGAATGGGCGGCGGTGCTGCGGGCGAGGCGGCGCAGTTCGGGCCCGCTCGCCGGCAGGCCGCAATTGATCACGATGCGCTGCGGGCCGCTCGACATCTCGAAGGAGAGGCAGCCCGCCCCGGCATTGATCGAGTCGGGCAAGGGCGGCGGCGCGCCCACATCGGCTACCACGAGGACGCGGCCGCCCTCCAGGCGCTCGTAGCCGGAATTTGGCGCGTGCATCATGGGCTGTGCCTGGGCGCCGCCATAGACCAGCAGGGTCGCGAGGTGGTCCGCCGCCGTGGCGCCCATGCCGTTGAAGTGGCTGAGCGAGGCGTCCGGGTGGCGCAGCAGGCGCAGGAGCGGAAGCATCCGGTCGATGGCGTGCAGGAGCGCTTCCGGCGGGTCGATGCTGCGCGAGAGGAAGCTCTGGCGCAGGGGTAATAGGTCGAGCAGCAGTTCCATCGCGAAGCGCGGGTCGCGGCTGCGGTGGCCGCCGTCGCGCAGGATCTGCCGCTCGAGTTCGCGCACCAGGATGCGGGTAGCGCGCCGCAGGATCGGCTGGATGCCCTCGCAGCAGAGGCCCGCATAGCAGAGCGCCACGGCGGCGAGCAGGCGGGTCTGGGGCGAGATGCCCCGGCGCAGGTCGCCCTCGAGTTCGCGGGCGGCCTTGCCCAGGGCCTTGAGGAAGGCCTGGTAGAAGGCGTGGTCCGCGCCCTCCAGCACCAGGGGGGATTGGCACAGGAACGAGATCAGGCGCCGGGCCGCCACCGGGGTCGGCCGGGCCAAAGCCGCGTCGCCCCGTCCGGCGATGAAGTCGGCCACGAAGGCGCGGGCATTGGCGCGGGCGAGCGCGGTGTCGGCGGCCCGCAGGTGGCGCAGCCAGCCGAAGCCGTAGAGGAGGTCGGCCCATTCCGGCGAGGGCGGCGCGTAATCGAACGGCGAGCGCCCGCTCACGGAGAGCGAGCGGCCCGCGAACACGAAGAGCCCCGCATAGATGTCGTCGGCGAAGGTCGCGTCGCTGGTGCGCAGGTCGTGCGGCGCGATCACGAGGGCCGTGACCCGCGCGCGGGCGAGGATGTCGGGCCGGCCGGTCAGGCGCGCATAGGTGTCGCGGGCGGACCGCGTGATCTCACGCCCGATCAGCCGATAGAAGCGCCAGCGATCAGCCCCCCAACGCACGCGCTCTCCTCTTCCGGCGATCCGTCACGGCGACCCGCGAGCCGGGGGACGCCCCGAATGTCGTCCGATCGTAACTAGGCCGTGGGCCTTAACTCGTGGTTAACCACAATGCACGCGCCGTCCCGGCGCGGCCGGCCTCACTCGGCGGCCTTCTCCGCCACCCGGCGCACCGGCTTGGTCGTGCGGGATTCGGATGCCTTGAGCGCCTTCCAACTGTTCGGCTGGGCGACGAAGGCGCGGAGCGCGGCCGTGTTGGCGGTGGCCTCCTCCGGCGACAGGTCCCGGCGCGAGACCGCCTCGGCATCGGCGAACTTGCCCTGTAGGCCGAGCACGAGGGAGAGGTTCTGGCGCACGCGGGCATCCGCGCGCGGCTGCGCGGCGGCCAGGCGCAGGGTCGTCTCCGCCTGCGTCAGCTGGCGGCCGAGGGCGTAGGACAGGCCGAGATTGGACAGGATCACCGGATCGTCGGGCTGGATCTTCAGGGCCGCCTCATAAAACCCCTGCGCGCGGGCATGGTCGCCGAGCTGGTCGGCCACCGCGCCTTGCGCCGAGAGCACCCGCCAGTCCGGCCGGGCGGGCGTGTGGGCGTTCTGGAGAACCTCCGCCGCCTCCTGGAAGCGGCCGACCTCGGCGAGGCTCTTGCCGTAGGCGGCGAGCACCGCGTTGTTCTTCGGATTGCGCAGGGCCGCCTGCTGCAGCACCGCGACCGCCTGCGGCTTCTGGTCGGTGACCCGCAGCGCCTGGGCGTAGCGCAGCGCCAGCGAGACGTCCCCCGGGTCGGCGGCGTACTTCTCGCCGAGGCGCTCGACCTCGCGGCGGGCGACCGCGGCCGCGTTCTGCGGCCGGCCGAAGCTCGGCAGGGAGAGGCCGCCGATGGAGCCCGTGGTCTCGGGCGAGCCCGACTGGCATCCCGCGGCGAGGCCCGCCACCAGGACGGCGGCGGCCAGGCGCGCGACCCGGACCGAGTATGGTTTCAACAGCGGCGTGACCATGACGCGCTCCGCGACGACCCTTCCGGGTCTTGAGGCCTGATCGGTCGAACGCTTCGCGCTCCCGTTGGAGCGGTGGTAGACGGTTAACCCTAATCCGCCGTTAACTCACGGCGGCCCGCTTTCCCCTACCCCCGAGTCCCATGAACCAGAGCCTCTCCCGCCTCGTCCGCGACGCCGGCGACGCCGTGCCGATCACCTGCGTCACGCCCGAATCCTGGCCCCGGATCGAGGCCGCCCTGCCCGGCCCCCAGGCGGCCTATGCACGGGCGACGGACTTCGCCCCGAAGGCCGGACGCATCGCCCTGCTCCCGGCGGCGGATGGGCGACTGGCCGGCGTCCTGTTCGGGCTCGGCGACGGCCGCGACCGGCTCCTCGCCGGCAAGCTGCCCGGAGCGCTGCCGCCGGGCAGCTACCGCTTCGCCCCGTCCGAGAACGTCGATCCAACGGACGCGGCCCTGGCCTGGCTCCTCGGCAGCTACCGCTTCGGACGCTACCGCGAGGCCGGGGCCGAGCGGCCCGCGCTCGCCCCGTCCGAGGGTGTCGACGTGGAGGCCGTGACCCGGATCGCCGAGGCGGTGGCCCTGGGCCGGGACCTCGTGAACACGCCGGCCAACGACCTCGGCCCGGCGGAGATCGAGGCCGCGATCCGCGCCGTCGCCGCGCGCCACGGCGCCGACGTCGCGGTTGTCGCCGGCGCGGATCTCGCCCGCGACTTTCCCCTCGTCCACACGGTGGGGGCCTCCTCGCCGCGCGCGCCGCGCCTGATCGACCTCACCTGGGGGCCGGCCGACGCGCCGCGCGTCACGCTGGTGGGCAAGGGCGTCGCCTTCGACACCGGCGGCCTCGACATTAAGCCGTCGAGCGGCATGCTGCTGATGAAGAAGGACATGGGCGGCAGCGCCGCCGCGCTCGCCGCCGCCGACATGGTGATGGGCGCGGGGCTCAACCTGCGCCTGCGCCTCATCGTGCCGGCGGTCGAGAACGCGGTCTCGGGCGAGGCCTTCCGGCCGGGCGACGTGATCCGCAGCCGGGCGGGGCTGACGGTCGAGATCGGCAACACCGACGCGGAGGGCCGGCTCATCCTGGCCGATGCGCTGGCCCTCGCCGACGCGGAGGCCCCCGACCTGCTCGTGGATTTCGCCACCCTCACGGGCGCGGCCCGCGTGGCGCTCGGGCCCGATCTGCCGGCCTTCTTCACCGAGGACGAGGCCCTTGCGCAGGCGGTGTCCGAGGCGGGACTCGCGGTGGCCGACCCGGTCTGGCGCCTGCCGCTGCACGAGCCCTACGCGAGCCTGCTCGACTCGAAGGTCGCGGACCTGAACAACGTCTCGGGCGGCCCCTTCGCGGGGGCGATCACGGCGGCCCTCTTCCTGCGCCGCTTCGCGCCGGCGACGCGGGCCCATGTCCACTTCGACCTCTATGGCTGGAACCCGTCGACGAAGCCCGGACGGCCGGAGGGGGGCGAGGTCCAGACCGCGCGCCTCGTCCACGCCCTCCTGGCGCGCCGCTACCCCAAGGTCTGACCCGTCAGAAAGACCCGGAATCCGGATCAGACGCCGAGCATCGCCTTCTCGGATTCGTAGGCGGCGCGGACCGGGGCCGCGCCGTAGGCCCGCTCCAGGCGCCGCACGGTGAAGTGGGCCCGCGCGGTGTTCTGGAAGTGGTCCATGAAGGCGGCGTTGACGGCGGCCCCGCCCAAGGCCCCGAGGATCGGCACCGCCTGCGCGGCCACCTTCTGGGACACGACGATGCCGAAGCGGGCGGCGATCTGCGCCGAGAACCGGATCAGGGCGGGCGCGGCCTCGTCGAGGAGCGCGCGGTTGCCGGCGTAGCGGGCGGCCTCCACCATCGTCTTGGCGAGCGCCGCGCGCACGGCGAAGTAGCCGCTCTCGGTCAGGGCGCTGCCCGCCGCCTCGCGCCCGCCGAGGGCGAAGACCTGGACGCAGGCCAGCGCGTTCTCCGGGTCGCTCAAATCCTCGCCCTCCTCCTGCGCGATCTGGGCGATCGAGCGCAGCATCAGGGTGGTCGAGAGCGGGAGTTCCACCGCCAGGGTGGCCAGCCCGAAGGCCCCGCCGATCGCCCCCGAGGCGGCGGCCATGGCCTTGTGGCCAAAGGCGCTCGACGGGAAGTACTTCGAAAGGCGCGCGGCGGTGCGGATCACCGCGGATTCCGGCTCCGCCGGGCCTTCGAGGAGCGGCGCGTCGGCCGGCGTCAGCGTGATGTCCTTGCCCGTCGGCAGGGTCGCGAGCGCGAGCTTGAGCGAGGCCCGCATGGCGCTCTCGGTCGCCTGCGAGACCGCATCGGTCACGGGTGCGGGGAGCGCGCGCCCGATCATGTCGAGGGGGGCGCCCGCCATGGCCGAGAGGCGGGCCGCGAGGCCCGGCCGCTCCAGAACCTCCACCGCGCGCCGCAGCGCCGCGCGGTCCGCGTCGCTGAGGCCGGGCAGGCCGGTGGCCGGGACGGGGGCGGTGTCGTCGACGAGTTTGATGTTGCTCACGTCTGCGGTCTCATCCGTGTGCCGGGCGGGGGCGGCCGGTCTGGGCCGTCCCCGCTGGGTTGTTGCCGGTTGAAGCAAGGCCGAGGCCTCGCGGATGGTTCCCGCCGATCTCGTCGCCGGCCGCGGCTTCGGGGCGGACAGGATCCGCCGCGACGGTCTCGGCGGCGGCCGCCCGGCGCTCGCCCGCCCGCCCGACGAACAGGCACAGGACGACCACCGGAATGCCCACGGCGGCCGTGAGGGCGAAGAAGACCGGGTAGCCGTAGGCCGCCACGATGAAGCCCGAGGTGCCGGCCACGAGCTTGCCCGGCAGGGCGTAGAGCGAGGAGAACAGCGCGTACTGGGTCGCGGCGAAGCCCGGCGCGGTCAGGCTCGACATGTAGGCGATCAGCGCCATGCCGGCGAAGGAGCCGCAGAAATTGTCGATCGAGATCGCCGCCGTCAGGCGCCAGACCTCCGGCCCGCCGAAGGAGAGCCACGAGAAGGCGAGGTTCGAGGCGGCGCCCAGGAAGGCCCCGACCACCAGGGTGGGGAACAGGCCGTACCGGGTCATGGCCCAGCCGCCCACGAAGGCGCCCGCGATGCCGACCCAGATGCCGTAGAGCTTCGACACGAAGCCGATATCCACGAGGGTGAAACCGACGGTCTTGTAGAGCGGGCTCGCCATCACGCCGGAGATGAAGTCGGGCATGCGGTAGAATGCGACGAGGATCAGGATCGCCCACAGGCTCGCCCCGAGGCGGGTATGCAGCTCGGTCAGCGGCTCGAGCACCGCGCTCCTGAAGGTCCAGGCCTTGGTGGAGACGTCGGCAGGTGCGGCAGGGACCGGGGCCGTGATCGCCCGGTCGTAGGCGGGCGCCAGGAGGGCGGCCACCATGCCGACGCCCATCAGGGCCGCCATCGACAGGTAGGCGACGCTCCAGCCATAGGCGCTGGCGATGAACAGGGCGCCGGCGCCCGCCGACATCAGCGCGAGCCGGTAGCCGAGGTTCGAGGTCGCGGCCATGACGCCCTGGAGGTCCGTCCCGGCCGCATCGATGCGCCAGCCGTCGATCACCACGTCCTGGGTCGCCGCGCAGATCGCCACCAGGAAGGCGCCGAGGCCGAGCAGCGCGAGGCTGGTGCCGGGGTCGGCCGACGCCATCAGGGCGAGCGCCACCGCGACCGCCGCTTGCGTCGCGATCATCCAGCCCCGCCGTCGTCCGAGCACGCGGCTCAAGCCCGGCACGTCGAAGCGGTCGATGATGGGAGCCCAGAGGAATTTCAGCGTGTAGGGCAGCGCCAGGTAGCTGAACAGGCCGATCGCCTTGATGTCGACGTTGGAGTAGGCGAGCCGCGTCGAGAAGGTGCCGAGCACGAGGAGCAGCGGCAGGCCGGACGAGAATCCCAGCGCCAGCATCAGCAGGATGCGCGGATCCCGCCCGATATCCCGCAGGTGCAGCCGGCGGCGCGGGGCGTCCGTGACGTCGCTTGAGGCCATGGCATGGAACTCCTGGGGACCGAAACGGCTTGATGCCCGCGAACCATAGCAGGCCTCGGCTCCGACCCCACATCCAGGGTCGGCCCAAGACCGGCTTGGCGTGGCGCTTGCGGACACCCTGGGCAGCATGCCTTCCCAAAACTTAACGTGAGGTCTCGCATCTTTCCTGTTGGCCATCCCTTCGCCTCACGCGACCCGGAGCAGCGAAGTGTTGACGGCGGGACATCCCGGGGCTTCAAATCAATGTTCGTCTTTAGCGAGATCGATCGACCACCGAGCTTTCGAACCGAGTTTATCGTCCGAATCAGGTATATCGTCTTGGCTAAAGTCGATCATGTCGCATAAGGAAACACCGACGGCCGGAATGCAGGGCTTCGGAATCGATGCGGGTGCGTTCGTTGCGGCCTTCAGCACGAGTCCCACGCCGATGGTGCTCACCGACCCCCATCGGTCGGACAACCCGATCGTCTGGGCGAACGATGCCTTCCTGGCGCTGACGGGCTATTCCTGGCGCGAGATCGAGGGCCGGAACTGCCGCATGCTGCAGGGGCCCGACACCGATCCGCGTGCGGTGAGCCGCCTGCGCGAGGCGGTGAGCGCCGGACGGCCGATCGAGATCGAGCTGATCAATTACCGCAAGGACGGCACCTCGTTCTGGAACGGCATGACCGTGGCTCCGGTCCACGACGCCGCCGGGCGCATCGTGCATTTCTACTCGGCCCAGGCCGACATGACGGGCAAGCACCACCACGAAGTCGCGATGAAGGATGCCAACGACGAGCTCGAGCGGCGCGTCGGCGAGCAGACGGCACATCTGCGTGCCGCCCTCGAACAGAAGACCGCGCTGCTCCATGAGGTCGACCACCGGGTCAAGAACAACCTCCAGGTCATCTCCTCCTTGATGCTCCTCAAGGCGCGGCGTACCCCGCGCGGCGAGGCCCGCGACGCGCTCCAGGGCATGGCCGAGCGCATCGGCGCCCTCTCGACGGTGCATCGCATGCTCTACTCGACCGGCGACGTCACGCGCTTCGACCTGCGCGAATTCGCCGAGGACTTCGTCTCCGAGCTCGTGGCGGGGATCGACAGCGACCGCACCGCCGTGAGCGCCGAGATCGATTCGATCGCGGTCTCGGCGGCGATGGCCGCACCGCTGGCGCTGATGCTGCACGAACTGGCGACCAACGCCGTGCGCCACGCCTTCCCCGACAGCCGGCCGGGGCGGATCACCATCACGGCGCAGCGCAGCGACTCGGGTCTGCGCATGCTGATCGAGGATGACGGGGTCGGGATGGCCGGCGGCATACCGAACCCGGCCGGTTTCGGGCGTTCCCTGGTGGAGATGGTGGTGCGCCAGCTGCACGGGGTCATCGCCTGGAGCGACGTCTCGCCCGGGACCCGGGTGGAGATCACCGTCCCGCTCGATGCCGTTTCGCTGCAGGATGCGGGGACCGGGCGGGGCTCGGAATGGGCGACCCAATGAGCGATGCCGCTCTGCGCATCCTCGTCGTCGAGGACGAGGTCCTGATCGCCCTCGAGCTCGAGTGCCTGCTCGATGATCTCGGCCACGTCATCGTCGGCATCGCCGGAAGCTCCACGGAGGCGATCGCCCTCGGCCTGGCGACATCGCCCGACGTCGCCTTCGTGGACATCCACCTCGTGGACGGTCCGACCGGTGTCGAGGTGGCCCGCGCCCTGAGCGCGGACCCGCACACCACCGTGGTGTTCATGACCGCCAACGCCAAGCGCATCCCGGACGACTTCGCCGGCGCCGTGGGGGTGATCGCCAAGCCCTATTCCGAGCGCGTGGTGTCGGGTGCCCTGCGCTGGGTCGCAGACCGGCGCGCCGGCCTCGACGCTACGACCGAGGGGCTCGACGGGTTCCGGCTCGCAGCTCCGGCGGACGCGCCGCCGTCGCCCGCCTCCCGCCGCTGACGGCGTGTCGCGCGGCGCCCGGGGCGAAGCCCAAATCCGTCATCCCGAAGGAATCGACCGGATTTGGCATACCGGATGTGGCTTGACGCGTTATTTCGTGGGTCCGCCGTTGCCGGTGGCCATCGCGCGCCGGGCCTCGGCCTGTCCGCTGACGTCGCCGTAATATTTCGTGGCGTCGCCGAGCTGGATCGAGGGCTGGCAGTTCGGCGTACAGGAATAGGATTCCCGCTCGAGGCCGCGCTGGACCGTGATCAGGGCGGCCTGAGGCGCCTGAACGCTGATCGTCGATTCCGCGAGCATGCTGCCCGCGGCGTCCAGGGCGATGAGATTCGTGCTGCCGAAACTCTTGCCGGTCAGGATCAGGACCCCGTTCCGCTGAAGCGCGACGTCGGCGATGACCGGGTTGCCCACGATCACGGTCTGCGTCTTGTCGGGCAGGCGGATGACCTTGGCGTTGTCGACCGTGACCGTGACCACGGTCGGGACCGCCTCCGCCGATTGTGCCCGTGGCGCGCCGCAGCCGATGGCCGCGCAGGCCGCGACCATCAGGGCCGCGAAACCTCGGACGGCGATACGGGACGGATTCGCGCGGTGCTGCATCGGGGGCTCACTGAAACCGGACGGCACGATGTCCATCACCTTCGACGACGGCGCGACCGCGCGGAGCGCTCGCCCGAAGATCGACACGGCCAAGGAACCACGCGCACGGTAAACGAACCGATAATCCGGTGCCTCGCCGTATCGCGATGAACGGCTCGCCCGAGCGACGACGTCGAGGATGTGGGCCGGGCCGGGCCCCTACGGAACTTCGCAAAGCGAAACAGGCGCTTAAGACTTCCTTGACTACGAACCAAAGCCCGAGCCGGAGGGCCGGTTTCGACGAACGATTTAACCCAATGGCAAGAGGCGTCCGGCATTCTTCACCTGTCGCCGGTTGAGACGCCGAGAGCGTGGTCGGCACAATCACTGCCAGGGGAATTCCTTCATGACCTCCATGTTCAAGCGCTTCGCCGCCGACCAGTCCGGCGCCACCGCCATCGAGTACGGTCTCATCGCTTCGCTGATCGCCGTCGCCGTCATCACCGTCCTGACGACCCTCGGCACCAACCTCAGCGCCACGCTGCAGAAGGTCGCCACGAACCTCAAGGCTTCCTGATCCCGCGATGCGTTCGGGCCTTCCGACGCAGCCGTCGGAACAGGCCGATCGATCGCAGCGGACCGCCACGGTCTGAAGAGCATTGGCGAACCCGGCCGATGGTCTTCCCATAAAACCCGGGCGTCTTGATCCTCACGGATCGAACGCCCGGGTTTTAGAGTCTTCCGACGCCCTCGGATGCGTCTCGCGTTCCGGGCATCGACGAGCGACGCGCGTGCATCCGCCCCTGCGGCGCCTCCGGGCACGCGAGACCCTTCACCATCGAGCGGTCCGGCCGCGCTCGCGGACCGGAGCCGATCTCGCGCGGAGCCCGATGGGACCATCATGGCCAGCCTGAGCCTCCTCGTCGTCGTCCCCTTCCTGATGGCCTACGCCGCCGTCCGGGATCTTCTGACGATGCTGATCCCCAACACCGTCTCGATCGCGCTCGTGGTCGCCTTCGCGGCCTTCGCTCTCGGAACGGGGCTCGGATGGAGCGACCTCTCCGGTCATCTCGGGGCCGGGGCCGTGACCCTCGCGGTCACCTTCACGCTGTTCGCCCTGGGCTTCATCGGGGGCGGCGACGCGAAGCTCGCCGCCGCCACGGCGCTCTGGATCGGCTTCGACCAGCTCCTCGACTATCTCATCCTCGCCTCGCTGGCGGGCGGTGCGCTCACCCTCGCCCTGCTGGCGGTCCGCGCCCTGCCCCTCCCCATGCTCGTCGCGCGGCTGCCCTTCGCCCTGCACCTGCACGACGCCAAGACCGGGGTTCCCTATGGGATCGCCCTGTCCCTGGCCGCGCTCCTGGTGCTGCCCGAGACCATGCTCTGGACCCGGGTTCTGGCCGGTTGAGCGGGACGCCGGCAGGCGGTGGTTGACGGGAATAAAGTCGTCTTACGATAAAGGCCTTACGCCTCGTTAACCGTAATTTGAGGAATACCAGGGCATTCTCCACCTGCACGGCGATCCGCCGTCCGTAGGTTCGAGCCCGGTGATGAAACCAGCCAGACTTGCCGTTCTCGCCATCGCGCTCGCAGCGGGCGGTGCCGCCGCGCTGCTGATGAGCGGCGAGGACAAGCCGGTGGTCCAGCCGGCCGCCATCGTTCCGCCCCCCGCGGTTCCGGTGACCGACGTGCTCGTGGCCGCGGCCGAACTGCCCATGGGCCAGAACATCCAGGCGCCCGATCTCCGGTGGCAGCCCTGGCCGAACGACGCGCTCACCCCGGGCTACATAACCCGTACGACGTCACCGAAGGGGATGGAGGAGATCGCCGGATCGATCGCCCGATCCGGCTTCCTCGCGGGCGAGCCGATCCGACCGCAGAAGCTCGCCCGCTCCGACGGCGGCTTCATGGCGGCGATCCTGCCCTCGGGCATGCGGGCCGTCGCGATCACGATCGACACGCGCGGATCGAGCACGGCCGGCGGCTTCATCCTGCCGAACGATCACGTCGACATCATCCGCACCTACCGGGACGAGGAAGCCTCGCGCGCGAGCAGCGACGTGCAGGTCTCCGAGACGCTGCTCCAGGACGTGCGCGTCCTGGCGATCGGGCAGATCGTCCAGGAGAAGAACGGCAACAACGTCGTGACGGGCGAGACCGCCACCCTCGCGCTGACGCCGGCCCAGGCCGAACTCGTCACCCTGGCGCAGAAGGCCGGCCAGCTTTCGCTCTCCCTCCGCAGCCTCGTCGACAGCGGCCGAAGCACGGACCCGACCCTCGAGACACGCCCCGAATCGGCCCTGACCGTGGTGCGGTTCGGCGTCGCGAAGCAGCAATCGCGACGCTGAGACACGCGCACGCACGATCACAGAGGACGCGCCGATGACCTTTCCCGCCCGCACCACCCGCCATCGCGGTCTCGCCTCGGCCGCCCTCGTCGCGCTGGCGCTGACCGGCCCCGGCCGAGCCCAGCCGGCGGGGGCGACCCCCGCGCCGATCCTGGCGGTCGGCGGCAACGAGGGCGCGACGTCGCGGCGGATCGACCTGACCATGGGACGCTCCCTGGTCATCGACCTGCCCCGGGACGCCAAGGAGGTCTTCGTCGCCAACCCCAAGGTGGCCAACGCCGTCGTGCGCTCCACCCGCAAGGTCTTCATCATCGGCATCGAGAACGGCGCCACCTCGATCTTCATCATGGATGCCGAGGGTCGGCAGATCGCCGCCCTCGACGTGACGGTGGCGCGCGACCTGAACGTGCTGCGCCAGACCCTGAACCAGAGCATCGCCGGGGGACGCTTCGACGTTCGCGCGGCCGGGGATTCCGTCGTGCTGACCGGGTCCGTGAACTCGGCCTCCGAGGCCGCGCAGGCCGTCGACATCGCCAACGCCTTCGTGGGCGTCGGCGGCCTGGGGGGCACCGCGACGCGGGGCGCCGTCATCAACAACCTCTCCATCCGGGGCAAGGACCAGGTGATGCTGCGCGTCACCGTGGTCGAGGTGGCGCGCACCGTCCTCAAGCAGTTCGGCGTCAACCTCAACGGCAGCTGGTCCGGCCTCAACCTCGCCAACACCACGCCGCTCGCCCTCAACGGCGGCCAGTTCCCCAGCGGAAACCTGCTGTCGGGGACGATCAGCGGGACGGGCGGGGCCAGCCTGACGGCGACGCTCAGGGCCTTCGAGCAGGCGGGCGTTTCGCGCATCCTCGCCGAGCCGACCCTGACGGCGATCTCGGGCGAGTCCGCGAAGTTCACGGCGGGCGGCGAGATCCCGGTTCCGGCGTCGCAGAACTGCACCGGCGGCGTCTGCACCATCGGCATTGCCTTCAAGCCCTACGGCGTCAGCCTCAGCTTCACCCCCGTGGTGATGGCCGAGAACCGCATCTCCGTCCGCGTCGGCACGGAAGTGTCCGAGATCGACCAGCAGAACTCCTTCAACTTCGTCGCGTCGGGAACCACCGGCACCGGTAGCCAGAACACCTCCGTGCCCGGTTTCACGCTCCGGAAGTCCGAGACCACGGTCGAGCTCGCGTCGGGCGCCACGATGATGACCGCCGGCCTTATCCAGCAGCGCAACAAGGCCGCGATCTCGGGCCTGCCGGGCCTGGTCAACCTGCCCATCATCGGCGCGCTGTTCCGCTCGCGCGACTACCAGCGCCAGGAGACGGAACTGATGATCATGGTCACGCCCTACATCGCCAAGGCGATGGAGCCGCGCCAAGCCGCCCGCCCCGACGACGGCTTCGTCGATGCGCAGGACGCCCAGGCGATCCTGCTCGGCCGCCTGAACCGGCTCTACGGCGTCGCCGGCGCGAGCCCCCTGGGCAACGGCTATCGCGGCCGGGTCGGCTTCATCACCGACTGATCCGAAACATCTCCCCCGAGCCTACAGCGACGCGGCCCCAGCAGGACCCGACCACGATGTCCCTTCCGTCCCTCCGTAAACCGATGGTCCTGGTGGCGGTCGCCGGCGTCACCGCCCTCCTCGGCGCCTGCCAGCGCGACCGGGTGGCCACGACCGGCTCCCTCTATCCCATCGATTACCGCGCGCGGCACCCCATCGCCCTGGCGGAGAACGTCCGCAGCCTCGACGTCTTCGTGACCGGCACGGGGCACATCGATCCGCGCCAGGCGGCCGATATCGACGCCTTCATCCTGGAATTCCGGCGCTATGGCCGCGGCACGATCGTGCTCGACATGCCGCGCGGGGTCGCGCCGGGCCTCGGGGCAGCCGTCGAGCGGACGGGTGCCGCGATCCGGCGGATCGGCGCCGATGGCGGCGTGCCCCCCGGCCGCTTCACGGTGACGAGCTATCCTGTCGCCAATCCCGGCCTCGCGTCTCCCCTGCGCCTAAGCTTCCAGCGCATGGAGGCGAAGGTCGCGAGCCAGTGCGGGGCCTGGCCGCAGGATCTCGGCGTCGGCGATGCCGGCTTCAACGGCCGCAACGAGCCCCATTGGAATCTCGGCTGCGCCTCGCAGACCAACTTCGCCGCCCAGGTCGCCGATCCGATCGATCTGGTGCGGGGCCGTCCCGAGGGGCGGATCGACACCATCCGGCGCACCGGCGACATCATGAAACTCCGCGACGGCAAGGATCCGTCAACCGAATGGCGGCAGGATGGGAAGACGTCCGTGAAGTCGCAGGTCGGGCAGTAACCGTCCGTCGCCGCGACCCGGCGGCCCGGCGACCCCGCCGGCCGGCGACACCGCACCCTGGCCCACCCGCACCCGCATTGGCGGCAACCTGAACCGGAAACTCCCCATGCCGGACCTGAACGCGTCGCCCGAACGCATCATCGCCCCGGTGCCCCGGATCACGATCCAGGCGTTCTGCGAGACGTCCGAGACCGCGACGCTGATCGAGTCGGTGGGGTCGGACCGGCGCATGCACAAGGCGCACATCAAGGTTCAGATGGGCGGCGGCCCGGCCGCCGTCGAAGCCTACCGGCACGCCCCGACGCCGAACGTCATCGTGATCGAGACGCAGGGCGCCAAGTCGCGCCCCCTCGAGTGCCTCGATTCCCTGGCCGAGGTCTGCGACGAGGGCACGAAGGTCGTGGTCATCGGCCACGTCAACGACGTCCAGCTCTATCGCCAGTTCATCCAGCGCGGCGTGAGCGAGTATCTCATGGCGCCCGTCGTGGCGATCGACCTGATCCAGGCGATCTCCGACCTGTTCACGGTGCCGGGCTCCAAGCCGGTGGGCCGGACGGTGGCGGTGGTGGGCGCCAAGGGCGGCGTCGGCACCTCCACCATCGCCCACAACCTCGCCTGGACCATCGCGCGCGAGCAGGACACCGCCACCGTCATCGCGGATCTCGACATCGCGTTCGGCACCGCCAGCCTGAACTTCAACCAGGACCCGCCGCAGGGCATCGCCGAGGCGGTCTTCGCGCCGGACCGGCTGGATTCCAACCTCCTCGACCGGCTCCTGTCGAAGTGCAGCGACAACCTCTCCCTGCTCGCCGCACCCGCCACCCTCGACCGCACGACGGACCTCTCCGAACCGGCCTTCGACAACCTCCTCGACCTCCTGCGCGCGGCGGTGCCGTGCATCGTCCTCGACGTGCCGCACGTCTGGACCGCGTGGTCCCGTCGCATGCTGATCGGCGCCGACGAGATCCTCATCGTGGCGAGCCCGGAACTCGCCTCCCTGCGCAACACCAAGAACCTTCTCACGCTTCTGCAGCAGAACCGGCCCAACGACCGCAAGCCCCGGGTGATCCTGAACGGTGCCGGCCTGCCCAAGCGCCCCGAGATCGCGGCGGCCGAGTTCGCGAAGTCCCTGGACGCGACCATCGGCGCCAGCGTGCCGTTCGATGCCGCCCTCTTCGGCACGGCGGCCAATAACGGGCAGATGATCGCCGAGGTGCAGAGCGGCGCCAAGGCGGTGGAGGTCTTCTCCACGCTCGCCGCCTCGGTCACGGGCCGCGCGGAGCAGCGCCGGGCGCGTCAGAACCTGTTCGAACCCCTGCTGTCCAAGCTCGCGCGCCGCAAGGCCTCGTGATGCGCGGACCCCTCATTCCCGATCGCACCCGGAGCCCGCGCCATGTTCGGTAGGAGGTCGGGAGCCGCCGCCGCCGAGGCGCGGCCCGCCGCGGTTCCGCTCAAGCCGCAGGCCACGCTGCCGGTCCACGACGATTCGGCCCTGCGTCCCAAGGTGGAGGCGCCGCGCCGGTCCGAGCCGGCGCCGGCGCCGGCCGCGGCGAAGTCGGAGGATTACTTCCGCACGAAGAGCATGATCTTCGGCGCCCTGATCGAGGCGATCGACCTCTCGCAGCTCTCGCGCCTCGACGCCGAGGCGGCGCGCGAGGAGATCCGCGACATCGTCTCGGAGATCATCGGGCTCAAGAACATCGTCCTGTCGATCGCCGAGCAGGAGGAACTCCTCGACGATATCTGCAACGACGTGCTCGGCTACGGCCCGCTGGAGCCGCTGCTGGCGCGCGACGACATCGCCGACATCATGGTCAACGGCGCGAGCCGCGCCTTCATCGAGGTCGGCGGCAAGATCCAGCTCACCAACGTGCGCTTCCGCGACAACCAGCAGCTGATGAACATCTGTCAGCGGATCGTGAGCCAGGTCGGCCGCCGCGTCGACGAAGCCTCTCCGATCTGCGACGCGCGCCTGCCGGACGGGTCCCGCGTGAACATCATCGCGCCCCCGCTCGCCATCGACGGGCCGGTGCTGACCATCCGTAAGTTCAAGAAGGACAAGCTCACCCTCGATCAGCTCGTCACCTTCGGGGCGATCTCGCCGGAGGGCGCGCGCATCCTGCAGATCATCGGCCGCGTCCGCTGCAACGTGGTGATCTCGGGCGGCACCGGCTCGGGCAAGACCACCCTGCTGAACTGCCTGACGCGCTACATCGACGAGGACGAGCGCATCATCACCTGCGAGGACGCGGCCGAGCTGCAGCTGCAGCAGGCGCACGTGGTCCGGCTGGAAACCCGCCCCCCGAACATGGAGGGGTCGGGGCAGGTCACCATGCGCGACCTCGTCAAGAACTGCCTGCGCATGCGGCCCGAGCGCATCATCGTCGGCGAGGTCCGCGGCCCGGAGGCGTTCGATCTGCTTCAGGCGATGAACACCGGCCACGACGGCTCCATGGGCACGCTGCACGCCAACTCGCCCCGCGAGGCCCTGGCCCGCATCGAGTCGATGATCACCATGGGGGGCTTCAGCCTGCCCTCCCGCACCCTGCGGGAGATGATCTGCGGCTCCATCGACGTGATCGTCCAGGCGACGCGCCTGCGCGACGGCTCCCGCCGCATCACCCACATCACCGAGGTGATGGGCCTCGAGGGCGACGTCATCATCACCCAGGACCTGTTCCTCTACGATGTGCTCGGCGAGGACGCGAACGGCAAGCTGATCGGCCGGCACCGCTCCACGGGGATCGGCCGTCCGCGCTTCTGGGAGCGCGCGCGCTACTACGGCGAGGAGAAGGCCCTGGCGGCCGCGCTCGATGCCTCCGCCGAATTCGGCGGGGGGGCGCCGTGAGCGCCCTCAACATGCCGCTCGCCGCCGGCCTCGCCGCCGTGGCCGCGGGCGCCACGGCCTACGTCTTCATCCTGCCCTACCTCTCGGGCGAGCGCCGCACGGCGGAACGCCGGAAGGCGGTCAGCGTCGTCTCCGCGCCCGGCAGCCGCGCGGCCATCGTCAGCCGCCGCGAGCAGGTCGCCAAGAGTCTCAAGGAGGTCGAGGCCAAGCGCGAGGGCACCAAGGTCACCCTGGAGCTCAAGATCGCGCGGGCGGGCCTGTCCTGGTCCCGCAAGCAGTTCACGATCATCTCGGTGGTGCTCGCGATCGTCGTCGGTCTCGTCATCCTCGTCGTGACGGGCAATCCCCTGGCGGGCCTCGGGGCGGTCTTCGCCGGCGGCTTCGGCCTGCCGATCTGGCTGCTCGCCTTCCTGCGCAAGCGCCGGATCGCCGCCTTCATCAAGGAACTGCCCACCGCCATCGACATCATCACCCGCGGCGTGCGCGCCGGCATTCCGGTCGGCGACTGCTTCCGCATCATCTCGCGCGAGGCCGAGGAGCCGATCCGCACCGAGTTCCGCCTCGTGGTGGAGGCGCAGACGCTGGGCCTCTCCCTGGGGGACGCCCTGGTGAAGATGTACGAACGCGTGCCCGTCTCCGACGTGAACTTCTTCGCGATCGTCATCAGCATCCAGGCGAAGTCGGGCGGCAACCTCTCGGAGGCGCTGGCCAACCTGTCGCGGGTGCTGCGCGAGCGCAAGAAGATGGCCGGCAAGATCCAGGCGATGAGCATGGAGGCGAAGGCTTCCGGCGGCATCATCGCCGCCCTGCCCTTCATCGTCGCCATCCTCACCTACATTTCGAGCCCGGACTACATTTCGCTGCTGTGGCGGACCGATATCGGCAAGCTGGCCCTGGTCGGATCGGCGATCTGGATGTCGCTCGGGGTCTTCACCATGAAGAAGATGATCAATTTCGACGTCTGACGTCGCCCCGCCCGCGATCGGTCCGGCTCCAATCCAGTTCCGACAGAAATCCTCGTCCGGTCGAAGCGCACGGAGACACCGCATGCTGGATCAAATCGCCGCCAAGGTCACGGATCCGCGCTTCCTCGGCATGGTGCTCACCGGGCTCGCCACCGCGGCGACCGCCTTCGCGCTGCTGCAGCCGGTGCTCGAGCCCGACCGTCTGGGCAAGCGCATGAAGATGGTCGGCGAGGAGCGCGACGAGATCCGCCGGCGCGAGCGCGACCGCCTCGCGAACAAGGCGGCGCTCCGGGTGGCGCCCAAGGCCTACATGAAGCGCGTGGTCGAGCAGTTCAGCCTCGACCGCTGGCTCGGCACCGAGACCGCCCGGAAGCAGCTGATCATGGCCGGCTACCGCTCTCCCGGCGCGGAGACCGGGTTCCTGTTCTTCCGCCTCGTCACGCCGATCGTCCTGGCCGTGGTGGCGATCTTCTACGTCTTCGTGCTCGGGGTCCTCGACCAGCCCTTCGCGATCCGGGCGATGATCGTCATCGCGGTGCTCCTCCTCGGCATCAAGGCGCCGGAACTCTACCTGCTCAACGTCTCGAAGAAGCGCCAGACCGAGATCCGCGCCGCGTGGCCGGACGCCCTCGACCTCACGCTCATCTGCGTCGAATCCGGCATGTCGGTCGAGCACGCGTTCCGCCGCGTCAGCGCGGAGATCGTCAGCCAGTCCGTGGTGCTCGCGGAGGAACTCGCGGTGCTGACGGCGGAGCTGTCCTACCTGCCGGATCGCCGTCTCGCCTTCGAGAACCTCGCGAACCGCATCGGACTCGACCAGATCAAGGCGGTGACCACCGCGCTGATCCAGGCGGAGCGCTACGGCACGCCCGTGGGCCAGGCCCTGCGCGTCCTCTCGCAGGAAAGCCGCGATTCCCGCATGAACGAGGCCGAGAAGAAGGCCGCCGCCCTGCCGCCCAAGCTGACGGTCCCGATGATCCTGTTCTTCCTGCCGGTTCTGTTCGTGGTCATCCTCACGCCCGCGATGATCCAGGTCTTCCGATAGGGCGCGCGGCTGGTCCGGGGCGCGGCAAGCGCCTATCTCGGGGAACGCCGCGCGGCCGGCGGGTTCCCGGAGGCGGCATGTCCGAACTGACCTACGCGATCGGCGACATCCACGGCTGCGCCGATGCGCTGACCCGGCTCCTGGCCCGGATCGACGAGCACCGTCGGGGACGCGCCGCCCGGATCGTCTGTCTCGGCGACTACGTGGATCGCGGGCCCGACAGCGCGGGCGTGATCCGCATCCTGCGGGCGCGCGCGGCGGATGAGCCCGGCACGCTGATCTGCCTGCGCGGCAACCACGAGCAGATGATGCTGGACGCCTATCGGGATGCCCTCGCGGCGCCGGTCTGGCTGGAGAATGGCGGGCGCGAGACCCTGCACGCCTTCGGGATCGACGACCCGGAGGCCCTGCCGCACGACGTCCTGGCCTGGCTCTCGGCGCTGCCGACCGTCCACGAGGACGACCACCGCTACTACGTGCATGCCGGGTTCCGGCCCGGCCGCCGTGGGATCGATCCCGACGTCGCCACGCGCCTCTGGATCCGCGAACCCTTCCTCGGCACGCCGTTCGACTTCGGCAAGCACGTGATCCACGGCCACACGCCGCGCCGGGACGGAGCGCCGGACCGCCGGCCTCACCGGACCAACCTCGACACCGCCTGCGTCTATGGCGAGACCCTGACGGCCGCGATCCTTCATGCCGACGACCGCGCTCCGGCCGCGTTCCTGCAGGTGCCCCGGGACGCGGTGGGCTGAGGGTGGCAAGCCCCGATGCGGCTTGGCGACGAAACCGCTGGCGCCCGTCCGATACCACGACCGCGCGACAGGCCCGTTTCCCTCTGGGAGCCGGCGTCGTGACGTTGGTCACCGGAAGTGTGGTGGGCCCGGCAGATGTCGAATAATTGAATGAGATTATAGGCATAGCGTGAAGGTGCGGGATAGTCGGCCCTTTTGACTTCTAAGGGCTTTTTTTACAGGCTCCCGCACCGCTTCGGAGGCTGATCGCGTAACGGCCGGGTCGACGCTGTGGCTGTTCGCCAGGTAACGGCGGCACGGGCCGCGCTATCGATCGACCATGGCTGAGAACCCCACCGCCAGCGAACTCTAAAAGGCCAAGGCCGTGACCTAGGAGGATGTGGTCGCCACCTTCATGGCGGACCCGACGATGAGCCTGTTCGTTATCGGGGACGGGTACCGCCTAGATCTTGCCGCTGCGGTTCGGGCGCACGAATGGGCGTCGGTCACGGTCCCCACGAAGGGTGCGACCGAGCACCTGAAGCGGGCGGGCCATGACCGAGGATTGGCGCTGCCCATTCCGACCTTTGACGGCGAACGCGGACACTTCGAACATTCGATGAGCGGGAGCGGTTCTTCCGAACGGGATCGCCTTTGACGGTCGCGCACGAGCACAACGCATCGGCTCGTCATGCGTACCCACCATGCACCCTCATTCGGGCGCAAGATCGAGGAACATGCCGGAATGAAACATAAGCCCCTGCACGAGCAGGTGATCGTGATTACCGGCGCATCGAGCGGCATCGGTCTGGCGACGGCGCGAATGGCTGCAAAACGGGGTGCACGGGTCGTGCTCGCGGCTCGCAGTGGAGATGTGCTCGCCGAACTGGCCAACGAACTCGGTCCGCGCGCGGTCCACGTCGTTGCCGATGTGGGCCGGCGGGAGGACGTTTTGGCCATCGCCGATGAAGCTCGCGCAAGCTTCGGTGGCTTCGACACTTGGGTCAACGTTGCTGGTGTGACGGTGTACGGCCCGCTCCGCGAGATCGAATATGCCGACCACGAGCGGCTGATACAGACCAACCTATGGGGAACGGTGAACGGGTCGCTCATAGCCGTCGAGCATCTGCGCGAGCACGGCGGTGCGCTCATCAATGTCGGTAGCATCGCTTCCGACCTCGCCTTCCCCTTTCAAGGGCTCTACGCCACGTCCAAGCATGCGGTGAAGGGCTTCACGGATACCCTACGCATGGAGCTGATCGCGGAGGGCGCCCTGGTATCCGTCACCCTGGTGAAGCCCGCCTCCATCGATACGCCGCTGCCACAGCGCGCCCGCAACTACATGGATCATGAGCCGACCCTACCGCCGCCAATCTACCCACCGGACGAGGCCGCCAACGCCATCCTACACGCCGCCGTGCACCCGCAGCGAGACATCATCGTGGGTGGGGGCGGCAAGATGTTCGTCACGGGTAAGGAGTTCGCGCCTGGGCTTTACGACGAACTTGCACCTGCGATCATCGCCCTTCAGAAGCGCTCCGAGGCACCACGCGCCCCTTCCGGTACGCTGCACACGCCTGCAGGAGCCGGACAGGAGCGGGGCGATCCCCCGATCTACGTGATGCGCACGAGCGCTTACACGCGCGCCACGCTCCACCCACTGACCACCCTGGCCATTGCCGCCGGCCTTGCGACGGCGGGCGCCCTAGCCCTCGGACGCCGGGCGAAGCGCCCGCTCTGACGCGGGCCCCTGAACGACGTCGACCGCAAGCCGGCGTTCACCGCACCAAGACGCCCCGAAATCCCTCCAACGCCGGAATCGATCCCGGCCACGCCGACACACCTCGGAGGAGACCCGAAATGAAAGCACTTACATGGCAGAGCCGGGGCAAGATCTCCTGCGAGACCGTTCCGGACCCGAAGATCGAGCATGGTCGTGACGCCATCATCAAGGTGACCGCCTGCGCGATCTGTGGCTCCGACCTTCACCTCATGGGCGGCTTCATGCCCACGATGGAGTGTGGCGACGTCCTCGGTCATGAGACCATGGGTGAGGTCATCGAGGTCGGTCGGGACAACCAAAGGCTCAAGGTCGGCGACCGCATCGTGGTGCCCTTCACCATCTGCTGCGGCGAGTGTCGGCAGTGCAAATGGGGCAACTGGAGCTGCTGCGAGCGGACCAACCCGAACGGCAAGCTCCAGGCCGAGACCTACGGCTATCCGCTCGCCGGCCTGTTCGGTTTCTCACACATTACGGGTGGTTATGCCGGCGGCCAGGCAGAGTACCTGCGGGTGCCCTATGCCGACGTCGGACCCATCGTCGTGCCCGAGGGTCTCACCGACGAGCAGGTGCTGTTTCTGAGCGACATCTTCCCGACGGCCTACCAGGCTGCCGAGCACTGCGAAATTGGTCCGGAAGACACCGTGGCGATCTGGGGCTGCGGCCCGGTCGGCGTACTCGCGGTCAAGTGCTGCCTGATGCTGGGCGCCAAGCGCGTCATCGCCATCGACAGCGTGCCGGAGCGCCTCGCTCTCGCGCGGCAGGCTGGCGCCGAGACGATCAATCTGGCCACCGAAAACATCCAGGAAACGCTGATGGAGATGACCCACGGCCTGGGTCCGGACTCGGTCATCGAGGCGGTCGGTATGGAGTCCCACGGAGCCGACACCACCCTGCAGAAGGTGTCGTCCGCCATCATGGAGCACACAGTCAGCCTGGAACGGCCCTTCGCCCTGAACCAGGCGATCCTAGCCTGCCGTCCGGGCGGGAACGTCTCGATGCCAGGAGTCTTCGCGGGGCCGGTCGGTCCCGTCGCACTTGGCGTTCTGATGAACAAAGGCCTGACCCTGAAGACCGGCCAGACCCACATGGTGCGTTATATGAAGCCGCTGATGGAGCGCATCCAGAACGGCGACATCGACCCGTCCTTTATCATCAGCCATCGGTCCACGAACCTGGAGGATGGCCCGGCGCTGTACGACATGTTCCGAGACAAGAAGGACAACTGCACGAAGGTCGTGTTCAGGCCGCACGGTTGACGCCGACACGCGCCGGGGACCGGTAGGGGTAGCCCACGCACTGTTCGCGTAGGAGCTCCCCCCCTCCCCCCCTGGCCTGCTACGGCCTAAGAAATCATCGAACACGGCGGTGGGTCTTTACACCGGCAAGTCACCATGAGCCGAAAGTAGGCATGTCCGGAAAATCGCGCAATCTCGCCTTCGTCTTCGCCGGCGGCAACGCTGTCGGCGCTTATCACGCCGGAGTCTACGAGGCGCTGCACGGCCATGGGCTTCGACCCGACTGGGTGGTGGGTGCCTCGATGGGTGCGGTGACGGCCGCTATCGTCGCGGGCAACGTGCCCGAGGATAGGGTTGCCAAGCTCCGCATGTTCTGGGACGAAGCCACCCAAAAGACGGGTCCGGACCCGACGGGGCTGCTTAAGCCACGCCAGGTCTACAACGGCCTGCATGCCCTCATGACGCTTGCCTGGGGGCGCCCGAACATCTTCGGCCATCGCCTGCCTGGGCTGTGGTCGGCCCTGCCATGGGTGCCGAACGATGTAGCGCTCTTCGACAACGCTCCCCTTCTGCGAACCCTGGAGCGCCTCGTCGACTTCGAGCGACTGAACCGGGGCGACACCCGCCTGACGGTCGGCTGCGTCGACATCGAGACCGGCGAGGAGGTCTACTTCGACACGTCCCGCGAGGAGGTCCGGCCGGAGCATATCCTCGCCAGCACGGCTATCCTGCCCGCCTTCCCGCCTGTCGAGATCGGCGGACGCGTCCTGTGCGATGCCGGCTACACCAACAACCTTCCCCTCGACCCAATCTTCGCATTCGAACCGGAAAGGGATCTCCTCTGCATCGCCTCGGACCTGTTCAGTCTGAAGGCGCCGCGTCCCGCGTCCCTGGACGCCGTGCTCGAACGAGCGAACGACCTTATCTTCGCCAGCGCGCCGCGCCGGGCGATTGCGGGCCTGAAACGCGAGTACGAACTGCGGGACAGGCTCGATCCCACCGGACCGACGGTGACGCTGCTCCACCTCGTCTACCAGGCAGGCGCGGACGAACTCGCGGCCAAAAGCTTCGACTTCTCGCCCTCCTCGATCCGCGACCGATGGAAAGCAGGCGGACGAGACGCGGTACAGGGCGTGGGGCTTTTGGCGTCGGCCAAGAGCGCGAATGGGCGCTTCGATTACCGCACCCTGCCTGACAGCCTCGTTTCATCGAAGAATGAAGCGCACGAGGCGATTTCCGCGGTGGCATAGCTTCGGCTGTGCTGACGGAAACCTACAAGGCCAAGGCCGTGATTGAGGAGGACGTGGTCGCCGCAATCGCCGCCTTCATGACAGACCCAACGCCGAGCCCGTTCGTTATCGGGGACGAGTACCGCCTAGATCTTGCCGCTGCGGTTCGGGCGCACGAATGGGCGTCGGTCACGGTCCGCACGAAGGATGCGACCGAGAACTTGAAGCGGGCGGCCGTTCGCACCGCGAGCCTGCTGGCGCGGCCGGAGAAGCCGTGACCCATTAAGCGTAGGCCGTCAGCACCTCGGAACATAGGTCGCCTTCTTCCTGGCTTTCCAAAATGGGCTGGGAGCGAACCCTTGCCCTTAGCCCTGAAGCGGACGTTCTCCCCAGTCGGGAGCGGATCTCCAACTAGCCAAGACAAATTTGCACAGACGCCGGCATGGAGCCGCCGTTATTAGCTGTCGTCGAGCTTCGTCTTGGTCTCGGCTTGGCGACGCGCGATCTCTTGGCCAATTTCCAACAATAGCAGGTGCAGGAGGCTCTTCATCTCGGGTGTGCCATGCGCCTGCACGATCTCGTTTGCCTCAAGGCACACCTCGGCGAGTGCGACCATTTCGTCCGTCATCGTCATCGCAATCGACTATGTTTCTCCGGCGTCCTTATCTAAATATGATCTCAACGGTGAAGAAAGCAACGCGGCATGTAAATTTTCTACAAGAATGTTAAGTAAAACATTTACATATCGCGCCTGATATTATAGAGGCTCCATGTCTACCAGCGCTCCGATACGCGTTCAGCACGATAAGGCAAACAATTTACTTGATCGTCTTGCGGAATCACTCGGTTGCTCAACGGAAGTCTTCTATGGTCAAAGCCAACACCAATTGAGTGAGACCCTCGAATTGCTGAGCCTGTGGTTCGCTCTAGAGGAGCCGCAAGACCGAGCGAAGGCGATGTCGTTTCTGCGGAACGCGAGAACCAACGCGCGAGCCCTGGACGAAGTTAGAGCACCGGTACCCGGCGAGCCCGTGGCCCTCGCGCATGCGATGCAGAAGCCCGAGAAGACTCCCTAACGTCCAACTCATGAAGAGTGGGTGTGTCGGTCAGCGACCGGTCTCCATCCACCCCTGACGTGGGTTATCCTTCACCAAACTGCCCCGAAGCTGACCTTCCAAGAGGTGAGAAGGGTTTTGGGCTGAATGGCCGCCCGGGGTCGGAAGTAGAAGTTCGTTTCAAGCCGCATCCTATGCGTGTGCGGTGGGCAACTCGCTGACCTGCGTGGTGTAGCGCGGGCTGCGCATCTCGAACTTCGTCGACCAGGTCCGCCTCTCGGTAAGCCCAGCGCGTGCCGGCACGACGGTGCCCTGGCCGAAGCGCGCGTTGCAGGCGTCCATCGCGGCCATCAGCGGCGCGCTGCGTTCGCGGTCGAGTTGTCCGATCAGTGCCCGCGGCGCGTCGTCGAGAAGCATCAGGTCGGTCGTGACCACACCCGCCTTGCTGTAGCGCCAGGGCCGGTCGCCGAGCGCCTCGCGCCAGGTGCGCGCCACGCCGGCCTGCGCCGCTTTGATCAGGGACAGCGTGTCGTTCGTGGCCTCCGGCAGTGTGACGGTCGTTGAGACCGAGCGCATCGGGTCGCCGCGGTCGTGCTCGGACGTGTGGTAGAAGACCGTGACGTGCGTGGTGCCAAGCCCGCCGCGCCGCAGCTTCTCGCCCAGTCGCGTCGCATGGGCCGCCACCGCCTCCTCCAAGGTCTCCCGGTCCGTGATGCGGCGGGAGAACGAGCGCGTGACCGCGCAGCCCTTGCGCTGGGCGGGCATCAGTTCGAGCGGCAGGCAGGCCAGCCCGCGCAGTTCGTGGATGATGCGCTCTCCGACCACCGTCATGGCCTTGCGCACCGGGCGCGGGTCGAGGTCGCGCAGGTCCGCGACTGTGTCGACGCCGAGCGTCATCAGCTTGGCGAGCGAGGCCCGACCGATGCCCCAGACCTCGGCCACCGAGATCCGGCAGAGCCAGTGGTCGTAGGCCGTCGGGTCGGTGAGGTCGCAGACGCCGTCGAGATCGGGGATCGACTTCGCGATATGATTCGCGAGCTTCGCCAGCGTCTTCGTCGGGCCGATGCCGACGCAGGTCGGGATGCCGGTCCAGGCGCGCACAGTGGCGCGCAGATCCCGGGCGAGCGTCACTCGGTCCCGGTCGCGGACGTCGGACAGGTCGAGGAAGCTCTCGTCGATGGAGTAGATTTCCACGGCCGGGGAGAAGTCCCGGTAGACCGCGTTCGTGCGTGCGCTCATGTCGCCGTAGAGGGTGTAGTTCGAGGAGAACACCCGCACGCCGTCGCGCCGGCACTGCTCGCGGATCTTGAACCAGGGATCGCCCATCCTGATTCCGAGGGCCTTGGCCTCCGGGGTGCGAGATATCGAACAGCCATCGTTGTTGGACAGGACGATCACCGGCACGCGGGCGAGCTTGGGATCGAACACCCGCTCGCAGGAGCAGTAGAAGCTATTGCCGTCGATCAGCGCGATTGCGCGGTTCATCGGACCAGCCCGGCGCGCGCCACGTGCCAGCGGATCGAGAAGCGGATCACGCCCCAGATCTCACCCTCGGCAAAATCATCGACGGCGAAGGCCGGCATGTCGGGATTGTCGAAGGCGAGCCGGGCCAGCCCGTCTTCGAGGTGCAGACGCTTCACACTCATCGCCCCATCGACGATCGCCACCACCACGCTGCGATTGACGGGCTTGAGGCTGCGATCGGCCACGGCGAGATCCCGATCAAAGATGCCGGCCCCGCGCATGGAATCGCCCGAGATGTTCCAGGCGAAGGTCGCGGGCGGGTTTGGCGCGAGCCAGCGCGGCAGTTCGAGTGCGCCCTCCAGGAAGTCATCGGCCGGCGATGGGAAGCCGGCGCAGAGCGCCGCCCCCTGGATCGGGATGCGGACCGTTTTAGTGCCCTGATTCGGTAGGCTCGCGACTCGCCGCATCGTCACTGCCGATCCCCGGCCGGCGCCGCACCGCGGACATAGCCCCGCGAGATGAGCCGATCCCGGCGCATCGACCGCCGCTCGGCCTCGGTGAGGTCAGCGAGCGCATCCTCGATCGCCCGGACGAGCGCAGTCCAAGCGTCTCCGCTTGCGGCCCGGTGGTAGGCGAGCGCGATTGCTTCCGCCTCGGACAGCTTGATTCCCACAGGGGGTTCGTAAGGACGGGCGTGCATCTCGGGTCCATCTCCTGCTAGAACATAACAGGAACAAAGCGGATCGAGGCATGCGGTTCAATCGAAACGGCCAAGGTCGGGAATGCGGCGGTGGACGCCTGTGGAGCGCGGGGTAGAACGCCAATGCCGACGCGGCTTTACCGCTTCCACTGCACGGACGGATACGACCTCGTCGTCGATCTCCGGGGCCGGCGCATCCCGACGCTCGCGCTCGTGCGGCTGCACGCCGAGCGCGTCGCCCTCGACCTGATGGTCCACGGCGCGCGGTTCGATTGGTCGGCCTGGCACGTCGAAGTCTACGACGCGAACGGCCGGGTGGTACTGACGAAGCCTTTCACCGAGGTTCGATACGATCACGCGGTCGCTTGAGGCCCAGGGGAGACGACGATGTCGATGAAGACGACGTTCATGGTGCAGACGTTCGTGATCAAGCGGAAGCGCCTGGTCCCGGGCGACCGCGAGGTCTCGCCGACCGAGAGCGGTGCCCTGAAGAAGGCCGAGGCCATGGCGGGCCGGATGCCGGGCACGGCCGTGATCAAGGTGGTGGCCGACGACGAAACCGGCGAACTGGAGGTCGCGACGATCCTGGGCCAGTTCGGCGAGGTCCCGGAGGACTTCGCCGAGAGCCTGCAGGGTGGTTGAGACAGCCATAGCGTTCGGCGAGGAGGCCGCTGACGCGAATGGCGTCACTTGAGCCTACAGGGCAGCGACGTTGGGCGCCGACCTTGAACTAAATGGCAAAACTGATGCTTGCATCGTCGGTTCAGGGAGAACCTACGATGGCAAATGGCTTCTGTTTGGACGACGCGCTCGATCTGATGGCGAAGGCCGCAGGCCTCGACGCCATGAAGAGCCTGCTCTTCGAATTGCGCGAGGCATATGGCGTCGCCAATCTCGTCTACCACGCGGCACACGTCCGCGGTCACGCTCAAGCTCATCCGATCCTCGCGCTCTCCTATGAGGAGGGATGGGTGAAGCGGTATCTCGATGAAAACTACTTCTCGATCGACCCCGTAGTGCAAGGGGGGCTTCGCGCCTTCCTACCGCTGGATTGGGCAACGCTCGATCGTCGCTCTTGCTCTACCCGCCGCCTCTTTCGTGAAGCCGATAGTTACGGTGTCGGCCGGCAGGGCGTGACGATCCCGATTCATGGCCCGGGCGGCGAGCGGGCTCTCTTTACGGTGACCTGTAATCTGTCCGACTATGAGTGGGAAAAGGCGCGCGTTCAGCTCCTTCGCGAGTTTCACGCTCTGGCGCATTTCTTCCACGATCGAGCCGTTTACCTAAGCGGGTTGCGATCCGATGAGCCGCCTCGCTTATCGCCACGTGAGTTGCAATGTATTCAACTCCTAGCACAGGGACAAAAACCAAAGAATATTGCATATAATCTTGGAATTTCCGAAGCGGCCGTTCGGCTCTACACATCTTCAGCGCGAACCAAAATGCGGTGCTCTACTTTGATTCAGACTATCGCCGAGGCTGCGTCAACAGGTTTGATAACATGTTAATCTGTGAATTTTGTGGGCATATTCCTAGTAGATTTGCCATATTCTTCTCAACCTATCGAAATCGATAGATTGCTGTTTTAGCTGTCGTGTCGAGACTACTCTGACAAGGAGAGTTTCGACGTGATCAGAATTTTGACCGAAGGCGACCGCGAGTCATTTCCGGGCCTGTTCGACCAGATGTTCCGAGCGCGAGCTGCGATCTTCAACGATCGCTTGGGCTGGGATGTGAACGTTGCCGACGGCCTCGAG
This sequence comes from Methylobacterium sp. J-068, assembly GCF_022829445.1. Taxonomy (GTDB): domain Bacteria; phylum Pseudomonadota; class Alphaproteobacteria; order Rhizobiales; family Beijerinckiaceae; genus Methylobacterium. The sequence continues at coordinate 4,948 of NZ_JAKSXY010000070.1, read as the reverse complement.
GTCGATCGGTATGACCGCACCGGCAGCGCCGTCTACATTGTGGCGCACACCGAGGACGGCGTCGCTACAGGCTCGCTGCGGCTGCTGCCGACCATGGGCGACACGATGCTCCGCCATGAATTCGCGGGGTTCTTCGCCGAGTCCGTTGATGTGCAGAGCCCTACGGCCTGGGAATGCACACGCTTCTGCGTCCACCCCACCCAGCACGAGAAAGACAGGCCCGAGGCGATGGGACGGGTGTCGTCCGAGCTGCTCATCGCCCTGTGCCAACTCTGCCTGCAATCTGGCATTCAGCACATCGTTGGCCTGTACGACGTCCGAATGACAAGGATCTACCGGAGGATCGGCTGGTCGCCAGATCCGATTGCCTCGTCACATTCGGAGCGCGGCCACCTGCTCGTCGGGCTGTGGGAAGCCTCACCCGAGGCGGTACAGCGGATGGAAGCAATCGCAGCGCGCAACGCGTCGGCGCCGGCCACGAGACGTGCCGCGTGACGTGGGAGTACCTAGATGCCCACCCGCGATACTGCCTCCTCGGCCGCCGATCCAATTCAGGCGGTGCGCGATATGTGCACGCACGCCGCAGCTCTACTGGATGCCGCTGAAGCCAGTGGAGATCCTGCCCTCGTTGCCAATGTGAGGGCTTTCGTGGAGGAACTCATGGCCGGGATTAGGCTGGGGGTCGCCAGCCTCGAGGAGTCGGATCGAGATGGCGTACCTCGTCAGAACTGATCTCTAACCCAACTCTCGCAGTACCAGCAGGAGCACGAAGGGGTGTCGTCGTTGATCCGAATTTCGCTCGCCACCTACGTGCTTCTGGCTGGACCCGCCATCGCGGGCGAGCCCATCGTCGGGCGCGCCAGTGTCACTGATGGCGACACCGTCGTCATCCGTGACACGAAGATCCGCCTACACGGGGTCGATGCGCCTGAGAGCGCGCAGCTCTGCAAGGACGTCGCCGGCAGGGACTACCGCTGCGGGCAGGTCGCCGCCCTGGCGCTGGCCGACCGGATCGGGGAATCGCCCCTGACGTGCGAGCCCCGCGACATGGACCGCTACGGCCGCACAGTCGCGGTGTGCCGCAAGGGCACCGAGGATCTGAACGGCTGGATGGTCGGCCAAGGCCATGCCATCGCCTACCGCCGCTACTCCGAAGACTATGTCATGGCCGAGGACCAGGCGAAGACGGCCAAGCGCGGGATCTGGGCGGGGGCGTTCACCGCGCCGGGGGAGTGGCGCAAGGGCGAACGGGCGATGCGGATGGGGTTCGCAGCCCTCGGCGGTCCGGATGGGCCGATCCCCGCTCCTGCGATGCCGGCCGAGGCGCCGACCAGCGCCTGCGCGATCAAGGGCAACATCTCTCGCTCGGGTGAGAAGGTGTACCACGTGCCGGGCTCGCGCGATTACGAGCGGACCCGGATCAGCGAGAAATCCGGCGAGCGCATGTTCTGCTCGGAGGACGAGGCGAAGGCGGCAGGCTGGCGGGCGCCGCGCGGATGAGGCTGAACCTGCCTCATTGGCTCGCTGATCGACTGATGCCTTGGCGCTTCCGTCGCGAGGCGCGCGCGAAGGCTTCAGACCTGATCGCAGCCTACGGGCCCTTGGCCTACAGCGTTGCCCGAGAGGAAGCACGAAAAGGGGCGCGTGGTCGCCGGGATCGCTTCTGGACAGCCGTCGCTATCGCCATCGCTGAGATCGAGGGCCGCGAGATCGGCGTGAGCGGCGCGGATCGTTGGGGCGCGCCAGATATGGAGAAGTCCGGTATCAGGTACCAAGCTTACGCCAACGATAAGCGTTAGCCTAGGTGAGCTTGCTAAATAATACCGCACTTGATGGGCCTTTTTACTTTAGAAGCGTCTAACAGAATCGTTTGATCTGGTTGAGGGTGATGAGACCTGCCGCGAGGCTTGTGGAGGCCTCGCAGATGTCGGCGCGTCGCTCTTAGCGGACGGGCAGGCGGCGGAATTGGTTGAACCAAGCGCGGGTACGCTCGACCACCCAACGGTGGCGACCGAGCTTCTCGCGGCTCTCGACACCACGACGAGCAATGCGCGGCACGATCCCGCGCGCCCGGCATTCGTGCAGACGCGGTCGGGCATCGTAGGGTTTGTCGGCGTGCAGCTTGTCTAGACGCCGCCGCGGTCGTCCTCGTCGACCACTCCGCAGAGGCGGGATGGCATCGAGGGTAGCCGCCATCATGATGCTGTCGTGCCGGTTGGCCCCGCTCAGGCAGAAGCCGAGCGGGGTGCCGCGCCCATCGGTGACGAGGTGGCGGCTCTGGCCCGGCTTGCCGCGGTCCGTCGGGTTCGGGCCGGTGGCAGGCCCCCTTTTTTGGCCGCGACAGATACGCTGTCCAGGCAAGCCCGGCTCCAATCGATCTCACCCGTCGCGTGCAGACGCTCCAGCAAAACGTGATGCAGGCGGCGCCACACGCCCGCCGCTTGCCAATCCCGCAGCCGACGCCAGCAACTCATGCCGGAGCCCATCTCGGCCGGCAGCATCTCCCACGGCAGGCCCGAGCGCAGCACCCAACAGGATGCCCGTCAGGGCGGCCCGGTTCTACCAACAGGATGCCCGTCCGTGCGGCCCGGTTCTCGATCGGACGACGCCCGCCCTTCGGACGGGGCCGAGGTGGCGGCAAGAGCGGAGCGATCTCAGCCCAGAGATCATCGGGAAGAAGCGGTCTGGCCATGCCAAACCAACGCTGAAGGCCTCGCTCCGTGCCGTTCTGTTAGGCACTTTTAGGCGCAGGCACAAATGACACCGCACCTACGATTGGGAAGAGTACTTAATTTCACCAGCGATTAGCACTTACGTTCCACAAAACGAGGCGCATGGGTCGATAATCTTTAAATCCGAGCGAGACGCCGTCATCGTTTTGACTGACGGAACACCGACACGGTATTAGCACCGGACGCCGCCCCGTGCGGACAATCGCGCGAAGCGGCGTGGAGGTCGTCATTCTGCTTTGGCACAACAGTACAAAGGTGATCTCGACTAAATTTTAGTATATCGCACCGCTGGAGAAGAGCTACCACTGGTAGCGAAGGCCACCTCGTCCGCCCGCACCGAATAGGTTCTGTCCGCCCCGAACGTCGGCCTGGATGAAGGAACTGAAGCCGTTTCCAAAATCGGCGATGAGGGTCGCCGCAGCGACGCCGCGCCAGAGCCCCTGCTGCCGGATGCCCAGAACCGAGGCGCCCGTGCCGCTCAGGGGAACGGCCGAAGCCGCGAAGGCGCCGGTATCCGTGAAGGGCACGAATCCGCCCCGCACATCCACGTCGTTGTAGGCCAAGCCGGTGAGGATTGGCGTGAAGCGGATACCGTTATACTCGGTATCGAATCCGATCCGCGATCCCAATTGGACCCGAACCGTCCGTCCGTTCTTCAATCCGAGCAGGCTGGCGCTGCTGTCGTAGTCCGACCATTGCACCTGCGTTCCCAGAGTGGGCTCGACCCAGACCTGCTGGGTCACCGAGAAGCGGTAGTTGAGGTTGCCCACGAGGTTGTGCGCGCGCAGCGAAGTCGTGCCACTGCCCGTGATCGTCGCAAAGCTCGGCGCAAGAACATTGAACGATCCACCGAAAAGGTCGATACCGGCGCCGTAGGCTTGATTGTCGACGAAGTTTTCTCTCATGCTGAGAAGGTCGACCTTATACATTACATCCATAGAGAACGGACCTGAGAAATAGGTCGCGAACGCTCCTGTCGAGGGACCAGACGACGTTGCATTTACCACGCTCGACCCATTACCTACGAGCGCGGAATTCGTGCTGTTGACGGTGCTGGTGATACGCGTGTTTCCAAAAACGTACCCTCCGATTGGACCGAAGATCAGGCCGTCATCGGGGCTCAGCAGCCCACGTGCCGTGAAATCGATCCCGCCGACCATTCCAGTAACCGTCGAGCGGCTGTTCGAATTGATAACAACCGGCACGCTTGCGATCGTTGTGAAGGGGGTACCGACTGCGTCCACGGCAGCCGTGAGGCTCGAAGTAGAGCGTCCGCTCCGCTCCTCATAGTCTCCGAACCCGCGCGCGAAGGCTCCAACGCGGAACAGCGGATCAATCGGCACGATGGGAAGGACGGGCTGAATCGCCGGTTCTTCGGTGACGGTCCGCGTCGGTTCGGTCTGGCGCACCGCGACATTGGATCTCCTTACAGTTCCGCGAGGCTCCCGCGCCTCTATCCGACGCGTGCCGGGTCGGGACTCGAGGCGAACCCGCCGTTCGATGCGTTCGCGGACACGCGCTTCCACGCTTAAAACCTCGCCCGCCGCAGTCTCATTGCGTGCGCGACCCAGCGATCGGCAGACGCCGTTCACGCGGGTCAGCCCATTCTGACATCGCTGCTGTTCCTGCTCGCGGCGCTCGACAATCGTATTCGAGACTGTCCGCGTGGTCATCTCCGTGCTGCCCTGCGCCAAGTCGCTGAGGCTCTGGCTTCCCAGCGCGGCGCCGGAGAACGCGCCGGACTCACCGTTCGTGCAGAGGCCGCTCGACTGCGCAAAGCCGCGGCCGCCGTTGACGGCAATCTGCTTCGGACAGAATATAGTCGTCGTTCCAGCAGTGTTTCCATTAAACACGAAGATCTGCGTCGGTCCGACATTGCCCGTTGGGCCGACCGTTGTGCCGGTACCTGCCCCTGCCCCTGCCCCTGCCCCTGCCCCTGCCCCCTCCCCGGTGGCTGTCCCGGTGCCTTCCCCTTCTCCTGCTCCTGCCCCTGCCCCTGCCCCCGTCCCGGTTCCCGGCCCTGCCCCCGTTCCGGTGCCCGCCCCCGCGCCGGTGCCTCTCCCCGCGCCCGTGGCGGTGCCCGTCCCGCCCCCCCTGCCCGTTCCTGTCCCGCCGCACCGTCCGGTGCGCCTCCCGGTGCCCCGGGCCGTGCCTGGTCCCAACGCCCTTGCTGGGGGCAGATCAACGCACCGTGGGCAGGCGCGTGTCGCTGGCCC
>NZ_JAKSXY010000043.1 GCF_022829445.1 Methylobacterium sp. J-068 | reverse complement strand
GATGCAGTCACGTGCGAGGCTCGCTTGAGGTGCCGGCCCAGCGCCGCGACGATGCGTCTTTTCTCGTCCTCCGAGGGAAGCTTCGCGATAACCGGCACCTTTGCAGCTTTAGCCTTCACGCTGGCGCTCCTATCTCATACGCTCATAACTCGGCCTGAGTTTCCGAACGCTTCTATTAGCAGTTTGGAGAGGCCACAGACCTCATGGATACCTATGATATCAGATCGTAACGCGCAATTTTTGAAATGTTGATAAATCGAGGCTTGATTTCTGGATGTTTGCCGTGAATGGTGTAGCGTCCGAAGCTCAGAGGGTCATGAAGTGCAAGACTTGCTTGAATACGAGGATACAATCGAAACAGGGGGCGGCGATTACATAACCCTGACAACCTATATCGTATCTGCTTTTGTGTCCAACAATTCCAT
>NZ_JAKSXY010000040.1 GCF_022829445.1 Methylobacterium sp. J-068 | reverse complement strand
ACCGCCTGGTCGCGCGCCACGATCGCGGGCACCCGCCGCAGCGGACGCGGCGCGATGGCGGCGCCCTGGCTGGAGACCCTGACGACCCTCGACCCGCAAGGGCCCCTGGACGAGGTGGTGGCCGAGCACGCCAGCACCGCTGCCGTTAAACGCACCAGCGCCCATGGTACTGTGTCTCAAGACACGGGAGAGTCGGTCGCCGCCAGACCTGCACAGGACAAGACAAACAACACACTCCCTCAAACGATCAAACGGTGGCGCGGGGTGGAGCAGCCCGGTAGCTCGTCAGGCTCATAACCTGAAGGTCACAGGTTCAAATCCTGTCCCCGCAACCAAATACATCAACCACACGACCCGCCTCGCCAACGCGAGGCGGGTCGTGGGCGTTCAAGCCTCACGAGCCCGTCAGGCCCAGCATCCCCCGGGCCTGCGCCGGCGTCGCCACCCGGCGCCCGTGCCGTCTCACCGTCGCCGCCGCGAGACGCCCCTGGTCCGCCTAGGTCCGCCTGTTCGCGGGCGTGGAGGTCTTCCGGGTCGCGATCCTGTTCGGGATGACGCTGACCGACCCGCTCGCGCGCTGACCCCCCCCGCCGCACACGAAAACGGCGGGGCTCGCGCCCCGCCGCCGTCATCAGATCGGACCGTCCCCGGCCTCAGTAGGCCGGGCCGCCCGAGGTGGCGCCGTAATTGGCGACCGGCTTGTCGTTCTGGTCGGCATTGCCTTCCTTGGCCGAATTGTCCGTGCGGCGGCTGATCGAGCCGGTGGTCACGTCGTCGAAAGCGCCGACGACGCGGCTGCCATGTGCGGTCGCGGCGGGGACGCCGGCCGGAGCCTTGTCGCTCTGCGCGAGGGCGGACGAGGCGGGGGCGCCGAGGGTGAGGACCAGGGCGGCGACGGCGGAAGCAAGACGGGTGTTCATGACAGAAGCATCCAGATGGACAGATCCGGTCTCCGTCAAACATTCCGGGATCGGGTCCAGGATGTCCGGGGGCCGTTCTTCTTGGTACGATCTCGATATAGGCTCAACTGCATCGGGACGGCGTGCGTTTCGACACGCGACGCATGCTCTCGGTGCAGTTCTCGCGACGAGTCTGACTCGTCTCATGCGCACGCTGCATCACGCGTCCGAGTGAGCATCGATGTAGTGGCGTAGCGCGCTCGCCGCGTTGAGCATGTGGGCACGCATGCGCCGGGCCGCCGCCTCGCCGTCCCCTTCCGCGATCGCCGCCAGGATGGCGCCGTGCTCCGCGCGCGAATTCACGATGCGGTCGCCCTGGCGCAGCTGGGTCCGGCGGAACCCCGAGAGGCGGGTGCGCAGCGCCAGTGCCTGCTCCTTGAGGAAGGCGTTGTGCGTCGCTTCGTAGAGGGCCTCGTGGAAGCTGCGGTTGAGGGCGTCGTAGGCATCGAAATCGCCCGTCGTGACCATGTCGCCGGAGCGCGCGTGCAGGTCCATCAGGTGGCTGCGCTCGAGCGGCGTCATCCGGTAGGTGGCGAGCCGCACGCACATCGCCTCGAATTCGGCGGTGGTCTCGAACATGTCCATGATCCGCTCCGGGGTCATGCGCGTGACCACGACGCCCCGGCGCGGGCGCAATTCCACCAGCCCGTTGAAGGCGAGCTGGCGCAGCGCCTCGCGCACGGGGGTGCGCGAGGCGCCGAAGCGGTCGGCGAGGTCCTGCTCGTCGAGGGCGGTGCCGGCGGCGAGGCGGCCGGCAGCGATCTCGTCGGTGAGCGCGTTGCGGATCTGGTCCGAGAGGAGCCCGCGCTCCGCCACCTGCTCGTCCATCGCGCCCTCGTCCACCATCCGCCCTCCCCGCATGACGCGCGACACCCCGCCCGTCATCCCACGATGGCCCGAACCGTGAGGTAGAACAGCGACGGACCGACGAGACAGCCGATTCCGGTGTGGAAGGTCGCCGTCAGGGCGCCGTAGGGCACCAGCTTCGGGTCGGTGGCGGCCAGCCCCCCCGCCACCCCGCTCACGGTGCCCATCAGCCCGCCGAAGGCCATGGCCGAGCGCGGATTGTCGAGGCCGATCAGCCTGGCGACGAGGGGCGTGCCGACCATGACCATCACGGCCTTGGTCACGCCGGTGGCGATGGAGAGCGCCATCACGGCCGAATCGGCGCCGAGGGCCGCTCCCGTCACCGGCCCGACGATGTAGGTGACGGCGCCCGCCCCGATCGTCGTGATGCTCACCGCGTCGGTGTAGCCGAAGGCGACCGCCGTCAGCGCGCCGACGATGAAGGGGATCACGGTGCCGAGCGCCAGGGCCAGCACGCCGAGCAGGCCGGCGCGGCGCGCCTCCACCACGTCGACCTCGAAGGCGGTGGCCACGATGGCGAAGTCGCGCAGCATCGCCCCGCCCATCAGGCCGATGCCGGCGAAGACCGGCAGGTCGGCCACCCCCTTCTTGCCGCCCGTGTAGAGGCCCGCGACATAGGCGAGCACCAGCCCGAGTACGATGGCGATGGCCGAGCCGTGGACCCGGCCGGCGGTGAGCCGCTTGCCGAGGAAATTCGAGATCAGCATCAGCCCGCCGACCACCGCGAAGGCGGCGACCAGGCTCTGCTCCACGAAGACGTGTTCGATCATGTGCAGCATGGGATCAGACCTTCTCCGCCGGGCGCGGTCGTGCCGATGAGGGGGCCGCCGGATCGCCGCCGCCGATCACCGCGCCGCCCTGGCGGACCTGTCCGCTCTGCGTGGGCTCGTCCCGGCGCCCGAAGCGGCCGAGCAGGGCCACGCAGGCGAAGCACAGGAGGAGCGACACGGTGGCGGCGATGAGCACGATGGGCCCGCCGCGCACCGCCGCCACCACGTTCTGCTGCGCCGCCATGGCGACCACGATGGGGATGTACATGGTCGACCAGAACTCGACCCCGAGCTTGACCCCGTGCCCGAGCTTGCCCCGCGCGACGAGCCAGGACCGGGCGGCGATGAGCAGGATCATGGCGAGGCCGACCCCGCCGACATTGGCCTTCACCCCGAGGGCGACCCCGAGCAGGTCGCCGAGGAACACACCGATCAGGGTGCAGAGCGCGAGCAGCGCGACGCCGAAGATGGTCATCGGGCGCCCTCCCGAATCGTGTGGGGCGGGGGCGTCGTTCGGAATGCACGAGGCATGGGGCGTTCCTCCGGGGTATCCTGTGATTCGTTTTTGATTGGCTTCAGTATACCGATGATTGACATGGAAGCAATTTGGAATACTGATTGGCGACAAGATCGGCGTTCGGCATGTCGTGGGACGCGGATCGCGCCGTGCCGTATACGCGGGGCGTGACGAGGGAGCGGCAGGGCGATGGATTGGCATCAGGAACGCACCGCCCGCGAGGCGCGCCTGGAACGGGCGCGGCCTCACGCGGACGGCAAGATCGTCCCGGCGGCGCGGGTGGTCGACCTGCTGGAGGCGATCCTCCAGCCGGGCGACCGGGTCTGCCTGGAGGGCGACAACCAGAAGCAGGCGGATTGCCTGGCCCGGGGCCTGTCGGCCTGCGACCCGTCGCGCGTCCACGACCTGCACATGGTGCAGTCGGGCATCGTGCTGCCCGAGCACCTCGACATCTTCGAGCAGGGCATCGCCAGGCGGCTCGACTACTCGTATTCCGGGCCCCAGGGCGGGCGCATCGCCCGGATGCTCTATGGCGGCCAGATCGAGCTCGGGGCGGTGCACACCTACCTCGAACTCTTCGCGCGCTACTTCGTCGACCTGACGCCGAACGTGGCCCTGATCGCGGGCGTCTCGGCCGACCGGGACGGCAACCTCTATACGGGGCCGAACACCGAGGACACGCCCACCGTGGTGGAGGCGACCGCCTTCAAGAACGGCGTGGTGGTGGCCCAGGTGAACGAGGTCGTCGACCGGGTGCCCCGCGTCGACATCCCGGGCGACCGGATCGACTTCGTGGTCGAGGCCGATCGGCCGTTCTACGTCGAGCCGCTCTTCACCCGCGATCCCGCAGCGGTGACCGAGACCCAGATCCTGATGGCCATGATGGCGATCAAGGGCATCTACGCCGAGTACGGCATCCGCCGCCTCAACCACGGCATCGGCTTCGGCACGGCGGCGATCGAGTTGCTGCTGCCGACCTATGCCGAGCGCCTCGGGCTGAAGGGCCGAATCGCGACCCACTGGGCCCTCAACCCGCATCCGAGCCTGATCCCCGCCATCGAATCCGGCTGGGTGAAGCAGATTCACTGCTTCGGTTCGGAAGTGGGGATGGACCGCTACATCCGCGCCCGGCCGGACGTGTTCTTCACGGGCTCGGACGGGTCCCTGCGCTCCAACCGCGCCTTCTGCCAGACGGCGGGGCTCTATGCCTGCGACCTCTTCATCGGCTCGACGCTGCAGATCGACCTCCAGGGGCATTCCTCCACCGTCACCACCAACCGCGTGGCGGGTTTCGGCGGCGCGCCGAACATGGGCTCGGACCCGCACGGACGGCGCCACCCGTCCGACACCTGGATGAAGGCCGGCCGCGAGGCCGGCGGCACGGGCGACCCGGCGCTGCGGCGCGGGCGAAAACTCGTGGTTCAGCTCGTCGAGACCTTCGGCGACAAGCTGGTCCCGACCTTCGTGGAGCGGCTCGACGCCCTCGAACTCGCCCGCAAGCTCGACCTCGAACTCGCCCCCGTGATGGTCTACGCCGACGACGTGACCCACATCGTCACCGAGGAGGGCATCGCCAACCTGCTGCTGTGCCGGACGCTCGACGAGCGCGAGCAGGCGATCCGGGGGGTGGCCGGCTATACCGATGTGGGCCGGGGCCGCGACCATGCCGAGGTCGAGCGCCTGCGCGCCCGGGGCGTCATCCGCCGCCCGGAGGATCTCGGCATCGAGCCCCTCGACGCCGACCGCTCGCTGCTCGCGGCGCGCTCGATCAAGGACCTCGTGCACTGGTCGGGCGGACTCTACGAGCCGCCGGCCAAGTTCCGGAACTGGTGAGGAATTTCGCGTCATGGAGAAGCTGAGCTTCCGCCACGCCACCCGGACGGCGCTCCCCGGCACCCGGGCGAGCGCGATCACCGGCGTCGTCGCCTCGGGCAACCTCGAAGTGCTGCTGGAGCGCAACCTCGCGCCCGATGCGTGCCACGTCGAGATCGACACCGCGATCAACGGCTACGGCGAGGTCTGGGCCGCCGTGGTGGCGGATTTCGTGGCCCGCCGGCAGCCCGGCGGCCTCACCATCACCATCAACGACGGGGGCGCCCGCCCCGACACCGTGTCCCTGCGTCTGGCCCAGGGCGCGCGCCTGATGGAGGCACCGTGATGGACTGGAAGCCCGTCGCCCTCTCGACCGCCCCCCTCGACCAGAGCTGGTACGAGGCCAGCGCCCGCGCCCGCCTCGCCGGCCTCCTCGACGCGGACACGTTCGAGGAGTTCATCGGCCCCGCGCAGCGGATGATGAGCCCGCACCTGCCGCTGTTCGAGCTGCCGCGTGCCTTCGACGACGGCATGATCGTCGGGCGCGGCCGGCTCGACGGCCGGGATGTGCTGGTCGCCGCCCAGGAGGGTCGCTTCATGGGCGGCGCCTTCGGCGAGATCCACGGCGCCAAGCTCGTCGGCCTGCTGCGGGCCGCGCTCGCGGTGAAGCCCGCCGCCTTGCTGATCCTGTTCGACACCGGCGGGGTCCGCCTGCAGGAGGCCAATGCGGGCGAGACCGCCATCGCGGAGATCATGCGGGCGATCGCGGTCACGCGCGCCGCCGGCATCCCGGTCATCGGCCTCATCGGGGGGCGGGCCGGCTGCTACGGCGGCGGCGGGCTCATCGCCGGCACCTGCGCGCACCTCGTCATCTCCGAGGGCGGGCGCCTCAGCGTCTCCGGCCCGGAGGTGATCGAGACCAACCGGGGCGCGGAGGAGTTCGATTCCCGCGACCGGGCGCTGGTCTGGCGCACCATGGGCGGCAAGCACCGGCGCCTCATCGGGGCCGCCGACGCCTTCGTGGACGACACGATCGGGGCGTTCCGCGCCGCCGCCCTGGCGGCGATCCCGACGGCTCCCACCTTCGACCTCGCCAGCCTGGAGGCCGAGCAGGCCCGGCTGGAGGCCCGGCTGGCGCGCTTCGGCGATGCCCAGGACGCCACCGAGATCTGGGGCCGCCTCGGCGTGAACGACCCCGCCGCCGTGCCGGGCCTGACCACCGAGGCCTTCGACACCCTGCTCGACAGCCTGCCGGAGCGCCCGCACCATGCCCGATGAGACGACGCCTTCCGCGCGCCTTGCCGCGATTCTCGCCGCGCTGTTCCCGGACGGTCACGCCGTCGCGGTGGCGGACGGCCTCGTCACGGGCGACGGCCCGTTCGGCGAGGGGCGCCTCGCCGTCATCGGCATCGACAGCGACACCGCCCTCGGGATCGAGGGCGCCTGCCTTCTCGCGGGCCGCGTCCTCGACGTGGCGCGGGCCGGCGGCGGCACGCCGATCCTGGTCCTGGTCGATTCCGACAGCCAGCGCATGAGCCGGCGCGACGAGTTGCTCGGCCTCAACGAGTACCTCGCCCACCTCGCCAAGGCGCTGCTGCTCGCCGACGCGCAGGGACACCCGACCATCGGCCTGCTCTACGGCCACAGCGCGGCCGGGGCCTTCATCGCCACGGCGCTCGCCACGCGGGTGCTCGCGGCCCTGCCCGGCGCGCATCCGAGCGTGATGGACCTGCCCTCGGTGGCCCGCGTCACCAAGCTGCCCCTGGAGAAGCTGGAGGCGATGGCCCGCTCGACCTCGGTCTTCGCGCCCGGCCTCGACAACATGGTCCGGACCGGCGCCGTGCAGGTGACCCTCGACCCCGCCAAGCCCCTCGGGGCCCAGGTCGCGGCCCTGATCGCGGAGGCTCCGACCTCGGACACCCGCGACGCGCTCGGCCGCGAGCGGGGCGGGCGCCCGCTGGCCCACGACATCGCCGCCCGGGTGATGCGCGAGGCAGAGGGGCGGGTGGTGCGGGGTGTGTGATCCGGGCCTGGCGCGCCACGACCTCCTCACCGTGGCCCCCGCCGCCTGGGCGGCGCTGCTGGCGGAGCGACCCGACCTCGACGGGGTGCCCCATCTCGCGGAATGGGCGCAGCGCGGCTGGCCGGTCATCGTCCGGCGGCGGGTGCCGGGCGAGGACGCGACCCTGCTCGCCGCCGGCCTGCCCCTGCCGCCCGCGCTCGGCAAGCGCCGCATCGGCCTCGCCTTCGCGCCCGGTGCGGTCGTGCCGCGTCCCGGTCTGACCTTAAGCGACGCGCGCGACGCGGCGCCCCCGTCCTGGCACCCGACCCTCGACGCGCTGATCGCGCACGGGGCGGCCCACGGCCGCGCGCCGCGCGTGTTCGGGGGCCTGCTCTGGCAGGCGCTGACCGGCCTGCCCTACCTCTCCGCGACGTCCGACCTCGATCTTCTCTGGCCTGGCGCCGTCGACCGGGCCTTCCTCGAAGGGCTCGCCCGCATCGACGCCCATGCGCCCCTGCGCCTCGACGGCGAGATCCTCCTCGCCGACGGTTTCGGGGTGAACTGGCGCGAGTTGCACGCGGCCGGGCCGGGCGACACGGTCCTCGCCAAGGGCCTGGAGCGGCTGGAGCTTCGGCCGGTGGCGGCCCTGCTCGCCGCCTCGCCCGCCGCCCTGCCCCCGGCGGCCTGAGCGATGCCGATGTCCTCCGCTCTACCGATCCCGCGCCCCGCGCGAGCCCCGGACCTGCCGGAGCGGATCGCCCGCCTCGCGACCGCATGCCTGCGCCGGGAACTCGCCACCTACCCCAAGCCCGGACTCGTCAGCCACGTCGACAGCGGCAGCCACGCGGACATGGACGCCGACACCTTCCGGGCCAGCGCCGACGCCCTTGAGCCCTATTTCGCGGACCTCGCCGAGGCCGGCGCAATGGGGGCCGGGATGGCGCGCCTGCGCCGGATCGGCCTCGCGGCGGAGGCGGCGATGCGGGCGGCCACCGGGGGCGTGAACACCCACCGGGGCGCCATCTTCGGCCTCGGTCTCCTGAGCGCCGCGGCCGGCGCCCTCGGGCCGCGCCCGGCGGCCGGGAGCCTCGGCGCCCATGTGCGCGCGCGCCACGCGGACGGCATCCTCGACGGTCCCGAACTCCTGCACGCGCCGGGCGCGCGGGCGCGGCGGCGCCACGGGATCGGCGGCGCGCCGGCCGAGGCGGCGGCCGGGTTTCCGACCCTCTACGGCACCGGCCTGCCCGCCCTGCGCCGGGCCCGCGCCCTGCGCCCCGAGGCGCCCGAGGCCGCGCGGGTCGAGGCCTGTCTCGCCCTGATCGCCTCTCTGGAGGACACCAACCTGCTGCATCGCGGCGGCCCGGAGGGGTTCGCCTTCGCGCGGCGCGCGGCGGCGGATTTCCTGAGCCGGGGCGGGATCGCCCGGGACGACTGGTTCGCGCGCGCGGAGGACCTGCACCGGGCCTTCGTCGCCCGGCGCCTCAGCCCCGGCGGGGCGGCCGACCTCCTCGCCATGACGCTGTTCGTCGATGCGTGGGAGTCTCCATGACCCGGAGCGTCGCGTGACCCTGGCGATCCTGCTCTCGGGCCAGGGGGGGCAGCACCCCGGCATGTTCGCCCTCACCGCCGATCGTCCGGAGGCGGAAGGCGTCTTCGCGGCGGCGGCTCCGCTGCTCGGCCATGACCCGCGCGACTTCGTGCGCTCGGGCGCGGACCTGCACGCCAACCGCACCGGGCAGATCCTGTGCTGCGTCGCCGGGCTCAGTGCCTGGACGCTGGTGCGGGCGGCGAACCCGGCGCGCTGCGTGGTGGTCGGCTACAGCATCGGCGATCTCGCGGCCTTCGGCTGCGCCGGCCTGTTCGCGCCCGAGACCGTGCTAGGCCTCGCCGCCACCCGCGCCGAGGCGATGGATGCGGCGGCCGGCCCCGGCTACGGCCTCGCGGGCCTGCGCGGCCTGCCCGCCGGGCGCCTCTTCGCCCTGGCGGGGGAGCATGCGTGCCAGCCGGCGATCCGCAACGCCGCCGACAGCGTGGTGGTCGGCGGCCGGGTCGAGGCCCTCGACGCCCTCTGCGCGGCGGCGCTCGCGGCGGGCGCCGCGCGGGCGTTACGCCTGCCCGTCCACATCCCTTCGCACACGCCGCTGCTGTCGGAAGCCTCGGCCCGGTTCGCCGAGCGGCTGGCCGAGGCGCCCCTGACGCCCCCGCCGCGCCCGGCCCCGCGCCTCCTCAGTGGCCTCGACGGGGCGGCGGTGTTCCGCCCGGAGGCCGGTCTCGCCAAGCTCGCCGCGCAGGTCTCGCGGACCCTCGACTGGGCGGCCTGCCTGGAGGGCGTCGGTGAGTTCGGCGCCACCCGCGTGCTAGAACTCGGCCCCGGCCACGCGCTGGCCACCATGGCGCGCGCCGCCCTGCCCGACGCGGCGGTTCATGCCCTGGAGGACTTTCGGAGTGCCTCCGGTCTGGTGCAATGGATACGTGGGGCCTGAGCGCCCCGGATGGAGAAGCACGCCCGATGCAGTACCGCAGTCTCGGCCGCTCCGGCCTCAAGGTCTCCCCGCTCTGCCTCGGCACGATGATGTTCGGCGGCCCCACCGACGAGGCCACCGCCGGCCGCATCATCGACAGCGCGCGCGGGGCCGGGATCAACTTCCTCGACACCGCCGACGTCTACAACGAGGGCCGCTCCGAGGAGGTGGTGGGCCGGGCGATCCGGGGCGACCGCGAGGCCTGGGTGCTCGCCACCAAGGTCGCCAACCCGATGGGCCAGGGTCCCAACGACCGGGGCCTGTCGCGCGCCCACGTGCTGCGCGCCGCCGAGGCCAGCCTCCGGCGGCTCGGCACCGACGTCATCGACATCTACTACCTCCACAAGGAGGACCACACCACGCCGTTGGCCGAGACCATCGGCGCCATCGCGCTGCTCGTGCGCCAGGGCAAGATCCGCTACTTCGGCGTCTCGAACTACCGCGCCTGGCGCGTGGCCGAGATCTGCCGGCTCTGCGACGATCTCGGCATCGACCGGCCGGTGGTGAGCCAGCCCTACTACAACGCCCTGAACCGCATGCCCGAGACCGAGCACCTGCCGGCCTGCGGCCATTACGGCCTCGGCGTGGTGCCCTACTCGCCCCTCGCCCGCGGCGTCCTCACGGCCAAGTACGATCCCGACGCCCCCGCCCCCGAGGGCACCCGCGCGGGCCGCCAGGACACCCGCATGATGCAGACGGAGTGGCGCCCGGAATCCCTGAGGATCGCCCGCACCTTCCAGGCCCACGCCGCCGCGCGCGGCCTCACGGCGGGCCAGTTCGCGGTGAACTGGGTGCTGGCCAACCGGCTGATCACCTCGGTCATCGCCGGGCCGCGCACGGAGGCGCAGTGGGACGAGTATCTCGGCGCGCTCGGCTACGATTTCACGCCCGAGGACGAGGCGCTCGTCGACGCCCACATCGTCACCGGCCACCCCTCGACGCCGGGCTACAACGACCCGGCCTACCCGATCGAGGGCCGGGTGCGGGGGTGAAGGCCCACCTTCGCGAGGCGCGCCCGCTCCGGTCGGCTCAAGCTCGCGTCTCGGCGATGTGCAGTTCCACCAGCGCGTCGAAGCTGGCGTCGCCCTTGAAGCCCAGTTCGAGGGCGCGCCGCGTGTCGAACGCCTCCGGCCAGGTCTCCACGATGGCCTGGATCGCGGGGTCCGGCTCGCGCCGGATCAGCGCCACGGCCCCGTCGCCGGCGACCCGGCGCAGGGCCTCGATCTCGTCGGCCACCGTCGCCGACAGGCCCGGCATGGTGAGGTTGCGGCGCAAGCCCAGGGGCGCGAGGTCGATGCGGGCGGCGTGCAGGAGGTACTCCGTGGCCGAAAGCGGGCTGGCGAACCAGTGGCGCACGGTGTCGGGCACCGGCAGGATCGCCTCCTGACCGCTGAGAGGCTCGCGGATGATGCCGGAGAAGAAGCCCGAGGCCGCCTTGTTCGGCTTGCCCGGCCGCACGCAGATGGTGGGCAGCCGCAGGCCGATGCCGTCGAGGAAGCCGCGCCGCGTGTAGTCGGCGAGCAGCAACTCGCCCATGGCCTTCTGCGTGCCGTAGGAGGTGGCCGGCGTCAGGATCATGTCGTCGGGGATGATTCCGGGCAGCGGCGGCCCGAACACGGCCAGCGACGAGGTGAAGACGACGCGGGGCCGGTAGCCCTCCGCGACGTGGGCTTGCCGGATCGCGTCGAAGAGCAGCCGCGTGGCGTCGAGGTTGACCCGGTAGCCTTTCTCCAGGTCGGCCTCCGCCTCGCCCGAGACGATGGCGGCGAGGTGGAAGATCACGTCCGGCCGGCCGATGAGCGCGGCCTCGGCCGCGCCGGGGACCGAGAGGTCGGCGCTCGCGGTGACGAGGGAGCCGGTGAAGCCCGCCGGGGTGGCGGGTTCGACCACGTCCACCAGGGTGAGGGCGCGGGCGTCGCCCGAAGCGGTGAGGGCGTCGGCGAGGCGCCGGCCGATCATGCCGGCGGCGCCGAGGATCAGAGCGTGCATGGGTCGTCCTTTCCCGGAGGGTCGAAAGAGGCTCAGCGCATCAGGTCGAGGGCGCGGGGGAAGAAGTCGCGGCCGCCGAAATTGCCGGACTTGAGGGCGAGCAGCATCGCCTCGCCCTGCCCCAGGGTGCGCAGGACCGGCACGCCGGCCGCGATCTCGGGGCCGAGGCGGAAGGCCTTCAGCCCGAGCCGGTCGACCACCGCGCCGGAGGTCTCGCCGCCCGCGACCACGAGGCGGCGCACGCCGCGTGACACCAGGCCCTCCGCGATGCGGGCGAGCGCACCCTCGAGGGCGTGGCCGACCCGGTCGCCGCCGTGGCGCGCCTGGAGCGCCCGCACGGTCTCGGGCTCCGCGCTGCTGGCGATGAGGACGGGGCCGGCGCCGATGTGCTGCCCGGCCCAGGCGAGGGCGTCCTCGATCTCGGCCTCGCCGTCGAGCACGCGCTCGGGGTCGAGCCGCCGCACAGGCATCAGGGCTTGCGCCGCCGCGATCTGGCCGAGCGTCGCCTGCGAGCAGCTGCCGGCGAGGCAGGCGGCGAGGCCGCCCACCGGCGCGCCGAGATCCGATGCGTCGTCCGGCGCGCCGGCCCGCCCGGCCGCCACCAGGGCGCGGGCGAGGCCGAGGCCGAGGCCCGAGGCGCCGACGGAGACGCGATGACGGAGCGCGGCCGCCCCGAGGGTCTCGAGGTCGGCCTCCGCGATGGCATCCGCGACGCCCGCGCCCGCGCCCTCGGCGGCGAGCGCCGCGAGCCGGGCCGCGACGGCCTCCGGCCCCCGCGTCACCGTCGCGAAATCCACGAGCCCGACGCCCGCCGCGCTCTGGCGGGCGAGCACCCGCACGAGGTTGGCGTCCCGCATCGGGTTGAGGGGATGGTCCTTCAGCGGGCTCTCGTCGAGGGGCAGCGCGCCGACGAAGAGGTTGCCCTGGTAGACCGTGCGGCCGGTCTCCGGAAAGGCGGGGGTGACGAGGGCGATGGCCTCGCCGGCGTCGCCGCGCAGGGCGTCCAGGACGGGGCCGATATTGCCCCGGTCCGTCGAGTCGAAGGTCGAGCAGATCTTGAACAGCACGTGGGCGGCGCCCTGCCGGCGCAGCCAGGCATCGGCCGCGCGCGAGCGCTCAACGGCCTCGGCGGCCGGAATCGAGCGGCTCTTCAGGGCCACCACCACGGCATCGACGTCGGTGAGGGCGAGGTCGTCGGCCGGGATGCCGATGGTCTGCACCGTGCGCAGGCCCGCCCGGGTGAGCGTGTTGGCGAGGTCCGAGGCGCCGGTATAATCGTCGGCCACCGATCCGAGGGCGAGGCTCATCGCGTGGTCTCCCGCACCTGGGATGCGCGATAGGGTTCGAACCAGCTCAAGCCCGCCTCCGTGCCGGCGGCCGGGTTGTACTCGCAGCCGACGAAGCCCCGGTAGCCGAGGCGGTCGAGTTCGGCGAAGAGGAAGGCGTCGTTCATCTCGCCGGTGCCGGGCTCGTGCCGCGCGGGCACGCTCGCGGTCTGGACGTGCCCGACCATCGGCATCAGCGCCCGCAGGCGCGTGGTCACGTCCCCGTGCAGGATTTGGGCATGGTAGAGGTCGAACTGGAGCTTCAGGTTCGGCAGGGCCAATTCCCGGATCAGGCGCGCCGCCGCGTCGAAGTCGGCGAGGAAATAGCCCGGCATGTTGCGGGCGTTGATCGGCTCCAGCACGAGGTCGAGCCCCGCGCGGCCCACGCGCTCGGCCGCCCAGGCGACGGCGCGGCGATAGGCGGCCTGCGCCTCCGGGTCGTTCGCGTCCGCCATGCCGGCCATGAGGTGGAGCCGGGCCACGCCGGTGGCCTTGGCGTAGGCGAGGCCGGTCTCGACGCCGGCCTGCACTTCTTCGAAGCGCGCGGGCAGGGCCGCGAGGCCGCGGTCGCCGGCCGCCCAGTCGCCCGGCGGCAGGTTGAACAGGGCCTGGGTCAGGCCGTGCCGCTCCAGGCGCTCGGCGATGGCCTCCGCCGGATGCTCGTAGGGGAACAGGAACTCGACCGCGGTGAAGCCGGCCTCCGCCGCGGCCGCGAAGCGGTCGAGGAAGGGGCGTTCCGTGAACATCAGGGTGAGGTTGGCGGCAAAGCGCGGCATGGGCTCGTCTCCCTTCAGACGTTCGCGGAGGGCAAGGTGACGCCGGCCACCTGGGCGTAGAGGCGGGCTACCGAGGCGTCGTCGTCCCCGCCCATGCCGGAGCCGGACGCCATCAGGAACATCTGCAGGGCGGCGGCGGCGACCGGCACGGGGTATTTCTCGGCACGGGCCATGTCCTGCACGATGCCGAGATCCTTGACGAAGATGTCGACCGCGCTCTTCGGGCTGTAATCGCCCTCGAGCACGTGCGGCATGCGGTTCTCGAACATCCAGGAATTGCCCGCGGACGCCGTGATGACCTCGTAGACTTTGCGCAGGTCGAGCCCCTGCTTGGCGGCAAAGCTCATCGCCTCGCTGGCGGCGGCGATGTGGACGCCTGCCAGGAGCTGGTTGATCATCTTGAAGGCGGCGCCCTGCCCGGCGGCGTCGCCAAGTTCGTAGAGCTTGCCCGCCATGGCCTCCAGGGCCGGCCGGGCCGCGTCGAAGGCCGCCTTCGTGCCGGAGGCCAGGAAGGTGAGTTCGCCCGTGGCGGCGCGGGCCGCACCCCCGCTCATCGGCGCGTCGAGGTAGTGCCGGCCGGTCTCCTCCAGGCGCGCGGCGAGGCGCCGGGCGATGGCCGGGTCCATGGTGGCGGAGGAGACGAACACCGCGCCCGCGCGCATGGTCGCGGCGGCCCCGTCCGGGCCGAATAGCACGGCCTCGGTCTGGGCGGCGTTGACGACGACGCAGACCACCACGTCGGCGCCCTCCGCCGCGCGCGCCGGGCTCGTTGCCGCCTGGCCCCCGCTCGCCGCGAAGCGCGCGACGGCCTCCGCGTTCACGTCGCAGGCGGCTACCGAGAAACCGGCCCGGAGGAGGGAACCGGCCATGCCGGCGCCCATGGAGCCGAGGCCGATCACGGCCGCGCGCGGGGTCGAGGTGTGGGTGCTCATCGGGGGGACCTGTCGGAATCCTGTCGGGAAAGGGTGCCGGCGGACGCGCGGTCCGCCGGCCATCCGGCTCAGCGGTTGACCACGTGCTTCGGCGTGACGAACACGCAGACCGCGCCGATCACCAGC
Source organism: Methylobacterium sp. J-068 (assembly GCF_022829445.1). Classification (GTDB taxonomy): domain Bacteria; phylum Pseudomonadota; class Alphaproteobacteria; order Rhizobiales; family Beijerinckiaceae; genus Methylobacterium. The sequence continues at coordinate 57,440 of NZ_JAKSXY010000040.1, read as the reverse complement.
ATCACGGCGAGCGCGTACATGCCGGCGGCGGTGCTGCCGGTGGAATCGCGCAGGGCCCCGATCACGTAGGGGCTGGCGAAGCCCGCGAGGTTGCCCACCGAGTTGATCAGCGCGATGCCGGCGGCCGCCCCGGCGCCGCTGAGGAAGGCGGTGGGCAGGGACCAGAACAGGGGCGCGCAGGTGAGCACACCGCCCGCCGCCACGGCCAGCGCCGCGATGGCCACCACCGTGCTGCCGGTGCTTGCGGCGACCACGAAACCGACCGCGCCGCAGAGCGCGGGCACGATGAGGTGCCAGCGGCGCTCGCGCATCCGGTCGGCGCTGCGGCCGAGCAGAATCATCACGAAGACCGCGAACAGGAACGGGATCGCGCTGACGAGGCCGATGTTCAGGTTGCCCTGGATGCCCGACGCCTTGACGATGGTGGGCATCCAGAAGGTGAGGCCGTACTGCCCCGTGACGAAGGCGAAGTAGATCAGGCTCATGAACCAGATCCGGCCGTTGCGGAACACGGTGGCGATGGAATGCGGGCTCGCCTCCTTGCCGGCGCCGTCGGCGGCGATGTCGCGCTCGATGACCTGCTTCTCGGCCGCGTCGAGCCACTTGGCCTCGGAGGGGCGGTTGTCGAGGTAGAAGAACACGGCGAGGCCAACCAGCACCGCCGGCACGGCCTCGATCAGGAACATCCACTGCCAGCCCGACAGCCCCTGCGCGCCGTTGAAGCTGTCCATGATCCAGCCCGAGAGCGGGTTGCCGAAGATGCCCGAGACGGGGATCGCCGACATGAACACCGCGATCACCCGGGCGCGGCGATGCGCCGGGAACCACTGCGTCGTGTAGAGGATCACGCCCGGATAGAAGCCGGCCTCCGCGAGGCCGAGCAGGAAGCGCATGATGTAGAACGAGGTGGCCGAATTCACGAACATGAACCCGGCGGAGATGATGCCCCAGGTGATCATGATGCGGGCGATCCAGACGCGCGCGCCGACCCGGTGCAGGATGACGTTGGAGGGCACCTCGAACAGGAAGTAGCCGATGAAGAACAGTCCGGCGCCGAGGCCGTAGACCGTCTCGCTGAAGCCCAGCTCCTGGGACATCTGCAGCTTGGCGAAGCCCACGTTCACGCGGTCGAGATAGGCGACCACGTAGCAGAGCATCAGGAACGGCACGAGCCGCCAGAACACCTTCGTATAGGTCTGTTCGACGAAGTCCGGCGCGGGCGCGTCGACGCCCCGCGCGGTTGCGGCTTGCACGCTCATGTTTCCTCCTGCCGGCGCCCACGGGGTGGGGCGCTGTTCTGGCGTTGCAGCATCTTGTCGTGGCGCGACTCGTTTTGGCAGCGCTTGCATCTTGGATACCAGATGTTGGCAGCGCTGCCAATCTGATTGTTGTGGCCGACTAACCTTGCTATGGGCTTTGCAGCCTCTGGAACAGGACGGACGCCGCCGATGAACGTGCATGAGCCCGAACGCCGGCTCGTGACCCTGGCCGACGTCGCCCGCGCGGCGGGCGTCGGCGAGAGCACCGTCTCACGCGTCCTGCGCAACCAGGGCTCGTTCTCGAAGCGCACGCAGGACCGGGTCGCCGAGGCCGTGGCCCGCCTCGGCTACGTGCCGAATCGGCTGGCCGGCATGCTGGCGGGCTCGGGATCCACGGCGGGGGCCAAGCTCGTCGGCATCATCATCCCGTCGCTGACCAACATCGTGTTTCCCGACCTCCTGCGCGGGGCCACGGCGGCGCTCGACCGGGACGGATTCCAGAGCGTGATCGGGGTCTCGGACTACGACCCCGAGCGGGAGGAGGCGCTGATCGGCGCCCTGCTCTCCTGGCGCCCGGCCGGCCTCATCGTCACGGGGCTGGAGCACAGGGCGGGCTCGGTGGCGCGCCTGCGGGCCTCCGGCATCCGCATCGTCGAGATGATCGACACCGACGGCACCGGCCTCGACATCGTGGTGGGATTCTCCAACCGGGCGGTGGGGTGCGACAGCGCCCGGCACCTGATCGCGCGAGGGTATCGCCGCATCGGCTATGTCGGGCACGACATCACCCTCGACCTGCGCGCGGCCAAGCGGCTGACGGGGTTTCGCGAGACGCTGGCCGAGGCCGGACACCCGCTGGCGGAGACCGAGATCGCCCCCGGCCCCTCCTCGGCGGCGGCCGGGCGCGCCGCCCTGGGGCGGCTGCTGGCGGCCCGGCCGGATCTCGACGCGGTCTATTTCTCCAACGACGACATGGCGCTGGGCGGCTACTTCCACTGCCTCGCGGACGGGATCGCGGTGCCGGAGCGCCTCGCACTGTTCGGCTTCAACGCCCTCGACATCGCCGCCGCGATGCCCCAGCCGCTGACCACGATCCGCACCCCGCGCCTGGAGATCGGCGCGGTCGCGGCCGAGCGCCTGACCGCCGGCGGCCCGGCCGAGACCGTCGATCTCGGCTACGAACTGATCCCCGGCGCCACCGCCTGAGAGCGCCCTCCCCCCAGCCCGAGGAACGCCCCATGAGCGAGACCAAGCTTCGCGAGCAGATCTGCCGGTTCGGCCGCTCGTTGTTCGAGCGCGGGCTGACGCCGGGCTCGTCGGGCAACATCTCCCTGCGCCTCGACGACGGCGGCTGGCTGGTGACGCCCACCAACGCCTCGCTGGGCTTCCTCGACCCAGGCACGATCTCGCGCCTCAACGCCAGCGGCGCCCTGGTCTCGGGCCACGCGCCCACGAAGGAGATCCCGCTCCACGCCGCGCTCTACGACAGCCGCACCGAGGCCCGCGCCATCGTCCACCTGCACTCGACCCACGCAGTGGCGGTGTCGATGCTGCCCGAGATCGACCCGAGGGCGGTGCTGCCCCCGCTTACGCCCTATTACCTCATGCGGGCCGGGGCCACGGCGCTGGTGCCGTATTACCGCCCCGGCGACCCGGCGGTGGCGGACGCCATCCGGGGGCTGGCCGGGCGCTACGCCTCGGTGCTGCTGGCCAATCACGGCCCCGTGGTGGCGGGCACCACCCTGGAGAACGCGGTCTTCGCCACGGAGGAGCTTGAGGAGACGGCCAAGCTCTATCTCCTCCTGCGCAACCTCAACCCGCGCCACCTCAGCCCGGCCCAGGTGCAGGACCTCGTCTCGCATTTCGGCCTGACGCTGCCGGAGCCTGACGGGCACGACCACGGGCATTGAGGAGGGGCGGCGCACGGGCGTTTGCCGGAAAGGCCGGGGCGCGTTCCCGCCCCGTCCGGTGCCGTCGTCGGCATGGGCGGCAGGCACGACGCCGCCCGCCCCCTCAGGCCGCCGCCTCGATCCGCGCCGCCGGCAGGATCGCGGCGATCTCGGCGGCGATGCCGGCCGAAGCGAGGTTCTTGGATTTGGCCTCGATCTCGAAATCCGCCCAGGCCATGTGGCGCGCCACGAGCGCGTTGACGGCCCGGTTCCACATCATGTCGGAATGGGCGGCGAGATCGCGCCAGTTGTGGCCGGCCTCCGTGAGCGCGGCGAAATCCGGCAGGGCGTCGGGCGCGTGTCCGTCGAGCAGGCCCTCGCGCGAGACGCTGATATGGGCCACGGGGCGCACGCCGCGCCAGGATTCGCGCACCCTCAGGACGCGCGGGTCGTCGGGCGCGATGTACTCGCCCCGGCTCTCGACCCAGTGATGGTGCAGGTCGAGCACCACCGGGACGGCGTCGGCCAGCTCCAGCACCGTGTCGAGCCCGAAGAAATTCTCGTCGTTCTCGACGGTGAGGAGGTCGCGCGCCGTTTGCGAGAGCCTGGGCAGGCTGTCGCGAAAGCCCGCGATGCCGGGGTCGCGGGCGCCCACATGGATGTTGATGTGCGCGCCGTGCGGGTGCCAGCCCGTGCCGTAGCCGAGCATCGCCATGAGCTCGGCGTGGTGCTCCAGTTCCTCGATGCCGTTGCGCTGGGCGTTCGGGTTCTGCGAGGCGATGACGCAGAACGGCCCCGGATGGAAGCTGAGCCGCACCGCGCCGGCCCGCGCGATCTCGCCGATTCGCGCCAGCCCGTCCACGACGAGGCGGCGCATCTCGGGCTCGGCGTAGATGTCGCGCGCGATCCCGTGGGTGTAGCCCGGCAGCACGTTACTGGCGATGCGCAGCAGGCGCTCGATCGGCGGGCGGGCCGCGACCCAGTCCACCTGCCGCTCAAGGGCGCCGAGGTTGTGGCGCACCAGCCCTTCGAGCTTGGCCCGGCGGGCGGCCGGGGCCAGCGACGTCAGGTGCGCCATGGTGGCGTGGGTGAGGTTCATCCGCAGGGTCGCCTCGCGGGCGGCCTTCAGGGTCTTGAAGGCGTCCGGCGGCCCGTCGAGGATGAACTTGCAGCAGAAGCCGAGGCGGGGCGCGTGATCGGTCGGGATGGGATCGGTCGGGATGGGATCGGTCATGGGGCGACAACGCGGCGGCGCGCCATTGGTGCGCGGCCGGAACCGGGCGCCCGTGCCGGCGCGTTGCCACGTCGCCGGGCCAGCCGCCGGCACGGGAGCCCCGCGATGGACGCCAAACTCGCAGACCAGGTCCGGCACGCGGCCGACCTCGCCCGCCGCCTGACCCTGGCCTACCCGAGCGGCACCCGCCGCGACGACTTTCCCTTCGCGGTGGTCGCAGGCTTCGACGCCGACATCCGGGGCCGGGTCGAGCGCGACCGCCGGATCGAGGACGAGCGCGACCGGGTGCTCATCGCCGCCGTCGACTTCGCCGAGACGCCTCCCGAGGACGAGCCCGAGGCCGTCGAGCCGGCGCGGCGCGCCCTTCTGGCGGCGATCGACTACCTCGAACAGGCGGTGCTGCGCTTCGGGATCGTCAACCGCGAGGGCGCGCGCTCCGGCTACGGCGAGGCCGGGCAGCGGGTCACGGGGCGCGCCTGACGGCGTCGCCGACGATTGTGAGGCTCCCCCCTGCGACCTCGGGGCCGGCCCGCGCGTTACCCGTCTCCGCCGGCACGTCCCCGGCGGTCCGTCTCTCCCAGCGTGGTCCCGTCCGATGCGCCGCCTGTTTCCCGTCTTCATCGCCACCGCCGCCATCCTGGCGGGGCTGATCCTATTCGCCTTCGTCAGGCACGGCGACACCGCCCACACCGCGCCGGTGCCGGAAGCCGGTACGAGCGCCCGCTGATGCCGCGCTGGCTGCCGCTCGCGGGTGCCGCCCTGTTCGCCATCCTGGTGGTGATCGGCCTCGGCCTGTGGAAGTTCGACCGGCTGCAGGAGGCCCGGATCGAGAATGGCGGGCGCCCGGCCATTCCCGCCTGCGCGCCCGACCGCGTCGGCGACACGGGCCTGGCGGCCAACTGCCCCGGAACGGCCTTCCCGCCGGCCAAGGCGCCCTGAGGAGGATTTTCCGGCGCTTGGCGTCGAGCGGGACGGCGCGGCTCAGGCCCCCTTGCCCTCGGCGTGTTCCTGCTGCCGGTCGACCTCGTCGCGGATGCCGCGGCCGGCCATCAGGATCTCGACCAGGAAGGCGCCGACGGCCGCCACTGTGCAGATCAGCGCGAGGCCGAAGCAGGCGAACAGGACCGAGGCGGTGGCGGCATCCCGCAGGGCGCCGACGAACAGGGTGAGCACCGCGATGCCGGTCGTCACGGCCCCGGTCGAGGCGAGCACGACCGCCACATCCAGCATGAACGAGCGGCGGCGCAGGAACGAGAGCTGGCGCGACAGGCGCCCCGCCTCGCGCGGATCGGCGCCCCGCAGGCCGGCGGCCGCGGCATCGACCTTGTCGGCGACGCGTCCGAGGCGGGTCGAGAAGACGTTGAGCAGCGTCGCGAGCGCGGTGAGCAGGAAGGCCGGCGCGAGGGCGATCTGGATGACGTGGGCGATGTCGTCGGGAGCGGTGGCGGCGGGGAGCGGCATGGCGGCGTGATGTAAGCCAAACGGCGCCGCGCCGGAACACGCTCCGTGCCGGACGCCGCCGCTTTTGCCGGCCCGGGCAGGATTCCCGTCGGGTCGCGTGTCAGAGGTAGTGGCGGAACACCACGTGATCGCCGCTGACCTGAGGGATCGCGGATTCGCTGCGCCGGGATTCGGGCCGGTCCGTGGGGGCCGTGACCGGCAAGACCATCGCCAGGAGGGTGAGGAGCCAGCGAAAGGGACTTGCTGCCGTCATCGGATCGCCTCCACCGGACCTCGCACCGAACCTTGGCTCCGGCGACGATGGGCGATCCGCATCCCGCCGGCTGTGCTCGGACGCACGCGGCTCGAACCCGGGGGCATCGCGCGCCGGCGATGGCCCCGGGCGGCGGAGAACGGGTTTTCCCGGGCTACTGGCCGCTGATCGAGGGGCCGCCGGCCGCGCCGCCCGTGCCGGGCGGGCCGCTGGTCGGGGTGCCGCCGATGTTCACGCCCGGCGTGCTGCCGGGCACGGCGGCCGGGCTGGGATTGCCGGGGACGCTCGGGGCGGGGCGCAGGCCCGCGCCCGTCTCGTTCGGGGCGGTGCCCGGAACCGTGCTCGGAGGCGTGACACCGGTATTGCCGGCGCCCCCGGTCGGCGCGAGGGTCTGGGCTTGCGCTGCCAGACCGAGGGAGACGGACAGGGCCGTGGCGAGGGCGAGGCGGCTCGGCGTCAGGAATCTTGGCGTCATCGGTTCGTCCGTTGGTGTGCGGGTGCTCACGCAACGGCCGGCGCCGGGGTTGGTTCGCGGCCCCGGCGTGATCCCGCTCAGAACGCGAGCTTCATCCCCCCGACGACGTTGCGCGGCGCGCCCGCGAAGATCGATCCCGTCGTGCCGGACAGCACCGCCGCGCCGTTCTGGAGCCCCGTCGTGGCGTTGAGGCTGTTGGCGAGGTTCTGGGCCGAGACCGCGTAGGTGGTGTCGAGGACATTGCGCACCTCGACGTAGAGGGTGAGGCGCTTGGCATAGCCGCCCGTCAGGTCTGTGGCGTAGTGCAGGTTGGCGTTCAGGAGCGCGTAGCCGGGCGCCCGCAGCTGGTTGGCGTTGTCGAGGAAGAAGCCGTCCTGCACCACCGTCTCGAGGTAGCCGCCGAGGCCGGCGAGCGGTCCCGTCGGCTGGTCGTAGCCGATGCGGGCGAGGAGCTGGTGCGCGGGCACGCCGGGGATGACCTTGCCCGCGCGGTCGAAGCGCTGCGAGAACGCCCCGGCGCTGAGCTGCTCGACGTAGCGGGTGTAGGTCTGATCGTCGAGGGTATAGGCGAGCACGCCGCGCCAGCCCGGCGCGAAGGCCCAGTCCGCTCCGACCTCGATGCCACGGTGCTCCGAGGCCGGCGCGTTGAAGGTGTAGCTCTGCAACCCCGCGCCGGGCGACTGCGAGACCAGCTCGTTGCGGAAGAACTCCTGGAAGCCGGTGAGGCTGACGCGCAGGGTTTCGGTCGGGGTCCAGTCGAGCCCGAGGTCGAAGCCGAGGTTCTCCTGGGTCCGGAGACCGGTGTTGTTGCCCGGCAGGCCGGCCGCGGTGACGAACAGGTTGCTCGCGGCCGGCGTGGTGTAGCCCGTCGCGACCCGGCCCCGGAACGCCCATTCGGAGTTCGGGCGATAGACCAGGGCGGCCTCCGGCGCGACGTTCAGGAAGCTGCGGTCGGCATCCGCCACGCTCGTCCGGCGTCCGGCCGCCGAATAGGTGTAGGCGAGGTTGCGCCCCGTGATGCTCGTGTTCTCGGCGCTGAGGCCGAGCACGCCCGTCCACAGGTCCGAGAGCGCCACCTCGGTGCGCGCGCGGCCGCCGAGGTTGGATTGCACCGCCGCCTGCTCGCCGATCAGGGCGCCCAGCGCCGGCCCGCTGCCGAGCGCCCGGTTGAAGGTGGTGATGTGGTTGTCGATCGTGTTGTAGGCGAGCGCCACGTAGCCCACGGCCGGCAGGCCCATCAGGTCGTAGCGCCGGGTCACATCGGTCAGGACATTCCAGGACGGGTACGAGCCGCGCGAGGAGGTGGTGTAGAACGGCTGGTCGAAGTTGCGCTCGTCGAAGCCGAGCTGCATGCGCCAGGTCGTCTGCGCGTCGATGTCGTGCTCGAGGCGCGCCGCCACGATGGTGCGCCGGTCGTGGCGCCCGAAATCGGCCTCGTCCGCCGTCACGCCCACCGTCGGGCCGAAGGCGCCGTTGCGGAAGAGGTTCGTCAGGGTGCAGCCGGGGGCCGCCGCGGCGGCGGTGGCGCAGCCGCGCTGGTAGGGGTTGATCCGGTACTGGTCGAGGGAGGCGCGCGCCGGCAGGTTGGCCTGCACGACGTTGTTGATCACCTTCAGGGTGAACCGGGTGTCGGGCGTCGGCGTGTAGCTCGCCAGCAGGTTGATCGTCTGCGTGTCGTAGGAGGCGTGGTCCTGGTAGCCGTTGGCGCGCGCGTCGCTGGCGAACAGGCTGATCTCGAAGGGGCCGCTGGCCCCGCCCACGGTAAAGTAATTGCTGAGGTAGCCGAAGCTGCCCGCATCGGTGCCGATCTCGTAGCCGTCGATCTCGCGCCCCGTGCGGGTGCGGAAGGCGAGCGCGCCGCCGGTGGCGTAATTGCCGAACAGGGCCGATTGCGGCCCCCGGAACACGTCGATGCGGCTATAGGCGCGCGGGTCGACGAGGTCGAAGCGCGAGGCGCCGTCGGGCTGCGTCAGGATGAACCCGTCCTCCAGCACGACCGTGTTTTTGGTCACCCCGGTGGAGCGCGCGTTGTTGCCCCGGATCGAGATCACCACGTCGCGGGCGCCGTTGCCCTGGCGCACGGTGACGCCGGGGCTGTTGGCGAGGACCGCGCCGATGTTGGTGGCCGGCCGATCCGTGACGGTGCCGTCCCGCCCCACCGTGCCGACGACCTGACCCACAGGATGCTCGATCACGCCGGGCGCAGAGCCCGGCGGGGCCGCGACCCCGAAGGGCACGGAAGAGCCTCCGGCGGAGCCGGGTGATCCGCCGCCCTCGCCCATCACGGAGAGTTCGGCGAGGGTCACGCCTTCCGGGACAGCTTGAGCGAGGGCGGGGCCGGCGGCGAGCAGCACCAGCAGCGGAGCGAGACGGCGCTCGACCCGGACAGGGGGGGACATGGCGAGGATCCGTGGTCTGAGAGATCGGGAGGCGTTTCGATCGATCAGACGACGGGGGGCGCGCGCGCGCTGGCGCTGATGCCGGGCGGCGCCCGGGGTGTTGCGACGATCTCCGGGCGCCAGCGCGTCACGGCGATCCGGCGGACGGGCCAGACGATGGCGGCGGCCAGGACGGGGGCGTCGAGGGACGGCGCCACATGGGCGGCCGTGCAGCAGGAGAGGTGAACGTGGACCGGCGGCGCCGAATCCGGGCGGCCCTCGGCGGCGGCGTCCTGCAGGCAGAGGATGTGGGCCGGGTCCACCGGCGGGACCCCGATCATGCCGCTGAGCAGGGTCTGCAGGGCGAGCGCATAGAGCGCGGCCACGGCGATGACCGCGCGGCAGGCCGCCAGATCGGACCGCACGATGCGCATGACCCCGCGCCTAGAGCGGCGCTGGCCCGTCCGTCAACGCGCGGGCCCGGAACGGGCCGGATTCCCCGGGGCTGTGTCCAAAACAGCGCTATCCCGATCGCGTCCGACCGCCGAACGCATACGCGGTCGCGATGGAGACCGACCCATCGGTCGGTCTCCATCGCGACGAGGGCGCCTGCCAAATCCGGTCGATCCCTTCCGGCGATCCCTGAGGGATCGCGTTCGGGATGGCGGATTGGGGCTTCGCTCCGACGCCGCGCGGGCTGAGCGAGACCCTCTCCGCTTCGATCAAGCGGACAGGATCACTGCGTATACAGCCCGACCGACTCGAACGCACGGCGCATCGTCTTCACGCCGACGTCGAAGGCGTACAGCGACCTCACGAGGTCCTGACCTCTCTTGGAGAACGAGGACCACATCTCCCGGTTCTCGAGCAGCTGGGCGATGCTCTCCGCCCATTCCTGCGGCGTGTCGGCGATCAGGCAGTCGTACCCGTGCCGCAGCCCGGTGCCTTCCGCCGCGAGCGGGGAGAGCACGCACGGGACGCCGTGAGCGAGGGCGCTGATGACCTTGCCCTTGATGCCCGCGCCGCTCGTCAACGGCGCGACGAACACGAGGCAATGGTCGTAGACCTCGGAGACGTTCGTCACGTAGCCCTTGACGACGACGTCATCGGAGGACAGCGCCTCGATCTCCTTCGAGACGTTGCTTCCATAGACGTCGAACTGGACGCCGGCGTTCCTGCTTCTCAGGATCGGCATCACGCTCTTCACGAAGAACGCGACGGCCTCCCGATTCGGGTGATGGTTGAAGCCGCCCAGGAAGGCGATGTGCGAGCGGCTCTCGAACGCCGGCACCGTCTCGGAGACCCGCTCCACCCACGGAACGTACATGACCGGAGACGCGTCCAGGTTGTGGCTCATGATCACGGCATGTTCGACGTTGTTGTAGCTCAGGACGAGATCCACCAGCCGCATGATCGCGAGCTCCTCGTCGCGAACCCGGAGCGCCTTCTCCCTGAGGCTCTGGTCGCCCGTATTGATGGCGGCCCGCAGTTCACGCAGGAAGTGAAGGTCCGCGTTGTTCATGATCAGCTTGGCCTGCGGCGCCCAGCGCCGCGCCGCGCCGATGCAGTCGCTCGCGACGTAGTAGCGCGTCATGTAGATCGCATCGAACTCGTGGCCGTGCCTCTCCAGGACCTCGGAAATCGACTGATAGAACGGGGCGTAGTACGTCTCGACGCCGATCTTCTGGAGACTTTCGGTGTAGCCGCCGAGATAGGCCAAGTTCTGCGGCACGAACGACACCTTGTAGCCGAGCGCCTGGACCATCCGCATTTCCTGGATGGCGGCGTAGCTTCCCGCGTCGATGTCGGGCTTCGGCGTCTGGTAGTCGACGAACAGCACGCGGCCGCTGATGCCGCGATCCTTCTCGAGATCGGGCTTCTCACCCTCGCGGCCGTGATTGCGATAGGCCTTGGTCCACTTGGACTTGAACTTCGGCCGGTTGATCTCCTGGTTGCGCTTGGCGCCGGAGGAGACGTCCGTGCCGCTGGTTATGCCCTCGAAGTGGTAGACGACGGAGCTGGCGACGTAGAGCGTCTTGTAGCCGTGATCGCGGACCTTGAAGGCGAGATCGGTGTCTTCGAAGTAGGCCGGCATGAATTCGGTGCTGAATCCGCCGATCTCCTTCCAGACTGCCGTCGGAAGCATGATTGCCGCGCCCGAGAGGTAATCGGCCTGCCGGGTATAGGTGTAGCGCGGGTCGTGGGGATTCTGGCCCCGGCCGTAGTTCCACGGGTTGCCGCTGCCCCAGACGATGCCGCCCGCCTCCTGGAGGACGCCGTTCGGGTAGACGAGCTTGGAGCCGGCCAGGCCGACCTGGTCGAAGGTGTCGAAGCTCTCGACCAGCTCGTCGAGCCACCCGGCCGTGGGCTCGGTATCGTTGTTCAGGAAGACGACGAACTTGCCGCGCGCCTCCTCCGCGCCCCTGTTGCAGGCGCCCACGAACCCGAGGCCGACGTCGTTCCGGACGATCCGGATGCCCGCGACGAGACCGGCGAGTTCCTTCGTCCTGTCCTTCGAGCCATCGTCGACGACGATGACCTCATACGTGTTCCTGTTGTATCCGAGGATGAGCGCGCAGAGGCAGAAATACGTGACCTCGAACTTGTTATGGACCGGGATGACGATCGAGACGGTCGGTGCCTCGTGCGCCGGAAAGGTGAGCGGCAGAAACTCCCGGTTGAAGTCGAAGCCCCTGGTGACGACCCGATGGGCGTGGAGCAGCTGCTGCCGGCTGGTTTCGCTCGCCCCGCTCTGCAGATGCGCCTGGAGCGCCCGATAGCGGTCGGATGCCGCCGGAGCGAGGTGGGCCGGCAGCACCGCGCCGGAGTGCTCCTGCAGGATGTGCCAGGGCGTCGAGATGCCGGACACGCCATGATAGTCGCGCGCCAGGATCGTGAGGCCCAGGGGATCGCGGACTTCGAACAGGTGGACGCGGTGGTCGAGGAGAGCATCGGGAAGCTTGAAGTACAGGTTCGTCCCGTCCGCCCATTGCACCAGATTGTCGAGCCGGACCCCGTCGCAATACAGGCTGCAACCTGAAATTCCCCGCAGGGAGACACGAATCAACCGGCCCTGCTCCAGGGCGAAATCCACCTGGGACCCGGAGAAGACGTCGGCCGCATCGTAGAGCGTGAACGCTTCCGCCGAATCCGTGCTGGACACGACTTTGACCACGGACCGGTGCCTGTTCAGCGCTTCCGTGTCGACCTCGGCCTCGAAGATCTGGAGCGCCGAACGCCCCCCCGAGATCGCGATCAGGCTGCGCGTCCACGCATCGTCCGATGAATGTCCGCCGCCGATCGGCGATCCATCGCCGATCGTCAGGGACAGGTCCGTGAAGAACAGGAAGAAGTTCATGCCCCGTACGGAATTCTGAGACCGTACGAAGCGGATGCCGAGGCGCGCGGCGGTGGCGCTGGGTGGCGCCATCGCCGAGAGGTCGACCTGCTGCCAGTCGCTCGCGTTCGCGCCACCTTCATGTTCGGTGAGGGGGCACGCGAGGACGTGGACCGTTTTCTGCTGGGCGTCCAGGAACGTGATCTCCACGCGGCCCAGGGCGCGGTGCGCGGCGAAATAGCCCTTGAAGCGGTAAGCCTTGCCCGGGACGACCGGAAACTCGTCTCCCAATTCCGGGTCGCGATACGAGACGGAGAACGAGGGCACGTCGGCCTCGCCGGTAAGATAGGCGACGGACTTGCCTTCGAGGCGGGTGCTCTCGGCGAAGTCGGTGCTGAAGTTCACCGATCCCGGCAGGGCCGACGGCGCGGCCCAATTGTCCGTTCCATTCGAGAAATCGTGGTTGAGCAACAGATTTCCGTTGCCGAGCAGATTCGCCAAGGTTCCCTGAAATCTGTGGAACAGAACCCGCTCTTCGCCTACTTGAAGATTATATGCGTCTGAGAAATTAGGCAGATCAGATATAATGAAAGCGCTTCCATTATATATGTGTGCAAAGCGGTACGGAAGCATCATATCTCGAAAAACCTCAGCCATCAGTGATCAAGGCGGACAAAGTTTTCTACGGCCGGTGCTCTCTGCCTTGACGAAACCATCTGCTAACCACTACCGTCCAAGAGCGCAATAGCGCGGACGCGGCTCGCGGATGGATGAATTTTCCGCGTGCGCCAGTAGATCGTCGGCACTGGTATAGGTCCGGGGCCTGACTCTTCAAAGTCGGTCGTCATCAAGCTCGACGATGCGGCTGCAAGATCTCCGATCCGGCAAGTCACGACACGTTTCACGACACTCTCGGGAAAGATGGCTTGCCGACTCGGCGATGTTCCAGCCCCGGAGGGTCCGGCAGGGCGTGCGATCGCGTGGGCTGTGACGTCGGGCGGACGAAGGAGCGGGCTCCGAGGGGGCTCACCCAGAGGGGCGCCCTGATGAATCACGCAAGACGCACCGTCTGACGCCATCTCCTTCGAGCGATCGCCCTGGCGCGCCCCGCCGTCCCGATTGACGCCGACCCGTCGAACGGCCTAGCTTGCGCGGGACGGTTCCTCCTCGGAGGATCAAAAGGGAACGCGGTGAGGGGAAACCCGATGCCGCGGCTGCCCCCGCAACTGTAAGCGGCGAGCCCATCATCAACACGTCACTGGCGGCCTCGAGCCTCTGGGAAGACGATGAGAGGGCGGTGACCCGCGAGCCAGGAGACCTGCCGTCAGTCGTGGTCACACGCGAAACGCATCGGGCGGGGTGTCCTGGTGGGTGTCGAGGCGTTCGCATGCGGCGAACGGACCGGCGTCTTCGCGGTGACGTGCCACTTCGCGCGATCCGCGTCAGCCGTTCCGTCGATGCCCCTCTCCGCCCTCGCGCCCCGCGCGTCCCGTCCCCGCACGCTTCCGCCGGCCGCTCGACGCGGCTTCGGCGCGGCCGCGCCGTGGACGTGCGCGGCTCCGGCGTGGTCCTGCGATTGTAACATTATAACATTCGTATTAGCGAAGAGGTCTCGCCGGCTCCAGCCGATGCCCGTGCCCGTTCCCGGTTGCTCCATGCTCCTCGCTCATTCTCCCGTCTCGCCCGCTCCCGGCGCCCGCTCGGGACCGCGCCGTGCCCTGCCCCTCGCGGCCCTGCTGGGCGGCCTGATGCCCATGCCGGCCGAAGCTCAGCCGGCCGAAACACGACCGGCCGTGACCCTGGAGACCCTCGAAGTCTCGGGTTCGGGCTCGGGCGGGCGCGGCCCGGCGCCGGCCGAGGGCCTCAACCTGCGCACGCCCGGCCGAAGCGCCAGCCGCCTCGGCCTCACGCCCCTGGAGACGCCGGCCAGCGTCGACGTGATCGCGGGCGAGACCACCCGCCTGCGGGGCCAGAACACGGTGGCGGAGGCCGTGACCCAGAACGCCACCGGCATCACCACCGTGGCCGCGCCCGGCAACGGCAACGGCGCCTTCACGGCCCGGGGCTTCGCCGGCCCGAACTCGATCCAGCAGCTCTATGACGGCACCCGCCTGTTCGTGGGCGCCGGCACGGTGACCTTCCCGTTCGACACCTGGAACGTCGAGCGCATCGAGGTGCTGCGCGGGCCGGCCTCCGTGCTCTACGGCGACGGCGCCATCGGCGGCGTGGTCAACGTGGTGACGAAGAAGCCGGTCTTCACGCCGATCAACGAGGCCCGCGCCGCGCTCGGCTCGGACGGGCTCGCCCGCCTCGCCCTCGATTCCGGCGGCCCCATCGGCGAGGCCCTGGCCTACCGCCTCAACGTCAGCGGCAACCGCACCGAGGGCTGGATCTCGCCGGACGGGAGCTTTCGCAACCTCGCGGTCTCGGGCGCTCTGACGCTCCAGGCCACGCCGGACCTCGCCTTCACCCTGAGCCATGATTTCGGCTACCAGGAGCCGGCGCGCTACTGGGGCACGCCCCTGGTGAACGGGCGCATCCTCGAATCCATCCGCTTCAACAACTACAACGTCCGGGATGCCAAGATCCTCTGGACCGACAACTGGACGCAGTTGCGCACGGAGTGGACGCCCAGCGCCGACGTCACGATCCGCAACACCGCCTACCGGCTCCAGAGCCGGCGCCAGTGGCGCGACGTCGAGCAATACGCCTTCAACCGGGACACCGGCCGGATCGACCGATCGGACTACCTCGAGATCTACCACAGCCAAGAGCAGGTCGGGAACCGCTTCGACGCCGCCTTCCGGGGCACCCTGTTCGGCTTCCGCAACGAGTTCCTGGCGGGGTTCGACGTGAACCACATCGCCTTCCGGCACACCAACAACTTCTACTTCGACGCCAGCACCAGCGTCGATCCGTTCCTCTACGATCCGGGCGTGTTCCCGAAAGACGGCCTCGCCCGGCCGGCCTACGCCACCAGCACCAGCCAGGCCTCGGTCTTCGCCGAGAACCGCCTCGTCCTGTCGGATCAGGTCTCGCTGCTGGCGGGCGTGCGCTACGATGCGCCGACGCTCCACCGCCAGGACCTCGTCACCGGCGCCGGATTCGACCGGGACTTCCAGGCCCTGAGCTACCGCTTCGGCGCGGTCTACAACCCGACGCCGCTTCTGGCGCTCTACGCGCAAGTCGCCACCGCCACGGACCCGGTCGGCAGCCTGATCTCGCTCTCGCAGTCGCTGGCCAACTTCAAGCTCTCCACCGGCGAGCAGGTGGAGGTCGGCGCCAAGGGCGCGGCCCTCGACGGCCGGATCGAGTGGACGCTGGCGGGCTACCGCATCGTCAAGGACAACCTCATCTCGACGGTTCCGGGCCAGCCCACCCTCGTCACCCAGGTCGGCCGGCAATCCTCCCTCGGCGTCGAGGCGGCGGTGAGCCTGCACCTGTTCGAGGCGTGGCGCGTCGACGCCAACCTCGCCCTGCTCCACGCGCAGTACGATGCGTTCAACCAGACCGTCGCCGGCGCAGTGGTCTCCTATGCGGGGCGCCAGCCCATCGACGTGCCCGAGCGCGTCGGAAACCTATGGCTGAACTACGCCTTCGCCCCCGCCTGGGAGGCCCGGATCGGCCTGCAGCATGTCGGCGAGACCTTCAGCGATTTCGGCAACCAGGCGAAGCGTCCCGCCTACACCCTGGTCAATGCCGGGCTCGACCATCAGGTCACGCCGAATTCGCGCCTGTCGCTGCGCGCCTACAACCTCTTCGACGAGGTCTACGCGATCAGCGGCAACGCGGTGAACGGCATCGGCACCAACTGGCTGCTCGGCCGCCCGCGCTCGTTCGAAGTGGCCTACAGCGTGCGGTTCTGATGCGGCTGAAAGTCCTGAAGCGATGGCTGATCCTCGGCCATCGCTGGCTCGGCATCCTCACCGGCGCGTTTCTCGCCGCCTGGGTCCTGTCGGGGCTGGTGATGCTCTACGTGGCGTTTCCGGCCCTGACCGAGCCGGAGCGCCTGTCCTACCTGACGCCGATCGCCTGGGACCGGGTGATCCTCGGCCCCGACGAGGCCCTCGCCCGGGCCGGGCTCGACCCGGCGCCCGACGGGCTCGCCCTCTCCATGCGGGGCGGGGCACCGGTCTATCAGGTCACCACCCGCGACGGCGCCCGGCACCCGGTCTCGGCGGAGACCGGCGCCGTCCTCGGCGCCGTGGACGCCCTCGAGGCCGCGGCGCGGTTCGGGGTCGACGCCCCGGTGCGGGCGGTGGAGCGCGACCAGTGGACGGTGCGCGACCGCTACGATCCGCTCCGCCCCTTCCACGTGGTGGCCCTCGGCGACGCGGCCGGAACCGAGCTCTACGTTTCGGCCCGCACCGGGGCGGTCGTCCTCGACACCACCCGCCGGGAGCGCCTCTGGAACTGGCTCGGGGCGATTCCGCACTGGTTCTATCCCACGCCCCTGCGGGCGCGGGCGGACCTCTGGCGCGGCACCGTGCTCTGGGTCTCGGGCATCGGCATCGCGGGCGTGTTCAGCGGCCTCGTGCTGGGGATCTGGCGCCTGCGCCTGCGCCGCCCCTACGCCACCGGCGCGGTGACGCCCTATCGCGGCGCCGCGCGCTGGCACCACCTCCTCGGAACGATCGGCGGGTTGAGCCTCCTCAGCTTCGTGGCGAGCGGCTGGCTCTCGATGAATCCGAACCACTGGTTCTCGGGGCGGACGCCGCCGCCCGCGATGCGCGAGGCCTATGCCGGATCTGTCGCGCCCGTGTCCCGCGCGGCCCTGCGCGACATCCCCCTGCCCGGCGCCGTCGAGGTGCGGATCGGCGGGGTCGGCGGCGAACCGGTGCTGGTCGCCTCGGACGCGCGGGCGCGCCGGGTCGTGGTCTCGCCGCCGAGCCTGGACGCGGTGCGGAACGCGGCCGGCCATGCCCTGCCGGGGGCCGGGATCGCCGGGATCGAGGTGCTGACGGCCTTCGACGCCTACTGGTATCCCCATCACGACACGCGGCCCCTGCCCGTCCTGCGCATCCGCTTCGACGACCCGGCCGCGACTTGGCTTCACGTCGATCCCGAGAGCGGCGCCCTCCTCGACCGGCTCGATGCCAGCGGCCGGCTCCAGCGCTGGCTGTTCGAGGCGCCGCACCGTCTCGACTTCGCGATCCTGACCCGGGCGCGCCCGGCCTGGGACCTCGTGATGTGGCTTCTCAACGGCCTCGGGGCGGGCATCGCCCTCACGGGCGTCGTGCTCGGCTGGCGGCGCCTGCGCCGGACGCGCCGGCCGGGATAGGGCGGCCCGGACCTCGGCGTCGCGCGGGGACGTCGTCCTCGTGAACGGCGCCGTCCATCCACGCGGCCCGCGTGTCGCGGCGGATCGCGGCCACCTCCGCCAGGGCCGCGCGGCCCTGCGCCTCGGCCGACCCGGCATCGGGCAGCGCGTAGAGGGCCACCCGCACGGTGTGCCCGCCCTCCCGGACGACCCAGCGGTAACGGGTGAAATCCTCCGGGCAGGGCTCAACCTGCAGGGTCAGGGACCCTATCGCTTCGGTCGCCATCGTGATCTCCCATGGGCCCGCGTTCGCGCTCTCCGGGTCGGGCCTCGGTGCCGGGCGGGCAGTCGGGGAAGTCCATCCAGTCGGTGAAGGCATCGGCCGGGTAGCTGTGCTGGCAGGAGGCGACGTGCCAGGGCCGGGGATCGCCGGCGGCCTCCGGGTCCCAGCGGATCACCGCGCGGCGATCGGGGTCGTCGCGATGGATCGCGATGATCCATCGGCCGTCTTGCGGGGCGCGATCCATCGCCCTCCAGGTGCGCATGATGCCCTTTCCCCCTCGTATCCGAGGCGATGGCAACGCACGAAGGGCCGGAACCGTTCGAACCCGCGCCGTCCGGGTCCCCCGCGCGCTGAAGGTCGGCTCCGGGGGACGGTTGTCGCGCCTCCCGACCCCTGCCATGGTCGCGCCATGGTCCAGACGATCCCCCCGCGCTACAGCCCCGCCGAACTCATCGCCGAACTCCGCGAAGCCGCCGAGGAGATCGCCCCGGAACTCAATGGCATCCGGCCCGAAGAGACGCTGGAGGGCGAATCGGCCCAGACCCTCGAGGAGATGCTGGACGCCTTGCGGCGGATCGCCAGCGGCGCGCCGCGTCCGCAGGAGATCGCGCGCATCGCCCTGGAGGCCAAGGCGCCCCTCCGGCCGTTCGGCAAGCCCAGGCGGAGCGTGGCGAAGGACCCGGCCGTGAAGAGCACGGTGGTGAAGATGCCCAAACCTGTCGTTAGCAAGCCCCGTCGTTAAGGAAGCCCCGCCGCCGGAACGGCCTGCCTCGCGCGGCTCACCCCGTGCCACCGCCCCCACACCATCCGGAAGGTCTCGCGATGCTGAGCAGGCGCACGATCCTCACCACGGGTGCCGCCCTCCTGGCCGGTCTCGGGCCGGCGCCGGCGGCGTCGGATGCGGCCCTCGCGCAGCGTTTCGCCGCCCTGGAGGCGGAGAGCGGCGGGCGCCTCGGCATCCACGCGCGGGACACGCGGACGGGCGCCGGCTTCGGCCATCGGGCCGACGAGCGCTTTCCGATGTGCAGCACCTTCAAGCTGTTGGCGGCCGGCGCGGTGCTGGCGCGGGTCGATGCCGGCCGGGACAGCCTCGGGCGCCGCATCGCCTACACCGCCGCCGATCTCGTGGATTATTCACCGGCCACCCAGGCGCATCTGCGCGAGGGGAGCATGGCCCTCGCGGACCTGTGCGAGGCGGCCGTCACGCTCAGCGACAACACGGCCGGCAACCTCATCCTGTCCACGCTCGGCGGGCCCGCCGGACTCACGGCCCATCTCCGCACCCTCGGCGACCCGGTCACGCGGCTGGACCGCACCGAGCCGACCCTGAACGAGGCGGCGCCGGGCGACCCGCGCGACACCACCAGCCCCGCCGCGATGGTGGCGGATCTGGAGCGCCTGACCCTCGGCACGGCCCTGACCGCGGCTTCCCGGGACACGCTCGTGGGCTGGCTTCGCGGCAATCGCACCGGCGGCGCGCGGCTTCGGGCGCGTCTGCCCGAGGGCTGGCGCGTGGGCGACAAGACGGGCTCGGGCGAGCGGGGCACCACGAACGACGTGGGCCTGCTCTGGCCGCCGGACGGCGCGCCGATCCTGGTCGCGGCCTACCTGACGGACACGACCGCGCCCGTGGAGCGGCGCAACGCGATCCTGGCGGAGGCGGGGCGCGCCATCGCGGAGGCCTTCGGGCCGAACCCCGAGAACCCGCGCCCGCCGCGCTGAGCGCCGCGCCGTCGGAACACGCATGCCAGACCGATCCAATAAGACCGATCCAACAGGGAAAGCGCCATGCCGGAGGGACGCGTCATGCCGGACGAACCGCACGGACTCGATCGGGGCCTGACCAACTATGGAGACCGCGACTTCGCGCGCTTCCTGCGCCGCTCGTTCGCCCGCTCCATGGGGATCTCGCCCGCCCTGCTGGCGAAACCCGTCATCGGCATCGCCATGACGCCGTCCGGCTTCAACAATTGCCACCGTTCCATGCCGGAACTGGTCGAGGCGGTCTCGCGCGGCGTGCTGGCGGCCGGCGCCCTGCCGCGCCCCTTCCCGACCGTGTCGCTCGGCGAGGTTTTCCTCAATCCGACCAGCATGATGTACCGCAACCTCATGGCCATGGACACGGAGGAGATGATCCTGGCCCAGCCCATGGACGCGGTCGTGCTGATCGGCGGCTGCGACAAGACCGTGCCGGCCCAGCTCATGGGCGCGGCCTCCGCCGACCTGCCCGCGATCCAGCTCGTGACCGGCCCGATGTCGACGGGCCGCCATCGCGGCCAGCGCCTCGGCGCCTGCACCGATTGCCGCGGGTTCTGGGCCAAGTACCGCGCCGGCAGCGTCGACGCCGAGGAGATCGCCGAGGTCGAGGGCCGGCTCTCGGTCACCGCCGGCACCTGCGCGGTGATGGGCACCGCCTCCACCATGGCCTGCATCGCGGAGGTGCTCGGCCTGTCGCTGCCCGGCACCGCCGCGATTCCGGCGGTGCATTCCGACCGCCTCGTCGCGGCCGAGGAGACCGGGCGGGCCGCCGTGCGTCTCATCGAGACGAAGATCCGCCCGAGCCACGTCATCACCGAGAAGTCGGTCGAGAACGCGATTCGGGTGCTGATGGCGCTCTCCGGCTCCACCAACGCCATCGTCCACCTCACCGCCATCGCGGGACGCCTCGGGATTCGAGTCCCACCCGGGCGCTTCAACGCGATCTCGGACGAGACCCCGGTGCTGGTCGACCTGAAGCCCGTCGGGCAGGGCTACATGGAGGATTTCCACGCGGCCGGCGGCATGGGCGCGCTCCTGCGCGAACTCCGGCCGCTCCTCCATCTCGACACCCTGGACGTGGAGGGCCGCACGCTCGCCGAGCGCCTGGACGAGCCGCCCGGCTGGGTCGACCGCGCCGTGATCCGTCCCTTCGCCGATCCGGTCTCGCCGGTGGGCGGGCTCGTCTCGCTCTCGGGCAGCCTGGCGCCGGACGGCGCCATCTTCAAGCGCGCCGCCGCGACGCCCGAGCTGTTCGAGTCGGAGGGCCGCGCCGTGGTGTTCACGGGCCTGGAGGACCTGAGCCGGCGCATCGACGACCCCGACCTCGACGTTCTGCCCGGCGACATCCTGGTCCTGCAGAACGCGGGCCCGCACGCGGCGGGCATGCCGGAGGCGGGCTACCTGCCGATTCCGAGAAAGCTGGCGCAGGCCGGCGTGAAGGACATGGTGCGGATCTCGGACGCGCGCATGTCGGGCACGGCCTTCGGCTCGATCGTGCTGCACGTGGCACCGGAAGCGGCGGTCGGCGGCCCGCTCGCGGCGGTGCGCGACGGCGACCGCATCCGCCTCTCGATCCGCGACAAGCGGGTGGACCTGCTGGTCGAGCCCGGGGAGATCGCCCGCCGCCTCGAAGGCTTCCGGCCGCCGCCGGCCCCAAGCCGTGGCTACAAGGCGCTCTACCGCCGCAGCGTGACGCAGGCCCCCGAGGGCTGCGACTTCGACTTCCTGGCGGGGGGCGCCGAGCCGGGTTGAGGCGAACGGCCCGGACGCGGCGACCGGGCCGTCACGAGCCTTGCGGGGAGCGGGTCCGGTCGGGCAAGCCGTGTTCTGCGGCGGGTCGTCGCGTTGTGTGCCCCCACCGTACGAGGCAAACGCCCGCATGCCCCCCGCCCTCTCGCCGAGCCCCGAACCCCTCGCCATGGTCGACCGCCGCTCGCTTCGGGACGACACGACGGCATGAGGGCATTTCGAAGCGTCCGCGACGGCCGAGGCCCCGCCCCGCTCGCCCGATGTCCCTCGCGAGGCGCGCTACGTTGAGCGACGTCTCCTTCCTGCCGGGCGACACCCTGGCCTTCCTGTCGGGCGGCGGCGAGGCCGCCCGCCTGATCCGCGCGCGCGACTGGTCGGACCATCCCCTCGGACCGCCGGAGACCTGGCCCGTGGCGTTCCGCACGGCGCTCAGCCTCGTGCTGAACTCGCCGGAATCGATGATCCTCGCCTGGGGTCCGGACCTCCACTTCTTCTTCAACGACACCTACGTCCCGCTGCTGGGCCCGCGCCTCGCCTGGGCCATGGGCGAGCGCTTCGACGTGGTCTGGGCCGATGGCTGGGCGCAGGCCAAGCCCATCATCGACGATGCCTTCGCGGGCCGCAGCCACCGCTTCGAGAACCTGCCCTGGAAGCTCGATACCGACCGGGGCGCCGCCGATACCTGGTTCACGTTCTCCTACTCGCGCGTCCTCGACGGCGAGGGCCGCGTCGCCGGCCTGTTCATCCTCACGAACGAGACCACCGCCAGCGTCCTGGGCGAGGCGGCCCGGCACGAGAGCGAGGACCATCTCCGCCACACGGTCGAGTTGAACCCCCAGGTGCCCTGGACGGCCGACCCGCAGGGCAACATCGTCTCCTACTCGCCCCGCTGGCTCGAACTCACGGGGCAGGCCCCGGGCGAGCCGGACGGCACCGGCTGGACCAAGCCGCTCCATCCCGACGACCTGGAACCGACCCTGGCGGTGTTCGCGGCCCGGCTCGCCTCCGGCGAGCCCGTGGACGTCGACTACCGCATCCACATCGCGGGCACGGGCGAGTATCGCTGGATGCGGGCCCGCGCCTATCCGCGCCGGGACGCCTCCGGCGCGATCCTGCGCTGGTACGGCGTCGTCGAGGACGTGGACGACCGCAAGCGCGCCGAGGCCGCGCTGCGTGAGAGCGAGGAGCGCCTGCGCCTCGTGATCGAGGGCGCCAAGGACCACGCCATCCTCACGACCGACACCGCCGGGATCATCACGAGCTGGTCGGCCGGCGCCGAGGCGGCGTTCGGCTGGTCCGCCCCGGAGGCGGTGGGGCGGCCCTTCGGCCTGATCTTCACGCCCGAGGACCGCGCGCGGGGGGCGGACGCGCACGAACTCGCGACGGCGGCACGGACGGGCTCGGCCACCGACGCGCACTGGCACCTCACGAAGGAGGGCCGGCGCGTCTTCATGGACGGGTCGGTGCATCCGCTGCCGCCCGACGCGCAGGGCCGGCCGCGCGGCTTCCTCAAGGTCGCCCGCGACGAGACCGCCCGCATCCGGGCCGAGGAGGCCCGCCGCGCGAGCGAGGCCGACCTGCGCCTCGTGGCCGATGCGCTGCCCCTGCTGGTGTCCTTCGTCGACCGCAGCCTGACCTACCGGTTCGCCAACGGCGCCTATCGCGAGTGGTTCGACCGCGATCCCGAGGCCGTCATCGGCCGGACGATCCGCGAGATCGTGAGCGAGCAGGGCTTCCGGGTGCGGCTGCCGTATATCGAGCGGGCCCTGGCCGGCGAGGCCGTACGCATGGACCTGCCCTGGCCCTGGCCGGACGGCCGCCGCCGCATCGCCGACATCCGCTACACCCCGCGCCGGGACGGCCGAGGGGCGGTCGACGGCTTCTACGTCTTCGTGCAGGACGTCACCGCCCAGCGCGACGCCGAGGCCGGGCTGGCGGCCGAGCGCGACCGCCTCTGGGACCTCAGCGAGGATCTCCTCGTCAACGCCGATTACGACGGTCGCCTCCGGCGGGTCAGCCCGTCATGGACGGCCCTGCTCGGCCATGACGAGGCGACGCTGCTGACCCGTCCCTACGTGGAGATCATCCATCCCGACGACCGCCCGGTCGTGACGGAGGCGCTCCGCGACATGCGTGCCTCCGGGCGGCCGGTCCGGGTCGAGAACCGGATCCGGGCCGCGGACGGGACCTGGCGCTGGATCGCCTGGAAACTGGCGCCGGAGCCCGGCGGCGCGCGCCTGACGGGCGTCGGGCGCGACATCACGGGCGAGCGGGAGGCCGCCGAGGCGAAGGCGCTTCTGGAAGAGCAGCTGCGCCAGTCGCAGAAGATGGAGGCGGTGGGCCAGCTCACCGGCGGCCTCGCCCACGACTTCAACAACCTGCTGGCCGGCATCTCGGGTTCGCTGGAACTGATGCAGTCCCGCATGCAGCAGGGCCGGTTCGGCGATGTCGAGCGCTACATGGCGGCCGCGCAAGGGGCGGCCAAGCGCGCCGCCGCCCTGACGCACCGCCTGCTCGCCTTCTCGCGCCGCCAGACCCTCGACCCGAAGCCGACCCAGGTGGACGCCCTCGTGAGCGGGATGGAGGAGCTGATCCGGCGCACGGTCGGGCCGGCCATCGCGGTCGAGGTCGTCGGCGCCGCCGGGCTCTGGCCCACATTGGTCGATCCGCCGCAACTGGAGAACGCGCTCCTGAACCTCTGCATCAACGCGCGCGACGCGATGCCGGCGGGCGGGCGCATCACCATCGAGACCGCCAACCTTTGGCTCGACCGGGAGCACGACCTCCCCGCCGGGCCGTACCTCGCCCTCCGCGTGACCGATACCGGCACCGGCATGAGCCCGGACGTGGTCGCCAAGGCGTTCGACCCGTTCTTCACCACCAAGCCGCTCGGGCAGGGCACCGGGCTCGGCCTCTCGATGATCTACGGCTTCGCCCAGCAATCGGGTGGCCAGGTCCGCATCGATTCCGAGGTCGGCCGGGGCACGACGGTGTGCCTGTACCTGCCCCGCACCCGGCGCGCGGTGGGCGAGGACGCTCCGCTCGACGGGCCGACGGAGCCCTCCCGGGCAGGACGCGGCGAGACGGTCCTGGTCGTCGACGACGAGCCGACCGTGCGCATGCTGGTGACGGAGGTGCTGGAGGAACTCGGCTACACCACCATCGAGGCGGCCGACAGCGCCTCGGGCCTGAAGGTGCTGCAATCGGACGTGCGCCTCGACCTGCTGATCACCGATGTGGGCCTGCCCGGCGGCATGAACGGGCGCCAGATGGCCGATGCCGGCCGCGCGCGGCGGCCCGGCCTGAAGGTGCTGTTCATCACGGGCTATGCCGAGAGCACGGTGATCGGCGACGGACAGCTCGAGCCCGGCATGGCCGTGCTGACGAAGCCGTTCGTGGTCGAGACGCTGGGGGGCCGCATCCGGGAGATGATCGCCGGCCGGTCGCCGTAGGGGCCCGCGAAGCGGAGGGACGCCGCTGCGCCTTGACCGCGTCATACCGCTTGATCCCTTCGGGATGGCGGATTCGGTATGAAACCTTTCGCCTCGCGCGGTCGTACGGAGCCTTCGAGACCCCTTGGGAGCCCTAACGGGCGCTCACGCGCGAGCGGGCCGCTTCAGCGCTCGGTGAACTGTGTCCCGGGAGCATGCCCGGTGAAAATTTCTTATCTTTTTCAGGAACTTGGGCAAAGTTCATCGCTTCTCTCAGGGTCCGGAGAGGCAATCTTTCTTTCGTAGGAGATCATTCATGAAGACCAAGACCCTCGCGCTCGCCGCCACGATCCTCGGTTCGCTGGCTCTCGGCGCCGGTGCCGCCACCGCCGCGCCCATGGCCGTCAACGGCCTGCAGACGGATCATTCCAGTGTGACGCAGGTCCGCATGGACCGCAGCGAGCGGATGATGATGAAGAAGCGCATGATGCGGAAGCAGATGATGAAGCGCCGCATGATGAAGAAGCGGATGATGAACCGCATGTGATCCGACTCGAATCCGACCCTGGAGGGGTCCGCCCGGACCCCTCCTCCCGCCCTCGCGACGAGGCCCCGGTTTGGCTCCCACCGACCTGACGCGTTGCGCGCCCGATTTTCGCGAAGTCGAACGGCGGCGCTGGATGTTCCGGCACCCCCTCGTCATCCGCGTCACCCACTGGGTCAACGCGGTCTGCCTCCTCGTCCTGCTGATGAGCGGCCTGCAGATCTTCAACGCGCACCCCGCCCTGTACTGGGGCAATGTCTCGACCTTCGACACGCCGCTCCTGGCGATGACCTCGACCGAGGACGATCCGCCCAAGGGCGTGACCACGATCCTCGGGCGCCGCTTCGAGACGACCGGCCTGCTCGGGCTCTCCACCGGCCCCAACGGCGCGCCGGCCGACCGCGCTTTCCCGCCTTGGGCGACGCTGCCGGGCGACCAAGACCTCACGGGCGGCCGCTCCTGGCACTTCTTCTTCGCCTGGGCCTTCGTCCTCAACGGGCTCGCCTACCTGCTCTACGGCCTGTTCAGCGGGCAGCTTCGGGGCCGGGTGATTCCCGCGCGCGACCAGATTCGCCACTTCGGCGCCTCGGTCCGGGAGCACCTGACCCTGCGCTTCCCGCATGGAGAGGAGGCCAAGCGCTACAACGTCATCCAGAAGCTCACCTACGCCCTCGTCCTGTTCGTGCTCCTGCCGGTGCAGGTGCTGGCGGGGCTGGCGATGTCGCCGGCCATGAACGCGGCCTTCCCCTTCCTGCTGACGCTCTTCGATGGCCGGCAATCGGCGCGCACGGTCCACTTCGCGGTGGCCGGCCTCCTCGTGCTGTTCGTCCTCGTCCACGTCGCCCTGGTCGTGCTGTCGGGCTTCTGGAACAACATGCGGGGCATGGTGACCGGCTGGTTCGTGATCGAGCGGGACATCACCCCCGCCTCCCCGGCGCGGGAGCCCGAGGCATGAGCCGGATTCCGAGCCGCCGCACACTCCTGGCCGGGGCTTCGGCCACGGCCGCCGCGACCCTGCTCGGGGCCTGCGACCGGCTGGGCAACGTCGAGTGGTTCCGACGCACGCTCAAGACCGGCGAAGACGCGAACATGTTCGTCCAGCGCCTGCTCCTGACCGAACGGTCCCTCGCGCCCGAATACACCGCGGCCGACATCTCGCCCTGGTTCAAGCCGAACGGAACGGAGGACCCGCCGGACAAGGCCTACAAGGCGCTGGCGCGCCGCAAGTTCGCCGATTACCACCTGGAGATCGGTGGCCTCGTCGAGGCGCCGTTCAGCCTGTCCCTGGCCGAGCTGCGCGCGCTGCCGTCCCGGACCCAGATCACCCGCCACGATTGCGTCGAGGGCTGGAGCTGCATCGGCCAATGGACGGGGGTGCCGCTGGCCAACCTCCTGACCCGGGCCAGGCTGAAGCCGGCGGCGCGCTACATCGTCTTCCACTGCGCCGACACGATGGAACAGGCCAGCCCCCTCGAAGGCGGCGACGACCCGGAGACGACGGAGCCCGAGGCGGCACCCACCGGCGCCAACCCGAACATGACCCGGCGCCCGGCCGGCGCCGAGGACAGACGCGACAGCGGCAAGGGGGAGGATACGGCGTCCGGGGACGACGGCACGGCCCCGATCCGGTTCTACGAGAGCATCGACCTCGTCGACGCCTTCCATCCGCAGACCATCCTCGCCTACGCACTCAACGGCGAGACGCTTCCGATCGCGAACGGCGCGCCCTTGCGCCTGCGGCTCGAACGCAACCTCGGCTACAAGCAGGCCAAGTACGTGATGCGCATCGAGGTGGTCGCGAGCTTCGCCGATATCGGCCAGGGCAAGGGCGGCTACTGGGAGGACCAGGGCTACGCTTGGTACGCGGGCATCTGAGCGTCGAGGCGGTGGCCGGCGCCGGCCTGCCATCGACGGGCCCCATGGGCCGCTCGAAGATCACCCAAGCATCGCGCGACTCCGCTGCTGGAACCCGGCAGGCTTCGTCGGATCGGATTCTGACCAGTCGGATGCGGGTCAGATGATTTCGCGGTTCGCCGGACTGCGGGGCGTCGGCCCAATTCGCGTCTTGGTGATTGCCGGTGCCTGTGATAGCGGGTTGCCCGCGGCAACGCTTCGATGATGGTCTGTTCCGTGATGTGTCCGATCGCGATGACGAGTTCTATTCGTGGCGCGCGTTGTTCAGCAGAGGCTGCGTCGTCGTTTGAATTCGACGTGTCACGCGAAGGTGATGTCATCGATCAATACGGTGCAATGAAGCTGGCGTGAGATTTTACGATCATCTACGAGCGCTCATGACTGAGGCCTTCCCCTGTCCGACACGAAGGGGAAGGCGTCGGAGGCTTGATCGGACCCGTCCGGGGTTGGGTCCGATGCGAGCGAGAGACGGGAAGCGCCGTGCTGCGGCCGCATGGAGGAGAGCACTTTGACCGAGCCGATGACGATCGTCATTCCCATGGCCGGGCGGGGCAGCCGCTTCGCGGTCGCCGGATACAAGGACCCCAAGCCGCTCATCCCGGTGAAGGGCGTCCCGATGATCCGCCTGGTCATCGAGAACCTGCGTCCGTCGCGGCCGCACCGCTTCGTCTTCATATGCCAGCGCGATCACGTCGCCGACTACAAGCTGGCGGAATTGCTGCCGACCTGGGCGCCGGGCTGCGCGATCGTGGAACTCGACGGGATCACCGAGGGCGCGGCCTGCACCGTTCTGGCAGCGGCCGACGAGATCAGCGACGCGCCCCTGATGATCGCCAACAGCGATCAGTATGTCGACGTCGCGATCGACGACTACCTCGCGGTTCAGGATCAGGGCTACGACGGATTGATCATGACCATGACGGCGCATGACCCGAAATGGTCGTTCGTCGGCCTGAACGCGGAAGGGCTGGTCACCACCGTCGTGGAGAAGCAGGTGATCTCGGACGAGGCCACGGTCGGGATCTACAACTTCGCGCGCGGACACGATTTCCTGCGCGGCGCGCGGCGCATGATCGCCGACGGTAAGCGCGTGAACGGCGAGTTCTACGTGGCGCCGGTCTATAACGAGATCATCGCCGAGGGCGCCCGGATCGCGATCAGCAACGTGGGCACGGATACGGCCGGCATGTACGGCCTCGGCATTCCCGCCGACCTCGAATACTTCGTGTCTCAGCCGGTCGCCGCGCGCGCCACGGCGGCGATCCGGTGAGGATTATCAGCCATCGCGGCTTCTGGCTGACGCCGGAGGAGAAGAACGCGCGGACGGCCTTCGATCGAACCCTGGCCGCCGGCTTCGGAACCGAGACGGACGTTCGGGACTGCGGCGGGAAACTCGTCGTGTCCCACGATCCGCCGGCTGGAACCGAGATGCCGTGGGACGCGGTGGTCCGCGCCTTCGACGGAACCGGCCTGCCGCTGGCCGTCAACGTCAAGGCCGACGGCTTGGCGCCCCTGCTGGCGACGGCGTTCGACGGCCGCGCCATCGACTGGTTCGCCTTCGACATGTCCGGCCCCGAGATGGTTCGGTTCCGCCGCGCGGGGCTGCCCTATTACACGCGTCACAGCGACGTCGAGCCCGATCCCATCCTGTACGCGGAGGCGGACGGCGTATGGCTCGACGCCTTCGAGACGCAGTGGTTCGACGACACGACGATCACCGCCCATCTGGCGCGCGGCAAGGCCGTCTGCATCGTCTCACCGGAGTTGCACGGACGCGACCCCGCTCCCCTCTGGCGCGCGCTGGCCCGGCTGTCCGGAACGCCCGGCGTCACGCTCTGTACGGATCAGCCGGATCAGGCACGGCAGGTGTTCGAGCAATGATCAAAGCAGTCGTCTTCGATATGGACGGTGTCCTCATCGACGCCAAGGAGTGGCACTACGATGCCCTCAACCGGGCCCTGCGCCTGTTCGGGACGGAGATCAGCCGCGCCGATCACCTGACCACGTTCGACGGGTTGCCGACCAAGCGCAAGCTCGAGCTCCTGTCGACCACCGAGAACCTGCCGGGCGCGCTGCACGGGTTCCTGAACGAGTTGAAGCAGATCTACACGATGGAGATCGTCAGCGTCCGCTGCAAGCCGGTCTTCATGCACGAGATGGCGCTGTCGGCCCTCAAGAGCCGCGGCGTGAAGCTCGCCGTCGCGTCCAACTCCATCCGGCCCACCGTCGAGGCCATGATGAGCCGCGCGCGGCTGACGAAGTATCTCGACCTCATGCTGTCGAACCAGGACGTCAGCCGGGCAAAGCCCGACCCCGAGATCTACACCCTGGCGATGCAGCGTCTCGGCACGTCGCCGGACGAGACCCTGATCGTCGAGGACAACGAGCACGGCATCCGGGCCGCGCGTGCCTCGGGCGCGCACGTGCTGGTCGTGAAGTCGGTCCAGGACGTGAACATCGCCAACATCGATAGCCGTATCGCTGCCATCCACGGAGGCGCAGCATGAACGTTCTCATCCTTGCCGCCGGCGAAAAGCAGCCGGCCTCCGGAAGCCCGGTCTACCCGACCTGGCTGTCCGAGATCGAGGGCACGCTCCTCCTCGAGCGCCAGGTCAAGGCCCTGCAGGCGGCCGAGTCGGCCCGCTTCATCTTCCTGTTTCGGCACGAGGATGTCGAAACCTACTACCTGAACGACATCATCGGGCAGATCGCACCCGGATCCGTGACGATCGGCCTGCGGGGCGAGACGGCGGGGGCGGCCTGTACCGCCCTGCTGGCGATCGGCGACATCGACATGGACGCCGAGCTCGTCGTCGCGAGCGCGACGGACCAGATCGATGTGGATTTCGCGGCCGTCATCGCGGGTTTCCGAAACCAGGGCGCCGACGCGGGCATCCTCACCTTCCCGTCGCTGCATCCCCGCTACTCCTACGTGCGCATCGATGCCGAGGGGTGGGTGGTGGAGAGTTCGGAGAAGCGTCCGATCAGCCGTTCGGCCAGCACGGGCCTGTACTGGTTCAGGAAGGCCTCCGACTTCTTCGACGGCGCCAAGGAGATGATCCTCAAGGACGCGCACGTTCAGAACAAGTTCTTCATCTGCCCGATCCTCAACGAATTGATCCTCTGCCAGAAGAAGATCGGCGTCTACCGCCTGACGACGGACCAGTACCATCCCCTGAAGTCCGACAAGCAGGTCGACCACCTCGAATCCCTCCTGGAAGAAGGCGCCACGGCATGAAGCGTGCTCGACTTGCGGACATGGTGGGGGGCTGGTTCATCGGAAACTTCGAGCCATCCGTGCTGAGGACGGGCGACTTCGAAGTCGGCATCAAGCGCTACAAGGCCGGCGACGTCGATGTCGCCCATTACCACCGCATCGCCACCGAGATCACGGTGGTCGTGTCCGGAGAGGTCGAGATGCTCGGCGAGCCTTGCAGCGCCGGAGACATCCTCACCGTCGAGCCGGGCGAGGTGAACCAGTTCCGCGCCATCACGGATGCCGTGCTGGCCGTGGTGAAGACCCCGTCCGTGGCGGATGACAAGTTTCAGTAGACCGACGCCGTCTGGTCCGACGTTTCCGGGCTCGTAGAGACCAAGGCTGACGGAACCAGCCGCCCGCCTTGGAGATGTCTCGGGGGGCCGGATCGCCACGCGCAACCCGGCCGTCCCCGCAAGGGCGAGCGACGATCGTCAAACACCACCAGACCAGACGCGAGCGGCTCCGGGCCATCTCCGAGAGCCTCCGAGACGCGATCGGGCGTCCCGGAGGTCCCGTGGCTCCGTGTCAGCGGGCCAGGAGGGCGGCGGGGTCTTCCTTGGCGAGCTTGAGCAGGTTCTGGCCGTAGGCGGTCTTGGCGAAGAGCTTGCCGCGCGCGATCAACTGCTCCTGGCCGATGAAGCCCTGCAGGTAGGCGATCTCCTCCAGGCAGGCGACCTGGAGGCCCTGCCTGTGCTGGAGGGTGCGCACGAACTCGGACGCCTCCAGCAGGCTGTCATGCGTGCCGGTGTCGAGCCAGGCGTAGCCGCGCGACATCCGCTCCACATGGAGCTGGCCGCGCTCCAGGTAGGCCTCGTTGATGCTGGTGATCTCCAGTTCGCCGCGAGCCGACGGCTTCACGGCGGCGGCGATGTCGACCACCTGGTTGTCGTAGAAGTACAGGCCCGTCACCGCCCAGGGGCTCTCGGGCTCCGGCGGCTTCTCCACGAGACGCAAGGGGCGGCCGTCCTTGTCCAGGGTCACCACGCCGTAGGCCGACGGATTGTCGACGTGGTAGGCGAACACCGTGGCCCCGGTCTCGCGCTCGCGCGCGCG
Organism: Methylobacterium sp. J-068; assembly: GCF_022829445.1. Classification (GTDB taxonomy): domain Bacteria; phylum Pseudomonadota; class Alphaproteobacteria; order Rhizobiales; family Beijerinckiaceae; genus Methylobacterium. Next base: position 25,903 of record NZ_JAKSXY010000040.1, on the reverse strand, counting down.
CCGCAGCAACTCGCCCATGCCGTTGCCGAAGAACAGGTTGTCGCCCAGCACCAGGGCGACGCTGTCGTCGCCCACGAAATCGGCGCCGATGATGAAGGCCTGCGCGAGGCCCTCCGGGCGGGGCTGGACCGCGTAGGAGAAGGACAGGCCGAACTGCTCGCCGGTGCCGAACAGGCGCTTGTAGTTGTCGAGGTGCTCGGGCGAGGAGATGATCAGGATGTCGCGGATGCCGGCCAGCATCAGCACCGAGACCGGGTAGTAGATCATCGGCTTGTCGTAGACCGGCAGCAGCTGCTTGTTGATCGACAGGGTCGCCGGGTGCAGCCGCGTGCCGGTGCCTCCGGCCAGAACGATCCCCTTCATGCCTGTGTCTCCTTGGGCTGGTGTGCGGGCCCGACCAGGCGGTCGAGGATGTCATCGACGGCCTCCGTCCACGGCCGGGGCGTCAGGCCGTAGGCCTCCGTCAGGCTCCGCGTCGAGAGCTGCGAATTGGCCGGGCGGCGCGCCGGGGTCGGGAAGGCGCTGGTCGGAATGGCGTCCACCGGCACGAGGCGTCCGCCGCGACGGGCGGAGGCCGCGATGATCCCGCGCGCGAACCCGCACCAGGTGGTGGCGCCCGCATTGACGAAGTGGTGCGTGCCCGTGGGGGCATCGGGATCGCGCGCCATCGCCTGGGCGATCACCGCCAAGCCGGCGGCGAGATCGCCCGCGCTGGTCGGATTGCCGTGCTGGTCGTCGACCACGCTGAGGCGGTCGCGCTCGGCGGCCAGACGCAGCATCGTCTTGACGAAGTTGCCCCGGTGCGGGCTCACCACCCAGGCGGTGCGGATGATGGCGTGGCGCGGGTTGGCGCTCCGCACCGCCATCTCGCCGGCGGCCTTGCTGGCGCCGTAGACGCTTCGGGGGTTCACCGGCGTCTCGGGGATGCAGGCGCCCGTGCCCTGCCCGTCGAAGACGTAGTCGGTTGAGACGTGGACGAGCGGGATGCCGGCGCGGGCCGTGGCGGCGGCCAGGAGCGCCGGGGCCACCGCGTTCAAGGTCCAGGCCGCCGCGATCTCGCTCTCGGCCTTGTCGACGGCGGTGTAGGCCGCCGTGTTGACCACGGCGGCGTAGGGGCGCTCGCTCAAGGCGGCCTCGATCGCGGCCGCGTCGGTGACGTCGAGCTGCGCACGGGTCGGGGCGTGCAGGCGCACGTCCGGCCCCCAGAGCGCCGGGACCTGCAACTCGGTGCCGACCTGCCCGGCGCCGCCGAGGATCAGGATGTCCATGTCGTCAGGCCTTCCCGGCGGGGCTCGCGCTCAGGCCGAGCCCGAGGCGCTCGCCGGTGTAGCGGCCCTCGCGGATCGGACGCCACCAGGATTCGTTGTCGAGGTACCAGCGCACGGTCTCCTCCAGGGCCTGCTCGAAGTCCTTGGTGGGGTGCCAGCCGACCTCGGCCTCGGCCTTGGAGGGGTCGATGGCGTAGCGCCGGTCGTGGCCCGGGCGGTCGGTGACGTAGGTGATCAGCCGGTCGTGCGGCGCGTGCTCGGGGCGCAGCCGGTCGAAGGCGGCGCAGAGCGCCTTGACCACGCTGAGGTTGTTGCGCACCGAGCGGCCGCCGAGGAGGTAGGTCTCGCCGAGACGCCCCTTCTCCAGCACCGCCACGAGGCCGCGGGCATGGTCCTCCACGTGGATCCAGTCGCGCTCGTTCAGGCCGTCCCCGTAGACGGGCAGGCTCTTGCCCTCGAGCGCGTTGAGGATCATCAGCGGGATGAGCTTCTCGGGGAAGTGGCGCGGCCCGTAATTGTTCGAGCAGTTCGTGACCAGGACCGGCAGGCCGTAGGTCTCGTGCCAAGCGCGCGCCAAGTGATCGGAGGCCGCCTTCGAGGCCGAGTAGGGCGAGCGCGGGTCGTAGCGACTCTCCTCGGTGAAGAACGCGTCCGGCGGCAGGGAGCCGTAGACCTCGTCGGTGGAGACGTGGAGGAAGCGGAACCTCGCCTTGGCCTCGCCCGTCAGCCCGTCCCAGTAGGTGCGGGCGCCGTCGAGCATGACCTGCGTGCCGACCACGTTGGTGCGGATGAAGGCGCCCGGATCGGTGATCGAGCGGTCGACGTGGCTCTCGGCGGCGAGATGCATCACCGCGTCGGGCTGGAACTCCGCGTAGAGCGCGTGCACGGCCTTGGGGTCGCAGATGTCGGCCTCGACCAGCCGGTGCCGGGGGTCGTCCGCCAGGGGCTGGAGCGAGATCGGGTTGGCCGCGTAGGTCAAGGCGTCCAGCGTCGCGACGTCGTGTCCGAGATCCTGGACCAGGTGCAGGACCAATGCCGATCCGATGAAGCCGCAGCCGCCGGTGACCAAGATGCGCATGGGATGAAACGATCTTTCGAGGATAAGGAGTCGGGCCCGGTGTAGTGGGCTCAGAACAGCGGCGGAAGTTCGGCCAGCCGCGGCGCGACCCGGTCCTTGGCCGAGAGCTGCGCCTCCGCTTCCGTCACCGGCCAGGCGATGCCGAGGTCCGGATCGTTCCAGAGCAGGCCCGCATCGTGTTCCGGGCTGTAGACGCCGCCCGCGACCTTGTAGGCCACCATCGTGTCCGGCACGAGGGTGCAGAAACCGTGCCCGAACCCGATCGGGATATACAATTGCTCGCCGTTCTCGGCATCGAGCCGCACGGCCACGTGCTGGCCATAGGTCGGAGACGCGCGCCTCAGGTCGACCGCGACGTCCAGGATGGCGCCGGCCAGAACGCGGATGAGCTTGGCCTGCGCCATCGGGTGGCGCTGAAAATGCAGGCCGCGCACGGTGCCTTGAGGGGCGGAGAAGGACTGGTTATCCTGAATGAAGACGTCGTCGATCCCGTTCTTGGCCAGGACATCCGTCCGGTACGTCTCGGAGAACCAGCCGCGCTCGTCGCCGAAACGTTTGGGAACGATACGCCGCACGTGCGAAATGTTCGTCTCGATCACCTGCATGGTGGAAGGACCCCAAACTTCGAGATTTCGACCGTTCTAGGCAGTTTTCGGTTGCGCCCTGTCAAGGGGCACGGGTGCTTTAACGAGCGGCACGGGGCCTGATGGCTTCCGGCGCGGCGACGCGGAACGTCCCTGCCTTGCTTCCGACATCCGGCCTTGCAACGGATGGGCGAAGCTTCGACGGTCCGGCGTTGTCCTTGTTCTTGCTCTCGATTTCGCGCGCCTCGCGTCGCGCGGGCAGAAAGTACCGATGACGAAGATCCAGATTGTTGCGGGTACCTTTGGCGAAGGTCCGGGATCTTACGAAACCGGGGTCCTTTCCTTTCCGGACGGGAGTGTCCGGGGTGTCGAGGATTTGGTGGACCTGATCCTGCCGCATGAATCCGGTGCGGTGACGCGACGCGGCGGCATCGCGCGGGGCCTGCGGGACGCGCTGGCCGCCACCGGTCCCCTGCCGCGTCCCCTCGGGCTGGCGGCCTCCGTCCTCGGGGCCGGGCTCGACGTGCTCGGCGGGGATGGGCGCCCCACCCTGTCGATCGACCTTCGCTTCGAGGACGGCGCCACGGCGTCGATCCGCGCGGATGCCGAGACCGCGGCGCGGATGAGCCGGGACCGCGAGGTGGTTCGTCTGGCGGTCCTGCGCCGGGCGACGGCCCCGATCGCCGCGCCCGCGGGCGCCGCTCCCGCCGCCGAAACGCGATGGCCCGAGACTCCGGGGCCGGACGCGCCTGCCCTGGCGTCAATCTTCGCCTACGAGAAGCGCGGGGGACGCCTGCGCCGCCTCGCGGCCAAGGCGCGGGACGACGCCTGATCGGACCCCTTGCCGCCGCACCCCGGGGGGCGTGCGCGGCGTCATGGCGCTTCCCGGATGCGCATCATGGCTGGTGACGATCGCCTCGACCTCGCGCAGGCTGACGACGACGATACGGCGTCTTCGCGAGATCAGGACACAGGAGTGACGGAGAGCATGGTCGAATCCGGTCCATCCAAGCGCCTCTGGATCCGCAACCCGCTGGCGATCCTCGCCGCCGATGCGGGTGGGGGCGTCGTCGTCGCGGGCACCCGCATCGTCGAGCGGGTGCCCGCGGGCGGCAGGCCCGCCGCCCCCGTGGACGAGACCTTCGAGGCCGGCCGCCACGTGGTCATCCCCGGTCTCGTCAACACCCATCACCACTTCTTCCAGACGCTGACCCGCGCCCACCCGGTGGCGATCAACAAGCCGCTCTTCCCCTGGCTGAAGGCGCTCTACACGGTCTGGGACAAGATCACGCCGGACGCGTTCCGGCTGGCCACGCGCCTCGCCTACACGGAACTGCTGCTCTCCGGCTGCACCACGGCCGGCGACCACCATTACCTGTTCCCCAAGGGACTCGAATCTTCCGTCGACATCCAGGTCGAGGAGGCGGGGCCGATCGGCATCCGCGCCTTCGTCACCCGCGGCTCGATGAGCCTGTCGGTGCGCGACGGCGGCCTGCCGCCCGAATGCCTCACGCAGGGTGACGACACGATCCTGGCCGACAGCGAGCGGGTGCTGCGCCTGTTCCACGATCCCACGCCCGGCGCGATGGTGCAGATCGGCCTCGCGCCCTGCTCGCCCTTCAACGTCACGAAGCGGCTGATGCGCGAGAGCGCGGCGCTCGCCGAAGCCCACGATTGCCGCCTGCACACCCATCTCGGCGAGACCCTGGACGAGGACCGCTACTGCGTCGAGATGTTCGGCCAGCGCCCGGTCGATTATCTCGAGGAGGTGGGCTGGCTGGGGCCCCGCACCTGGCTCGCCCACGGCATCCACTTCGACGACGCGGAGGTGAAGCGCCTGGGCGCCGCCGGTGTCGGCGTCTGCCACTGCCCGACCTCGAACATGACCCTGGCGTCGGGCCGGTGCCGGACCTGCGAGCTGGAGGCGGCGGGCAGTCCCGTCGGCCTCGGCGTCGACGGCTCGGCCTCGAACGACAATTCGAACCTGATGGAGGGCGTGCGCCACGCCCTGATGCTCAACCGCCTGACCTACGGCGCGGAGGCCGTGACCCATCTCGACGCCCTGCGCTGGGCCACCGAGGGCTCCGCCGCCTGCCTCGGGCGGACGGATATCGGCCGGATCGCGGAGGGCCGCGAGGCGGATCTGGCGCTGTTCACCCTCGATGAACTGCGCTTCTCCGGCGCGCACGATCCGCTCGCCGCCCTGGTGCTCTGCGGCGCCCACCGGGCCGACCGGGTGATGGTGGCGGGCGCCTGGCGGGTGATCGACGGCCAACCCCTGGGCATCGAGACCGGGCAGCTGCGCGAGGCCCATACCCGCCTCGCCCACGCCCTGTTCGGGAGCCTCTGAGCGTGGCCCCGGCCGCAGCCCCGCTCCGGAGGCAGGGGCAGAGACGCCCCTGTTTAATGCCCACGACATCTTCGTGCGTTTCGGCGATTTCACGGGGGCTCGCATGAGACACGCCATCCGCTTCCTACTCGGCCACGAGGCGCGCACGATCGAGTCCTGCGACCCGACGCTGACGGTGCTCGACTGGCTGCGCGGCCCCGAGCGGCTGATCGGCACCAAGGAGGGCTGCAACGAGGGCGATTGCGGCGCCTGTACCGTGGTGGTCGTGCGCCCGGAGGGGCCGCCCGGCGCCGAGCGCCTGCGCTACCGCGCGGTCGATGCCTGCATCACCTTCCTGGGTCAGCTCGACGGCTGTCAGCTCCTGACCGTCGAGCACCTGCGCGGAGCCGACGGCACGCTCCACCCGGTCCAGCGCCTCATGGTGGAGGAGCACGGCTCGCAATGCGGCTTCTGCACGCCGGGCTTCGTCATGTCGCTGTTCGCGCTCACGAAGGATCCGCCCGCCGCGACCGGCGACGCCCGGTCGTCGGCGAGCCCCATCGACGACGCGTTGGCGGGCAATCTCTGCCGCTGCACCGGCTACGCCCCCATCGTGCGCGCCGCCGAGCGGGCGCTGGCCGCCCCCGAGGCGGACGCGTTCGACGCCGCCCATGACGCGACCCTCGCCCGGCTGCTGCGCCTGCACGACGCGGAGACCGTCGCGGTCGCCGGGCCCAGGGGCCGCTTCCTCGCCCCCGCCACCATCCCGGCGCTGGTCGACCTCGTGGCCGAGCATCCCCGCGCGACGATCGTCGCCGGGGCCACCGACGTGGCCCTGTGGGTCACCAAGGGCCTGCGCGTGCTCGATCCGGTGATCTGGCTCGGGCGGGTGCGTGCCCTGCGCGTCGTGGATGAAACGCCCGACCACCTCTCTCTCGGGGCGGGCGTGAGCCTCGCCGAGGCCGGCACCCACCTCGCCCGGCTGCATCCGGATCTCGGCGAGCTCTTCCGCCGCCACGGCGCGGCACAGACCCGCAATGCCGGGACGCTCGGCGGCAACATCGCCAACGGCTCCCCCATCGGCGACGCCGCGCCGGCCCTGATCGCCCTCGGGGCGCGCCTCCACCTGATCGGCCGGGGCACCGAGCGCGAGATTCCGCTCGAGGATTTCTTCATCGCCCATGGACGGCAGGACCTGCGCCCGGGCGAGATCGTCGCCGGCGTGCGGGTGCCGAAGCTCGGCCCGGAGACGATCTTTCGCGCCTACAAGGTCTCGAAGCGCTTCGACGAGGACATCTCCGCGCTCCTCGGCGCGTTCCGGCTCACCCGCGACGGCGGCACGGTCACGCAGGCGCGGATCGCCTATGGGGGCATGGCCGGCACGCCGAAGCGCGCGCTCCGGGCCGAGGCCGCCCTCGCCGGCCTGCCCCTCGACGCCGCGCTCGTCCCCGCCGTCCGGGCGGCGCTCGCGCAGGATTTCACCCCGCTCTCGGACATGCGCGCCTCGGCCGGCTACCGCCTCAAGGTCGCCGGCAACCTGATCGAGCGCCTGATCCACGAGAGCGGGCCGCACGCGCCCGAAACCTGCCTCGCGGCGATCCGGGAGCCGGCCCATGCTTGACCGCCCGCTTCCCGCCCCGAAGGCCGACGACCGGATCGCGGGCGGCGCCCACACGCCGCGCGCCCACGACAGCGCCGCCCGCCACGTGGCCGGCTCGGCGATCTACATCGACGACATGGCCGAGCCGGCGGGGCTCCTGCACGTCTGCCTGGGCCTGAGCGAGCGGGCCCATGCCCGCCTCGTCGCGGTGGACCTCGGCCCCGTGCGCGCGGCCGAGGGCGTGGCGGCGGTGCTCACCGCCGCCGACGTGCCGGGCGTCAATCAGATCTCGTCCTCGCACCGGGGCGACGAGCCGATGCTGGCCGAGGACCGGGTCTTCTATCTCGGCCAGCCGATCTTCGCGGTGGCGGCCCTGACCCGCGACGCGGCGCGCCGCGCCGCCCGGCTCGCGGTCATCGCCTACGAGGACCTCGCGCCCGTCCTCAGCTACGGGCAGGCCCGCGCGGACGGAACCCTCGTCTGGCCGCCCATGACCCTGAAGCGCGGCGATTCCGACGCGGTCCTGGCCGAGGCGCCCGGCATCGTGCGCGGCCGCGTGGCCATCGGCGGCCAGGAGCACTTCTACCTCGAGGGCCAGATCGCCCTCGCCATCCCGGGCGAGGACGACGAGGTCACGGTCCACACCTCGACGCAGCACCCGTCCGAGGCCCAGGCCCTGGTCGCCCGGGTGCTCGGCACGGTCAATTCGGCGGTGACGGCGGAGGTCCGCCGCATGGGCGGCGGCTTCGGCGGCAAGGAGAGCCAGTCGAACCTCTTCGCCTGCGTGGCCGCCCTGGTGGCGAAGAAGACCGGCCGCGCGGCCAAGATCCGGCCCGACCGCGACGACGACATGCGCATCACCGGCAAGCGCCACGATTTCGAGGTGGACTACCTCGTGGGCCACGATCCGGAGGGCCGGATCCTGGCCGTCGACATGCAGCTCGCCGCCCGCTGCGGCTGGGCCGCCGACCTCTCGGGGCCCGTCACCGACCGCGCCCTGTTCCACGCCGACAATTGCTACCACTACCCGGCGGTGCACCTGACCTCGCGGCCCTACCGCACGAACACCCAGTCCAACACGGCCTTCCGGGGCTTCGGCGGCCCGCAGGGCATGGTGGCGGCCGAGCGGGTGATCGAGGAGGTGGCCTATGCCTGCGGGCTCGACCCGCTGGAGGTGCGCAAGCGCAACTTCTACGGCACTGAGACCGACAACGTCACGCCGTACCACCAGGTGATTTCCGACAATTGCATCCGGGACCTGGTGGCGAAGCTCGAAGCGGATTGCGACTATGCCGGGCGCCGCGCGGCGCTGCACGCGGCCAACGCGGCGAGCCCGGTGATCAAGCGCGGCATCGCCCTGACGCCGGTGAAGTTCGGTATCTCCTTCACCTCCACCGCCTACAATCAGGCCGGTGCCCTGGTGCACATCTACAACGACGGCTCGGTCGGCCTGAACCACGGCGGCACCGAGATGGGCCAGGGGCTCCACGTCAAGGTCGCGCAGGTGGTGGCCGAAGAGTTCCAGATCGACGCCGACCGCGTGCGCATCACCGCGACGACCACGGGCAAGGTGCCCAACACCTCGGCCACCGCCGCCTCGTCGGGGGCCGACCTCAACGGCATGGCGGCGCGGGCCGCCGCCCGGACCCTGAAGGAGCGCCTCGTCGCCTTCGCGGCGCAGGCCTGGAGCGTCGCGCCCGAGACGGTGCTGTTCCTGCCCAACCAGGTGCGGGTGGGCAACCGGGAGATCGCCTGGGCCGAGCTGATCCACGCGGCCTATCTCGCCCGGGTCCAGCTCTCGGCCACGGGCTTCTACAAGACGCCGACGATCCACTGGGACCGCGAGGCGGGCCGGGGCCACCCATTCTACTACTTCGCCTACGGGGCGGCCTGCGTACAGGCGGCGGTCGACACCCTGACCGGCGAGTACCGGATCGAGAGGGCCGACATCCTGCACGATTGCGGCCGCTCCCTGAACCCGGCCGTGGACCGGGGCCAGATCGAGGGCGGCTTCATCCAGGGGCTCGGCTGGCTCACCACGGAGGAATTGTGGTGGGACGGCGCGGGCGCGCTACGCACCCACGCCCCCTCCACCTACAAGATCCCGGCCTGCGGCGACCGCCCGCGCATCTTCAACGTCGCCCTCTACGAGAACGAGAACCGCGAGGCGACGATCTACCGCTCGAAGGCGGTGGGCGAGCCGCCCCTGATGCTCGGCATCGCCGGCCTGCACGCGCTCTCGGACGCGGTGGCGTCCGTCGCCGGCCACCGGCACTGCCCCCGCCTCGACGCGCCCGCGACCCCCGAGCGCGTCCTCGACGCCGTCGACCGGATGCGGGCCCTGGCGGAAGACTCCAGAATTGCGCGGCCGTGAGCGCCGACCCGTCGGAGGCGCTGTCCGGGCCCCTGTCCGCCGCCCTCGGCGCGGGCGAGCCGGCCGCCCTCGTGACCCTGGCGGAGGCGCGGGGCTCGACGCCGCGCGAGGCGGGCGCCGCCATGCTGGTGATGCCGGGCCGCGTGGCCGGCACCATCGGGGGCGGCACCTACGAGTGGGCGGGCATCGCCCGCGCCCGGCGGCTCCTGGCGTCGGGCGAGGGAGCGGCCGCCCTGTCCCTGCCGCTGGGGCCGGAGACCGGCCAGTGCTGCGGCGGCCACGTCACCCTCGCGATCGCGCGGGCCGATGCCCGCACCCTCGCGGCCTTGCGCGCCCGAGAGGCCGAGGCGGCGGCGCGGGCACCGCTGGTGATCATCTACGGCGCCGGCCATGTCGGGCGCGCCCTGGCGCTGGCGCTCGATCCGCTGCCGTTCCGCATGCGGATCGTCGATGACCGACCCGAAGAGATCGCCCGCGTGTCGAGCACCCGCGCCGCGCGCGAGGCCGGTCCGGCGGGCGCGGTGGCCGGGTCCGCGCCGCCGGGGGCCGCCCACGTGGTGGCGACCCACAGCCACGCCCTCGACAGCCTGATCTGCGCCGGCCTGCTGGAGGCGAACCGCTTCGCCTATCTCGGCCTGATCGGATCGGCCACGAAGCGGGCCACCTTCCTCGGCGCCTTCCGGGCGATGGGGCTCGACGAGGCGGCCCTGGCGCGACTCGTCTGCCCCATCGGCGGCACGCCGGTGCGCGACAAGCGCCCCGCCGTGATCGCCGCCCTGGTGGCGGCCGAACTCATCGCGGTGTTCGCGACCTGATCGGGGGCGCGCCGGCAACCTCGCCAACACCGCGGAAATGTGGTCTGGCGGCGATCCGCCCCGCGTGACGGGTCGGGCGGTTTCCCACGCGCGCCGGGGCGCGGTCCCCTGTCAGGCGAGGTCACATGATCCAGAAGACCCATCTTCCGCCGGACGCGACGCTGATCCAGATCGCGGGCGAGCTCGCCGAGCCCGAGGAATACCTGCGCCGGATGCTCGGCAACATGCGCTTCTGTCAGAAGCGGCACGGGGACGCGCTGGTGCGCATCGGCGTCACCGGCAAGCGGAAGGGCCAGTGGCTCAGCCCCTCCTACCGCATCGACTACCACGCCGACGGGGTCGTGACCGTCTTCAACGGCTTCGGCGGCACCTCGCATAGCGCCTTCACCGAGACCAACGTCCGCGAGACCAACTGGAGCCGGGGCCACGCCACGATCCAGGAGGTCCAGCGCCTCTACGACGACCTGCGCAAGGGCCCCCTCAGGGCCCCGCCGCCGCCCGCCGATCAGGGCTGATCGTCCGCCTTGCGGGCGGCCGCGACGAGGCGCTCGGCATCCTCCGGCAGGAGCAGCCTGTCCGCCACGAGGCCGTCCGCCGCGCGGGTGACGGCGGCGAGACGGTCGCCCCGCTCCGGGTAGCGCTCGGCCAGGGAGGGGCGCGGATCGCCGAGCGCCTCCCGCTCGGCTTGGCCCTTCGCCAGGGGCAGCCGGCTGCCCTCCCGGTCGCAGAGCTCCCCGGCCGGGAACGGCTCGGCGTAGAGGTTCCAGCCCGTATGGGTCGCGACCGGCGCCGCGATCTCGGGCAGGCGGATGCCCGCGCGCTCGTGGCCGTCCGCGTCCACCCTCGGCACCAGGGGTCTGTATTGCGGGCCGGCCTCTGGACGCGGGTCGACGGCGCTGGAAAAGCGCGCGATCGCGTTCGGCGCATCGGGCATGCGCAGGCCCGGGATGTAGGGAAAGCCCGTCTCCTCGGCCGGCCCGAGCGTTCCGTCCGCGAGACGCGGCACCCGGCTCGGCGGGGGCGCCGTGCCGCGCGTGACCCACTCCTCCAGGGCCACCAGCAGGGCCCGCAGGGCCGGGGCGGGGTTGAGGGTGTTGCGGGGGTGCAGGCACGGCCCCCGGGTCGAGGTCAGGCCCGCGCGCCCGTAATGGAAGCCGCTGGAGACGAGGTAGGCCCGCGCGGTCTCGGGGAGCGCCACGTCCGTCTGGCCGAGGGGATCGGTGGTCAGCAGCGAGGCGCCCTTCTGCCAGTACTCGGTGCTGGTGTTCACCTCCATCAGCAGCGGGTCGAACCCGTCCCCGCGCAGCAGGGCGCCGGATTGGCCCGTCACCGGATCGCGCAGGGTGGCGGCCGAGAACGGAAAGGCGTTCTCGGGGTAGAGGTGGTCCTCGTGCTGGGTGTTGGTGCGCGAGGGCTGGCCGAAGCGGGCGTTGAGGTAGACGCCGCCGATGCCGGAGATGTGCAGGAGCATGCCGTCGAAGACGCGCCGGCCGGCCTCGTCCTGGTTGAAGCCCTGGTGGATGTAGTCCCGCAGGAAGCGCCCGCTCTGCGAGATGCCCAGCGCCACCGCGTGCCGGATCGCGCCGCCCGCCGGGTTCTCGGCCGAGGCGGGCCCGCGCAGGTAGGCCACCACGTCGCGCGTGGCGGCAAAGCCGATGCCGAGCACCTTCGGCTGGGTCGCCGGGTAGGTCAGCGTGTAGAGCGTTCCGGGCTCGGGCTTCACGCTTCCGGGCAGCAGGCGCAGTTCGCCCGGCGCGACGAAGGTCCAGGCTTGCGGCGGGACGGTGCGGGGCGTGTCCGCCTCCCGCCGGCGCACCGTGAGGCGGGCATTCGCCTGGTCGAGGGCGGCGGCCCTGAAGGTCAGCACGAACGGCGCCTCGGGCGGCCCCCGCGTGGCGCTCACGAGTTCGTCGCGCACGGTTTCGACGATCGGCGCCCCGTCACGGGTCGCGACCGGCACGTCGATCGCCATGCCGCCCTGCTGGCGCAGGGCATCCGCCTCCCAGCCGGACCAGACCAGCGTGTCGCCCCGCCGCAGGACCAGGGCCGTGCCCGCATCCTGCAGGCTCCGTGGATCGTTCACCGCCTGGGCGGCCTGCGGGGCTGCGTCGAGCACCCAGTTGAACAGGAACTTCCGGCCGCGATTGAGGACCTCGTAGAGCAGCGTACCGCTGGCGCGGGCGGGGTCCTTCGGCCGCAGCATGAAGAAATCGGTGCGGTATTCCACCAGTCCGCGCGCGTTGCGGGGCGCCAGCGCCAGGTCGACGATGCCGGCGTTGCGCGGGTCGGCCGGGTCGAGTTCGCCCCGCGCGACGCCGATGACGCGCTCGTAGGCCCCGGCCGCGCCGAAATCCTGCCCCTCGGCGAAGGGCTCGACCGCCCGCACCTCGATGGCGGTGACCCGCGCCAGGGCGGGCTCCCCCGGGCTCCCGCACAAGCCCCCGCAGAGGACCGCGCCCAGGCGGACGGCCTTGCGAGAAAAGTCCATGCGCATCCGCGTTTCCTCGCCCTGCCAGCGTCGAGCCCGCGCTGTTGGGCCGGATCTTACACCGAGTCCGTTCGCGGTCGAGGGCGGAGGGGGCGCCCTCAGGCGGCGTCCTCGCGCCGCGCCGGTCCGCCCAGCGTCACGGTGTGATAGCCCCGGTCGGCATAGACGAGGGCGTGGCCCGCGCCCGGCTCGGCGAGCCCCACAACCTCGCAGTAGAGTACGTCGTGGGTGCCGACCGGGTGGCGCGCGACGATGCGGCAATCGAAGGCGGTGAGCGCGTCCCGAAGGGCCGGCGCGCCGGTGACGAGGGTGGTCCAGGCGGCCGCCGCGAAGCGCGCCGCCATCGGCGTGCGTCCGCCGAAGGCGGCGGCGATGGCGGCCTGTTCCGCCGCCAGGGTGCTGACGCAGAGGGCGTCATTCTCGCGCAAGGCCGCGTAGGCCGAGGTGGTGCGGTTGACGCAGACGAGGAGCGTCGGCGGCGCGTCGCTGACGCTGCAGACGGCCGAGGCGGTGAAGCCGGCCCGGCCGCCCGGTCCGTCGGTGGTGACGAGGTGGACCGCGCTGGCGACCCGCGCCATGGCGCCGCGAAAGGCGTCGGCCTCGATGCTGGCGGGCGTCGCCGCGCTCGGCCTCGTCTGGGTCACGGCGGTCACTCCTGGGAATCGGGGAACGCCACGAGCGTCCGGTTGAAGGCCTCGGCGCGGGGCGCGCCGTAAGCGTGGCCGCCGCTCGACACCCGGTCGAGGCGCGCAGGAGGAAGCTCCCGGGCCAGCGCTTCCGAAGATAGATAGGGCGCCCGGACGCCATCGTCCGCCGCCAACATCGGGCCCTCCTGCACAAGGGTCTCTCGCACCAGGACCTTTTGCACCGGGACCTCCTGCGCGATGCCGGCGAGATCCGCCGCCGGGTCGACGGCCTCGAGGGCCGCGATCCGAAGCGGGACGGTGCCGAGGTCAGGCCGGCGGGTGCGTCCGGATCCAGTGCTCGGCGATGTCGATGCGCCGGGCGACCCAGACCTGCTCGTGGGCGGCGATGTGGTCGAGGAAGCGGACCAGCGCGCCGATCCGGCCCGGCCGGCCGATCAGGCGGCAATGCAGGCCCACCGACATCATCTTGGGCGCCTGCGCGCCTTCCGCGTAGAGCGCGTCGAAGGTGTCGCGCAGGTAGGTGAAGAGGTGCTCGCCCGTGTTGAAACCCTGCACGGCGGCGCATTTCATGTCGTTGGCGTCCAGCGTGTAGGGCACCACGAGGCCCCGGCCGCTCGGCTCCGCGATCCAGTAGGGCAGGTCGTCGGCGTAGGAATCGGCGAGGTAGGTCATCCCGGCCTCGATCCCGAGGTCGAGGGTGTGGGGCGAGGAGCGCCCGGTGTACCAGCCGCGCGGGCGCGTGCCCGTGACCTCGGTGTGGATGCGGATCGCCTCCTCCATGTGCGCCTTCTCCTGCTCGCGGGTGAAGTCGCGGTAGTCGATCCACTTCAGGCCGTGGCAGGCGATCTCCCAGTCGGCCTCCCGCATCGCCGCGACGGCGTCGGGGTGGCGCGCCAGGGCGGTCGCGACCCCGAACACCGTCACGGGGATGTCGCGGGCCCGGAACAGCCGCCAGAGCCGCCAGAACCCGGCGCGCGCGCCGTACTCGAACAGCGATTCGATGCTCATGTGGCGCTGGCCCGGCCAGGGCTGCGCCCCCACGATCTCGGACAGGAAGGCTTCCGAGGCCGGATCGCCGTGGAGGATGCAGTTCTCGCCCCCCTCCTCGTAGTTGAGCACGATCTGCACCGCGATGCGCGCGCCGTTCGGCCAGTTCGGATGCGGCGGGGTGCGGCCATAGCCGACGAGGTCGCGGGGGTAGGTCACGGCACCGGTCTCTCGCTTCGGAGGTTGGGAATTGGGGTCGCGCATCCCTCGCTGTTCGACCCGGGCCCGGCGTCCTGTCAACCGCTCCCGCGCGCGCTGAAGTCCTTGCGCTCGGCGTCCGGGAATGCATGCATGCGCGCCGCGTCTCGCCCGCTCGAGCCCCGGCGCGCACAATCCTTGCCTTCACGGGCCCGACACGTCCCGCGCCCAACCCCCGAGGTTTCCCCGTGCTCCTCACCCCTCGCGAAAAGGACAAGCTCCTCCTCGCCATGGCCGCGCAGGTGGCCCGCAACCGGCTCGGCCGCGGGGTGAAGCTGAACTACCCGGAAGCGGTGGCGCTGATCAGCGACTTCGTGGTGGAGGGCGCGCGGGACGGGCGCTCGGTCTCGGACCTGATGCAGGCGGGCGGGCACGTCCTCACCGCCGAGCAGTGCATGGACGGCATCCCCGAGATGATCCACGACATCCAGGTCGAGGCGACGTTCCCGGACGGCACCAAGCTCGTCACGGTGCATCATCCGATCCGGGGCGCGGCCTCGGCGGAGGTGCCCGGCAGCGTCGTCACCATGCCGGGCGAGATCGTCTTCAACGCAGACGCGCCCCGCACCCTGGTGACGGTCTCCAACGTCGGTGACCGGCCGATCCAGGTCGGCTCGCACTACCACTTCTACGAGGTCAATCCGGGCCTGACCTTCGAGCGCGAGAAGGCGCGCGGCCAGCGCCTCGACATCGCCCCCGGCACGGCGGTGCGCTTCGAGCCCGGCGTGACGCGGGAGGTGGTGCTGGTGCCCCTCGGCGGGAACCGGACCGTGTACGGGTTCCGCGGCGACGTGATGGGGAGACTCTGAAGACCATGGCCAGCATGCCCCCTCGCGCCGCCCTCCCCCGCGCCGCCTATGCCGACATGTTCGGCCCCACCACCGGCGACCGTATCCGGCTCGCCGACACCTCCCTGGTGATCGAGGTCGAGCGCGACCACACCACCTACGGCGAGGAGGTGAAGTTCGGCGGCGGCAAGGTGATTCGCGATGGCATGGGCCAATCGCAGGTCACGAACCAGGACGGCGCGGTCGACACCGTCATCACCAACGCGGTGGTGCTCGACCATTGGGGCGTGGTGAAGTGCGACGTCGGCATCGTGAAGGGGCGCATCGCCCGGCTCGGCAAGGCCGGCAACCCGGACATCCAGGCGAATGTCGACATCGTGGTCGGCCCCGGCACGGAGGTGATCGCGGGCGAGGGCAAGATCCTCACGGCGGGCGGATTCGACAGCCACATCCACTACATCTGTCCGCAGCAGATCGACGAGGCCCTGTGCTCGGGCATCACCACCATGCTCGGCGGCGGCACCGGGCCGGCGCACGGCACCTTCGCCACCACCTGCACGCCCGGCCCCTGGCACCTGGCCCGGATGATCGAGGCGGCGGATTCCTTTCCGATGAACCTCGCCTTCGCGGGCAAGGGCAACGCGGCGCGCCCCGAGAGCCTGGTGGAGATGATCCGGGCCGGGGCCTGCGCGCTGAAGCTGCACGAGGATTGGGGCACCACGCCCGCCGCCATCGACACATGCCTCACCGTGGCCGACCTCCACGACGTGCAGGTGATGATCCACTCCGACACGCTCAACGAATCGGGCTTCGTCGAGGACACGATCCGGGCGTTCGCCGGGCGCACCATCCACGCTTTCCACACGGAAGGGGCGGGCGGCGGCCACGCGCCCGACATCATCAAGGTGGCGGGGTTGTCCAACGTCCTTCCGTCGTCGACCAACCCGACGCGCCCCTACACGAAAAACACCATCGACGAGCATCTCGACATGCTGATGGTGTGCCACCACCTCGACCCGGCGATCCCCGAGGATCTCGCCTTCGCCGAGAGCCGCATCCGCCGCGAGACCATCGCGGCCGAGGACATCCTGCACGACATCGGCGCCCTCTCGATGATGTCGTCGGACAGCCAGGCCATGGGACGGGTCGGCGAGGTGGTCCTCCGCACCTGGCAGACGGCGGACAAGATGAAGCGCCAGCGTGGGGCGCTTCCCGGCGACACGTCCGGCAACGACAACCTGCGCGCTCGCCGCTACGTGGCGAAGTACACCATCAACCCGGCCATCGCGCACGGCGTCTCGGGGCATATCGGTTCGGTGGAGCCCGGCAAGCTCGCCGACCTCGTGCTCTGGACGCCGGCCTTCTTCGGGGTGAAGCCCGACCTCGTGATCAAGGGCGGCGCCATCGCCACGGCGCCCATGGGCGACCCCAACGCCTCGATCCCGACGCCGCAACCCGTGCATTACCGGCCGATGTTCGGCGCCTTCGGCCGCGTGCCCTTCGCCACCGCGCTGACCTTCGTCTCGAAGGCGGCCATCGAGGACGGGCTCGGGGACAGGCTCGGCGTGCAGAAGCGGCTGGTGGCCGTCGAGAACGTGCGCGGCGGCATCTCGAAGAAGAGCATGATCCTCAACGACGCCACGCCGAACATCGAGGTCGATCCCGAGACCTACGACGTGCGCGCCGACGGCGAGTTGCTCGTCTGCGAGCCGGCGGACGTGCTGCCGATGGCGCAGCGCTACTTCCTGTTTTGAGACGACATACCGGTTCGCGGCCGTGAGCGCGCTCTCGGTCCGATCGAGCCCGAAGCGCCGTGACGTCCTCGCCCCGATGCCCGAGATGAGCCCAGCCCGGTTGTCCAACCCATGATCCGTGCCACGACCGTCCTGCGCCGCGACGCCCTCCAGGGCGAGATCGTCGACCGCATCGTCCTGGACCACGGCGACCGGCACCGCCGGCGCGTGGCGATGCGGACCGCGAACGGACTGTCCTTCCTGCTCGATCTGCCCGAGCCCACCGTGCTCGACGACGGCGATGCCCTGGTGCTTCAGGACGGGCGCCTCGTCTGGGTCGAGGCCGCGCCGGAGCGGCTCCTGGCGATCCGGGCGCCCGACGACCACGCCCTGAAGCGGCTGATCTGGCATATCGGCAACCGGCACATCCCGGCCGAGATCGCCCCCGATGCCGTCTACATCGCGTACGATCACGTGCTCGCCGAGATGGTGCGGGGCTTGGGTGGCACCGCGGACGCGGTGGAGCGCCCGTTCCGGCCCGAGGGCGGGGCCTATGCGGGCGAGGCGGCGGGCCACCATCACCACGGTCACGACCATGGTCATGCGCACGGTCATTCCCACACGCATGATTGACGCCCTGCGCCTGATGGCCTGGCTGTCGCCGGGCTATCCCGTCGGCGCCTATGCGTACTCGCACGGGCTCGAAGGCGCCGTGGAGTCCGGGGCTGTCGCCGACGAGACCTCCCTGGCGACGTGGCTCGCCGACGTGTTGGAATTGGGATCGGGCCGCAACGACCTCATCCTCGTGGCGCAGGCCCATGGCGCGGCCCGGACGGGCGATGTGCGGGCGCTCGCCGCGGTGAACGATCTGGCGCTGGCCCTGGCCCCCTCGCGAGAGCTTCACTTGGAGACGAGCCAGCAGGGCCTGAGCTTCCTCGAGGCGACCCGCGTCGCGTGGCCGGTGCCGGCCCTCGCGGGCCTCGCCGAGGCTCTGCCCGGTCCGGTGGCCTATCCGGTGGCCGTGGGGCTCGCGGCCGGCGCCCACGGCATGACCCTGGAGCCCGTGCTGGCGGCCTTCGGCCTCGCCTTCCTGCAGAACCTCGTCTCGGCGGCCCTGCGTTGCGCGCCCATCGGCCAGAGCGCGGGCACCCGGGTGATCGCCGCCCTGACCCCACGCGTGGTCGCCCTCGCCGCCACGGTGCCGGACCTGACCCTGGACGACCTCGGTAGCGCGACCTTGAGCCTCGATCTCGGCTCGTGCCGGCACGAGACCCAGTATTCCCGCATCTTCCGTTCGTGAAGGATTCTACGATGGCTTCTCCCAGCGGTCGCTCTCCCAACGGTCCCTTGCGCGTGGGCATCGGCGGCCCCGTGGGCTCCGGCAAGACCGCCCTGATGGAGCAGCTCTGCAAGCGGTTTCGCGAGACTTACGAGATCTGCGCCATCACCAACGACATCTACACCAAGGAGGATGCCCGCCTGCTCACGGTGGCGGGCGCCCTGCCCGAGGAGCGCATCATGGGCGTCGAGACGGGCGGCTGCCCGCACACGGCGATCCGCGAGGATGCCTCGATCAACCTCGCGGCCGTGGCCGAGATGCGCCGGCGCTTTCCGAAGCTCGACCTGATCCTGATCGAATCCGGCGGCGACAACCTCGCGGCGACCTTCTCGCCGGAACTCGCCGACCTGACCCTCTACGTCATCGACGTCGCGGGCGGCGAGAAGATCCCCCGGAAAGGGGGCCCCGGCATCACCCGCTCGGACCTGCTCATCGTCAACAAGACCGACCTCGCGCCCCTCGTCGGCGCCGATCTCGGCATCATGGAATCCGACACGAAGCGGATGCGCGGCCCCCGGCCCTATGTGTTCGCCTCGCTCCGCGACGGCCACGGGGCGGACGCCATCGCGGGCTTCGTGGTGGAGGCGGGAGGGCTGGGGTGATGGATTGGTGCCGGAGCGCGGCCGGCGGGGCCGTCGACGCCCCCGAGCGGACATACCGTTCACGACCTCGTATGGACTTTCGCCCGACCGTTCATGCCGCTTGCATCGATGTGAAAAGTGGACGCCCCGGCGTGTGACGTGAAGCCCTCACGTCACAAATGACCGCCGATCCTCTGCCGGGATAGACCAGCGTATAGTCGCCGTTGTCTAGCATTGTTCTAATTAATCAATGTTGCGTCGTGGCAACATGCTGACGAAGAGGCTGGGTTTCATCTGAATTTCCATTGCATAGGGTCTCGTCTTATCAAATAGGGCTCTCGGTAGGATGGATTGCGTTTCGATCGATCCGCAACGTTGCTGACCTCGGGCCTCGATCACCATGCCGTGCTGCGAAATCCGTCGTGTCAGCCTCTGCTTTGCTTTGTTGGCCTCGGTGGGCGGCGTGCAGGCCGCTATCGCGCAGGCCGATGTTCAGCTCGATGAGCTCTCTGTGGAGGGACGAGGCGGTGGCCGGACCGCGCCGAGCGGCTCGACCGGCATCGTCGGGCCGCCGCCCCCCGCCTATCCGGGCGTCGTCGTCGCCTCGGGCTCGCGGCTCGGCCTGCTCGGCAACCGCAACGTCTTCGATCAACCCTTCAGCTCGACCAGCTACACCGAGAAGCTCGTCCGCGACCAGCAGGCGCGCAACGTTCAGGACGTGGTCAACAACGACCCCTCGATCCGCACCAACGTGCCGGCCTTCTCCGGCATCCTGGGCTTCTTCATCCGCGGCTTCCCGGTCTTTGCCCAGGACATCGGCTTCAACGGCTTGTTCGGCGTCGCCGATGCGTTCAACCCGGCGATCGAACCGATCGAGCGCGTCGAGGTCCTGCGCGGTCCCTCGACGCTGCTCTCGGGCGTCCCGCCCTTCGGCAACATCGGCGGCATCATCAACCTGATCCCGAAGCGGGCGGGAGACGAGCCGCTGAACCGCGTCACCCTCGGCTACGCCTCGGACGCGCAGATCTACAAGGCTGTCGATATCAGCCGGCGCTTCGGCGACGCGAAGGAATGGGGCATCCGCTTCAACGGGGCGTTCAACAACGGTCGCACGCCGATCGACAACCAGAGCCTGCATCTGGGCGTCGCGTCCCTGGCCCTCGATTATCGTGGCGAGCGCCTGCGGGCCAGCCTCGATCTCGGCTACCAGGAACTCGACTTCTCCTCGCCGCTGCGCAATCGCAACGTGGCGACCGGCGTGCGCATCCCACGCGCGCCGGACCTGACCCTGAACCAGCACCAGCCCTGGGAATATCGCAACAGCGCCAACCAGCAGATCGCCACCCGGGTCGAGTACGACCTCACCCCGGACCTGACCGTATACGGCGCGTATGGCCGCTCGAACTTCCGGCAGGAATATTTCGGCGGCGTCCTGACGATCTTCAACGCGCGCGGCGATTACCGCGATCCGATCAGCTACCTTCCTTTCCATATTGTCAACGAGACGGCGGAGGCGGGTCTGCGCGGCACCCTCGAGACCGGCCCGATCAAGCACAGCTTCGGCCTTGCCGCGACGGGGTTCTGGCAGGACCTTGCCCAGCCCTCGGCACAGACCGTCGGTTCGACCATCGTGTCGAACCTCTACGAGCCGATCTATGTCGCGCCGCGCTCGACCGTCGGATTGTCGAACGCGACGCCGCGCACGTCGAGCCGGATCAACCGCAGCATCGCCATCGCCGATACCCTGTCGGCCTTCGACGACCGCGTCCTGCTCACCCTCGGCGGCCGCTGGCAGGGCCTCGATGTGAATTCCTACAGCGCCGTCACCGGCGCGCGGACCGGTTCCAGCGACACCGGTGCGTTCTCTCCGGGGATCGGCCTGGTGATCAAGCCAATCGAACGTCTCTCGCTTTACGCCAACTACATCGAAGGCCTGACCTCACCGGCACCGCCCGTGAACGCCGTCAACGCCAGCGCCGCCTTCCCGGCCTCCGTCTCGCGCCAGGCCGAAGTCGGCGCCAAGTACGATTTCGGCAGCGTCGGCGTCGGTTTCGCCGCCTTCCGGATCGAGCAGCCCTTCGGCTTCCTCGACACCAGCACCCTGGTATTCTCCGTCGACGGACGCCAGCGCAACGACGGCGTCGAACTCACGGTGTTCGGCGAGCCGATGCCCGGCATCCGCGTGCTCGGCGGTGTCAGCCTGCTCGACGGCATCCAGGTCCGCGCGCAGCTTGCCAGCAATGTCGGCCGCGTCGCGGTGGGCGTACCGGACGTGCAGCTCAACCTCTACGGCGAGTACGACCTGCCGCCGAACCTCATTCCGGGCCTGACACTGACGGGCCGGGTCATCTACACCGCGGCCCAGTACTATGATCTCGCCAACAGCCAGAAGATCCCTGACTGGGCGACTCTGGACGTCGGCCTGCGCTATGCCACAACCTTCCGGGATCGGCCGCTGACCCTGCGGGCGAACGTCGTCAACGTGACGGCCAACAATTACTGGGCCTCGACCGGCCGAGGCATCCTGAGCCAGGGAACTCCACGGACGTTCCTGCTCTCGGCATCGATGGATTTCTGAACGGCATACCCTGGCTTGACGAGGTGGACGCGTCGGCGGCTGCGCGGCGGGACCGAGGTGCCCTCCGAGCGCTTTACCGGGCTCCGCCCACGCCGACGCGCGCCCCCCAAGACCTCAGATTCCCGCGTACCAGGGGAACCCGAGTTCGGCGACCATGCTGCCGCGGCCCTTGCCGAAGCCGTCGACCCGCTCCACGGCCTCGATCGCGCTGACGTATTTGAGGCTCTTGTAGCCGAGCTGGCGCTCCACCCGCAGGCGGACCGGGGCGCCGTGGGCCACCGGCAGGGCGCCGCCGTTCATGCCGTAGGCCAGGATCGTCTGCGGGTGGAGGGCGTCGAACAGATCGTAGCTGTCCCACCAGCCGTCGACGCTGCGGATGACGATGAAGCGCGCCTCCAGCTTGAGTCCCACGTGGGTCAGCAGGTGCGCGAGGGGCACCCCCGTCCACTGGCCGATGGCCGACCAGCCCTGCTCGCAGGCATGCAGGGTGATCTGGGTGCGGGCCGGCATGCCCCGCAGGTCGGCCAGCGAGACCGCGCCGGGCCGTTCCACGAGGCCGCCGACGGGGAGCTTCCAGTCCGAGAAGCCGAGCGCCCGCGAGCGCCGATAATCGGGGTTGTCGGGGTCCGTGGTGTTGATGGTCGGAAACACCGACGAGATCGCCTCCGGCCCGAACTCGCGCACCAGGGGCTGGTGGCGCTGGAGCCAGCGCTGGACCGCGAAGGTGAGGCCGTTGCTCCAGTCGTAGGGGGTGGCGAGGCGCGACAGGGCCGGCGCCTCGCAGCCGCCGAGCAGGCCGGCCCCCAGCAGCGTGCCCGATCCGACGAGGAGGCGGCGGCGCGAGAGGTCATGCATCGGGGGGCTCCGTGGAGCGGTCCGGTGGAACGCGGAAGCGCCCGGTGATCATCGAGCGCATGAGGTTGCCGGCCCCGCCGACGAAGACCTGGGCCACGTGCACCACGAGGAACAGCACGAGCAGGCAGGCGGTCAGGAAGTGCAGCGTGCGCGCCGACTGGCGTCCGCCGAACAGGGTGAAGAGCTCCGGATAGGCCGCCGTGACGCCCGGCGACATGGTCAGGCCGGTGAGCACCATCAGGGGAAACAGCACGAACAGCACGGCCAGATAGGCGAATTTCTGCAGGGCGTTGTAGCGCAGGGCCTCGCGCCCCCGCGCGGGCCGGAGGCGGGCATGGTCGGCGATCTCGCGGGCGAGGTGGCGCGGCGTCAGCTGGTCCCGATCCGGCACGAGGTCGCGCGCGAAGTGGCCGCCCACGAAGGCGACGATGCCATAGACGATGCCGTTGAGGACGAGGATCCAGGCGGCGAGGAAGTGCAGGTTGCGGCCCCACCCCGTCTGTTCGAGGTTGACCGGCAGCGGCAATTCGAAGGCGGCGGGGGCCGCGTTGGCCCCGGTCTCGCCCCAGAACAGGCGCGGCAGGGCGAGCAGGATCGCGATGCCGCTGACGACCAGGGCCAGGAACGCGGCCGCGTTGAGCCAGTGGGTCAGGCGCACCCAGGCGGCGTGCCGGTGAACCAGGGACGGGCCCGGATCGTCGGACATTGGCGGGCGCCTCACGCGGGGGCCCGCAGCACGTCGAGGCGGTAGCGCTCGGTGCGGCTCTGGTGCGCGGGGGCGAGACGGTCCCGCGTCAGCCCGATCAGCGTCTCCACGGCCTCGTCGGCGCTGAGGGGATAGTTCGTCTCCCCGAGCCAGTGGACCAGGACCACCTCGGCGCCGGGCTTCAGCGCCGCGGCGAGGTGCGCGGCCAGGGCCGCGAGGTCGCCGGGCGTGAAGAAGTACAGCACCTCCGAAATCACCACGAGGTCGAAGCGGCCCGGCGGCCATTCCGCCGGCACCGCCGCGCGCAGGAAGTCGACATGCGGGCTGTCGGCGCAGCGCGCGCGGGCGGCCGTGAGGGCGTTCTCCGCCACGTCGAGGGCGAGCAGGGCCTCGCAGCGCTCGGCCAGCCGGCGGGTCAGCACGCCGATGGAGCATCCCACTTCCAGGGCCTCTGGGTAACGGGGCCGGCCGAGGGCCGCCAGGGTGGCCTCGTACTTGGCCTGCTCGTAGGCCGAGGTGGTGAAGCCCCAGGGATCGGGATTGGAGGCGTAGAGCTCCGTGAAGTATTCCGGCGGGAGCGAGTGCGTGGCGCGCGTCATGGGGCCTCGTCCGAAGAACCGGCCGGCACGGCGGGGCGCACGGCGGCGGGCGGATCGCGCCAGAGCTCGTCGGCGGAGCACGTCTCGGCGAGGACGTGGGCGGCGGCGCTGGTGAGTGCCCGGTCTGGGCCGGGCTGGCGCAGGTAGGTCGCCAGATCGCGGGCGAGCCGTTCCAGGGGGTGAGGGCTGAGGAAGCCCGCGAGCCCCACCGAGCGCTGGGCGCGCTCCAGCACGTCGAGCCCCGCCCGCTCCACCGCGAGACGGGTGAGGTTGACGTAGGCGATCACCCGCGCCGGCTCGGCCTCCGGGTCGCCGGCGAGGCGAGCCGCTCGGTCCACGAACAGGCGGGCGGTCTCCACCGCGATCGCGGCCTCCCCGAGGCGGGCCGCCTGATGGGGATCGCCGCCGCGCCCACTCTCGCGGAGGTGGTCGCGCAGGGCGTCGAACACCGCCTCGATGCCGCCGAGCTGCACGGCGGCGAAGCGCCAGGCGCCGCCCGAGAAATGCGGCTCGCGAAAATAGTCGTCGGGGCCGCCGACGAAGTCGCCCGCGCCGACGCGCAGCCCCGAGAAGTCGAGGATTCCGGAGGTCGAGGCGCGCATGCCCTGCGCCCGCCAGCTCGACAGGTCGGCGCGGGTCCCGGGCTCCAGGCTCGCCACCAGCATCTGCTGGCGCCCGTCGGGCCGGCGCGCGGTGACGAGGGGGCGGGTCACCGACCCGGCACCGGAGGCGAAGGACTTCACGCCGCCGAGGGTCCAGGCGCCCTCCGCCGCGTCGGGGGCTCCGGCGTTCTCGAGAACGAGGCCGCCGGTCTGGGGCTGGGTGTTCCAGACCCCGAACAGATGTCCGGCGCGGACGTCCCGTGCCAGGCGCTCGGCGACGGCCGGCTCGGCGTAGCGCAGGACGAGGGCGAGGGCGTTGACGTGACCTTCGTAGAGGCGTCCGAGCGCGAGGCTGCCGCGCCCGATCTGCGCCAGGAGGCCGGCCAGCACCGGCGCCATCGCGGGCGCGCCGAGACCGGCCCCGCCGAGCGCCACCGGCAGCGGCGCGGTGAGCAGGCCGGCCGCATGGGCGTGGGCGACGTCCTCGGCGGGAAAGCCGCCGTCCCGGTCGAGGGCCTCGGCGCGCTCGGCCGCGAGGCGGGACACGGCTCGCGCGGCGGCCCCGATCCGGGCCGGAATCGCCTGGATCCGGGCCTGCTCGACACAGTCTTCCGACAGGTGATCCTGCGGCAGGTGATCCCCCGAAAGGTGATCGTGCAGCCGGGGATCGTGCAGAATGAAATTCATCCCAGGGAAATGGATCACCGGCGCGCGATCGCCAGACCCGGTTTTCATACCAAACCTGGTTTTTCCCGAACTCGATGACTCCCCGGACCCGATTCTTCCGGCGCCGGAGGTTCTTTCACGCCCCGGGATCAGCCCGCGTCGGAGATCCGTGCCCGATCCGCCCGCCCGGCGCGCAGGTCGTGGAGCATGTCCCGGATCATCCAGCCCACGGTGAGCACGGAGAATGCGCCGATGGCGACGACGAGGGCGGCCCCCACCAGCATCTTGGCGGTTTCGATGTCCATGATCCCGGTATTCACGGTCTTGCGTCCTGGAAGAAACAGTCCTGGCTCGCGCCAATCTGCGGCGAGAGAGATGACGATGGTCTTAAGATGCGCCTCCATCGTCGCGACGAGGAGGGCCGATCGGCGAAACGCTGCCATGCGGCCCGTCGATGAGGCCGCGTGCCGTGGCGCACGCCGTCTGGTCCGTGCTGTGCTTTTGCGAAGGCCCGAAGTGTTCTGGGCTTGATTATTCACCGAGGCGGTCCACCGAACAGCCCAGGGTGGTCGAGAGAGCTGGAGAGCGGCGGCCAGGTGCTACGTCATCAGTGCTACGTCATCCGTGCGACGACGGTGAGGGTGGCGCGGGCGGGCGAGCCCGGCGGATGCCCGGATGGATCCCAAGAAGTCCGTCAAGCGGTACGATGATGACGGCCATGACCGGCTTCGGAGACCAGCTTCGGACCCGTCCGCCCTGATCACCGATGCCGACAGCCCTGCTCGCAGGCGCAAGACCCTGTGCGGCCTGAGTTCCTCCTCGACGCCCGGACGAGAGAGCCGGATCGCTTCAGGGTCCACCCAGCACGACTCAACCGGGACCATACGTCTAGGGCCTGTCGTCGCCTGGACGGATTGGCTGGGCTTGCGTTTTCGTTTCTCTGAGGCAGGAGGGACGATGCTGAGCGACGCGCAATGGTCTGAACTGGAGCCCTTGGTCGAGGCCTGCCGGCCCAAGGCCAAGACGCC
>NZ_JAKSXY010000025.1 GCF_022829445.1 Methylobacterium sp. J-068 | reverse complement strand
GACGATCCGTCCTGGCGCACCCGTGCCGAGATCGCCCTGAAGCGCAAGCGCCGGAGTCGTCCCGTCCTGCAGGAGCGCATCGGGGTCCTGCGTCGCGCCGAGCGTTCCATGGCACTCGGTTCGAGCCAAGCCGCCGTCTCCTCGAAGGTCGACGCCAAGCGGCAGGCCTTTGTCCACGCTGCCTACGAACTCCTGGGTCATGAGGCCTGCACGGAGGTGTGGGCCCGCGCCCAGCAGAAGCAGCCAGCCCTCTTCGCGGATGGGAAGGGGCCAGACGCATGAGCGCCCTCGGCACCATCCCCTACACGGATGCCACCGGCCGGACCTGGCTCGTCGCGAAGCTCGACCGGCTGCTCGACGACCCCGCCGTGCGGCGAAAGGCCGAGGAAACCCTTCGAGCCAGCACCAACAGGGCCGGGAGGTTCAATCCCGGCGCCGCATTCACCAAGGCGTGCCGCCAATACAAGCGCGACGAGTGCGGCGCTCTTCTGCACATGCTGGTCGTCCGCCTGCGAGATCGGGAGGACGAGCATGAGCACGCCTGACCCGATCCTCGCCGCGCTCGACCTCGTCAACGCAGC
>NZ_JAKSXY010000024.1 GCF_022829445.1 Methylobacterium sp. J-068 | reverse complement strand
AGCCCGACGGCCCAGTTCTGCGACACTCAAGTGATCAGCTATGTAGGCCATGTCCGCCTCCCAGAGACAGGACACAGACCCTAACAACCTCACAGACCAGCGGCATCCCCAGACGAGTCAATCAGACGGATTTGGTATCACTGCGTCAGGCGCAGCGTTCCGATGCTCTTGGCGATCTGGTCGAAGGCGGCGATGAGCGCGTCCGAGGTGTTGGCGACGAAGGCCTGGCTCTGCGAACTCGCGCAGGCGTTCAAGAGGGTCAGGCCCTGCGCGTCGATGGGATCGCCCGACGTGCTGAACCCGATGGTGTAGAGCTGGATGCCGGTGCTCTTGGCGTTGCCGCAGGCCGCCTGCGTCAGGGCATCGAGGGCGCCGCGCGCCTGGGTCGTGTTCGACAGGTTCTGGTAGGCGGCCGGCAGCCGGCCGTTCGGGGTCGAGCCGTCGGCGTTCTTGAAGTACCCCATCGAGAAGAAGAGCGTCTGGTTGTAGTTGGTGTAGGGGTTGTCGCTCCAGCTGTTCGCCCCGTCCGTCATCAGGATGATGATCTTGTTCACGTTGGCGGTGGAATAGGCCACGCCGTCGGCGAAGACGCTGTTGGGCGACAGGGTCCGCCAGCCCCACATCAGGCCCTCCAGGATGTTGGTCGCGCCCTGGGGCTTCAGCGTGCCGACGAGCGTCTTGAGCACGGTGACGTCGCTGGTGAGGCGCTGGAGCGGCTGGCTCGTGCAGGCGAAATTCGGCCCGTTCGGCAGGCCGATATAGCTGTTGTAGGTGGTCGACGCGGCGCCCTGCGGGCTGGTGTACTTGCAGGCCCTGGCTTCGGCCGCCGCGAAGCTCAGGCTCGGATCGGCCTTGCAGCTGTTCGATCCGGTCGAGTCGTTGAGGTAGCTGTTGAAGCTGTAGTTGCCGCCATAGGTCGTATAGGTCGTGTTGCCCGAGCCGGGCTCGTCGGGGGCGAACATCGGCACGTAGAGGGAATCGGCGCTGGCGCCCGGCTTTCCGTCCTGAACGTTCAGGGGATAGGGCAGCGTCTCGAGGCACCCGGCCCAGCCCCAGTTCGACGACACGCTCTTCAGGGAATCGAAGATCCCGAAGCGGCTCGTGAAGCCCGCCGCCGTCGCCCCCGTGACGTTGGTCCAGTGATAGGAGGACTTGCCGAGCTGGTCGATCCAGGTCGCCGTCCGGTAGGTCGCGGGGTCCACCGCCACCGCCGCCGCGAAGGGCACGATCGAGATCCGCGTCTCCGCCGTGAAGGCGGGGTTGTTGTGGACGTAGTCGATGAAGTTGGCGGCCGCCTGCTGCGCGGCCTGCATCTTCGTCGTGGTGCCGGCGGAGGAGCCCATCGACCCCGTCGTGTCCAGGACGAGGGCGATCTCGAAGGTCTTGGGCATCGGGGTCGCGCATTGCGCGAAGGCGGCCGGATTGAGATCGAGCGTCTTCGTGATCTGACCGAACAGGGCCGGCGAACTCATATGCGTCGTCAGCAGGACCTTGCGCGGGTTCGCCGTCACCACGAGCGGGTCGACCGTCAGGCCGTCGGCCCCCATGTAGCCGGCCATCATCGTCTGGGCCTGGATCTGCATCTGCGCCGTCGTCGTGGTGCTGGCGCTCTGGCACAGGCTCAGGGCCGTGGCATCGGTGGCGGCCTGGAGCTTGGCGTGCGTGCGCGTGGCCGTGCCGTAATCGATGGCGGCCCCCGCGAAGGCGAGGAGCGGCAGGCTCGCGAGCGCGAAGAACACCGCGACGTTGCCTTCGCGGGCGACGAGGAAGCGGCGGGGGGCGATGCGGTGAGCCAGGGGGCGAGAGGCGAGACGAAGCCGACGCACGGTTAACCTCCGGAATGGATGGCCGCCCTCAAGAGGCGCAGGGTGAGCCGTTGGGCAGGATCACTTCGCTGTTCGGATTCAGCCCGTAGGGCTGGCCGCCCCGCGTCGGCCAGGGCGTGCTGACCACGAGGGTGATCTGCCCGTTGCTGCCGCCGAGCTGGTTCACCAGGGCGCTGCCCAGCATCGGCGCGTAGGGCATCGTCACCTCGGCCAGGATGTAGCGCGTGCCCGTCACCTGGAATCCGGGCGGAACGTTCAGGTCCGAGGCGACGCCCACGGCGCGGGCCTTGGCGTTGGCCGTGGCGGCGCTGGAGCAGACACGCGGCTTCAGCGCGAGGTTCTTGATGTCGACGCCGAGCGCGCTGACGACGATCTGCGCGTTGGTGGCGTCGAAGGGGCGCAGGACGAGTTTGGACGACTTCAGGATGTCGGCCATCGTCGCCGCGCTCATCGGGTTCTGCTTGTCGCCCTGCGCCGTCAGGTCCGCGACGGCACGGGACAGCAGGGTCACCTTCCGCCAGGCGTCGATCCCGTTCGACATCTCGGTCATACCGACGAGCAGCAGGAGCATGATGGGCAGGATGAGCGCGAATTCGAGGGCCGAGACCCCGGCCGCGTCGCGCAGGAAGGCGCGCAGGGTCGGCCGGCCCATGCCGGACATTCTCCATCGCCGCGGGAAACGTCGGGGCGGACGCATGGTCAGGTCCCGCAGCCCGTGCTCGAGGTCGTCTGGTAGGGCTCGGTGCGGAAGACGGCCGTGGACTGGAGCAGCTGGGAGCCGTCCGCGAAGGTGTTGGGGTTCAGCTTCAGGAAGGTGAAGAACGCCGGAAACTTCACCGCCGCCGAGACGATGACGATCGATCCCGGCTGCGGGCAGCTGTACTGGGTCCCGGCATTCGAGGCCCAATCCCCCGAGCTGGAATCGAGCGGACTCGGGACGCTCCCGCCCGCATAGGACGTGCTGAGCGTCACGTCGATCTTGATGGACTGGCAGTCGAACACCCCCATCAGGGTGCCCGCGTTGCAGACATTGGTCTTGAGGCGCCCCAGCAGGACGCTCGGATCGCTCTGCCCGCTATTGGCCACCTGGAAGGCGCCGGTGAACAGCGAGCGGCTCGCCTTCTGCAAGGCGTAATCCAGATTCTGGGCGGCCCAGATCCGGAAGGCGATCTCGATGATCGCCGCCAGCAATGTGAAGAACGGCAGCGCCACGAGACCGAACTCGACTGCGGTGGCACCGCTCCGGTCCGACCGGAAGCGGCCCAACACTGAATGTCTCGTCGGAAACCCTCCCCTGGAGCGCACGGTCGGCTCGCAACTCATGCGCCGACGGGGTCCAGACGGGTCGAAATCCGATCCGCCCCAATGAACCCGCACGCTCGACGCAGTATGACCATCTCTTCCGGCATGTCGTTCCATCGGCCTGACGGCATTCCGGATCAGCCCCCATAAGGATCTGCACCATGACTGCGAGACATTCGTTGAAAAACCATGAATCGCTTACTCGGATGTCGCGAACCGCAATCTCAAATTGAGGGCTTTTTCGTTCCATTCGTCCATGAGATCTATTTGTCAGGCGAAAACGACTCGACCACGGCGCCGATCGACTTGGCTGGCACCGAACCGGGATCGCAGCCACCGCATGTGCGCGGAGTTCCGGCAGATCGGCGCTCGTCCGACCAAGGCGGCCGGTGCGCCGACAGCGACAAGACGCGCGCCGGGAGGGGAAGCGGCGCTCGCCCCGGAAGGCGGCACGCCCGTATCGCCGAGGGCGGGCCTCGTCAGGCCGAGCGGCTGGAACGGATGCGATGCAAAAGCGCCCGCCGCTCCGACCATTCCGCGCTGGGACGGCGAATCCGGCTTGCATCGTCACGACGCTTCTTGGCATGCGTGGTGCCGACCTTGGCGCGGCCCCCTACGGCGTCGAACCGGATACGAGACGTTTCAGAGGAGCAAACATGATCACGGTTCTATTTACCGGATTGGTCAGGGACGCGGAGAAAACCCGAGAGAAAGTCGGCATCGTCAAACGCTGGAAAGAAGAAGGCGTCATCGACAATTTCGTTTTCTCGACCTGGATCGGAGCCCTGAACGAGGCGCCCGACATCCGGGCCGAACTCGAATCCATGGATGCCTACATCGTCGAAACCCAGGAGCCGAAGGTCCGCTGGCTCGGGTGGTTCATCAACCAGATGAAATCCCTCCATTACGGCCTGATGGCCTGTCCCGACGACCACTTCGTCCTGAAGATCAGGTCGGACAAGCTGGAACTGACGGATGCGATCAAGACCTTCCTGTTGGATTTCCGAAACGGGACCATCGACAAGGCCACCACACCCCTGCCGGGCTGGCCGCGGGATCTGCTGCAATACAGGATCTTCGCGCCGTCCCTCGTGCCGTCCCTGCCATTCTTCTACACGGATTTCTGCTATTTCGGATACAAGCCCGATCTTCTCAGCCTGATCAAGCTCGATGTGAGCTACGATTACCTGTTCCCGCGCCTGAACCCGGAACAGGTCCTGTTCTCGACCCCGTTCCTGACGAAGATCCCGCTGATGTTCCAGTATTTCCGGATCAATCCGGGGCTGATGCATGGCCAGGAAGACCTCGCGAAAGACCTGAGCCTGTACCTTTCGCAATCGCCCATCTACCAGAAGATCGTCCTGACCTCACTCCTGATCAATCAATCCTACTTCACGATCGGCCTCGAGAGCAGGAGGCCGGACATCGAGTCCCCGGAGCGCCTCAGGTTTTCGGACCTGTTCTCCTTGGATCAGTCGCCACACGCGTCGATGGCCTTCATCCCGGGATCGAACGCGGTTCAGATCAACAGCTCCGCCCCGATCGCCGCCATCCTGGCGAACATCCGGAACGGCATCGATCCCACGATCTCGGCCGAGGATCTCCGCTTCTGCGAGTCGTGGGACAATCAGTCGACCTACGATTTCCAGACGATCGGGTACACGGACGAGGTTCGGACCCATCTCGACGAATACGAGCGCCGTCTCGGGACACCCTTCATCTTCCCGGGCACGACCTATGGCGAGCGGTCGGCCGTCCTGCCCACATGGGAACTCAAGGTCGGATCGTACTGATCGCCGGCCGCCGCCTCCGGGATTGGCCTTCGGCCGGCGGCCCGAACCGTTGGGGCGCCGGCAGAGGGGATGGGACCTTTCCGGCGCTCAGCCGTTGAGAGGACACGCCCGCTCGGCTCGCACCACGCGAGCGGAGCTCCTCGAGACGAACACAGGAGACTTCCCATGAAGTCCATCATCATCACCGCCGCCCTGCTGCTCACCCCCGTCGCCCTGATGGGTTCGGCCCAGGCGCAGGGCACCGTGCGCGGCGCCGAGCGCGGAGTGGAGGACGGCAACCGGGCCGCGGGGCCGGTGGGTGGCATCGTCGGCGGTGCCGTCGGAGCCGCGACCGGAACGGTCGGCGGCGTGCTCGGCGTCGATCCCGATCGTCGCGACGACCGCATGGAGCGCCGCGAGGAGCGGATGGAGCGTCGCGAGCGCCGCGGCGACCGCTGAAGACATCCCGGGTGATGCCCGCGGCCCCGGACACGGGGGCCCGGGCGCGCCCAACCCTGTCGCGCGTCGGAACATGACATGCCGCGCGATTCCGTCCATCACCACGTTCTGAGTGTCGCGGGCCGTCTGTCCGCGCCGCTCGCCGAGGCCATCGCGCGCGTCGGCCCCCTGACGATCGAGCCACCGGCACAGACGCGCGTGGCCGACCGACTCTGCGTCGAGGTCGTGAACCAGCAACTTTCGATCCGGGCGGCGGCGGCGATCTGGTCCCGCGTCGAGGCGGCCGCCGCCGGGATGGGACTGACGCCATGGGGTCTGTTCGTCCCCGCCCACGAGGCCGTCCTGCGGGCCTGCGGCATCTCGGGCAACAAGGTGCGCGCGCTCCAGGCCATCCGCGCCGCGGACGAGGCCGGATTGTTGGACGCCACCCTCGGCATCCGGCCGCACGCGGAGCGTTCCGCCATCCTGTGCCGCATCAAGGGGGTCGGCCCCTGGACCGCCGACATGATCGGCATCTTCCATTTCGGCGATCCCGACATCTGGCCGGACGGCGACGTCGCGGCGGTCGGCCGCCTCCGGCGCCTGACCGGCCGCGCCGACACGCAGGCCGTCGCCGCGGCCTTCGCGCCCTATCGCTCGCACCTCGCCCGCTACGCCTGGCGCATCAAGGACCTCTTCGCGCTGACCCCGCCGCTCTTGGAACGAGAGCGGACGGACGGTGTGTGACAGGGCCGAGCCCACGAAAAGCCTCCGGTGAGAAAACGTCGCGGGACGAGCTTCCGGGACGAAAAAAACTTCGGGCGAAGGCGGGCAACCAACCGGGCGGCCGGTCGTTTTCAGGGTCCTTCGACAACCCGGAAAGGGACCACCCGCCATGCTCACCCGCTTCGCCACCGCCGCCGGCCTTCTCGCGCTGAGCACCGGCCTCGCGCTGGCCCAGGCCCCGACGACGCCCGCCACCCCGACGCCCACCGCCGTGGCCGACAAGGACGCCAAGGAATTCAAGGTCGCCCTGGTCGCCAAGACCAGCCTGACCCAGGCCATCGCCACCGCCGAGGCCAAGGGCGAGGAGAAGGGTGGCCGCGCCATCGACGCCGACTTCGAGAAGGCCGGCAGCAAGAACCCGGCGCATTACGCGATCAAGGTGGTCTACCCGAGCGGCAAGCTGATCGAGTACGGCATCAACGCCGACACGGGTGAGCTGTACAAGACCGAGAACCAGCCGATCGAGCGCTACTTCACCCGCCTGAAGCCCGCCGACTTCCAGAACGCCAAGGTCTCGCTCAAGGACGCGATCGCCCTGGCCGAGCAGAAGGTGCCCGGCAGCAAGGCCTACGAGGCCGAGGTCGAGCGCGAGGGCAAGGCCGTCGAGTACGAGATCAAGGTCGCCCTCCCGGATCGCGAGCAGGAGATCAAGGTCCATGCCGACGGCACGGTGAAGAACGACTGATCGCGAACGGATGGACGGGCGGGCTCCGGCCCGCCTGCCCGGCCCCCTCAGCGGAAATCGGTCGGCGTCAGACCGTGCCGGGCGATCTTGTCGTAGAGGGTCTTTCGCGGCGTGCCGAGGGATTCGGCCGCGAGGCGCACGTCGCCTCCCGCCATGATCAGTTCCTCGCGGATCAGCCCCCGCTCGAACCGGTCGACCTGTTCGGCCAGGGTGCCGGCGGTGAAGGGCTCCGGGGCCGCGATGTCCTGCTGACCCAGCCCGAGGGCGTAGCGCTCGGCGAAATGGCCGAGTTCGCGCACGTTGCCCGGCCAGTCGTGCCGGCGCAGGTGCTCCAGCACGCCGGCGCCGATCGCCGGAACCTCGCGCTTGAAGCGCGCGGCCGCCCGGCGCAGGAACTCGTGGAAGAGCAGGATCACGTCCTCGCGCCGCTCCCGCAAGGGAGGGATCGCGATCGTGATGACGTTGAGCCGGTGGTAGAGATCGTCGCGGAAGCTGCCCTGCGCCGCCGCCTGGCCGAGATCGACCTTGGTGGCCGCCACGACGCGCATGTCGACCGGCAGGATCTCGTTGGTGCCGAGGGGCTCCACCACCCGCTCCTGCAGCACGCGCAGGATCTTGACCTGGAGACCGAGCGGCATGCTCTCGATCTCGTCGAGGAAGAGCGTGCCGCCCTGCGCGTGCTCGATCCGGCCGACGCGCCGCTTCAGGGCGCCCGTGAAGGCGCCGGCCTCGTGGCCGAACAGCTCGCTCTCCACGACGCTGTCGGGCAGCGCCCCGCAATTCATCGCGACGAAGTTGCGCTTGGCCCGCCCGCCCCAGCGATGGAGCGCGCTCGCCACCACCTCCTTACCCGAACCCGTCTCGCCGAACACGAGCACGTCCACGTCCGCGTGCGCCACCTCGCGCACGAGCCGGCGCAGGCGCACGATCTCGGGCGAGACCCCGAGGAAGGCCGGGTCCTCCTCCACCGCCGCGTCGAGGCGGGCGCGCAGCTGGCGGTTCTCGATCACGAGGCGGCGGCGATCCAGGGCGCGGCGGGCGGAGGCGAGCAGGGCCTCGGCCGGATAGGGCTTGGCCAGGAAGTCGCAGGCGCCGTCGCGCATGGCGCCCACCGCCATGCGGATGTCGCCGTGGCCGGTGATCAGGATCACGGGCAGTTCCGGATCGATCGTCCGGAGGCGCGCGAACAGCGAGACCCCGTCGAGGTCGGGCAGGCGCACGTCGGTGATGACGAGCCCCGGCGGGTCGGCCAGGATCGCGGTGAGCGCCGGCCCGGCCGCTCCGAAGGTCTCCACCGTGAACCCGTCGAGTTCCAGGCTCTGCCGGTTGGCGTGGCGGACATCCGCCTCGTCGTCGATGAAGACGACCCGCTCGGCCGCGATCGGCGTCCCTGTGGTCTCGCTCACGTCGTCGCCTCCAGCGGCGCAACCGCCATGGCGGCCCCGTGTGCCGGGGCCTGCACCGATGCCGGAGCCTCGCTCGGCACCGGAGCCCTGGCCAGTTCCATACGGAAGACCGTGCCCCCCGCCGGGTCGTCCAGGACGGTGAGGCTGCCGCCGCAATCCTCGACGATTCCGCGGGCGATGGCGAGCCCGAGCCCGAGCCCGTCCGGCTTGGTGGTGAAGAAGGCGTCGAAGACCTGCGCCCGTAACGCCTCGGGCAGGCCCGGCCCGGTATCGTGGACTTCGATCGCGACGCGGTCCGGCGCCGCCTCGCGCACCCGCAGCCCGACACGGGGGCCGGGCTGGCCGGTCACGGCGTCGAGGGCGTTCTGGAGCAGGTTCACCACCACCTGTTCGAGGCGAGGCCCGTCGCCGAGCACGTGCAGATCGGGCGATGCCGCCTCCACGGCGAGCGGGATGCCGGCGGCGGCGGCCCGCGCCTCCACCAGTTCCAGCCCGTTGCGCAGGACGGCGTCCAGGGGCACGGGCTCGCGCCGGGCCGAGGAGCGCCGGGCAAAGCCCTTGAGCTGGCGCGTCAGGCCACCGATGCGGTCGGTGAGCCGACCGATGGCGACGGTGTTCTCCGCCGCCTCCTCGGCCCGGCCGCGCCGGACCAGGATCGCGGCGTTGTCGGCATAGGCGCGGATGGCGGCGAGCGGCTGGTTGATCTCGTGCGCCATGCTGGCGGCGAACTGGCCGAGCGCCGCGAGGCGTCCGGCCTGGGCGAGCTCGCGCCCCAGGCGCTCGCGCTCGGCCTCCGCCCGCCGGCGCTCCTCGATCTCGAGCCGCAGCATCCGGTTGGCGTCGGTGAGTTCCAGGGTCCGCTCCCGCACGCGGGCCTCCAGGGCGTCGCGCTGGGCCGAGGCCCGCGCGAGGCGCTCCCGGCTGCGCCGGCCCCGGCCCGCCAGCGCGGTGAGGCCGAGGCAGGCGAGGCCCGTGACCAGCGCGGCGATGATCCAGGCCTGGACCCGCTCGCGCTCCACCGTGCCCCCGAGGGGCGTCAGGGTGGAGAGCCGCCACCCGGTGCCGGGGATCGGCGCGCCGAGAAGGAGAGCGGTCCGGGCCGGCTGCGCGCCCTGGCCCACCCGCACCAGATCCGGCGCGCCGGCGATCGGATAGAGCGGCATCGCCTCGATGGGCCCGGCACCGAATTCCAGGGTCTCGCGGATGCGGCGGCGCTCGGCCTCGTCGATCCGCCGCAGGGTGGTGAAGCGCCAGGACGGCTCGCTCGCCACGAGGACGATGCCGCGCGCGTCCGCGACGAAGACCCCGTCCCCGGCCTTGCGCCAAGCGGCCTCCACCGCATCGAACTCGATCTTGACCACGACGACGCCGCCCGCGCTGCCGATCCGCCGGGAGAGGTAGAGGCCGGCCCGCCCGCTGACGGTGCCGAGGGCGAATTGCGATCCGGCGCCGGCCTGCATCGCCTGCTCGAAATAGGGCCGGAACGCGTAGTCCCGCCCGAGGAAGCTGCCCGGCGCGCCCGCGTTGCTCGCCGCCACCGTGATCCCGTCCGGGCGGATCACGTAGATCACGGCCGCGCCCGTGGCCTCCGCCACCTGGGCCAGCCGCCGGCTCACGCTGTCGAGCAGGGCGGGCGCGGGCGAGGGGCCGGCGGCGGCCGCGATCTCGGGGTCGGCGGCCAGCGCCAGGGGCAGCGAGGCCTGCTTCTGCATCTCGGCGCGCAGGGCGCCGACCTGAAGCCCCAGGGCCGCCTGGGCCGTGCGGCGCAGATCGGCCAGGGCCCAGCGCTCCGCGATCGTCCCCGCGCCCCAGGCGGCGAGCAGGATCGCCGCGAGGCTCGCCAGCAGGACGAGGCTCCGGCGGCTCGGCGCGTGCGGCCGCGCGGCGGTTCCCTCGGCCGGGTCTGCGGCACCCGTCACGCGGGCCGAACCGCTGCGAGATTCCGGACCGAATTCGGGGGCCACTTCCGAACTCTCGGAAACCGCATCCGGGCGGACTTCGTCATCATCGAAAAAACCACTCTGATCTCAATCGCTTAACGAAAACTTTCGCGCGCCCGGCGGCTGGCATGCCGGTTGCCATTCGGTGGAGGTAACGCAGCCCTGCATCGACCGCAGGGCTCTCGACCGGGACGCGGACGCCGCCGGAACTCCGGAGGCCGACGCGTCGCGGCGCAAGACCAAGAGCGGACGGGACGGGGGCCGCCCCCGAACTCGAGCCGACATCCTTCGACACGTCCCATCGGGAGAACGCCATCATGGTTGCCGTACCGTCACCGCTCACCGCCCCCCACGCGCCGCCGAAGCCCAAGCCGATCTACCGGACGCTGTATTTCCAGGTCCTCGTCGCCGTGGCGATCGGCATCACCCTCGGCCACTTCTACCCGCAGGTCGGGGCGGACATGAAGCCGCTCGGCGACGCCTTCATCAAGCTGGTCAAGATGATCATCGCGCCGGTGATCTTCCTCACCGTCGTCTCCGGCATCGCCGGCATGACCAACCTCGAGAAGGTCGGCCGCGTCGGCGGCAAGGCGCTGATCTACTTCATCACCTTCTCGACGCTGGCCCTGATCGTCGGCCTGATCGTGGCCAACCTCGTCCAGCCGGGCGCGGGCATGCACATCGATCCGAAGTCGCTCGATCCGAAGTCGATCGCGATGTACGCCGACAAGGCGAAGACCCAGACGATCACCGACTTCCTCATGAACATCATCCCATCGACGGCGGTGGGGGCGTTCGCGGGCGGCGAGATCCTGCAGGTGCTGTTCTTCTCGGTGCTGTTCGGCTTCGGCCTCGCCTTCCTGGGCGATCGCGGCAAGCCGGTGCTCGACATCATCAAGGTGCTGTCGGAAGCCATCTTCGGCGTCGTCAACATCATCATGAAGGTCGCCCCCCTCGGCGCCTTCGGCGCCATGGCCTTCACCATCGGCAAGTACGGCATCGCCTCGCTCGCCAACTTGGCTTACCTCGTCGGCGCCTTCTACCTGACCTCCGCCATCTTCGTGCTCGGCGTGCTCGGTCTGGTGGCCCGCTACAACGGCTTCTCCATCATCAAGCTCATCCGCTACATCAAGGAAGAGCTGCTGCTCGTGCTCGGCACCTCCTCGTCCGAGTCGGCCCTGCCCTCCTTGCTGGAGAAGATGGAGCGCGCCGGCTGCTCGAAGCCCGTCGTCGGTCTCGTCGTCCCCACCGGCTACTCGTTCAACCTCGACGGCACCAACATCTACATGACGATGGCGGCGCTCTTCATCGCCCAGGCGACGGACACGCCGCTCACCTACGGCGAGCAGGGCCTCCTCCTCCTCGTGGCGATGCTCTCCTCGAAGGGCGCGGCCGGCGTCACCGGCTCCGGCTTCATCACGCTTGCGGCGACCCTCGCGGTGGTCCCCTCGGTGCCGGTGGTGGGCATGGCGCTGATCCTCGGCGTGGACCGCTTCATGTCCGAGTGCCGCGCGCTCACCAACTTCATCGGCAACGCGGTGGCCTGCATCGTGGTCGCCCGCTGGGAGGGCGAGGTCGACGACGTGAAGCTCGCGGCGGCCCTCGGCGGCAACCCGATGCCGCTCGACTCGGAGCTGCCGGTGCTCCAGGCCGCCGAGTAGGCCCGACCTCGGAGCCGGCCGCGACGCGCCGGCTTCGTCCTTCGCATCGTCGGAAACGGGGGCACGAGGGGAGAACCACGTTCGTGCCCTCACGGATTTTTGAACGGCCGGGCTTCACTTTGAAACCTTTCCAATCCGTCCACCGTAGAGCCGTTCGTGGGGCCTGCAGGCCGCAGGCCCGGCCGCTCCCGGAGGTTCACCCATGACGTCGATCCGCCCGACCCTGCTCTGCGCCGCGTCCCTGATCCTCGTCGCGACGGGGGCGGCGTCCGCGCAGCAGGCCGACCCCCAGGCCATCGTCGACGCCCTGTTCAAGGCCGGCGGCAACCAGCCGAACGTTCGCGGCAGCGGCGCCAAGGGCGTCTGCGTCACGGGCGGGTTCACGCCGTCCGCCGAGGCGCCGGGCCTCTCGAAGGCCCCGCACTTCACCAAGCCCCTGCCGGTGACGGCCCGGTTCTCCATGGGCGGCAGCAACCCGAAGGTGTCCGACAAGGCCAAGCCCGTGACGCGCGGCTTCTCCATGCGGATCGCCGACCCCGCCGGCGACATGGTGTTCGTGTTCATCTCGGCGCCGGTCTTCGGCACGAAGACGCCGGAGCAGCTGCTCGCGTTCGCCACCGTGCGCGCGCCGGGACCGGACGGGAAGCCGGACGCCGACAAGATCAAGGCCTTCTCGGCGGCCAATCCCGAGACCACCCGCCAGGCCGCCTGGCTCAACGCGCGTCCGATCCCGGCGAGCTACGCGGGCGTCGATTACTGGGGCGTCCACGCCTACACGCTCACCGACGCCAAGGGGACGGCGACGGTCGCCAAGCTGAAGACCGTGGCGGTGGCGGGTCAGCTCGGCCTCGGCGACGACGAGGCCAAGGCCAAGCCCGACGCCTTCTACGCCGACGAGCTGAAGGAGCGCCTGGCGCAGGGGCCGGCCCGCTTCGATCTCGTGGCGATCCTCGGCGAGGCCGGCGACCCGACGAACGATCCGACGGCGCCATGGCCCGAGGAGAGCCGCAAGTCGGTCAAGCTCGGCACCCTGGCGATCACCGCCCTGGAGCCGGCGGCCACCTGCGACGCGGCCACCTTCGACCCGGTCGTGGACCTGCCCGAGGGCGTCGCCGGGCCGGCCGACGACCCGATGTTCGCGATCCGCTCTCCGGCCTACGCGATCTCGCTCTCGCGCCGCGCGAACTGACGGATCGGAGGCGAGCGCAAGGATTCGTTAACCCTGTCGGCGGTAATCTGCCGGCAGGCCGATCGCGATACGGGATCGGACGGGGCCATGGTGCCCGGACGCTGGGTGACGCCGGATGTACGCGCACCTGTCCGGCCGCCATGGCC
Source organism: Methylobacterium sp. J-068 (assembly GCF_022829445.1). Lineage (GTDB taxonomy): Bacteria > Pseudomonadota > Alphaproteobacteria > Rhizobiales > Beijerinckiaceae > Methylobacterium. The sequence goes on along the minus strand of NZ_JAKSXY010000024.1, from coordinate 9,090 downwards.
CTCATTGCTTGCTCGCGCCAAATCCTGCGGCCGGTGCCGTTCGGTGTGGGACCGTCTTCCGCTCGATCGAAGCGCAGACGGGATCGCTCAGCCCGCGCGGCGCCCGAGCGAAGTCCAGATCCGCCATCCCGAAGGGATCGACCGGATTTGGCGTGACATCCGACCTCGTCCTGTCGGATCGCGCACGGCTTCGCGGTGGCTCGATCGCCGAGCCGCGACGTGGCGCGGCCTTCTTTCGACACTCACGACGGGCACGTGTTTGTCCGGGACCATGCTTGTCCGGGATCATGCGGGCACCGCCCCCCCGATCTTCGCCGGCCCATGGATGACGGAACCCCTCCCGGCCGAATGGGACGCGAGGCCCCGCCTCGCACCGGCCCGATGGCGCCGCGGCCGACCTTGGCGTATCTCCCGGCGACCTGAGGTGCGGGAGCGGCGTTGGAACAGGCATTGCTGTCATGGCTCGGCGGGTTGGCGTCGATCCGGACCGACCTCCTCTGGCTCATCGGCGCCGGCCTGTCCGGCCTCATCACCATCCACGTGTTGCTGCGCAAGCGCGAGGTCGGCGCGGCGATCGGCTGGATCGGGCTGGTCTGGCTCTCGCCCGTGTTCGGGGGGGTGCTCTACGCCCTGTTCGGCGTCAACCGGGTCACGCGCCGGGCGCAGAAGCTCGGGATCAAGCCGTCGCAGCCGGGCCGCATGGAGGATGCGGCCCCGGCGGGGCCGCCCCTGCCGGAGCGCTTCCGGCCCCTCGACCATGCGGTTCGGCGCATCACCGGCCTGCCGCTCCAGGCCGGCAACCGCATCGAGACCCTGCGCAACGGCGATGCGGTCTACCCGGCGATGCTGGCGGCGATCGCAGGCGCGACGCGCTCCATCGCGCTCTCGAGCTACATCTTCCGCAAGGACGCGACCGGCCGTGAGTTCCTCGACGCGCTCCAGGCGGCCCATGCGCGCGGGGTCGCGGTCCGCGTCCTCGTGGACGGCATCGGCAGCGGCTACTTCTTCGCCTCGATCTACGGGGGCCTGAGGCGCCGGGGCGTGCCGGTGGGACGCTTCATGCACTCGGCGCTGCCCTGGCGGATGCCGTTCCTGAACCTGCGCACCCACAAGAAGCTGCTCATCGTCGACGGCCGGCTCGCCTTCACGGGCGGCATCAACATCGCGGACGAGAACCGCGTCGCATCGAGCCCGCCCAAGCCCGTGCGCGACGTGCATTTCCGGATTCAGGGGCCCGTGGTGGCGCAGCTCACGGCGGCCTTCGCGGGCGACTGGGCCTTCGTGATGGACCAGGAGATCGAGGGACCGGACTGGTTTCCGGCCCTCGAACCCCAGAGCGGGACGCAAGGACGGGTCGTCACCTCGGGGCCGGACGCGGACCTGCGCAAGATCGAACTCGTGGTGCTGGAGGCGATCTCCTGCGCCACGCGCAGCATCCGCCTGATGACGCCCTACTTCCTGCCGAGCGAGGTGCTGGTGAGCGCGCTCTCGCTCGCCGCCCTGCGGGGCATCACCGTGGACGTCGTCATCCCGATGGCGAGCGACCACGCCGTGGTCGATTGGGCGACGCGGGCGCATGTGGACCCGCTCCTGCGCAGCGACGTCCGGATCTGGCTCGACGATCCGCCCTTCGACCACGCCAAGCTCCTCGTCGTCGACGACGCCTGGTGCTTCATCGGCAGCGCCAACTGGGACACGCGCAGCTTCCGCCTCAACTTCGAGCTCAACGTCGAGGTCTACGACACCGAACTCGCCGGCCGGCTCGATGCCTTCATGCGGGAGAAGATGAACGTCCGCCTCACCCGCGAGGCGCTGTCGCGGCGCGGTCTTCCCGTCCGGCTGCGCGACGCAGGCGTCCGATTACTGCTGCCATACCTCTGACCTTTCCCGTGCCCTCGACCGCGCCCTGGCGCGCGGCGGCCTCCTGGCTCGGGCCGAGATGGACGATGATCGGGCGATGGTCCGAATCCCCGCGCGGCAGCACGCTGCGCCCGTGGCAGGTCAGCCCGCGCACGAGGCAGCGGTCGAGCCGCAGGGGCACGACGCGCGCCATGGCGTGAGTGGGCAGGCGCGGCCCGACATCGCGGAAGCCCGGCAGCAGCGGCGGACCGACGAGGTTGTAGTCGCCGATCACGGCGGCGCGCTCGGGCAGGCTCTGCTCGATGCAGCGCAGTTGCCGCCGGTTCAGCACCTGCCCGTGCGAGAGATGCACGTTGGCCACGCCGAAATGCCCGAGATCGACGATCTGGCTCACCCGGTCGAACAGCGCGCCCGCGGGCAGCTCGATCGGCTTCGGGGCCGAGGCGAAGGGCGTCGGGCTCCAGACCGCGAGGCCGTGGATGCGCCCCGGCATCTGCGCCCAGGCATAATGCCCCCCGACCTTGGCCTGCAGGGCCTCGATGTCCTTCGTGGCCTCCTGCATCAGCACGAGGTCGGGCTGCTCGCGCTCGATCAGCGCCGCGATGCCGGCGACGTTGGCACCGACCCGCCGCAGCAGGTTCCAGCTGACGATCTTGCGGGTTCCGGGCCGGTCGTGGCCGGGGCGTCCATGGGAGTTCTGCAGGGCACGGGCGGTGAGGCGCGCGAGGCGGCGGTCATTCAACATCGGCACATAGGTGGGCGACAGGGGCGGTTTGGGAAGCCCGCCCCGCGCCGTCATGGCGTGTGCCTCATACCAAACCGCTCGATCCCTTCCGGCGATCCCTGAGGGATCGCGTTCGGGATGGCGGATCGGGGCTTCGCGCGGGCGCCACGCGGGCTGAGCGAGACCGTCTTTCCGCTTCGATCGAGCGGAAAGACGGTCTCACGCCTCCATCAGGGCCGAGACGTGCGCGGCGGTGGATTCGGCCAGGCCCCGCAGGTCGTAGCCGCCTTCCAGCACCGAGACGATGCGGCCGCCGCAGGATTGCTCGGCCGCCTCCATGACCTGGCGGGTCGCCCAGCCGAAATCCTCCGCCTCCAGCATCAGGTTGGCGAGCGGGTCGCGCCAATGCGCGTCGAAGCCGGCGGAGATGATGATGAGGTCCGGCCGGAAATCCTTGAGCCGGGGCAGGATGCGCGACGTGAAGGCCTCGCGAAACCGCTCCCCGTCCGCGCCGGGCTTCAGGGGTGCGTTGACGATGGTGTCGTGGTCGCCGGATTCCGAGACCGCGCCGGTGCCGGGATAGAGCGGCATCTGGTGGGTGGAGCAGAACAGCACCGAGGGGTCGGCCCAGAAGATGTCCTGGCTGCCATTGCCGTGATGCACGTCCCAATCGACGATGGCGACGCGCTCGGCCCCGTGCACCGTCCGGGCATGGCGCGCGGCGATGGCCGCGTTGTTGAACAGGCAGAAGCCCATGGCCCGGGTGCGCTCGGCATGGTGGCCCGGCGGCCGCATGGCCGAGAAGGCGTTGCGGGCCTCGCCGCGCATCACCGCGTCGACCCCCTCGACCGCCGCGCCGACCCCCCGCAGGACGCAATCGATCGTGCCGGGTGACAGCACCGTGTCGGAATCGACGTGGACCAGCCCCTCGGCGGGGGCGGCCTCGATCATCGCCCGCACCCATTCCTCCGGGTGCGCCAGCGACACGGTCGCGAGGCTCGCGGGCTCCGGCGCCCGCCGGTCGAGGCCCGCGAAGGCCTCCGTCCCCAGCGCGTCCTTGACCGCCTGCATGCGCTCGGACCGCTCCGGGTGTCCGTGCGGCGTCTTGTGCCCGAGGGCGGCCTCGTGGCTGAACAGGATGGTCATGCGGCGCTCCCGAACCTTCTCTCCGAACTGGTATACCAGACGTTCACGGGGAGGCCAGGGCCGTGATCGAGACAATCCGGCCGTGCGGCCAGGCTGGGCCCCGTGATCGGCCTGGAAAGGGGCGGGCAGCGGTCCGGGTTCGACCGTGACGGCGCCGAACACCTCCAGCGTCGGGCGGCCGGGGCCGGGACCGAGACGACTCCGAGTCGAGCAGGAGAATCTGTCTGGTTGTCGATTGATTTCGCACGCCGTTTCCATGTCATGGCGGCATCTGTATCGTCACACGCAAGCCAATCCATCTCTGCAACAAGATCGCCCAAGCATTCTTTTCCGTCACATCGGTAAAAACCGAGCGAACGGCTTCACGGCATGGCGAAGAATGACAGCGATCATGTCGCATGATCGCGGATCGACTCACGAATAAAGCCATCGCGGCCGCCTTCGCGCTCGGCGGCTTGATGCTGCTCATGGTCCAAGACGCACCGAACTGGCACGCGACCGTGATCGCGCTGCTCTGCCTCGGCGCCTTCACCGGGTTCTGGCTCCTGCCCGAAGCCGTGCCGGTGCGAAGGGCGGAGCCGCGCCGGATCCACATCGAGATCATTCCTCCGGCACGACCCGCGGCACCGCCACCGCTGCTTCTGGAAGGTCATCCGGATCAGGACGCTCACGCACGCCGAGCGGATCGTCCGCTCGCCCTGGAATGGCTCGCATCCGGCAAGCCCGCGAGCCGATGGAGCCTGCGGCGCTGGCGGGCACCGGGCCGGACCTGACGCCCCCCGACCTTCGCGGACGCCGGGCGCCCCCTACTCCGCCGCGCGGGCGCCCGGAACCCGCGTGCTGAGAAGGTCCTTGCGGAACTTGGCGTCGAGCCGCTGCATGAAGTGCTCGGCGCAGCACATGTGCTCGTGCATCTCGCGGCGCACGCCGTCCGCATCCTCGGCCCGGAAGGCGGAGACGAGGGCGCGGTGGCTGGCGAGGTTGTGGGCGCCGAAGGCCTCGTGCTCGGTCAGGCTCTCGCTGCGGAACTCCACGAGGTCGCGCAGCAGGCTGTTCAGGAACCGGCACATGAAGGCGAGGAGCGGGTTGTCGCTGGCGTCGCAGAGGATGTCGTGGAAATCGACCTCGACGATGCGGCCGGTTCCGCGCCGGCCCTCCGCGTTGGCCGCCTCGCAGGCGGCGATGTTGTCCTCGAGGCGCTGGAAATCGGCCGCCCCGAGACGACCGACCACGCTGGCGCCGAGGGCCACCTCCAGGCTGCGGCGCAGGGCGTAGACCTGGGCGAAGTCGAGTTCCTGGAAGTGCAGGAAGCGGCGCAGCTGCTGGGCCGCCGCCTCCACCGAGATCGGACGGACCTCCGGGCCGCCGTTGGGGCCGGACTGCATGGTCACCAGCCCCTGCACCTCCAGGGATTTCAGGGCCTCGCGGATCGTGCCCTTGGCGCAGCCGTAATGCTGCATCAGCGCGCGCTCGTTCGGCAGCCGGTCGCCGGGCGCCAGGCGCTCGCGGGCGATCCGGCGGCAGAGGTCCTCGGCGATCTGGTCCGAGAGCTTGATCCGCCGCATCGGCGCGGGTGGTGGTTCTCCCTGCGGCGCGTTCATCACGGCGCCCAGGCCGCGCCGGCATCGAGGGGGAAGATCGGGCGGGCGAGCTTTTCGAACGGGAACAGCGCGTAATCCGAACTCGTGACGCCCCGGCTCGCGCATTCCACCACGGCGCGGGCGATGGGCTCGAAGACCGGACGGCAATACATCCGCGACTTCAGGATCAGCACGCGGGCGCTGAGCGGATCGAGCCCCGAGCCCGTGAACACGCCGAGGTCCCAGGGCTCGTGCGGCTGCTCGGTGACGAGGATGCGGGCCGCCCCCGTATCGATCACCGCCGCCCGGCCCATGTCGCAGCGTTGCCCGGTATAGGTCGGCCCGGTGATGACGTAGCTGCCGTCGCCGACCGCCGCCACGGTGCCGGCGACCGCCAGGGGCGCCTGGGGTGCGAAGCCCGGCAGGGGCACGCGGTTGCCGATGCCGAGTTCGACCCGGGCCCCGACGCCCGCCGCCTGGAGGATCGCGACCGCTTGGCGGTCGCAGATCGGACCCGCGACGATGCCGTCCATCCCGGCCGCGAGGGCGGCGGCGAGCACATCCATCACGTCGCAGGTGCCCCCCGACATGCAGTTGTCGCCGTGGTCGAGGAGGAGCACGGGGCCGTCGCCCGGCCCCGCCAGCGCGGCCTTCGCCGCCGCGATGGACTCGGCCAGGGGCGCCTCGTCGTAGACGAATTTTTCGCGGGCGGCCCAGATTTGGCGCGCGAGGTCGGCCGCCGCCCCGTCGGCGGCCTCCTGCGTCTCGGCCGTCACCGTCACCGAGACGCCGGTCTCGGCGAGGTCGGCCAGGGAGAAGCCGCCGAAGATCGTCGCGGCGAGCACGCCGGGGCGGCCTTCCGCCGCGCGGGCCGCCGCGACCGCCTCCTGCATCGGGCCGGGCACGCGGGTGTCCATGCGCAGGGTGTGGGCGAGCATCGGCGGGTGGACCCAGGCCCGGTGCGGGCGCAGGCCTTCGTCGAGCATGTGCCCGACGATGCCGGCCACCAGCCCGCCCGTCTCGGCCATGTCCACGTGCGGATAGGTCTTGAAGCCCGCGAGCGCGTCGCAATTCGCGACCATGCGTTCGGTGATGTTGCCGTGGAGGTCGAGGGCGACGCCGATGGGCACGCCTGGCGCCAGGGCGCGGATGCGGGCCAGCAACTCGCCCTCGCCGTCGTCGTGGCTCTGCGTCACCATCGCGCCGTGCAGGTCGAGGAGGATGGCGTCGCAGCCGGGACGGATCGCGTCGAGGATCGCGGCACAGAGCGCCTCGAAGGCCGCATCCGCCACCGGGCCGCTCGGGTTGGCGTGCGCCATCACGGGAACCACGATTTCGGCGCCCCGCCCTTCGGCAAAGCGGATGAAGGCGCCGAGCGCGGTGGTGCTGCCGCGCGCCGCCGCCAGGGCTTCCCCGCCCCAGACCGGGTTGAAGGCGGCGAGCGGGGTTGCCAGGGGCGAGAAGGTGTTGGTCTCGTGGTTCACCCGGGCGGTGACGATACGCATGGGGGCGCGACTCTCGGATACGGGTTCAGGCTGCGGGCGTGTGACGGGCATCGTAGTCGAGCACCGCGTCGAGCAGCACCTGCGCGCCGGAGGCGCACTCGGCGGGCGCGGTGGATTCCGCCGGGTTGTGGCTGAGGCCCCCGGCGCTCGGCACGAACACCATGGTGGTGGGCACGAGGCGGGCCACGTGCGCCGCGTCGTGGCCGGCGCCCGAGACCATGTCGCGGGTGGCGTGGCCGCCCTTCTCGGCGGCGCGCCGGACGGAGGCGATGCAATCCGGGTCGAAGGCGACGGGCGCGGTCCGGGCGATGGCCTGGAGCCGGCCGGTGAGCGAGAGGCCGACCGTGACGCGGTCGAGGGCATCGCGCAGCGCCGCCTCCATGGCGTCGAGCACCGCCTCCTCCGGGTGGCGCAGGTCCACCGTGAGGAAGACGTGGCCCGGGATGACGTTGTTGGAGTTGGGCGACACCGCGAGGTGACCGACCGTGCCGACCGCGTCCGGCGCGTGCGCGAGGGCGGCGGCATCCACCGCCTCGACCAGCCGGGCGGCGCCCAGCAGCGCGTTGCGGCGCATCGGCATCGGGGTCGAGCCCGTATGGGCGGCCTGCCCCTCCAGGGTGACCTCGAACCAGCGCATGCCCTGCACGCCCTGCACGATGCCGATGCCGGCGCCTTCCGCCTCCAGGATCGGGCCCTGCTCGATGTGGAGTTCGAACATCGCCCCGAACGGCACCGCGCCGGGGGCGGCCGCGCCGCGATAGCCGATCGCGTCGAGGGCCGCGCCGAAGGTCGTGCCGGCGCTATCCGCCCGCGCCTCGGCCCAGGCGTCCCCGTAGATGCCCGCATAGACGCCGGAGCCGAGCATGGCGGGCGCGAAGCGCGAGCCCTCCTCGTTGGTCCAGTTCACGAGGAGAAGCGGCGCCTCGGTCACGTAGCCGGCGCCGTCGAGGGTGCGCAGGACCTCCAGGCCCGCCAGCACGCCCAGCACGCCGTCGAATTTACCCCCCGTGGGCTGGGTGTCGAGGTGGCTGCCCATGGCGATGGGCTTCGCATCCGGGTTCCGGCCGGGGCGCAGCGCGAACATGTTGCCCACGGCATCCACCGTGAGGGTGCAGCCCAGGGCCTCGACCCGGGCGCGCAGCCAGTCGCGCACCCGGCGGTCGTCCTCGCTCAGCGTCAGGCGCGCGATGCCGCCGTCCGGGGTGGCGCCGATCGCGGCGGTCTCGGTCAGACTGTCCCAGAGGCGCTCGGCGTCGATGGTGAGGTTCGACATGGTGTTCCCTGTTCACGCCGCCGATGCTCAGGCGGCCTTGACGCCGAGGTAGCGGTCGCGCGCCGCGTCGTCCGCCACGAAGTCGGCATTGCCGGCCTCGTAGGCGACGCGGCCGAGTTCGAGGATGTAGTGCCGGTCGGCGAGGCCGGTGCAGACGGCCAGATTCTGCTCCACGAGCAGGATCGGCACCCCGGCGTCGCGGATGGCGCGGATCTGGCCGACGATCTCCTCGACGATGACGGGGGCGAGCCCCTCCACCGGCTCGTCGAGCATGAGGAGCTTCGGGCCGCTCAGAAGGGCGCGGGCGATCGACAGCATCTGCTGCTCGCCCCCCGAGAGCTGCGCCCCGCCGTTGCGCCGGCGCTCCTCGAGGCGCGGGAACATCGCGAAGATGTCCTTGCGGCTCCAGGGCGAGCCCCGGCGCTCGGCGATGCCCAGGTTCTCCTCGACGCTGAGCAGGCTGAAGATGCCGCGATCCTCCGGCACGAGGGTGAGGCCGGCGCGGGCGATGCGGTGGGCGGGCCAGCCGGTCAGGTCGGTGCCGTGGAAGCGCACGCGTCCCGCCCGCGGGGCGAGGAGGCCGCTGGCGGCCTTGAGCGTCGAGGTCTTGCCGGCACCGTTGCGGCCGAGCAGGCAGACGATCTCGCCGGCCCGCACCTCCAGGCTGACGCCCTGGAGGATGTGGCTCTTGCCGTAATAGCCGTGGACCGCATCCAGGCTCAGGGCGACGGGGCCGCTCATGCCTCGGGAGCCTTTGCCTCGGGAGCGTTTGCCTCGGGGGCCTTTGCCTCGCGAGCCTTGGGCTCGGGAGCCGTTGCCGTGGGCGCCTGCGTGAGGTCGCCCGTGATCATGTTGCCCAGATATGCCCGGCGCACCTCAGGGTCGTCGCGCACGTGGGCGGGTGGCCCCTCCACCAGCACGCGGCCCGCCCGCATCACCGGGACGGTGTCGGAGATGTTCATGACGATGCCCATGTTGTGCTCGATGAACAGCACGGTGTGG
>NZ_JAKSXY010000017.1 GCF_022829445.1 Methylobacterium sp. J-068 | reverse complement strand
TGCTCAACTCGACCGGCCTGTTCTGCGTCTGCCCGAAGATTGGAACGTCGGCGGCACACGCAGCGACGATTACGAGATGGGCTTCGATCCAGCAGAAAAATGCGCTGTCCTCCGCTTCCGAGTAGCTCTTCCAGAGCCGATCTCGGGTCATGCGTCGTCAGGCTTTGGAACGCTGATGCAGAACTTCCGAGCCGAAGGCTTCCTCAACAAGCGGCTCGAACTCCGCGCACAGCTAAAGGCCAGTGAGGTGACTGGAGCCGGCTCCCTCTGGATGCGTATCGATGGGGATAAGGGCCGCACGCTTGCCTTCGACAACCTCGATGGGCGCAAGAGTGAGGGGCCGCTCGTTGGCACAGTCGGTTGGCAAGACAGGTCCATCGTGATGGACGTGCCTCCAGACGCGCAGTCGATCCACTTCGGGTTCTTCCTACGAGGTGGAGGCAGTGTCTGGGCTCGACGGTTCCGCTTCACCGATGTGGACGCTTCGGTGCAAGTGACGGATCACGTTATTCCGCGAAGGTCCGCTCCTACGAACCTCGATTTCGCAGCCGTAGCGTAGTTTAAGGCGCCGGTTCGAGTGGTTGTAATCGCTTAAGCCGGCGCCAGCGCTAACGGCAGCTTTCTACCCCTAGCCGAAGTTGCCGGGTAGCCGACCAATGACCGCTTATGGGAAGCGCCCATGCCGATGCAGGCGGCCGGGTTGGGTCGGAGACGGAACGTCCGCTTGAGGGTGAAAGGCCAGGGACCGTTCCCTAATGCAGTGCACCGAAGCAAGCATACGAAATCCGCGGCGCGGCCTGCGCAATTAGTTGCACAGCTGTGTGATTATCCTGTTTCGAGGAGGATCTACGCCGCGCGCTCGACCCAACCATATCTCAGATTGCCGAGCCCAAATCAGGACGGCGTACAACGAGGAGAGAGGCCACCTCAGGCTCTGCCGCAACGCGGCCAAACCGTACGTCGAATGTCTGATCCAACAGGGGTGATTGGACCACCTTATCCGTAAGCCCGTCGAGGACGATGCGGCCCTGTTTGAGCACCACCAACCGATCGCAATCACGCACGGCGCGTTCGATGTCGTGCAAGACGACGATGACCGTACGTGTCCGCGCGTAGGCATCCAGGCGACGCAGCAACACGATCCGGTGGCCGATGTCGAGGCTTGCTCCTGGTTCGTCCGCCAGCAGGATTGCAGGTTCTGTCACAAGAACGGCCGCGAGGAGGGCGCGAGCACGCTCTCCGCCAGAAAGCCGAGACCAGGGCCGTTCGGCAAACTCGGTGAGACCGTGTTCCTCCAGCGCGGCAGGAACGCGGAGGATAGCGCCCAGCGCCCGGCTTGCACCCAGCTCGACCACCGCTCGCACGGTGTAGTCCCAAGCTGGGTGGAAACTTTGAGGCATGTAGCCGATCCGGCGCCCGCGCTCTGCAGTTGGCATAGCCGAGAGGGGTCGGCCATCGAGGGTGACCCTACCCGCGTCGGGAATGGCGAGACCGGCCAAACACCGAAGCAGGGTGGACTTGCCGGCCCCATTAGGACCGATCAATCCCACGAGTTGGCCCGGCCCTGCCTGGAACGATACGTCAGCGAGAATGCGCCCCCCACCCACGACGATGCCATCCGCCGCCAGGATGCTCATGCTCGTAATTGCCGCCGCAGGAGGACGAGGAAGAAAGGACCACCAGCGGCCGCAGTGATGAGCCCGAGAGGGATCTCTGCCGGAGGTAGAACGGAGCGGGCGAGGCCATCGCATACGAGGACAAGACTTGCGCCGATACCGGCCGAGATTGGCAACAGCACGCGGTGCCGGGGACCAACCCACCAGCGAGCGATATGTGGGGCGATGAGGCCAACGAAGCCAACGAGGCCACCATAGGCGACCGCGACCGCGACGACGAAGGCACCGACCAGAATGGCCCGGCGTAGGAAGCGGCCGGTCTGCAACCCAAAGGCTGCAGCTTGATCGGCTCCCAGCCCAAGAAGATCCAGGCCTCGCGCAAGCGGCAGGCTCGCTGCGAGCGCGGCGGCAACGAGGAGTGCAAGGAGACCCAATCCCTCCCAGGTTGGTGTCTGAATGCCGCCTAGGGTCCAGCTCAGGATCACCTGCAGGCTCACACTCTCGTCCGAGAGGGCGAGCATCAGGAAGGACCGTATCGCCCCGAGCATTGCTGCGACAGCGACACCAGCAAGCAGCAGGCCGGCAGTGTCGCGTGCGCCATAGGCTACCCCAAGAACCAACAGCGTGGCTGTCCAGGCTCCTGCGAAGGAGAGCCCGCCGAGAGCGAAGGTTGAAGGCACGCCTAAGGGTACGAGGAGGGCGATCGTAGCGCCGATGGCTGCTCCTCCTGCCGAGCCAAGCAGGTAAGGCTCGGCCAGAGGATTGCGGAAGACCCCCTGGAAGATCGCTCCGCCAAGGCCAAGAAGGGCGCCGACGAGCCCTGCAGCCACGACCCGTGGCAGCCGCCACGCCAGGAGAAGGCGAGCGCCAAGGTCGGGATCACCTGCGATGGCGCGTACGAGATCGAGGGGACTGGCCCAGCGATGTCCTGCACATGCCGCGAACAGGAGGCCGCCGCAGAGTACCAGGACAAGAACTGCCAAACGGCCGTTCGTCCCCTTCACGGTGCCCCCACCGGATGAAGCAGGGCAGCGAGGCGTTCGATCCCAACCACGGTACGTGGCCCGGGGATCAGGAATTCCGCACGCGGCACAGCGTGGACGTGCCCCTCTCGGACGGCTCGCATCTCGGAAAATCCTGGACGCTGGGCAAGTTCCGCCACCTCCTCGTCTCGACCTGCGAGGAGAAGAACATCGGGGTCGGCGCTAAACACGGCCTCGGGCGAAACCTGCGGTACGCCTCCGCTCCCGGCGAGGGCGAAGCAGCCGCCAGCGCGGATGATGGCGTCCCCCGTGTAGGTGTCGCGCCGCGCCGCAAGCAGCAATCCATTACCGAGGCGCCCCGTGACCATCACGACCCGCCGACACGGGCGGTCTGTGACCCTTCGCTGCACGACCGCAAGGCGGGCTTCGAGATCAGCTGCCAAGGCTTTGCCCCGCCCAGGCACACCGGTGGCCTGCGCGAGCAGGCGCAGGTTACTGAGAACCTCGGCCATGGTTCGGCTCGTCAGCACCAGGGTCGGCACGCCAATCCGCTCCATGGCGTCGAGGATCTGGTGCACGGCCTGCCGCGCGGGCGTCAGCACAACGAGATCAGGGTTTTGCGCGGCGATAGCCTCAACGGAGAAGCCAAGGCGGCCACCGACAACGGGCTTGGCCGCCGCTTCCGGCGGGTAGCGGGTGAAGGCGTCGATCCCAACGATGCGCTCCGTCAGGCCCAAGGCTGCGACGAGTTCAGTGTTTGACGAGAAGATCGTGACGATACGCTGGGGCGGCACCACTAGGACCACGGTACGCCCTAGAGCGTCGACGACCTGGACAGGCTCGGCCCGGACGGAGCCAGCCGCGATCAGTATCAGCAGGAAACCGATCGCGGCTGCGTGCATCAGAACCGCGCCTGGACGCCGACTTGGATGTCGCGACCTGGCGAGGAGGTCCCCGCCGCACCGTTGTAGAAGCGCAGATCTGCCAGCGTCGGGGTCTGCCCGGCAATGGCGATGAACAGCGGATGGTAGTTCGTGTCGAACAGATTGCGGACCTGGGCGAACAGTTTCACCCCCGGCAGAAGGTCGACTTCGCCGCGCAGGTGCACGAGGAAGAAGGGATCCTTGCGCCAGATGTACTCGCGGTAGGGTTCGGCGAAGGGGACGCGCAGGTTCTCCTCCGTGTTGTACCAGACTGGCCCGTTAAGGACGCCCTGGACCTGGATCGTCCAGGGGTAGGGTACCCCGACCTGACCAAACCGGGTGCCGAGCGCGAGCTGATATTCGTAGACGCGCTCGACACGATGGGTGTTGGCCGATACGACGGCGAGCGAGCCTTCATCCTTCATGTCGAAGTTGTAGTTGCCGTTGGCATAGGCTCGCCAGCGCCAGGCTTCGGATGACCATCCGACCGTCTTGAGCATGTCGGTGTCGAATTGGACCTCGACGCCCCGGATGACCACATCGCCGGAATTGTTGACGTAGTCCGAGGTGTTGGCGTTGGCCGACCGGGCCCGGGTGATGATCCGATCGGAAATGACGTTCTGAAACAGGGCGAGGTCGAAGCGTGCGACACCGTTCGTGAGCGTCGTGCCAACCTCGATCTGCTCGCTGGTCTCGGGCCGAATGTTCGGATTGCCGAAGATGCGGCCGCCGCCGAGAGTGTTAAAATCGGCTGCGATTTCGGTTGCCGTCGGTGCCCGGAAGCCCGACGAGGCACCGACCCTGAAGGCTGCCCAATCCGTCGCCTTGTAGGTTGCACCGACGGAGTAGGTCGTAGCCTCATAAGGTCGAGAGCCTGCGATCTGTGCGGCAAGATTGGGGGTCGGATCGAAACTCGTCGTGCCGTAGGTCTGACGTACCCCAGCGCGCAGGGTTACCCGGTCATCGAACAGGCGCTGGGTATCCTCGATGTAGAGGGCGTTGAATTCGTCCGTCTGGTTGTTGTCCTGTGGGGAAACCTGAGCCAGGGGGTTTCCTGGCACTCCGACCCGGAACCGGTCAGAGCGCAGCCGACTGGTCTCCCAATCCCATCCGAGCAGCAGGTCATTACCCTCGAACAGACGGGCGCGCGGCTGCAGGCGCGTCCCGAAGATGTCGAGATAGCGGGTGTTGAAGTCGGCAGCCGTCCCCAGGACCGGCAGCCCGGTGCCGCCACGCTGCACGGGCGAGGCCCACTTGAAGCGGTCCTCGTCGTTCACGCTGTAGACCTGAGCGAACAGGCTGAAGCGCCCGTCCTCCGTCTGCCCGGTGTAGCTCGCATCGAACGAACCGTTGATGCGGTCATCCTTGCTGTAGAGGTTGCCGCCGGAGCCACGGAAGCCCACGCCGTAGATGCCGTCGGTGCGCAGGCTGAAATCAAGGCGTTGGTTCGGGTCGATCTGCAGCCCAAGTGCGCCGGTGATGCCCATGCGCTGCCATTGCGTGTTGGCCATGCGACCGCCACCCGTGCCGGCGAAGTAGTCGTCACGCTGCGCCCCGGAGACGCCGAGATAGTAGTCAATCGCCCCCGCGGTGCCGCCGGTCTGAGCACGTCCCTGCGCCAGCCCCCAGACACCACCGATGCCCTCGACCAAGGACCCGGGCGCGGTGCGACCGGTCTTGAGGATGATATTGATCACGCCACCGATGTTCTGGCTGCCGTAGATCACCGAGGAGGGACCGCGCACGATCTCGATGCGCTCGACATCAGCGATGGAAAGCTTCGACAGGTTGGCCGTACCAGCGCGCCGCCCATTCATCAGCACGAGGACCTGGCTCTTGAAGTCCTTGCCCTGCCCGTCGGTGGCGCCGCCGCGGATGTTGATCGAGGTCTGCCCCGGCGTCCATTCCGAGAAGAAGCCCACGGCGTTTTCGGCCAGGAGATCGGTGATCGATTTGGCCGTCGAGTTCTCGATCATCGCGCGGTCGATGACCTGCACGGTCCCGGCGATCTCCGAACGTGGCTCGGGTCGACCGGTCGCGGTGACCACGAGTTGTTCCAGGGTGACGGCCTGCTGGTCCTGTGCGTGAACGGCAGAGATGAGGACCGTCCCACTTAAGCATGCTGCCGCGAGAAAAAGTCGAAGGGGGGGCATCATGCGCGGGTCCTCCAGACAAGAACGGAGGACGCCCGCGGAACGGAGAGCTGGTGGCCACCTGGGACAGGCACGGCCTGGGATGTGAGGTGATCCAGGAGTTCCGGCCGACGGGGATCGTTCGGAGCCCAGCCAAGGCGATCGGCAAGGGAGCGCGCTGTCCGAGCAAGGTCGGCAACGACGGCAGTGAAGGTCCAGGCTGCCTCGACCATGATGGCAGGACGATCATTCCGCGGTAGCGCGCGCAGAACGATTTCGACACCGGGTGTTTCATCCTCGCCGTGCAATGCCTGAGGCAGACACCCGGCCAGGCAGATGCTACGCGGGCCATGCTGAGATGGGACCAGCCAAACCACGCTTCCGCGTGCCCATTCTCGGCAGCGTGCGAGGAAGGCAGCAGGCTCTGTGAGCGGAGCCGGCATGTTCGCAGCGAGCACGGTGTCGGCGCACGCAGCAGTCAGGTCTGCCTCTTTCCAGCCCCTGCGGAGAATGTGAGGGCTCGGATCATAGGCTTGAAGCCGGCGCTGCATCACGGGCGCCGGCTCAACGACGGTCCAGGCGTGTTCAGGCATCCGCAGCCGGGCGCCAAGCTGCCCACCACCGGCACCGATGTCGAGGAGATCACCGATGCTTGGAACGGCAGCTTGGATCAGGGGAAGGACACGCGCCACGTAATCGGACGTGTCGATGCCCGCAGCGTAACGTTCGAGCGGATCGATACCGTCAGGCTCAGGCAGCACCGCCGAGCAATCCGGTTGCACCTCAGCTCGCTCCAGTGCGTCTGATGGTTCGTTATGAAAAGCCCGCGCATCGTTTGGCATGACCGCCATCGCGGCCTCGCCTGAAAGAGGTGTCATCATCGGTCCTTCCCCGAACCTGGGGAGATGCCGATGAGGGGCGCAGGCACGATCACGGGCGAAATGCCGTGAGTGGCATGCAACCCGTCAGGACACCCCGCCCACGAGATACGTTGCAGTCAGGGCAGGTCTCCTGGCTCGCGGGTCGGTGCCATCCGTCTGGTCTTCCCGGTGACTTCTCACCAGTGACGCTGATCGACGGGCAGCTCGCCGCTTACAGTTGCGGGGACAGCTTCGGCATGAGCGCTCACGCACCGCACCGAATTCCCTCTTAGCTCACCGCCTTGTGACGGTAAGAACCTTGACTGCCATCCACGTGGTCGAGGGCTGCCTCCGATGTCAACGGCTACGAACGGTCAATGCGGGCGACCATTCAAATTGACCAAGAAGCGTGGCTGATAGGCGACGGTCGGGGACGATGGTGCAGGCCTAGTCTACGGATCTCGTTGGCAGGCCCCGCCCTGCCGCGTTGGGTCGGGCCGGGTGAGACTGGCGGCGTGGTCGATTTCCCCGCCTTCCGGCAGCGCGTCTGAGAACCGTCCACGGGGGGTATGATCCGCTGTCAGCCCCCCGCCTCTTATGTAGAAGCCTTTAGCAGTAGAGGTGCGTCGACAGTAAAATGTATAAGCTTCGGAAAAACGATCGGATACCCGACATATAGGAGGATAGGACCGCAGTCTTATTCAGTCTAGGCGGTGATAAGAACCTGTCGCTTCCCAAAGTACCCAGGCCGTGACACTCACGTACCATGAGCAGCTTGCACAAACTGATCGGGACCGTCGCCCGTCAACGTCATTCGCCGATCATCGACTACGGCGTCACGCTGCTCTTCGTCGGTGCCATGACGTTCATTCGGTTCCTGGCTCCGGCTTATGTCGCACCGTTCCTGTTGTACATCCCGGTCCTCCTGATTGTGTGGCCTATTATACATTTGATCGGCTACTAGACCAGGCTGATCATATCGCTTTTGGGAACAGGATCGAATGCATCTCCCAATTACCGTAAGATCAATGCTCGGCTCAGCCTGCTTGCCCGATTGCCTCAACGACCTGTGAGCTGCTGTAGGGCTTTGCCAGGAAGAGGCCGTGGTCTGGAACCTCACAGTCGGCGAGCCGATGCCGGCCCGACGTGAGGATGAGCCTGATGTCCGGCCACACCACGTGCACACGCTCAACCAGGGTCACGCCGTCCATAGAGCCGGGCATGTCGATGTCCGTGAACAACACCGCAATGTCGGAGCGGTCATGGAGGACGTCCCAGGCCTCGTCGGCGCCGCATGCCTCTACGACGGAAAAACCGGCGCCTTCTAGTATCTCAGCGGCGCAGAAGCGGACGAGTGCATCATCCTCGACAACGAGCACAACCGAGTCTGCGGGGAGGCGCTTGATGGACATTATACGCTAACATGACGATAGGACGCCGGTTGCATCGTCCAGAGCGAATTCGGGAACTCTAGTTCCCTCAGGCCACACTCCGGTGTCGATCAACTTCCGAGACGTGGGCGCAGGGAGACGATATTGCCGTCTGCGGTGGACACCGAAACAGAATGGCCGAGCGCCTCGGCGACCTTGACGGCGAGCTGCTCGCGCTTGAACGGCTTACCAATCAGCCGGACGCCATCGTCGAGGCGCCCGTGGTGGACGATCGAGTTCTCGGTGTAACCCGACATGTAAAGCACCTTCACGTCGGGACGCATCGCGGTGATGCGCTCGGAGAGTTCACGGCCCCTGACCTTGCCGGGTAGGACGACGTCGGTGAGCAGCAGGTCGATGGCGGCCGTATTCGCGCCGAACACCCTGAGCGCTTCCTCACCATCGGACGCCTCCAGCACGCGGTAGCCGAGGTCGGACAGGATCGCGCAGGCGATCTCGCGCACCGCCGGCTCGTCCTCCACGACGAGCACGGTGGCGCTGCCTCGCGGCAGCTCGACCGGGACGGCCGAGCGCTGGCCGGCGACCGTGACCGCACCCACCGCGCGCGGCAGGTAAATCTTCACTGTCGTGCCCTCGCTAGGCTCGGAGTAGATCTTCACATGTCCGCCGGACTGCTTGACGAAGCCGAACACCATCGCAAGACCGAGGCCCGTACCCTTGCCATCGGGCTTGGTCGTGAAGAACGGCTCGAACACGCGCTTGACTACATCGGGGGTCATACCGTGACCGGTGTCGGAGACCGCGACCATGGCGTAGTCACCGGCCGTCACCTCGGTGTGGCCGGCGGCATAGTGCTCGTCGAGGACCTTGTTGCCCAGCTCGATGGTCAGGCGTCCGCCGCCTGGCATGGCATCCCGGGCGTTGAGCGCGAGGTTGAGGACGGCGCTCTCCAGTTGGGCCGGGTCGGCCATCGCCGGCCACAGCCCGGCGCTTTCGACGTAGCGAACCTCGATGTGCTCGCCGAGGGTACGGCGGAGCAACGGCACCAAGTCGGGCATCGTCCCTGCCAGGTCGATGGCGGCCGGCGCCAGGGGTTGCTTACGGGCAAAGGCGAGAAGCTGGCCGGTGAGCGTCGCTCCGCGCTGGGCCGCCCACGATGCGCGCTCGATCCGGGTCTGGAGCTTGGTATCCTCGTTCCCGAGCTTCGACCGGACGAATTCGAGGTTGCCAAGGATGACCTGAAGCAGGTTGTTGAAGTCGTGCGCGATGCCGCCGGTCAGCTGTCCGATGGCTTGCATCTTCTGCGCCTCGCGCAGGACGCCCTCTGCCTGGGCGCGCTTGGTCATGTCGGTCACGGTGAGCACGAAGCCGCCGTCCGGCATCGGCGTGCGCCGGAGTTCCAGGTGGTGCTCGTCGCCACGGACGCGCTCGTAGACGACCGGCTCACCCGCGACGCTTCGACCGTGTCGGATCTGGTCCTCGCTCTCCAGGGCGGGCCGACCCGCCTCAGCCGTGTGCTCGACGAAGGCGACGTAGGGCGTGCCGGGACGGAGCATGGCTTTGGGGATGTCGAGAAGCACCTGGAAGCAGTGATTCCAGTTCGTCATCCGCCGGTCGGCTCCGAACACGGCGATGCCCTGGCTGAGGCTGTCGAGGGAGGCGCGCAAACGCAGGGCCAGCGTCCGCTGCTCGGCCTCGACGAAGTAGGATCGCGACCATGCTTGGTTCAGGAGGCGCGCAGCGACGAGCAGAACCAGCACGGCGAGGATCGCCCCACCCAGCACGAGCCGACGTACCCAAGCGGCGCGTGCCTCGTTCTCGGCGATCCGCGTGTCCAGCAGGACCTGCTCGGCGGAGAGCATGGCCGAGAGGGTTCCTTCAGCGTTCTTCATGTATCCGCGGCCCGCGTCGGTATTCACGATCCGCAAGGCGGCGTCGAAGCCGATGTCGCGGCGCAACTGCACCGTCTGGGCGAGTTCCTCAAGCTTGTGCTGGATCACGGGGGAAAGGTCGCGCAGGCGGCTCTGTTGTGCCGGATTGTCGGCGGTCAGCTTCTGCAACTCGCCTTGAAGCAGGCCGACCCGGTCGCGCGCCTCGTTGTAGGGCGTGAGGTAGTCATCCTTGCCGGTCAGGAGGTATCCCCGTTGCCCGGTCTCGGCATCGCGAAGCGCGATGGCGAGATCCTTCATGTTCGCGAGCACACGGAAGCTGTGCTGCGACCACTCGCGGGCCTCGCGCGTGGCGCCCAACCGCTCCCAGGTCACGCCACCGACAAGGGCGAGGATGGCCAGCAGCACGCCGAAGACAAGGAGATTGGCGCGGGCGACGAGGTGCTTGGACATTCGGGTTCAATCACCATACGCGCACGAATTTCGGAACGAAACCGACAAGGCGCATCGGTGCGATCCATAATCAGATGCTCGAAGATTGCTAGGGAATTGCGGTCCGTCCGAACTTGAGGATCAGATGACCCGCCGAAGTCGGTGGAGTGCCGAGTAACTGCGATGTGGTCGCCGGCGACAATGGACGCTATCCCTGAGAGATGTATCGAACGCGTCGATCCCAGGCGCCAATCTGAGGGTCACGTCACTGCCCTATCCAAATGGGACATTGATCCTGTCGGTCATGGTGACGGCTATTCGGTCGTTTTTTGTACGTTTCAAATAGTGAAGTCATCTGTCGTTTTCACATTTAGCCGATCCTTGACTGCGCTACGATCCGCAGACCAGCCTCACTTTGGCCTGCGATCTGTACCCGGTTGCGGCCTTGTGACTTGGCCCCATAAAGCGCCCGATCGGCAGCTGCGATGAGGGCGGCCGGATCAGCCGCAGGTGTCTGAGGGATCTGGGCCAAACCTGCGCTGACGCTAAGTATGCCATGCGGGTTGGCTACATGTGGGACCTTCCAGCCCGCAATAGCCTCGCGCATGCGTTCCGCCACGAGTTTAGCGCCCTCAGCGTCCGTGTCGGGCAGGATGACTGCAAACTCTTCTCCGCCAATCCGGCAGGTGATGTCGCGGGTCGGATCCGTTGTTGCCTCGATCGAGCGAGCGATCAGTCTCAGGGCTTCATCGCCTCTCTGATGCCCATAGCGGTCGTTGAACCCCTTGAAGTAATCGGCATCCAGCAAGACCAAGGAAAGCGGCTGTTGAGTCCGTACGGCGCGTCGCCATTCACGCGCTAGAACTTCGTCAAAGCGGCGCCGATTACAGAGGCCAGTCAGAGCATCCGTCGTGGCAAGCCGCTCAAGCTCCAGATTGAGTGCGGCGGTCACCTCCTCGGCGCGGCGTCTCTGCGTCAGCTCACGACCAAACAGCCAAGTCAGCAGCATCGTCACGGCACAGAGACTGAGGACCACGCTTCCCAAGCCGAGAGCCTCACCCTGCCAGTTGGCGTAGATCTTGGTCAGTGGCACGGCCGTGCTGAGCTGTAGGGGATAATCGCCGATATCGGTGAAAACGAACTGCCGATCGCCCTCTCCGATCATAGCAGGTCCGACGAAGCTGCCGCTCCTCCGCTTGAGCATTTCGAGATAGCTGACGCTTTCCGCGACGCGGGTGCCGATCTGAGATTGGACGAAAGGTTCGCGCATCGCGATCGTGCCGCCCGGACCGTACAAGGTCACGGTCCCGGCACGGTCTGCACCCGTCATGGCAAAGAGGTTGCGAAAGTAGTCGAGTTGAATGCCACCGGTCACCACGCCGGCAAATGATCCATCCGGGTTCGACAGACGGCGACTGAGTGTCAGGACCCACTGGCCACTCACCCGAGAGACGATGGGAGCGCTGATGTGCAAACCGTCATCTACGCCGTCAGCAAAGTGGCGGAAGTACTCGCGATCAGCTGCATTGATCGACATGGGCCCAAGCGTCTGCGAGTTGGCGATGACGTTGCCGTTGCGATCGAGCACGAGGGCATAGGCAAAGCCGGCCGCCGTCGCGGCACGATCGAACAGGATCATGTGGCGTAGCTCGGGGCTGGCCTCCATGACCTGGGGCCGCTTCATCCCGTCGACCACAGCTCGCAAAGAAAGGTCGTAAAGTTCGATATTGCGCGCAATATCGCGCCCAAGCACCTGGATCAGGCTGCGAGAAGTGATTTCAGACTGCCAAGCTGCGTGATTACGCAACTGCCAGAGCATAAAGGCGGAGACAGCGCAGAGGCCAACGACCGACAACAGGCTGAACGCGCTCAGCCAAGCTGCCGAGTGTGTCCAGCGAAAAAGGCGTCCGCCGGCTGATTGAGCAGACATCTCAAGGACTCTCAATTCCATTGGTGGAATAGAGCCTTCACTTGTTTGATGAAGCCCTTACATCCGTGTTGGTGCGCAAATGAGTCCTAAATTTAGTTAAACCTTTACCATCTTTCTCGTCGCTCCAGGGTTCGACGTAGTGGCCGCAAGGACTTGTCAGGCCGCACGAAGCGGCGGCTTCTGCAAAGCTAACAGGAACTCTCCAGCCGGGATGGGCCGACCAAAGAGATAGCCTTGTGCCTCGTTACAACCATAGGAGGTCAGCATGGCAGCCTGGCCGTTCGTCTCGATCCCTTCAGCAATGACGTCGAGTTCAAGGCTATGGCCCAGAGCCAGAACCGCTTTGATGATGGCAGCATCGTCTGGATCGGTTTCGAGATCGCGGACGAACTCGCGGTCTATCTTCAGGCGCGTGAGAGGATAGCGCTTCAGCAGGCTCAGGGAGGCGAAGCCGGTGCCGTAATCATCGAAGGCAAGGCCTACGCCCATGTTCCTGAGGTGCCGCAATGTGCCGAGGACGCCCTCGTCCAATCCCAGAACGGTCGTCTCCGTGATCTCCAGTTCGAGCATCTCGGCCGGCAGTCCCGAGCAGGCTAATGCCTCAGTAATCCGATCGCACAACCCAGCATCACGCAGCTGGACGCCGAACAGGTTGACGCCGATCCGGATTGGCGCTCCTGACGCCGCGGCTTCAGCCGCAAAGGCGCAGGCAGTCCGTGTGATCCAATCGCCGACATTAATCGCGACGGCGCTGTTCTCCAGTGTTGGCAGGAAGATCGCGGGTGAGAGCAATCCCTTCTGAGGATGACGCCAACGCAACAACGCCTCGGCGCCGACGATGCGTTGATCGACGAGCCGAACTTGTGGCTGGAAATGCAGCTCGAATTCGTGCCGTTCGAAGGCTTTGCGCAGCTCCTCTTCGAGGTGACGGCGCTCGTCCGCCAGAACACCAAATTGAGGTTGAAAGAGTTCGTAACGTCCACCTCCTGCCTGTTTGGCTTGTTGCAGCGCCAGCAGCGCGGCCTTAAGAACGGCATCAGGTCCCTCGAACGCCGCGCCATCTCGGCAGACAACGATGCCGGCACTTGCACCGAGGTGACAGGTGGCCCCGTGAACGGCAAAGCCTTCGCTGAGCCCGGTCAAGATGCGCTCTCCGAGGGCTTCGATCGCCGGAGGATCTAAGCGTCCCGTGAGCAGGACGCCGAACTCGTCGGCTCCGAGGCGCGCCACGAACGCGTCCGGTCCTGCCAAGTTGGAGACCCGCTGGGCAGCCGTGATGAGGATACGGTCTCCCACCGCCATGCCCATCGAGCCATTGAGAGCCTTAAACTTGTCGAGGCCGATCTTGAGAACGGCGTGTTGTCCGGATTGGCTCAGAGCCGCATTGAGCTGTTCAAGGAAGCGGACGCGGTTGGGCAATCCCGTCAATCGGTCGAAGTGAGTGAGTTGGTGAAGACGTGCGCGCGCCTGATGTCTCTCGGAGACATCACGGATGATCGCGCCGAACGCATTGCGAGCCCCGTCCCGCCAAAGCGCGAGAGATACCTCGATGGGAAACTCGGTTCCATTCTTGCGAACTCCGCAGATCTCGAAGATCGCCCCGGCGGCGTTCATGCCGCCAGCTACTCGCACGCGTTCGATCTCGGCTCGATGGGCCGGTCGATGATCCGAGGGGATGATCAAGTCGACGTGCTGACCCATGGCTTCGCTGCGCGTGAAGCCGAACATGCGCTCAGCCGCAGCGTTCCAGAAGGAAATCGCACCGTCCTCGCGAGAGCAGACGATGGCATCCGGTGTGGCAGCCGCCATCTTCATGGCTGCCTGTTTCAGGATGTTTAGACGCCGGCGCTCCAGGTGATCCATCACGATCTTAGCAAGGCTTTGCAGCAGCCTTCGCTCGTGTTCGTTCAGAAGAGAACGTGGCTGCGTATCAATCACGCACACTGAACCGATCCGATAGCCGTCGGCATTGGTGATGGGCGCTCCGGCATAGAAACGGATGAAAGGGGACCCCGTGACCATAGGGTTGTTTCGAAAGCGCTGGTCAGCCTGAGCATCGGCAATAACTAGGACTTCCCGGCCCATCAAGGTATAGGTGCAGAAAGAAGCTTCGCGAGCAGTTTCGCAGGCGGCGAGCCCGAGCTTAGCCTTGAAGAACTGACGGTCCTCCCCAACGAACGAAACCAACGCGATTGGCACATGAAAAAGGTCGGCTGCTAGCTTTACTATGTGATCGAACTCAGCCTCAGAAGGCGTGTCGATCACAGTGTAACTTTTGAGAGCCGCGAGGCGCTGCGGCTCATCACTGGGCACTGGAAATCTCATACTCGACATATCGATCGCCGCGACGTTTCGGTTCAGAAAACACCGGAAACCACTACCAATTTCTTAGACCGCGTTTCATACACCTTTGGCGATCCGTCTGATGAGGATCATAGCTGCGGCGAGGACAAAAAAGGCAAGTGCGGAGGACGGCGTGACTTCGTGATCGCGAGCGAGTCTGCGGCAGCGGCTGATCCATACGAGCGTTCGCTCAATCACCCAGCGGCGCGGCTGGACGACGAAGCCGCTCTGCCCTTCTGCTGGCTGGACAATCTCGACGGTGATGGCGGTTGCGCTGCCAATGCGCTCACCCCGGTAAGCGCGGTCAGCGAAGCCGCGGGCTAGGAACGGCCACAAGCGGCGCGAGGCACGCAGCAACGCGATGCCGCCGAGGCTGTCGTGCAGATCTGTTTTGGAGACGGCGGCGATCAGCAGGCGGCTGTCCGTATCGGTGAGCGCGTGGCGCTTGTGCCCGACCACGCGCCGGGCTGGATCGTAGCCGCGCTCACCGGCCGGGCCGACCCCGCCCGAGCGCGCGGCCTGGGCATCAAGGATGGCCCCGGTCGGGCTGGCTTCGCGCCCGGCCCGCTCGCGGTCTGCCAGCGTCACGGCATGGGCGAGGCGCTCGAACACGCCTGCCTGCGACAGACGCGGGAACCAGCGATGCACCGTGCCCCAGGGTGGGAACTCGTGCGGCAGATGCCGCCATGCGCAGGACGTAGAGGATGCCGTACAGCACCGCGTGCAGCGGCCAGCGCCAAGGACGGCCGGTCGCGGCCGGTTCGGGCATCAGCGGCGCGACCGCCGCCCATTCTGGATCACTCAGGACAGTTGCGTAGGACAAGTCCTTGCGCGCAAGCTCGGCGCGGGCGGCGGGCGTCCACATCAGGGATCCGGGGTAGCGTCAGACACTCCCTCAACGCCCGCGATGCCTCCCGCTCACCCAACTGCCAAGCGACTCATCCGGTTATGAAAACGGGGTCTCAGGCAGCTCGTACCGTGGCCAGAAAGCGGGTGACCTCCGCGTGGAGGCTTTCAGACTGGCGTGACAGTTCCGCAGCCGCGCCCAGAACCTGACTGGCAGCGGCTCCCGTGTCCTCAGCAGCACGGGCCACGCCCGTGATGTTGCTCGTCACCTCGCTCGTACCCATCGCCGCTTGAGAGACATTGCGCACGATCTCCTGGGTCGCCGCACCCTGCTCCTCGACAGCCGCAGCAATGGACGTCGCGACGCTGCTGATCTCCTGGATGCGAGACGTGATCCCACCTATGGCTTGAACCGCTTGGCCTGTCGCTCCTTGGATCTGGGTAATCTGTCGACTGATCTCTGCGGTCGCCTTCGCGGTCTGATTGGCGAGTTCCTTGACCTCGGCCGCGACCACCGCGAAGCCGCGTCCCGCCTCACCGGCGCGGGCCGCCTCGATGGTGGCGTTGAGCGCCAGCAGGTTGGTCTGCCCCGCGATGGTCGCGATCATCGTCACCACATCACCGATCTTCGCAACTGCTCCGCTCAGCTCCTGTACCAACGCGGCGGTCTGATCGGCCTCAGCCACGGCACTGTGCGCGAGTGAAGCAGAGCCATCGACCTGACGGCCGATCTCCTGCACGGAGGAGCCAAGTTCCTCGGCAGCCGCTGCGACCGTATTGACGTTCGACGAGGCTTCCTCGGCTGCCGCAGCGACAGTCGTGGATTGCGAGGCTGTCTCGGTGGCCGTGGCCGTCATAGTCTGGGCTGTGGCCTGCAGCTCGGTGGCCGATGACGATACCATCCCGATGATGCCACCGACGGCTGCTTCGAAGCTATCAGCCATCTGACGCATGCCGGCTTTACGCTGCTCCTCCGCTGCAAGCCGCGCATGCGCCGTATCCGCTTCCAGCTGTCGTGTACGGATCAGGTTGTCCTTGAAGATCTGCACCGTGCCGGCCATGGCCCCAATCTCATCTCTTCGTCCCACTGCCGGGATGACAATTGTCACATCCCCCTTGGCCAGCCGCGCCATGGCATCCGTCATCGTCTCAATGGGACGAGACACACGCAGCCAGCTGAATGCCATAGCGCCGAGAGCAGCGGCAACGGCGAACGAGACTGCAATGTATGCAGCCGTTGACGCGGCATCGACGTCGATGCCAGCAGCATTCGCTTCCTCACGCGCACCGTGCTCGTTTAGCGCGACATCGCGTGAAAGTAAGGTACGAATATTGTTGTAGAGATCGACGTTTTCTTGTTTGCCAATCAACGCAAGGGCGTCGGCACGCCGATCGACCGCGGCCAAGCGCGCAGCATCGTTGGAAATAGCTTCGAACTGACGCCACTCGGTGCTGAAAGCCTCATAGAGCTTGCGTTCCTCCGCAGTCGCGATCATTGGCTCATAGACCTTACGCGCCGCTGTAATCTGAGCTTGCGCCGCCTGTAATTGCACCTCATTTTCAGCTAGCTGAGCGGGTGTTGTCGATAGAGCGAGCAGACGCAGCTGCTTGATCCGAACCTCAGCGGCTGCCGCTTTGATTTCATTGATTGCTATTACAGAAGGTAACCAGTTAGTAGCCACTTCTCTAACTTCATGCCGGATAGAAACGAGCTTATTGATGGAAATCCCGCCTTGCACGGCACTGATTAAAGCAAGTGCACCAAATGCGGCAGCAAGGGCGGTTTTGACCGAGAGATGAATGCGCATAGAAGCCTCGACGAAACATCTTGAAGTTGTCTCGAATCGGAAACAACAATCAGGTTTGGTATTTCGCCAAGATTGTCGTGTAAGTTAATTTAATCCATTTACGTAGAAAATTATTTGCGACACATTTTCGTGAACGATACGAAATTATCCTATGATACTTTCCTGAAATCTGATGCTATTTCGTTATATTAAGAATTTTTTAACCATGCTCTGTAACTGAGTTTTCTCAGGATGAGGGACTAGATGATTGGATTAGCGGAAGACGGTCTTGGCGCTCTGGAGCGGATCATCGCGAAAGGAGAGGCGCGCAGGGTCGATACAATGATCCAGATTGCCTTCCTCGAAGCAGACGATCTGAATTCGACCGAAGCGCACGCCGACCTAGCTGCTATCGAGAAGCTGTTGCGCACGATGCGGAAGCAGCAACATCTTTTGATGGCAAGCGCCTGCTATAACACGGCAACCGAGCAGGAAGCTGATTGTCTCGGGATAGCAGCCTGAACGTTCGTACAGCCAAATCAAATTTACGAATGATGGGCTTTGTAATTGTCCGGATTCAGTCTACCAATGCTGGTATTGGATGCTGGGGACCGGATTCGAACCGGACCTGCGAAGCCGTTCCCGGCAACTGGCTCGCCACTCGCCCACCTAGCTCGTCACTTTGAAGCACGCTCTTCCGCTCATGTGAAGTATCTTGTCTGTTTTGAGTCCGTTCGGTGTCGAGCCAAGCGGGCTCACTCGTGTCGAGATGGGGTGACCCCTCAAACGGAATCAGGCTGCGGAAACCTTGCGCGGTCGACCAGCCTTCTTCGGGTCGCCCGGTCCCTTCGAGACCGTCTCCTCCGCACCAGCAGCCTTGGCGTAGCTTCTCCGCTGCTGCCCTAATCCCAAACCGCGAGCTAACTCGGAGCGCTGCGCCGAGTAATTGGCACAGGTCATTGGGTAGTCGGCCGGAAGGCCGTGCTTCGCCCGGTACGCCTCGGGCGAGAGACCGCGAAGCGTTAGATGCCGCTTCAACGTCTTGTAAGGCTTGCCGTCTTCGAAGCTGATGAGTGCCTCGGGCGTGATCGACTTCTTGACCTGGGCCGGCGCTGCCTTCGCGATAGCGTCCTTGGCAGGACCTGAAGATTCACTACTGATGAGGCCGCTGACCGCCGTATGCACAGAGGTAAGTAGGTTGGCGAGTTCACTCACGGGAATGGAATTGTTAGACACAAAAGCTGTTACGATATCGACCGTTAAGGTCATGTAGTTGCACCGCTTTGTTTCGGTTGTATCTTTAGCTTCAGGCAACTCGTGCACTTCATGCTCCTCCAAGCTCTGGTAGCTAACCCCATCCACGTCAATCCTGCACAAATCAAGTCTCAATCGATCAAATTTCTGAAAATACGATGTCCTGATCTGATATCATGCCTTTTCAATAAGGTTCATGTCCTACCCAATCTGTCAACAGAAGCGCTTGGAATTTCAGGCCGAATTGTGAGCGTGTGAGACGGGAGCGCCAGCGTGAAATCTAAAGCTGCAAAGGTGCCGGTAATCGCGAAGCTTCCCTCGGAGGACGAGAAAAAGCGCATCGTCGAGGCACTGAGCCGGCACCTCAAGCGAGCCTCGCCCGTGACTGCCTCTGTCGCGATGGATGCCCCTGGTGCGGTCGGCATCGAGGCCCCGCACACTGACTACGTGGGCTGGCACATGCGGCTAGAGCGTTTTCGGGCTGCGCTGAATCGGTCGGGTGGGGTTCACGTGGAGCTGTTTGGCTGATTCACTGATCGCTCTGAAGAAGGAGCGAAGCATGGGCCGACCCTACAGCCAGGATCTGCGGGTGCGCGTGGTGCAGGCTGCAGCCGTGACCTCGCGTCGCCAGGCGGCCGCGCGGTTCGGGGTCGGTGTAACAGGGCAGGGACGCCGTGCCTGTCGCCAGCGATCAGGGTGAAGGCGCGATGTCGGCTCCACGGCGGCGCCAAAGGGTCCGGCGCGCCCCAAGGGTGAGCGGAACGGGGCCTATCGAACGGGCTTCTACGTGGCCGAGGCAGTGGCTTTCCGGCGGGAGTGCCGGGACGTTCTGAAGGTGGCGCAGGCGGGTCTCGTAGGGTGACTGACATTCGAGACCGACCGCTCACGACCCTTCACAGACCCTTGGAAGGTCCGCTTCGCGGAAGCTTGGTGGAGGATGAGCTACGTCCGGGTCGGGTGGGTGAACGAACCCGCTCACGCGGGATGGGTGGCAGCTTCGAGGTTTTCGGATTGAGACGAGCGCCCTGCGCTGATTGAGCGTTGCCTGGCCTGGGCGGACGATCGTGGCTCCCTTCATCCGAATGGAGCCATCCCATGACCATCCTTGCCGTTCCCGCCGCTGCCGTGGGCTCGCTGCGCCAGCGCCTCGTCGACGACATGACCCTGCGTCGGTTCTCGCGTGAGACACAGCGCAACTACCTTCGTGATGTCGGGCGTCTGGCGACGTTCCTGCGGCGCTCGCCCGACACGGCGACCGTCGACGACCTGCGCCGTTTCCAGATCGCGCAGCAGGAGGTTGGCCTCGGGGTGCCGACGATGAATGCCATCGTCTCGGCCCTGCGGTTCTTCTTCGTCCATACGATCGAGCGGCCCGACCTCGCTCGCAGGCTGGTCCGCCTCAACCATCCGCGCCCGCTGCCCGACGTCCTGAGCGCCGACGAGGTGCGCCGGCTGCTCGGCGCCACGGTCTGCCTCAAGCATCTGGCGGCCCTGTCGGTCGCCTACGGCGCGGGACTGCGGATGGCCGAAGTCGCGGCGCTCAAGGTCGGCGATGTCGACTCGACGCGCATGCTCCTGCGGGTCGAGCGTGGCAAAGGCGGCCGCGACCGCAACGCGATGCTGTCCGCCGATCTTCTGGGTCTCATGCGGCGCTGGTGGACCGAGGGACACCGGCAGGGCGTCCTGCATCGCGAGGGTTGGCTGTTTCCCGGACAGGACTGGGCCCGGCCGATCAGCACGCGCCAGCTTCACCGCATCGTGGTGGAGGCGGCCCGGTCGGCCGGGATCCCCAAGCGTGTCGGTCCCCATACCCTGCGCCACTCCTTCGCCACCCACCTCCTGGAGGACGGCGTCGACATCCGCGTCATCCAGGTGCTGCTGGGACACGCCCGGCTCGACACCACGGCGCTCTACGCCAAGGTCGCCACCCGGACGGTGCGGGCCGTGACGAGCCCCCTCGACAGGCTTGCCCTGTTCCACACGGACGGCCCGGCGCCGGGCTGAGGCGATGCAAGCCGCGATCGAGCTGGCCGACGTCTTCCGCACCGCCGGTCCCGCCTATCGCGCCGATGGGGCCGGGCACCTGAACCTGGCGGCGCTCAAGGTGATGGCGGCGGTCGAGCAGTGCCGCACGGCCAGCCTCGGCGGGCATGTCGAGGGCTGCGACGCGTGCGGCCACCTGCGCGTCGCCTACAACTCCTGCCGCAATCGGCACTGCCCACGCTGTCAGGGCGCGGCGGCGCGCGACTGGCTCGCCGCGCGCGAGGCCGACCTGCTCCCGGTCGGCTACTTCCACGTCGTCTTCACCCTGCCCGCCGAGATCGCCGCCATCGCTTTCCAGAACAAGGCCGCCGTCTACGACCTGCTGTTCCGGGCAGCGAGCGCGACCCTGACGCGGATCGCCGCCGACCCGAAGCATCTCGGTGCCCGCATCGGCCTCACCGCCGTGCTCCACACTTGGGGCTCGGCCATGACCCACCATCCCCATCTCCACATGATCGTGCCCGGCGGCGGCCTCTCGCCGGACGGGACCCGATGGGTCGCGTCGCGCCCTGCCTTCCTCCTGCCGGTGCGGGTGCTGGGCATGCTGTTCCGCCGCCTGTTCCTCGAAGGGCTCGCCGCCCTCCACGAGGCCGGGACGCTCGGTTTCTTCGGCACCCTGGCCCCGCTCTCCGACGCCAAGGCCTTCGTCCGCGCGCTCGCCCCGGTGCGCGGTAAGCGCTGGGTCGTCTACGCCAAGCCGCCCTTCGCCGGACCGAAGGCCGTGCTCGCCTATCTGTCGCGCTACACCCACCGCGTCGCCATCTCCAGCCGGCGCATCCTCGCCTTCGACGGGGAAAACGTCAGCTTCCGCGTCAAGGACTATCGGCGCGCCGAAGCCGGGCAGGCGCGGGTCATGACCCTCTCCGCCACGGAGTTCATCAGGCGCTTCCTCCTCCATGTCCTGCCGCGCGGCTTCCACCGCATCCGGCACTACGGCTTCCTCGCCGGCTCGAACCGGAAGGCCGGTCTGGCCCACATCCGCGCGATCCTCGGCACACCGCCCCCGCCGCGATCCACCGACCCTGAACCGGACACCCGAGACGCTGCGTCCGACGTTCGACCGCCTTGCCCCCGCTGCGGCGGTCCCATGAGAACCGTCGGCTCCTTCGCGGGCTGGTACCAGCCGCGCGGGCCGCCGTTCAGCGCCGCACCGAACCGGGCGTGTACGCCATGACCCGGCATGGCCTAGCACCACCACACATCCGAGGAGGCGCACCTCGGGGTACGCCTCTCCGCGTGCCGAACGCCGGAATGGTCTTCACGAACGCTGTCGCCCGACCCTGTCGCGCTCCGCCAAAGGCCGGAGACCGGGCAATCCGGAAGCGCTCAGGCACCCCGGCGACGGTGTTCACGCGCCTTCCGTCCCTCGTTGGGGACGACGGTCTGCCAAAATCCCCATAGCTCTGCGCCTGCCATCCCGCGGGTTCGTTCTTCCACGACTTTCGTACGCCTCGCGGCGCCCGAAACTCTTCAGGTTGGACATGGCCGCGGGGACAGCTCATGACCCGTTGCAGACTCTTGGGAGGTCCGCTTTGCGACGGCTTGATCGACGGCGGTCGAAGACCGGAATGGATCATTCCCTGCCGGCCCGCGACGAGACGGTGATTGGCCTGAAGCGGACACGGCACAAGCGGTGATGGGGATACCGGCAAGTCGGTTTCCGCAGCCGATTAGACCTCGGTCCACGCCGCCCGGACCGGGCCGCTCGCGGTGTCGGGCTTCGAGTCACCGATGAAGATGACCACCGGGCCGTGATCGGCCCGCCGCGGGTCGTAGAAGTCGAGCAGTTCGGGGTAGCGGCGTTGGAAAAACTCTGGATGCAGGCCCTCCCGGCGTAGCAGGCGATCGATGACGACTTGGTCCCCATGGACGGCGTTCGGCACCGGTCCGCAGGCGCCGGGCACCATCCAGCGCTCCGGCTCGGCCGCGAAGGCGGCGTAGAGGAAATCCAGCGCTCCGCCGGGCCATCGCAGCAAGGCGCTGGAGACGCGACCCTTGTGGAAGTAGTCCTCCATGGCGGTGAGGCCCAGCTCAGCCAGGGCATTGGCCGGCCCGGTCAGGACAGTGTCGAGATCGCAAAGCAGCGTCGGCCCGGTTGTGAGCCCGGGGCGGAACGCTTCCATCTTCGCCCACCAGGCCGGCCAGTCGTGCCGGAGCGGCACCCGCTCCACGTCGGCCACCGCGAGGGGAAGATCCGTAAGGCAGAGGATCCGGTCGAAGGATGGGGCGTGGCGGCGCACGCCCCGGGCAAGGCGCTCGACCCAGGTCGCGTCGTAGCGGCCGCCGCTCTTCAGGACGGTGATGAGAGTGGGCATCGGATGCACGGGATCCTGCTTGCAGCGGTCACGGGTGACAAGGATGGAGCCGCAGCTGCCCGTCCGCCTCGGCCTGCCGGAACCAGGCGCGCTCGGCCGCCCAGGGATGGCCGGGCCAGCCGTCGAAGCCGAAGCCGTAGGCTTCGATCGAGCCACGCCTGAGGGGGGCGCCGAGCAGGAACGCCAGCGTCACCAGGAAGCCGGTGCTCGGGTTGGGCCGCCCGACCGTGCCGGGAGCGAGACGCTGGCGCGCCGCCTCGTGAAGGGCCTCGGGCAGGATGTGAATGGGTCTGCCGAGGGGAGCCAGCCGAGCCACTGCCTCGCGGGTCCAGCACACCTGTTCGGGCCTGTTGTGCTCGGCGGGGAGCCCTGGGAAGGGCAGAATGAAGGCGTCCGCATGCCGGACCGCCGGGCGATCCAGGAAGCGCGGATCGGCGAGCCACTCGCGCATCTGCCCGCCGCGATTGACCAGGGCAAGGTGGGTGACCCGAGACCCGGCGTGGCCCCCGAAACCTGGCGCGTTGTTGAAGCGCACGACGCGGGGCGCCCCGTCGATCGCGGCGGCGGCATCAAGCCCCGGAGCGTTACCAACGATGGCGACGCGACTCGAAGCGAAGGCGGACCGGTCGAGCATGCGCGGAGTGTCGACCTAGGCGTCCCGTTGCGGCAGGGATTGGCGGAGCCGCAGAGGTATGGCGCCGGCGCGGCGCGGCAAGGCCCCTGCCGGGCCGGCGGGAGACCGGACGTGCGGGAAAGGGGCCGCGACCAATGATGCGCCGATGCTTCGTCTGCGCGGCCGACATGCTCGGGCCGAGC
The DNA here is from genome assembly GCF_022829445.1 of Methylobacterium sp. J-068. Lineage (GTDB taxonomy): Bacteria > Pseudomonadota > Alphaproteobacteria > Rhizobiales > Beijerinckiaceae > Methylobacterium. The sequence goes on along the minus strand of NZ_JAKSXY010000017.1, from coordinate 15,788 downwards.
ACCCGGCACCTGCTCTACCCGAACGGGCGGGACAGGGCGTTTCCGATCGCCTGCGGTTCCTGCGGTCTCTTGCTGGAGGTGGAGGCCGATCCGACGCAATGCCGCGCGCACCTGGCCGAACGTCTCACCGGCCCGGTCTTCAGCCCCGACCCGGACGCGCCCTATGGCCTCGACCTCTACACCCTCCGCAGCGCCGCGACTGGCCACGCTCGCGGTGTCCGGCCCGTGGATGAGGCTGGGCGCAGGGCTCTGCGCCAGCCGCACGACCGCTGCGCCGCGCGGGGAAACCTCTACGCGCTCGACCCTGCAATGGGCCCGCCCGTCTCCCTCGGCCTGCTCTGCCGCCCGGAGGCCTTGGCGGCCGTTCTCGCGGCGCTGGCGATCCATGCGGCCTGGACAGACGACATCGTGGTCCTCCTCGACGCTCCGGCAAGGCCGGTTCAGGCCATCGAATGTCCCCGGGGCTCCGTGCGGGTGGGCGCCCGGCCCTTGGGGCAGGACTTCGCCGCCCAGCGAAATGCCCTCCAGGATCTCGCCCGCAATCCCTGGATGCTGCAGCTCGACGCCGACGAGACCCTGGCCGCCGAAGCCGGCTGCCGGCTGCCGGCCCTGGCAGCCCTGGCGGAGGCGGGGGGCGTCGTCTCGATCGGATTAGCGCGCCGGAACCACGTCGACGGCGTCCTCTCGGACTTCTACCCGGACGTCCAGTACCGGCTGAACCACCGGTCCGTGCGGTATGCCGGCCGCGTGCACGAGCGGCCGGTGCTCGACGGCGGCTGGCCACGCAGCCTCATCACCCTGCACGGGACGATCGCGCATCATCTCGACCGGGCCCACGTCCTGGCGCGCTCCCGGCACTACGAGCACCTCGCGCCCGGGCAGGGGCGCTTGGAGGAGGAGGCCGCGCTGCTGAGCCCCTACCGGGACTGAGGCACGGACGCGCGGCTGCCCGGGCGGGTCCGGGCCGCCACGATAGCCCGGTCGTAGAGGGCGAGGGTCTCGCGCGCCAGGACCGCCCGGGTGAAGCGACCGGACGCCGCCAGGGCCCGGCCGCGGTAGGCCGCGCGCAGGGCCGGATCGGTCAGCAGCGGAAGCAGGGTCTCCGCCAGGGCCGCGCCGGTGGCCGCGCCTGCCAGGGGCCCAGCCCCCGGCGCGCCCACGAAGGCGCGGGCGCTCGCGTCCTCCGCACAGGCTACCACCGGCCGGCCATAGGCGAGAGCCTCCTGGTAGACGAGACCGAAGCTTTCGTAGCGCGAGGGGGCGAGCACCGCGTGGGCTTCCGCATAGGCCTGCGCCAGCGCCCGGGCCGGTAGCCGTCCCTGAGCGCGGATGCGGGCCCGCGCCGCCGCGGGCAAATCGTCCGGTAGATCCTCCGGGGGCACCCCGACGAGGTCCAGTCGGAAGGCTGGGATGGCTCCCCGCTCCGCCTCGTCGGCCAGGATTGCAACCGCACCAAGGAGCGCGTCGAAGCCCTTGCGCGCCTCCGCCCGGCCCACGAAGAGCAGGCGCACGGGCTCTGTTTCGCCCGGGTAGGGGGCACCACACGCCGCCGCAAGTACCTCCGGCGGCAGACTGAGGCCGATCACCGCCTCAGGCTGGCGCCCGGACAGGCCGTAGCTTCGAGCGATCACCGCCCTGTGCGCTTCGGTGTTGGCAATGAGCCCGGCGCTGCCCCGGGCCTGGGCGCGCTCCAGGCCATCGGCGGCCGTGCCGTCGAGGCGGTCGCGCAGGGTGGCGGGGGCGTCGCGCGTGAACGCGGCGGGCGTCGAGCTCCGAGTCACCAGCGGAAGGTCCGGGCGTCCGGCGAGCAGGGCGGCGGGGGCGTACCAGTTCGTGGCTTCCGCGACTTCGAACGGCTGGCGGGCATGGGCCGCCAGCACGGCATGCCGGAAGGCGAGCGGCGCAGCGAGGTGCCCGGCGGCGCCCCAGCGGCGCAGACGCGCCAGCCAGCCGCCGGCCGGCAGGGCGAGGCCCGCCACCCTGACGGCGCCGACGCGTTCGCAGCCTGTCCGGTCGAGGCTAAAGACCGTAACGTCGGCGCCCGCTTCGGCGAGGCTCTCAGCGATCTCGCGGGCGGCGGTCGAGAGGCCGCTCGGGGCCGGCGGGTAGTCCCAGGCGAGGAGGGCGACGCGCATCAGGTGGCCATCAGGCGCCGGTAGAGGGCGAGATAGTCGGTCGCCATGCGCGCGGCGGTGAAGCGCGCCTCGAAGCGCTGGCGAACCCGGGTCCGGTCGAGGTGCCCGATCCGTGCCAGCGCCGCCACCGCTTCCGCCTCGGAGGAGACAATGAAGCCGGTCACGCCCTCTTCGACGATCTCTGGCACGGAGCCCCGGTTCCAGGCGACCACGGGCGTGCCGCAGGCCATCGCTTCAATCATCACCAAGCCGAAGGGCTCTGGCCAGTCGATGGGAAAGAGGAGCGCCTGAGCGCTCCCCAGGAGGTCGGCCTTCCGGATATCGTCCACGGGCCCGAGATAGGTGGCGTCCTCGTCGAGGAGCGGGCGCACCCGGTGCTCGAAATAGTCGGGGTTGCCGACATCGATGGTGCCCCCGAGCCGGATCCGCAGGCCGGCGGCACGCGCGACTCGGATCGCCGTGTCAGGTCGCTTCTGGTCGGTCATCCGGCCCACGAAGGCGACGTGCGGACCCGGCTGCGTGCTGAGGGCGTAGCGTTCTCGCGCGATGCCATGATGGACGATGCCAGCCCGGTTCACGGTCGGAATCCCGGCTTCCTGTGCGGCCGAGATCGCTGCCACAGGCAGATCCGGGAAGCCTGCGAAGAACAGCTTCCGATCGAGTTCATCCACCCGCCAGTGCACCGTCGTCAGGCTGTGACGCCGGCGCGCGCCGAGGAGGGCGGCATGGGCGAACTCGCCGTGACAATGCACGATGTCGAACTGGTCGAGCCGTAGCCGTAGCGCCTCCAGCTGCAGGGCGTCCAGCGCCGCCGGGACACCGGCCGCGACTGGCCCGTGTTGGTGCTCCAGGGCGGCCAGACTGAGATGATCGCCGATGCGCGGCAAGTCTGTCGCACTGTCGGCCGGCGCGAACAGCGTTACTTCCACACCTAAGCTTCGCAGCGCCGAGCTGAGGTCATGGACGACCCGCTCCGTGCCGCCATGATGCTCGGGGGGAACGGGGAAGATGTTCGGGGCGACTTGGGCGACGCGGATCACGCTAAGAACCTCATCTGACACGCTTCTTATCCGCACCTTGCTCAAGACCCTGGCGGCCTGATGTTCGTCTTGCATGTCGCCCTGCAAGGCTGTCTGCGCGGCGGCGGGGTCGTATTCGGACTCACCGCCGATACGGGTGGTCACATCCGCTACCTGCTCGATCTCGTGGCCGCCTCGGCCCAGGACCGGGACATCGACCAGATCGTGATCGCGACGCGCCTGTTCGAAGGTCCGCTCGGCCCGGACTATGCCGTGCCCGAAGAGCGCATCTCCGACAAGGTCACGCTCTTGCGGCTCGCGAGCGCATCGCCGGATTACCGCTCCAAGGAGGAGATGCACGCGGAGGTGGACAGCTTCGCGCGCAAGCTCATCGCCTGGATCGCAGCGCAGCCCCGGGCGCCGGACCTCATTCACGCCCACTACGCCGATGCCGCCTCCGTGGCGGGGATCGTCGAGAAGGCCCTCGGAATCCCCTTCGTGTTTACGGCCCACTCCCTGGGGCGGGTGAAAGCGGCGATGCTGGGATCAGGCGCCGAGCGCGGTACCGACCTCGCGCGCCGGATCGCTATGGAGGAGTGCGCGCTGGCTCGCGCGAGCCTCGTCGTCGCCTCCTCCCGCGACGAGGCGGAGGTGCAGTATGCCGGGTACGCGGCCTACGATCCGGGCCGCATCCGCGTCCTGCCGCCGGGCAGCGATCTCGCCCGGTTCGCGGCGGCCGAAACCCTGCCGCGAGTCGACGCCACGATCAATCGGTTCCTGCATGATCCGGACAAGCCGGTGCTGTTGGCTCTCGCCCGCCCGGTGGCCCGCAAGAACCTTGGCGCCCTGGTGCGAGCCTACGGCGAGAGCCCGGCCCTGCAGGCGCGGGCCAACCTCGTGCTGATGGCCGGGACCCGCCAAGACATCGATGCCCTCGACGGCGACATGGCCGGCACCATGCGGGAGATCCTAGTGCTGATCGACCGCTACGACCTCTATGGGCGCGTAGCCTACCCCAAGACCCACGAGCCGGAGGACGTGCCGGCGCTCTATGCCTACGCGCGCGCGCGGAGCGGCCTCTTCGTCAACCCAGCCCTCAACGAGCCCTTCGGGTTGACCTTGCTCGAAGCCTCCGCTGCCGGGCTGCCCCTGGTCGCCACTGACAGCGGCGGCCCCAACGACATTGTGGAGACTTGCGGCAACGGGCTCCTCGTCGATCCGCGCAATCCCGATGCAATCGCGGCGGCGTGCCTGCGCATTCTGGACGATCCCGACCTCTATGCCCGCTGCGTGGCGGGGGGCGCCCGCGCCGCCGCCGCCTATGACTGGGACCGGCACGCCGCGCGCTACCACGACCTGCTGAGGGCGCTGCTCACCCCCGAGCCGCCCCTTGCGGCCCCGCGACAGCTCCTCGTCTGCGACATCGACAACACGCTGGTGGGCTGCGAGGCGGCGCTCGGCACCTTCCGCCGCTGGCGCAGTTGGCAGACCGGCCTTGCCTTCGGCGTCGCCACCGGCCGCTCCTTCCACAGCGCCATGGCGATCCTGGAGCAGCAGGCCAGCCCGCGTCCGCAGGTCATGATCACCTCGGTGGGGTCGGAGATCTACCACCTCGACCCCAACGGCGTGACCTACACGGCTGATGCCGCCTGGCGTGCCACCGTTTTGGCGGGCTGGGACCGGCCGGGTGTGCGTGCGGCCCTTTCCAATCTCGACGGCCTCGTGCCCCAGGGGCCCCTGGAGCAGCGCGGACACAAGCTCAGCTATTTCGGAGATGCGGCGACCGCCCAGAGGGTCCGCGCAGCGCTCGCGCGGGCGGGACTGTCCGCGAACGTGATCCACAGCCACGGCCTCTACCTCGATGTCCTGCCGCAGGCAGCCTCGAAGGGCACAGCGGTGGGCCATGTCCGAGCCCTCTACGGCCTGCCGGAGCAGGCGGTGTTCGTGGCCGGCGACTCGGGCAACGACGTCGAGATGCTGCGCGCCCGGGTGCAGGCGATTATCGTAGCCAACTACTCCGACGATCTCGCCAGCAACGCCGCCCTGCAGCACTCCTACGTGGCCCGGGCCTCGCACGCCCGTGGCATCATCGAAGGCGTCGGCCATTTCCGCCGGATGCTGGCCAATGCCGGCTGAGCCATCCGACGGAACATCCGGCGGTCTGGGCGCGAGCGTGCTCACCCTGGTGCGCGGCCGGGCCGACCGCCTGCGCAACCTCATGGCCGGGCTGGCGCGCCAGTCCGTGCGCCCAGGCGAACTGGTGATCGCCTGGATGCAGCCGGACCGCGCGCCAGACCTGCCGGACCCGGGCTGCCCCGTGCGCCACTGCCACGTGGCCGGAGAGCCGCTCCCCCTTGCCGCCGCCCGCAACCGCGCGGCCAATGCCGCCACGGGCGATCTGCTGATCTTCCTCGACGTGGACTGCATCCCCTCCCCCACCGTGGTGCAGGCCTACCAGCGTGCGGCGGGGCAGACCGACGGCCTATTCCTTGGCGAGGTCCTATACCTGCCCACGGGGTTGAGCCCGGAAGCGGCCACTGATGAAGCGGCGCTCGCCCGGCTCGGCCGGGCCCATCCAGCGCGCCCGGCGGTCCCGCCGGAGGGCCTGCGCCGGGAGGCCGATCCCGGCCAGCTCTGGGGCCTGTCCTTCGCGCTCCTGGCCCGGTCCTGGCGCGCCGTCGGCGGCATGGACGAGGCCTATCGCGGCTATGGCGGCGAGGAGACCGATCTCGCCGCGCGCCTAGCTGCCTCCGAGCTGCCGACCTACTGGGTCGGAGGCGCCCGAGCCTACCACCAGCACCATCCCGTCCACGTGCCGCCGCTGCAGCACTTCGAGTCCATCCTCGCCAACGCCGCCCGCTTCCGGGACACGCACGGGCGCTGGTGCATGACCTACTGGCTCGCCCAGTTCCGGGCCGCCGGGCTGATCGACTGGGCTGACGACGCCTCCGCGATCCGGGTCCTGCGCCGGCCGGCTGCCCCTGAGATCGCCGCCGCCCTGAAACCCGACGCCTTGTTCTCCTGACGGATCGCGACCCGACAGCCATGAAGAAACCCATTACGTTTTTCGTCCATCACCAGGGACGAGGGCACGCCAACCGCACGATGGCGGTGGCCGCCGCGTTCGCCGGGGACCGGCCCGTCTCCATCCTCACCGCAGGCCCGCAGCTGTTCGACGGGTTCTCCCGCGATATCGAGATCGTGCCGCTACCGAACATGATCGGCGCCGAGGTGCCGACGCCGCGTCTCTACGCGGAGCCAACGCCCCAGGTCATGCATTGCGTGCCGCTCGGCCTCACCGCGATGCGCCAGACCATGCGGCGCATCCTCGACCATCTCGACGAGCGCGACGTCGGCCTATTTGTGGTCGACGTATCGGCGGAGATCGCGCTGCTGGCGCGCATCGCCAGCGTGCCGGCAGTGCAAATCCGGATGCACGGCGACCGCACCGATATCGGCCATGTGGGCGCCTATGAGGCCTGTGTCGGCATGCTGGCGCCCTTCGATGCGCGCATGGAGCAAGACGATTACCCGGCCGTCCTGCGGGCCAAGACGTTCTACAGCGGCGGTCTCTGCACCAGCGTCGACCGAGTGCCGGATCGGGCCGAGGCCCGAGACAAGCTCGGCCTCGACCCGGACCGCGAGATCGTCGTCGCGGTGACCGGGGGCGGGGGCAGCGGCACGCCCTACGCCCCCCTGACGGTGGCTGCCCGGGCCGCTCCCGAGGCCCTGTGGCTAACCCTGGGACCGACCCATCGCGAGGGCCACGAGACCGATTTCGCCAACCTGCGCGAACTCGGCTGGGTGCCCTCGGTGACTGACTACCTCGCCGCCGCCGACATCGTGGTGGCCTCCGCCGGCGACAATACCATTCACGAGGTCGCCCGCGTCGGCGGACGCCTGATCGTGATGCCCGAGTGGCGCTATTTCGGCGAGCAGACCCGCAAGGCCGAGGCCTTGGTCCGGCTCGGTGCCGCCGTCCAGGCCCCGGTCTGGCCCGGTGATCTCCAGGGCTGGCGCGACCTCCTCGCCCGGGCCCGCGCCCTCGACACCGCTCCGCTGCGCAGTCTGTACGCGCCGGAAGCTGCCGCCCGCGCCGCCGGCTGGCTTGAGGGCCTGACCGACGAGCTCTGGCACGGCGCGGCGGCGCCCGCCGCCCTTACGGTTGTTGCCACCGGCTGACCGCCTCCATTCCCGCGCTTGAACCTCCCGGAGCCAGACCGCCCCATGTCCACCGTTTCCGTCGTGAGCCTGGCCAAGGGACGGCCGGCGCACCTGCGCAACGTGCTTCGCGGCCTGGAGCGCCAAACGCAGGCCCCCGCCGAGTTCATCGTGGCGGTGATGCAGGACGCGCCCTATGATCTGCCCGAGGTCGCCTTCCCAGTCCGCCAGATCCTGGTGCCGGGCACCGACTTGCCGTTGGCGGCGGCGCGGAACCAGGGAGTGGCGGCGGCCGGCGGCGATGCCGTCGTCTTCCTCGACGTCGACTGCATCCCGACCCCCGACCTCGTGGCCGACTACGCGCGCGGCCTCAAGGAACTCGACGGCCTGCTCATGGGCGAGGTCCTCCACCTACCCGAACGCGCGACCGCAGGAAATTGGACCTGCGAGGGCTTCGCGGCGGTCGCGGAGCGGCATTCCGACCGCCGCGGTCCACCGGCCTCCGGTCTTGAGATCTGCCCGGATTACCGCTGCTTTTGGTCCCTGAACTTCGCCATCTGGCGCGCCACTTTCCTGGCCACCGGCGGCTTCGACGAGCGCTACACCGGCTACGGCGGCGAGGACACGGACTTTGGCAAGGTCCTCGACCAGGCCGGCATCCCCATCGCCTGGATGAAGGGCGGGCTGGCTTATCACCAGTACCACCCCCATCACATGCCGCCGGTCCACCACCTCGACAGCGTCGTGCGCAATGCCGAGCTGTTCGAGGCTAAGTGGGGCTACCGCACGATGGGCCACTGGCTCTACGCCTTCAAGGTGATGGGGTTGATCGACGACACCCCCGACCGGCCGATCCGTATCCTGCGTCGCCCGGGGGCCGGCGACTTAGCGCTGACCGGGCAGCAGAGTCACCAGCCCTACAGCAACTCGGCCTCTGTCATCCGCCATCTGGAGGCCCAGGCCGCCGCGGCGGCGACGGCGTGAGGATCGCGCTCCTCGCCCATCTGCGCCATCCGGTGGCGCGGCCCTTCGCGGGCGGCATGGAAGCCCAGTGCTGGGCGCTGGCCGACGGGTTGATGGCGCGGGGACACGACGTCGTTCTCTTCGCTGCCGGGGACAGCGACCCGCGCTTCCCCGTCGATCCGGTGATCCCGGTACATCACGAGCGCAGCTTTCCGGGCCTGGAACATCGGGGTGATGCCGGGCTCAAAGCCCACGTGGATGCTGGATACGCCGCCGCCTGCGACCGGATCGCGGCCGGGGGCTTCGACGTGCTCCACAACAATGCATTGAGCCGCCTGCCCCTAGAGCGGTGGCGTCTCGCGAAAGTCCCCACCGTCACGTCGCTGCACGTCCCACCCTACGACGCCCTGCGCTGGTTCGTGACGGACAGCCTCGTGCCAGGCCACCGGATCACCGTGACCTCCGAGGCCCAGCTCCGAACCTGGTGGCCCGAGGGCGCGTCGCCAGAGGTGTCTGTGCTCCACAACGGTATCGATCCCGCGGCCTGGCCCTTTCGGGACCGGGGAGACGGCGGCGCCGTCTGGTCCGGGCGCATCGCGCCCATCAAAGGTCCGCATCGCGCCGTCGCGGCAGCCCGGCGGGCCGGCCTTCCACTAACCCTCTTCGGCCCGATCGAGGACCGGGAATACTGGGAAATGCGGATCGCCCCGGAGCTCAGTGGACCAATCCGCTATGGTGGCCACCTTTCCGGCGGGGCCCTGGCGGACGAGATTGGCCGCGCCTCCGTCTTCCTGTTCACGCCCTGTTGGGATGAGCCCTTTGGCCTCGTGGCCATCGAGGCCATGGCCTGCGGGGTGCCGGTGGCCGGTCTCGCCATGGGGGCGGCCGCCGAGATCGTCGGCGAGGCCGGGCACTTGGTCCCGCCCGACGACACCCCCGCCCTGGTCCGGGCGATCCAAGACGCCCTCGCCATTCCACGGACAATCCCGCACGCACGCGTGCTGCGCCTCTTCACACGCGATCTCTGGCTCGCGCGCTGCGAAGCCCTCTACGGGCTGGCGCGGCGGGCCGCCCAGGGCTGAATGCCCGACGCGCGCCCGATCCCTGGCGGGCGCATCTCCTCTCACGAGTCGCCCTCCGATGAGCCACCTCCCGACGAACCGCCGCGCCATCATCGACGCGCTCTGGCATGGCCGAGATCCGTTTGCGAACCCGCCCGACAGCTTGCGCCCTCTCGATCTCCAGGGCTGGCGCAGCCTGCATCCGTTCCTCGACGAGGCCGTCACGGAGTTCCACCCCCGCGTGATCGTGGAGATCGGCGCCTGGAAGGGGGCCAGCACCCTCCACTTGGCCCGGAGCCTGAGGGCGCACGGCGTCGAGGGGATCGTCATCGCGGTAGATACCTGGCTCGGGGCCGTCGACCACTGGGCCGATGCGAACCTGTTCAGTGAACTCGCCACCGAGAACGGGTATCCCAGCCTGTACCGCACCTTCCTGGCCAACGTGTTGCGGGAAGGGCTGGCTGACCGAGTCGTGCCCCTCCCACTGGACTCGGTGAATGCCGCCGAGCTGATGCGTCTGCGCGGCCTCACCGCCGACGTCATCCATCTCGACGCGGGCCACGAGGAAACCTCCGTGGCGGCGGATCTCCGGGCCTGGTGGCCGGTCCTGCGTCCCGGCGGCCTCCTCATCGCAGACGATTACGACAGCCTGGGCGGTCGCTTTCCCGGCGTAACTCGCGCGGTCGACGCATTCTGCGTCGCGGAACGAGTGCGGGGCCCATGGGCACAGGGCGGAAAATGCAAGTTCGTCAAGCGGCTATAAACCGTGATGCTGGTGGAAGGGCCACTCCCGGTTAGAGGGGCAGGGTTTGTTGCCCACCCCGAGCCGAACTTGCAGAGTGGCCGACGAACGACCGCTTTGGAGAAACGCAAATGGCGTTCCTGGCGGCTGGGTTGGGTCGTAAACTGTCAATCGGCGTGCAAGCATGGCTGAGAACTACACCGACGAGGACTATCGCCAACTGCACCGCGCGCACTGCTACACCGAGGAGAAGCTTGCAGCGGCCGAGGCCGAAAATGTTCGGCTGCGCAAAGCGTTAGGCTTGATCGCCTACGGCGAGAGCCCGAACGAGGACCGGCCGGCGGCCTGGGTCCTGATTGAGGTCGCCAAGGCTGCGCTCTATCCGCCATCCGATAAAGCGAACGCCCCGGCGACGTAGGCGAAACGTTCGTTTTCCGGACGTTCGCCGCGAGCCTGCGTATTTCCAGTTCAAACCATGTCGTACGTGTCGGGAAAATATGACTGGTTTTCTATTGCGGATTAAACGCACCCGAATCACTATCCCGACATGCTCGTCGGATATGCCCGCGTCTCCACCCTCGACCAGAACCTCGACCTGCAGCGCGACGCGCTGACACGAGCCGGGTGCGAACGCCTGTTCGAGGAAAAGAAGTCCGGCAAGGCGGGCACCAAGCGCCCCGAGTTCGAGGCTACGCTTGCCTACCTTCGTCCCACCGACGTGCTCGTCGTCTGGAAGCTCGATCGGCTCGGTCGCTCGCTCGTCGAGATGATGCGCACCATCGACGCTCTTCGGGTGAAGGAGATCCACTTCCGATCCCTGACCGAGCAATTCGACAGCGACACCGCTCACGGACGCTTTGCCCTGCAGATGCATGGGGCCATGGCCGAGTACTTCCTCGATCTCAACCGTGAGCGCACCATGGAAGGGCTGAAGGCGGCGCTGGCTCGTGGCCGTAAGGGCGGCAGACCGAAGAAGCTGACACCCGCCGACCTCGATGTCGGCCGCGCCCTGCTGCAATCGGGCACCATCTCGATCGCGGCGATCGCCAAGCGCCTCGGGGTGAGCCGGGACACCTTCTACAACTACTTCCCGCAGGCGCGGGCTCGCAGCCAAGCCGCTGCCGGCGCGGCGCGGCAGGACTGACGCGTATGCCGATCCGGCGCGAGCATCGCTTCTTCTATCCCATCGACTGGCCCCAACTCTCGGCCGTCATCCGCTTTCAGCGGGCGAAGGGGCGCTGCGAGGTCTGCGCCCGTCCGCACGGACAGCGTGTGTTCCATCTCGGCGACGGGCGCTGGTGGGACGGGGAGGAAGGCTCCTGGCGCGATGGGGCGGGACGCTTCATCTGCCTAGCGGTGGGGGCGGACGATGTCCTGGGCACTGTACGCACCACGCGGGTCGTGCTGGCCACTGGACACCGTGATCACGACACCGCCAACAATGCCTCAAAGAACCTCGCGGCCTTCTGCCAGCGCTGCCACATGAACCACGATCGACCCGAGCATCAGCGCCGGCGCTGGCGAACTGTGTTCCGTCGCAAGGCGATGGGTGATCTGTTCCGAGGGCCCTATCAGCTGCTGTGACGCTCGCGGATAATCTAGTTGAAAAGTGAGTTGCTCACAGAGCGATCGATTTTATGGGATGTCCTGGGCTGCTTCTCGCATGACACGAATCCAAGCATTCATTTCACGACGCGTCTTAATGGCTTCCGCCGTGTAGCGACCGTGCCGGTACATCCCGTTCCTTGACCCCTTCGGAGCACCTGGAGAGGTACCTCCGTGCATCCGACACCGGCCATTTGGCATCGCGGGCGCGTTACAAGACCCGCCGCTGCGTGTTCTAGCTCCACATCGCGGCAAGGCATGCATCGGTCTTTGCATGGGGTTGTCTGCAGGTTTCATTCACAGGCCCTCCCCCTATCGGATGAGGCACTGACCGAACCAACAACGGCTTGGCCGCCGGCTTCGACCGTAACGCGCTCAACCCTCACGGTCTGCTGTCCATCACTGCGATAGCGCTTGAGCGCTTCGACTTGTGTCGTGAAGGTCCGAGCAAGCTTGTTGAAAGCCCGCTCTGCCCCTTCCTGCTGGGACAGGTTATCCACGTGAGCCAAGCGTCGTGCAAAGGTCATGGTCGCAAGATGAACGGCGGCCATTTGTGACGCGAGCATGGCTTCAATCTCATCCCGTGGCTCGATCCCGTCGACCACCGACAGCACGAAGTTGATGCCTGCTTCGTCAGGCTCTGACCCGTGGCTGGCCATATTCGCGATCTGGCTCAGTAGCCCGTTCATGAAAGGTAAGCTTGCCGTGCCTAGCGCATTCATGAGGTTGATCGAGCCGGTCACGGGATCGACGTGATCTGGACCGGTCGTCACACGAGCCTTTTCCCTGGTCACGCGAATGCCAGCTGAAGGTCGCCTGTTGCTGCGTGCGACGTACCGGGATAGCGCCGCTTTTTCAGCGGGCGTCGGTTGGTAGGGTTTAGTGACAGCGGGAGGAGGCGTCTTCTCCAGGACCACCTTCTTTCGAGATGCTGACATATATCAATCTCCTCATCTTGCAAGCTGAGAGCGCGTGTCTCCCCTACTCCAATTCCCTGATGTGAAGGTGGGGTGGATGGGGGCATAGCTTCGCCTGGTTCCGACGAAGATTGCAACCTGACGCGAAGGAGCCGGCGTATTGGTCACATAAACCGATGGACGAAACCCTATTGGGGAGGCCGGGGTCAGGCGGTCGGCCTTTACTCGCCGCTTCACCTCTCCCGAGGTCTGACGCGGAACGAATGGGCTGCACATCGATCTGCAGACCCGGTTGTCTGTGGGGCCGGGGCGACCCATTCCCACTCCTGCAGCATTATCTGCTGCTTATTGCCGGTGCCCTCCGGCATATCATGAGAACCCGGAACTGACCTGGCTAGCCACCCGGCCCATGGCTCCATAAGGGAGCGGGCTATCTACGTCATTCTAATCCTATTTTGTTCACTGTAAAGTCTCACTCTGTTCGGGCATCCAGAAGGCAGTAGTAGCTGGAGGCTGCTGTTCCCCAGGTGAGAATCGGCATGGAAAAAGAACCCGGCTGAAGGGCTGATCGGCGTCCAAATGGGACCCACTCCCGGCAGCTCACGTCATGCTCCCATCCTGCCAGGGACAGGGAGGCAGCCGGTGATGTTGATCGTGGAGACCATCGCCAAAATCCGGCGGCTCTTTCGTAACGAGCACAAGAGCATCCGTGAGATCTCACGGGAGCTGCGCATATCGCGCAAGGTCGTGCGCAAGGCACTGCGTTCGGACAAGACCGCTTTTGCCTACAAGCGCCAGCATCAGCCACGGCCGCAGCTCGACGGCCATCTCGCTTGCCTCGATGCCATACTCGCCCAGGAGCTGGAGGCGGAAGCCCGCGCGGGCAAGGCGGGACGGCTTGCCTCGCAGCTGTCGCGCGCCGATCTCGTGATCCTGGACGAACTGGGCTATCTGCCGTTCCCGCGAGCAGGCGGACAGATGCTGTTCCACCTGATCAGCCGCCTCTACGAGCGCACTTCGGTGATCGTGACGACGAACCTGCCGTTTGCCGAATGGCCGAGCGTGTTCGGCGACGCGAAGATGACGACGGCGCTGCTCGACCGGCTGACGCACCACTGCGACATCCTGGAGACCGGCAACGCCAGCTGGCGGCTAAAGACGCGCACCTGAGGAAGCCGGCCGCGGCACGCCGCGACCGGAGGACGGCAGGCTGGAGACGAGATCGACGCCGCTGCGCTCACTCCAACCGGCTCCGCGACGTCGATCTCTGCGTCGCAGGCCGTCAGCCTGTTTAGCAGGCGGGTCCTTTTTGGACGCCAATCCCGGGTCCCGATTGGACGCCGATTGACACCCCAGGATGGCAGCAAGGTTGATCTGACGTCGTCCGACCGCTTCGGTATCTGCAATCCGTGCTTCAGGGCGTATTTCTCCGACGCCCGCCTAATGCGACTCCACTCATGCTCGCTTTCTTATTTTCGGCAGCCTTTTGGCGGGTTTCGCTGGGTGTCTTTCCCCCAGAATTAACAAGTTATCCGTGGTGGTGGAAATTCTGCCCCCTATGCTGCTGGGCTCGGACTTGGGGTGAGTTGTGGTCTCCTCCAATGTGGAGACACTCTGTTGACGCCGAGCGGCGCCGCACTTGATCCAGGCGAGCCATTCGCGGTCGATCACCGTCACGAGGTTCGGTAGGCTTTTGGCGCCTGTGCGGCGGCGCTCGCGGACTTCGACCATACCCAGGCGCCGGGCCTGTCGGATCGCATCCTTTGCCAGTGTACGAGACACTCCGGCTCGGGCTGCGATGGCGTCGAGACAGAGGGCACAGACCTTCTGGGCTCGAAACTCATCGGCCACAATGCGGAGCACTGCCAGCTCGCCCGTTGTGAACCGGGCAGCGAGGGATGGCGGCATAGGGCCGGATGCAGCAAGGCGGCGGCGGCGTTCGATGGCCTGGGATCGGACAGGTGGGCGCTGTGGCTTGCGCCTGCGAGTCGGCTCAAGTCTGAGCGGACCTAAGCTAGCGGGCCGCTGTGTGGATTTAACGGCCATTCTGCGAGCGTCGAGCGCCTCGACAAGTCGGGCAGCGTCAATGTCGCTGATCTGCTCGGCCGCAACCCCCGCCCATAAGGTGCGTGCCAGCCCGTCGAGCGCCGCGCCGTGCGCCCGGTCGATCGCCTCGGCCATATCTACAACCGTCATCCTTCACAGCCCTTGCTTGGGCCGCGTCAAAGCAGGGGGGAGTGGCGTGAGCCGTCCCCGTCAAAAGGCAAAGCGCCATCGTCTCGGGAAGCGATCCCCGATTGACACCTGAGCGGTGCTGTGATGTCTGGGGAGTTGGAAATGGGTCCCCGGACCTCATCGATTTCGACGGCCCTCCGTTTGGCGACGGGGGGCCGTTGGCGTTTTGGACTTAGGTCTTTCTCGCGGCGCTAATCCCTGATGGTGGTTGGACTACGACTCGCCCAAGGGCGAGCGCAGCCAGACATGCCATGTCGCGTGGCGGGCATGGTTAAGTCAACGGTAGGAGGCTGATCGATATGGCTGGTGAGATCCAACGCCCTCACTCGCGTACAGCCCTGGCGGTGACGGTCGCCTTCGCCATCCTGATCGCAGGCGTCGGGACGATCGGCTGGCGCTGGTACAGCTACGTGACGGCCGGTGCCTCGCCCTACGACGAGGTGGGGATCGAGGTGAACCGGCGTCTGCCGGAATCACTGCGAGCGTGGGGCTGCGAACGCATCAAGGATCGGTTTCCGCGAGCGGTGCCCCCTTATGGATGCCAGCCTGGGCAGGTCTGACGTAGAAGTGTGATAGCAACGCGCATTGCCCGCGCCGCCCTGGATCGCGCGGCATCTGTGATCGGAGCAGCTATGCGCGCCTATCGACTTCTCGCCGGTCTTTGCATGGGTGTTCTGTTGCCCTGCGCGGCGATGGCACAGCCTGCCGCCTCTCCCACGGCACCCGTCACCGCATCCGACCCGGCTACCGTGCAGGCGGCGCGTGAGGTCGTCACGCAGATGCAGGGTGCTCGAACCGCGCTCCTGAAAGCCATCGCTGCGCCGATGGTCGGAATGATGCAGCAAATCGCGATCAAGCAACAGGATCAGGCGCAGGTCCTAGTTCAGGAGGTGGTGATGCCGACCCTGACCGCGCACTATGACGCGCTACTCGCTATTCAGGCTCGCAGC
>NZ_JAKSXY010000006.1 GCF_022829445.1 Methylobacterium sp. J-068 | reverse complement strand
GACGATCCGTCCTGGCGCACCCGTGCCGAGATCGCCCTGAAGCGCAAGCGCCGGAGTCGTCCCGTCCTGCAGGAGCGCATCGGGGTCCTGCGTCGCGCCGAGCGTTCCATGGCACTCGGTTCGAGCCAAGCCGCCGGCTACTCGAAAATCGACGCCAAGCGGCAGGCCTTCGTCCAAGCTGCCTACGAACTCCTGGGTCACGAGGCGTGCACGGAGGTGTGGGCCCGCGCCCAGCAGAAGCAGCCAGCCCTCTTCGCGGATGGGAAGGGGCCGGACGCATGAGCGCCCTCGGCACCATCCCCTACACGGATGCCACCGGCCGGACTTGGCTTGTCGCGAAGCTCGACCGGCTGCTCGACGACCCCGCTGTGCGGCGAAAGGCCGAGGAAACCCTTAGAGCCAGCACCAACAGGGCCGGGAGGTTCAATCCCGGCGCCGCCTTCACCAAGGCGTGCCGCCAATACAAGCGCGACGAGTGCGGCGCTCTTCTGCACATGCTGGTCGTCCGCCTGCGAGATCGGGAGGACGAGCATGAGCACGCCTGACCCGATCCTCGCCGCGCTCGACCTCGTCAACGCAGC
>NZ_JAKSXY010000004.1 GCF_022829445.1 Methylobacterium sp. J-068 | reverse complement strand
CATCGTCGGGCACGGGGTGACCACCCTGCACTTCGTCCCCGCCATGCTGGCCGCCTTCGTGGCCTCGGGCGAACTCGAGGCCTGCGCGCCGCTCACCCGCATCCTGTGCAGCGGCGAGGCCCTGCCGGGCGACCTCGCGGCCGCCGTCCGTGCCCGCACGGGGGCGGCCCTGCACAACCTCTACGGCCCCACGGAAGCCGCCATCGACGTCTCCGCTTGGGCCTGCGGCGATGAGGCCGGGACAGGGACCGAGACGACGGAGGTGCCCATCGGCCACCCCATCGCCAACCTCGCCCTGCACGTCCTCGACGGCGACCTGAACCCGGTTCCGATCGGGGTCGCGGGAGAGCTGTACATCGGCGGGCTCGGTCTGGCGCGGGGGTATCACGGGCGGGCCGGGCTCACGGCCGAGCGCTTCGTGCCCGACCCGTTCGGGCCGTCGGGCGGGCGTCTCTACCGCACCGGCGACCGGGTCCGGCGCCGGCCCGACGGGGCGCTGGTGTTCCTCGGGCGCCTCGACGACCAGGTGAAGATCCGGGGGTTCCGCATCGAGCCCGGCGAGATCGCCGCCCGCCTGCGGGCGCATCCCAGCGTCGCCGACGCCGCCATCGTCGCCGTCCCCGCGCCGGGCGGTCCCCGCCTCGTCGGGTACTGCGTCCCGCGCGAGGCACCGGCGGAGGCGCGTGGGGAGGCGCGGGGGGCGGACCGGGCGCAGGGCGGCGAGGCCGCCATCGAGGCCACGCTGCGGGCGCATCTGGCGGGCCAATTGCCCGACCACATGGTCCCGGCCCGCCTCGTGTTCCTGCCCGCCCTGCCGGTCTCACCCAACGGCAAGCTCGACCGCGCCGCCCTGCCCGTCCCCGACTGGAGCGCGCGGCCGGACGGATCACCGGACCAGCCGGATGCGCCCCTCACCCCCACCGAGGCCGCCCTCGCGGCGATCTGGAGCGAGGTCCTCGGCGTGCCCGACATCGCCCGAACCGACAACTTCTTCGAACGCGGCGGACATTCCCT
>NZ_JAKSXY010000086.1 GCF_022829445.1 Methylobacterium sp. J-068 | reverse complement strand
AGCTGCTTGACCTGATCCTCGGTGACGTCGTCCGGGAGGTGGACGAAGCCGGCCGGAAAGGGCTTGCCCTCGGGCGGGCGGTGGAGCGCCAGGCACCCCATGAGTTCCTGCTTGGCGAACGAGGCGCCGATCCGGATCGTTTTCAGGCCGCGGCGCAGCTTCTTACCGGCCGGGGTCGCGTCCTTCGCGCCCACGCCGAGGAACGCCGCACCGTAGCTGTCTTGGCCGTCGACCGCGTGAACGGCTCGCCCGGGCTGGGTCCTGACGAAGGCGTAGACCTCGGCCGTGAAGCCGCTCGAATCCACGCCCCAGTCGCGTCCGCGCATGTCGGCGCCGCTCTCGTGCTCCCAGGTTTCGTCGAACATGGCCACGACGTCTTTCCAGACTTGGGCTCGGACCGTGTCGCCCTGGAGCACCCGGTGCTCGATCAGCCAGCGCTCCCGGTTGCGCCCGATGCCCCAGACGCTCGCCTCGCGGCGGTCCTTCTGTACTGCGACACCGCAGCACTGCACCAGGG
>NZ_JAKSXY010000072.1 GCF_022829445.1 Methylobacterium sp. J-068 | reverse complement strand
CACCTGATCATGGCCACGCAGCGTCCGTCGGTGGACGTGATCACGGGCACGATCAAGGCGAACTTCCCGACCCGGATCTCCTTCCAGGTGACCAGCAAGATCGACAGCCGCACGATCCTGGGCGAGATGGGCGCCGAGCAGCTGCTGGGCCAGGGCGACATGCTGTTCATGGCCGGCGGCGGGCGTACCACGCGCGTGCACGGGCCGTTCTGCTCGGATTCGGAAGTCGAGAGCGTGGTCGCCCACCTCAAGCGCCAGGGCCGGCCCTCCTACCTCGAGGCCGTCACGGCCGACGAGGAAGGCACGGCGGGCGCCAAGGGTAGCGCCGACGAGATCGAGGTGGACGGCGCGGTCTTCGACCAGGGCAGCTTCGGCGAGGCCGGCGGCGATCTCTACAATCAGGCCGTCCAGGTCGTCCTGCGCGACAAGAAGGCGTCGACCAGCTACATCCAGCGCCGCCTTCAGATCGGCTACAACCGCGCTGCCTCCCTGATGGAGCGGATGGAGGTCGAGGGCATCGTCGGCCCGGCCAACCACGCCGGAAAGCGCGAGATCCTGATCGAGCCGGACGCGCACCAGGGCTGATCCTGTCGCCGCTCGATCGAAGCGGAGACCCTGTCGCTCAGGCGCGCGGCCCGTACAGGATCACCGCCGCGCCGACGAGGCAGATCGCGGCGCCGGTCATGTCCCAGCGATCGGGCCGCTGGCTCTCGGCGATCCAGAGCCAGAGCAGCGACGCGGCGATGTAAACACCCCCATAGGCCGCGTAGGCCCTTCCCGCCGCCTCGCTCTCGACCCGGGTCAGGAGGAGGGCGAAGAGGATCAGGGCGGCGGTGCCGGGCAGGAGCCACAGGCCGGAGCGCCCGAGCCGCGCCCAGGCCCAGAAGGCGAAGCAGCCGCCGATCTCCGCGAGCGCGGCGGCGGCGTAGAGGGCGAGTGTCACGTGGCGTCTCCCCGAGCGGCGATTCTCAAGGATCGACCGAGAAGCGGTAGGTCGTGGTCGCCGCGAAGCGCTCGCCCGGCCGGAGCACGGTGCTCGGAAAATCCGGATGGTTCGGCGCGTCGGGGTAGCCTTGCGCTTCGAAGCAGACCGCGTCGCCGGCCCGGTAGAGCGTCCCACCCGATCCCGTCACCGTCCCGTCGAGCATGTTGGCGGTGTAGAGTTGCAGCCCGGGTTGCGTGGTCGAAACGGTGAGGCGACGCCCGCTCGTCCGGTCGCGGGCCGTCGCCACCGCGCGCAGGGTGCCGTCGCCCGCGAGAACGAAGGTGTGGTCGTAGCCATGGGCCAGGGCGATCTGCGGATGGGCGTCGCGGATGCGCGCGCCGAGGGCGATCGGCGTGCGAAAATCGAAGGGCGTCCCCGCCACGGGCGCGATCGCGCCGGTCGGGATCTGCTCGGCATCCGTCACCAGCACGCCGTCCGCCGCGATGGCGACCTCGTGGCCGAGGACGTCGCCCGCGCCCTCGCCGGCGAGGTTGAAGTAGCTGTGATTGGTCAGGTTCAGGATGGTCGGACGGTCGGTGACGGCGGCGTAGTCGATCGCGAGCGTCCCGTCCGGATCGAGGCGATAGGTCACCGTCACGTCGAGGGTGCCGGGAAAACCCTGCTCGCCGTCGGGTGAGCGGTAGCCCAGGGTGAGACGGCGCTCCTCGTGGGCCTCGACGCGCCAGACCCGGCGGTCGAACCCCTCCGGTCCGCCATGCATGGTGTTTCGGCCCGCGTTCGCCGGCAATTGGTGATCGTGGCCATCGAGGGTGAAGCGGCCACGGGCGATGCGGTTGGCATAGCGTCCGATGAGCGCGCCGAAATGCGCGTCGCTGGCCTCGTAGCCGGCGAGATCGGCCGCGCCCAGGACGACGTTCGCCGCGTGCCCGGCCCTGTCCGGCGCCTCGATGCGGCGGATGATGCCCCCGTAATCGAGGATGTCCACCGTCACGCCTCCGGCCGCGAGCGTGTGGGCGGTGACGGCCTCGCCGGCCCGGGTTCGACCGAACGGCTCCGATCGCATGGGGTGCTCCATCTTCGCCTCGGACGGCTCAACGCACGAGCCCGGTCTCGGTCCCCTCAGGCGGACAGGCCGACATCCTCGGAAGCCTCGGATCCTTGTATGTCGGAGTCTTGCATCCGGTGGAGCCGGGCATAGGCCTCGCCGGTCGCGAGGAGTGCCGCGTGGGTGCCGGTCTCGAGGATACGGCCCGCCTCCATCACCACGATGCAGTCCGCCTCGCGCACCGTCGAGAGCCGGTGGGCGATGACCAGGGTGGTGCGCCCCGCCATCAGGCGCAGGAGAGCCGACTGAACCAGGCGCTCGGATTCCGAATCGAGCGCGCTGGTCGCCTCGTCGAGCAGGAGAATGGGCGCGTCCTTGAGGAAGGCGCGGGCCAGGGAGATGCGCTGGCGCTCGCCCCCGGAGAGACGCCC
The DNA here is from genome assembly GCF_022829445.1 of Methylobacterium sp. J-068. Lineage (GTDB taxonomy): Bacteria > Pseudomonadota > Alphaproteobacteria > Rhizobiales > Beijerinckiaceae > Methylobacterium. The sequence goes on along the minus strand of NZ_JAKSXY010000072.1, from coordinate 8,691 downwards.
ACCGGACGGGCCGACCTGGAAGTCGTAGCCCTCGGGCAGGCGGCTGATGAAGCCGTGCGCGGCCGCCGCCTCGGCCGCCGCCTCGATCTCGGCCCGGCTGGCGCCCGGGCGGCCGAAGCCGATATTGGCCGCGATGGTGTCGTCGAACAGCACGACATCCTGCGAGACCACCGCCACGGAGGCGCGCAGCGAGGCGAGCGTCACCGCGCGGATGTCCTGCCTGTCGATGCTCACGGCACCCGCGGTGACGTCGTAGAGGCGCGGCACAAGGTTGAGGAGGGAGGACTTGCCGGAGCCCGACCGGCCGACCAGCGCCACCGTGGCACCGGCCGGGACGGTGAGGTCGATGCCCTCCAGGGCCGGTGCATCGGCGCGGTAGCGGAACCGCACGCCGGTGAAGCGGATTTCCCCGCCCGTCACCCGCAGCGGCTGCGCGCCCACGCGCTCGCCGATCAGGGGAGCCTCGTCCATCAGCGCGAAGTAGCGTTGCAGCGCCGCGCCGGCCTCCTGAAGGATGGCGTTCAGGGACCCGAGGGTCCGGATCGGCTGGGAGGCCAGCAGCAGGGCCGTGACATAGCCGGTGAAATCGCCGACCGTGCGGTCCCCCGAGGTCACCCGCTGCCCCACCAGGGCCAGCACGGCGGCGACCGCGAAACCGCCGCCGATCTCCAGCAGCGGATCGAGGCGCCCGCGCGCGTTCGCGGCCTTCATCTTGAGGCGCCGCACCTCCTCGAAGGCCCCTCGCGCCCGGCCCTTGAGATACCCCTCCAGGGCATAGGTCTTGGCGATGCGCGCGCCCTGCAGGCTCTCGGTGATGAGGCTCGCGGTCAGGCCCATCCGCTCCTGCGTGCTGGTCGAGACCCGGCGCAGCTTCTTGCCGACGCGGCCGATGGGACCGGCGACGAAGGGCGCCACCACGCCGGCCACCAGGGTGAGGACCGGGTCCATCCAGAGCAGGGCAGCCACCAGGGCGATCAGCATCGCGACGTCGCGCAGGAGCACCGTGGAGATGCGCGTCAGCGCCTCCTTGATGAAGGCGAAATCCGTGGTGAAGCGCTGCGTGAAGGCCGCCGGGCTCTCGCGGCCGATCTGCGCCAGGTCGGACTCGATGAGGTGCCCGTAGAGGGCCGCCTGCATGTCGGCCTCGACGCGGGTGACGACCCGGTTGGTCAGGACCGTCTGGCCGAACAGCGCGAAGCCCCGGATCGACGTGATCGCGATGACGATGACGGGCGCGTAGGCGAGGGCTGCCAGATCCTTCTTGTCGAAGGCGTCGAAGGCGAGCTTGATCAGCGTCGGGTAGAGGCCGGTGGCCACGCCCACGATGGCGATGAGCACCAGCACCACCAGCAGGGTCGCCCTATGCGGCCGCAGCCATTCCCGCCAGACCCTGGCGAGGAGGGGGAGGATGTCGCTCTTGGGAAGCGCCCTGCGCGCCATGCTGCTCTGCTCTCGCCTGCCCGCGACCGCCGGATGGCGCGGGGCCGCGACGTCCGGATCTTGAGGTAGCGCGGTGTTTGCGTCCGCATCCCCGTGAGATCAAGCGAAAGCCGTCAGGCTTGGAAATGTGATAATGTTACAGTAAGGACTGCCGGGTCCGTCGAAAGGGTTCTCCCATGCCGTCCTGGCGCCTCCCGTTGCCCGCCGCGCTCGCGCTCCTCCTCGGTCTGCTCGGACCGGCGCATGCCGCCGAGACCAAGATCCGCGCGGTCGCGACCTTCTCGATCCTCGGCGACCTTGTGGCCCAGGTCGGCGGAGACCGCGTCGCGGTCACGAATCTGGTCCAGCCGAACGCCGATGCGCATGGCTACACACCCGCCCCGAGCGATGCCCGGACCCTGGCGGATGCCCAAGTCGTCGTCGTCAACGGCCTCGGCCTGGAAGGCTGGATCGACCGGCTGATCAAGGCGTCCGGCACGAAGGCGCCCGTGGTCGTCGCGTCCACCGGCATCAGGCCGATCGAGGTCGAGGACGACGACCACGGCCATGGTCACGCGCATGGTCACCACGACGATCCCCATGCCTGGCAGAACGTCGCCAACGCGAAGATCTACGTCAGCAACATCCGCGATGCCCTGGTGCGCATCGATCCCGAGCACGCCGCGACCTATGCCGACAACGCCAAGGCCTACCTCGCCACCCTCGACACGCTCGACGCGGATGTGCGGGCGGCGCTCGGCGCCATCCCGAAGGCGCAGCGCCGGGTCATCACCACGCACGACGCCTTCGGCTACTTCACGGCCGCCTACGGCCTCACCTTCATCGCGCCGCAGGGCGTCTCGACGGACAGCGAGGCGAGCCCGCGCGATGTCGGCCGGATCATCCGCCAGATCCGCCAGGAGAAGATCCCGGCCGTCTTCCTGGAGAACATCGTCGATCCCCGCCTGATGCAGCAGATCGCCCGTGAGAGCGGCGCGGCGATCGGCGGCAAGGTGTATTCCGACGCGCTCTCGGGGCCGGACGGTCCGGCGCCGAGCTACGTGGCGATGATGCGCAACAACGTCTCGGCCTTCACGGCGGCCCTATCGAAGCGGTGAGGGCGGGCGGTCAGCCGCCCGTCATCGGTGGGAAGAACGCGATCTCGGATGCGCCCGCGATCGGCGCGTCCGGCTTGGCATGGACCCGGTCGATGGCGGCGCGCACGATGCCGGTGGTCTCGAAGGCGTGGGCGTATTCCTCGCCCCGGCCACGCAGCCACCCGACGAGATCGGAGACCGTCACGAGATCGGCCGGCAGCTCGACGCTCTCCTCGGCCTTGCCGACGCGCTCGCGGACCCAGGCGAAATAGACGAGCTTCATCGCGGTGGCTTTCCTCAGCGCGGGTCGTCGATGACGTGCTTGATGCCGGCCCGCATGTAGTCCCAGCCGGTGTAGAGCGTCAGCGCGGCGGCGATCCACAGGAGCAGGGTGCCGGCCTGGATCGTTCCCGGCAGGATGCTCTCCCCGGCCGGACCCGCCACCAGGAAGCCGATGGCGATGAGCTGGAGGGTGGTCTTCCACTTGGCGACCTTGCTCACCGGCACGCCGACCTTCAGCTCGGCAAGGTATTCCCGCAGGCCCGAGACCAGGATCTCGCGGCACAGGATCACGATGGCGGCCCACAGGGTCCAGCCATGGATCGTGTTGTCGGCCGACAGCATGAGCAGGCAGGCCGCGACGAGGAGCTTGTCGGCGATGGGGTCGAGCATCCGCCCGAGCGCCGAACTCTGATCGTAGGTCCGCGCCACGTAGCCGTCGAGGTAGTCGGTGATCGCCGCCAGGACGTATATGCCGAGGGCTCCGAAGCGCGCGCTCGGCTCGGTCGGCCAGTAGAGCAGGGCGACCACCACCGGGACCGCCACGAGGCGCCCGTAGGTCAGGCAGTTCGCCAGCGTCCAGGCGGGCGACCGGCGTCGGGTGAGGGCGGGATTCATCGCAGGCGTGAAACCATGCGCCGGGTTGGGGGTCAACCGCCCCGCGAGATCCTTCTCCTCACGCATGGGTGTGGAAGAAGTCGTAGACCGCCCGCGCGGTGGCAGCGTTGACCCCCGGCGTCTTCGCCAGATCCTCGAAGGCGGCGCGCTGGATCGCCTTCACGGTCCCGAAATGGTGGAGCAGCGCGCGCTTCCGGCTCGGCCCGATTCCCGCGATCTCGTCCAGGGGGTTCTTGATCATCTCGCGCTTGCGCTTGGCCCGGTGGGTTCCGATGGCGAAGCGGTGCGCCTCGTCGCGCAGGCGCTGCACGAAGTAGAGGGTCGGATCGCGCGGCGGCAGCTTGAAGGGCGGGCGCCCGGGCACGAAGAACGTCTCGCGCCCCGCATCCCGGTCGCGGCCCTTGGCGATCCCCACCAGGGCCACGTCGGTGACGCCGATCTCCTCCAGGGCCGTGCGCGCGGCGTCCAGCTGACCCTTGCCGCCGTCGATGAGCACGAGATCGGGCCAGGCCGGCAGGGTGTCGCTCTCGGGCGGCGCCTCGGGCACGGGCTCCGCCGCGCCGCCCTCGCTCGCGGCGATGGCCGCCTCGCCCTCGGTGCGCGGGTTCTCCTTGACGAGGCGCTTGAAGCGGCGCTGCAGCACCTCGCGCATCATCCCGTAATCGTCGCCCGGCGTCAGCTCCTCGGATTTGATGTTGAAGGTCCGGTAATGCTGCTTGGCGAAGCCCGTCGGGCCGGCCACGATCATGCCGCCGACCGCGTTCGTGCCCATGATGTGCGAATTGTCGTAGACCTCGATGCGCCGGGGTGCCGACGCCAATCCGAACGATTGCCCGAGGGCGACGAGGAGCTTGCCCTGCGAGGCGGTGTCGGCGAGGCGCCGCCCGAGCGCTTCCTTGGCGTTGCGCTGGGCGTATTCGACGAGGTTCTTGCGCTCGCCGCGCTGCGGCTGGTGAATGTCGACCCGGTACTCGGTCCGGCTCGACAGGGCGGCGGCCAGCAGTTCGGCATCCTCGATGACGTGGGACACGAGGACGAGGCGCGGTGCCGGCTTGTCGTCGTAGAACTGGCCCATGAACGAGGCCAGCACCTCGTCGGCGGTCATCGAGCGATCGGCCTTGGGGAAGTAGGCGCGGTTACCCCAGTTCTGGAAGTTGCGGAAGAAGAACACCTCGATGCAGAACTGCCCGGCCTGCTCGTCGAGGGCGAAGACGTCCGCCTCCTCGACACCCTGGGTGTTGACGCCCTGCGTCCCCTGGATCGCCGAGAGCGCGGCGATACGGTCGCGAAAGCGCGCCGCGCGCTCGAATTCCATCTTCTCCGAGGCGTCCTGCATCTCCTCGCGCATGCGGTCCTTCACGGCGTTCGACTTGCTTGCGAGGAAGCTTTTCGCGTTGTCAGCAAGGCCCCTGTAATCGGCGAGGTCGATCTCGCCGGTGCAGGGGCCCGAGCAGCGCTTGATCTGGTAGAGCAGGCAGGGCCGGGTGCGGTTCTCGTAGTAGCTGTCGGTGCAGGTGCGCAGCAGGAACGCGCGTTGCAGCGCGTTCACGGTGCGGTTCACCGCCCAGACGCTGGCGAAGGGGCCGTAATAGCTGCCCTTCCGGCGGCGCGCGCCGCGATGCTTGATGATCTGCGGCGCCTCGGAATCGGCCGTGACCAGAATGTAGGGAAACGACTTGTCGTCGCGCATCAGGACGTTGAAGCGCGGCTTCAACTGCTTGATGAGGTTGGCCTCGAGGAGGAGCGCCTCGGTCTCGGTGGCGGTGGTAACGAACTCCATCGCCGCCGTCTGCGAGATCATGCGGGCAATGCGGTTCGAATGCGCCTGGCCCCGCGCGTAGGAGCCGACCCGAGCCTTCAGGTTCTTCGCCTTGCCGACGTAGAGCACGTCGCCCTTGTCGTCGAACATCCGGTAGACGCCCGGCGACGTCGGCAGGGTCGTCCAGAAGCGCCGGATCACCTCCGTGCCGGCCTTGACCGCGCCGTCCTCGAAATCGAAATCGATCTCGGGGGCGTCGTCCGCCTCCGCGTGCGCGTGAGATTCCTCGGACGCGTCGTCCTGGAACGCGTCCTGATCGTCGAAACCGTCCGGCGGCAGGTCTTTCGAAGACGGGGCTTTCGCGGGGGCGCGGCTCATGCCGCTGACTTAAGCCTCGGGGATTGGAGAGGGAAGGGCGCCCGGCCGCCTCAATCGAACAGGGCGTCGATGTCGCCCTGGTCGACATGGCCGATATCGTCGGCCAGCTTCGGTCCGTTGAGCAGCGAGGACTCGTCGTCGATATCGATCTTGCCGGGCGTGGCGCCGAGGAGATCGCTGAAGCTGTCGAGGCCGCCCCAGGCCCCGATCATCCGGTCGAGATGCTCCTCGATGAACTTCAACACCCCGACAATCTTGTTGATGCGCTGGCCGGTGAGGTCCTGGAAGTTGCAGGCCTCGAAGGCGATGACGACGCGCTCGAGGATCGCGTCGATGTTCTCACGTCCCGCCATGGTGGTGGTCATGGCGCGCAGCATGCTGGCGTTGGTCTCGATCTCCTCGATCGCGCCCAGGATCGTGCTGGTGGCGCGCTCGGTGGAATCCACGACGGCGTCGAGTTCGCCGGCGACCCGGCGCATGCCCTTGCCGGTGTTCTCCGAGCGATAGAGCGTGGCGATCTCCTGCTTGGTGCGGGTGATCGCCTCCTTCATCACGTCGAGTTCGGAGCGCATGGCGAAGGCTTCGTTCAGCTCCCTCCGGCAGGCCTCGACGGTTTCGATGGTGCTCGTCTGCGTGACCTTCCGCAGGTCCTGGATCGCCGACAGGATTTCGTCGAGGCGCTTGTTGCTGAGACTGACCGCCTCCGCCGAGACCGCGGTTTCGGTCGCGACGGAAGGGCTCGCGAGACCGAGGCTGTCCTCGATGCGGTAACGTTTCATGGTCATCGGTTGCGATCAGCCGGCAGGAGTGAAGCGAGCCGATGGTGAAGGGAACTCATTGCGATTTCTTGAACGCGGCAACGCTCCGGCAACCTTTACCGACCGTTCACGCTGAATCCGCGCAGCTGTTCGCAGCGGCATCAAGAGAAACGATTCATCACGTTCCTTCACCCTCCACTGTCGAGCGCGCCCGATCCTGCCGGTGTGCCGACCCCGCCAGCGGGTTCGGTCCGACGTGGAGCGTTGACGAGCATGCGGTTCGATTGGTGCGTGGCTGTCGCCTGCGTGGCGGCGGGGTTGGCGGGGCAGGGCGCGCAGGCGCAATCGGCGGGGCCGGCGCGTCCCGGCGCCTATGGCGGCGGTTTCATCGAGTTCCTGATGAGCGACGACCGTGCGCCGCGCCAGGCGGTTCCGGTGCGGGGCGGACCTATTCCGCTCGCCGATGCCGGAGTTCCGCCGCGTCACGCCTCGCCCTACGGCTATGGTGGACCGGGCAGTCCGCGCATGCTGCACTCCGGCGAGCGCGTCCCGGAGGAGCGGGAACCCCCGATCGCCTATGCGCCCGCGACGCCGGCGCCCGCGGCTCGGGTGCGCCTCGCGGCCCTCCCGCAGCCTCGCGCGGTCGAGCCTGCCGTCGAGACCATCGCGCGGGCGCCCGATCCGCGCTACGGCCGTCAGGTCGTCGCCTACGATGGACCGCAGCGTCCGGGCGCCATCGTGGTCGATACGCCGGCCAAGTTTCTCTATCTCGTCCAGCCCGGAGGCCAAGCCATCCGCTACGGCATCGGCGTCGGGCGCCCCGGCTTCGCCTGGTCGGGGCTGAAGACGATCAGCCAGAAGCGGGAATGGCCGGATTGGACGCCGCCGCCCGAGATGGTGCGCCGTCGGCCGGATCTCCCGCGCCACATGGCGGGCGGCCCCGGAAATCCGCTCGGCGCTCGCGCGCTCTATCTCGGTTCCTCGCTCTACCGCATCCACGGCACGAATGAGCCGCATACCATCGGCCAGAACGTGTCGTCCGGGTGCATCCGCATGATGAACGAGGACGTCATCGACCTGTACGAGCGCACCCCCGTCGGTACGCGCGTCGAAGTGCTCTGAGGTGAGAGCCGGCGCCATGGAACATGGCGCCGGCCCGAACCGCGATCAGACCCAGTTGTCGTCCCCGCCACCGCCGAGGTCGCCGCCGAAATCACCACCGGGATCGTTGTCGAACGAGGCGTCCTGGAGGCCATCGCCCCCGCCCAGCGCCGCGCCGAGATCGTCATTGCCGCCACCGAAGAAGTTGTTCTCGGTGATGTTCGGGGCTCCGCCGCCGAGACCCGCCGCGGCGGCGCTGCCGAGCGAGGAATGTCCGCCCGCGAAGGCGTTCGAGAGCGCGCTGCCGAGGAGCATGCCGCCCGCCGCACCCGCCGCCATCGGCAGGGCCGTGGCCATGAAGCCGCCACCACGGGCGGGCGCCGCCTGCTGGCCGGCCCATGGACCGCCCTGCTGCGGACCGCCGTAACCCGGCTGCTGCTGGCCGTAGCCGGGTTGCGGCTGCCCGTATCCCGGCTGTTGGCCGCCCTGGTTGCCCCAGGCGCCGCCCTGGCGCGGCTGCGGCTGCGGTTCCGGCTGGCGCGAGGCGCCGCCGCCGAAGATGCTGGACAGGAAGCCCCCGCCGCCCTGCGGTTGCTGCTGGTTCGCGTGGCGCAGTTGCTCGAGCTGTTCGTTCAGGCTCTTGATCGCCTCTTCCTGCACGTAGATCAGCTGCGCCATGGCATAGGGCGCGTAGGGCTGCGCCCGGATCTTGTCGGCAATGAAGCGTTCGGCCTCCGCGTCTCTGGGCTGGCTGGAAGCCTGCTCCAGGCGCTGGAAAATACCGCCGATGACGTCGCGTTCTTCGCTGTTCATGGAGTCGTCCTCCTGGGGGCAGCCGGCGGATGCACCACCCGCGCGGGCGGGTCAGAGATGGGGGTGCCACCGGCGTTTGTCAGGGGCTCAACGCAAACTTTGCCTTTCGGGATGCATCCGCGCGGATCGAACTCCGCCCTCGAACGCAAAAGAGCCCGGCCTCGCGGCCGGGCTCTCGGGATCGACGACGCTCCGAGGGAGCGTCGGACATCCGATCCTAGTAGGTGCCGAACTTGTAGTTCACGCCGGCGCGGACGACGACGAACTCGTCGGAGCGACGGTTGGTGTAGCCCGAGGTTGCGGTCGCGTAGTTGGTGTTGATGCGGTAGGTCTGGCCGGTGGAGTTCGAGTACGCGAACACGCCGTTGTTGGCGTTGTCGCGGTCGAGGTTCACGTACAGGCCTTCGACCTTCAGCGTCACGGCCGAGGACTTGAAGAAGTTCAGGAACGAGTCGGTGGGCAGGGCGTA
>NZ_JAKSXY010000022.1 GCF_022829445.1 Methylobacterium sp. J-068 | reverse complement strand
GTACGGCCCCACCGCCCCGACATTGTGCGCGTTGCCGTTCTTGTCGACGAAGGTCAGGTCGCCTTCATCGTTGGTGGTCAGGTTGCTGACGGTGCCATCCGTGTGCAGCCACGTAAACACCATGCCGGTGGCAAGCATCATCGCCCGGCCACTCTCGAAGTAGGCCTTCGTGTAGTTGAGGCCTTCGACATAGCCGCCGTAAGCGTGCTGGATCGCGCGCGGCCGGTCCTTCTTGAAGCTGATGATCTTACCGAACCCGGCAAAATTGCCCATCGGAACGGTTGCCGTCGCGTTCGCGGGCGCAAGAAACGTCAGACTATTGCCATTGCTTTTGGTGGCGACCGTGTAGGGACCGCGCAGCGTCAGGCCGCCGACGGAGACGGGACGAGCGAAGATGAATTCGTCTCCGACATCGAACTGCGCCTCGAAACGCAGTTGCACCCACACCGACGCGCTGCCGGCGGTGGTCGAGACGAAGTTTGCTTCTGTGTAGTCGCCATGGGTGACATCGCCGACGCCACCATGTCCAGTGACAGGATCGCGCCCCTGGCCGACGAGAGCGCCCGGTCCGATGTGATGCCCTTGATACCAGCCGACATAGTAGCCGGTGACAGTGTGCTTGTTCGGGGATTTCAGGACGGATTGCGGGGAGAAGCTGTGAGCCCCGACACCAGCACCTCCACCGTCGCTGACAACGTCGGTGGTTTCCGGTGCCCAGAGGAAGCCCATCATCTGTCGCTGGAGAACATCGGGCGACCGACCAAAGCCGCGATCGGGATAGCGGTTGACCGGGTTGTGCTCCCCCATGTTGGTGTTGCCGCCGGTGACGGATGTCGTGGGCGAACTCTGGACAACGTACCAGCGGCCCTCGGCTGACGCGCCAGCTTCCTCAAAATCGAAATTGAAGCCCACAAACTCCGTGCGTCCGACAGGAAAACCTCGATTGCCGTCGCGAATGACGACCCGATTGGTTTCGCCCTGAACGTTGATCGCGAGCGTAAGAACGACCTTTCCGCCACCGGCGACATTGGCGGTGGCGTTCGGACCCGGCACCTCGATAAAGACGCTGTCGAGGTTGGGATACCCGACGATCCTGTACGGCCCATCTTTTATGGTCAGGCCTCCGAACGTGGCCTGACCGCCTTCGAACTTCAGGCGCAACCACTGCGACAGGCCGGACGAGAGGCCGTGGCCCCCGATCACCACCAGGACCGTGTTGCTACCCGACGTGGTGATCAGGCCGTTGGTGATGGTGGTGAACGGCGGCTGATTGGCCGTGTCGTGGTTGGTGATGTTGCCGAGGACGTTCGTGTCGGCATGGCTCACGGCACGCGGCTGGAAGAAGTTGCAGGCCGCCATCCGCATGACGGGTGCGCCACGCCCCTTGCCCCCCGTAGCGCGCTGCGCGCGATAGCCGTAGCCGAGATACGTGCCGTCGGGCGCGAAGCTGTCCAGCGTCTTGCCGTCCGATTCCGGGAGCAACTGCTCGGCCCAGGCCTGGACACCGCCGCGCGTCCACCGCCGCGCCGGGACCTCGCCGGCCCCACCGTTCAGCGTATCGCCGGCAAAGGTCGGGATTGCCCGTCCGTCTGCGCTCACCTTGCCCGCGAGGGCACCCGGCAACCCCGGCACGTCGGCGACGCCGCCGACTCCAAGCGTCGAGGAGGGCTGGGGCGGCCACTCGCCGTCATCTTTGGGGCCGTAGAGGAGGTTGGCCTGCCCGTCGCGCTCGACAACCCAGTAGTCGCCATTCTCGCCGTCGGACGGCTGCGGTGCCAGCGATCCGGTCAGAAAGCCCGTGCCACGCGCGCCGGTCTGCCCCGCCACGGCAACGGGGGTGATGATCGGTTGGCGACCCTGACCGAAGGTGACACCGGCCCGATCGGCGACGAAGTCGCGGATGGCGGCCGGATCGTCGTAACGCAGGCGCACCGGCACGAGCAGGCGCCGTGCGCCGTCCACCACCTCCAGCAGATCGGCGGTAAGCTCGCCGCGCGGGAAGTTTGCCTGCGCGAAGGCCCGGGACACGCGATGCACGAAGGTGTTCTTGACGGTCTGGTCGCCGCTGCCGTCGGTGGGCGGAACGAGCGAGAGACCGTCCTGGAACGTCAGCACCTTGAGCGGTGCCACGGGCTCGCCCACGCCTGTTTTGGCTGTCGCGGGCGCGATCCAGGCCTCGAAGGTGCGCCCCTCGACCGAGAGCGGGTTGCCGGCCGCGTCGAAGAACGGGATCTCCCAATAGGGGTCCGTCTGGGTCGAGATCAGGAACTGCGGCAGGCCGGCCATGGGCGGTCTCTCGTGTCGCGCAGCCGAACGGCCGCAGCGGGCCGCGCGAGGCGGTCCGGTGCGTGGGTGCGGCGATGTCGGGGGCGGGTGGTGTCGGGCCGCCGAAAGCGGCGGGGCGGCCTACTTGAGGATCGGCGCCGGGGTCGCGTCGGGCGCGGTCTCGGCCGCCGGGATCTCGACCGGCACGAGGCCGTTCAGGCGCTCGATCTCGGCATAGGCTTCGGTGAGGGTCTGGCGCTGGAGCGCGGCGATGCCGGACAGGGTGGCGCAGCGGGTGAGCGCTTCGTTGCGCTGGCGCTCCAGTTCCTCGATGCGCCCGTTCATCTCGGTCACGGTCAGGACTGGCTTCGGGGCCGGTGTCTGCCCGGTGCTCACGCGGCCGCCCGCCTGGTCAGGTTGGCGGTCTGGATCTGCATGGTCATGGTCGAGCCATTCTCGTGCAGCAGGCGAGCATGGGTGAAGGGTGAGGGCGACGGCTCGGAGTAGACCACCACCGCCACATCGCCGATGCCGATATCCGGGATCATCCCGGCCCGGTTCGCGATCGAAACGACGTCACCCGGCTGGAAGGCCGCGCGAGCGGTCATGTCCTCGTAGTCCGACCTCAGGAAGGCCGCGATGTCATCCGGCGTATCGAGCGTCTTTTCCGAGGTGATTTTCACAGTGATCATGGCTCTGTCCTTCGATTATGCGCGCTGTGTGACGCTTGCCAAGTGAATTTCATTGATGACGATCTGCGATCCCGCTTGTTGCCCAACGTATGTGTATCGGAAGCGGGCTTGGTGATTGCCCTGTCCCAGGTACACGACGGCAACCGCCTGGAAGTCGATCGATCCCAACTGGGCCTGAATGCTGGTGTTGGCTTGAGAACTCAGGTCTCCACCGTTGAAGATCACGGTCGCCCGACGAACGCCATCGATCATCAAGTCCATTCGGCTTAAGAAGCTGCCGGACGTGAGGGTGAGATTGCCGTAAAGCGAAACGGTCGTCGGATAGGTGTTCCCATCCGAGTAAATGTTCGCGATCATATTCGCGTCGTAGGCGTTGTTTACTTGCCCTGCGCCAGAAATGAGCGTGTAGTTATAGGCGTCGAACCGAGCCGGCGTGCTGGCGACACCAGCGGGCACGTTCGGGGACGTCAGCTGAAGGTTGGGAACCCGCAGCGTGTTGCCGTCGAAGGACAGCAGCGGGACACTGGACCCGTTGCTGGTGACGAAGAAGCCGTTGGCATCGACCACGAAGCGGCTGGTGCCGTCGTCCATGACCTCGACGTACCAGCCCGCCCCCCGCGTCTGCCCGCCGGCCTGGACCGCGACCAGCGCCTGGATGCGGGCCGAGACGCCCGCCGGCCCGGACTGCACCGCGAGGCTGAACCGCCCCGTGGCCGTCCCGGCATCGGAGCGGGCCTGCACATCGGTGATCCGGTTCGACAGGGCGCTGACGGCGGTCGCGCGGGCCGTCGACTCGTCGACCAGGAGGCCGTAATTCGCCCCGACCGTCGCCGCCGTGCTCTCGATGCGCTGGGACAGGGCACCATCGACCGTGGCTCGCGTGACGCTCTCGTCGGAGATGGCCCCGAAGGCATCGCCGACCCGCGAGATGATGTAGGCGCTGTACTGCGAGACGGCCGTGATCGCATCGGCTCGCGTCACCTCCTCCCGCGCGATCCGCGCGGTGTTCTCGCCGGCCATTGCCTCGACGAGGGAGATGCGCTGCGCTTGCGCGCTGACCGCATCGGCCCGGATGGAAGCCTCCTGGATGATGGATGCTTCGTTCGTGCCGACCCGCGCGGAGACCCCGTCGATCCGCGTGGCTTGGACACTCACCGCGTCGGCGCGAACCGTTCGCTCATCGACGAGATTGGCCTCTGCCGTGCCGATGCGAGCCTGAAGCCCAGTTAAGCTGGTAGCATAAGCCTCGTCGTTCGATTTTCGAACCTGTTGTTCCGCAAGAAAATAGGCACGGTCGCTGTTGTTTTGGTTCCTATCATTGTCCGTCTGCGCGATGAGCGCAGTGGTGCGCGACGCCTGGGCGCTGACGGCATCTGCGGTGGTCCTGGACACGTCGATGATCGCGGCCGTGTTCCCGTCGATCCGGGAGACCGCGATGGCGACCTGAGACGTAATCGCCCCCTCGGCCGTCAGCCGGCTCTGCGACTCGGCCGTGATCGCCGCCGTGTTGGCGGTGTCGTTGCCCAGGCTCTCCAGGGCGCGCGCCAGCGCCAGGTCGGCACGGGCCTTCGCGGCATCGAAATCCGCCTTCGCCTGGACGGCAATCGCCTGCGCCTGCGCCGCGACCGCGTTGATGTGGTCGAGGCGGGCCCGCACGTCATCGGTCAGTCCAGCATAGTCGATCGGCGGCAGGTTGACGATCTCGGTCTGCGAGCCGTCGACCACCGGCGCCACGGTGGTGAAGGTGGTCAGATTCCAGGCGCCGGGCAGACCCGTGCGGCCGTAGGCCCGGGCCCGCACCGTGACCGGACCTTCGACTTGGCGCATCGCCGCCCGGCCGGACGAGGCCGGGCCGAAGGGCGAGAGCACGTCCCAGCTGCCGCCGGCATCGTAGGAGAGCTCGGCCTCGTAGTTCCGGGCGCCGCGCGTGGCCGACACGCCCCAGACCACCTCGATGCCGGTTTCGATCCGCACGCAGCGCGCGTGCAGCACCGCGATCTCCGGAACGAGCGGCTCGGCCAGCCCGTCCGCGCCGACCGGCGCCGGCGCGATCACATCCTCGTCGAGCAGCTGCCAGACGCGCGCGTCGTCGGCCACCATCTCGATCTGCACGTGGTCGGCATCCGAGGGGATCGCCGAGCGCGCGACGTAGGTCTCCTGCAACTCGACGAGATCGCCCAGCACCACGGTGGTGGGGTCCTGGCTGTCGAGGGCCAAGATGCTCGACAGCGTCCGCCCGGTCTGCGCCTGGAGCGCCGTCACGTCGTCGGGGTGGAGCTCCAGCCCGCGCGGGCCGACGCCGCGCATGCGCAGGATGCCCCATTCCCGGCCGGCTCGCGTGCGGATCGAGCCGTAGCCCCAAACGCCGGGCACGTTGGCAGTGACGTCGAGGGTGAGGGTGTTGCCGTTGCGGGCATCGACACCGTAGGCCTGCTTGCCCTGGAGGAACCACAGGTCGGAGAGCACGTGGTCCCCGGGATAGACGAGGCGCCCGTCCCACTCGGTGGTGATCTTGCGCTCGGCGCCCCGGAACACCGCCACGGCCGCGAGCCAGGTGGCGTGCTTCAGGGCGTGCGTGCCGTCCGTGATGCCGTTCACCCGGTAGCGCTTCGGCGTCCGGCTCTGCGGCCCATAGGAGAACCGGGCCTCGTCGGGACGCTTGGGGTCGCCGTCGCGGTCGAACTCCACGATGACGTCGCCGCCCTCGACCTTCGTCTTGAAGGTGGCGCCCGCGCTGTCGCGCACGATCTGCCGGCGGGTGAGCACGTGGCGCGGCTCGGCCCGGCTCTCGTCGCGCACGAAGGAATGCACGGCGCCCACCTTCACCGGATCGGCGCGCAGGGGCAGCAGGATCTCGGAAGCCGCCTCCCAGAACGACGCCACCTCGGGCAGCTGCCCGTCATAGGTGTCGTTCGCGCCGAGCAGGTCGGCGTAATAGAGCGCCTTGTCGGCATCGGCGCCCGAGAGCGCGTCGAGCCCGTATTCCGCCCGCACCAGGTCGCAATAGGCCCAGACCGCCTTGCGCGTCGGCTGCTCGACCCAGGCGCTGCCGGTCCAAACCGGGATGATGCGCGTCGCCTCGACGGAGATGTCCGAGTAGGCCGTGACGGTCAGGCCTTTGCCGGCCCGCATGCGCAGGACGATCTCGGTGGTCTGCGGCCGGATGCGGGTGTCGTCCTCGAACGCGTACATCGCGTCCCAGACCACGCGGTTCTCCTGCGTCTCGCTCGCCGGGGCCTCCGGATAAGCGTTCGCGGCCGAGATCTCGTAGGCGCCCGACTTCGGCAGGCGGAAATAGGCCACGCGGCGCAGCGGCGTGCGGATGAAGACCGACGTGCCCTCGATCGAACGGTGCGCCTCGAATTCCGGGCCGATCACCGCGCCGGTGTTCGGGTCGATCTCCCGCCCGTAATAGACCACGCCGGCCGAGGTCGGCTTCTCCTTGCCCTCCGAGTTCAGCCGGTAGATCGCCGGATAGGTCCAGTTCATCTGCGCGGCGTCGACCGAGACACCCTGCGGCGCCAGCCGGAACCAGGGCGTGCGGCTCGGATTGCCGCCGGGACGTGGCAGTTCCTGCCCGCCCACGGACGGCGAGGCGATGATGTCGCCCGGTGCGATGGTCGAGGGCTGCTCGTAGAGGAACTCGATCGCGGCCCCGAACGGACCGGTCGCGGTGTTGAACGGCGCCTGGATGCCCGAGGCCTCGTCCCAGAACAGCGCGTCGGCCACGCGGATGCGGTGGATCTGGAACTTGCCCAGGCCCAGCGTCATGCGCTTCACCAGCACGGTGGAATCGCCGTCGATGTTGACGAAGTCCCCCTGGCTCAATGGGGGCGAGGACCAGCGCTTGCCGTAGAGCAGAGGCTTGCGCGCACCGGGCTTCGGCACGTTGCCGCCGCCGGTGATGCTGTAGCTCTCGGCGTTCTTCTTCGTTCCCGACGCCTTCGAGGCCTGGGCGGCGTAACCGAGCGCCACGCCGCCGATCACCAGCCCGGCCTGGATGGCCGTGGTCAGGCCGCCGGCCGCGGCGCCCGCGCCGAACAGGGCCGAGCCCGCGATGAGCGGCGCGGCATAGGGTGCCAGGGCGATGAGCGCGATCGAGGCGATGGCGAGCCCGATCGAGGCGACGCCCTTACCCATCGCGGCAGTCGTGATGACCACGACGTCCTGCGGCCCGACCAGCGTCTTCGACCAGGCCGCGCGCAGCCGCACGGTGCGATCGTTCGGCCGGTAGATCTCGGCCGGATCGCCGCGGCGATGCACGGACACAACGAAGGGCCGTCCGGCCGGCGGCCGATGACGCGCCACGATGGTGGAGAGCCGCCGGCGCCGGTTCGGCAGCCGCACGGGCTCGCCGCGCCGCTGGCCGACGACGTTGGTGGTCAGAACGAGAGTCATTGGGCGATGCTGACCTTAGCGCCTATGATTTTTTTTGGGGAGCCGAACGCGCGAACGCGCCGCGCAGCCGTGGGATCGGTCCACGGCGGCAGAGGGGGCGGACTATCGCGGTGTGGGGAGAAAGGTGGACCGGGGAGCCTTGTGCCGCTCGCCCGGCCCGTTCACCATTGGAGGTGCCAACCGAACCAATGAGGAATTGAAATGGAATTTACCGAAGGCCCGCAGGAAAGGAAAGAGTTCACCCTCCCTCCGCTGACCGCCGAACAGTTGATAGTTGTTTCAGGAGCTTTGGGAAGCGTTCTGCACCTGACATTCATGGCGTACGGACATGGGATAGGTGCCGATCGTATCCATGAACTTGAGGAGTTTAGTCGCGGACTACTTCTCGGTATCAAAAACGTTGAGATCGGCGGTCTGGCCATGAACAAGGAGCCCGCCGTCATCGAGACTGTTCATGCCATCGTCGCAGCCGCCATCCCGAATGTAAAACGCATCGGCTAGGATCACGAAGCTGGACGAACCATCGGCGTGGGGAGTGATGCTGAACCGTTCCATTGCGTCTCTCCTTACGCCGGTACCAAGTAGGTGATGCGCCAGCGCCGGGCCTGGGCGATCTCCAGGGGCGGATCGAGGGCGACGCCGTGCGGTTCGTCGGTGTGCAGGATCAGCCCGCCATCCTCGGCGAGCCAGGTGCCGGCATGGGTCTCGGCGCCGGCCGTCCTGCCCATCAGCACCAGGGCAAGGTCGACGGGCTGCGGGATCGCGACCCACTCGGACCGCACCGGATGGCTCGCCAGGACGCGGGCGCGCGCGCGCAGGTCCGACACCAGGAGCGGATCGGCCGCCGGCAGGAGCTGCCCGGCGAGCGTCGCCTGCGCCAGGCTGGCGAGGTGCCAGCAGTTGAAGGCCATCCGATCGTAGGGCTGGCCTCGCACGCCGCGCAGGAAGGCGCGGCGTGCCTCAGGTGAACAGGCCGGGATAGCTGTCACGATCGAAGAACGCGTTGGGGCCGGTGGGTACGTTCTGCTGGCGCCCGTCCGGCCAGGCGATGGTGCCCTCGGCGCGATCGGCCGAGAGGTCGAAGGCGGTCATCTCCAGCCCGGTTAGGGTGTCGTCGTCGGGCCCTGTCACCGCCGCGAATTGCCCAGGCAGGACCCGGTACTGGCGGAAGGTGATGCGGATCGCCTCGTTGTAGCCGATGACGCCCTTCATCAGGTCGTGCAGCAGGCCCGACACGTTGTCGATCTGCAGCTTGCCCTCGGTGGGCCCGTCCTGATCGGCACCCGGCGCGATGATCGAGAATGCGCAGAGCAGGTGCGGGACCTTGGGGCCGCCCTCCTCGAGCGGAAGCGCCAGGGCGTCGCCGGGCTCGCCCAACTCGCTGTCGACGTTCTGCACCAGCAGGATCGCGGTATCGAGCGAGGCGTGGTCCACCTCCAGCGTGGTGACGATCACGCCGTCCGCATCACCGGAGGCATAGGCTTCCTGCAAGGCTTGCTTGAGGGTCATCGGATCACCAATCCTGGACGAGCAGGGTGAAGGACACGAGGTATTCGAAGCGACGCGGGGCTGACCACGCGACCTTCCCTGAGATGCGGCAGACCCGTTGCCCCAGGCTCATGTCGGGAAGTTGGACCGGCGCCTGGAAGCGTCGGGCGCCGGTGTTCAGGTCGTTCAGGTGGAAGGCCTTGAACACGACGAAGGCTTCGGCCGAGAGGCGCAGCTGCATGTTCAACGGGGTCGTCACGAACAGCGACCTGCGACGCACGCGGCTTGGACCATCGTCGAACTGGGTCTCTTGCGTGGCCGGATGCAGACTGTCGGACCCGGCCGAGGATGCGAGCCCCCGCAGCACCGGCAGGCCGGTCGGCCAGGATGGAATGCTGCCCATCACCCAATCCTGGACCAGGCGCCGCCGGCCGCCTGCCCGAACGGGCCCTGCCCGTTGCGCGCGCGCTTGCCGAGGCCGCCTTCCACCGTGCGCAGCACCTGATCATACCCACCGTCGGCGCGGCGCTGGGGCGGCCCTTCCGGCTCCAGGTTCGTTCCGGGCGGGGTGATGAAGTTGATGCTCGGCATGGCCGTGCTTCCCGCA
>NZ_JAKSXY010000058.1 GCF_022829445.1 Methylobacterium sp. J-068 | reverse complement strand
GAAGGTGGGGCTCGAACACCCACCCCACCCCACCCTCTATAGGGGTGTGGGGGTGGGGTGGGGTGGAACCCCCGTTGGCCTCAAGGTGGGGTAGCTGGTGATCCCGCCGGCTGACCAATGGGCGCCTTTCACGGACGGCTTGGACGATCCCGAGCGCGTTGCGCGGTGCCGCTGCCTGCGGGCCGTGGTGCACCTGACGACTGGCCCGCGCGGCGAGCCCGCGACCCGCCTCCTTCACGCGGCCGAGCGCGATCCCGACGCCCTGCCCGAGGCCGCGCGTGCCCTGAATGCCCTAGATGCCTGCGACAAGCGCCACGTCTGGGCCAGCTACGCCAA
>NZ_JAKSXY010000057.1 GCF_022829445.1 Methylobacterium sp. J-068 | reverse complement strand
GTGAGCTCGGCAGGCAGGCCGGCTTGGACGCGCGGCTGCGGGGCCTCGGCCGTGGTGGCCTCGCGGCCTTCCAGGGCATGACAGGCGAAGAGGCCGGGGACGCCGACGCGCAGCGGAGGTCGACCAGGCGATGGAAGCGCTGGGCTGCCCCAGCGACGAGCAGACCGTCGCGACGCTCTCGGGCGGTGAGCGCCGCCGCGTGGCGCTCTGCAAGGTGCTGCTCTGGGAGCCGGAAGTCCTGCTCCTTGACGAGCCCACCAACCACCTCGACGCCGAGACCGTGAATTGGCTCGAAGGTCACCTGCGCCAGTATCCGGGCGCCATCC
>NZ_JAKSXY010000051.1 GCF_022829445.1 Methylobacterium sp. J-068 | reverse complement strand
GCGCGCCCGTTCCAGGGCGGCATTCGCCTTGTCGCGCTCCTTGAGCACGCCGTAGGAACGCACGAGGCGCAGCCAGTCCTCCAGGGTGCCGCCCCGGTCGGCGAGGCGCCTGTCGAGGCTGTCGACCATCGCCCGGATGGCCCTTGCGCCCATCGAGGTTGTCGAAGGCAAGCGTGCGGCCCTTATCCCCATCGATACGCATCCAGAGGGAGCCGGCTCCAGTCACCTCACTGGCCTTTAGCTGTGCGCTGAGTTCGAGCCGCTTGTTGAGGAAGCCTTCGGCTCGGAAGTTCTGCATCAGCGTTCCAAAGCCTGACGACGCATGACCCGAGATCGGCTCTGCAAGAGCTACTCGGAAGCGGATGACAGCGCAGTTTTCTGCTGGATCGAAGCCCATCTCGTAATCGTCGCTGCGTGTGCCGCCGACGTTCCAATCTTCGGGCAGACGCAGAACAGGCCGGTCGAGTTGAGCAGCCAACGTGTTCCAATCTCGCCAACCGAATTGACGAGCTACGCACTCCAGACTGTCACTGTGAGAGATATCGACACGTCGCTCGGCAAGCGCTTGACGAAGGCTTTTGGCCATTGCCTTCGGGTCGTGGGGAATATTCATATGTCCGATCCTTGAACCGGGCAGTCACTTGTATCGGGGCTCGCATTGCCGAGAGGACCGCCCTGAAGGCCAGACCTATTCGGAGAGGTATGTGCATTCACCGTACCTTGCGGCGCGAGCGGCAGGCTGCACTAGCCGCCGATAGGAAAGAGCCTGTGGCCAACGCTGTCAAGCTGGGAGGGGAATGGCCGCTTTAGGTCGATAGCAACCTAAACGATCTGTCGGGTATACGATCGTTAACCACGCCCGGCCAGTAAGGCATCTCTAGCCGGGCGCTGAGATGCAATGTCGAGACCGATCGCGATCAACGCGATCGCCATGTCGACCCCCCGCATCGCGCGGTCACGGTTCCAGCCATTGTTGAGACAAGCCTGTCGAATGCTCGGCTCGCGTCCGGCCGGAGCATTGAGATAGGCCTTCAGCTGCGCCTTCATCCGCCAGTCCGCGATGCACATCTCGGGCCAGCGCTGCACAGTCATGAAGCTGTCCGTCGCGTTAGCGGGTACCAATTCCTAATCGTACCAGCCTAGTGTAACTGCGTAGCTGCGTCCATACGTACTTACGTCAGTTAGTAGGTACGTAAGGGCTCACATAGCGGTCTCGTTCCTCGCACTAGCTAACCGTCCTTGTGCAATAGGTCCATCAGGGCTTGTTCAAGCACGTCCTGATGGCTCAAGCCGCGATCGAAGGCGAAGCGGCGTAGACGTTGATATTGGCTCTCAGAAAGCCGGAGAGTCAGCGCCTTTGCCCGAGGCTCTGGCGCTTGGACCGGACGGATCGGTATGCCAGGCTGGAGAGGTACAGGTGCCAGTTGGGACACAGGTTCAAGGGTCGATCGAGAAGCTGGTTCAGCCGCTCCCCGCTGCTGCATTGCATCGGGTCGGCTCGCGCCTTTCGTTTGAATGAACCCGTCTAAAGATGGCACGCCCTTGGTGCTCATGGTCAATTCTCCCGGCCTTGCGTCGCGACGTGCTTGCGTAGTTGCGTCATTACGTACCCAAGCACCTCCTTAACCTCTCTAGCTGACGCTGTCTCGGGTTCAATCTCGGTCACAGCCTTTCCAGAGATCGCGGCCGTTGGAAAATCGGTTCGATCATGGATTACGGTCGGTGCCAGCTTGCCGTGCTTGGCGAGGGCGAGGACGGCCTGCATCTGCAAACGGGTGCGTGGTTTTGCCTGCGTCAGTACAAAGACGAAGGGTCGTCCGGCTTCCTCAATGAGACCGAGCGTATCGCCTACGGCATCCAGGTCGTCAGGGGAGGGGCGTACAGGGACGATAACCAAGTCGGCGTGCGCCAGCAGCTGACGGATCTCAGGGTGGACGGAGGGTGGAGTATCTACGAAAAGGTACTGGAGCCCAGCGTCCGCCAAGCGGCTGATGCTCGAACCGAACTCGCTCATGTCGAGCTTGAGAAGCGCTGGCTGCTGATCCTCCCGCCTGTTCCACCAGTTCGTAAGAGACCCTTGTGGGTCCGTGTCGAGGATTGCCGTTGCGCCGAACTGCTGGTGCGTCGCCACCGCTAGGTTGCGGATCAGCGAGGTTTTTCCTGCTCCGCCTTTCTGACTTGCGACCACAATGACGTACATGCTTGCCTCTTTGCGTACTGACGTAATAACGTAAGGATGTCAGCGCCTCAGTATGTACGCGCGCCTCGATGTGAAGCCTAAGTCGCTAACGGCTGGTTAACCATACGGGGGACGGCTGACAGATGCCTGGTGCTTCAGGGGCTTACTTTTTCCTGTCCGGCGGGCGTCCCCGCTTCGGCGCTGCGACAGCCTTCTTTTCCTGCGTCCGTGCCCGGATAGATGCCATGATGGGTGCCGCTCCAGAAGCGGACGCGTAGGTGATGATGGACGCGCCCAACGGGTTCCGCAGTTACGCTGACCCGGCTTGGGACGCCCTCATCCCTCGGCATAGGATGACAGCTCGTCCGGCGTCCCGTTCGGAAACGCCCGCTTCAGATGGTCGAGGAACGCCAACACGCGCGCGTTGAGCAGACGACGCGTCGGGTAGAGCACCCACAGCGCGATGTCCGGCGCGTCTACGTCGCCCCAGTGGACGAGCGTGCCCTCGGCCAGATCGCGGTTGACCAGCGAGATCGGCAAGCGTCCGGCGCCGACGCCCGCGCGCACTGCGTCGCGGACCATGATGAGCGATGCCAAGCCGAGGACCGGCTCGACCACGATCGTGGCGGGGCCGGCCGGCGTCCTCACCCGCCATGCCGCACGGTCGCTCCCCCGCACGACGACCGGAACGGACATGCCCTCGTTCGGCCGGGCGAGGTCGGGACCTGCCACCACCACCAGTCTGTCGCGCAGGAACGCGCGGCCAACGAGGCGCTCGTCCGGGTCCGGGTTCACCCGGATCACGAGGTCGAAGCCCTCCTCGATCATGTCGACGGCTCGGTCCTCCGTCGTGACCTCCAGCCGGACTTCCGCGTAGCTGAGGGCGAAACTCGCCGCGAGTTTGCCCATCACAGTCTGGGAGAACAGCAGGGGGGCACTGATCCGCAGGCGCCCACGG
The DNA here is from genome assembly GCF_022829445.1 of Methylobacterium sp. J-068. Lineage (GTDB taxonomy): Bacteria > Pseudomonadota > Alphaproteobacteria > Rhizobiales > Beijerinckiaceae > Methylobacterium. The sequence continues at coordinate 8,010 of NZ_JAKSXY010000051.1, read as the reverse complement.
GGCCGCTCGCCACCCGACGCGATCGCCGCTGCGGTTTCCTCCAGTTCGGTGAGCAGCGAGCCTGCCCGCTCAAACAGTGCCCGCCCTTCCTGCGTCAGCTTCAGATTGCGTGTGCCCCGCTCGAACAGGCGTACGCTCATGCTGGCTTCCAGTTCCGCCACGCGTCGGGACAACGTCGCCTTCGGGCGTCCGGTAGAACGGGCAGCCTTCCCGAACCCTCCATAGCGGGCGACGAGGGCGAAGTCGGAGAGGGCGAGTAGATCCATCGTTCCACCAGTGAGACGGAGCGTCCAGATATAGCGGCTATTGAGGCTGGCGTGGATCGCTCATCTTGGGCTCAGCCAAACGGCTCGAACCTTAAGGAGCGCTTCCCATGACCATTCTCGTCATCGGTGCCACCGGCCGCATCGGCCGCAACGTCGTCAAGCAAATCACCCAGCGCGGCGCGCGCGTCCGTGCGCTGACCCGCGATCCCGCCAAGGCCAGCTTCCCCGAAGAGGTCGAGGTCGTGAAGGGCGACCTGCTCGACATCGACGCGCTACGTGCTGCCCTCTCCGGCATCCGCACGCTGTTCCTGCTGAATGCGGTCACGGGCGACGAGTTCACTCAGGCAATCATCACCCTGAACGTGGCTCGCGCCGCAGGCGTCGAGCGGGTCGTCTACCTGTCGGTGTTCGACGCAGACCGCGCCGTCAACGTTCCGCACTTCGCAGTGAAGTACGGCGCTGAGCGCATGCTGGAGGCGATGGGCTTCGGCGCCACGATCCTGCGCGCAACTTACTTCATCGACAATGAGGTCATGATCAAGGACGTGATCCTGAACCACGGCGTCTACCCGATGCCGATCGGGTCCAAGGGGGTCGCCATGGTCGATGCGCGCGACATCGCCGAAGTTGCAGCGATCGAGCTGATCCGCCGTGACGCGGCGCCGGGTAATCTGCCGATCGAGACCATCAACCTCGTTGGTCCCGACACGCTCACCGGCGTGGACGCCGCCGCGATCTGGACGGAGGTGCTGGGCCGCCCGGTCGCCTACGGCGGCGACGACCCGAGCGGGTTCGAGGGGAACATGGCGACGTTCATGCCGACGTGGATGGCCTACGAGATGCGTCTGATGGCGGAGCGCTACGTCACCGACGGCATGATCCCGGAGGCTGGCGACCGCGAGCGACTGACCGGCATCCTCGGCCGCCCGCTGCACAGCTACCGCGACTTCGCCGCCGCGCTCGTGACCCAGGAGACGGCAACCGACTGAGCGCTCGCCGCCTTCGCGGCAACTGTCACGAAAGGGTGAGGCTCCGGCCTCACCCCGAGCGCATGCGCTTTACCTTGGAGCGCTGCCACCGTCGGTCGACGGCGGCTTCCTCCGCGATGCAGCCCGAACCGGTCGGACCGCTTACCACCCGGGCCCGTCGTAAAACGGACCGGCAGATAGAGACCCTTCCGGGACGTTCTGAGCACCGTTCCCCGTTCCTGGAAGCAGACATTCGGTCGGGGTGGAACCTCGTGTCGGCATAGCATCGCCTGTAGGATGGTGGCCTCCATCCTAAATCGTGAGTCAATCGACGTTGCCGACCACAGCTCCACTCGATCAGGGCGAAGAAGGCGCGGGGGCCCTCAGCGTCACCGTTACGAATGGGGCGGTCGACCTCACACACATGCAACGCCTCACCATATTCCGGAACTACAAGCGTCCGCGAGTGATCCTCGCGCTAGCGGTCATGTCGATCGCGGTCGCGACCGCCTTCGCGGGTCTCATCAGCATTGTGGACGGCCGGGTCCGGCTTGCCGACTTCATCTCTCTCGTCTTCCTCATCCTGGTGCTCTACGGCGTCATCGCGGCGACCGTAGCCCTTAGATGGCTGCTTGAAGGAAGCGACGGAAGCGTTTTCGGTTCTATCTCGAAAGAGGAAGGCGCGTGCCGAGTGAGGGCCACGAGCTACTCGTACCTGATATGAGCTGTTTCGCAGTGGTTGGATGGTGTGCGGCCTACGCCTAAGACAGATAGGCGTCGCTCCCTGGTTGCATCCAAACGCGATCCCTAGTTCCTAAGGCAAGAGAAGCTGAACATGCCGAACTCGTTTGGCCTCAACCGCTCACTTGGCGGTGCTATTGGCATCATCGCACTGGTGTCGGTCCTCAGCAGCGGAGCTGTGCTCGTCACCCTTAATCAGTTGCACGAGGCCACGGAAGCACGCGCTCGCTCAAGCCAGACGATCCGAGCCCTTGGCGAGTTCCGGTCCGCGATGCTCAACCAGGAAACGGGGTTGCGCGGCTATCTGATCACTGGCCGCATGGGCAGTCTGGAGCCTTATCAATCAGGTCGGCCAGCCCTGAATGAAGCCATCAATCGTCTCAGGGCTTTGATCGGTACCGAGGGCGAGACGTCGCGGTTGCTGGCGGATGCCACAGCGGCAGCGCGGACCTGGCAGACCAACATCGGTGAGGCTGCCATTCGAAGTGCTGCTGATCCAGCGACACGGCCAGACGCGATCCGTCTCGAAGCCGATGGTGCAGGCAAGCAGCTATTCGATACCTTCCGTGCAAAGCTCATGGCCATTGAGATCGTAGAAAAAGAGAACCGTCTCTCTCAGAATAATCGGCTTATGCGAGCAGAGGCTAATGCGCGCTTTGCTCTGTGGGTTGGCGCCTTGCTCACTCTTCTGATCTGCCTTGGGATCGGGGTCGCCATCAACCGGCTGATCGTCCAGCCAATCACCAATGTCATGGCCTTTGTCGAAAAGATTGGAGACGGTGATCTGACAGGTCGGCTAGCTGCAACGAGCCGGAACGAGATTGGGCGGCTCGGGACGACGCTCAACGCGATGGTAGGAGGGCTTTCCGATCTAGCAAGAACCAATCGCGCGGCAACAAACGACCTGAACGCTGCCGCTGCCGAAATTCGAGCCTCGACCCAGGAACAGGCTGCCAGCGTCGAGGAGCAGTTTGCCGCCGTTCAGGAGACTGCCGCAACCGTCGACGAAATCGCGCACTCAGGCTCACAGATCACCAAACGCGCGAATGAAGTCATCCTCACAGCGCAGAGTACCGCTCAGACGGCGCGTGCTGGATTGCGGGCGGCAACCGATACCGCCAAGGCCATGGATGCGATCCGTGAGCAGGGCGAGGCTGTGGCTGGCAACATCGTGGCGCTCAGTGAGAAAACGCAGGCCATCGGCGACATCATCGCGACGGTCAACGACATCTCTGAACGCGTCCACCTGCTTGCCCTCAACGCGGCCATCGAGGCCGCAGCAGCAGGCGAAAGTGGGCTGAGCTTTGCTGTTGTTGCATCGGAGATGAAGCGGCTTGCCGATCAGGCCAAAGCTGCGACTACGCAGGTGCGAGGCATTCTTGGTGAGATCCAGCGTGGTATCAACTCCTCGGTGATGCTCACCGAAGAGGCGGTGAAGCGCGCCGCGACTGGTAAAACGCGCACAGACGCCACCGTTCGTACAATTGAAGAGATGGCAGCACGAGTGGAGGAAGGCGCGCAAACCTTCCAGCAAATCATCGCCTCAACGAACCAACAGCAACTCGGCATTGAGCAGGTGACGGGCGCGCTCCACAACATCCGTCAGGCCAGTCAGCAGGCAGCAACCGGTACGCGGCAGGTCGAAACAGCCTCTGCGAACCTCACCGAACTGGCTCATGGTTTGCTGACGCTTGCAGACCGCTATCGGCTCAATGCGTCTTGATTTGTGAGTCGCCATTGCCGTGTTCGAACGGACGTGTCCGGTTGCTCCGACCAACCTGTCGTCGCACGGGCGGGATGATCGCCGCCTCCTCCGGTACGATGTCCGTGCCCTTCACGAATGGATCGACCTACTGAGCGGCCGCGCGGCGGGCATGCCAGATTACCGCGACTGGCTGGCTGAGTTCGATCCCTGACGGCCCCAGGATCGCATCACGCGCGGCGCAGAAGCCGATCGAGCGTTCGCTCACATTCCGGCCGGCGCAGGCGTCTCGGAGGCGTTCAAGCGGGCCTGCATCGTCTTCCCTGTCTTGAATGTGACGTGTGGAAGAATGCTGAAACGGCATCAAAATTTAGGGGGCATCCCATCCTGCGGCAAAGCAGACACCGCATGTGTGTTGCCTCCTGCACAGCTCGCAGGTGATGCTCGGTTTTGGCCTTACCTCGCGATCGCGCAGAAGAAACGAGGCGGCCAGAGGAGTCGCCATGCTGGACCGGTTTTTCTTTGATCTTACGAACGGCGCCGAGACTCTTCGGGATGAAATTGGGGCCGAGGCGACGGATATCGATGAAGCGCGTCGAGAAGCCCAGGTCGTACTTGGTGAAATTGGTAGGACCGGCGAATTGGACGACAGCTCAGGCCGCTGGACCCTGTTGATCAGAAATCGGGATGGGGTCGTGCTGGAGCGGGTTGAAATCGACGCGCTCAACAGCTGAGCCCGACACACGCCGGCCTGCTGCGTACTATCCCGGCTCCAGGGCTGTTCACACTCGACCACCGGTGAACTCTTTAAGTCCAAGGCCGTGACTGAGGAGGACGTAATCGCGGCGGTCGACGCCTTCATGGCGGACCCGACGATGAACGCCTTCCTGTTTGGCGACGGCTACCGGATCAATCTCCCCGAGGCGGTACGCTCGCACGAAAGGGCATCGGTTACGGTCGGCACGAAGGACGCGACCGAGTACCTGAAGCGGGCTGCCGTACGCACCGCGAGATCAGGCGACGGATTCACGAGATGGCCAAACTGGCTCCTCGACGGCGTGTCGGGAGTTCGAGGCAAACTGGCGTACAAGAGGACGCAGAATGGCTGTAGAGCCAGAGACCGACGAGGTGTTCCGCGAGCGCATCCTGAGGGTCGCGAACGAAGAGGATCATCGAGAAATCCGCGTCGCGCGCGGAGTTGAGTTGGACTACCTCGGCCGAAAGTACGGGCGGTTCCGGTATGGGGTCCCATTGGCGGAAACGAAAAACCCGCTACGGCCGGAGCCGGGCGGGTGAAAGGTGATCAGATCGATTGGCTTGCGGGGTTACATGCCGCCGCCAGGGCTGCCACCACCCGCACTGCCCGTGCTCCCAGCACGCGACGGCTGCGCGGCGTTTCCGCCCGCTGCAGAGTTCCTAGTGACCGTGTCGGCACCAGTGGCACCGCGTGATCTTACACGGGTCGGGCGGCCACCCGTGTTGTTCTGCATGCTGGTGACGACACCGCCACCTCGCTTCTTCGAGCGCGAGCGCGCATCGGCCTCGGTGCTCATCTGGACAAGGACCAGGGAGGAGAGCGCCAAGGCGCAGGTCGAAAGGATCAAGGTTTTCATCTTTGCTCCTGTAGTTTGCAGAAAGAACTTAGGCGAAATCGTGCCGCTTCAATCCCTTACTGCTACGATCGCTGCGGACGGACAGAACCCGTTACGGCTTGCGCGGGGCGGGTGAAGGCACGCACTCCGTCGAAAGGTGATTCGACACGCCGCACCGATCCGCACATCCAAGCAGAGCTTCGTCGGAGAGGTCGCCTTGGTCAGATCATCGGAACTTGAAACCCACGCCCGAGCTAAGGAGCTTTTCGAGCTTGAGAACCCAGGCCGTCTCTGGCGATCCCCTGCGGGAGCGGTACCTGGTTCGGAGATCGATCGCTCGGCTGCCAGTCTCGTGGAGCGACAGAGCTATCTGGTGCGCATCCGTATCCAGATGCGTGCCGAGGGCGCGGAGATTGAGACCGAAGAAGAAAGCCCGCCACAGCGTTCGTCGGGCGGGTAAGATATCTAGGGTGGTCCGAAGCGCTTAAGGAGCCCCGTACTGCTCCAGAGATCCATTTGGACGGTGTTGTCTCTCGCGGATGCGGTCGCGATTTGAACCGCGTCCGCATCGCTGACCGCCTGAAGGTCTCGCACGCGGATGATGCGGCTATCGCTGTGCCTTGTGATGGCGCGATATGACCGAGCTGGGCTACGGCCGCCAGCGACCTTCGTAGGCGTGTCATCAGTCAATCAGCGTCCTCCTTTGCGCTATCGCGCGGTCGGGGCGCGGTACGATCAGCGCAGCGGAAAAGTTTCAGGAGGTACGAAAAAACCCGCCACGGCCGGAGCTTGGCGGGTGAATTTTGAAATTTGAGGCGTTTGTGGGAAAACGGTCTCCTGGTAGCCGTTACGTAGGCGTAGAACGGTTGACCGTGATCAGTCTTTAAGGTCGGCCGGGACCTTGCCGCCGTTCTCTTCCAGCTTCTTGATCACCTGCTTGTGCAGCCAGACGTTCATGGTCGCCGAATCCTCCTTGTCGCCGGTGTAGTGCAGCTCGTCGGCGAGCTGCTTGCGGGCGGTGAGGCTCGAATCGAGGTCGAGGAGCTTCATCAGGTCGACGATGGAGGTGCGCCAGTTCAGGGTCTGCGAATTCTTCGCCGCCATGCCGTTCAACACCTCCTCGACGTCGACCGGGCCGCCAGCCGAGGCGCCGGTGCTGGTCGGGGTCGAGGCGGGGGCGTCCGAGCCGCCGGCGGAGGGCTGCGCATCCGCCTGAGACGGCTTGCCGTCAGCAGGCTTGGCCTGCGCGTCGCCGCCGCCGAACGGATGGAGGATCTTACCGACGATGCTGCCGAGGAGGCTCATAACAGATATCCTTATCGTTGGGTCGACAGCGCAGAGTGCGATCGAAGACGCCCCTAAACGACGTCATGACCAAGCTCGTTCCGGCGTAATTTTGCTCATCCCATTTATCGATAGAACCTCACCTCAACCCGAGGGAGTCGATTGGGGCAGGGCGCTTGGCGGAACCCCGTTAGGGCGCGATGGAAGGTTTGACGTGAGCTAGGCGGAGAAGAGTCTCTTTGTCGACTACGAGAGCAGCAGCGATCTCATTGAGCGCACGGTGTTCGACTTCGCTGATCCCCTCGTGATCGGCCGCATCCGCAGCAATCAGGAAAACGCCGTTACGTTGCTCAATCGACCTTTCAGCAATAGCAGCCACACGGCTCAGGTTATCTGCACGGCCGACACGTGTCCAGACTCGTCCAATGCCGTCAAACAGTTCGGTTTCGAGCATCAGCGTGTCGTAGCCTTTGTCTATGATGGCATTGGCGCTCATAGCCAATAGGGCGGTCTCAACCTCGCCCTCATCAACCTCGCTATCAGCTACGATAACGTTGGAGGCAGCAGAGACAGCGGCATGCATCAACGTCTTGTCGCCAAGGTATGCGGTGACACGTTCGACGAGATCCTGAAAAATGCCCATCGTGAATTCCCAAACGGATCGAGGCTAAAGCGTATCAGTGTCCCGATGCTTCGACGTACTCTGCTGCGTCGAAGGCCGCCTGTACCCATCAAGCGTACCGCTATCTCGTTCGCTGGACGAGCGAAACCCTGTATGTCTGTAAGCAACCCACACCCCGACGGCTTACGCGTAGACCGAGCCGGCGGGGTGGAAACTTATGGCTAGTTCCCCCACATCCGACGATGTTGGGCCTGACGACCGCTCGTCCGACGGTGCATACGGTGGGAAGACATCTTCCGACGCATCATGCGCACCTCGGTGATTGTATTGACAGATGTCGTTAAAGCCAGGCTGGGGCCAAGGACTACAGCTGAAGCAGGAGCACTATAAGCGATCGTTCCCAGGGCCGTGAACGCAACGGTGACGATAAGTGATTTGTGCATAACAACTTCCTCTCGTGCTGCCATCACGCCGCAGAACTCTGCTGCCACATGGGTGAAGCGCGGTAAGAACGCACGAGAAAGCGTTTCGGGCCAAGTTTTACCACTCAGGATTTGAACGCGGCCTTTTTCTTCGCGAGACGCAGCGCCTTGAGGCGGGCAGGCTTCTCCTCTAGCGCTTGTTGTGCCGCGTCATGAGCGGCCCGCGCCTCACCGTATTGGCGGTCTCTCTCCAGATGCTTGGCTGCCGTTGTTTCGCGCCGATCCTGCGCGCCGCTGTCATCGCTCGTCATGGGGCACTCGACCTTCGGCTGCGACAGCATCAGCGCGGTTTAGCCTGGCTTGCAGGCGCCCAGCCGTTGGCCTGGAGCGCCTTCGCCAGCTTGGCCCGCGTT
>NZ_JAKSXY010000048.1 GCF_022829445.1 Methylobacterium sp. J-068 | reverse complement strand
GTCGCGCGCGGTCCCGTCGCGCGTGATCCGGATCGCGGTGCCGGCGGCGTAGCAGACGGCATCGGCCACGAAGACGTCAGGGTTCCCGTTCGTGTCGGGGGCCACGAGGTTGGTGGCATTGCTCGTGAAGGCAACTCGCGCGCCATTGCCCGAAATTGAGGGGCTGCTGCTGGCGCCGCCGGTGGCCTTCGATCCGGCGCTCGCCACGGCGACGCGGGTGGTGGTGCCGGGTGTCAAGTCTCGGACGAAGATGTCCTGCTGGTTGTTCGTGTCGCCGGCCACGAGGTTAGTGGCTGCGCTCGTGAAGGCGACATGTGTGCCGTCGGCCGAGATCGCGGCACTGACGCTGGCGCCGCCGGTGGCCTGCGATCCGTCGCTCGCAACGTTGACGCGGGTGGTGGTGTTGGCAGTTAGGTCTCGGACGAAGATATCCTGCTGGCCGTTCGTGTCACCGGCCACGAGGTTGGTGGCGGCGCTCGTGAAGGCGACATGTGTGCCGTCGGCCGAGATCGCGGCACTGAGGCTGGCGCCGCCGGTGGCCTGCGATCCGTCGCTCGCCACGGAGACGCGGGTGGTGGTGTTGGTGGTCAGGTCTCGGACGAAGATATCCTGCTGGCCATTCGTATCACCGGCCACGAGGTTGGTGGCGGAACTCGTGAAGGCGACGCGCGTGCCGTCGGCCGAGATCGAAGCGTTGGTACTGCTGGCATTCCCTTGTGTGCCGTCGCTCGCGACAGAAACGAGAGTAACCGCGCCAGTGAGCAGGTCCTTGACGAAGATGTCGCTGGTCGCGTTCGCGTCGCCAGTCACGAGATTGGTGGCGTTACTCGAGAAGACGACGTAGCGGCCGTCGGCCGAGATCTGCGACGCCGATGAAGTGGTCGTGCTGGCGGTGTTGCCTTGTGTCCCGTCGGCCGCCGTCGAAGCGCGCGTGGTCGTCATCGCTATGTCCTAATAGGCGGCGTAGGTCGAAACGACCGTGCAATCAGAAATTTTGTTAACCGAAAGATGCTGATGACCGAAGTGCGAAGACCGCATCGTCCTGCTAGAATTACGAGATGAGATAATTCTGCAACGCTCAAGGCGCCGAAAGCTCGTTCGCTCATTAAATGCATACGGACTACGTATACTTTGCACAGTAATCTAAAATAATCTGTGGAATTTCTTGCGGTTAGAAGGCATAAAATTTGAAATCCAACATATGTATGACTGTACGGTGCGCTCGTCACTTTCGATGGTTTGTCGCCAACGCAACCGTGGCTTGAGATGATCGAAAAATGGCGGCAGCGCGATCGGCCGCTGCCATTCGTTCGCCGGAAGCGAAGGCGCCGGTCGTGTAGGCAAAGCGATCGTTTTTCCGACAAAACACATTGGCCGCTTCCGACCTAAACTTGCCGCTTGCATCTAGCAGGAGGCCGTATGGAAGAGGACGCTTAGTCCAGCGCAAGAGCCCACCTGACAGGGGGGTGCGACACTTTTGCGACCTTATCGCACATTCGCCTATTAGATTAGAACGAATTCAGATTTGAAGACTTCTAAGTGTGTGTTTTACAACACGTTTTCGCCTTGTCGCACGATCCAAGAACGACGATGGAACTGACGTTGCGCCGTTGAAGGCGTTGATCGGCATGCGTCATGACCAACCGCTCCTCCATAATTGTCCTCCTTCTCTCGACCACCGCTCTCGCCGGAAATGCGACTGCTCAGCAGAGCGTCCAGCTCGAACAACTCTCCGTCGAGGGGACAGCGCCTAGCCCCGCGCTCGGCGGTAGCGGCGCCAATCTCAGCGGCGGCGACGGTGGGACAGCCGCAACCAGCGGCGGCGGGGGCGGCCCTTCAGGCATCACCGGCTACACGGCACGAATCGCAACGGCTGCGACGAAGACCAACACTCCGCTGATCGAAACCCCTCAATCAGTCTCCGTCGTTACTCGCGAGGAACTGAACGATCGCAACGTTCAGACCTTCGCCGAGGCGGTAGCCTACGTTCCGGGTGCGATCTCAGCGCGCTCCGGCTACGACCCGCGCTTCGACCAGATCTTCATCCGCGGCTTCGACGTGCTCACCAACCAGGGCCTCTACCGCGACGGGCTGCGTATCATTGGTAGCGGCTTCGCCTATCCGAAGACCGAGCCCTATGGCCTGGAGGCGGTGACGATCCTGCGCGGACCAGCCTCGGGCCTCTACGGCCTGGGCTCGCCCGGCGGCATCCTCGATGTGACCTCGAAACGCCCCGTCTTCACCCCCTTCGGTGAGGTGCAGTTCCAGGCCGGTAGCTTCGACCGCTTCCAAGGCAACTTCGATGTCGGGGGGCCGATCGAAGGGTCGGGCGGCACGATGGCCTACCGCCTCACCGGCGTGCGGCGTGAGGCTGGCAGCTTCATCGGGCTCGGTACCAACGACGACATGCTCAACATCGCCCCGGCCTTCACCTGGAAGCCTTCGGCCGACACCACGTTCACGTTCCTCAGCGAGTTCCAAGTCCGGAGCGTACCAGCGACCACCTTTTTCTACAACGACCCGGGCTTCCGGGCGACAAACTTCTACATGGGCGATCCACGCTTCGCCGGTCTCGACCAGACCCAGTACCGGGTCGGCTACGCCTTCGAGCACAAGTTCACCCCGGACCTGATCTTCCGTCAGAACTTCCGCAACTACGGCCTATTCCTTACGGGCAAGTACGTTGACATCACCTCCATCAACGCGGAGCGGACGATCGGCACCCGGGACAACGGCTACATCCGCTCCGGCATCGTGCAGCAGACGCTGGACAACCAGCTCGAAGCACACTTCGCCACCGGTCCCGTCGCGCACACCTTGGTCGGAGGCATCGACTACGCACGCTACAGTCTGACCAGCCGCTTCGGGAGCTACTTTGGCGACAGCGTCGCGGTTCCGGATCTGAACCTGATCACCCGCAACTATGGCCAGCAATTTATCGCAACGCCGACCCTTGGGGCCGCCGCGCGTCAGACCCAAGACCAGATCGGCGTCTACCTGCAGGATCAGGCCAAGTTCGGGAATTTCATCCTGACGGTGAACGGGCGCTTTGATCAAGTTTTCCAGGACAACCGCGCCACCCCCGACGCGGCCGTCTCGCGCCAGGATAACAACGCTTTTACCGGTCGCGTCGGTCTGGGCTACGTCCTGGCGCCCGGGCTCGTGCCCTATGCCAGCTACGCCACCACCTTCACGCCGCAGGTCGGCCTCGACCGGAACGGCCAAGCCTTCAAGCCGGCCACCGGCGACCAGATCGAGGCAGGTGTGAAGTACCTGATCCCCGGCACCAACATCCAAGCGGCGTTCGCCGGTTTCGACATCGTCCAGTCGAGCATCCTGCGCACCGATCCGAACGCCATCGCGTTCTCTTCAGCCACTGGGGCCGTGCGCTCCACTGGTTTCGAGGCCGAGGCTACGGCTAACATCGCGCCCGGTACCAATCTGACGATCGCTTACACGCATGTCGACATTCGGTTCCTGCGCCAGACCGCCTTCGACGCGAACTTCAATGCCGTCTCCGCTGACGGCAACCGTGTCTCGGGCATCCCAGGGGACACCTACGCCTCGTTCATGACCTACGCCTTTCCGCCCTCCTCGGCCCTACGCGGTCTCCAGCTCGGCGGCGGCATCCGCTACATCGGAACGAGCTTCGCAGACGACCTAAACACCGCGCGTAACACCGCTGTGACACTGTACGACGCGCTCGTTGCCTACGACTTCGCGGCGCTCGATCCCCGCTACAAAGGTTTCCGCGCGCAGGTGAATGCCTACAATATCTTCGACCGGCGCTATCAGACGTGCTCGTTCGGCTTCTGCAACCGCAACGAGCCGGCCACTGTTATCGGCAGCTTGATCTACCGGTGGTAAACGAAGATCCCTTCCTGATAGTTGCCGGACACTCTTCGATGACGATGAACGCTTCCAATAGGTGCGTCGAGTGAGGGCAGGCATCTCGCGGCGTACGTTCGCTGGTCTCTTGTCGACATCTGGTTTGATACTGGCGAACCACTCCGTCGCGGCCGAGACTGATACGGATGAGCCCGCACGGCTCGCTGGGGCGATCAGCTTCGATTACGGTGGCAACAGAGAACGGACGCCATGGCGGATCACACTCTACGTCCCGCCTGGCGATGCACCGGCCAGCGGCTGGCCTGTTCTGTACTTGCTTGACGGCAACGCGGTAACGGCCACCGTAATTGATATCGAACGCGTGCAAGCGCCTTATCCGAATGCGACAGGGATCGGGTCACGGTTCGCCATCGTTGGGATTGGCTACCCCGGAGATGAAGCCTATGACGGCCTTCGCCGCTCCTGGGATTACACGCCGCCGCCGGGCCAGTCCTACCCGCCGTACAAACCTGGCGGGCCCACCCTCCGGACGGGCGGCGCCAAGGATTTCCTTCGTTTCGTCGTGACCGAGCTCCGACCCGCGATCGAGAGGCGCATCCAAGTCGACCCGGCTCGGCAAGCGCTCTTCGGCCATTCCTTCGGCGGGCTCTTTGTCCTCTATGCTCTTGCCAACGCGCCGACAGCCTTCTCGCATTGGATCGCGGCCAGTCCGTCCGTTTACTGGGAGGACCTCGTGCTGCTGAAGAGTATTGTCGTTCTCGAAAATGGGCCGCCCGTTCACGCCAACGTGCTTATTGTGGCGGGGGCCTACGAGGAGGACTTGGCACCGTTTCAACGCGATGCCTCAGATCGTGAGGCTCGCTTGAGCCGCCTGAAATCGACGCGAACGGTCGAGCTATCGCGGGAGATGGCGGACCGGCTCGCTCGAATTTCTGGGTTAACTAGCCAGTTCCGGTTGATCCCTGAGCGAACCCATATGAGCATTCTGCCCGAAGCCGTAAATGATGCGGTCGCTTTCTTTCTAAAATGAGGAAAATAGCTGCGTTCTGACGGTGATCGGCTTTCACTTACCAGAGCGAACGTCCACCTCGACGGTTTCGCCATTCGTAAGCAGCAAATCGCAAAACCACCCAAACAAGACATTCATCCTATCTATTACGCCGTCGGAAATCCGACCGTTTTTCTTACATATTGTACTCAGCGGTTTTGCCTGCGGTCTTGAGACAGGCGCTTCTGGAACACACATCTGGTTGTTGGGTTGCCCTGGAAACAGTTTGTGAGCGGATACGCGACGCATAGATAGACATGCATTTTGGATGACGATTATCGAGTTTATACGAGCTTTCGCGCACGACCTTCCTGTCGCGGTGGTCATCACGGACCAAACCCTTGAACCACCGGGTCCCACCATCCTCTATGCCAACCCAGCATTCGGTAAGCTGACGGGACGCGATCATAAAACGGTGATCGGGCTCACCCCGCGCTTCATGCAGGGACGCGAAACACGTCGTGCGACGCTAGACGCATTCCATCAGGCCCTGGCAGCAAGCCAGCCCTTCCACGGCTTCCTCTCAAACTATCGGCCCGATGGCACTCGGTACCGGGTTGAGATCGACTGCCGACCGCTTCTGGGCATGGACGGTACAGCTGAGCACTTCATCGCCTTTGAGCGTGAAGTCGTGCGTCGCCTGGGCCGTCCTGCGGCGGGAAAGGCGGGACGTTACGTCCCCGCCAATGTTAGTAATGAGCTGTTAACGGATGCGCTCCGAGCCTTGGATATCTTCAGCACCAACAAAAACAATCATAAGATATGATTTTTAGGGATACTTACTAAAATTTATCAAATGTTATATCCAATTTGATCTCATAAAGCCTCAGATTAGCAGCGAATTAACCATTACCCCTGAAGGTACTGCAATCGAAGGCAATCAGAAGCCGTGCAAAGCGGTCCCACGCCGACGGTTCTCCCCCATCTGTGCTTCAGCATGGACGCATCCTCTACGCAGTGAGACATCCGTCTCTGACCTGCGCAAGGACCTGGTCCTGCTCGACCTGGGACCCGCCTCATGTCCGCTTCTGGTACCGCCTCACCTCGTCTCACCCTTTCCCTCAAAGCGACGCTGACGGTTTTGTTCTGCCTGCTGGCCCTCGTAGCGGGCGGACAGGGCGGTCTTACCGTATGGAAGCTCGGCGGGATCCGGCACGGCATCACCGAAGTCGCCAAGAACTGGCTGCCCTCGGTGATCGTCGTCAACCAGATCCGTGCCAGGGCGGCCGAGGTTCGTATCAAGCAGTACCGGCTCGTGACCGCTTCGACCGATGCGCAGAAGTTCGCCGCGAACCGACAGCAGTACGAGGGGGCGCTGGATAGCATGGCGCAGGCTCGCAAGCGCTACGAGCCGATGATCTCCTCGCCCGAGGAGCGGGGAATCTACGAGCGCTTCGCCAGCCTGTGGGATGCTTACCAGCAGACCAGCCGGCACATGCTCGGTTTGATCGAAACGGGGCGGCAGACAGAGGCTCTTGCTGAGCTTGCCCATCCCGACACCCTGAAGCTCTACACGGACCTGAGCGAGGCGCTGGCTCAAGATGTCACCCTCAACGAACAGGGCGCTCAGCGCGACGTGGATGCAACCGTCGGTGACGCCGATGCCGCCACCCTGGCATCCTATATCGCCGTGGGTTTTGCGGTGGTGGCCGCACTTGGTGCGATGATGTTCGGCGCACTGCGCATCTCACGCCCGATCACCCGGATGACGGCAGCGATGCGGCTCCTGGCAGCCGGTGAGACGCAGTCCGAGGTCCCCTACCGCGCGCGGCGGGACGAAATCGGTGCGATGGCAGCCGCCGTCCAAGTCTTCAAGGACAACCTCATCCGCACCCGTGCTCTGGAGGACGAGACGGCCCTGGCCCGGGCCTCGGCCGAGGAGCAGCGCAAGGCAGGAATGCTTGAATTGGCAAGCCGCTTCGAGGATGCAGTCGGCGGCATCATCGGCATGGTCTCATCCTCGGCGACCGAGCTGCAGGCCACGGCCCAGACCATGACGGCCACGGCCACCGAGACCGCAAGCCAGTCCACCACCGTTGCGGCCGCCGCAGAAGAAGCCGCCTCCAACGTGAACACGGTTGCGGCCGCAGCCGAGGAGCTCGGTTCGTCGGTGCAGGAGATCGGTCGCCAGGTGGATGGCTCTGCTTCACTCGCGCACAGTGCCGTGGCTGAGGCCGATCAAACCGCCGCGTTGGTACAGGAGCTGAGCCGAGCAGTTGCGAAGATCGGTGATGTGGTGACGATGATCGCGACCATCGCGGGTCAGACCAACCTGCTGGCGCTCAACGCCACCATCGAGGCGGCCCGCGCCGGTGAGGCGGGACGCGGCTTCGCGGTGGTCGCGGCCGAGGTCAAGGAACTCGCCAATCAGACCGCGAAGGCGACCACAGAGATCAGTCAACAGATTACCCAGATCCAAGGAGCGACAGGCCAAGCGGTTCAAGCCATAGGTGGGATCGCGTCTCGCATCCAGGAGATCAGCAGCGTCGCGACGTCCATTGCTGCGGCTGTCGAGGAGCAGGGTGCGGCAACCCAGGAGATCGTACGCAACGTCTCTCAAGCGGCGATGGGTACGAGCGAGGTGACGAGCAACATCACGGGCGTGGCCCGTGCTGCTGAGGACACGGGAGCCGCTGCCAGTCAGGTTCTGGGTGCGGCTGGGGAACTGTCACGCCAGTCTGAAAGCCTCAACGCGGAGGTCACCCGCTTTCTGGCCACGGTACGAGCTGCCTGAGCCGTTCCTGATCTGCACCGACGTCCAATAACTCAAATGTCTAAATGCCCCTTGAAAGTCCAGATCGTGCAGAAGCAGTGCCTCTCGTTCTCGCAGCAATATTCCCGGACTCGTTGGCTCAGTGCCAGTGTCGCCTTTCTTATGTCGTCGACCACGCTGTTTGCGGCTGAGGAGCAAGCATCATCCAAGACGAACCAGACGGAGATTGCCAAAGGCATCGTTGCGGCTTTCGACGCCATTTTTGCAGGCCCCCATGCGAGCATGAGAGCGGTCCATGGCCAGGGTGTTCTCTGCGAGGGTACCTTCACCGCGGGAGCGAGCGCCAAGTCCGTGAGTCATGCTGTTCACTTCCAGGGCACAGCAGTCCCGGTCGTGGTCAGGTTCTCGAACTTCTCCAGCCTCCCAGCTCGCGCCGATGGTGACCCGAGCGGCAGTCCACGCGGCATGGCGATCAAATTTATCCTACCCGACGGTGAAGATACCGACATCGTGGCGCATTCCTACAACGGCTTTCCAGCCGGAACGCCCGAAGATTTCCTGGGCTTCCTCAAGGCAGTTGGAGCCAAGGACCCTCAGGTTCTTGCCGCTTTCTTGGAGACCCATCCAGCTGCTAAGAACTTCGTCGACGCGCCCAAGCCCACGCCTGCCAGCTTCGCGACGGAAGCGTTCTACGGCGTGGACGCTTTTCGGTTCATCAATGCTGCTGGGGTTGAGCAGTACGGACGCTATCGCATCGAGCCCGTGGCCGGACAGGTGCACCTTTCTGCTTCTGACGCTGCCAAGCGCGCACCAGACTTCCTCTCTCAGGACCTGGCAGAACAACTGAAGATTTCTCCTGCTGAGTTCCGGCTGCTGCTTCAACTTCCCGCGCCCGGTGATCCCATCCATGATGGGTCGGTGGCATGGGCAGAGAACCGTGCAATTGTGGAGGTTGGGACCATCACTCTTCGGACGCTCACATCCGGACCTGAGGCGACAGACCAGCCTCTGTTCTTCACCCCCCTCAATCTCGTATCTGGGATAACATCGTCTGACGACCCGCTGCTGGCGGCTCGGACGCGCGCTTACAGGATCTCCTTTGAACGACGTTCAAAATCTGTGGCTGCTCGCAATCAAGAGGGCGGCGGCAGATAGCATGGGTGGTTCGTAGGCGGGTCGGCGCCATGACGCGGTCCGTAAGTCAATTCGGATGGGCGACTGCGAGCGGCGCGGGACGTACCGGGTCGATCGACTTCGCCAGCGCTTCGGGGCTCACGCCTCGGTGCTGGACGTCTACCTGGCGCTCACGCAATCCTGCCGCTTCCAGCGCGAGCCCGGAAGCCGGACATCCAACGTCTACGGCGTCGGATGCCGCGCGAAGCTTGACACGACAGGTGGGCCATCGGCGGGGGGCCTGCCGTCGAGGACCTGATACGTGCACAGCCTCACTCTGAAAGCGAGAGTACGATCAGCATGGGTCTTCCAGGTTCTCCCTCGTCAGGAATGTAGCGCTGATCGCGCCCGCTCGGTGTCGCGCCGAGCGGGCTCACTCGTTTCGATATGGGGTGAACCCTTAAGCGATATCAGGCTGCGGAAGCCTTGCGCGGGCGACCAGCCTTCTTCGGTCCGGCCGGCGCCTTCGAGACTGTCTCGTCCGCATCAGCAGCTTTGGCGTAGCTTTTCCGCTGCTGCCCCAATCCTAAACTACGAGCGAGTTCGGAACGCTGGGCCGAGTAGCTGGCCGACGTCATCGGGTAGTCAGCCGGGAGTCCATGCTTAGCGCGGTACGCCTCAGGAGAAAGCCCACGGAGTGTAAGGTGGCGACGCAGCGTCTTGTAGGACTTGCCGTCCTCAAAGCTGATCAACGCGTCGGGCGTAATCGACTTCTTAATCTGAGCCGGGGTTGGTTTCGCGATAGCATCCTTGGAGAGACCGGAAGATCTACCAATGGCAAGGCCGCTGATCGCCGTGTGCACAGAGACAAGGAGATTAGCGAGTTCACTCGCAGGTATGGAAGTGTTGGACACAAAAGCCGATACGATATCGGTTGTCAGGGTTATGTAATCGCCGCCCCCGGTTTCGGTTGTATCCTCGTTTTCAACCAAGTCTTGCACTTCATGACCCTCCGAGCTTCGGACGCTACCGCATTCACGGCAAACATGCAGAAATCAAGCCTCGATTTATCAAAATTGCAAAAATTGCTCATTCCGAGCTGATATCATAGGTACC
>NZ_JAKSXY010000042.1 GCF_022829445.1 Methylobacterium sp. J-068 | reverse complement strand
GCCGGCAGGCCTCGACCAAGGGCTCCAGTTCAGACCATTGCGCGTCGCTCAGCATCGTCCCTCCTGCCTCAGAGAAACGAAAACGCAAGCCCAGCCAATCCGTCCAGGCGACGACAGGCCCTAGCCGAGCGCGCGCAAAGTCCACAATTGCGCCGTCCTCGTGGAAAGGTCGGCAGAACGGCAGCGGGCCTTCCGGTCGAGCATCAGGCAGCGCCGCGAGGTCGGTGACGCCGGCATTGGCGAAGAAGCGGCGGTTGCCGCACTCGAGGTAGCTCTCTGCGGGCAGGTTCTCGGCAAGGAGAATGTCGTGGCTGTCGAGTTCGACGTGCCAGTAGGTGACGTGCTCGACCGGGACCTGGGCGATGGTGGTGCCGTTGACGAGGCGGATGGCGGGGATGAGCACCTCGCCCATCAGGTCGACGCAGATCGCGTGGGCGGGCGAGACCAGGAGGTCGCGGGCCGGGCGGTTCTCACCGAAGGCATGCGCGGCGACGCGCACAGGCATAACGCTGCTGGGCACAGCTTGGCGGGTGCAGTCCAATCTACGATGGCCAATCCAGCGGACTGGACGGTGCGCCCCAGAAGCTGTCACGGCGAGATCACCAACCGCTAATACCTCAACTGGGACATCAATCTCGTTGCCTTCGCGGAAGGTACGTATGCAGGTTCCCGTCACGTAACACGGCGCATTTGAGCTTCTCAAAGTGGAAGTGTTATTAAAGTTTCCGTTCGATTGATAACCGAATGAACTATTTGAATAGAAAACCGCATAATCTGTTGTCGCAGTTCGAAACCCAATACCGTATTGGTCTATTCCGTATGAGCTGCCGCCACTGCCCTGGGTGTTATTTATAAATACGATGTTATCATATGGTCCAGCAGCACCACGCCCGTTGCTATCCGTGTCCTGCTGCAAGGTGCCGCCAGGCCCCAGCAACTCGGTAATCTGCTGCCCATTGAAAGTGCCGGTGATTCCCGTAATCGCATAGCCACTATAGGCTGTGCCATCAATTGTGTACGATCCGGCATTGTCTCCGGTTGTTACCGTAAAGCTACTATTTGCTGGTGTTGAAAAGGTGTAGGTGAATGTTCTGGCCAAGACACCAATTCCTGAAGCTTGTCTCGAATTCTGGGTCGATACCGCACGTTGCCACCAGCGGATGATTTGTGGCTATGATTTATATGTCACGCTTGGCGATCCGCGGCTCTGAGTTGCAGGAGCCCGCCTTGGGAGGCGGGACTTTTTAGAACGGCGCCCCTTCGACCCTGAACCGAATCACCGTCTCGTCGCGCGAGAGGGGCCAGAGGTACTGGTGCACGAGATTGCAGGCGTAGACGGGGATGCCTCGGTATGAGGCCTCGCCGGGGTCGAAGTAGCTTGGCACGTCCTCGACGAAGGTGACGACGAACTCGCCCAGGCCGCGGGGCGGGCGCTCGTAGTCCACGTCCGCCAGGAACTTGCGATGCGTGCTGCTGTCGTAGAGCACGCGGTCGACGTGCCCACGGCACTCCCGGGTGTAG
>NZ_JAKSXY010000041.1 GCF_022829445.1 Methylobacterium sp. J-068 | reverse complement strand
GCGCGCCCGTTCCAGGGCGGCATTCGCCTTGTCGCGCTCCTTGAGCACGCCGTAGGAACGCACGAGGCGCAGCCAGTCCTCCAGGGTGCCGCCCCGGTCGGCGAGGCGCCTGTCGAGGCTGTCGACCATCGCCCGGATGGCACCGTCTCGGCTCGCCGGCGGCAGGGCCTGAAGGGCGGCCGCGCGTCCCGCCTTGGGCGCCTGCACCTGACCCGGGGCCTCGCCCTTCAGGCGCGTCAGGTTCTCCTTCACCAGGGAAAGCCAGGGGGCGTCGGCCGGCGCCGCGTCGGCCATGGCCTGGAGGCGCCGGATCGCTTCGGGAACGTCGCCCTCGAGTTCGGCCGCCCGCGCCAGGTAGAATTGCGGCTTGGCTGCCTGCCCGTCGAGGTCGACCGCGCGCTGGAAGATCGCCTTGGCCTGGGGGGGAATCGCTCCGTTGGCGCCAGCGACCAGGGCCTCGCCCCAGTCGGAGAGGCGCTGCGGCGTCTCGCCGAGGATGCGGGTGGCGGCCTCGTAGGCGTGGGCCGCGTCGTCGAACCGGCCCATCCGCATGTAGACGGGGGCGAGCACCGACCAGCCGCGTCCGTCCTTCGGATCGGCGGCGAGGCGCGCCTCGATCTGTCCGATGGCCTTGAGGAGATCCTGGTCTCCGCTCTGCACCGCCTGGCGCTCGGCCGCGCTCTGGGCCGGCATGTGCGGCGAGCCGTAGAGGCCGTAGGCGATGAGGGCGACGAGGGGGATGGTCGAGAGCGCGAAGGCGGAGGCCGCCCGGCGCTGGCGCAGGGCCGGCTCGGCGATGCCGGGCACCGCGGGCACTCCGGCCCGGTGGGCGCGCAGGAGCCGGCGCGCCGCCTCGGTGCGGGCGGCCTCCGCCTCGGGGGCGGCGATGAGGCCGCGCGCCTCGTCGCGCTCGATCTCGCGCAACTGGTCCTCGTAGAAGCCGGTCTCGGTGGTGAGGCCGCCGGCCTCTGGGCCTGCCGCGGGATTCGCCCGGCGCGACATCGGCCAGAGCAGGGCGATCACCGCCGCGCCGGTCATGAACGCCAGTATGAACCAGAGTGCCGTCATCATGCCCCAGATGCTGCCCCGCTTGCATGTAGACGCGGGCTCACGCCGACACGATGCGGGCCTCGGGTGACACGGTGTCACGCGCAGCCAAATCGGAGAGGGACACAACCTTAACCGATACACTTCCGGGAGCAAACGGCCCGTACCGGCGGCCTCAATGCGGCGCGACGCCCGCCGGCGCATCGCCCGGCACCTCGATCACCGCCCGCAAGCCGCCGAGCGCCGCCGCCTCCAGGCGGAAGCGCCCGCGATAGAGGGCGGCGAGGTCCGCCACGATCGAGAGGCCGAGGCCCGAGCCCGGCTTGGTCTCGTCGAGGCGCCGCCCGCGTCCGAGCACCGCCGCCCGGTCCTCCGGCGCGAGGCCGGGCCCGTCATCCTCGATCGCCACCAGAAGGTGTGGATAGTCGTCCTTGCCCACCGCCTCGGCCCGGATCGCGACCCGGCCGTGAGCCCATTTCGAGGCGTTGTCGACGAGGTTGCCGATCATCTCCTCGAAATCCTGGCGTTCCCCCCGGAAGCGCAGGCCCGCCGGCACGTGGACCTCGTAGGCGATGTCCTTGTCGCGGTAGATCTTGCCGAAGGTGCGCACCAGCCCGGCGAGCGCCGGCTCGACCTCCGTCGAGGTGCCGAGCGTTCCGGCCAGCGCCGCTGCGCGGGCCCGGTCGAGATGGTAGTTCACCTGGTCGCGCATCACGGCCGCCTGCTCGCGGATCTTGGCGGAAAGGTCCCCGGGGGCGTCGGCGGCGCCGACCTCGTTGACGATGATCGAGAGCGGCGTCTTCAAGGCATGCGCGAGGTTGCCGACCTGGGTGCGCGCCCGCTCCAGGATCTCGCGGTTGGTCTCGATGAGCAGGTTCACCTCCCCGGCGAGGGGGGCGATGTCGCGCGGATACTCGCCCGTAATCCGGTCCGATTCGCCGCGCCGGATGGCGCCGAGGGCGGTGCGGAGCTTGGCCAGCGGCGCAAGGCCGAAGCGGATCTGCAGCAGGGTGGTGAGGGCCAGCGACAGGCCGAGGAGGCCGAAGGTCACCATCAGCGAGAACCGGAACCGGTCGACGTCGTTCTCGATCTCGTCGGCGGGGCCGGCCACCCGCACGGTGTAGCGGCCCTCCTCGCCGAGATCGACGTCGCGCTCGATGATGCGCAGGCGGCGCTCGTCCTGCGCCCGGCCGTAGCCCTGGCGGATCTGCCCGATGCCGGCCTTGTTGTCGGGGGTGCCGGCCGCCTTCAGGGGCACGCCCACCAGCGAGCGCGAGGTGCGCAGGTCGCGGGGCTTCGCGTCCGGCCGGCCGATCTGCCAGTACCAGCCCGACAGCGGCAGGTCGAAGCGCGGATCGCTCAGGGTGAAGGAGCGGCTCTCGGGATCGTTGGGCGAGACGAGGTCCGTGGCGAGGTTGTTGGCGTAGACGAGGAGCCGGCTGTCGAAGGCGCGCTCGGTGTTCTCGCGGTACAGGGTCGTGAGGATCCAGGCGGCGATGAGCAGGATCGCGGAACTCGCCAGCAGCGCGGAGGTGGCCAGACGCACCGCGATGGAGCGCCGTCGCATGGGAAGCCAGGCCCGGAAGGGAATCATCTGCCTGTCGGGTCCATGCACCATGAAGGATCGCCCGGACGCGCGGCGCTCGATGGACTAATCGATCCGGCCTTAAACGGGCGCCAGTCCAGAGCCACCGAACATCCGAGCGATGCCGGCGGGAACACCATAGGGACTGCGGACGGCTTCGAGGGCCGCGTCTTCGACTGTGAAGGCGTCCGCATGCATCAAGAGGAGCGCGACCAGGCCTTCACCAAAAGCGGAACGGCATTCGGCGGCGAGCTTCGGGTCGACACATGCGAGGTGATCGATCGCCTCACCGAGAGGATTCTCGATCATTTCCGGCGCGCCGTCGTTCTGCGCCACGAGCTTCAGGAAGGCTTCGATGCTCGCCTTGCCGATCTTTGAATCGGTCAGCGCGGCGGTCTGATTGATGAGCGCCGCCTTCAAATACGGAGAGACGCGATCATCGCTCAGGGCACGCTCCGTCAGGTCGAAGCAACGATTCAAATCATCTGTCGCTCGGGCCAGCGCCTGTCCTTTACGACGTGCATGGGTGGTCGCGTGAACCAGCTCCCGCCCAGCCAGCAGGCTGACCGCCAAGATCGCGATCACGACAAAGAATGCGCCCTGCATGCCGGTCACCATGGCTTTGGATGTATGTCACCTCTCCGAGATTGACAATTGGTGTCATGCATCCGGGGGAACGACGGGTTTCGCTTTCCGGATGATCGGCAGGCCTCGTCGTCGCGCCGTCAGTTCCAGGTCCGCCATTCGGTTTCGGACTTCGATGTGGGCGACAGCATAATTGCGAACGAGCCAGATCACGCAGAAACCGCATCCCGCGAGCACGCTCCAGATCGGAGGGGCGCCGGCTGCCAGCGCGCCGAACGTTCCGATCATCGCGACAGAGAAAACCAAGCCATCCGGCCCATACTTCTCCAGGCCCTTCATGGCCTGGACAACGGCCTTGTCCATGCAATGGTCTCGTAATGGGCGGCATCCGCAGCAAGATGGCCCGGGGATGCATGGTTACGACTTCCGCGCATCCCATTCGATGCGCGATGCCTGATTTCGAAGCTAAAATGACCGCTCGGTGAAATCAACTTACGGATGCGCGACGCGCTTCGAGGCCCTGCGCCCGTTCACACGCGCGGGGCCGGCTGGTTCGGGTCGACGAGGTAGCCGAGGCCGCGCACGGTCTGGATCAGGTCCACCGCGAGCTTCTTGCGCAGGCGGCCGACGAAGACCTCGATGGTGTTCGAGTCCCGGTCGAAATCCTGGTCGTAGAGGTGCTCGGTGAGCTCGGCCCGCGAGACCACGCGGCCGGTATGGTGCATCAGGTAGGAGAGCAGGCGGTACTCGTGGCTCGTCAGCTTCACGGGGTTGCCGTCCACGAAGACGCGGCCGGAGCGGGTGTCGAGCACCACCGGCCCGCAGGCGATCTGGCTGGTGGCGTGGCCGGCGGCGCGGCGCAGCAGGGCGCGCACGCGGGCCATCAGCTCCTCCATGTGGAAGGGCTTGGTGACGTAGTCGTCGGCGCCGGCATCGAAGCCGTCGACCTTGTCCGACCAGCGGTCGCGCGCCGTGAGGATGATGACGGGCGTCTTGATGCCGGCCCGGCGCCATTTCTGGAGCACGCTGACGCCGTCGGTCTTCGGCAGGCCCATGTCGAGGATGATCGCGTCGTAGGGCTCGTTCTCGCCGAGATAGCCGCCCTCCTCGCCATCGAAGGCCTTGTCGGCCACGTAGCCGGCCTCCTCCAGCGCATTCACCACCTGCCGGTTGATGTCCCGGTCATCCTCGACGACGAGCAAACGCACGGTCCCGCACTCCTGTGATGATGGCCTGGAACGGCGTCCCCGACGTAATCCCGCACGGTAGCCGCCTCTCGCGCCCTGCGAAACAAGGCTTGGCCGAACTTAATCTCGGCCGGTCTTACGGCCCGCTGACCTGCCCGGTGGTGGCGTCGATCATGACATGGACGAACTGGCCGTCGCGGCGCAGGGCCGTCAGGAGATAGACCAGCGTCTCGTCGTTCCGGCACAGGCGCGCCCGCTGGATCTCCGCCCTCGGGATCACCTGGCGCGCGGCGCGAATCGCCGCCACGGGGGCGATCACCCGCTTGTCGGCCACCGCCTCGCGCATGTCCGCGGCGCTGAGGCAGGTCTCGCCGCGCGGCATCGCGGCGAGCGGGGCCGTGACGGCGCCGGTCGCGGGCGTCTCCTCCGCGAACGTATCGATCGAACCCGTCGCGAATCCCGCGATGGTCAGTCCGATCAACAACAGGGCGAGAAGGATACGCATGGCGGAAAGATCTAAGGGCCGGGCCGTGAATGCGCCCTGAATGCGGAGCCAAGCGCAACCTCGGCCATTCGGTTCCTCATCGGGGCGCGGGGCCGCTCCCCTGCGCGGCGATGCGGGCCAGGGTCGCCTCCAGCATCGTGCCGATGAGGGCCTGGTCGTCGATGTGATCGAGGGCGGCCTTGCGCAGGGCCACGGTCGAGCGGTCGAAGCACCGGCGGGCGGCGCGGAGGCGAAGGGCCGCGCTCCGGTGCCGCGACGCCCGGCCGGGGAACAGGGGGATGCGGTTCATAGCGGAAATCCTCTCGGCAGGGTCCTCCCGGCGGAATCCTCACGCGCGCGGGCGCGGCTCGGCGAGCCGGCGCAGGATGTCGTCGAACTTCTCGCGGGCGCGCGCATCGCTGCGCTCGACGCCGCAGGCGATCTCGGCCGCGACCCGCGACAGGTCCTCGAGCACCCGCGTCCGGCTCTCCAGAGCCGCCGCGACCGCGGCGTTGGTCTGCGAGGCCCGCTCCAGGGCCGTCGCGGTCGCTCCGGTGTCGCTGAGCCGGGCCTCCTGCAAGCGCGTGGTTTCCCGGTGCAGGTGGAAGCACGCGAGCCCGAGGAGGACGGCCACGGTCCAGCCGGCGCCTTCCTGGGAGACGAGGAGACGCGCGGCCTCCAGCGCGATCTTTTCCAAGGTTCGCCCTCCTCCGAGATCCCGAGGCCTCTCGAGGTTCCGCCCCGCGAGAGACCCAGCCGCCCGAGGCCCTGCCCTCAGGGCCGTGCGGGCGCCCGCTGGTTTCGCGTCGCCTGCAACGCGGGCGCGAGGGTGTTGGCTTCCGTCGCCGCCTCTTCGAGGGGAAGGCTGCGGAACACCTTCTCGCCGACGCCCTCCCGCCCGCCCGCCGCGCGCACGAGCCAGCCGGGCGCCTGATCGAGGGCCCGCTGCACCGCGCTGGCGATCACCCGCGAGCCCACCGGGACGCTCAGGGTTTGGCCGCGCACCGCCCCCGCCACCGCGTTGATGGCGTAGTCGCCGACGTTCCGCACCAAGCGCTCGACGAGCGTGGTGGTGACGAGCACGCGCAAAGGGCCGGTGAGGCGTGCCAGCGCCGTCAGCGCGGCTGTCGCGGCCAGGGGCACCAGCACGCTGCCGAGGCCCTGGACCACGCCCGCGACGGCGTCGCCCCAGGGCAGGGTGATCGCGTCGGCCTGCGCCGCGCAAGCGCCGGTCAGGCCGAAGAGGACGAGGGCACCCGCGAGGGCGGATCGCGCGAAAGGACGAGACGGACGGATCATGGTGGGCTCCACGGTTGAGCGATTCGCGATCGGGATCGGCGGTGGGTCATGTGTCTCGTGAGGCGCGGCCGCGCAGGCCGGCCCACAGGCGGGCCCAGGCGCCGGGCCGGCGCGCGCCCGTCCCCGGCTCCACCGGCCGAGGGGGCAGGGCGGAGGGCATGATCTGCGGCAGCGAACGCGGGCGCGGCGCCGGCCGGCGCGGTGCCGGGAGCGGCGTCCGCGCGGGCCGGGGATCGGAGATCGCGGCCGCGTCCCCACGCCGCGCCCGCGGCAGGGCCTCGGAATAGGGCGTCCGGAACTGGTCGTACTCGGCCTCCCGGCGCGGGATCAGCGCGGTGGGACGGTTCCAAAGCAGGATCGCCTCGGCGGCCCCGGCACGGTCCCCCGCCTTCAGGCAGCGCGCCACCGTCGAGCGCTCGAAAGCGGAGAGGCCGATGTTGAAGCAGAGCGACACCAGGGCGTCGAAGGCGTGGTCCGGCAGGTCGTCGGGCGCGACCGCCGCGACGCCGCGCACGTAGCGGGCGAGGTCCCGGCGGAACAGGTCGTCGCAGGCGGCCTCCGTGAGCCGGAGTCCGGGCGTGACCAGGGGTGGCCCGGCGGCCGAGGTATGTCCGATGCCGATGGTCCAGATGCCGACGCTGTCCCGGTAGGCGGTCAGGCGGCGGCCCTCGCGTGCGGTCAGCACGGCGCGGCCGATGGCGCTCATGTCCATGTCATGTCTCCGGGTTATTGCATGTGTTCGGAACGTTGATCGTCGCCGGGATTTGAGCGAACATTCCGCCGTTGCGCGGTCAGGAGGCGGATATGCTGCGAAAGCTCATCTCGGCTGCTCTGAGGCGAGACGTTTCGGAAGAAAGTCCCGCTGCGGACGACGACGAAGCTCAAGGGTCGTCTCCGCCGGCCCTGGCGTTTGCGCCCATGGTGCCGCTGCGCCCGCCGCAACCGCAGAACGACAATCCGCTGCACGCCTTCTGCGAGGCCGTCGAGGCGGATCTGCGCGCGGCGGGATACCTGCGCTGAGGGCTCAGGGCGCCCGCGTTTCGAGGGCCCGCAGACGGGCATCGAATCCGCGCGCGAGGAACAGCAGCAGCTCGTCGGTGCGGAAGCCGTAGCGGTCCCCGGCCGGTGAGCCCGGCGTCGCGGGTTGAGCGGGAATCGCGGGCCGCGTCTCCATCCCGTCCTCGCCGTACTCGGCGGCGCGCCCCTCGATCGCGGGCGTGGGTTCGGTCGCCGCCCACGCGTCGCGGCAGACGATGCCGAGGGCGAACGGATCGAGGCCGTGCGCGGCCAGGACCGCGACCGCGCGCTGCACCGTCAGGCCCACATGGAACCGCGCGCCCTCGCCCTTGCGCGCCACGGCGTCGAGGAAGCGGAACGTGCCGATCTCCCCCGCCAGCGCCGTGGCGGCGGCGATCTGCGCATCCGTCAGGGGTTCCACGGCCGTCTTCTCGCGGGCATCCGACGTGTTGATGCTGCCCGTGGCCGCGTAGACCACCGAGGCGCGCAGGGTCGCGGTGCCGAAGCTGAAGGCGTTGTCCGAGGCGTGCGCGACCGTGCCCCCGAAGGAGGCCGGCCCGCTGGTCGCGACCGTGCGGAACGATCCGGTGCCGGGCGTCAGCGTGCCGCCGCTGGCGATGATCGCCCCGGTGCCGAGCTTCACCGACCCGTCGTCGCCGTTGGCGACCGCGATCAGGAGCCAGTTGCTGGGCGCGTTGAAGGCCTTGGTCCAGTAGGTGATGACGAACTGATAATCGGCGTTGTTCGAGCCCGGCACGTGCACGGCCCAGAGCGCCTCGTGCCCGTTGAGGACGATCCCCGTCGCGTCGGCGGAACGGGCCGATCCGTCCCAGACCTGGGCGGCCGGAATCGGGGTGACCGGCTGGCCGATGCCGAGATGCCCGTCCGAGAACGTGGTGCGCGCGAGCGGGATGCAGAGGAAGCGGGCCGTCCACCGCAGCCGCCCGCTCGGGCCGCCCCAGGTCACGGTCCCGCCGCCCGTCATCAGGGCCTGCGCCTTGTCGTAGTCGCTCGCGGCCCCCGACAGGGTGCCGAGCCCGGTATCGAGCCGCGTGCGCGGCGCCATCGTGCCGAGGCCGAGATTGCCGGCCGCATCCACGCGCAGGCGCTCCGCGCCGCCGGTGGCGACGGCCCAGAGGTCGGCGCCGGGCGAGAACGTGCCGGTATCGGCGTCGCCCCCCGCCGCGAGGGCGGGCGCCCCGGCGCTGCCCGCCGCCACGGCCAATGCCCCCGTGCTCCGGTTGACGCGCAGGGCCTCGCGGAACGCGGCCCCGTCGGGCGAGACCTTCAGGGTCAGGTCGTCGTCGCCGGTCAGGCCGAGTTCCGCCCGGCCCGAGAACCCGCTCTGGAACAGCAGGGACAGGACGTTGCCGGCCGCCTGCTTGTTCAGGGTGTAGCGCAGGTCGCCTGTGCCGCCCTCGGGCGTCGTCAGGGCGGTCCAGAGGGCCTTGTTCAGCTTGGCGGCGAAGGGGTTGGCGGCATCCGCCGCCGTGCCGATCCCGAGGCGCACGAGATTCTGGAGCGCGGTGAAGGTGGTCCGGAATCCGACCCAGCCCGTGCCCGAATAGGCGTAGAGTTCGCCCTCGTCGATGAGCCAGGCGAGCCAGCCGGGCCTCGGCGCGAAGCCGAGCCAGTGCCCGTCCTGATAGCGGGCGATCTGGCCGGACAGGCCCGTCCAGGCTCCGGTCGGGTTGGGGCTCAGCACGAGGTAGCGGTCCCCCTCGGCCGGGTCGGCGGGCGGGCTCGCGCGGTCCTTGTCGAGGCAGGCGAGCTGGACCAGGGTGTCGAGGTCGGCGAGCGCCTCGTTGTGGGTGACGTGCTTCTGCGCCTGCGAGGCCGCGATCAGCGGCAGCGCGAGGTTGGGTGTGGTCTCGGACATCGACCGGCTCCGGGCAGGATCGGGGGAAATGAGACGGGGGCCGGCGAGGTCGTCGTCGGCTCAGGGCGTTCGGACCGGGACGCGGGTCCGGGTCGCCGGACCCCGGCCCGCGAGGGCGCCGACCTGCGCGACGCCGAAGTCGAGGCGCTCCTGCGGTCCGCCGAAATCGGCGGTCTCGTCGCCCTTCGCGTAGAGCAGATTCGGGCCCTCCGCCGTCAGGACCCGCAGGCGGGTGCCGTCGGCGGAGAACACCTCGACCACGTAGGATTCGGCCTCCTCCAGGGGGATCTCGGCGAGGTCCCAGGAATCGCCGTCGCGCCGCGCCCGGCGTATCCAGGTGAGGCGCACGCCCTCCGGTTCGCGCCGCGCCCGCAGGTGTACGGGGCGCAAGGGGCGGAAGGCTTCGAGCCCGGCCCGGGCCGTGAGCGCGACGAAGGCCGGATCGGCCGGGTCGCGCTCGGCCGGGCCGACCCGGTAGCGAAAGGCGCGGCCCGCCTCGTCGAGGCGCTCGACCAGGGGAACCACCGCCGCGTCGAGGCGCACGATCAGGCTGCCGGCCGGTGCCGCCCGCTCGGCCTGGGCCTCGCCGCCGGCGAGGCCGCGCAGCAACCGGGTGAGGCGGAAGGTCTCCGGCCCGATCAGCGTGATTCCGGCGGCGGAGAACAGCTCGATCGCCCCGTCCGCCCCGCGCAGGGCGAAGAGGTTGCCGCCGGCCAGGGCGGCGCGCTCGTCGATCGCCCCGAGCGCCCCGGCCTGGCGCAGGCGCACGTCGAGCCGGGCGTTCCGGTCGAAGCGCCAGAGCGGGCCGGGCGGCAGCGCCGTCAGGGTCTCGCCGAGGCAGGCCGGATGGTCGACGAAGCCGGTGGGGCTCAGCGGCGCCGCCTCGCCCTCCGCGCGCCAGACCGCCACCGCGCCGGGCCAGGGATCGGCGGTGACCGCCAGCACCTGGAGCGGGGTCGGCGTGCCGCGATCGGCCGGCAGGTCGAGGGCGACGGCGAAGGGCGGACCCGCGAGGGTCGGCGGGGCCCGGCGCGGGCGCGCCTCCGCCCGGTCGGTGGGGCGCGGAGCCCGGCCGTGGAGCGGCACGCCGCGGGTCTCCAGGTCCCGCCCCTGCGGGCTGTCGGCGATCCGCATAATGCGGTGGGGCAGGCGCTCGCCCGGCAGGGCGAGGAGATCCCCCGGCGCGAGGTCGATCCGGCGCGGGCTCAGGCGAAACCGGGCCGTGTCGCGGGCCGCGAGGGCGGCGTCGAGGGCCGCCTCCGCCAGGGCCTCGGCGCAGTCGCGCCGCGTGACGATGGCGGCCTCCATCCGGGTCTCGCGCCGGCGCGCGCCGGTGGGGCGGATCGCGGCGGCGCCCGCCCGGCGATACTCGGCGCTCTGCCCATCGGTGAAGCCGATCTCGATCGAGCGGGGCAGTTCCGCCTCCTCCGCCCGGACGCGGGTCAGCGGCGCGTCCTCGGGCCGGACCAGGGCGAGGTCGTCGGCCTCGATGACGCGCGGGACCTCGCGGCGCGGCCCCTGGACGCTCAGAGTTCCGGCCAGCGCCGAGACGTCGAGGCCGTAGAGCTGCGCCAGGGGTTCGAGGGCGGCGCGGGCCGACATCGGGCGGTCGATGACGTAGCCGTCGAGGAAGGCGTCGGCGGTGATCGCGGCGGGCACCCCGATCCCGAGATCGGACAGGATCGCGGCGATGAGCCGGTCGAGTTCCAATCCCTCGATCCGGCCCGTGATCCAGTGTCCGACCGGCCAGTTGCCCGCGTCCGACCAGACGGTGTCGAAGTCCGGAAAGGCCGGGTAGGGACGGGCGTCCCAAGCCCAGACGAAGATCGCATCCGCCGGCACCATGGTCCCGCCGTAGAGCGGGGAGACCGGATTGTGGTCGGCCTCGAAGCCGGGCAGGCCGGGATCGAACCGCGCCAGGATCGCGGCGAGGCCGCGCGCCTGGATCAGGTCGTCGCGGGTGCCGCGCGAGTGCGGCGGTGCCGCGTCCTCCGAGGATTTCGGGTCGGGGAAGACGTTGGGACCGTTGGTGCCCTTGTCCACCGCCGGCACGCCGATCTCGGTGAGCCAGATCGGCTTTCCGCGCGGCACCCAGGCGGTGGCGCGGGTCTCGACGCCGCCCTCGCGCTCGACATGGGGGTTCGACCACCACGCCACGAGGTCCTTCGCCCGATGGATCCAGGGCTTGGCGTAGGCGCCGTCGCCGATCGGCGTGCGGATCTGCGCCGCCCGGTCGGACGCGTCGCGGTAGTACCAGTCGAAGGCCTCGCCGGCACCGACCCGGCCCTTGAGGTAGGCGCGGTCGTAGATGTCGTCGGCGAGCGCGAGGTCGGCGTGGTCCGCGCCGTCGCGCCAGTCGGTCAGGGGCGGGTAGTAGTCGATCCCCACGGCGTCGATGGCGGGGTCGGCGAAGAGCGCGTCGAGGGGAAAGCGGATCGTGGCCCCGCCGTCGCGGACATCGGCGCCGTACTCGGTCCAGTCGGCGGCGTAGACCAGCGCGACGCCCGGGCCGAGGCGCCCACGCACGTCGTTCGCCAACGCCCGAAGGCGCGCCACGGCGGGGTACGATCCGAAGCCCCCCCGGACCCGGGTGAGACCCACGAATTCGCTGCCGACGATGAAGCCCGCGAGGTCCACGCCCTCGGCCGCCCAGGTCGCGGCGAGATCCGCGTAGTGCAGGACGAAGGCGCGATACCCCTCGAAGAACGCGGCGACCTGCGCTTCCGCCGCCTCCGTGCCGTCCGGGCTGCCGGGCCGGCCGGGCGCCGGGTGGCAGGTGATGCGCCCGCGCCAGGGATAGGGCGGCTGGTGCGCGGCGCCGCGCGGGTCCGCCAGGGCGTTGCCGACGGGCACGTCCATCATCACGAAGGGGTAGAGCACCACACCGAGGCCGCGACGGCGCAACTCGGCCACCAGCCGGCCGAGGCCTGCATCCGAGGGGGTGCCGCCATAGGCCGGCCCGCCGCCCGGCGCCGTCGAGACGGTGCCGGCCGCGCTCCGCCCGAATCCGGCCACGGACCAGGCGTCGCCCGTGGTGATCTTCGTGGCATTGTCGACCTTGGGGGCGATCGTGCATTGGCCGGCGCGCAGGTCGTCGCCGAACCAGCTCGCCACCACGGAGATGCGGGTGAGACGCGGGCACAGGGCCTGGAGCGCGTCCAGCGAGGCGACGACGTCGGTGTTCGCCTGAAGCTGAAAGCGGTTGGCCGGGCGGGTGGTGCCGTAGCCGGCATCCTCCGTCACGCGCAGCGGGTCGAGGCCGAACTCCGTGGAGCCGGGGATGAGGCAGACGGCGCGGATCATCGCCGCGAGGCCCGCCACCGGGCGGATCACCTCGAAGGCGAATTGCGGGATGCGGTTGCCGAACGCGTCCAGCGCCAGGCGCTCGAACACCACGTAGGCGAGGCCGCGATAGGCGGGCGCGTTCTCCTCGCCTTCCTTGGCGACGATCAGCGGGTCGGGCGCCTGGTCCGTGCCGCCCCGGTGCAGGCGCAGCGCGAGAGTGGTCAGGTCGATCTCAAGCCCGTCCGCCCAGACTCGCCGGATGCCCGCGATCTCGCCCTCGCACAGGCCGATGGCGAGGTCTGCGAAGTAGGCGTAGGCGGTGCGCACGGTCTTGCCCCCGCCGCCGCCCTTGGCGCCCGCCGCCCGCTCGACGCTGGTGCTCGCGACCTCCAGGGGCCGCGTCGCCCAGATCAGCGTGCCGCCGATCCGCGCGCGGCCGTAGACGCGGGGGATCGGGTCGCCCTCCGTGGAACTCAAGCCCGCCACGTCGGACAGGCGCGGACCCTCGACCCGGCGCGTGCCCCCGCCGCCGAAGATCGCGCTGTCGATGCCCGACCCTGCCGCCGCTCCGACCGCGCTGCCGATGATCCCGCCGATCGGTCCGCCGAGCGCCGTACCGACCGCCGCTCCGGCGGTTTGCAGGATCAGCGTGGCCATGGCGGGCTCCGGGAAATGGGATGGTCGAGGCGTCACCCGGCCGGGTGCGGCGCCGGCTCGGGAAACCGGAAGGCATGGGCGAGGTGGCGGCGCCACCAGCCCGTCAGCGCCACCTCCGTGACGGCGGCGCCGTCATGGGCGTGGATCATGGTGCCGAGGCCGGTGGCGATGGCGCAGTGCCGGGCCGGCAGGTGGGCGCGGAAGCGGAAGAGCAGCACGTCGCCCGGGCGCGGAGCGTAGTCGGCGCGTGGACCCGCGACGGGCACGAGGTGCCGCCGCGCGGCCTGCGCCAGGGGATCGGTTCCGGGCGGCGCCGATTCGGCCCAGGAGGCGGCATAGGGGGGCGCCGCCTCCGGCTCGGGGCCGAGGGCCTCGCGCCAGACCCCGCGCAGGAGCCCGAGGCAGTCGCAGCCCACGCCCTTGAGCGAGGCCTGGTGCCGGTAGGGCGTGCCGATCCAGCTCCGCGCCAGGGTCACGAACAGGTCGGGATTCGTGTCGAGGCCCATGGCGCCCTCACCGGAACAGGCTGCCGCCATCGAGCCCGGGGCCAGAGCCGGGGACCTGGCGCAGCACGAAGTCGTTGCCCGGCATGTGCGGGAAACCCTGGAAGTTCGGCACGTTGGCGAATTTCTCGCGGCAGGTCGCGAGGCGCTTGTCGCAGCCCGCGACGAGGCGGAATCCGTCGCCCGGCGCGGCCATGCGGGCCGGCGCCTGCCAGAGTTCGAGCCGGACCGCCCCGGCCGTTCCGGATTGCAGTCGCAGGTCGCCGGCCTCGCCGGCCTGCGTGCCGCTTGTCCAGACGAGGCGCCCTCCCGCGAACCAGCCTTCCCCGAACGGGCCGGCGAGGCTCACCTCCAGCGTTCCGGGATCGGGCACGGCCAGGACGGTGCCGGTGGTGTGGAAGCGCGAATCCGCGAGGTCGACCCGGCAGCGGGCATCGCCGAGATCGGCCCCGCAGGTGGCGCGGTAGGTTCGGCCGCGCTCGGCGTCGAGCTGATCCATCAGCCCGCGCAACTCCGCCACGAAGGCGGTGCCGGCCCGGCGCACCTCGCCGATGGTGCCGACATCGAGGAGGAGGCGGGTCTCCGGGTTGCTCCAGTCGACCAGCCAGGTCTCCACGGACGCCCCGTCGTAGAGACCGCCCGCGATCGCGTCGTCGTCGAGCCCCATGGCGGTCAGCGCGCCCGCGACCTCGCCGCCGCCGATGGCGAAGCCGAGTTCGGCGCTGGCCTCGGCCGCCTCCAGACCGGTGCGCGCGGCGTGGGTCAGGCCACCGAAGGTCAGGTCGCGGTCGTGGTCGGTGAAGCCGAGCCGCGCTCCGTCGCGCCGGGTCAGCGCCCAGGCGTGGCACAGGGTGGTGGCCCCGCCCGCCAGGTGGGCGGCGAGGTCGGGAGGGAGGTCGCGCATCGCCGGATCCTCAGGAACGCGTGGGATTGACCCGCGGGTCGGCGCGAAGCCGCGCCACGGCGAGATCGATGAAGGCCCGCACCTTCGCGGGCGCGCGCCGGCCGTCGGGATTCACGACGTGAACCGGCATCGGGTCCGCGTCCGGATCGTCGAGGATCAGCTTGAGCCGGCCCTCCGCCACCGCCGGAGCGACCTGGTAGGACAGCAGGTGCGCGATGCCGTGCCCGGCGAGCGCGGCCGCCAGGACGGAATCGATGGTGTTGCAGACCAGCCGGGGGCGCGGCGGGGCGCCCATCGGTCCCTTCCGGCGCCCGCCCGTGAACCCGCTGCCCATCGTGCCGATGAGAGCGTGATCCGGCAGCCCGCGCATCGTCTCGGGTGTCCCGTGCCGGTCGAGATAGTCCGGCGCCGCGCAGAGGACCCGTCGCACGCTCCCGACCCGGATCGCCGTCAGGCCGGAATCGGCGAGGTGGCCGATGCGGACCCCCACATCGGCGCCCTCGTCGATCATGTTGATCACGCGGTCGAGGAACAGGGCGCGTGCGGCCATCGCCGGGTGGCGCGCGAGGTACTCCGTGATGACGGGCAGGACGTAGAGGCGTCCGAACTGCACGGGCGCGGTGACGGTGAGCGTGCCGGACGGCGTCGCGTAGGACCCGGATGCAGCGGCGTCCGCCTCCTCGATCTCCGAAAGGATGCGGCGGCAATCCTCCAGGTAGCGGCCCCCCGCCTCCGTGAGCTTCACCGTGCGCGTAGTCCGCGCGAGAAGCCGGGTCCCGATCCGCTCCTCGAGGGCCGCCACCGCGCGGGTCACGGCGGGCGGGCTCATGGCGAGTTGGCGCCCGGCCTCGGCGAAGCCGCCGCACTCGGCCACGCGCACGAAGACCCGCATCGCCTGCAACCTGTCCATGCCGCCTCCGCGCCCGCCGATCATTCCAGTTCCCGGAACAGTCGATTGCAGCGAATGCCGGTTCACGCAATCCGCCGAAGGGTCTCTGATGCGGATCTGCCCGGCGCGGCCGGCCGATCCACCCGGAGAGATCCCATGAAGCTGTTCCACGTCGCCCTGTCCGGGCACGCCCACCGGGCGCGCCTGTTCCTGTCCCTGCTCGGCGCGCCGTGCGCGATCGTCGAGGTCGACCTGGCCAAGGGCGAGCACAAGGACCCCGACTTCCTGCGGCTGAACTCCTTCGGTCAGGTGCCCGTGCTGGTG
The DNA here is from genome assembly GCF_022829445.1 of Methylobacterium sp. J-068. Taxonomy (GTDB): domain Bacteria; phylum Pseudomonadota; class Alphaproteobacteria; order Rhizobiales; family Beijerinckiaceae; genus Methylobacterium. The sequence goes on along the minus strand of NZ_JAKSXY010000041.1, from coordinate 18,049 downwards.
GACGGCGAGACGGTGGTTCCGGACTCGAACGCCATCCTGGTCTACCTGGCAAAGAAGCTCGGGCGGACGGATTGGCTGCCGGAGGACGCGGCCGGCGCGGCACGGGTGCAGCGCTGGCTCTCCGTCGCGGCGGGACCCATCGCCTTCGGCCCGGCCGCCGCCCGCCTGATCACCGTGTTCGGCGCGTCCTTCGACGCCGCGGAGGTGATCGCCCGCGCTCACCTCATCCTCGGCCGCATTGAGGCCGAACTCGCGGCCCGGCCCTGGCTCGCCGCCGATCACCCGACCCTCGCGGACGTGGCGCTCTACAGCTACGTCGCCGCCGCGCCGGAAGGAAACGTCGATCTCACGCCCTACGCGGCGGTCCGCGCCTGGCTCGCGCGCATCGAGGCGCTGCCCGGCTTCGTGCCCTTTCCGCAGACGCCGACCGGCCTGCGCGCGGCCTGAGACGCACAACCCCTCATGGGAGACATTCCATGTCCCGCTCCGAACCCGTTTCCACCGCGCCCTGGCACGCGGGCGAGATCGCCATGCAGGCGCGCATCGGCGTCGCCGGCCGGATGGCCGAACTCGGCCCCCGCGTGATCCGCGACCATCTGACCGAGCAGCATCGCGCGTTCTACGGCCTGCTGCCCTTCGTGGTCCTGGGCGCGGTCGATCCGGCCGGGGACGTCTGGGCGACCCTGCGGACCGGGGCGCCGGGCTTCCTCGAGGCGTCCGACCCGACCCACCTGCGGGTACGGGCGCCGCCCGAGCCCGGCGATCCCGCCGAGGCCGGCTTCACGGACGGCGCCGCGATCGGGCTCCTCGGGATCGACCTTGCGACGCGACGGCGCAACCGCCTCAACGGAATCCTCCGGCGCGCGGACGGCGACGGTTTCACGGTCCGGGTGCAGCAGGGCTTCGGCAACTGCCCGCAATACATCCACGTCCGGCCGGCGCCGCACCGGGTCCCGGCCGGCGGTACCGCTCCCGAGATCGCGGATCGCCTGGACCCGCGCGCCCGCGCGCTGGTCGCGGGCGCCGACACGTTCTTCGTCGCCACCTACGCGGCGGGCGGGGACGGAGGCCGCCAGGTCGACGTCTCGCATCGCGGCGGGCCGGCCGGCTTCGTGAGGGTCGAGGCCGACGGCACCCTCACGGTCCCAGATTATTCCGGCAACCGGTTCTTCAACACCCTCGGGAACATGCTCGCCAATCCCCGCGCCGGGCTCGTCTTCGTCGATTTCGCCGGCGGCGACCTGCTGCAGATGACCGGGCGCGCCGAGGTGCTGCCCGACGCGTCCGGGGTGACGGACTTTCCGGGCGCCGAACGGCTCTGGCGCTTCTCGCCCCGGACAATCGTCCGGCGCCCGGGCGCGTGGCCCCTGCGCTTCGATGCCGCCCCCGCTACGGCACGATCTCGATGAGCGGCACCTTCGGGATCTCACCGGCGGTGAAGGCCGAGAGGTCGATGCTGAGGTCGTCGCTGTCGAAGCGCACGGGCACGTCGAAGCCGAAGCCGGCCGTGACGCGGAGCCCGGCGGCCGGCACCGCGTCGGCCGCGAAGGTGATGCGCCCGGTGGTGGCGTCGCAGGCGACCTGGGCGGGCGGCACCGCCAGGCCGTTCACCGCCACCCGCACGCTCTCGGCCACTGGCTTGGTGATCACCCGGCGATAGGGCGTCGGCCCGGTGCCGTAGGTCTTGGCGAGCTGGAACACCCGCGTGCTCCCGTCGCCGAGCCCGAGCAACTGGTCGGTGGCCGCGATGGCGCGCGAGGGCGGGCCGGAACGCGCGTCGACCCGGTCGTGGTAGCGGAAGCCGTAGAGCCGCCCGCGCCGTTCCTCGAAGAAGCTCAGCACGGCGTGGAGCGCGTCGAGGGTGCGGATGCCGAAGCCCGCATCGTAGCGCCGGCGCGAATCGGCCCAGCGGCTGTTGCGGTGCTCGCGGCCCGAGGCCAGGGTCACGATCTCGGTGAGCCGGGTCGGGCCGCCACTGCCGCGCAGGGCCACGTCGAGGGGAAAGCGCACCTCGTGGAAGTCGCTCGGCGGTTCGGTGCTCATGATGGGTCCTTCCCTCGCGCGCTCACGGTCCCTCGGCGCTCAGAGGCCGCGCCGGCCTCGCGCCACCGCCCGGGCGAGGCTCGCGGCCACCTGGGCTTCCGAGCGGCGGAAGCTCGCGACGTCGGGGGTCGCGATGTTGATGGTCACCGGCCCCGAAGACCGGGCGCCGCCCGCCGCCACGCCGAGGCGCCCGTCGCTGCCGCGCGTCAGGGGCAGGATCGCCTCGGGGCCGGCTTCGCCCATCAGGCCGAGCCCGTCCCGCATGGGAAAGTAGGTGGGGGCGGCCACGACGCCGCCCGCCGCGAAGGGGCGCACCCGGCCCTGCGACAGGATTCCGCCGCGCGCGAACGCGGTGGCCTCGCTGCCCGCGCCGGGGTTGATCAGCCCGTTCACCAGCCGGGTGATGCCGGCCTTGACCGGGCTCAGGGCCGCCTTGATGGCCACGTTCGAGAGCTTGGTGGTGAGCGTGCCGAGCACGCTGTCGAGCTGGCGCCCGGCGCCGACATTGACGTTGAGCGCCTTCGACAGGCTCTGCCCGAACTTCTGGGCCAGCCGGTCGAGGGTCTCCAACTGCTTGGCGCGGGCGGTGTTCGCGGCATCGAGGGCGGTCTCGGCCATGGTCAGTCCTCGCTCCGGACATCGGGGGCAGGGTCGGGATCGGGGTAGCGCGCGATCAGGCTCCGCAGGCCATCCCGGTCGAGGGCCGCCGGGCGGGAGGTGACCAGCCCGGCGGCCGCCAGCAATTCGCGCGGCGTGGCGCGCCAGAAGTCGCGCGGGCGCCAGTGCAGGCGCCCGAGTCCGAGCGCCAGCGCGTCGTCCCACGGGAAGGCGGAGGGCGGCTCCGGCGCGGTCCCGCCCGTGGGGCTCAAGGGTTTTCGGGAATCTCCCCGAAGGCGGCGGCCAGCGCCGCGCCGAGGGCCCGCGCGATGCCGTCCAGATCGCCGGCCAGCGGCAGTGCCGCGACGGCGGCCGCATCGAGGTCGTGCCCGCCCCCGCGCAGGGCGGCGCCCAGCAGGGCGATGAGGTCGCGGCTCTTCAGGCCGCCTTGAGAGAACCGGGCCGCGAGGCCCGCGAGGTCGGCCGCCCCGAGGGCGTCCTCGAGTTCGGCCAGGGCGCCCAGGGTCAGGCAGAGAGTGTAGCGCTCGGTGCCCAGGGCCAGGGCCACCTCGCCGCGCCTGCGGTTGACCATCAGGCGGCCGTGAAGCTCAAGGGGCCGGCCGAATCGAGGGCCATGTCGAAGGTGACCTCGCCGGCATGGTCGCCGCGATATTCGAGGCTCGTGATCTGGAACAGGCCCTCCAGCGTGCCGAAGGCCGGCACCACGACCTGGAAGGTCTCCAGCGCGCCGTCGAAGAACACCTGGCGCAGGCGCAGGTCCGAGGCTTCGTCGCGAAACACCCCGGCGCCCGAGAGGGCGGCGCGGCGCACCCCGGCGCCGGCCAGGAGTTCGCGCCAGCGCCCGGCCGAATCCGCGTTCGTCACGTCCACGGTCTCGGCGTTGAAGGCGATCTGCCTCGCCCGCAGGCCCGCCACGGCGACGAAGCCGGCGCCGTTGCCGATGCGGATGAGCAGGTCCTTGCCGCGCTGGGCTGTCATGGTTCGGCTCCCTTGTGAGATGACGTTCAGGCGGGCAGTCGCTCGGTGACCGCCGCGAGGGTGAGGGTGGCGCGGGTCTCGCCGCTGGCGGGGTCGCGCCGCACCGCGATGGCCTCCAGGTCGAGGCGCACCAGGGCGTGGCCGGACAGGCTGAGCGGCGCGTCGTGCAGGAGGTCCGCGATGCGCTCGGCCGCGTCGACCGCGCTGCGGGTCGAGCCCGGCCGGGCGAAGACCGTCAGGCCGAGGGCGTGCCGGTGGCGCCGCGCGCCGTCCACGGAATCGTCGCGGATCTCGGCGTCGCCGAACAGGGCGTAGACCGGGGCGGCCCCGCGCGGCGGCTCCTCGGTGAGGCGCAGGGCGCCCCCCATCAGGCGCGCCAGGGTCGCGTCGACCGCCAGGTAGGCGAGGATCGCGGCGCGCAGGGCCAGGAGAGGGCTGGTGGGCGTGGGTGGGCTGATGGGCGCGAGACTCATGCGGCGGCTCCCGCGACGATGAGTTCCTCGACCTCGCAGACCAGCTCGCGCCGCCGCCCGTCCGGATCGACCGCCGTCCGGATGGCGAAGCGGCGCAGCCCGGAGGCCAGCCGCATCGCCGGGGTGATCGCGGGTCCGTAGGTGAACCGCACCCGGTGCGTGGGAACCGCGTCCGCGCGCCCGAGGCGCACCCGTTCGAGCGCGCCGAGCGGTTCGATCGCGCCCCACAAGAGCGGGCCCGCCACGAACCGGCGGATCACGCCGCCGAATCCGTCCGGCTCCTCCACGGGGCGTTCGAGCACAAAGCGGCGCCGCCGCGCGCCGATGGGCGCGCGGGTGAGGGGGAGGGGCATGGTGGGTCTCCGAAGGGCTACAGGCGCATCCGCCGCAGCGGTTCGACGAGGGCGGCGACCGCCGGGGGCGGGATGCCGGCGCCGGGCGCATCGCCGCGATGCTCGAAGGCGTGGGCGACGAGGAGCCGGATCGCCTGGACCAGGGCGGGCGGCACCGGCGGTCCCGCGCCGCCATAGCCGGCCGTGACCTCGATCAGCGCGGCGCGCCGGGTCAGGTCCGGCGCTGCCGGGTCGATGACGAGGCCCGGCGCCTCGTCCGCATCCGCCCCGAGGCGGACGAGGCCGGGCGCGAGGTCGGTGACGGCGCCCGAGTCATCCACGAGCCCCGCCCGCGCCACGGCGAGGAGCGGGCTCAGCGGCAGCGGCAGGCGTCCGTCCCGGGGCCAGGCCGTCAGCGTCAGGCGATAGCGCCCGGGCACCAGGATGCGGCGCGCGGCGCATTCCACCTGCGCACGGGCGGCCGCGATCAGGCGCTCCACCAGGGCGTCCTCGGCCCCGCCATCGTCGGGGTCGAGGCGCAGGAAGCCGCGCATCTCCGCCAGGGTCACGGGCTCGACGAGGGCGGCGTCGACGCGTATCGGGGTCATCGATCGTCTCCGTGCGGGGGCGTCAGGAACAAGGATCGCGATGGCGCGCGGATTTGGCCGGCTCTGCGGCGCGTTGGCCGGGCTGCTGGCGCTCGGGCTCGCGGGAGGCCCCGCCGGGGCCGTCGTCGGCGGGCGTGCGGCCCCCGAGGCGGCGGCCTCGTCCGTGATGGTGCTGTCCTCGAACGGGGGCGTCTGCACCGGCATCGTGGTCGCGCCCGACGCGGTGCTCACCGCCGGCCACTGCGTCGCGGCCCGCGCCGAGCACCGTGTGCATTACAAGGACGAGGCCGGCACGCCGGTGCTGGCCGAGATCGCCGCCCGCGCGCTCCATCCCGGCTACGATGCCGGCGCGGTGGCGGGGCGCCGCCGCTCCATCGACCTCGCCCTGGTGCGCCTCGCCGCGCCGCTGCCCGCGCGGTTCGTGACGGCCTCCTTGAGTGCCGCCATGCCGCGCGCCGGGGAACGGCTCACCCTGTCCGGCTACGGCGTCGCCGCGCCGGGCGACGCGCGCAGCACCGGCACCTATCGCAGTGTCGACCTCGGCGTGATCGAGCCCCATGGCCCGAGCCGCATCCTGGTCTGGCTCGGGGCCGGCCCCGGTGGGGCGAGCGCCTGCCACGGCGATTCCGGCGGGCCGATCGCCGCCGGAACTTCGGCCCTGGCCGTCTCGGCCTGGGTCGCGGGCAAGGCCTGCGGCGGCCTCTCCCAGGGCATCCTCCTCGGGCCGCAGCGCGCCTGGATCGACCGCACCCTGTCGGGATGGGGCCTCGCCGCGCGCTGGCAGGCGGACTGAGACCGGAGCACGAGGCGGCCGCACGCACGGCTGCGACGAACCGGCCGCCGGCCTATGGCGGAACCAGAGCTTGGCCGAGCACTTGCCTTCGGATACGCTCGAGGGCGTTCTCGTCCAGAACTTCGCCGGACGCGGGAGAGACACGATGTTGCCGACCGCGCTGCGCAAGGCTGCCCGGATCACGCTTGCCCGGCTCAAGACCTCTCGGATGACCGCCCTCGCGGTCGCGGGTCTGTGCGCGTTGGCGCCCGCGCCGGCCTCCGCCGTGATCAACGGCGAGGTCTCGCGCGATCCCGACGGCCTGCGCGCCTCGGTGGTGCGGATCGAGAGCACGCAGGGCGAGATCTGCTCGGGCACCCTCATCGCGCGCGACCTCGTGCTCACGGCCGCGCATTGCGTGATGCACCAGGCGGGCTACAGCGTGGTCGTGGTCGACCGCGCCTTCCGCCAGCGCCGCATCAACGCCATCGCGGCCGCCATGCACCCCGATTTCGTGCCCGGCACCACGCCGGAGGACCAGCCGGGCACCGACCTCGCGCTGATCAAGCTCGCCGAGCCGCTCGGCGCCGACTTCCAGCCCCTCGACCCGCGCGGCGGCACCATCAACACGGGCGATGCCGTGGACATCGCGGGCTTCGGCGTGGTCGCCGAGAACCGGCGCAACACCGCCCGCACCCTGCGCCAGGCCCACCTCGTCTCCATCGGCTCGCTCCAGGTCGCCAACCGGGTCACGGTGGTGACCGACCGCCGCCGCTTCGCCGAGACGGCGGGCGCCGGCGCGTGCCTGGGCGATTCCGGCGGCCCGATCCTGCGCGGCGGCCCCGGCGGCTACCAGATCGTCGGCGTGGTGAGCTGGTCGAGCGGCGCCATGCGGCAGGACAAGAAGGCCCGCACCGCCTGCGGCGGCTTCACCGCCGTGACGCCCACGGGCGAGCATGCCGGCTGGATCAACCAGCGCGCCGCCGAACTCGCCCGCCTGCCGTCGGGCGCCTCCATCGGCGCGACGCGGTCGGACTGGATGGCGCGGCCGGGCCGGCGCTGAGCGCCGGCTCCGGACGCGCGAGCGATCTCTCGAGCGTTCGTAGGCGACGGCCGGGCCGGTGACCTGAACCTCGACGTCGAAATCGCGGACGGGGTTGGGTAACTCCCGCGCGGCAGCCCGGGATTGCGGCCGACGGGGGAGGCATTGACCGTCTCCGCCCCGCCGATGGTCATGCCCGGATACCTCGAAATTAACCTGAGGTTTTTTTTAAGCTGAATAAGCTGTGAGCCAAGGGGAAGTTCCTGGGATCGCCGCCCTCCCGGATGAAACGCCGAGGTTGTACCCCGAAATCAACAGGCGATCGGTCCGGAGGAACCCTCCGGGCCATCGGGCCCGGAGGGACCATGTTCACCCGAACGACAGCAGCTTGATCGCGTCGAAGTCCTGCACGCCGCCGCCCACGCGCTTGGTGGTGTAGAACAGAACGTAGGGTTTGGCGGAGTAGGGGTCGCGCAGCACGCGCAGGCCGGCGCGGTCCACCACGAGGTAGCCGCGGCGGAAGTCGCCGAAGGCCACCGAGAGGCTGCCCGTGCCCGCATCCGGCATCGCCTCGGCCTCGGCGATGGGAAAGCCCAGCAGGGTCGCCGAGCGGTCGGCGGCCAGGGGCGGCTGCCACAGGTAGTTGCCGTCCGCGTCCTTGAGCTTGCGGATCGTGCTCTGCAGACGCCGGTTCATCACGAAGCTGGCGTTCTGGCGGTAGGCGGCGCGCAAAGCATAGACGAGGTCCAACAGCACGTCGGCGGGGTTCGAGGCCGGGAAGGCGCCCGCAGACCCCGTCGCCACGGTCCCGAGCTTGCCCGGGACCCAGGCTGCGTTCGCCACGGTGTCGTAGCTGAGGAAGCCGCGCGGGCGGCTCACTCCGTTGCCCGTGACGAAGGCGGTGCTCTCCTGCTCGGCGAAGGCGGTCTCGACCTCGTCGGCGAGCCAGGAATCGATGTCGACGATGGCGTCGTCGAGCAGCGTCTGGGTCGCCGCCGGCATGGCGTAGAGCTCCATCGCGGGAAAGCTCAGCTCGGACAGGGCGGGCGCGTCGGTCTGCGGCCGGGGCGCGGCCTCGGCGACCCAGCCCGAGACGGCGTCCCGCACCGAGACCGCGCGCTTGTACTGCCCGCCGGAGATGACCCGCACGGTGGCGAGCGCCCGGATCGGCGAGAGGTTGGCGAGCCGCGTCAGCACGTTGCCCTCGACGGTGGCGGGCACGAGGTAGCCGCCATCCGGGCCGGAGCCGGCCGAGAGCGCCTTCTCCTCCAGGCGCTTGAGGCCCGCGCTCTCGCCGGCCCGGACGTAGAGGTCGAAGGCGGCCTTGTGCTCGGCGGCGGCCGCGTCGCGCACCACCGGAGCACTCGCGCCCAGCAAGGGGCGCCGGCCGTCGAGGGTCAGGCGGTCGAGGCGGGTGCGCGCCGTGTCGAGGGCCGCGTCGATGCGGGCGAGCTTCTCCTCCGTGAGGACGTCGCCCGAGGCGCGGCCCTCGATCTCGGCGAGGCGCGCGTCGTTGGTCTCCTTGAAGGCCTCGAAGGCGCGGGAGAGGTCCCCCATGGCGGCGCTCACCGCCGGATCGCCGGGGCCGGCGGCCTTGTCCTCCAGGGGCGGCAGGGCGCTCTTCAGGTCCAGGGTCTCGAGCTTCCGGTTCTTGCTGTCGGTCGGAACATGGACGGTCATGCGAACCTCGCGGATCGGGTGGGGCGAATGGCGGCGGGCCGGGGCCCGGGCCGGGTGGAAGGGGTGGCGGCGGGCCGGGGCCCGGGCCGGTGCGGCGCCATGCGGCGGGCAAGGGCGTGGAGATCGTCCGCCAGCGAGGTGCCCGCCCGGTCCGGCGCGCTGATCCGCGCGCCGGCCTGGAGCGGGAAGGTCACGAGCGAGATCTCCCAGAGGTCGATCGCCTCGAGCCGGCGGGTGCCGCCGCGCTCGGGCCGGGCGCGCACGGTGCGAAAGCCGATCGAGAGCCCGTCGAGCGAGCCTTCGCGCAGCAGGGCGTCGAGTTCCCGCGCCCGCTGCACGGCGAGGTTCAGCCGGCCCGCGACGCGCAGGCCGTGGCGATCCTCCCGCAGGGTGAGCCAGCGCCCGACCGGCTCGGCCGGGTCGTGCTGCCAGAGCATGCGCACGCCCTCGGCGCCCCGCGCCGCGAGGCTCGCCGCGAAGGCGCCCGGCGCCACCACGTCGCGCCCGAGATCGGGCACGCCGAACAGGCTGGCATAGCCGGTGAAATGGCCATCCATGGAAGACTCCGTGCGTGGGGTGGGTCTCGTGCGGTTCCCCGCCTGCGCCATCGTGCGAGCCGCGATCGGTCGGGACGCGGCGAGATGTCGGGTGCTGCGGGTGATCCGGGCCGGAATGGCTCGAGGCGTCTCACGTTGACCGTCCGTGGCGCCATGCGTACACATTTGGTGTACGCATGGCGCGTGATGGGAGGCGAACGATGGCCGAGCAGGAGAAGGCTCCGCGTCGCCTGCCACGGAAGGTCGGCGTGCGCGAGTTTCGCGGCAACTTCGCCGGCTTCATGCGTCAGGTGCGCGATGGCTCCTCCTTCGCGATAACGTCCCGCGACGAGGTGATCGCGATCGTTCACCCCCCTCAATCCAAATCCCGCCGACAGCCCGGCACGTTGCGCGGACAGATCGAGATGGCGCCGGATTTCGATGTCCTGCCCCCTGAGTTGCTGGCATCCCTGGAGGGCGTCGAGGAGTGAGGATTCTCCTGGACACGCATGCCCTGCTTTGGTGGCTGCTCGCCGACCCGAGACTCGGTCAGGCAGCCCAGGACCTGATCGCGGATCCGGGCAACGACGTTCTCGTCTCTGTCGCATCCCTGTGGGAGATCCAGGTCAAGGTGCGCGTCGGGAAGATGAAGGCCGACCTCGAGGACATCCTCACCGAGGTGCGGAGTCAGGGCTTCGAAATCATCGGCCTCACCCCGGCGCACCTGTTGGCCCTCGGCCTCTTGCCGCGGCACCATGGAGACCCTTGGGATCACCTGCTCATCGCTCAGGCGAATGCCGAGCGTGCCGTCTTCCTGTCCGAGGATCAGCACGTCCCGGCTTATCCCGTCGCGTTCGTGACCTGCTCGGGATCTCTCCCGTAGAGCGTGCGTGACGTGCCGGTATCGAAACCATCGGACGCGAATCGACGCGCTTTCGCGGGAGCATCACCACGTTCGGCGCTAACTCGCCCCGTAGCCCACCGCCTCGCGCTTCTCGTCCGTGGTCAGAAAATCCGCCGCCTGCACGCGGCGCCAGAGGCTCTCGCGCTCGGGGGCCAGGGCCTCGATGGCGTCGAGGTCGGGTTCCAGGCGGGCGGGGCCGAAGGCGGGCTCCAGCCAGTGGGCCAGGGCTTCGGCCGTGCGGCGCACCAGGGGGATCACGGTCTGCCGGTAGAAGGCGCGGTTGGCCTCGGCGTAGTTGGCGTGGGTGTTGTCGCCGGGCAGGCCCAGCAGCAGGGGCGGCACGCCGAAGGCGAGCGCGATCTCGCGGGCCGCGCCGCTCTTGGCCTCCACGAAATCCATGTCCTTGGGTGAGAGGGCGAGGGGCTTCCAGTCGAGCCCGCCCTCCAGCAGGAGCGGGCGCCCGGCATTGCCCGCGCCCTGATAGTTGGCCTCCAATTCGCCCTTGAGGCGGGTGAACTGCGCGTCGCTCAGGGTGGAGCCGGCGGAGGTGGCGAAGACCAGGGCGCCGGAGGGCCGGGCGGCGTTGTCGAGCAGCGCCTTGTTCCAGGCGCCGGCCGCGTTGTGGATGTCGAGCGCCACGGCGGCCGCCTCCATCGGCGAGAGGCCGTAATGGTCGTCGGTGGGGTGGAAGAGGGTGAGGTGGAGGATCGGGGGCACGCCCTCCACGTCCTGGTCGAAGCGCAGGGTGCGCCCGCCGACGCTGTAATCGTAGGCCGCCGGCCAGCCGTCGGGGCCGGGCACCACCCGCATCCGGTCGGGGCGCAGCGCGTGGAGTTCGCGCGGGACCCCGTCGAGGCCGCTGGCCTGGAGGTAGGCGTTGCCCGAGACCATGAGGTGCCCGTAGAGGGATTCGAGCAGCCGCGCCCCGCCCTCGCGCGGGTTCGGCCGGGCGAGCAGCGCCTCCAGCGGATGCGGCCCCGCGCCGTCCGCGCCCACGAGCCCGAGGGGCAGGGAGGCGGCGGCCTCGGCCACCAGCCGCACCGCACGGTGGACGACGGCGTTGCGCTGGAAACCCTCGCGGGCGAGCGCCCCGATGTCGCGCGGCGTCCACACCGCCCGGCCCTCGCCGTAGAAGGCGACGCCGAGACCGCCGAGCGGGGCGGACTTGGTGTCGGGCGGGGCCTGAAAACCGGAGGCCGGACCGGCGGCGCGCCGCACGAGCCGGGAGAAGAGGTTCGCCATCGGGGCCTCGCTGGACGTCATCGATTTCGAGGATGGAGCGCCTATAGGCGCCGGATGCGCGGCTCGGTCCCGCCGCGCAGCAGGAGGTGCGTCAGGGCCCAGACCAGGGCGTCGAGGCGGTCCGGCGAGGCGCCCGACGAGAGGCCGTCCGGGCCGAAATCGCAGAGTTCGCTAATACGACAAAAAGGGCAACAATATCAGAACAGTAGGTTTACGGAGATTGGCCGAACATTCGACGAACAGCGCCAGAACGAAACGGCATCTTGTAAAAACGCCAGGACGGAGAAACGCCACCTCTGCACGTCCCTCACGAGTCGTCGATTTTAGTATGGTAAAGTTGCTTGATTTCCAGGTCTCAAAACTAAAAACCTGCAACTGCGACCCTGCTGGCCCGGCCGGAAAAGCTGTGACGACAGAGACTGTCCGAGGCCGAGATCTCGAGGCCCTGCGCGCCGTCGCCCTCCTTCCCGCGGGCTACGGCTGACAGCTCATCCGTCCGCTATGCCGGTCCTGATCTGCCGGCGCAGTGCCCCCCCCCTGCCGTAGCAGTCCTGCCTTCATCCCGTTATCCCGTCCGGCCCACAACAGCCGCCGGACTCCATGTCAGTCACAGCCACGATCATCCCCGCCGAACCGCAGGTCTGGCGCAAGGCCTTCCTCGACCTTCGGCCCAGCGTGTCGCCGTGCCCTGGGCTGAACGGCACTACTCAGCCTGCCCCCGGCCGGGCACGATGGCTTCGGGAGGCCTTAGAGATATGCGAGTTGGCCACTACCCTGCCGTAGCGGCTTAAGCACACCCTGCGGCCAACCGCATTGAATTAGAAATGCGGATGAATCGCTTTACATCTTCATTAGCGAGATCGCCGTTTTGCAACTCTTTAGGGCTGAATTTGTCGGTCGCTTGGCAGATGTCATTGGAGAAATTAACATCTTCGATTAACGCGTGGTCGCAACCTATGAGTTTCACCAGAGCATCGGACTTTAATATATGGAAAACATTTAAAGGAGGCGCCCTCATATACTATAGCAAATAATACAAGATATTATCTAAAATAATCCGCAGTTCATAGGTGGGTTTGTTTTCTGCGCATCCAATAAGTTCTCTATAGACATTACCTGTTGCGAAAACGACGCGCCTGCGCATTTTGCAGGCGAAGCTGTGCTAATAAGACTTTCCTAACGCCGACTTATTTGACACGGATTTGTCTGTTGAATGAAAGCGCCATGAGTGGCGTGGCGTGGCAGGACACGACGATGGCTACAACGCGCGTTTCGACGGCAGCTGACGGGACAGAAGGCAACGCCAACAGTTCGACCGCGGCAAGTGGATCGCAGATCTCGGCCAACGGCCGCTACGTCGTCTTCGCGAGTAGCGCTACCAATCTTGTGGGCGGCGACGCAAACGGTAGGACAGACATCTTCGTTAAGGACCTTTTCACCGGGACGGTTACCCTTGTTTCGGTTGCGAGCGACGGCACACAGGCCAGCGCCAATAGTTCTGCACCCTCGATCTCGGCTGATGGCACGCGCGTGTCCTTCACCAGCAGTGCCACTAATCTTGTGGCGGACGATACGAACAATGCGAGCGATGTCTTCGTCCGGGACCTGACGACCAACACAACGACCCGCGTTTCCGTCGCGAGCGACGGATCGCAGGGTACCGCCTCCAGTAACTCCGCGTCGATCTCCGCCGATGGCACGCACGTCGTTTTCGCGAGCAATGCCGCTAATCTCGTGGCCGGAGACACGAATGGCACGACCGACGTTTTCGTCCGAGACTTGACCAACAGCACCACCACCCGGGTAAACGTCGCGAGCGACGGATCGCAGGCCACGGGGGGCGCCAGTGCAAATTCGTCGATCTCGGCCGACGGCACGCGTGTCGCATTTGCAAGTAATGCCAACAATCTTGTAACCGGTGACACGAACAACGCAACTGACGTCTTCGTGCGGGATCTGACCGCCGGCACGACTACACGGGTTTCCGTATCAACCGGGGGAGCGCAGTCCACTGGTGGCTCAAGCTCAGCGCCTTCAATATCGGCCGACGGCACGCGTGTCGCATTTGCAAGCACCGCCACCAACCTCGTGGGCGGCGACACAAACAGCGCGAGCGACATTTTCGTTCGAGACCTGACCGCGAATACCACCACCCGCGTTTCTGTTGCGACCGACGGAACACCAACTACGAGTGGCGACAGCTCGAATGCCTCGATCTCAGCAGACGGCACGCGCGTCGCCTTTCAGAGCACTGCCACCAACTTGGTAAGCCGTGACACAAACGGTTCGAGCGACATCTTCGTTCGGAACCTAACGTCCAACACGACTACCCGCGTCTCAATTGCGAACGATGGATCGCAGGCTACCTCATCAAGCACCGCCCCTTCAATCTCAGGTAATGGTGCTCGTGTTGCATTTACAAGTTTCGCAAACAACCTCGTGGCCGACGATACAAACGACTCTAACGACGTTTTCGTAGCCGACGTTGTTTGCTACGTCGCGGGCACCGCGATCCGGATCACGCGCGACGAGTCCGCGCGGGACGTGCCCGTCGAGGAGCTGACGGTGGGTGATCTCGCGCTCACCGCCTCGGGCGAGACACGTCCCATCCGCTGGCTTGGCCATCGCACGATCGACTGCACCCGCCATTCTGAGCCCCGCAAGGTCTGGCCCGTGCGCATCGCCGCGCATGCTTTCGGACCGGGCAAGCCTGCCCGCGACCTCCTGGTCTCGCCCGCCCACGCCATCTGCGTCGACCTGATGGGCGAGGTGCTTATCCCCGCCATCCGCCTCGTCAACGGCACCACCATCACCCAGGTCGCGGTCGAGCACGTCACCTACTGGCACGTCGAACTCGATGGCCACGACATCCTGCTCGCCGAGAACCTGCCCGCCGAGAGCTACCTCGATTGCGGCAACCGTCGCTTCTTCGCGAGTGAAGGTGTTACCGACTTCGCAGCGCTGCCCGACGTTCGGCCGGAGGGTCCACTTCCGTTCTGCCGGCCCTTCTATGAGGAGGGCGCCGTTGTGGACTTCGCCCGAGCTCGCCTGGAGGAGTGCGCGAAGGGGCTCGGCTGGCGCCTCGTCGAAGAAACCTTTGCGGGCCTGCACGTCGTCGCCGATGGCCGAATTATTCGCCCTCGTGTGCGAGGTCTGACCGCCCGCTTCGTGCTGCCGGAAGACGTCCGTGACGTGCGTCTTGTCTCGGCTACCAGCGTTTCAGCCTATGTCCTGCCTGGCTCGTCGGACGACCGAAACCTGGGGGTCTCGTTGGCCAGCATTACCTTGGATGATGGCTTGACGGGCGCGCGGGAGATCGCGCTGGACGATGCCCGGTTAGCTCAAGGCTTCCACGCCATGGACGAGAACAGTGCGACGCGCTGGACGGATGGTGCGGCGGTGCTGCCGGCCGACCTCTGGGCGGGCTGCGAAGATCTGATCTTCTTGCGTGTCACGCTCTCGGGACCAGCCCTGCCGCGCTGGATCGGACCCAACGAGACCGCTAGCGTCGTCGCCCTCGATGCTTACCGGCAGCGCGGCTGACGAACGGCCCGATCTGATATCCATGCTTCCAGCGCCCCCGGTTGTGAGACCGAGGGCGCTCCAGCTTTCCCACAAAGCCGACCGTCGCGTGGGCACGCCGCGTGCTATCCCAGCGCCATGGCTGATTCACACCCCACCACTGGCGAGCATTACAAGGCGAAGGCCGTGACTGAGGAGGATGTCGTCGCGGCGGTGGACGCCTTCATGGCGGACCCGACGACCACGGTGTTCGTTTTCGGCGATGGCTACCGGATCGACCTCGCCGAGGCCGTGCGCTCGCACGAATGGGCGTCCGTCACGGTGCGCACGAAGGACGCGACCGAGCACCTGAAGCGCGCCGCCGTGCGCACCGCGATCCTGCTGGCGCGGCCGGAGAAGAGCTAGCTGCCACCGTCGAGGTGGGCCAATCGGCGCTTGTTGTTGCAACCAATCGTTGGCTGCACACTTGATTGATCTCGCGGGTGGAATGTCCACTCGTCAGCGAACAGGCAAAGCAGCCTGAGCAACCGCAATGTTTTGGGTGACATCGTTGGTTTGGGTGCGGAGAGGCAACCGCATCATGCCACTATGGTCTGCGATCGCCACGGCCTTATCTCGAATATATCCGCCCCCTGACAATCGAGATTTGTCGAAGCGGATGTTGCGAGCGCTTCGGGCACTCCGGTAGGCTCAGGCGTGCGCCGTCGGCAACTCGCTGACCTGCGTGGTGTAGCGCGGGCTGCGCATCTCGAACTTCGTCGACCACGTGCGCTTGTCGGCGCGCGCCGGCAAGACGGTAGGCCGACGTAGCGATGCGCTGCTGATTCAACTGAGGTTCGATCGCTGATGCGAGCACGCGGCGTGCTATCCCGGCATCATGGCTGAGAAAATGACGACCTCTGCCCCGCCGGTCCGGGGCCGTGCCCTTCAGGCGCTCCGCGCCGTCGCCCGTCATCCTCGTGGGCTTCGCCTCTCGGCGCACCCGTCCGCCATGCCGGCCCTGATCGAACTCGGCTACGTCGTAGAGCGACAGTCGCGTTGGGAAGGGGCCAGGCCAGGGGACGTCGGCCGGTTCATCACCCCGGCCGATCGCGAGTTGTTGAAGGCGCTGGGGCGCACTGAGGAGCATAAACGCCGCTTCATCGAGGCTGCCCGCGAGGCTGAGGCCAGCGAGAACGAAGCGGACTTTGATGCGGCGATGAAGCGGATCGCACGGCCACGAAAGCCGACTGTGGCCTAATTGGCTTCGTTCTTCACCGCTTGGCGCATGGCATCTAATGCCTGCTCACGCCCTTGGTCGGTCTTAAGGCTATACCAAAGCCGCAGACATTCGCTGGTCCCCACCAAGCTGTCAGGAAGAGAACCCTCCAAAAACCGGTCAATCGGCACGCCTAAAGCAGCAGATATTGCCTCAAGACGCACAAGAGACTCTTTTTTCGGGTCTGTCATGCACCCTCTCCTAATCGATCTGCATCTTATTCCTAAATTTACGTCAGCGATATGTGGGCGTCAGTTGCTCATCGGGATTGGCATCGTAACGCTGTGAGATATCATATTCTATCGATGAGACGCCACCTAACGAGCCAGCGAATGATCTATCTCACTGATGCAGCAGGGCAATGTGTCTACACGAGCGCTGAGTGGGAAAAGCTGACGGGACAAGGCTGTGAGGAGACCCGTGGCCGAGGGTGGCTCGTCCGGGTCCATCCGGATAACAGAGCGATTGTTGAACGCATCCTCGATGACGCGGCACAACGGGCTGCGGAGTTCAACATACGCTATCGCCTCCTCAAACCAGATGACACATGCCGGTGGATCGCCGCCGGAGGTGTTCCGTCGTTTGGGGCCCGCGGTGACGCTTTCGTAGGTTACATCGGCACCATTACCGAACTGGCAGAAGGGGCGGTGGACACGATAGGCGCCTACGGGAAGGTGGAGCGCTACCGAGCCCCTGCACCGCATCCAGCAACGATGCCGTCAGACGCACTCGATTTGGTCGCGGACCATCTCCTCATTGCTCATTCGCTGATCGAGGCTGGCAGCAGAATGGACGCTTTGGCCGATATCCGCAAAGCGCTCTTCAAAGTTGGCCAAGCCTTGGCGGAACGGATGAGCGAAAAAGGCCGGCTAAACTAACGTGGGCGAACAGAGCCGCGCTGTATGCGCGAACGATATAGCCCCCAACGAAAAAACTCGCCGCGGCTCTCGCCGGGCGGGTGAAGGTCGGGTCTTCGCTTGGGTCCGGGTGAACGGGCCGGCGACTGGATGTTTCCAAGCTACAGGGGCGTCAGTCCAAAGCGCTGGACGAGGCCGTCGTTCCCCCATAAATCCGTGCGTATGTCGCTGCCCCGCGCGGTCACGATCAGGATGGCTTCAGCGTCGCTGTCGGCCTGAATGTCCCATACGTGAATGATCCGACCGTCGCTGTGCCGGGTGATAGCGCGATATGCGGAGGCAGGATCGGGCCTGCCTCCGATAGCTTTAGGCTTCTCGGTTTGCACGCCATGTGTTCCTCCGCAGTGTCGCGCGGTTGAGGCGCGGTACGGTTGGAAGGGCCGGTTAGTTTCAGGTGAGTCGAAAAAAAATCGCCTCGGAACACTTCAATAGGCGATGACATGCATTGCCTGTTACGTGATTCGACACGCCGAGCCGATCCCCGCATTCAAGCGAAGCTTCGTCGGAGAGATTGCTTTGGTCAGATCATCGGAACTTGAAACCCACACCCGAGCTAAGGAGCTTTTCGAGCGCGAGAACCCTGGCCGTCTCTGGCGATCGCCTGCGGGAGCGGTGCCTGGATCGGAGATTGATCGCTCGGCTGCCAGCCTCGTGGAGCGACAGAACTATCTGGTGCGCATCCGTATCCAGATGCGCGCGGAGGGTGCGGAGATTGAGACCGAAGAAGAAAGCCCGCCACAGCGCGAGGCTGGGCGGGCATAGAAGTGCGCCTTGGGAGGAAAGCGTGACCTGAGCCTATCGGGTTCTCGCGCCGATGCTAGACGCAAAACGCGCGGCTGGCATGCCACTAGAACGGCGTCCCTTCCACCCTGAACCGGATCACCGTCTCGTCGCGCGAGAGGGGCCAGAGGTACTGGTGCACGAGGTTGCAAGCGTAGACGGGGATGCCTCGGTATGAGGCCTCGCCGGGGTCGAAGTAGCTCGGCACGTCCTCGACGAAGGTGACGACGAACTCGCCCAGGCCGCGGGGCGGGCGCTCGTAGTCCACGTCCGCCAGGAACTTGCGATGCGTGCTGCTGTCGTAGAGCACGCGGTCGACGTGCCCACGGCACTCCCGGGTGTAG
>NZ_JAKSXY010000037.1 GCF_022829445.1 Methylobacterium sp. J-068 | reverse complement strand
GACCTCGGCGACTTCGGCGGCCACGACCGGGACCGTGACCTCGGCGACTCCGGCTGCCACGACAGGGACCGCGACCTCGGCCGCTTCGACGGCCACGACAGGGGCCGTGACCTCGGCCGCTCCGGCGGCCACGACGGGGACCGCGACCTCGGCCACTTCGGCTACCACGACAGGGACCGCGACGTCGGCGGCTTCGGCGGCCACGGCCGAGGCCGTGGCGTCCGCCGCGGCCACCAGCGTCGCGTCGAATGCCGCGATCCGCCCGTCCGATGCCGTGCTGACCGCGCAGGACGCCACCCTCGCGGCCGTCACCTCGTGGCGCTTCGGCGCGCTTCAGGCCCTTCGCGATCTCGACGTCTATCGCCTCGATCCGAATGCCCCGGCCCTGACGTCGTCGGTCGTCAGTTCGGTCGGCAGCGTGGAGGGGGGCACCGCCTATGGCCGGCGCTTCCAGCAGGGCTTAACCCAGATCAGCTCACGGAGCGACCGTCGCTTCGATTATGACGGCTACCGGAACTACATCGGCCTCTCGCTGAAGCAGACCTTCGGGCGGTCTTCGTTCGACACCGGAACCGGTCTGTCCTCCGAGGTCTCGGCGAGCGTTCACTCGACGTGGATCGCCGACAATGGCGTTTTCCTGGCCGCCATCGGCCGCTTCACCAGCATGTCCCTCGATTACGGCTCCAGCAACGCGTTCGGCAACAACGCGCGCGGTCGCACGAGCGTTCTCGCCGGCGACATGGCGATCTCGGTCGGAACGAAGTTGGCCGTGCTCGACGGCATCTATCTCGCCCCCGACCTGACGCTCGGCTACGGCACTTTCGCGGTCCGGGATTTCACGGACAGCAGCGGCGTCTCGATCCGGTCGAACAGGCTGACGACCGGTTCCGGAACGGCTGGCCTGACACTCGGCTACCAGGATGAGACCACCCTCCGGGGCGGCCTGAACCTCTACGCACGCGTCGCGCTGGTGCAGCCCTTCGGAGACAACCTCATCCTCACGGCGAGCAAGGATGGCGGCACGATTTCGCCCGAAGTCCTGAATCAGAACCGGCTCTCGGCCGATTACAGCATCGGTGGCCGCATCCGCATCCAGGACGGGGTCAGCGTCCTGATCGAAGGGGGGCGAACGACAGGGCCCACACTCGCCTCCAGCTATACTGCACGAGCAAGGCTCGATCTGACTTGGTGATCCGTGACCTTGCCCTCCGGCCTGCCCTCGTTCTGACCCCATCTGTCTGATTGCGAGAGCGCCTGCGCCGTCGGCGACATGATCGGGACCGGCGGGACGATGTCCTTTGCCAGGGCCTACGCCACTCAGGCGGAGGATCTGGCCGGAGCGCTCGGGATCACGGACGCCGCCGCCAAGGCGCTGATGAAGGACGAGTTCAAGGCCGTCGAGAAAGTCGAACTCTACGACTGGGGCAAGGAGCCCGAAGAGCGCTTCTACCGTCCGGAGATCGAGGCCGGGGCGCGCGAGCGCGAGGCGGCGCAGGCCGCTGGAACCAGCGCCGAATCTGATCGCGCTCGTGCGCGCGATGTTCAAGAATGCGTGGGAGCAGCGGGCCGCGCAAGGGGAGGCGATCGTCGCCGCGAGCGCGATGCCATTAACGTCCAGCTCGACAAGCTAAAGCGCTTTCGGTTTGGGCTGAATCGGACGATTGGGGTTCACGCAGGGCTTTTGAGCTGATTCATTGCGCGCTCCAGATGAGGAGCAGGGCATGGGCCGACCCTACAGCCAGGATCTGCGTCAGCGGGTGGTAGACGCGGCAGGCGCGACCTCGCGCCGGCAAGCGGCCAAGCGCTTCGGGGTCGGTGCCGCGACGGCGGTCCGCTGGATGACGGCACTGGCTACGACCGGGACGGTGGCGGCCCGGCCGCAAGAGCGGGCACGCCGCTCCAAGCTCGATCCGCACGAGGCGTTCCCGCGCGGTCTGATCACCGAGCGAGACGACATCACCCTGGAGGAGATGCGGGTCCGCCTGCGGGAGGAACACGCTCTCCCGGTCGGGCTGGGCACCCTGTGGAGTTTCCTCGACGCGCGCGGCCTGACGTACAAAAAAAGACAGCCCACGCGACCGAGCAGGATCGCCCGGGCGTGAAGGCCGCCCGCGAGGCGTGGTTCGAGGGACAGCCTGACCTCGATCCCAGCCGCCTCGTGTTCCTCGACGAGACCTGGACGGCCACCAACATGGCCCGCATCCGCGGGCGCTCACCGCGCGGCGAGCGGCTGCGCTCTCCCGTGCCGCACGGCCACTGGAAGACCACCACCCTGGTGGCGGGCCTGCGCCTGTCCGGGATTGCTGCGCCGTTCGTGCTGGACGGGCCGATCAACCGCGACGTCTTCCAAGCCTACGTCGAGCGCGTGCTCGTGCCCGAACTCACCCCAGGCGACCTCGTCGTGATGGACAACCTCGGCAGCCACAAAGGCCCGGCCGTACGCGCGGCCATCGAAGCGGCCGGCGCGCGGTTGCTGTTCCTCCCGCCCTACTCGCCGGACTTTAACCCGATCGAGATGGCCTTCTCCAAGCTCAAGGCGCTGCTGCGCAAGGCCGCCGAGCGCACCGTCGAAGGGCTATGGTCAGCTATCGGACGGCTCATCGACACCGTCACGCCAGACGAATGCGCCAACTTCTTCGCCGCGGCAGGATACAATCCAGATTAAACCGAAAATGCTCTAATGGAGCGGATCGTTAAGACCGACAGCCCGGCCGTGATTGCGGCCTACGAGCGCAAGATCGCGAAACTGGAAAACCGGAAGCTCGTCATAACGGACAAGATCGATGCCGGGGCCGGTCCGCGCCACACTTTCGAGGATTTGTTCGAGCGGGCCATGGGCTTCTTCGCAAACCCCTGAAATATATGAGCTTCCGGCGACTTTGCCACGCGCCGTCTGGTGCTTTGGTTGGCCTTTGCCGATCGCATCCCCTACCGCCGCGGCGAAGGGTTTTCAAACGCAAAAATCGCGTTGCCCTTTAACATCTTAAAGGAGATCGACATGTAAAAAAGAAGATGGCGCACCCGACACGAGGGTCCAGCATACCAGGAAATCCGCAGCAATCGCAGCATTTTGCCGTTGCCGCCCAGGGTGACTTTGTATGAGTGCGATGCGTGAGCGTCAACGCTGAGGTTTGCAGGGGTCACCCACTCGCGACACCATACACGTGACGGCGGGCCAGAGTTTTCCCCCGTACCCGGGGAGGGGGGGGTAGTCATCGGTATTCAAAGCGGGCCTCCCCCTTCATCATCGCCTAGGCTATGCCGTCCCACGGGGGACTGACGTAGGACGGGGCCATGAGCGGCATCGGTGAGGGTAGCGGTGAAAGCAATTGCCCCGAGGAAACCGGAGCGAGACTGCCTAGTACCCGGCAATTGTCTGCGGAGACCCATCCACACCTAGCTGCGTTCGTGGACTTCCTGCCCGAACTGAACCGTGAGAGCGACCGAGGGCAATCGTTGGTGGCTTGCAGCTACCTGGACGACCTTCTCAAGCGTACCCTCTCAGCGCATTTCGCCAATCAAGAGGTTGGCTTAAAGCTGGTCGAAGGCTTCAATGCTCCACTCGGAACCTTCAGCACACGCATTGCCGCCGCATTCGCACTCGGATTGGTGACGGAGCGTGAATACCGTGAGCTTGAAACCTTGAGGCGCATCCGTAACCGCTTCGCGCACGAGGTTCACGTCTCCTTCGAGACTAATGCAGTCCGAGACCTTTGCGGCAATCTGAGCATGGCCGCCCCAAACTACGGGGATATCGTGGTTGACGCCCGAGGCCAGCACTCTACCGCCGCCTGCGGGCTCATTCTCACCCTCACGAACCGGCCAGAGTATGTGCGTAGGGCTCGGCGAAGTCCCCAGGTGTGGCCCTACTGACATCGTTGGCAAGCGCCCGCCAGCCCGTGAACAGCGGCCACAGTCGGGGCGGGGGACGGTTTCGCTTAAAGTACCTTTCCCTGTCATTGCGCATCAACGCACGTCGATGGGTGTTGACAGGGAAGTGGGCTGCCCGCATGTTTGCTGGCATCCCCACCGAGGGCCGCTCCCGTGACCACCTTCGTCGCCTACCTCCGCGTCAGCACTGACAAGCAGGGCCGCTCTGGCCTTGGGCTCGACGCCCAGCGAGCTGCCATCGGCGCCTTCCTCCGCCCAGACGACACCCTCCTCGAGCCGCCCTACGTCGAGGTAGAGAGCGGGAAGCGGACCGACCGGCCACAGCTCCGGGCTGCTCTCGACCGCTGCCAGCGCACCGGGGCCACGCTCCTCATTGCAAAACTAGACCGCCTATCCCGCGACGCGCACTTCCTCCTTGGCTTGCAGAAAGCCGGTGTGCGCTTTCTTGCGGCCGACATGCCCGAAGCGAACGAGATGGTCGTCGGTATCCTCGCGGTGGTGGCCCAGGCCGAGCGCAAGATGATCTCCGACCGCACTAAGGCAGCACTGGCCGCCGCCAAAGCCCGGGGGCAGAAGCTCGGGGGTGACCGAGGCTATCGCCCCGCGTCGCCTCCCTCAGCGGACGACACCGCGCGGGCCACGGCTGCGAGACGGCGGGAGGCGGACCACGCGGCCTTCGGTGTGCTGCCTGCCATCGAGCGGTTGCGACGAGAGGGGATCACGAGCCTCACCGGGCTCGCAGCTCGGCTGAACTCGGATGGTGTAGCATCACCACGAGGGAAGGTGGGGTCCTGGACGGCGACGGCGGTGCGGCGGGCCTTGGTGCGAGTCGCTTAGGGTTGCCTGCCGGAGCCCCAAGAGGGAATAGCGCTAGAGTGCTCTGAGAGCACTCAGGGCGGCAATGATTGTTCATCTGCTTGACAGGACCCACTATGCCAATCTCGGCCCTTGGCGGGGCCTCTGAGGGCAAAATAAATACTCTGCGTAATGAGAGTGGCCCGAGGGTCCCTATGGTCCTGCCACGGCGCTGACAGCGAGACTGCCAGCGTCCCGGGCGCCAATCCGAGTTACCCTCCGGGTTGAGAGAACCCCCAGGTTTCCTGTGGGCTTGCCGTGGTGCTGACCGCGAAGTGGCGAGCGTCCCAGGCGCCAATCCGAGTTACCCTGCGGGGTAGGAAGGGAGGCCTGAGGTTCCCTATGGCTCTGCCGTGTTGCTGACCGCGAGACTACAAGCGTCCCGGGCGCCAATCCGAGTTACCCTCCGTATACGAAGAGGGCGCCCCCAAGCTGACAGTTTACCCCGTGAAATGATGAGGAGTACTCGGCCCCTTATATTCCCGGCCATCGGCTACCCAGGTACCGACCCCGAGGTGATCCCCAAGCCCTACCCTGTAGGCAACTGGCGCAGTACTGCCCCCACGGCGGGGAGCCCACAACAGACCTCCACAGGGTCAATCCCCCCGGGATGCCCTTGGGCACCGCGCCGGTGTGAGATGATCAGTCAACCCCTACTCGGACGGGCCCCCACCCGAAGACCCCGAGTCACCCATTAGGCCCCGACACTGCCAGACGAGGCAGCGGTGAGGGCCAACCCCATCACAGTCCACCCCGTATCACCACCCTCTCTGCCTGACCGGCTTGGGGGAACGCTGCCGCCTGAGCCGTACCCGGGCCATGGCGCGGACGGAAGGCTGTGACCCACGGTCGGCAGCAAGCCGGCGTCCCGACCCCAAGCCAGAACCCCCACACTACGAAAGGTCCCAACCCCATGACATCGAGACCCCCCAAGCACATGACCCCGGCAGCCTATGAGGCTCGCCGCGACTACATGGCCCAATGCGAGGTCTACCTGGAAGCTCCCGGACGATACCGCGAGCCTGACCATGGACTCCTCTTGGTAGGGTCCGCCCACGGGCCCATCCTAGGCAAGAAGCTGGTCTTCGATGAGCGGGATGGCCAGCTCACCATCGCAACGACCTTCGGCTCGAAGCTGGGACCCCGAGACCACCGACTCTTCGATCCCCTTTATGACGTCGTGATAGACTTGGGTGTTGCATTCGCTGGCGGCATCAGCGTCAACGACAACACGAAGCGCCCCCTGGGTCTTTCCTATGCACGCTTGAAGCTGACCAAGATGGGTGCCGAGGGGCGGACGACACTCGCGCTCGACCTTTCAAGGGTCATCACTGGCGCAGGTGTGGGCCAGGAGGCCGCGCAACTTGGAGACTATCACTCGCTTCGGCGGAGAGACCTTGTGCTGCGGACCAACTCTCATGCCAGGAGGACCCGCACTGACTTCCTCGAAGCGGCGGCATACGCCTACCGCCAGCAACACGAAGCTGCGGGCATCAACGTGACCCTTGAGGCATACCTGAACGACCTGCGGTGGGGCATCCGGCTTGCTGACAGGTGGCACGGTGCTGACCGAGGGATGGCCCGTGCGGCAGCCGAATAGCACCGGCCTCTAAGCTCCCTCGCGCGAGGGCATGACGGCCGGGGGGGGGGTTCACCGAGGGGTTGGGACGCCCTCCTCCCAGTTGCCTCTGGTCAGCCTCGGCCAGTGATGCAGACCACCGGCACCAGTCCACCCGTCTAACGGAAGGGGTGGGCACGCACACACACCATCGGCGAGCACCACCAACGCAAGCCACCCCGCACTGTGCCTGCGCTGTGCCCACCCCCAGTGTGGGGACCTCAGGCGTTGCCTATGCCCGGCCACCCGATAGGTGGGGTGCCTTCATGGTGGCAGGAAGGTAGGGGTTGAGGGTGGTATACTCCTCTCCTACCTCGCCGGGGTCAGTACCCAGGGTGCCACCTAGTCGGTCACCTTGAGGACTGACGTCCGAGACCGCCGCTCAGCACTTCACACGGCAGGTAGGAGGAGGTGGGAGCCTAGATGAGGAAAGACCCCGAGCCCTCCTCCCGAGTGAACACCGAGAGGCCGAAGGGGATAGTGGTCTGATGAGCGGAGCGGGGACCGGCGCAGGATGTCGTGCGGCTACCGGCGAAGCCCCGACAATCAACGACGAGCGAAGCGAGAGCTGCAATGGGCGGAGCCCAGCCCTAGCGCCACCGCCCCGATGCATCATTGGCGGCCGAGACCGCGCCGCTCTCCGCCGGGTCACGAACGCGCGGCATGGGACCCATCACGGACGGCTTACGCTCGTTCCCCCCGTGCCCGCCTCCGCCCGCCCCTCTTCGCGCTGTGATCCGCCCCGCAGGGCTCCCAGACTAGACCCCGAACCGCCTCGGGAGCGGCGATTCGCTCGACCTCCCTGCCCAGGGCCGCCAGCCCAAAGCCCTGCCCGTACCCTCGGCCTACGCCCACATGCGCATGGCCGGTCAGCGCATCGTGCGTCTCCTCTCCGAGTCCCGCGTCTCGAGCCAGCCGCTTGAAGGTGTGCCGAAAGGAGTGGAAGACTTTCCCGGGCTCCCCGACCCTCGCCTTCCCGTGTAGGAAGCGTGTGAACCACTGAGACCACGGCCCACCCCGGCGCCCGGCGTTGTCGCTGTCTATGTCAGGCCAGAGGGGCGCCGTCAGTGCGGCACCGCCGTTCAGGAGGCTTTGGCGGTAGCGCAGCAGCCCAATCCGTGTCAGCTCTGAGTGCACCGGTACCTTCCGGCGTGAGGAAGCCGTCTTGATGCTTCTCCCTCCCGCCGTACCGATGTCGATGTGCCAGACGCCAGACTCGTGGTCCTGCGCTAGGTCCGCGATCCGCAGGGCCGACAACTCGCCCTGGCGGGCCCCCGAGAGAAGGGCAATGAGGGGCAGCCAGTAAGCCGCCTCACCGCCGCCGCCGAGAGGCCGTTCCCCCTGGACGAAGACCCCCGTCCCAAAGATGGCCGTGAGGTCCGCTGACGTGAATGGCTGCCGCTCCTCCGCCACCCTCTCATCGACGGCCAGCTTGAGGCCCCGCCCGAATGGGTTCTTGAAGCCTTGCACATTGTCGAGCCGTCCGGCGGCTTCCGCGTGGCCGACGATGGCGGAGAGGAGGTTCAGAACCTTGTTGACCGACCCAGCGTGCTGCGGGGAGTAGCCCGTGAGGTCCCGAGCGAGGAGGTCGCGCAGGGGCAGGCGCCGCAGCTTGTTCGGCATGCGAATGGGGACGCGGCCGAGCGCATCGCGAAAGTCCCGCGCCATCTCCCGGGTGAGGTCCCCGAGGGCAACGTCGCCATGCCACTCTGTCAGCCGGCGCACCGCGTAATCCGCCTCTAGGACTGTGCCTGAGGTCGGCGCCCGTCCGCCCCTGAGCCCGCTTCCCGCCTTCCACGCCTCATAGGCTTCCGACAACTTCGGGCCCCGCTTGGCACTCGGCGCTGGCGTCGAGACCACCTCGCCCTCCTGGCGCCTCAACAGCAGCTCGTAGGCCGTCACATGCCCCCGGAGGACCGCCATGCCAGCTTGGTAGTATTCCTCCGTGGTGGGATCGCAGGGCACGCCCCGGTGCCGCAGCAACGCCCGCAGCTCGGCGTCCACGATGCTCGGGTCAGACCGCGAGAGGGCCCGCCGGTAGTCGGCCGCCAGCAGCTCAAGGGCCTCACCGTGCCCGCTGTGCTGGTCCTCCGCCATGCCTCGCCGCCCGAAGGTCACAGGCACGAGGTCCGGCCACTGCGCCCGATCCGCCGGGATTTGGTGCTGCCTCCGTGCGTCGCCATCCGACCGGTCGGCATCGTCGGCGGCAAGGAGACCCGCCACCACGTCCGCCTCGACATCCTCGGGGCGCACGCACGGCGTGGTCACCGCGCGGGGCAGCGAGACCGCCTCCCCACGTATCGCCCGCTCCGCATGCTCGAAGTCGGCGTCGCACTCGGCTTCAGGTACGCGCTTGAGGCGCTTCGCCTGGGCGTGATCCTTCGTCCGCAGGCTCCGCTTCCACTCGCGCTTACCCGTCCAAGGGGCCGGCATGAAGGGGCGCAACGCCTCGGGGATGGCACGCCGGAAGTAGTAGGTGCCAGCAGGATCGCGGTGAACGTACGACATCAGCGCCATGGCCCGTTTGCACCACCGTTCTGTACGAGCGGCGGTAGGGCAAACTACTGATCTATGCGGAGTTTCCCGCCCAGTAAGGACTTAGGGGAGGCTTGGCGCACCCGACACGATTCGAACGTGTGACCTTTGCCTTCGGAGGGCAGACCTAGGGAGTTTTCCCGGATTTTCGCAGAATGGCGTAGGATAGATAAGGCGTTCAATCAGAACGATTTTCGGCCCTGGCGCGATGGCGCGCAGTTTCCAACCATTTCCCGGAACGGCGTTTCTGTGGTGACACTACGGTGACACCGCTATCCGCAGGCAAAGGTTGGGAATGCCGAAACTCACTAAGAAGATTGTCGACGCCGCGGGCCCGCGTGAGGCGCCGTTCTTCCTTTGGTGCACCGATCTGCCGGGTTTTGGCGTCCGCGTGTTCCCGAGCGGCCGACGGGTCTACTACGCCGACTATCGGACCAGGGCCGGCACCCGCCGCCGCATGTCCCTCGGCGCGCACGGCAAACTCACCGTCGAAGAAGCGCGCAAGCTTGCGATCGTCACGCTAGGCGACGTGATCCGTGGCGAGGACCCAGCCGAGGAACGCGCTACCCGCCGCGGCTCGATGACGGTAGCCGAGCTGTGTGACGCCTATCTTGCCGCAGCCGACGCTGGCTTGGTCATGGGCAAAGGCGGCAAGGCAAAGAAAGCGTCCACTCTCTACGTCGACCGGGGAAGGATCGAGCGGCACATCAAGCCGCTGCTCGGCAAGAAACTCGTCGTCGATTTGACCCAACCGGACGTTCAGCGGTTCGTCCGGGACGTACAGGCTGGGAAGACGGCCGGCATCGTGAAGACGGGACTGCGGGGCAAGGCGGTGGTCGAGGGAGGCGCCGGTACAGCAGCGCGCACCGTGGGGTTGCTGGGCGGTATCCTCAGCTTCGCGATCAGCGAGCGCGTCATCAATATCAATCCTGCGGCAGGGGTCCGCAAGCCGGCCGGCAAGAAGCGGACGCGCCGCCTGAGTGCCGAAGAGTACGGCTCCTTGGGAAAGGCGATCGCGGAGATGCTCGAAGGCGCCGAAGAGCGATGGCAGGCCGCCGCTGGGGTTCGCCTCCTGGCTCTGACCGGTTGCCGCCTGGGCGAAATTGTGAAGCTGCGATGGTCTGAGGTGGATCGCGCCAATCACTGCCTAAGGCTGGAGGATTCAAAAGAGGGCGCATCGGTGCGACCGGTGGGCAGCGCCGTGCTGGGGCTTCTAGATGAGCTACAGCGGGCGCCAGGCTCGCCCTACGTCCTGCCGGCTGCACGGGGTTCCGGAGCCTTCACAAGCCTCGACGACGCACTGGAGCGGATCATGGCCCGTGCCGAACTAGATGGTGTCACCGCCCATACCCTTCGGCACTCGTTCGCTTCGACAGCCGGGGATCTCGGGTACAGCGACAGTACGATTGGTGCGATGCTCGGCCATGCCGGCAGCACCGTCACCAGCCGATATGTGCACCACCTTGATGCGGTGCTGATCGCTGCGGCCGACCGCGTGGCAGCCCAGATCGCTGATGCGATGGGCGGTGAACCTGATCCGCAAAGCTGAAACCGTTCCCGGCCACACCATATCGGTGGGGAACAAGGGGAACATGGGGCACAAGCTGGAAAAGCGATGATGTGTCAGATGGTTATCGTTTGGCCTTGCATGTTCCCCAAGCCCTTACGGATTGGGGAACATGGGGAACGAACTTAATCTTCTCCCTTACGCTTACGTGTCGGGGTCGCTTTGATGATCCTCGCATCCAGGACCTCATCACCTATCTGCCGAGCTCGGATATCGAGAGAAACCGTTTTCTTGTCCATCAGCCGTTCTCGCAAAATCTTGCCGTACTTTTCCAAGACGACTTGATCCTCAATTGTTGCGACGATCAGCCGATCGTTAGAAGCCTCTCTCACCTTGAAGGTGAAGCCATTTTCCCCCGAGCCATCTATCGCCTGGACGAAAAAACGCTCTTTTATACGTATGTCTTGCGAGTTACGACGCGAGACCTGCCTTATTTCTTGTATAACGTCGTTACCAATCTTTTTGCCCTGTATCGTAATACTTTCGGCGCGCAGTGACTGACGGATTAATGTGTCATATGAGTTCATGCTGTCATCAAACATGATCGTCACGCCATCCACGACTTTGCCGGCATTAGTCAGGATATTCGACTTTCGCTTGGTCTCTTGCGTGTCGTCGACAATCTTCTCAAGGGCGCTCATGACTCTGGCGTCTTTTGTGGCTGCGATTTCCGTTCGCTTCGTCTCATTTTCGGTTAACAGGCGGGTGCGATCTGTCTCGGCACGCGATTTGATCTCGACAAGCTTCTCCTCATTCACCCCGTTGATGTACAGCGTCGCTACGCTGTGCGAGCCATAGAGCAGCGCCAGAGAAATCAACAGGATCGTGACGTGCTTCGCACTCATCTTGTCGGCCAACTTGCCTGCGACTTGTTTGAGTACATCAATAAGTTCCGCCTGTAAATCTGAGCTACCTTCCTCAACCGTGAATATAAGCTCAAAATCTTTCTTTTCAATGTCAGTCAAACGGCGGGCATCAGCTGCTCCGCGCAAGATTAAGGCAACAGATCTATAAAATGAGCTCTGTACCTCAACGATACCCTTCATCACAGAAGGCGTTATAGTCTGCTTGAAAATGTCGCCCTTGAGCAATATTTCAAGCTTCGCCCAGTCTGCTTTGTCAAAATTGAGATTTATTTTACTGGGATCAATAGTTCCGGCAACAATAGCTTCCAGCGTATCCCAAGCCTCTTCTTCGGTCTTGAGAGATATCGTTTCCTCACCAGATGTTGCCATATTCTTCTCGCGGACTACGTCGACGCGGCACATTGCACGCCGAACCTCCGGGCTTCAATTGCTCGCCGAGGATTCAGTACGAAGAATTCGCTTTGTCCCGTTCGCCCACGCCTGAGCGGCGTTCCTGATGTTGGCACTAGCTATTTGAGCGGTTTGACAGTGCGAGTGTCCAGGGTCGCGATCAGGGGCTTGATCATGGTGATCTTGCTGGCCTTCTTCGAAGAGCGGGCCCCCGCGGACCTGCTTGCGTCATCGAAGATGGCCGATCCCAGCATGGTGATTCTGTAGCGCTTCAGGCCAAGGCTCTCAGGCGCCTCAACGACCCAGCCCTTGCTGATCATGTTCTGGATCGTGACCGTACCCGCTCGACCCAGCTGTGCGCCATACTCCTCCCCACCCAAGCACAGCGCGCGAAGAGCATCCATCTCGCGAAAGTCAGGCTTCGTCATGTACTTGTCTCCGTATCAAGGGCCTCTGACACCTGTGATCGAAGTACCACGAGGCGCAGGAAGCGTGGAGCCCTATGATGGATGTAGTTTAAGTGTCTTAGCAGAAGATAACTTTGCCTGGATTTCTAGCTGCGATGTTTCCGGCGTCAAGCGCAGTAAGTCTGTCGGAGTTGTGGATTTTCAAAGTGGCCCCGGCAGACAGTCGGGCGGCAATATTACCTAAATCAAGGGGAGTGTATCTGCTGCCATCAACCTCCAAACTACCTCCGCGAGCGGCAATATTTCCAAGATCAAGAGCGGTTTTGTTGGTCATCATTTTGATTTAGTCCCTTCCAGGCTAATCGTCTAACCGCTTCAGGTCGCGAGGGCTTTGGGTCAGGCTGGCGTGAAATCCAACCATCAACAGCCTCAAGATCTGAGGGTTGGAGACGAACACCAATTAGGGTGCCCGTGCCCTTGGGTCGAGGCTTGCGGCTTAATTTCATGTTAACACGAGTTGCGGCGGGGTTGTCCTCGTGTTAACACGAGTTCGGCCCAGCGGGAAGGTAGTAGCTCCCGCGCCGGGCCTAACCACAGTCGTCTCTGGAGAACGATCATGGCTGGAAACGCCAATAGCACACCTGTGCCTGCCGCAGTACGCCCACGTCAGGTCGGGCGGGTTACACAAGCCATCCGGAATATACGAGGGCACCACCCCGATCCGGCAGATGCCGCCATTCAAGCCATCGAGGAAGGCCTGGATCTACACTTCGCCAATGAGGACAGGGAACAAGGCCCCTCCTGCGCGTCGCGCCGTAGACCTATTCGGTCCAGCTTCGACCCTAACGCCATGAAAGGGTTCTATGGCCTAAAGGTCGATGGCAAATGCCTTGAGCCAATCTATTTGGACAAGTGCATTTTGATGTTCGACCCGACTGAACCTTATCGCGCTGACGATTATGTGGTGATCCATTTTAAGCGAGAGTTTCTGGGTCCTAATCAGCATCAGGCTATCGTAAAACGAGTAGTTTTCGCGGTTAGGCCCAGCAGTGGCGGAAATATCGCCCCCTGTTTGATCGTCGAGCAGTTAAACCCACAACGGACGTTCGCTATTGCCTGGGAACACATCGAGGCAGTGCATAAGTGCGTTGGGGTGATGCCGGACGATCGCAGGACTAACCGGCTTACCTACGCCGAGGAACATGCTTACGCACTCGCCGCCCGGTGCGGCATGTCTCGGCGCTGATGCTCCGGCCCGGCCTTCCTTGCGATGGCCGGGCCAACGGCTCAAGCCCACAAGCCAGAACTTCGGGAAAATCCCCGAGTTTCCGTTGACATGTCGCTAGGTGGTGGTATCTCTTGAAGACGCCGGGATTTTCCCGAAGTTTCTCGTGAGATTCCAGAAATGAAACTGACCACCTTTTGCGGGCATTTGGTGCCCCTGCTCGACATGCCGATGAGTGATTTCACCGAGCTTCAGCGGGCGCTGAAGGAACAGTCACCCCATTTCAACCCAGAGGACAAGCTCAACAAGGCGATCCGCGCCTACGCGGAGGAGGCCGGCATCTCCTTTGATCCGAACCTCCTCAAGGGTAAGGCTGGTCCTGGCGGGGGCATCGAATTGGATGCCTTTCGTGCAGCCTTTTTCCTACTAGCCGTCACACTCAACGGCCCGCGAAAGAACAGCTCCACCGCGACGTGGCTGACTTGGCACCTCAATCAGGAGGGATCAGAGCTTTCTGGCTGGGGAGACAACTGGAAGCCCACCATCAAACTGTGTCCCTTCACCGGGCAGCACCTCTTCGGCGAGGCGCTGAAAAAGATTATCGAAGATGGTTCTCTGGCAGCGCGGGTCAATGAGGTTCGGGTTGCCTCCGATCTGACCGCAGAAATCCATTACGACAACGGCAACATCTCGAAATTCGAGAAGTCCTATCGCGATACCTCTCCGCATTTGTATCGATTAGCGGTGGTCAACGGCATGGTCTGGCAAGCCGCTGCCGAGCTCGTGAAGCGGGAGGGTTAAAGCCGTGGATAGCAACTTCACCAATCTGCCGTCCCACCTCCGCAAGCCGCGCCTCCGCCGTTGGGAAGCCGCCGAGTACCTGAAGCTGGTCCACGGGATCGAGGTGGCGCCGGCCACCTTGGCGAAGTGGGTCACGGTCGGCGGCGGCCCCTCCTACGAGAAGGTGAACCGCACCCCGCTGTACCCGACCGCTGGCCTTGACGCCTGGGTGGTCGAGAAGCTGACCACCCCCGTGCGGAACAGCAGCCAGTCGGCCTAGCACCGCCCGAATCCATCAAAACGAACTGGAGGACATCACCATGCGCATCTCAGCGCAGGGCAGAGGCTGTGTGCCGTCAGGCCCTCAAAACCAGACTGCCGCCCCGGGGGTGAAGGCCCGGAACGGCAGGAAGAGCGAGCAGGCCACGAAACCTCTCACCCGGACCTCAAACCATAAGCCGCCGGCCCTGACAAGACAGACCATGATTGCCCTCTTCACCGACGAGGGCGTGTTCTGCGGCTTCACCCTCTTCAACCAATCCAGCGACGCCCGCGCTTTCCTGCGGGCAGGAGGAGCCGCGTGAACGCCAACCCCATCGGCCACATCCCGAGCCCCTACGGCAAGCCGGTCGCCGTCTTCCAGGACGAGCAGGTGCCGGGCGGCTACGTCCACGACCTCGACGGCTGCATGGACATCGCCGGCATCCACGATCCGCTTGCCCGAGATCGGTGCAAGACGGAGCTGAAAGCCAAGTGCGCCCAAGGCGGCATCCGGTTCGAGATCTTCC
Organism: Methylobacterium sp. J-068; assembly: GCF_022829445.1. GTDB lineage: Bacteria > Pseudomonadota > Alphaproteobacteria > Rhizobiales > Beijerinckiaceae > Methylobacterium. Next base: position 13,978 of record NZ_JAKSXY010000037.1, on the reverse strand, counting down.
TCGAGCACGGCGGGCGCATGGTGCCGAAGGTGCCCCTGACGAAGCCGAGCGAGCCGGTCTATCCGACGCTCCCTCGCGACATGTCGATGGACATCCCGACCGAGAACTGGGCGACCCTCGCGATGGACCAGCCGCATTGGTGCAAGCGCGCCGAGGCGATGCTCGACATCCTCGGCAGCAACCTGGAGCAGGTGAAGGAATGGGATGCTCCGCCGGAGGTGCTGGCGATCGGCTTGTCCCTCCTGCTCACCGCGTCGCTCGAACACCTCGTCGAGGATGAGATCGACTGCATTGAGGCCGCGGCGTTCTACGCGCTGACGACGCACCCGGCATGGTCGAAGGCCGGCGTCGAGTGGCTGAAGCCATTCCGTACCTCGTGGTTCGCCGACTGGATTGCGGCACGGCCGGCCTACCGTGAGTTCGCCGGCCTCTGTCGCAACATCAACACCACCCTGCCGGGTTGGATCGCGGGGGGAGCATGATCGACTTCGCTCGCATCAACGCGGCGGCGCTCACGTCCCTTCCGGTGCTGCTCTCGCGGTGGCTCCCGGACGGGCGGCGCGAGGGAGGCGAGTGGGTCGCCCGCAACCCGCGCCGGGCCGACCGCAAGCCCGGCAGCTTCAGCGTCAACATGACGACCGGGAAGTGGGCCGACTTTGCGACCGGCGACCGCGGCGGCGATGTGGTGAGCCTTGCCGCCTTCCTCTCCGGCACCGGGCAGGTCGAGGCCGCGCATAGCCTCGCCGACATGTTGGGGGTTCGCTGATGGAATCCACCGGGATGTTCGCCCCGATCTCCGATGAAGAAACGGCTGCGGTTCAAGCGCCCGCGAGGAAGGCCTCGACAAAAACGCCGATCTTCCCGGTGCCCGAGACCGCGCCGCCGATGACGTTCAAGCACCCGAAGCTCGGCGTCCCGTCACAGTCCTGGCCGTACCGCGACGGCGAAGACCAGCTCGTGGGCTACGTCTGCCGCTGGGATTTCATCGGTGCCGACGGCGAGCCGACGAAGGAGATCCTGCCGGTCACATACTGCGATCTCGGCAACGGCCGCGCTGGCTGGCGGTCGAAGGGCATCCCGGCTCCGCGGCCCCTCTTCGCCCTGCCGGCGATCCTCGCCAACCCCGAGTGCATCGTGCTGATCGTCGAGGGCGAGAAGACCCGTGACGCGGCACGCGACCTGTTCCCCGAGGCGGTGGCTACCACCCCGGCACACGGGGCGAAGTCGCCGCACCTGACCGACTTCAGCCCCCTGGCCGGGCGCACGGTCATCATCGTGCCGGACTACGACGAGCCCGGCCGGACGAACGATAAGGGTCACGCCCTGCATCCAGGGAAGGACTTTGGAGACAAGGTGCTCGAGCTCGCGCAAGCCGCCGGTGCATCGCAGGTGCTTCGCCTCGCACCAGCGATCTTCGCGACCTGGAAATGGCTCGACGGCCAGCGAGTCGTGCGCGGTGAGCCGATCCCGGATGGCTGGGATCTGGCCGATGCCATCGAGGAAGGCTGGACCGCCGAGACGGTGGCGGCGCTGATTGCCGAAATGGACGCGCTCCAGCCGTACCGGATTGAGGAGGAGAACGAGGCCGAGGCGGATACGGGCGAGGGCTATGTTTGGCCGTTCCGGCTGGCGCATAGCGGAGTCGAGAAGCGCGTCGAGCGCGCGGACAGGGAGACCGGCACTGTCACCGTCGAGTGGAAGTGGTTCTGCTCTGCCCTGGAGGTAGGCGCGGAAACCCGGAGCGCCGAGGGCGAAGAGTGGGGCCGGCTGCTTCGTGTCACGGATCGCGACAACCGGGTGAAGGACTGGGGCATGCCGATGGCGATGCTCGCCGGGGACGGCACCTCCTACCGTGAACGCCTGCTCTCGCTCGGCCTCGTCATGGCGCCGGGCAAGTTCGCCCGAGACGCCCTGCACGAATACATCTCGACGGCGCGACCCAAGACCAAGGCCCGGTGCGTCGGCCGGGTCGGATGGCACCTGCGCGCCTTCGCCCTGAGCAACCAGACGGTGGAGCAAGGCCATGGGTGAGCGGATCATCTTGCAGACGAACGGCGCTGTCGATCACGCGCTGCGCGAAGCCGGCAGCCTGGAGAGCTGGCAGGAGCAAATCGGACGGTACGCGGTCGGCAACTCCAGGCTGGTGCTTGCGATCTCGACGGCGTTCGCGGCACCGCTGCTTTACCCAACCGGATCGGAGAGCGGTGGCTTCCACTTCCGGGGTGGCTCTTCGACGGGGAAGACCACGGCTTTACACGTCGCCGGCTCGGCCTGGGGCGGCGGTGGTATCCGCGGCTACGTTCGGACGTGGCGCGCCACCTCGAACGGGCTGGAGGGCGTCGCGGCCATGCATTGCGACTGCCTTCTGTGCCTCGACGAGATGGGGCAGGTAGACGGGCGCGAAGCTGGCGCCATTGCCTACATGCTGGCGAACGGCGTGGGGAAGACGCGGGCGAGCCGCACGGGTGAGGCCCGCCCCCCGGCTGAGTGGCGTCTCCTGTTCCTGTCCAGCGGCGAGCTGAGCCTTGCGGACAAGATCGCCGAGGACGGGCGCGGTCGCCGGGTCGCCGCCGGGCAACAGGTGCGTATCGTCGACATTGCGGCCGATGCCGGCGCAGGTCTCGGCATGTTCGAGAACCTGCACGGCTTCGAATCTGCAGACGCCTTCGCCCGTCACCTGAAGATGGCCGCGAGCGAGCACTACGGCCATCCGACCCGGCGCTTTCTTCAGTCTCTCGTCGACAACTTCGACGGTCTCGCGCCGATCGTGAAGGGCCATATCGACGAGTTCATAGGCGAGCATTGCCCGAAGGGTGCTGACGGCCAGGTGAGCCGCGTCGCAGCGCGCTTCGGATTAGTCGCTGCAGCCGGTGAGATGGCAAGGGTGGCCGGGGTGCTGCCTTGGCCGGAGGGCGAGGCCACGAACGCAGCGGCGAGGTGCTTCCGGGATTGGCTGACGGCTCGTGGCGGTGTCGAGCCGGCGGAGGAGAGCGACGCCATCGCGGCCGTCCGGCGGTTCGTCGAGATGCACGGCACATCGCGGTTCGAAGCCATGGGCGACCTGATGCCTCGCAACGGTCTCGGTGACACGATCGACCAGCGAATAACGAACCGTGTCGGTTTCCGGCGGCGCTCGGAGGGCGGTGGTATCGAATACCTTGTGCTGCCCGAGGCGTGGCGGACCGAAGTGTGCGCCGGCCTCGACGCGACGATGGTCGGCAAGATCCTGGCGAGGCGCGGCCATCTCTCGATCGGATCGGACGGCAAGCCGCAGGTGAAGGTCCGGCTGCCCGGCTTCGACAACCCGGTACGCTGCTACGTCATCACGGCCGGCATCCTCGGCGACGAAGAACGCCGACCGGCGACCGCCGCCTCCGCAGCGCAGTTCTAGGCCGGGCCATGGCGACCTTCGCGCGGTTTGCCGCCTTTGCCCCCAAGGGGCAGGCTGTTCCCCATGTTCCCCAAGCCACTAGGACGTGGGGAACAGGACGGGAGGCAGGCAATAACAAGCAATCACAATTACTTAGCCATCGCGTTCCCCTTGTACCCCATGTTCCCCCTCGAAACGACGTACCCTGGGACGAAGAGGACTGGCAGGCGGCCTTCGACGAGCGCGCCGGCATCCTCGAATACGACGAAGGCCTGTCTCGGCTTGAGGCCGAGGCGCTGGCACGGGAGCAGATAGACAAGCAACGACGCGCTTAGGCGTGAAATTTCATGAAGTAGCGCGAAAATCAAAGTCGGGCCATGTGCCCGCTTTTTCTTTGACTTGGTAGAATCTTCCATAATCTTCCCTGCATCGCGCAGGTGAAGATGTGCAAGAAGTCCCGCCGCAAGGCTGAGCAGCACGAAGAGAAAGCCTGGACGCTCGACGCGCCGGGCGACGAACTGCTGGCCCTGTTCGGTGCTGGAACTACCACCGCGTCGGGTGAAGCGGTTGGACCCGAGAGCGCGCTCCGTGTGCCGGCCGTGGTCGCCGCGGTTCGTACCATCGCCGAGACCCTGAGCAGCCTCCCCATCCACGTTTACCGCCGAGGAGCCGATGGCTCCCGCCAGCGCGATCGTGACCATGCCGCTGCGAAGGTGCTGGACCGGCCGGCGCCTTGGCTCGGTCCCTATGAGTTCAAGCTCCGGCTGATCTTCGATGCCATCCGTCACGGGCAGGCCTTCGCTGTTGCGGCCCGGGCCGGCGGCACGGTGCGAGAGCTTCACCGGATCGTCCCCGGCGGAATGCGGGTGGAGTACGATTCCGCCACGGGCGAGCCGAACTACAAGCTGAGCGGCCAGACCGGGGGCGATCGGACCTATCGCTGGAGCGACGTGGTTCATCTCGTGCCGGTGCCGAGCGATGGCGCGCCGGTCTCGCTGATCTCGCTGGCGAGAGAGGCCATCGGCTTCGCCTCGACCCTGGAGAAGCACGGGGCTCGGCTGTTCGGAAACGGCGCGCGTCCCTCGGGTATCCTGAGTTTCGAAGAGAAGCTGAGCCCGGTGGAGATCAAGAACCGGGTGGCGGTGTGGAACGCGGTTCACGGTGGCGGTCGCTCCGGTGGCACGGCCGTGATGGATCGCAAGGCCACGTACACCGGCCTGACGCTCAACTCCGTTGACCTCCAGTACCTCGAACTGCGCCGCCATCAGGTGCTGGAGATCGCTCGCGTCTTCCGGGTGCCGCCGCACATGCTGGCCGAGATGGACCGAGCCACGCACGCCAACTCGGAAGAGCTCGGCCTTCAGTTCGTGGCCTACTGCATCCGCCCATGGTGCGACCTGATCGAGGGCGCGCTCTCGCGGGTGCTGTTCTCTGAAGCAGAGCGGGACACGCACTTCGTCGAATTCCAGCTCGACGACCTCCTCCGCGGCAACATCCTCCAGCGCTTTGACGCCCTCAACAAAGCGATCGGTGGCCCGTGGCTCACTCCGAACGAAGGTCGGGCCGTCGAGAACCGACCGGACATCGAGGGCGGCAGCAAGCTCAACCTGCCGCAGGGTGTGGCCGCGCCGAGTGATGCGCCAGCCACGGCCGAGCCTCACGCCAACCTCCGGGCCGTCGCATGAACATCGAAATCACCTCCGGTATCCACCTCGACACGAAGGCCATCGGCGACGACGGCACGTTCGAGGGCTATGCGTCCGTCTTCGGTCACATCGACTCGCATCGGGACATGATCGAGGTGGGCGCGTTCAAGTCGTCGCTCGCCGAGCGCCCGGCGGCGCGCGTGAAGATGCTGCGCCAGCACAAGCAAGACGAGCCGATCGGCGTCTGGATCTCGGCTGCCGAGGACAGCAAGGGCTTGCATGTGAAGGGGCGTCTCATCCGCGAGGTGCCGCTCGCCGCACAGACCTACGCGCTGATGCGCGAGGGTGCCCTCGACCAGCTCTCCATCGGCTTCCGCACCAAGCGTGACCGCTTCGACCGCAAGGCCGGCGTGCGCCACGTCGAGGAGGTCGACCTGCGGGAGATCTCCGTCGTCACCTTCGGGTCGAACGACAAGGCCGCGATCTCGACCGTCAAATCCATCCACGATCCCGAGCGCGCGAAACGCATCGTCGCCGCTCTCAACCGCGCCACGGCGGCGCTGCGCTCCTAAGGACAGACCAATGAACTATCAGAGCCGCCACGCGCTCGACGCGCTGGAAACCAAGGCCGAGGGCGACGCTCCCGATGTGGAGAAGGCGATCTCGGATCTCACCGCCACGTTCGAGACCCGCATGGGCGAGGTGAAGACCGAGTTGAAGGCGCAGAAGGATCGCGCTGACGACCTCGAGGTGAAGCTCAACCGCCCCGGCGCGCGGGACCGTAAGGACGGTGAACCCACACCCGAGCAGAAGGCCTTCGTGGGTTTCGTCCGTGGCGGTCGCGAGTCCCTGGCGCATGACGAGGTCAAGACGCTCCGCGTGGCTGACGACACGGCCGGCGGCTACCTCGCGCCGGACCAGTTCACGACCGAGCTCCTTCGCGACCTCGTGCAGTTCTCACCCGTACGTGCCGCTGCGCGCGTCGCCAGCATGTCGGCCGGCGCCATCAAGATCCCCCGTCGCACGCAGAAGATCACGGCGAAGTGGGTCGGTGAGATCGAGGAGCGCCCCCGAACCGAACCGGCATACGGCCAGACCGAAATCACGGCACACGAGATGTCCTGCTACGTGGATGTCTCGAATCAGCTTCTCGAAGACTCGGCTCTCGACATCGCCGCCGAGCTGTCCTTCGACTTTGCAGAAGAGTTCGGACGCCTGGAGGGCGAGGCCTTCGTCATCGGCGACGGCAACAAGAAGCCGCTCGGCGTGCTGACGGACCCGACCGTTCCGTCTGTCGCCTCCGGGGACGCGACCAAGATCACCCCGGATGCTCTGATCGCGGTGATGTACGCCCTGCCGGCCTTCTACCGGAACCGCGGCGCGTGGATGCTGAACGGCCCGAGCATCGGCAAGATACGGCTCCTGAAGGACACCGTGGGCCGCTTTCTCTGGCAGGACAGCCTCACCGAGGGCGAGCCGCCGACCCTACTCGGCCGACCCGTCATCGAGGCCGTTGATATGCCCGACATTGGAGCTGGCACCACGCCCATCGTCTTCGGCGACATCCAGTCCGCCTACCGGATCTATGATCGCGTCGGCCTGTCGATCCTGCGCAACCCCTACACCCTCGACACTTACGGCCAGACTCGCTTCACGGCACGCCGCCGCGTCGGTGCGTCGGTCGTACGTCCTGAGGCCATCCGCAAGCTGCGCATCGCGGCGAACTGAGGAGACACCAACATGCGCGACTGGACCCACAACTTCGGAGCGGTGAATGCCATCGCTCCCGCTGTTCTGACAGACGATCCTGCCCCCCTGACGATCGACCGTTCCGGCTTCGATGCCGTGACGTTCGTTCTGCAGGTTGGTGCCGGCGGCATCAGCTTCACGAACACGAACCGGATCGACTTCGTCGTGGAGCATTCCGACGATGCCGTGACCTGGGAAGCCGCCGACGCCAGCAATGTCCTCGGCGTCTCGCCTGTGGTCGGCGGCAACGTCCTGTCCCTGCGCTCGGCCCATCCCGATGCCTCGGTGACGCGCGTCGGCTATGTGGACGGCACCAAGGGTGATCGTCGTTACGTCCGCCTGCGCGCCGACTTCAACGGCACGCACGGGAACGGCACGCCGATTGCCGCACTGGCCGTGCTCGGCAAGCCGCGCAACCTCCCGGCCGCAGCCTGACCATGGGCCAGCGCGCACCACGCATCTGCGGCTGCGGCCACAAGATCGCGCCAGGCGCGCGCTGCGCCTGCCAGGTGAGGCGCGCCCAGGAGGCCGAGCGCACTCGCCCGACGGCTCGCCAGCGTGGCTACACCTCGAAGTGGGAGCGCGAGAGCAAGGCCTTCCTCGCTCTGCCTCCGAACAGGAAGTGCGCGTGCGGCTGCGGTCGCGATGCCGATGTGGTCGACCACAAGCAGGCTCACAAAGGCGACCAGCGCCTGTTCTGGTCTCGCTCGAACTGGCAGCCGATGGCGAAGGGCTGCAACAGCCGCAAGGCGGTGCGCGAGGAAGGCGGGTTCGGCCGCCGGCGCAGGGTAGGGGGTACCCTCGGAATTTCGAATGCAGGGGCCTCGGACCGCATGGGGTCCCTTACGCGCAACACTACGGAATTGAGCAAATCGGGCCTCCCGCCATGCGAGTGACCGTCATTACCCCACCGGCCATCCTGGTTTCGGTGCCGGACGCGAAGCTTCAAGCTCCGGTTCTGGCTGCTTCAGACGACATTCGGGTGGCTGCGCTCCTCGCCGCGGGCCAGTCTCGGATTGAACGCTCATGGGTCGGCCGGGCCTTCGGGACACAGACGCTCGAGGCTCGACTCGACGGATTCGACGAGCGCGAAATAGCGTTGCCCTGGCCGCCGCTACGCCGCGTCTTGTCGATTACGGGCATCAGCGAGGCCGGCACAGAGCATGTGGTCGATCCGGCGACCTATCTCGTCTTCGGGATCGGCGGCGCGGGCGGGTCAGTGGCGCCGGTTGGCGGTCGCTGGTCACCTATACCGCGCCGACCGGAGGCGATTCGCATCAGGTACGAGGCTGGCTATCAGGCGGACGATCCGGCACTGGACGCGCCACGGCACGCCGTCGTCCTTATCGCTACACAGCTCCATGCCCTGTCGGCACAGGAGCTCTCTCTGCGGAGCGAGACCGTTGAGGGCGTTGGCGAGACGCAGTGGACAGTCTCAGAGGCCGCCGGAAAGCTGATCGACGCTGCGGTGGCAGACCTCCTCGGCGGCTTTGCGGTTTGGGCTTGCTAAGATGCGCGGTCGCAAACCCGATCTCCAAGCGATCGAGGGCGGCCTCGCGTCGGTCCCGCGGGCACCCGCTTGGTTGCCGACAGAGGCAAAAGAAGAGTGGAAGCGCGTTCTCCCGAGCCTCATCAAGCGCCGCATCCTGACGGCGGCCGACATGGGCACAGTCGAGAACTACTGCCTCGCCGCTGGCACGATCCGGCGGTGTCAGGTCACGATCGCTACCGAGGGCGACACGGTGGAGACGAAAGAGGGCAGCAAGCGCCACCCGGCCTTCCAGACCCTTGGGCAGATGATGACGGAGCATCGACGCCTTGCGGCCGAACTCGGCCTGACGCCGACCTCCCGGAACAAGGCGGGCAAACCGCCGGACGGAGAGGATGGCTATGACGCTTACGCCGACCTGGGCATTTGACGACAGCGTGATCCCCGACCCGCACGGGCGGGCCGCGAACATGCTGCGCTTCGCCGACATCTTGCGGCATCCGAAGACGGACGGTCCCGACCGCCGGCCTCTACGCTCCCGCTGGCAGCGGCGCATTATCGAACGGATCTACGGACCCTCGACGGAGGACGGGCGCCGGCAGGTCTCGACCGTGTTCGCTCTGCTCCCTCGGGGAGCACGCAAGACGACGCTCGCCTCCGTCCTGGCGCTCGGGCACACCATCGGGCCCGAGCAACGCCCCGCCGGCCAGGTGATCTCAGCGGCTTCAGACCGGACGCAGGCCCGCATCGCCTTCGACGAGGCCGCCGACATGGTGCGCGCTGATCCTCGGCTCCTGGCCGCGACCCGACTGCGGGATACGAAAAACACCATCGTGCACGGCAAGAGCCGCTCGACCTACGTGGCGATCTCGGCTGAGGGCGATGCCCAGCACGGCAAGACGCCGAGCTTCGTCCTGGCCGACGAGCTTCACGTCTGGCGCGGCTTCGGCCTCTGGAACGCGCTAAAGACCGGAGCCTCGAAGACGCCGGGATCGCTCACCGTCGTCATCACCACGGCCGGCGAGAGAGCCGAGGGGATCTGCCACGACCTGTTCCAGTACGCCCTGCGTTGTCACCACGACCCGGATCGCGACCCGTCTTTCCTGCCGATCCTGTTCCAGGCAGACGCAAACTGCGATTGGCTCGACGAGGCGGTATGGCAGGCCGTGAACCCCGGCCTCGCCGAGGGCTTCCCGGACCTCGACGAGCTGCGATCCGAGGCGCGCATCGCCCGCGAGCTGCCGCAGCTCCGCGAGGGCTTCAAACAGACGCATCTCAACATCTGGCAGGACGGGTCGGTAGGCGGCTGGATCGAGATGGCGGTCTACGACGAGGCCGGCGGCAAGATCGATTCGAAGGCGCTGGTCGGCGAGCCGTGCTGGATCGGCGTCGACCTGTCGAAGAGCTACGACCTGACCGCTATCGTGGCCGTCTTCCTCGACGAGGCTGGCGGCTTCCAGGTGCTGACCTACGCATTCCTGCCGGAGACTGCCTTCCGGCGGCGGTGCGAGGAACTGCCCGACGTGCCGCTGCGGCAGTGGCGCGAAGCCGGCGACCTCACCATCATCCCCGGGGACCTGATCGACGACGACGTGATCGAGGGGAAGCTCCGTGAGCTGTGCGACCGCTTCGACGTGCAGGAGATCGCTTTCGACCCGAAGTTCGCGGCGAAGATGATGGCTCGGCTGATCGAGGACGACCTTCCCGCCGTCGAGGTGCAGCAGCGCCCCGTCATCATGGGGCCGTTCTACAGCGAGCTTCAAAAGGCGATCATCGGCCGGCGCTTCCGGCACGGCGGACATCCGGTCCTGCGCTGGTGCGTGCAGAACGCGGTGCCGATCTACGGCGACACCGGGCTCCCCTACATCTCGAAAAAGAAGAGCACGCAAGCGATCGACGCGCTAGTAGCGGCGGCGATGGCGACGGGCCGGGCAGATGCAGCAGGCGGCCAACGTTCCGTCTTCGATGGAGCAGATTTCGATCCGAATTGGTGCGTAGCGTTTTAGACATCGCCACAGCGATTGTGGTCCGCGAAGTCGTCTTCACTGAATCCAACACACCGCGTTGCGAATCAAGCGACAGAGAGGGCTGCAAATCAAAAATATTCCGAAGGATCCGGATGTTGTTTGAGGCAAATTTATTGTAATCAGAATTTGTTTCGATCGAATCAGAGGAGGATTCTATGTCAATTTTTGAGGTTAAGATCGAAATCGCAGGACGGCCAGTTGAGAGTATTGTCAAAGAAGGTGTGATTGCCTCAATCGAGATTGGATCTCATCATGATCAAGCTCGAACGCCTGAACATCGAGTCTGTTTATTGGTGGGAAACAGAGATGGCGGTCCTGTAGCCTGGATTCAGATATCTGAATTCAAAAACAACGCTTTCAGCCTTCAAGCAGAAGGATTTATTGGCGATGTAGCAGGGTTGGATACTACCCACGGCATCCGGGGTACGGTCACGCAAGCACGGGGTGAGAAGGGACAGAAGCAAGCAAGCGCTGAGTTCGGCACCCTTGGCTGTTGCACTTCCTACGGGAATGGATGTTACGTAACCTGCTGCAACTCCTGCTGCTCGGATTCAACCCGATGCCCAGGCGCCAGTTGTTGCGGGTAGGCCGCCATTTGGTTTCGCTGTGGTTCCTCTCAAATCCATGCGCGAAGGGCTCGCTACGGCGAGCCCTATCTGTTTCGCTGAATTGAAAATGCGATTTTGCGGCAGGTGAAAGAATTCCACAGCTCGCCCCGAATCTCGGGAAATCACATTTCACCATAAAGCGCCGCCTGCAAATCGAATTTAGGTGACACTGTGGTGACACCAATCTTCGCTTATCAGCTGTCAAAAATGCTAAGTCATTGAAAAAATTGGCGCACCCGACACGATTCGAACGTGTGACCTTTGCCTTCGGAGGGCAACGCTCTATCCAGCTGAGCTACGGGTGCTGACCGTGTCGCTCTGGTAGCCCATGTGCTGGCCTGACGCAACGGGGCTGTGGAAGCCTTCACGGCAACGAGTCCAGGTGAACGGCTTGGCCCGACAAGGTGGTCGAGGATGGAGGTTTGCCATCCTGCGGCTTTGCGGGTGGTTTCGATGGAGCGTTTTCCGCGCCCGGCGCGGACGATGTTGATGGCGAAGCGGTGGACGAGGGCCATGTTGCGGGCGCCGTGGCCGCGCCGCAAACGGGAGAGGTCTTCCTTGAGGACGACGTCGAGGCCCAGTGCAGGCTCTCGATGCCCCCATGGCTGCGGCTGGCGTGAGCCTGCGCGGTCCGGGGTGAGGTGGACCGAGGCGATGAAGTAGCGGGTCCGCGCGCTCAGCCGACCATGCTTTTCGACCCGGGTCGTCGCCTTGACCAGGGTGCGCAGGGTGGGAAAGCGCGGCTCAGGATCGAAACCTCATGAGTTCATAAAGCCCCCCTACGCAGAGGCGGAATTTCCGGGACTTCGATGCTCTCGATGGGGGGCACCACTTCGTCGCCGAGTGCCGGGCGACGCCGATCCGGTGGGGCCGGGAAGCGCAGTCCGTCCCAGCTGTCGTCGGCCTGCTCGATCCGAAGCACCGCCCCGGACGGATGCGCAAGACAGGGGCGGCGACGGATGGAAGAGCCGGGTCGGTCCTCATGCGGCCCGCACGGTCTTCAGGAAACGCGCCACCTCGGCCGAGAGCTGATCGGACTGGCGTGACAGTTCGGAGGCCGATACGAGCACCTGGCTCGCGGCCGCTCCCGTCTGCTCGGCCGCATCCGCCACGCCGGCAATGTTGTCCGTCACCTCGTTCGTACCGGTCGACGCTTCAGCGACGTTGCGCGCGATCTCTTGCGTCGCAGCACCCTGCTCCTCGACCGCGGCCGAGACCGACGTTGCCACGTCATTCATCTCGCGGATGCTGGTGCTGATCGTGCTGATCGCAGCGACCGCGTTCCGGGTCGTCTCACGAATCTGGCCGATCTGCCCGGCGATTTCGTCCGTCGCACGCGCCGTCTGGCCGGCGAGTTCCTTGACCTCGGCGGCGACGACCGCGAAGCCGCGCCCGGCCTCGCCGGCGCGCGCCGCCTCGATGGTGGCGTTGAGCGCCAAGAGGTTGGTCTGGTTGGCGATCGAGGAGATGAGACCGATGACGTCGCCGATCCGATCCCCTGCCTGGTTGAGGGCCTCCATCAGCGAGGATGTCTCATCCGCCTCTCGCACGGCCCGTTGTGCGATGCCGGTCGAGGTCGCGACCTGGCGGCCGATCTCGAGCACCGAGGAGCCGAGCTGCTCGGCTGCGGCCGCGACGGTGTTGACGTTGCCGGCGGCCTGTTGCGCCGCCGCGGCGACGGTCGTCGCCTGAGAGGCGGTCTCGCTCGCCGTATGGGTCATGCTCGAAGCGGTGGTCTGCAGCTGTGCCGCCGCGCCGCCGAGTTCTCCGACCACACCGGTTATCAAAGTCTCGAAATTCTGGACGTTGATGGCCATTGCCTCGGCCTGTCGAACGATGCGGGCTTGACCGGCTTCACTTTCCGCCTCGAGGTGAGCCCGCTTGATCGCATTGTCACGGAAGATCAGAACCGTGCGTGCCATCGCTCCGATCTCATCCCGGCGCTCGACCTCCGGCACCGCCACATCCGTGCGACCGTCCGCGAGCGCGGCCATGCTGCGCTGCAAGCGGTCCATCGGACGCACGATCGAACGGATCATCAACGCGGAGGCGATGACGAGGCTCAGGAAGATGGCGGCGGCGATGGGGCCGAGGCGCCAAACCTGCTCCCGGATCAGGCCGGACAGCTCCTCATAGTGATCACCGGTCGCGACGACGATCTTCCATTTGGGATTGTACTGGAAAACAGTGATCTTTGGCGTTGCCTCGGTATCACCCAACTTCACCCACATATACCGGATCACGGCAGACCCGTCCTTCATTGCCTTCGGCAGCATATCTGCGAACCACAGGAAGCCGTTGCTGTCGGCAGCTTTGCTGACGTTGGCTCCCACCTTCTTGGGGTCTATATGAACTTGGATGATGCCCTGCTCATTGATCACGACGTAGAAGTTGTCGCCTCCGTAACGCATCGCGCCGATGGCGGAATAAGCCGCTGACCGCGCGGCCTGTTCGGTCATCTCGCCCCGCTCGCTGCGTTGCCTGAAATTTTCGATCATGCTGGCCGCCGACTCGGTCATCTGCCTCAACCGGCCGACCCGCTGATCCAGCATGGACTGGTATTGATAGTAAAGCGCCGTCGCCAATATGAGGGGCAGGCTCAAACAAGCCAAACCAACAAGCAGATATAGCTTTTTTGGTATGTTCATAGAAGACATCACGGACCAAGTCTTAAGAATTTTCGCTGTTATTTATCTATACTTGATATATCTTAATAACCCATGAGAGATTTTTCCTTGAAGGGGATGGCTTGTGACCGAACCGCGGCTTGCGCGCCGGGCATGTCGCAAACCGGGCCGCAGACCGCAGACGTGGATCGGCCGTCCAAATCCCCAGAGCTCAGCGGCCGCCATCACACGGAGCCGGTCTTCCACGGCATTCGGCACCTGAACTTCTTCAGGTTTTGCGACGCTCCGCCTCTGGAGAAAACATTCACGACACAGACGATGTGATACCGTTTCCGGTTGATTAGTTCGGTCTGGCAGGCTGTGGCCACCAATGGAAGAGTGTGTTGGCGCGCAGGATGTCTGGTTGGGCTTCGAGGTCGCGGCAGCGTTGCTCGATGCGGTCTTGGATCTCGGTCAAGCGGT
>NZ_JAKSXY010000023.1 GCF_022829445.1 Methylobacterium sp. J-068 | reverse complement strand
GTACGCCGTGAACGTCGCCCCGCCCGTCTCGGCCAGAACCTTCGTGATCGCCGCCGTCAGCGACGTCTTGCCGTGATCGACGTGACCGATCGTGCCGATGTTGCAGTGCGGCTTCGTACGCGCAAATTTCTCTTTGGCCATCGTCTCTTTCCTGCGGCAAGCTCACACGAGCGGTCACCCGGGCTGTCGCTCGACGCGATGTCGAGCCGGGCGAAAGACGGGGGCCCGCTTAGAGGCTCGCCGTCCTTTGATCAAGGGCTTTGCTGAATCGGTCCGGGACGCGCGCTACTGAAAGGGGCGGCGGACCGGGGATGCGGCGAGCAGCGCCGCCTTGTCGAGGCCGAGCGCCGCCGCGATCTCGTCGAGGGCGCGCGCCTCCACCTCGGCGATGCCGTCGAGGTCGGCGACGTCCGCCGCGATCAGGAACGCGGCCTCGCGCTCCTCCGCGGCGCGCCCCTCGATGGCCGCGACGCGACGCAGGTTCTCCGCCCGGCCGGCGCGGGTGCGCGCCCGCGCGATCCCCTCGTAGAGTTCGCTCTCGAGCATCAGGCGATCGTAGCCCTTCTCGAGGATGGGGTTGGCCTGCATGCCCGCCAGCGCCGTGTCGAACTCCTCGCTCGCGACCTCGCCGTCGGCGACCATCACGTTGGCCGTCGCCGAGACCATGGCCTGCATCAGCGCCTTGTCGCCGGCATACGCGGTGACGGTCTGGCTGAAGCGAGAGACGATATCCTGGAAGATGTTCATGGCGGCCTTGAGACTGGGCGATGCTGGAGGTCGGACCGTGACGGAGGGGATCCCCGTATCGACGCGGGACCCGGCTGAGCCGTTCCCGGCCGCGACCACGGGCCAAGGCGGCGGCGTGCGATTCAGAACATCGCCACCAGGGCGATGCCCCCGGCCATGAGCAGCCCGCCGAGGACGCGCCAGAGACTTACGGGATGTCGCTCGAAGCCGACCCAGCCGAAATGGTCGAGGACGATGGAGGTGATCACGCCCGCCGTGATGAGCAGTCCGAGATAGGGGGCCGCGCCGATTCGCTGCGCCACGAAGAGCTGCGAGAGGATCAAAAGCGCACCCATCGCACCGCCGAACCAGGCCCAGGGCGGCACGGACCGGATGGCGCCCATGTTCGGCAGGGCGAACCGGCCGAGGATCAGCCCGACGACGAGCAGGGTCGCGCCGCCGACCAGGGAGACCACGATCGCGGCCGCGAAGGGCTGGTCCAGGCTCTTGGACAAAGTCGCGTTCGTGCCCGACTGCACGGCATTGGCGATGCCGGCCAGCAGGGCCAGGCCGTAGAGGAGCCACATGGGGAATCCTGAGCCGAAGGGCGCCTCCGCCCGATGGCGAAGCCGGCGACATCCGTGACGCGAAGGGCTTTGCCCAGACCCTGCGCCGGACGTCCGGATCGTCTATGACCGCCATCTAGAGCGGCGGCGGCCCTCGGGAATGCGACGGGTCGAGGCATGGGCTGGACAAGGGATGGGCGGGTCGAGGCATGGATGGGACGAGGGCATGAGCGGGACGAGAGCATGGGCATGACGACGGGGTCTCGCGTCGAGGCGGCGGCGGCGGAGATGCGGCCCGGCGATCTGCGCTTCGTCCTGAGGGATGCGACGCAAGCCGCGCATCGCCGCCTCGATGCGGGCTTCGCCGCCCACGATCTCACCCGCCGCGCGGATTACGCGAGGTTCCTGACGGCGATGAACGCGGCCTTCGCGCCGCTCGAAGCCTGGCTCGACGGAGCGGATGCGAGGCGCCTTCCGGCGGATTGGTCCGCCCGCCGGCGCGCCGGAGCCTTGCGCGCGGACCTGTCGGGGCTGGGCATCGCCGATGCCGGAGATTCGGGGGAGGCCTTGCCGCCGACCCTGTCCGGCGCCGAGGCGCCGGGTCTGCTGTACGTCCTGGAGGGATCGCGTCTCGGCGGTCAGGTTCTGCTGCGGCAGGTCCTGGCCAGTCCCGATCCGGTGGTGCGCGAGAACGCCCGCTTCCTGCGTCACGGCGAGGGCCAGCGCCTCTGGCCGAGCTTCGCCGCATGGCTCGGCCTGCATCCGGTCTCGGAGCACGCGGACGCGATCCGCGGCGCCCTGCGCGCCTTCGCGCTGTTCGAGGCTGCCCAGGCGGCGGGCTATGCCGGACCGCGATGAGACCGACCGATGGGGCGGGCGCGTCGAAACCGGGTATCAGACCCGGCCCGCGCCGCTCGCCAGGGCCCGGCGCAGGGTGTCGGCCGTATAGGGCTTCTTGATCATCGCCACCGTCCCGAGTTCGGGCGGGATGCGGAAGCTTTCGCCGTAGCCGGTGGCGAAGACGAAGGGCACGCCGATCTTCGACAGGTGCCGGGCCACGGGCAGGCTCGTCTCCGAGCCGAGATTGACGTCGAGGAGGGCGAAGCTCGGGCGCGAGGCCTCGATCTGCCGCAGGGCTTCGTAGACCGAACCGGCCATGTCCACTGCCCTGGCCCCGAGGGAGGCGAGAATCTCCTCCGCTTCCAGGGCGATGATCATGTTGTCCTCGACCACCAGCACCGTCCCCGAGAGGGCGATCGGGTCGAGGTCCGGCGTGCTCTCGCGCCCGCGCTGCGGCTGGGCCGGCGCGACGGGCGCGGCCCGGACGTAGCGCGCGGGCACGACGAAGCGGCCGCGCAGGCCCGTGAGTTCGTAGGTGATCTCGGCCTCTCCCTTCAGCTCGTAGGGAATGGAGCGCTCGATCAGGGTGGTGCCGAAGCCGCGCCGGGTCGGGGGCTTCACGGGGGGGCCCTCGCTCTCGCGCCAGTGGACGACGAGGCATTCCGCCGCATCGCGCTCCCAGGCCACCTCGACCTGCCCGCTCGTGTCCGAGAGCGCGCCGTACTTCGCCGAGTTCGTCATCAGTTCGTGGACGACGAGGGCGAGGGTCGAGAAAGCCTGCGGTTCGAGGAGGACGTCCGTCCCCTTCAGGCGGACCCGCTCGACCCGCTCGCCGAGATAGGCTTCCGCCTCGAGGGCGATGAGATCGCGCAGCGAACCCGGTCCCCAGTTCGTGGTGGTGATCTGGTCGTGCGCGCGGGCCAGCGCCTGGATCCGCTGGCCGATCACGCCCGCGAAATCCTCGACGCTGTCGGTGCCCGACCGGCTCTGCGCGACGATGCCGCGAATGAGGTTGAGGATGTTGCGCACGCGGTGATTCAGTTCCGCGATCAGCAGTTCCTGCCGCTCCTGCGACGTCTTGCGCTCCTTCTCGGCGGAATCCGTCAGCCGCAGGATGACTTCGAGGAGCGTGATGCGCAGGGCCTCCGCGATGCGCAGGTCCACGGCGCTCCAGGGCAGCGACTGGCCGTGCACGACCTCGGTCCAGGCCTCGAAGCTCTTGCGCGGCGTCAGGCGCAGGCCGTTGGGGCCGAGGGTCACGGGCTTCTCCGGGCTTCCGGCCCAGGTCACGGTGCGGGCGATCTCGCGGCGGAAGAACACCAGGAAGTCGCGCGGCGCCCGTGAGATCGGCACCGCGAGCAGGCCGGCGGCCCGTTCGGTGTAGTCCGCCGCCGGCGGATGCACGGCGCCGATCTCGTGGGTCGCGAAGGCCCGGCTGGTCGCCGTCCGGTTGAGGAAGCGCACCAGCCCGGCGAATTCCTCGGCCGTCGGTGTCGCGCCCCGGAGCGTGACCTCGCCGTTCACCCAGACCCCGATGCCGTCGCAGGTGACGATGCCGGCGATGTCGTCGAGAAAGCCGGTGATGTTCTCCAGGCTGGTGCCGCCGGAGGCCAGGGCGCCCATCAGCCGGTCGTGCAGGGCGCGCGAACTCGCCTCGTAGGCCGTCTCGGCCTCGCGTTCCCGGCTCTCCAGGATCAGGGAGAACATCTGCCCGAACAATTCGGCGCCGGTGCGGCGCTCCAGCGAGATGTGGCGCGGCTCGGTGTGGTGGCAGGCGAACAGGCCCCAGAGCTTGCCGCCGCGCAGGATCGACACCGACAGGGAGGCCGCGACCCCCATGTTGCGCAGGTACTCGATGTGGATCGGCGAGACCGTGCGCAGGGTGCTCATCGACAGGTCGAGGGGATGTCCCTCGGGGTCGCGCTGCGGAAGCACCGCGACGGGCGGCGCCTCGACGTCGGCGATGATGCGCAGCCAGTTGCGCTCGTAGAGCGCGCGCGCCTGCTTGGGGATGTCGGAGGCCGGGTAGTGCAGCCCGAGATAGGGAGCGAGGCCCGATCGGGCGGATTCGGCGATGACCGCGCCCGACCCGTCCGGATCGAAGCGGTAGACCATGACCCGGTCGAATCCCGTGAGTGCCCGCATCTGGCGCGCGGCCTCGCGGCAGAACGGGTCGAAGCCGACGGTCTGCTGGAGGCGCCCGACCATGCTGCGCACGAGGTTGCCGGCATCGAGGTGCTCGGAGACGCTCGGCTCCGCCTCGATGACGATGCTGCCGCCCGAGATGTGCAGGGCGATGTCGAAGGACGACCCGCCCGGCTGCAGGGCGGTGCCGAAGATCCGGTCGATGGCATCGGGACCGCGCAGGGCCTGGAGGTGACCCCGGATCAGGTGGATCGCTTCGGCGTCCATGAGATCGGACAGGGGCAGACCGAGGAGGTCGGCGTCGGAATGCCCGAGCCAGCGCGCGGCATTCTCGGACGCCCGGACCACGATCCAGTCGGGCGAAACGGCGACGAGAAACCCGAAGGGCTGGATCGCACCGAGGACGTGGATCGGCTCCCGGTCGCAAGACGACAGATCCACGGTCTCGGCTCGGTTTCTATGATCCGTCATCGCGTCGATTGATCGCCGATTCCATTGCCCGCACCAGGCGAAGATCGTCACCCGCATGCGGCGAAGCCTCAGGGAGAACGATCGAACGGTCGGAAAGTCTCCCTGAATGTGTCGGGAGAGTTGGGATTTCGGCCCGACTGTGACGGGGATGCAACGCTGACGTCATGGCCGAGACCCCGCGCGATGCGTGACACCGGCGGCCAGGGCGGCACCGACGAGGTAGGCGCCGAGCAGCATTGCGCTGCCCTCGATCCAGAATCCCGCCCGTCCCCCGACGGTCCCCGATGCCGCGAGACCGCAGGTCACGCAGGCGGCGACGGCCAGGGCGATGGCGCCCCAGCGGGCCGCCCGCGTTCGCGGCAGGCCCGCGAGCCAGCCGATGCCGGTCCCGAGGAGGAGGCTCAGCGCCAGGAACGGCCAGAGCAGGGTCGCCAGGAGGGTCACGGGTCTGCCTCGGTGAGATGCGTCAGGAGCGGAGCGCGAAGCCGACGCCCTGAGCGGCCGGCCGGACCGTTCCGGGCGGCGCGGCCGCGATCTGGTCGGCACGGAGGCCCGCCTGGAGCAGGTACTCGACGATGGCGAGAGCGCGCTGCTGCGCCAGATCCGGTTCGGGCTCGGCCGGCTTCGCCTCCGGCTTGGTCTGGTTGGCGTCTGCGGCCTTCCTCTCGGCGGATGGTTTGCCGGCCGAGGCCTTATCGGTCGGTCCCTTGGCGACCGGCGACTTACCCGTTTGAGGCTTGGCCTCCTGGAGCTTGGCCTCCTGGAGCTTGGATTCCTGGGGCTTGGCCCCCTGGGATTTGGCCCCCTGAGGCTTGGCCGCATCCTTGCCCGCCTCCAGCGAGGCCGTGCTCTCCACCGCCGTGTCCAGAACGGGCTTCGGCGCCGGCGGACTTCCGGTCGGATCGCCATGGCCCGTCACGATCAGACGCAGGGACGGGCATCGCTTGGCCAGCGCCGCGATCGCATCGAGGCGCCGGTAGAAGTCCGGCTTCAGGGTCGCGCTGGCGGGCGAGAAGATCGGGCCCGGGCCGGTCAGGCTGGAGCTCAGTGCCTCTGCGCAGGCATCGGGGCTCGGTGCCGGCGTCTCTCCGGGTGTGGTCAGCGCGACGTCCGTGGTCCAGCCCTCTGGCATCGCGGCAGCGAGCGCGTCGCCGACGCGGCGGGCGCTCTGCGGGTAGAGGCTCTCGCCCGTCAGGCTGACGGAGCGGTCGGCGATCCGCACCTCGCCGCGGGCCAGCAGCATGAGCGACCCCGCCGCGGCTTGCAGCGCGGGAGTCAGCCCCGCCGGCGCAGCCTGGTCGAGGCGGGTGCGGTCGACCAGCCGCTCGCGAAACAGCCGGGCACGTAAGGTCGCGAGCAGCGCCTCCCGGGTGCCGGCATCCGGCAGGTGGCCGGTGACGGTGACGGCCTCCGGCTCGCGGCGGAGACCGACCCGATAGGGCGAGAGCGGACGCGTGGTCAGCGCGACGCCGCCGCGCGTCAGGCCGGCCGGCATCGCGTCGCGCATCCGCGCATCGATTTCGGGGAGAGCCTGGGCGTCGAGGGCGACGCCGCTCAGCGAGACGGACGCGTCGGCCACGGTGACGCTGCCCTCCTGCATCAGGGCCGCGAGTTGCAGGGCGAAGCGCGCCATCGCGGTCGGGTCGACGCCCGGCGGCAGACCGCGCGCGGTGCGCATCCGGTCCTCGATCCGGCCCGTCTCGGAGACCTGCGCGGCCTCCCCCCGGATCACGCCGCGCGCGGCCTCCGAGACCACGTGGCCCGAGAGGTCGATGCCGCCGCCGGGCGGACGCGTCACCACGAAGCGGAAATCCGGAACCATAGCCGGCAGGATCTCGATCCGGCCGGGGCTGTAGCCGTTCGGCAGGTCGGCGAGGGCGGCCCGCAGGGCTTCCTCGTCGGAGACCGTGGCCGCCTCGCCGATCACGGAGAGGCGCGTGTCCTCCAGCATCACCCGGCTTCCGGGGGTGAGGCCCCGCAGGCGGGCCAGCGCGTAGCTCGCGGCCACGACAAAGTCCGGCGGAGCCCCGAGGGCGGCGTGGGCGCGGTCGCGCAGGCGCGTTCCGGGCTCCAGGGCGGGCTCGAGCCGTTCGGCCAGGGCGAGGGCGCCGATCTCCGCCGGGCGGAACCCGGTGAGGTCGATCCCGTCCTTGGCGCGGGTCGCCACCCAGGTGAAGGGCGAGGCGGGCTCGACCACGCCGACGGGCCCGACGAGACGGCGCACGCCGTCGATGCGCGCGAGGCGTTCGTGGGCCCTGTCGCGGGTCGCGGCATCGGGGGCTTCGCCCCTGACGGCGAGGTCGCGGCCCTCGGCCGTGACGCGCAGCCATGGCTCGGCGCCGGGCTCCGCCGTCTCGCGCGCGATCGCGTCCGCCCGGGCCGCGAGCCGTGCCTCGATGCGGGGCGTGGTCCAGACCGCCGACAGGCCGAGGATCAGCGCGAGGCCGGGCAGGCCGGCGGCCCAGCCGATACGGCGGCAACGGTCTCGGAATGCGGAGGCGGGCACGTCGGATTCCGGTGGCGGGCGATCCTGCGCGGCGCGCGCATCGCCACCGACATCACACCCGCTTCACGGCATCATGAAGGCCGGGACCCGCTTTCGGTCGCGCCTCACGCGTCGCGCAGCATCTCCAGTTCGAGCCAGCGGTCCTCCGCCTTCGACAGTTCCGATTCGGCGAGGCTCAGGAGGTCGGAGGCCTTGGAGAAGCGCGCCGCGTCGCGGGCGTAGAGGCCGGGATCGGCCAGGACCTCGCGCAGCTTGGCGATGTCGGATTCGAGCTTCTTCATCCGGTCCGGCAGCGTCTTCAGTTCGTGCTGGTCCTTGAAGCCGAGCTTCAGCTTACCGGCAGAATCCTTGCCCGAAGAGTCCTTGCCCGCCGCGTCCGGTGCCTTCGCGCGCTCCCTTGCCTCGCCCCGCGCTTCCGCCTTGCCCGCCCGGAATGCTGCGCGGGCCTGCACGCCCTCCCCGCGCTGGGCGATCATGTCGGTGTAGCCGCCGGCATACTCGACCCAGCGGCCCTCCCCCTCGCTGACCAGCACGCTGCCCACGACGCGGTCGAGGAAGTCGCGGTCGTGGCTCACCAGGATCAGGGTGCCGGAATAATCCGCCAGCATCTCCTGCAGCAGGTCGAGGGTCTCGAGGTCGAGGTCGTTGGTCGGTTCGTCGAGGACGAGGAGGTTGGCCGGCTGGGCGAGGGCCCGGGCGATCAGCAGGCGGTTGCGCTCGCCGCCGGAGAGCACGCTGACGGGGGTGCGCGCCTGCTCGGGCGCGAACAGGAAGTCCTTGAGGTAGCCGATGACGTGACGGCTGACGCCGCCGACGATCACCAAATCGCCGCTGCCGCCGGTCAGCACCTCGGTCACCGTCATGGTCGGTTCCAGCACCGCGCGGGCCTGGTCGAGGAGCATCATCTTGAGGTTGGTGCCGAGCGCCACCGTGCCGGAATCGGGGGCCGATTGCCCCGTGAGCAGGTTGATCAGCGTGGTCTTGCCGGCGCCGTTCGCGCCGACGATGCCGAGGCGATCGCCCCGCATCACCCGCAGCGAGAGGTCGTCGACGATCCGGCGTGTCCCGTAGGCCTTGGCCGCGTGCTTGGCCTCGATCACCAGGGCACCCGAACTCTCGGCCTCGGTGGAGGTCATCGTCGCGGTGCCGACCGGGCGGCGGTCGTCGCGGCGCTCCTTGCGCAGGGCGTGCAGGTTCCCGAGGCGGCGGACGTTGCGCTTGCGCCGCGCGGTGACCCCGTAGCGCAGCCAGTGCTCCTCGTCGGCGATCTTGCGCTCCAGCTTGTGCCGGTCGCGCTCCTCCTCCTCGAAGAAGGCGTCGCGCCACGCCTCGAAAGTGGAGAAGCCCTGCTCGATGCGGCGGGTGACGCCGCGATCGAGCCAGATCGTGGTCTTGGACAGGGCCGAGAGGAAGCGCCGGTCGTGGCTGATGAGCACGAGCGCGCCGCGCACGCTCTTCAGTTCGGCCTCCAACCACTCGATGGCCGGCAGGTCGAGATGGTTGGTGGGCTCGTCCAGCAGCAGGATGTCGGGTTCCGGCGCCAGCGCCTGCGCGAGGGCGACCCGCCGGCCCTCGCCGCCGGACAGACGCGCCGGATCCTCCGCCCCGGTCATGCCGAGGCTCTCCAGCAGGTAGCGGGCGCGATACGCCTCGTCGCCCTGGGTGAGGCCCGCCTCGACGAAGGCGAGGGTCGTGTCGAACCCCGAGAAATCCGGCTCCTGCGCGAGGTAGCGGATCGTGGTGCCGGGCTGGACGAAGCGTGCCCCCTTGTCCGGCTCCACGAGCCCGGCGGCGATCTTCATCAGCGTGGACTTGCCCGAGCCGTTGCGCCCGACGAGGCAGGTGCGCTCGCCGGGCGAGATCGCCAGTTCGGCCTGGGCGATGAGCGGTGTCCCGCCGAAAGTCAGCGCGACGTCTTGGAGGGTGAGGAGCGGAGGAGCGGCCATGGGGCCGGCTTATGGCAGCGACCGTGCTCCCGAACAAACCCGCAATCGGGGCTCGCGAACGAACCCGCGATCGGGACGTGCTCACATCGTCGGATTGGCCGGCCCCGTCGGCATCGGGTCCGGGGCGATAGCCGGGCCAATATCCGGATCGTTGACCGGAATCTCGGTGGGCGTCACATCCGGGGCCTCGGTGGGGGTCGTGCCCGGCACGTCGGTGCCGGGCGTGTCAGGCCCGGGCGCAGGCGTCTGCGGGGCCTCGTAGGGCGTCTCGGGCACCGGTGCTTCCGGGATCGGTCCGGGATTCGACATCGTTTGCGCCTCTCGCAACCTGAAGGAACGGACCGGTGGAACGGTCCGTCCGAGAGTGCGGTTCCCGCGGGCGGCGCCCGCGTGCGTCGGACGCTACTTCTTGGTCAGCAGGAGGTTGCCCTCCTTGCCGACCTTCTTCTGGATCTGCTGCGCGAACAGGGCCAGCAGGAGCGGAAGCCGGACCTCGACGCGGACCGTCTCGGGACGGACATCCACCTGTCCGTCCACCTTCTGGCCCATGGCGGCCATCGCGAAATCGAGGCGATCATCGGTCCAGGCCATCTTCTCGACGGCGATGCCCGCCTTGGTGAACAGCCCGTCGGCCTGGGTGATGCCATCCGCGATGCGGCGGCGGGCTTCCGCCAGCCCGAGGTCATGCGGGATTTCGACGATCAGCGGCTTTGCCATGGGGTCCTGAGCTCTCGGTTCCGCCGACGAGATGGGGCCGGCCGGTCCTTCGCACAACGCCGACCGGCCCAATTGGCTCAGTCGACGACGCGCAGGGAGACGTAGGTCGTGCCGCCCATGCCGAGCGCGCGGGCCGAGCCCTTGGCGAGATCGATGATCCGACCGCGCACGAAGGGCCCGCGATCGTTGATGCGAACCACCACGGAGCGGCCGTTGCGCTTGTTCTCGACCCGGACACGGGTACCGAACGGCAGGCTGCGATGGGCGGCGGTCATCCCGTTCGGATTGAAGCGCTCGCCATTCGCCGTCCGGTGGCCGCTCGCGTACCAGGAGGCGGCGCCGCTCTGGGCGCTGGCCGGCTGAACGGCGGCAAGTGTCACGACGGTTCCCATGATGGCAACGGCTCCACGAACAGGCTTGATGGTCATCCGCATTCCCTTTGTTGTTTCGGACGACCGGCAAAATGAAGCGGATCGGGGCCAAAATGAGACCCGTAGAATGTGGCGAACGTTGCCTTTTTTGAGGCTATAAGCTTTTTTAATCTCTGGTTGCGGGATGGGATATTGTTGAGTAATCGCGCGGTGTTCCATCTCGTCGGATGGATTGTTGCGGGACCGGAGTCACCCGCCATAGGGCCGTTCTCTGCAACCCATGGGTGCGGGGAGACGAAACTAGCGATGCGCTGAGCGTAACCCTGCCCTGTTCGAGACAGGAAGGAAGCAGAAGAGACGAATTTTCTCCAAACGTTCGGAGGACCCGGGTTCCCGGCTGGTTCGGCCGTGGTGGCATGCGTCCCCTGCCCGTTCACGTGTATTGAATCGTCTTGAGCGTGATCTTGAGGTGTTCTTGGTCATCGGAGATTAAGGCATCACGATCATTGAAAACGTCTTCGATCGACGATCGCAGGACCGACCCGGCAAAAATTGCAGCCCCAAATCGAGACGCATTCTCCGCAACCCGGCAACCCGGCCTTTACGTTAACGGCCCCAAGGTCCGCCGGTCAGTCGCGTAACCGGTGTTTGCCATGGCTTCCCTGCGTACCGCGGTTGCCGACACCGTCGCCCGGAAAAGTGTCTCGCGTACCGGGCGGCCCGTGTCGGCGCCGCGGATGGGTCTCGTACCCCCCGTTCAGCGTCTTCCTCTCGACGAGATCCTCGTCGGAGATTGCATCGCGGCCATGAACGCCCTGCCGGCGTCCAGCGTCGACTGCGTCTTCGCCGACCCGCCCTACAATCTCCAGCTCGGAGAGGGGTCGCTGCTGCGGCCCGACCAGAGCCGCGTCGACGCCGTCGACGACGATTGGGACAAGTTCTCGACCTTCGCGGCCTACGACGCCTTCACCCGCGAATGGCTCGCCGCCGCGCGCCGCGTGATGAAGCCGAACGCGACGCTGTGGGTCATCGGCTCCTACCACAACATCTTCCGGGTCGGGTCCGCGCTGCAGGACCTCGGCTACTGGATCCTCAACGACATCGTCTGGCGCAAGGCCAACCCGATGCCGAACTTTCGCGGCAAGCGCTTCACCAACGCGCACGAGACCCTGATCTGGGCCTCCCGCTCGGCGGAATCGAAGGGCTACACCTTCCATTACGAGGCGCTGAAGGGCGGCAACGACGACGTCCAGATGCGCTCGGACTGGTTCATTCCCCTCTGCACCGGCGACGAGCGCCTGAAAGGCGCCGACGGCCAGAAGGTCCACCCGACCCAGAAGCCCGAGGCGCTGCTCGCCCGCACCCTGCTGTCGGCGACCAATCCCGGCGACGTGGTGCTCGATCCGTTCTTCGGCACCGGCACGACCGGCGCCGTGGCCAAGCGCCTCGGCCGCCGCTTCATCGGCATCGAGCGCGAGACCGTCTATGCCGACGCGGCCCGCGCCCGCATCGACGCCGTCGAGCCGCTCTCGCAGGCCGCCCTGCTGGTAGCGCCCACCAAGCGCGCCGAGCCGCGCGTCGCTTTCCTCAGCGTGATCGAGGCCGGGCACATCCGCGCCGGCGAGACCCTGACCGACGCGCGCGGCCGCCACAGCGCCATCGTGCGCCCCGACGGCACTCTGATGACCGGTCCCGCCACGGGCTCGATCCACAAGATCGGCGCCCTGGTCCAGGGGCTTCCCGCCTGCAACGGCTGGGATTTCTGGCACGCCACCCGCGAGGGCCGGCCGGTGCTGATCGACATCTTCCGGGCGAAGATGCGGGCGGCCATGGGGTCGGCGGCCTGAACGGCAGCCGGATCAAGCTCGGATTCCTTCTCCCCCCTGCGGGAGACGGTGGCCCGCGCAGCGGGTCGGATGAGGGGTGTGACCTTTCCGGAAACGTCGTTCCCCTCTCCCGCCCACTCCGTGGGCACCCTCCCCCGCAGAGGGGTGAGGGTTCGTGCTCCCCCTCTCACCTTCGCGTTCTCGGCCGGCCGCGCTTGCGCGGCGTCGCCGGCGAGATCTCCGGCGACTCCGCGAAATCGTCCTCGAGCGCTTCTCCCTCGGGTGGTGCCGAAGGGGCGGCGCGCGGCGCCGGCTTCGGCACGGGGCGGAAGCTCGGCTGCGGCCCGGCCGGCTCCGGTTCGGGCTCGGCGAAGAGCGGCGTGTCCGCCACCATCCGCATCGCCTTCGGCCGGCCGGGCCTGCCCGCCTTCACCGGTTCGGGCTTCGGGTCGAAGGCATGGGCGATCACCTTCTTCATCACGCCCGGCAGGGGCTCGTCGTCGAGTTCGCGGCGCGGCGTGAAGCGCATGCCGGGCGGTGTCGCCGTGCTGAGCGCGACGCGGGCGCAGAACACCGTCAGTTCGAGCGGGAAATGTGTGAAACCATGGCGCACCAGCCCCGGCAGGCGCTTCCAGCGCGCGTCGAGGGGCGCGTCGAGGAGCGCCTGGGCCGGGTCGTAATCCGGCTCCCACGGGCTCATCGGCGGCTCCGCCATCGCACCGAGCAGGCCCTCCGGCGGCCGGGTGCGGAGCAGGATCGCCTCGTCCCCGCTCCGGATCGCCACGAAGGCGGCGCCCCGGCGTAAGGTCCCCTTGGCCGCCTTCACCTTGCGGGGAAACGTCTCCTGCAGGCCGAGCGCCCGGGCCCGGCACGGCGCCATCCAGGGGCAGAGGGCGCAGGCGGGGCGCTTGGGCGTGCAGATGGTGGCGCCGAGATCCATCACGGCCTGCGCGAAATCGCCGGGGCGTTTCGTCGGGACCAGCCCCTGCGTCACGAGGCGGATCTCGGGCCGGGCCGCCGGCAGCGCGGTCTCGATCGCGAAGAGCCGCGTCATCACCCGCTCGACGTTGCCGTCGACCGCCGCCTCGGGGCGGTCGAACGCGATGGCGGCCACGGCGCCCGCCGTGTAGGCGCCGATTCCCGGCAGCTGGCGCAGGGCCGGCGCCGAATCGGGGAAGCCGCCGGCCGCCGCCACGGCCTTGGCGCAGGCATGCAGGTTGCGGGCGCGGGAATAGTAGCCGAGCCCCGCCCAGGCCGACATCACCGCCTCCTCGGGCGCCGCCGCCAGGGCGTCCACGGTGGGAAACCGCTCCAGGAACTTCTGGAAGTAGGGTTTGACCGCCGCGATCGTGGTCTGCTGCAGCATCACCTCCGACAGCCAGACCCGATACGGGTTCGGGGTCTCGCCGGGCAGCGCGCGCCAGGGCAGGACGCGGCGGTGCCGGTCGTACCAGGTCAGGAGGTCCGCGGCCGTGGGGGCTGAGGCTTGAGTCTGGGACACGGGCACCGGCGCGGGATGGGGATGTCCGTCCATAGCCTTCCGGACCCCGCCTTCAAAGGCCGGACGTGCGGTGCGTCCGTCGCGGAAGGCGGCTTCGGCCCGTCGGAACCGCGTGCTAACCCTTGTGGGGGCATCAACGGCAATCCAGGATCGGATGCGCGGACCCGCCCCGGTCGGACCCACGGAAAGCAGCGCATGGCGCGTGTCAAACCCCTCGCCGAATTGCTGGAGGACTGCATCGGCCCGGCCTTCGCCGCGCAGGGCTTCGCCTCCACCGACATCCTGTCCGCCTGGCCGGAGATCGTCGGCGAGCGCCTGTCCCGCTACTGCCAGCCCTCGAAGCTGGAATGGCCGCGCCGGCGCCGGCGCGAGGAGGAGGGCCGCCCCGATCCCGGCACCCTCGTGGTCCGGGTCGAGGGCGTCTTCGCCCTCGAACTCCAGCACCTCGCCCCGGTGGTGATCCAGCGCATCAACGCGCATTACGGCTGGGCCTGCGTCGGCCGGATCGTGATGCGCCAGGGCCGCGTCGACCGGGTGGGGCGGCGGCCCCCGCCCCCGGTGGTCGATCCCGTCCGCCGCGGCGAAGTGGCGCTCGCGGTCCGGGTCATCGAGCACGACGCCCTGCGCGACGCCCTCGATCGCCTCGGGACGGCGATCGTTGCCACCACACACAAGCGTTAGCCCCGCTCACAGCCGTCTTGTCAGGACGCCTGCAGGATTCTACCGCATCGCTCACGAGAAGATTTGTCCGCGAGCGGAGCCCGTCCCGATCATGATCACCCGACGCGACGCCCTGAAAGCCACCGGCCTTGCGGTCGGTGCCGCCGTTCTCCTGCCCCGGTTCAGCCTCCCGGCCCTGGCCGAGGACGCGAACCTCTCGACCCTGATGGAGCCCGGCCCCCTCGGCGACGTCTGGCTCGGCCCGAAGGACGCCAAGGTCACGATCATCGAGTACGCCTCGATGACCTGCTCGCACTGCGCCGCCTTCCACAAGTTCACTTGGCCGGCCCTGAAGGAGCGCTACATCGACACCAACAAGGTGCGCTTCACGCTCCGCGAGTTCCCGCTCGACCCGCTGGCCACCGCCGCCTTCATGCTGGCGCGCTGCGACGGCGATGCGAAGTACTACCCCATCACCGACCTGCTCTTCGATCAGCAGCCCGCCTGGGCCTACGTCCAGAAGCCGCAATCGCCCGTGGACGCCATGGAGCAGATGCTGCGCCAGGCCGGCTTCTCGAAGGAGAAGTTCGAGGCCTGCCTCAAGGACCAGAAGCTCTACGGCGCCGTCAACGCGGTGAAGCAGAAGGGCATGGACACCTTCAAGGTCGATTCGACGCCGACGTTCTTCATCAACGGCGAGCGCTTCAAGGGCGAGATGACCATCGAGGGCATGGAGAAGGTCATCAAGCCGATCCTGGGCGCCTGAGCGCCGTCCCCACGGTCCGAGACCGGACGTCGTTCTCGCGAGACCGACGAACGGCCGGGCGGAGTGGAAAACGATCGTTTTCTCGTGGTTTGACAGGATGTTACGTCGTGTTGGGGGCGCCTTGACACTCAAGGTGGGCGAAACTATGGTGCGCCGCGCCTGAAGGAGGCGTTCCAGCCGGTTCCCTCCCCTCTCGCCAATGTGAGTTCTCGCCGTGAGCGGCAACGAAGCGGGCGACGAAGGCGGGGACGGGCGGAAGAAAGCACTGGACGCGGACCTCTCCCAGAGGCTCAAACGTCTTGAGACGCAGATCGAGCGGAAGCGGCCCAGCGCCCCTCCCGATCCTTCCACGCGTTCCGGCCCTGCGGCCGGGCCTTCTCCTCTCGGCCAGGCGATGCGGCTCTCGACCGAGTTCATCGCGGGCGTCCTGGCCGGGGGCATTCTCGGTTGGATGTTCGATCATTACCTCGGGACGAAGCCCTGGGGTCTGATCGTCCTGCTGATGCTGGGCTTCGTCACCGGCGTCTACAACGTCATGCGCGTCTCGGGAGCACTCTCGACGGCGCCGGCCAAGAAGCGGGACCCGTGAGGGGTCCGACGGGAAAGGCCGCTCGCGCGGCCCGACCGGACTTTACGAATGCCGCGCACGCGGCACCGGTGGTGGCAGGCCGTTCGGCCGGCCGAGATTCAGAAGGGCGGGAGCGGCAATGGCCGTAAAGATGGATCCGATCCACCAGTTCGAGCTCAAGCCGCTGGTTTCCTTCGGTCATATCGGCAACCAGGAGATCGCGTTCACGCAGTCTGCCCTGTACATGTTCGCCGCCGTCGGGATCATCGCGCTGATCACCGTGGTGGCCACCGCCCGCCGCTCGGTGGTGCCCGGCCGCATGCAGTCGATGGCCGAGGTGTTCTACGAGTTCATCGGCTCGACCCTGCGCCAGTCCGCCGGCCACGGCTCCGAGCGGTTCATGCCGCTGATCTTCTCGCTCTTCATGTTCGTCCTCGTGCTGAACATGCTCGGCATGATCCCCTACGCCTTCGCGGTGACCAGCCACATCATCGTCACCTTCGCGCTGGCGTTCCTCGTGATCGGCACCGTCATCGTGTACGGCTTCATGGCCCACGGCACGAAGTTCCTGAAGGTGTTCGTGCCGTCGGGCGTCCCGGGCTGGCTGATGCCGATGATCGTCGCCATCGAGATCGTGTCGTTCATCTCGCGCCCGATCAGCCTCGCGGTTCGTCTCTTCGCCAACGTGCTGGCCGGCCACATCGCGCTCAAGATCTTCGCGGGCTTCGTGCCGGCGCTGCTCGCCGCCGGGGCCTGGGGCGCCATCTCGCCGCTGCCGCTGGCCCTCAGCGTCGCGGTCACCGCCCTCGAATTCCTCGTCGCCGGTCTGCAGGCCTACGTCTTCGCGACGCTCGCCTCGATCTACCTCAGCGACGCGCTGCATCCCGGCCACTGAGGCCGGTGCATCCCGGCCGCCGAGGCCGGGACACCCCCTTCCGTCCCCGGTCCGCCGTCGCGGCCGGATTTCTCTCCACGCAACGACGACACGGACATCAGGAGCAATTTGATGGATCCCTTAGCTGCCAAGTACATCGGTGCCGGCCTCGCCTGTCTCGGCATGGCGGGTGCCGCCATCGGCCTCGGCAACCTCTTCGGCCAATTCTACGCCGGCGCGCTCCGTAACCCGTCGGCCGCCGACGGCCAGCGCGGCAACCTGCTCCTCGGCTTCGCCCTGACGGAAGCGCTCGGCATCTTCTCGCTGCTCGTCGCGCTGCTGCTCCTGTTCGCCGTCTGAGGCGTCCTCGCGGTCCCCGGGACCGCGAACCGATACCGGACCGGACGCCGCCTCCCCGAGGGATGGCCCAGGCGTCCGGTCCCTTCTCATGATCTTACGCGAAGGACGTCATGGCTCAGCCGGCCCACTCGACCGCACTGAAAGAAGGCTTCGCCGCGACGCCGGCCGCCGAGCACGGTGGCGGCTTCCCGCCCTTCGAGAGCCACACGTTCGCGTCCCAGTTGATCTGGCTCGCGCTGGCCTTCGGGCTGCTCTACTACCTGATGGACAAGATCGCGCTGCCGCGCATCCAGGCCATCCTGCACGACCGCGCCGTGCGCCTGTCGGGCGACCTCGACGAGGCCCAGCGCCTGAAGGTCGAGGCGGACGCCGCCGGAGCGGCCTACGAGAAATCCCTGAGCGACGCGCAGGCCAAGGCGCAGGCGATCGCCCTCGAGACCCGCACGGCCCTGACGCAGGAAGCCGAGACCAAGCGCAAGGCCCTGGAGGCCGAGCTCAATGCGCGCATCGCCGCATCGGAGGTCACCCTGCGCACCCGCACGGCGGAGGCCATGGGCAACGTTCGCGGCATCGCCGGTGAGACCGCCGCGGCCATCGTGGAGCGCCTGACCGGCCGTACGCCCGACGAGGCGGCCCTCGCCAAGGCCCTCGACAGCGTCGCGCTGCCGCACTGAAGGCCGGACGCCAAACCATCCCTGACCGGCGATCCACGGGCCACGGAGCCCCGGGGTTTTCGCCGGACACCATCGAGTTGGGACGACGAGCATGTTGTTGGAAGCCGAATTCTGGGTCGCAGTCGCCTTCGTCCTGTTCATGGCCGTAGTCTGGAAGGTCGGCGGCTTCAACCAGATCACCAAGGGCCTGGACGGCCGCGCCAAGCGCGTCCGGCACGAGCTCGACGAGGCCCGCCGCCTGCGCGAGGAAGCGGCCGGCGTGCTCGCCGACTACAAGAAGCGCCGCTCGGATGCCGAGCGTGAGGCCGAGGCCATCGTCGCCTCCGCCCGCGAGGAGGCTCAGCGCATCGCCGACGAGGGCCATGCCCGCCTGAACGAATTCATCGCCCGCCGGACCAAGTCCGCCGAGACCAAGATCGCCCAGGCCGAGGTCCAGGCCAGCGCCCAGGTCCGCGCCGCCGCCGCCGACGCCGCCGTGAAGGTCTCCGAGGTGATCCTGCGCGAGCGCATGCAGGGCGAGGCCGCTGAAGGTCTCGTCCGCCAGAGCCTCGGCGAGGTTCGGACCCGCCTGCGGGCCTGAGGCCTCCAAACTCCGAGAACGTCGAGAAGCCGCCGCGAGGCGGCTTTTTCCATTTCTCGCCGGTCCGACGGGGCCGGCGCCACGCCGCAGCGGAGTCCCGATGCCGCCGATCATCTCGATCCAGAACCTGTCCAAGGTCTACGCCTCGGGCCTGAAGGCGCTCGACGGCATCGACCTCGACATCGCCGAGGGGGAGATTTTCGCGCTCCTCGGCCCGAACGGCGCCGGCAAGACCACGCTGATCAGCATCGTCTGCGGCATCGTCACCGCGAGCGCGGGCCGCATCCTGGCGGGCGGGCACGACATCGCGGTCGATTACCGCAAGGCGCGCCGCCTGATCGGCCTCGTGCCGCAGGAACTCACCACCGACGCCTTCGAGACGGTCT
The DNA here is from genome assembly GCF_022829445.1 of Methylobacterium sp. J-068. Taxonomy (GTDB): domain Bacteria; phylum Pseudomonadota; class Alphaproteobacteria; order Rhizobiales; family Beijerinckiaceae; genus Methylobacterium. The sequence continues at coordinate 23,786 of NZ_JAKSXY010000023.1, read as the reverse complement.
GGGCGACGACGAGCTTCAGCCGCGGCCTCTACGGCCTCAAACCGGACCCGGCGCATATCGAGCGGGTGCTGCGTGACCTCTCCCTCTGGGAGAAGCGCGATTCCCGGATCATGACCCTGTCGGGGGGCATGAAGCGGCGGGTGCTCATCGCCAAGGCGCTCTCCCACGAACCCCGCATCCTCTTCCTCGACGAGCCGACGGCCGGCGTCGACGTGGAGTTGCGGCGGGACATGTGGCGCCTGGTGCGCTCGTTACGCGACAAGGGCGTCACCATCATCCTCACCACGCACTACATCGACGAGGCCGAGGAGATGGCCGACCGCATTGGGGTGATCCGGAAGGGCGAGATCATCCTGGTGGAGGAGAAGGCCGAGTTGATGCGCAAGCTCGGCAAGAAGCAGATGACCCTGAACCTGCAGGAGCCGCTGGTCGCCCTGCCCCCGGCGCTGGCGCGGCACGATCTCGTTCTGAAGCCGGGTGGCCAGGACCTCGTCTACACCTACGACACCAAGGGCGAGCGCACCGGCATCACGGCGCTGCTGGCCGACCTCGCGGAGGCCGGCATCCGCTTCCGCGACCTCCAGACCAGCCAATCGTCGCTCGAAGAGATCTTCGTCGACCTCGTGAAGGAACGCGCATGAACTGGTACGCGGTCCGCGCCATCTACGGCTTCGAGATGGCGCGTTTCTGGCGCACGGCCCTGCAGAGCATCGTCGCGCCGGTCATCGCCACCTCGCTCTACTTCGTGGTGTTCGGAGCCGCCATCGGCTCGCGCGTCGCCTCCGTGGACGGGGTTCCCTACGGAGCCTTCATCGTGCCCGGCCTGATGATGCTCTCGCTCCTGACCCAGAGCATCGCCAACGCCTCGTTCGGCATCTACTTCCCGCGCTTCGCCGGCACGATCTACGAGATCCTCTCGGCGCCGGTCTCGCCCCTCGAGATCGTGCTCGGCTATGTCGGGGCCGCCGCCTCGAAGTCGATCCTGATCGGCCTGATCATCCTCGCCACCGCCGCCCTGTTCGTGCCGCTGCGCATCGAGCACCCATTCGTGATGGTGCTGTTCCTGCTCCTCACGGCGGTGACGTTCAGCCTGTTCGGGTTCCTGATCGGGCTCTGGGCGGACGGGTTCGAGAAGCTGCAACTGGTGCCGCTCCTCATCGTGACGCCGCTGACCTTCCTCGGCGGCAGCTTCTACGCCATCGAGATGCTGCCGCCGTTCTGGCGGGCGGTGAGCCTCGCCAACCCGGTGGTCTACCTGATCAGCGGCTTCCGCTGGGCGTTCTTCGGCACCTCGGATGTCGGCGTCGGCATCAGCTTCGCCATGGCGCTGGTCTTCCTCGCGCTGTGTCTGGCCGGCGTGACCTGGATCTTCCGGACCGGCTACCGCCTGAAGAGCTGAGCTTCAGGCCCGTTTGGCGAGAAATTCGAGCACGCCGGTCCGGTGTCCCCGGTCGCCGACGGCGGTGCTGTGGTCGCGGTTCGCCAATTCGAGGGACGTGGCGTTGGGGATCAGGGCGGCGAGCGCCGGCCCCGAGCCCGAGACCGTGTCGAGGGTGCCCACGGTGACGAGGGTCGGCATCTCGATCTGCGCCACCTCGGCGCGCGACAGGGCCTGACGCGAGCCGCGCATGCAGGCGGCGAGCGCCCGCAGGTCGCTCTTCGTCTGCTCGGCGAAGGTTCGGAAGGCGGCGGCCGTGGGGTTCGGGGCGGGCGCGCCGGGCTCCGCCTCCAGCGCCTCGGCGATGCCGTCCGGAAGGCCCCTGCCCTCCACGAGGTGCAGGCCGAGGCCGCCGATGAGCACCGAGCGCACCCGCTCCGGCGCGTCGAGGGCGAGGAAGGCACTGATGCGCGCGCCCATCGAATAGCCCATCACGTCGGCGCGGCCGATGCCGAGATGGTCGAGGAGGCGGCGCGCGTCCTGGGCCATGGTGTCGGAGCCGTAGGCCTCCGGATCGTAGAGCTTCTGGCTCTCGCCATGCCCCCGGTTGTCGAACGCGATGGTGCGGTACCCGGCCTGAGTCAGGGTGCGGACCCAGAGGGTGTTGACCCAGTTCACGGCGTGATTCGAGGCGAAGCCGTGGATCAGCAGCACCGGATCGCCGGACCCGCCCACGGCCGGAACGTCGATATACGCGATGGCGACGCCGTCGGAATCGAAGGTCTGCATGGGCTCGGGCCTTATCGGTCGGGGCATGGTGACCGCCTCATTGGACTGTCGGGCGCGCCGACGAAAGCCCTGGCGTGACGCTCCGCTGAAAATGAAAGCGGCGGCGGGTTGCCCCGCCGCCGTGTTTCAGGACGCGTGTTGGGATACCGGGATCAGAAGGTGATGCCGGTCTCGATCATGTAGCGCTCCTGCGAGGTCTTCAGGCCGTTGCGGCCGAAGCCGGTGCCGAGGACGCCCGGGATGATGGTGCTGGTGTCGTAGAGCTGAACGGTCGAGAACTCGCCGCGCAGGAAGTAGCGGTCGAAGGTGAAGGTCGGCGTCACCGTGAAGGAGAACGCCGAGCTGCCGGGGCCGTACAGGACGCTCGATTGTCCGGCGAAGTTCCCGCGGGTTCCGCTCTGGGTGATGTACTCGACGCGGCCGGCGAGCGCGAAGTTATCCGTGAAGGCGTAGCTGGCCAGGACCGCAGCGCCGAAGGTCTCAGCCCCTGCGAGGACAAGGAAATCGTTGCGCTCGACATTGGTGTACTGGATGTACGGCGTCACGATCCAGGGGCCATCGGCGTAGGTGTAGTTCGCGCTGACGATGCTGCTGTTCTGCAGCGTCTGCGGGGTGGTGAACTGATTGCGCAGGCTACGGTCGGAGAAGTCGAACCGGGTGTAGCTGGAGAAGTGCGTGCCGCCGTTGATGCCGATCGTGTTGGCGGCGTCGATCTTGTAGGTGATCGCCCCGGTGACCCAGTTGATCTCACCCGAGAAGAACCCGTCCGTCGCCGCGAACGAGGCCGACCACGGTCCATCGGCGTAGTTGATCTGTACGCCGTGGTTGATCACGTTCTCCTGGGCGAAGAGGAGGCCGCGCGAGATGTTCAGGTTCTGGAAGGTGAAGGGCAGCTCCGAGCCGATCAGCGTCGGCATGCGGCCGCCTTGGATCGACCAGTTGTCGTTGATCACGTATTTGCCGAAGACGATCGGCGCCGGCGAGAACAGCAGGTTGGTCTGGTCGAACGCGCTGAAGATCGGCGCGCCGAGGCCCGGGATCGTGTAGGCGCCGAAGGCAGCGTAGAACTGGAACGGACCATCGGCCTTCTGGATGAAGCCCATCAGGTTCGAGAAGTCGACCCGCGCGGCGCGATCGGCGGCGATGCCCGGCAGCACGATGGAAGACGGGTTGGTCTGGGTGTAGAAGTAGCCGCTCACCGCGCCGCCGACATAGATGTCGCCGAGGCCGCCGATGGTCAGGCAGGCCGGGTTCGGGTTCTGCTTGATGACGCCGCCATAGGCCGGGAACGTGATCTCGGCCTTGCAGGCCGCCGGCGGGGGCGCCGGGGCGACGGGCGCCTTCAGGTCCGCTGCGTAGGCACAGACAGAGGACAACAGCACGGCTGAGAGGGCGAGGAGCGAGCGGTTCATGGCCATGTCGGAACTCTGTGGAGGAATCTGCGTTGCGCCCAAGGTCTCAAAGCTTTCGCGTTGCGGCAAAGCTATCCTTTGTGCATCCGCCTACATTTCGAGCAGATCGGGTCGTCGCGGACGGGTTTGGGTCGCGGTGTTGCCACAAAGGAACAGGTCGGGCGAAGGCCCGCACTGGATATCGGCCGGAAACGGCGAAGTCCGGCCGGACGCGGCCTCCCGCATGCTTGCTGCCGCGCGCGCGTCCTGGCATCAGCAGGCGCGATGAAAGACATGCAGCCTTACGGCACCTACGCACCCACCGGCCTCGTTGCCCGCATCGCCGAGCGCACGGGGCGGCTGACCTATGGAAGCTGGGGCGGGCGGCGGCTGTCGCTGTTCCTGCGGCGCATCGCGATCGGCCTGCTGCACGGAGAGCCCCTCGACGTGGAGCGCTACGGCGCTCGCATGCGGCTCTACCCGTACAACAACAATTGCGAGAAGAAAGTCCTCTTCACCCCGCAATTCTTCGATCCCGAGGAGCGTGACCTCCTCAAGGCGAGGCTCTCGCCCGGCTGCACCTTCCTCGACATCGGCGCCAATATCGGCGCCTACGCGCTGTTCGTGGCGGCCTTCGCGGGGCCGCGCGCGCGCATCCTCGCCATCGAGCCGCAGCCGGATGTCTTCGATCGGCTGACCTACAACATCGCCCAGAACCCGTTCGGGACGGTCAAGGCCCTGGCCTGCGCGGTGGCCGACAAGGCGGGCGAACTCACCCTCTTCGTCGATCCGCGCAACCGGGGCGAATCCAGCCTGAAGATCGTCGGCACCAACGAGGGCGCGCAGATCCGCGTGCCGGCGGTGACGCTCCTCGATCTCGCCCGCAGCGAGGGGATCGCGCGCATCGACGCGATGAAGCTCGACGTGGAGGGGGCGGAGGACCTGATCCTGGAGCCGTTCCTGCGCGCGGCGCCGGTCTCGCTCCATCCCGTGCTGCTGATCGTCGAGAACGGCACGGATCAGTGGCAGATCGATCTGCCCGCCCTGCTGGAGCAGCATGGATACCGGCGGATCGCGCGGACCCGGCTGAACCTCATCTTCGAGCGGACGTCATGACAGGCTCGCGGCCGCCGCGATGATCAGGGCGGCCAGGCTCGGATAGAAGGTGAGTCCGAAGCCGAGGGCGCGCGCGGAGGCCCCGCCCGCGTATCCCCGCCAGAACAGCAGCCGGCCCGCGCAGAACAAGCCCGCCAGCACCGGCACGAGGACCGCGTAGGCATCCAGGGTGACCGCCACGAGGCAATGCGCGAACACCGCGAGCCCGGCCTGTTCGCCCGTGTTCCCGAGGATGGCCCGGGCGATCGTCACGCGCCGCCCGGACGCGGAGGCGGTGCCCGCGCCGATGTCCGCGGGCGATGCGAATCGCAGCCGCGCGACGTTTCCGATCGCTACGGCGAACCAGCCGACGACGCAGAGATCGACGCGCAGCGCGAAGGCGATGCGGTCCCCCGGGCCGAGACCCGGATCCGAGGGCCGCGCGAAACCGAAGGCGAGGCCCAGGGCGGCGGCTCCGATCAGCAGGGCGAGACCGGCCCCGCGCCGCACGCCGCGCCGCTCGCGAAGAAAGGCCGCGTCACGATCCATGGCGGGCTCCTTCATGGGCATCTTCGGTGTCGAGAAGCCTACGCCACCGGGATCGCGTCGGCCACGACGATCCCGGCGGGATCGATCCGGCAGCGATGGGCATGCACCGAGACGCCTGCCGCACGCGCGGCCTGAAAAGCCCGGTCGAAGGCGGGATCGAGATCGCGGGCGGTGTCGAACCGGGCCGCCCACATCTGCACCACGATGATCACCATGGCGCGCCCGCCCCCGGCCACCACCGCCGCGAGGTCATCCATGTGCCGGGCGCTCCGGGCGGCCACGCAATCGGGAAACTCGGCAAGTCCCGCCTCGCGCATCAGGTGGCAGTTCTTCACCTCCACGTGGCAGGGCGGCATCCCCTCCCCGCCAGCCACGAAATCGACGCGGCTCGCCCGCCCGTAGCGGACCTCGGGGCGCAGGCGCGTGTAGCCGGACAGCGGCGGCAGGCCGCCCGCCGCGAATGCCTCCGCCACCAGGGCGTTGGGACGCATCGTATTGATGCCGACCCATTGCGGGCCGCCGGGAAGGTCCGCCTCGACCAGCTCCCAGGAGAAGCCGAGCTTGCGCGCCAGGTTGGTGGATCGCGAGAGCAGGACACGCGCGCCGGCCGTGGTCAGCCCCAGCATCGCGCCCGGATTGGCGCAATGCGCGGTCACGAGCGACCCGTCGGCGAGTTCCATGTCGGCGAGGAAGCGCTTGTAGCGGCGCACGAGGCGCGCCTCGATCAAGGGCTCGGCAAAGCGCATCGACGGCTCCGGGACGTGCGGCGATCGGGCGGAAGGTCCGATTCCCGCGCTCCGTCGACATGGAATCGGGCACCCGTGAGGCACACAGGCTGGTCAGTGCCCATGGGATACGACAGAATTGGGATACGGCAGAACTCGGGGGCGCGTCCGGTGCTTGTCCCGGACCTGTCGCCGTTCGTCCGTGAGGCCGCCGCCATGTTCAACCTGTTCGACATCCTCCAGGCGCAGGCGGGCGCCCATGTCCCGAGCTTCGCCCGTCAGTTCGGGCTGACGCAGGAACAGAGCCTTCGCGCGATGGAAGCGCTGCTGCCGGCCCTGACCATGGGTCTGCAGCGCAATGCCGCCAACGACCCCACCGGCTTCGCGCACCTGTTCAACCTCGTGGGCGCGAACCCTCCCTCCGCGCCGGCACAGTCGCCGCAGATGGAAATGCTGGTCAAGCAGCTCTTCGGCTCGTCGAACCTCAGCCAAGCCGTCCTCCAGCAGGCCGCCACGGTGAGCGGCGTCGCGACGCCCGCCCTGAAGCAGATGCTGCCGATCATGGCCGGCATGGTGGTGGCCGGTATCGTCCACGTCATGATCAACCAGAACCCGCCCCCCGCGCCGGCACCCCGGAACGCGTCCCAGCCCTTCGGATTCCCCCCCAATGCGTGGTCTGAGATGATGGATGTGTTCCTGCGGTCCGGTGGAAACGCCCTGCCGTCTGCGCCGAGCGCGCCTCAGGCCCGCAAGGCTTCGCCGCCGCGCCTCGCCGTGGCGTCGAAGGCCGCGCCGGCCGCACAGGACAAGGCCGCGGGCGATGCGCCCTTCGAGATGATGAACCAGATGTTCCAGACCGGACTGGAGGTGCATCAGGAGAATGCCCGCGCGATGCAGCGCCTGTTCGACACGTTCTGGCAGGACCCGCGCGGGTCGGCGGGCACCGAGGCGAACGGGACCGACGCGCCGAATGCCGGCGCCCCCGGTTCGAGGACGGACGCGGATCGCGGTCGCCGCTGAGACCGGATTCGGACGTCGGATGGGCCGGGTCAGGAGGACTTGGCGACGTTGTTGCCGATATACTGATACATCGCGCCCACCCGGTCCGCGTAGACGCGAAGGGCGCCGACGATCGCCAGGAAGGTCAGGCCGGCGATCAGACCGTATTCGATGGCCGTCGCACCGCTGGTGTCCCTGAGAAACCGCATCGCGAGCGCGCGGGCTCGGCCTCCGATATCCATACCGGGCCGATGCCTGGACACGATCGCTTCCAGTCTGGTCATGGCTGCCGATCGTCTTTCGTCCATTTCAGCGGCTTCGAGTCTAGGGCAGGTTTCTTGCCGATGACTTAAGCCGATCCGCGAAGGTCGGCCTTCCGCCGTCGAAATGGCAGGCAAGGCCGGGCCGCCGCGGTGCTGTCCGTCGGCGGTCCGGCCCATGCGGCCGGCGTCAGGCCTTGCCGGCTTCCTTGCGCAGAGCATCGATCCGCTGCGAAGCCTCGGCCTTGTCGAGGTCCGGGTCGAACGCCTCCGGCTCCTTCGTCTCCTCCGACAGGGTCTTGAGGTACGAGGCCTGGGCGCCCGTCATCGGTTCACCGCCGGTGGTCCACTGGCTCGGATCCTTGATCTGGTTGGAGGTATCCTTCGGGTCCGTCTTCGGATTGGACTCGGTCTCGGACTGCTGGGTCTTCGCCATCTCTGGTCCTCGTCGTTCATGAAATGTTCTAGTGAACGCCGGGTGCGAGCCGGAGTTCCGAGACAGTCCGCACGCGCCCGCCCCGGCTCCGAACCGGACTTCGCCGGAAGCCTCGGCCTGTCCGTGCTGCCCCGTAGGGCGGAATCGCCAGTGCCCAACCGCGATCGGACGGCTTGACGCGTTCGAGCGCGGCTGGAACATGTCAACAACACTGACATAAAATTAGGTCGCCCCCGACGTGACAGCCCGCGCGATGCCCGATGTCGAAGCCGACGCCCTGCGGACGGCCGGCGATTCCGGTGACGATCTCATCGAGTTGCTGTTCTTCGCCTACCGGGATTTCGTCGGCGATCCCGACCGCATCCTGGCGCAGTACGGCTTCGGACGGGCCCATCACCGGGTGCTGCACTTCGTCGATCGCTATCCGGGCCTCACGATCGCCGAACTCCTCGATATCCTGCGCATCACCAAGCAGAGTCTGAACCGGGTGCTCAAGGATTTGATCGGACAGGGCTACATCACCCAGAAGACCGGCACGAGCGACCGGCGCCAGCGCCTGCTGTTCTGCACGGCCGCCGGGACCGCCCTGGCGGGAGACCTCATCCGGGTCCAGAGCCGGCGGGTGGCGCGCGCGCTGGCCGATTCGGAGATCGGGCGCGAGAACCCGCTCTCGGCCGAGAGCTTCCTGTTCGGGATGATCGAGCCCGAGGAGCGCGCCGCCGTGCGCCGGCTGATGGCCCGGCGCGTGCGGAGCGCCGCCTGATGGCGGCCGCGATCACCCGGGCGGGCATCGAGCTTCCCGACCATGCACCCCACGTCCTCGTGGTGGACGACGACCGCCGCGTGCGCGAATTGCTGGCGCGCTTCCTGTTCGAGCAGGGGTTCCGGGTGACGTCGGCCGGCAACGTGCCGGAGGCGCGCATCAAGGCGCAGTGCTTCGTCTTCGACGCCCTGGTCCTCGACGTGATGATGCCGGGCGAGAGCGGCTTCGACTACGCCCGCGAGGTCCGCAAGTCCTCGCGGGTGCCGATCCTGATGCTCACCGCGCGCTCGAACCCGAACGACCGGGTGATGGGGCTCGAGATCGGCGCCGACGATTACCTGCCCAAGCCCTTCGAGCCGCGCGAACTCATCCTGCGCCTCTCGAACATCATCAAGCGCCGCAGCGCGGGGGGCGACGGCCGGGCGCTCGGCCACGACACCGTGACCTTCGGGCCGTTTTCCTACCGGATCGACCGGGGCGAGCTGCGCCGGGAGGACGAGACCATTCGCATCACCGAGCGCGAGCGCGAGATCCTCACGATCCTCGCCCAGGCGGCGGGCGCCAATGTCGAGCGGGAGGCCCTGGCCGGGGGCGGCGGGCTCGCGGCCGAGCGCAGCATCGACGTGCAGATCAACCGCCTGCGCCGCAAGACCGAGGTCGACCCGGCCAATCCCCTGTTCCTGCAGACGGTGCGGGGCGTCGGTTACCGCCTCGCGGTCGACTGAGGTCATGGCGGCCACCGGCCTCCTCGGGCGCACCGCGCGTTGGCTCGCCGCCCTTCCCCGTCCGGCCCGGATCTGGCGCCTCGTCGCGCGCGCCATCGGCGACGTGCTGCCCAAGGGGCTCTACGCCCGCTCGCTGATCATCATCATCGCGCCGGTGGTGCTGCTCCAGTCGGTGATCGCCTACACCTTCATGGAGCGCCACTGGCAGCTCGTGACGCGCCGCCTCTCGGCTGCCGTCACGGCCGACGTCGCCGCGCTGATCGACATCTACGAGAGCTATCCGCAGGACAAGGATTCGGAGACCCTGAGCCGGATCGCGGGCGAGCGGCTCAACCTCGACGTCGACATCCTCAAGGGGGCCAAGCTTCCGCCCGCGGGGCCGCGACCGTTCTTCTCCATCCTGGACGAGGCGCTCTCCGACGAGATCCGGCGCCAGATCCGCCGGCCCTACTGGATCGACACGGTGGGCCGTTCCAGCCTGATCGAGATCCGGGTCTCGATTCCCGACGGGGTGATGCGCGTGACCGCGCGGCGCAGCATGGCCTACGCCTCGAACTCGCATATCTTCCTGCTCTGGATGAGCGGCTCGTCCCTGGTGCTCCTCGGCGTCGCGATCCTGTTCCTGCGCAACCAGATCAAGCCGATCCTGCGGCTGGCCGCCGTGGCCGAGAGCTTCGGCAAGGGCCGCGAGATCGAGTTCCGGCCGCGCGGCGCCCGCGAGGTCCGGCAGGCGGGCCACGCCTTCATCGAGATGAAGCGGCGCATCGAGCGGGCGATGGAGCAGCGCACGACGATGCTCAACGGGGTCAGCCACGACCTGCGCACCATCATCACGCGGTTCAAGCTCTCCCTCGCGCTCGTGGAGCAGACGCCGGAGGTGGAGGACCTGCAGCGCGACGTCGACGAGATGAGCCGGATGCTGGAGGCCTACCTCGCCTTCGCGCGGGGCGATTCCGGCGAGGTGGCGGTCCCCACCGACATGCGCGCGCTGCTGGAGGACCTGCGCTCCGACGTCGAGCGCCTCGGCGCCCACGTGGAGACCGTGGAAATGGAGGACCATCCCCACGTGACCCTGCGGCCGGACGCGATCCGCCGCTGCCTCTTCAACCTCGCCGCCAACGCCGCCCGCTACGGCGACACGGTGTCCATCACCGGCCGGCGCGAGGCGCGCGCCTTCCTGGTCTCCATCGACGACGACGGCCCCGGCATTCCGCCCGACCAGCGCGAGGAGGTGTTCAAGCCCTTCGTGCGCCTCGACGACGCGCGCCAGGATGCCGGCGGCTCCGGTCTCGGCCTGTCCATCGCCCGCGACATCGCCCGGGCGCATGGTGGCGACGTTAACCTGCACGACAGTCCGCTCGGGGGCTTGCGCGCCACGGTGCGGATTCCCGCCTGAACCCGGTCCCGATGCGTCGAAGAGCTTGGCCGCACGACCTTGGCGCGCCCCGCCTCGCGATGCTATGAGGGGCGCAGTGAACGCCACACGGGGCCGGTGAACCGGGTCCGACAGAGGTTGAGAGACCCCATGAAGAGCCCGCTGACCCCGCTCCTGATCCTCCTGCTCCTGCCGATCTGCGCGATCGGCGCGGTGCTCTACACCGATGCGGGCATCGAGCCGGCCCTGTTCTACGCCACCGTGAAGACCTTCGTGGTGCTCTTCATCGTCGCCGGCGGCCTCTGCTTCGCCGCGAGCCGCCTCGCCGCGCGCGCCGAGGGCTGAGCAAGCAAGGTTCTCCATCGCTCGGAATCGAAAAGGCCCGGACCGTGAGGTCCGGGCCTTTTCGTTTGGCAAGGTCTACCCTGCTCCGCCGCCCTACTCCGCCGCGATGCGGGGCGGCGGAAACGGCTTCGGGGCATTGTCCGAGTGTGGTCGGGGCAGCGCGAAGGCACCCTCGGTCGGCTCGTCCACCGCGCCGATGAAGCGGCCGAACAGGCGCACGAACAGGCGCGAGAGGTCGTCCACCAACACGAAGATCGCCGGCACGAAGATCAGCGACAGCCCGGTCGAGACGATGAGGCCGCCGATCACCGCGATCGCCATCGGGGCGCGGAACTCGCCGCCGATGCCGAGCGCCATGGCGGAGGGCACCATGCCGGCCGCCATCGCGATGGTGGTCATCACGATGGGGCGCGCGCGCTTGCGGCCCGCATCGATGATCGCGGTGGCGCGGTCCACGCCCCGGCTCATCTCCTCGACGGCGAAGTCGACCAGCATGATGGCGTTCTTCGTGACCACGCCCATCAGCATAAGGATGCCGATCACCACCGGCATCGAGATCGGCTTGTTGAAGATGAGCAGGCCCAGGATCGCGCCGCCGATGGAGAGCGGCAGCGAGAACAGGATGGTCAGCGGCTGGAGGAAGTTGCCGAACAGCAGCACGAGCACGCCGAAGACCATCATCAGGCCGGCCCCCATGGCGAGCGCGAAGCCCTCGAAGACCTCGCCCATCACCTCGGCGTCGCCCGTCTGGCGGATGGTCACGCCCGGCGGCAGGTCCTTCGCGGTGGGCAGGGCCAGGATCGCGCCGATGAGCGAGCCGAGCGCGTCCGAGCCCTCCATGTCGGCCTCCAGCGCCACGCGGATGGCGCGGTCGTAGCGGTCGATGGCGGTGGGGCCGCGCCCGAGGCTGAGATCGGCCACGGTGGAGAGCGGCACGGCGGTCCCGCCCTTGACCGGCACCTTCAGGGTCTCGAGCTGCGAGAGGTCGCCGCGCAGGCGCTCGGGCAGTTGCACCCGGATCGGCACCTGCCGGTCGATGGTGTTGAACTTGGCGAGATTCGCGCCGATGTCGCCGATGGTGCCGACCCGCACCGTCTCGGCGATGAGATCGGTCGAGACGCCGAGTTCGGCCGCGACCCCGGCCTTCGGGCGGATGCGGATCTCGGTGCGGTCGAGGGGCGCCGTCGAGAGCACGTTGACGAGGTGGGGCACGCCCGCCGCCTCGCGCTGGAGCTTGGCCGCCGTCTCGGCCACGACCGCCTTGTCGGGGCCCGACACGATCAGGGTGACGTCGCGCTGTCCGCCCTCGCGCAGGGCCCAGAACCGGATGTCCGGCTCCTCGTGCAGGATCGCCCGGACGGCGATGTCGACCTGCTTCTGGGTGCGGTGACGCGTGTTCTTCGGCGTCAGGTTGATGGTGAAGGTCGCGAGGCGCACCTCCTTCTTGGCGGGAAGCTGGCGGCCGCCGTCGACGAACACGCTGCGCACCTCCGGCAGGGCGCGGATGCGCTCCACCAGAGCGTCGGTGACCTGCGTGGTGTCGGCGAGCCGCGCGCCCGGCGGAAGCTCGACCACGAAGATCGTGCGGGCCGCGTCCTCGGCCGGCAGGAAGCCCGCCGGCAGCAGGCCGGTCGACATGATGGAGCCGGCAAAGCAGGCGAGCCCCAGCACGAGCGTGATGAACTTGTGGCGCACCGACCATGCCACCACGCGGGTGTAGCCCCACATGACGAACCCCTCGCGCGTGTGGTCGGGGCCGTGGTCGCGCAGGAAATAGGCGGCGAGCAGCGGCGTGATCAGGCGCGCCACCAGGAGCGACATGAACACCGCCGCCGCGATGGTGAGGCCGAACTGCTTGAAGTACTGCCCGGCGATGCCGCTCATGAACGAGACGGGGGCGAAGATCGCCATGATCGTCGCCGTGATGGCGATGACGGCCAGACCGATCTCGTCGGCGGCCTCCAGCGCGGCGCGGTAGGGCGATTTGCCCATGCGCATGTGGCGGACGATGTTCTCGATCTCCACGATAGCGTCGTCGACGAGGATGCCGGTGACCAGCGTGATGGCGAGGAGACTGACAGCGTTCAGGGAGAAGCCGAGGCTGCTCATCACCCAGAAAGTCGGCAGCACCGAGAGCGGCAGGGCGATCGAGGCGATCAGCGTCGCGCGCCAATCGCGCAGGAACAGGAACACCACGATGACCGCGAGGGCCGCGCCCTCGACGAGGCTCAGCATCGCCGAGTGGTAGTTGCCCACCGTGTTGATGACGGAGGTGTCGATCAGGTCGAAGCGCACGCCCGGATACCGGACGCCGAGTTCCGCGATGCGCCTGGCGACGCCCACCGCCACCTCGGCGTCGCTGGCGCCCGTGGAGCGCGAGATCGCGAAGGCCACCACGGGCTCGCCGTTGAAGCGCGCGAAGGTGCGGGGCTCCTCCGAGCCGTCGACCAGGGTGGCGAGCTCGTCGAGGCGGACCTTGCGGCCGCCGGGCACGATGATGGAGGTCTCCGCCAGGGTGTCGAGGCTGGCGGCCCCCGCGAGCGTGCGGATCGACTGTTCCTGGCCCCCGAGTTCGCCGCGCCCGCCCGCCATGTCGGCGGCGGTGAGGCGCAATTGCCGGTTCACGTCCGCCGCCGTGATGCCGAGCGCCAGCAGGCGGTCGGGCCTGAGCGTCACGCGGACCTCGCGGGCGACGCCGCCGAGGCGCTCGACGCCGCCGACGCCCTTCACGCTCTGCACCTGCCGGGCGATGACGTCGTCGATCAGCCAGGACAGGTCCTCGGGCGTCATCGCGGGCGCGGAGGCGCCGTAGATCATGATGGGCAGGCCCGCGATCTCGACGCGGTTGATGATCGGCTCCTCGATGGTGCGCGGCAGGTTCACCCGCACCTTCGAGATCGCGTCCTTGACGTCGTTGACCGCCCGGTCGCTGTTCACCTCCAGGCGGAACTCGATGGTGGTGCTGGAGAGCCCTTCCGAGATCGTCGAGATGACGTGCTTGACGCCCTTCACGCCCGCCACCGCGTCCTCGACCACCTTGGTGACCTGGGTCTGCAGTTCGGAGGGCGCGGCACCCGATTGCAGCACCTGGACCGAGACGATCGGGATGTCGATGTTGGGAAAGCGCGTGATCGGCAGGGCCCGGAAGCTGACGAGCCCGAGGACCACCAGCACCAGGAACAGCACGATCGAGGGGATCGGCTTGCGGATCGCCCAGGCGGAAACGTTCAGGCGCATGGGTTCATCCGATCAGCGCGCGGCATCGGCCGCCTTCCGGGCCGGGACGACCGCCCGGACGCGGTCCCCGTCGCGCAGGAAGCTGCTGGCGCGCGCGACCACCGTCTCCCCGTCCGCGATCCCGGACCGGATTTCCATGGACCCGTCCGTGGACAGGCCCGGGACGACCGTCCTGGCTTCCACGCGATCGTCGGCCACGACGAAGACGCTCGCCCCGCCCTCCGCGCCGTAGAGCACGGCCGAGAGCGGCACCACCACGCTGGCGCGGCGCGCGACTTCGACCTTGCCGCGCGCGAAGGCGCCGATCCGCAAGGAGGGATCGGCATCGAGGCCGATGCGGACGCGCCCGAGCCGGGTCGCACGGTCGATCTCGGGGTCGATCCGGCGGACACGGCCCTTCAGGGCGCGCCCCTCGTCCCAGTCGAGCCGCACGGGGGCGCCGACACGCAGGCGCGGCATCCAGATCTCGGGCACTTCGCCTTCGAGCTCGATCTCGCCTCGCGCGATCAGGCGGAACATCGGCTCGCCGGAGGTGCTCGCCATGGCGCCGACCCGGGCCGTGCGGCGGCTGACGATGCCGGCTTCCGGCGCACGGATTTCGGTGCGGGCGCGCCTGAGGGCGATCTCGGTCCCGAGCGCCCGCGCGGTGGCGAGGTCGGCCTCGGCGAGTTGCAGGCCACCGCGGGCGGCGGCGAGGCGACCCTCGTTCCCCTGCGCGGTCGAGACGCGCTGCTCCAGGGTCACCGCCGTGGCGTTGCCGGTGCGGATGAGGCTGCGGGTGCGCTCCAGCGCGAGGTTCGCCTCGACCTGCGCGGCTTCCGCCTGGACGATCTGACTGCGGGCCTGGATGATCGCGGCCTGCGCCTTGGCGATGGCGGCGGCGTTGGCGGCTTCCTGGGTGACGATCATCTCGAGGGAAAGCCGCGCCAGGGGTTGACCGCGCGCGACCTGCGCGCCCTCCTCCACCAGCAGCTCGGTGATGCGGGGGCCCTCGATCTCGGGGGCGACGAGGATCTCGTCGCGCGGCACGAGGGTGCCGGTGACGACGGCCTGCTCCACCACCTCCCGCTGGACCGCCGTCGCCACCGTCACGGCCGGCGCGACGGAAGCGGGATCGGGAACCGCCGGGGCGTCCGTCGCCCGGGCCGGTCCGGCGGCAAAGCTCGCGGCGAGGATGAGGACGCCGGCACGAAGGAGAGGAAGGCGGCGCATCGGGTTTCGCGTCTCGGCGGCGGAAGCCGGATGCCTGCGGGGCGAGACCGGCGTTTTCAAGGCGTCGTCCGGCGCGCTGGCGCTGAGCGATGTGCCGGGTGATGTCATGGCGCACCCCGTGGCCGGGACGGGAGCCGATGTTCGAGCCGCCGAGCGCGGCAGGATCGTGCAACCTTCAGCGTCACCGCACGTTGGCGGCATGATAGACCTTTCCCGAGCCGAGGTTAACGAATCATGAGCATCTTCGAGATCCGGCAGCAGACGAACGGCGCGGTGCTCTGGACCGGAAGCGCCCTCGACGAGACCTCCGCCCTCGACGCGATGGCGCGTGAGGCGGGCTACGTGGATTTCGCCTCGCTTCCCGACGACATTCGCGCCGCCTGCCCGGTCGCCCGCCCGATCGCCTGAGCCTGGTTCCAGCCGTCACGACGGTCTGAAAAGCCCTTCGTCTCCCACATCGGAGACGAAGGGCTTTTTCGTGCGTCGAGGGAATTTGGCCGGACGATGTGTGCGGGAATGCCCCCGGAGATCGCCGATCGCGATCGCGTGGCCCTCAGGCGATCGGCTCGCCGAGCGACAGGTAGCCGGCGTCGAACTCGCCGAGTGTCTGGAGCCGCGCGAGATTGCGGATCATCAGGCTGCGCGCGCGGAGCTCGATGAGGCCCTGCCGCTTCAGTTCCTGCAGCGTCCGGTTGACGTGGACGGTGGACAGGCCGGTCGTTTCGGCGAGATCGAGCTGCGAGACGGGGAGCTCGTAGCTGTCGCCCCGCGCCAGGCCGACGGCCCGGAACCGCATCAGCAATTCACAGAACAGATGCGCGATGCGCCGGATGGCGGAGCGGGACCCGACATTCACCAGCCACTCGCGCAAGATGGCGTCATCCACCAGGGCCGCCCTGCGCATGGCGCGGGTCACGATGTCGAGATCCCCGCTCAAATGGCTAAGCGCCTCGAAGTCGAGGCGCGCGACCCGACAGGGCGAGAGCGTCGCGATGGCGTGGTCCATTCGCGGCCGCAGCGCTAGGTCGAGGTTACAGAGGTCGCCCGGAATGAGGTAGGCGGTGATCTGGCGGGCGCCACCGGGCCGTAGCTTGAAGCGGCAGGCCATGCCTTCGAGGATGACGACGAGACCGTCGGGCGCATCGCCCTCGGCGATGAGATCGGTTCGAGCCGGCACGGAAAACGCGGCCTCCTCGATTCCGGCCAGCCATGCCTTCGCGTCGG
Source organism: Methylobacterium sp. J-068 (assembly GCF_022829445.1). Classification (GTDB taxonomy): domain Bacteria; phylum Pseudomonadota; class Alphaproteobacteria; order Rhizobiales; family Beijerinckiaceae; genus Methylobacterium. The sequence goes on along the minus strand of NZ_JAKSXY010000023.1, from coordinate 7,283 downwards.
TGCCCAGAGATTCCAAGCCCTCGAGTCTGCGGATCAGGGCGTTCGGCTCACCGCTCGTCTCGCTCGACGTGAGGGTCTTGAAGGAACGTCCCGGACGTCGGTCCGTCATCATCGGTGCCCGCTCTGCGCGGATCGAGCACGCAGGCTGTCGCCGCCTCCCGTATTCGCTGTCATCGTTCCCGACACCTCGCCCCGTTGGATGGTCAATGCGCACCGACCCTGGAAGCAACGCGCCGCAGGAAAAGTCTGGAGAGACCCCGTTTTCGTTGGGTGGACCCGCGCGGAGACACGAAAACTCGATCTTTCGACGCGCGAGCCCAGACCCTCCGCCTGAATTCACACGTCTTGAGGATTTTATAAATCCGATCTCGCGCCGTTGCGCCCCGCTTGGGGGCTTTGGTGTGATGCCCGACATTGGCTATATGTCGACTACCCGACAGATCTTTTCGCAGGGTTGCGTTCGTCGCATATCGTACGGATAGTCGGACTATCGCTTGTATATATTCCTGGGCAGGAGGCGATGGGAGACTATTTGTGCTCTTGCCCGCTAGGGCAAGGCCGTGTCTCTTTTCGAGCAATCTGCCGTTCGCAACCGTTTGCTCAAGCGACTTTCGCCGAGCGACTTCGGCTTGCTCAGACCGCATCTGCGGCCGTTCGCGACTGAGCTGCACCAGACGCTCATCCAGCCCTACGTCCCGATCCACGAGTTGTTCTTCCCCGAAGCGGGCTATGCCTCGATCACGACGGCTGGCCTCGGCAAGGTCGAGGTCGGGATCATCGGGCCCGAGGGCATCGTCGGGGCGACGCCCGTGCTGCTCGGCAGCGACCGGACGCCCTACGACCACTTCGTTCAGGGCGCGGGCGAGATGCTCGCGATCGGCGTTCCGGAGTTCCTGGCGGCGACGGAAACCAGTGTCGTCCTGCGAAACCTCCTGCTGCGCTTCGTCCAGACCCTGCTGATCCAGACCGCGCAGACGGCCTTCGCCAATGCGAGCTACAACATCGAGGTCCGCCTCGCCCGCTGGCTCCTCATGTGCCAGGACCGGGTCAACGGGGACGAACTCACCGTCACGCACGACTTCCTGTCGTTCATGCTGGGGGTGCAGCGCACGACCGTGACGCTCGCCCTGCAGATGCTGGAAGGCAATCGCCTGATCAGGGCCCGGCGTGGCCGGATCGCGGTGCTGGACCGCGTCGGCCTGCTCGCAGTGGCCAGCGACAGCTACGGCGTGCCCGAAGCCGAATACGTTCGTCTGATCGGAGACTGAAGACATTCGGGCCGCGCAGTTCGATCCGACCATTGCGGATCGAGGCGGCGGCGATCCGGGTCCGGCGGCTCGGCCGGGACTGACGGATCGGCGATGTCGCGAGGCGGCAAACCGGCGCTCGTTTTCCGGTCGCTTGGCCCGGGATGCGATTGAACCCGCCGCCCGCGAACCCGTTGATCCGCCACGCATCATGCGTTCCTCCCGAGACACCAGCCTGCCCGGTGTCATGCCGCGGCGGGCCTTTTCGCGTTCGGTTTCATCGATTTTCGACCGTATGATCTCGAGTAACCGCACGAAGTAGCCGGGTATCGTGCGACGTCGTGTGATCGGAAACCAATTCACTCCCATTAATGTGTGTTGATGCGGGTGTGCCGAGGTTCTCGCACACTTCCGGGCGATCGATGGAAACGGCCCTCGCCGCTTCCGGCCGCCCGAGAAGACATTGGATGACATCGCAAGCAGGAACGGATGCCTCATCCCCCGCCGTGATGGTGGAAGCGCCGCTGCTCCCGTCATCGATCGGACGATCCCTCGGACAGCATCTGCGCGAGGCCTACGCCTCCCTGGACGACGATCATCCCGACCGGTTCGCCGTTCTGCTCGCCCGCCTCGCGGCGGTTCTGGCCGCACGGGGCGAGACCCTCACGGCGGAAGTCCGCCAGGGCCTTCGGGATCATGCGCCCGGTCTGCGCAAGTACGCGCTCTCGCTGACCCGCGACGCCGCCCGCGCCGACGACCTCGTCCAGGACACGATGCTGCGCGCCTGGATGTATCGCGAGAGCTTCACCCCCGGCACCAACGTCTGCGGCTGGCTCACCATCATCATGCGCAACACGTTCTATTCGGGCCAGCGCAAGCGCGTTCACGAGGTCGAGGACACGGATGGCAGCTACGCGGCGCAACTGGTGACCCTGCCGGCGCAGGGCGCCGTCCTCGACCTCGAGGACGTGAACGCCGCCATCGGGCGGCTGTCGAGCACCCTGCGGCAGGCGCTGACGCTGGTGGCCATCGACAACATGACCTACGACGAGGCCGCCGCCGTGATGGGCTGCAAGATCGGAACGGTGAAGAGCCGCGTCTGGCGGGCTCGCGAGAGTCTGGCGGCCCTCGTCGGCTATTCCGCCGACGAGATCGGCCCGGACCGCCTCGCCGGCTCGGTCCTCGGCGACGCGCGCCCGCGCGCCCGGGCCTGACGGTCCGGCGCCTTCAGAGCAGCGTCCCGCGCAGGATCAGCATCGCCACCGAGAAGTAGATGACGAGCCCGGTGACGTCGACCAGGGTGGCGACGAAGGGGGCCGAGGCGGTGGCGGGATCGAAGCCGAGGCGCTGCAGCAGGAACGGCAGCATCGACCCGGTGAGCGACCCGAAGGTGACGATCCCGACCAGCGCCGCCCCGACCGTCGCGGCCACCAGCATCCAGTGCTCGCCGTAATCGTACAGGCCGGTCTTCTGCCAGACCACGATGCGCACGATCCCGATCGCGCCGAGGATCGTGCCGAGCACGAGGCCGGTGGGCAGTTCCCGCAGGGCCACCCGCCACCAGTCGCGCAGGCGCACCTCGTGCAGGGCGAGGGCGCGGATGAGGAGCGAGGTGGCCTGGCTGCCGGAATTGCCGCCCGAACTCATGATCAGCGGGATGAACAGGGTCAGCACGATCGCCTTCTCGAGCTCGCCCTCGAAGCCCTGCATGGCGGTGGCGGTCATCATCTCGCCGAGGAACAGGGCGCAGAGCCAGCCGGCCCGCTTCCGGATCATGGTCGGAAAGCGGATGTCCATGTAGGGCTCCGGCAGGGCCTCCATGCCGCCGAAGCGCTGCACGTCCTGCGTCTGCTTCTCGACCATGGCGTCGATCATGTCGTCCACGGTGACGATGCCGATGAGATGACCGACCGCGTCGATGACCGGCAGCGCCAGGAGGTCGTATTTCGAGATCAGCCGCGCGGCCTCCTCGCGGCTCGCGGTCGGCGAGACCGCGAGCGGACGCCGCCCGGGCGCCACCGAGAGCACGTTGTCGCCCGGATTGCCCGAGATCAGCCGGCGCAGCGGCACGGCCTTGGTCAGCGCGCGCGTGCGCGGATCGAGGACGAAGATCGCGTAGATCGTCTCGCGCGTCTTCTCCACGTGCCGGACGTGGTCGAGGGTCTGCTGGATCGTCCAGTTGCCCGGCACGGTCACGAATTCCGTCGTCATCAGCGAGCCGACGGTCTCCTCGCCGTAGGTGCTCAGCCGGTCGACGGCGCCCCGCGTCTCGGCATCGAGGCGGGCCCGCAGGTCGGAGCGCCCCGGCTCCTCGATCTCGCGGAAGATGTCGGTGATGCGGTCGGCCGACATGCCCGACAGGTAGGAGGCGACGCGGTCGCGCGGCAGCATCTCGATGATGTCGGCGGCGCAATCGAGTTCGGGCTGGTCGAGCACCTCGATCGCCCGCTCCTGCGGCAATCCGAGCAGGATGGCGGCGGCCACCTCGGGGGCTTCCTCGTTCAGGGCCTCGACGATGTCGGGCGCCCGCTCGTCGGACAGTCGGGCGGCGAGCACGGCCGGGTCGATGCCGGTCGGGAAGGGGGCGATCTCGTTCATGGGCTCACCTCGGAATGGCGGCGCGATCCAGCCGTGGGCGGGCCGGAACCGCCCCGGCCGCCGCGCGCGAGCCCGGGGGCCTCAGCGTCGCGGGACGGGAGCGGACGCGGCCGCGCACGGCGCGGGCGATCGTTCGGGATTGTCGCTGGGCATGGGGTTCATCGAGTGGGAGCCCGGGACGGAAGCGGCGCCTTGAATCACCGGCGTGCGCCGCCCCGGGCGGCGCGTGAGTGCGCCTCGCGGCTGCCGCGCGTCAAGGGTGAAACGCGGTCCGGGCGGAATTTGCCGCCGGGCGGGCGGGTGCCGGAACCGTCGCGCCCCCGTCCGCCCCGATTCTCCCTCGAAACCCGGCACCATAAGTCCGTTCGCGAGGCGCCGCCTGCGGTTTGAAACGTCGCCCCGGGACCGCGATCGGCGATCCTATGAGAAATATAAGTGTAGTGCCCGCTTGTATTGCGCCCAATGTAATGGCATATCAGGGGTGTCGAACAGGAAGGAGTTTCCCCATGAAGTGGTCCGCCCCCGTCGTCCAGGAAATCTGCGTCGGCATGGAAGTCACCAGCTACGAGTCCGCCGAGATCGACACCTTCAACTAAGGGTCCGCCCTCGGTTCAGGTTCATCGAGCCCCTTTCGGTTCGGCTTTCACAAACCCAGTCAACAGGAGAAACGTGATGAAGTGGTCTGCCCCCATCGTTCAGGAAATCTGCGTCGGCATGGAAGTGACGAGCTACGAGTCCGCCGAGATCGATACCTTCAACTGAGGGTGATCGCGGGCCCCGATCGCGGGGTCTGCTGATCCGGAGGGGCGTTACCCGCGAGGGTAGCGCCCCTTTCGTTTGGCCGGATCAGAGCGCGAGACCGAGCTGCATGGGCTCGGGGGCAGGCCCGTGTTCCAGGGCCGAGAGCGAGACGCCGAGCAGGCGCACGCTGCGCCGGAGCGGGAACAGCTCCCGCAGAAGCCCCAGGACGATGCGCTCCAGCTCCGCCCGGTCCGGCACGAAGCCTACGAGCGAGCGGGCACGGGTGATCTGCTCGAAATCCGAGAACTTCACCTTCAACGTCACCGTCCGGGCCCGGACCTCCTTGTGGGTGGCCGCCCCCCAGACCTTGTCGAGGATCGGACCGAGCCGTCCGGCGAGCACCGCGTAGTCGGTCGAATCCTCCGCGAAGGTGTTCTCCGCGCCGATGGACTTGCGCACCCGGTTCACGCGCACCGGCCGCTCGTCGATGCCGCGCGCCACCCCGTAGTAATAGGGCGCCGAGGCGCCGAACCGCGCCGCCAGGCTGTCGAGGCTCTGGCCCCTGAGGTCCCGCCCGGTCAGGATGCCGAGCGCCTTCATCCGCGCTTCCGTCACCGGTCCGACCCCGTGGAAGCGCCCGATCGGCAGATCCTCCACGAAGCCCGGCCCCATGGCGGGCGTGATCACGAACAGGGCGTCCGGCTTGCGGAAATCCGAGGCCACCTTGGCCAGGAACTTGTTGTACGAGACCCCCGCCGAGGCGACGAGCCCGGTCCGCTCGCGGATCGCCGCCCGGATCGCGCGCGCGACCTCGGTGGCGGTGGCGAGCCCCCGGTGGTTGTGCGTCACGTCGAGATAGGCCTCGTCGAGGGCGACCGGCTCGATGAGATCCGTGTGCTCGGCGAACACCGCCCGGATCTGCTCCGAGATCGCCCGGTAGACGTCGAAGCGCGGCTTCACGAAGACGAGGTCGGGGCAGAGGCGGCGCGCCGTGACCGAGGGCATGGCCGAGCGCACGCCGAACACCCGGGCCTCGTAGCTCGCCGCCGCGACCACGCCGCGCTCGCGCGAGCCGCCGACCGCCACTGGGCGCCCCCTCAGCCCCGGATCGTCGCGCTGCTCGACGGAGGCGTAGAACGCGTCCATGTCGATATGGATGATCTTGCGGGTCTGGCCGATGCCGTCCGGGTCCATCGCGGACAGGTCTCCTGAGCGTTGCCCCAGCGTTCGTTCGTGGTCTGTTCGCACAATCCGCGTTCGCGCGCATGAATCAAGCCCGCACGCCGCGCGATCCACGGCCGAACCGACGCGGCGACGGGGCTCGCCCCCGGCCGCCGCCTGCCGCATAAGACCGCGACCGAGACCACCGCCGGCCTCGTCTGCGATTCGCCCGAGGACCGTCCCCGTGAACGTCACCCAGATCACCCACCACGACCTCGACGGCTACGGCGCCTCCACGGTGGTCGGCCAGTTCGCCGATGTGTCCCGCATCGTCCACGTGCCGCGCTACGCCGATGTCGGCCCCGTGGTCGAGGCCGAGCTGAAGCGCCTCGGCAAGGCGGCGGCCCCCGAGATGATCGTGATGACCGATCTCGGCCTGGAGGCGGTCGCCGTCAGCTTCATCCGCGGTTTCGCCGCCCTGAACCGCCGCCGCGACGAGGCGGCGCGCCATCGCCTGATCGTCCTCGATCACCACGCCTCCTCGGTGGACCAGCTCCGCGACCAGAAGCTGGAGCCGCGGGTCGCCCCCGAGGCGCCGGGCGTCCAGCGCTTCGACCTCGAGGACCCGAACATCGTCGTGCTGATCGACGAGACCCGCTGCGCCACCCGCATGGCCTACGAGCACCGCGCCCTCTACGCCACGCGCGAGGCCGGTGAGGACCCGATCCTGGGCGCGCTGGTGACGGCGGTGGACGCCGTCGACCTCTGGCGCAAGGACCGGCCGGAATTCCGGACCGGACTCAGCCTCGACGAGGTGTTCTGGGACAACGTCTCGAACCTCGTGCCGATCGGGCATCCCTGGCACGACCGCTTCGTCGGCGACCTCCTCCTCGGCGTGGCGCGCCTGCTCGGCGACGGCGCCACCCCCGCCATGGTCGAGGGGCAGGTCGCCGCGCTGCGCACCGCCATCCTCGACCGCTACCTCGCGGACGATGCCACCGACGACCGCACGCTGACCACCCGCATGCGGATCGCCCGCGTGCTCGCGCGCTCGGAGCTGTTCCATCCGCTCTCGGACGGCACGCTGATGTCCTTCGGCCTCGATTCGGGCACCTTCCAGCGCGTCTCCGATCTCATCATGGAGAGCGGCAAGGCCCGGCGCGTCCTCAACGTGCAGCGGGCGGGCACGATGTCGTTCCGCTCCAACAACGAGACCGCCCTGGAGGGCGCCCGGCGCTTCCGCGGCGGCGGGCACAAGGATGCGGCCGGCGGCAAGCTGACGAGCGGCACGGCCTTCTCGCTCGCCGACGCCATCGCGCAGGTGGAGCCCGTCCTGAACCCGCCCGCGCCCGACCCGTCGGCGAGCCCCTTCGCCGCCCTGAAGAACTGGAAGGGCTGATACGGCCTCCGGTAGATTAGGTCGGACAGCTGACGAGACGGAGCGCGGGTCCCCTCTCCTGGAAGGAGAGGGACAGGGTGAGGTGCGTGACCTCTCCGGAGATGGACTACACCTCACCCCAACCCTCTCCTTCCAGG
>NZ_JAKSXY010000010.1 GCF_022829445.1 Methylobacterium sp. J-068 | reverse complement strand
GTACGCCGTGAACGTCGCCCCGCCCGTCTCGGCCAGAACCTTCGTGATCGCCGCCGTCAGCGACGTCTTGCCGTGATCGACGTGACCGATCGTGCCGATGTTGCAGTGCGGCTTCGTACGCGCAAATTTCTCTTTGGCCATGAGAGCCTCCGTCTGTTCCGATGTTGCGTCTGAAGGGGTGCGGGTGGCGCCCCGGAGGGCGCCGCCGACTTTAAGCGTACTTGGCGACGACCTTCTCGGCCTCGCCGCGCGGCACCTCTTCGTAATGGTCGAACTGCATTGTGAAGTTCGCGCGGCCCTGGGAGAAAGAGCGCAGCTGGTTCACGTAGCCGAACATGTTGGCCAGCGGCACCATCGCGTTGATGACGTTCGCGTTGCCGCGCATGTCCTGGCCCTGGATCTGGCCACGGCGGGAGTTGAGATCGCCGATGACCGAACCGGTATATTCCTCCGGCGAGACGACCTCGACCTTCATCACCGGCTCGAGGAGCACCGAGCCGCCCTTCTGGAGGGCTTCACGGAGCGCCGCACGGGAGGCGATCTCGAAGGCGAGAGCCGAGGAGTCGACGTCGTGGTAGGCGCCGTCGATCAGCTCGACCTTGATGTCGACGACCGGGAAGCCCGCCAGGATGCCGGCGCCGAGGACCGAGTTCAGGCCCTTCTCGACGCCCGGGATGTACTCCTTCGGCACCGTGCCGCCGATGATCTTCGAGGTGAACTCGAAGCCCTTGCCGGGCTCGTTGGGCTCCACCACGAACTTCACCCGGGCGAACTGACCGGTACCGCCGGTCTGCTTCTTGTGGGTGTAGTCGATCTCGGTGCGCTTCGTGAGCTTCTCACGATAGGCGACCTGAGGCTGGCCGATATTCGCGTCGACCATGTAGGTGCGGCGCAGGATGTCGACCTTGATGTCGAGGTGGAGTTCGCCCATCCCGCGAAGGATGGTCTGACCCGATTCCTGGTCCGTCGAGACCCGGAAGGACGGATCCTCGGCGGCCAGCTTGGCCAACGCGATGCCGAGCTTCTCCTGATCGGCCTTCGACTTCGGCTCGACGGCGATCTCGATGACGGGCTCCGGGAACTCCATCTTCTCGAGGATCACGGCATCCTTGGGATCGCACAGGGTGTCACCCGTGCGGGTCTCCTTGAGACCGGCCAGCGCGACGATGTCGCCCGTGTAGGCTTCCTTCACGTCCTCGCGGTTGTTGGCGTGCATGAGAAGCATGCGACCGACCCGCTCCTTCTTGTCGCGCGACGAGTTGATGACGTTGGCGCCCGATTCGATCTTGCCCGAATAGACACGGCAGAACGTGATCGTGCCGACGTGGGGATCGTCCATGATCTTGAATGCGAGCATGGCGAAGGGATCGCTGTCCGACGGATGACGAACGGTCTCTTCCTCGGTCTTGAAGTCGAGGCCCTTGATCTCGCCACGATCGGCGGGGGACGGCAGGTAATCCACGACCGCGTCGAGCAGCGGCTGAACGCCCTTGTTCTTGAAGGCCGAACCGCACAGCACCGGGTGGAAGGCACGGCGCTGGACGGCCGTGCGGACGAGGCGGTGCATCGTGGCGGCGTCCGGCTCGACACCGTCGAGGTAAGCGGCCATGGCATCGTCGTCCATCTCGACGCAGGCCTCGACGAGCTTGATGCGGTACTCCGCAGCCTGGTCGGCGAGGTCGGCCGGAATCTCGGTCTCCGAGAAATCGGCGCCGAGCTTCTCCGAGGTCCAGACGATGGCCTTCATCTTGATGAGATCGATGACGCCCTTGAAGCTCGTCTCAGCGCCGATCGGCAGCTGCAAGCAGACGGGCTTGCCGGCGACGCGATCGATGATGTCGGCAACGCACTTGAAGAAGTCGGCGCCGATCTTGTCCATCTTGTTGACGAACACGACGCGCGGCACGTCGTACTTGTCGGCCTGACGCCACACGGTCTCGGTCTGGGGCTCGACGCCCTGGTTGCCGTCGAGCACGCAGACCGCGCCGTCGAGCACGCGGAGCGAACGCTCCACCTCGATGGTGAAGTCCACGTGGCCGGGGGTGTCGATGATGTTCAGCCGCTTGTCGCGCCAGAAGCAGGTGGTGGCAGCCGAAGTGATCGTGATGCCACGCTCCTGCTCCTGCGTCATCCAATCCATCGTCGCGGCGCCGTCATGGACTTCGCCGATCTTATGGGACTTGCCGGTGTAGTACAGGATCCGCTCGGTGGTCGTGGTCTTGCCGGCATCGATGTGAGCCATGATGCCGAAGTTGCGGTAGTCCTCGATCGCGTGCGTGCGGGGCATCGGATTGCTCCTGAAAGGGTCCGGGTCCGCTTACCAGCGGTAGTGCGAGAAGGCGCGGTTGGCTTCAGCCATCCGGTGGGTGTCTTCCCGCTTCTTGACGGCGTTGCCACGGTTGTTCGCGGCATCGAGCAGCTCGGCGGAGAGACGCTCGACCATGGTGCGGTCGTTGCGGCCGCGCGCGGCCTGGATCAGCCAGCGGATGGCCAGCGCCTGGCGGCGCTCGGTGCGCACCTCGACGGGGACCTGATAGGTCGCGCCGCCGACGCGGCGGGAACGGACTTCGATCGCCGGGGCGACGTTGTCGAGCGCAGCGCGGAACACCTCGATGGGGTTCGCGCGGGCGCGGTTCTCGACGATGTCGAAGGCGCCGTACACGATGCGCTCGGCGGTCGACTTCTTGCCCTCGTACATGATCGAATTCATGAACTTGGTGAGAACGATGTCCCCGTACTTCGGGTCCGGAATGATTTCACGCTTCTCGGCAGAATGGCGGCGGGACATCGCTCGCTCCGTCTAAACTTAAGGTCTTGAAACCACCCCGCGCAGGCCGCCTTGAGCCTCGTCGAGGCCGGCGACATCCTTACGGGGTGCGCGAATATCGGTCTTACTTCGGGCGCTTGGCGCCGTACTTCGAACGGCGCTGCTTGCGGCCCTTCACGCCCTGCGTGTCGAGCACACCGCGCAGGATGTGGTAGCGAACACCCGGAAGGTCCTTCACGCGACCGCCGCGGATCATCACCACGGAGTGCTCCTGAAGGTTGTGACCCTCGCCCGGGATGTAACCGATGACCTCGAAGCCGTTGGTGAGACGAACCTTCGCGACCTTGCGGAGCGCGGAGTTCGGCTTCTTCGGGGTCGTCGTGTAGACGCGGGTGCAGACGCCACGCTTCTGCGGGCAGGCGTCGAGCGCCGGCACCTTGTTGCGGCTCTTCTGCGCCTTGCGCGGCTGAGCGATCAGCTGGTTGATCGTCGGCATGCCAATCCTCTCGAAACGCGTCACCGTCGTCGGTGACCGTCGAAATCCAAATCTCGTTGTGGCCGGCCCCGGCATCGCACGAAGCTGTGCGACGAAACGCAAAACCGCGCCCCAGGCTGATCTCAGCCTTTGGCGCGCCGTTGCAAGCAGAGGATCACCTGCATTGAAGCAAGCGATCGTGCCGGGCTGACACGTGTTCGTCTGTTGAAGTCGGATGCGTTTAGGAAGCCTGGATCGAGGCTCGGGGCCTCACGATCGTTTGCTGCCTACGGCCAGCCGTTCAATGAGGGCCTGATAGAGGGGGATTCGCCCCGCGTCAACCCATTCCGTTACAAGTTCATGAAGTTGCGGGGCTTCGCCGGCCTCGATCGGCGCGACTCCGCGCCCATGAAAAAGGGGCCGCCCGGACGGGCAGCCCCTTTTCGTCTCTCGATCAGGTCCGGTCGCTCACTCGGCGGCGGGCGGCAGTTCCGAGAGGGGCTGGGCGCCGCTCTCGCTGGCCTTCTGCTGAAGGATCAGGTTGTCGCGACGCCGCGCCACGGCGCGGATCTCGGCGGCCATGGAGCCCGTGCCGGCCGGGATGAGCGAGCCGACGATGACGTTCTCCTTGAGACCCTCGAGGTAGTCGATCTTGCCGTTGACCGCCGCCTCGGTGAGGACGCGGGTGGTCTCCTGGAATGAGGCCGCCGAGATGAACGACTTCGTCTGCAGGCTCGCCTTGGTGATGCCGAGCAGCACGGGAACGCCCACGACCGGCTTTTTGCCCTCGGCAAGCAGCTTCTCGTTGATGTCCGCGAGCTCCGTCCGGTCGATCTGATCGCCCGTCAGGATGTCGGAATCGCCGCCATCGGTGATCTCGACCTTCTGCAGCATCTGCCGGACGATGACCTCGATGTGCTTGTCGTTGATCGACACGCCCTGGAGCCGGTAGACCTCCTGGATCTCATTGACGAGGTAAGCGGCCAGCTCCTCCACGCCCTTGATCGCCAGGATGTCGTGCGGCGCTGGGTTGCCGTCGACGATGTAGTCGCCGAGTTCCACCACGTCCCCGTCCTGAAGGTGGATGTGCTTGCCCTTCGGGATCAGGTACTCGACCGCCTCCGAACCGTCATGCGGCGTCAGCGTCAGGCGACGCTTGTTCTTGTAGTCGCGCCCGAACTGGATCGTGCCCGACTTCTCCGCGATGATCGCCGCGTCCTTCGGACGACGGGCCTCGAACAGCTCCGCCACCCGCGGCAGACCGCCGGTGATGTCGCGGGTCTTGGCCGAGTCGGTGGAGACGCGGGCGAGGATGTCGCCGGCCTTCACCTTGGCGCCGGGGTCGTAGCCGATGATGGCGTCGACCGGCAGGAAGTAGCGGGCATCCGAGCCGCGCGGCAGCTTCATCGGCTTGCCGTCGTCGTCGAGCACCAGCATCGCCGGCTTGAGGTCGGCGGTGCGGGCGGTGCCGCGCCAGTCGATGACGACGCGCTTGGCGATGCCGGTCGACTCGTCGGTGGTCTCGGTGATCGACTGGCCGTCGATGAGGTCCTCGTAGGCCACCACGCCGTCCGTCTCGGTGATGATCGGACGGGTGTAGGGGTCCCATTCGGCGATGCGCTGGCCGCGCTTCACCTTGTCCCCGTCGTCGACCCGCAGCTTGGCGCCGTATTGCAGGCGGTGCACCGCGCGCTCCGAGCCGTCCGAGCCGACGATGACGACGGCGACGTTACGGCCGGTGGCGATGAGATCGCCATCCGAGTTCCGGGCGAGCGCCCGGTTACGGATCTTGATCGAACCCTCGAAGCTCGACTCGATGAAGGACGAGTCGGCGATCTGGGCCGCGCCACCGATGTGGAAGGTGCGCATGGTGAGCTGGGTGCCCGGCTCGCCGATGGACTGCGCCGCGATGACGCCGACGGCCTCGCCCATGTTGACGGGCGTACCACGGGCGAGATCGCGCCCGTAGCAGGTGGCGCAGACGCCGCTCCGGGTGGCGCAGACGAGCACCGAGCGGATCTTGACCTCCTGGATGCCGGCCGCCTGGATGGCGGGCAGGTGCTTCTCCTCGATGGTCTCGTTGGTCTTGACGATGACCGTGCCGTCCTGGGCCACCAGGTCCTCGGCGGTGGCGCGGCCGAGGATGCGGATCGCCAGCGGAGCCACGACCTGACCCGCATCCACGATGGCGCGCATGCGGATGCCGTTGGTGGTGCCGCAATCGGTCTCGCGGATCACGGCGTCCTGCGCCACGTCGACGAGGCGACGGGTGAGGTAACCGGAATTCGCGGTCTTGAGCGCGGTGTCGGCCAGACCCTTGCGGGCGCCGTGCGTCGAGTTGAAGTACTCGAGCACGTCGAGGCCTTCCTTGAAGTTCGAGATGATCGGCGTCTCGATGATCTCGCCCGACGGCTTGGCCATGAGGCCGCGCATGGCGGCGAGCTGCTTCATTTGCGCCGGCGAACCACGGGCGCCGGAATGGCTCATCATGTAGATCGAGTTGACCTGCTTGTCGGCGCCGTGCTCGTCCTTCTGCACGGTGGAGATGCGCAGCATCATCTCGGCGGCGAGCTTGTCCGAGCACTTGGCCCAGGCATCGACCACCTTGTTGTACTTCTCGCCCTGGGTGATCAGGCCGTCGTTGTACTGCTGCTCATAATCCTTCACCAGCGCGCGGGTGTCGTCCACGATCGGCCACTTGTTGTCCGGCACCACCATGTCGTCCTTGCCGAACGAGATGCCAGCCTTGAACGCGTGGTTGAAGCCGAGCGCCATGATGCGATCGCAGAAGATCACCGACTCCTTCTGACCGCAGTGGCGGTAGACGGTGTCGATCATCGCGGAGATCTCCTTCTTGGTCATCAGCTTGTTGACGACGTCGTAGGGGACGTTCTTGTGCAGCGGCAGCGCGGTCGAGAGGATCACGCGGCCCGGGGTGGTGTCGTAGGTCTTGGTCAGCGGCTCGCCGTCCGGCCCGATGCCGTTCCAGCGCCAGCGGATCTTGGTGTGCAGCTTCACGGTCTTGGCCGCGAGCGCGTGCTCGAGCTCGCCGATGTTGCCGAACACGCCCTGCATCGGGTTCTGCTTGTTCGTCGGATCGAAGGCGCCGATGGCCCCTTCCGCGACGATCGACAGGTAATACAGGCCGAGCACGATGTCCTGCGAGGGCACGATGATCGGCTGGCCGTTGGCCGGGTGCAGGATGTTGTTGGTCGACATCATCAGGACGCGCGCCTCCAGCTGAGCCTCGAGGCTCAGGGGGACGTGCACGGCCATCTGGTCGCCGTCGAAATCGGCGTTGAACGCGGCGCAGACCAGCGGGTGCAGCTGGATCGCCTTGCCCTCGATCAGCTTGGGCTCGAAGGCCTGGATGCCGAGGCGGTGCAGCGTCGGCGCGCGGTTCAGCATCACCGGGTGCTCGCGGATCACCTCGTCGAGGATGTCCCAGACCTCCGGCTTCTCCTTCTCCACGAGCTTCTTGGCCTGCTTCACCGTGGCCGAGAAACCCTTGGCGTCGAGGCGCGCGTAGATGAACGGCTTGAACAGCTCCAGGGCCATCTTCTTGGGAAGGCCGCACTGGTGCAGCTTCAGCTCAGGACCCACCACGATGACCGAGCGGCCGGAATAGTCGACGCGCTTGCCGAGCAGGTTCTGGCGGAAGCGGCCCTGCTTGCCCTTCAGCATGTCGGCGAGCGACTTCAGCGGACGCTTGTTGGCGCCCGTGATGACGCGGCCGCGGCGGCCGTTGTCGAACAGCGCGTCAACCGCCTCCTGAAGCATGCGCTTCTCGTTGCGGATGATGATGTCGGGCGCGCGCAGTTCGATCAGCCGCTTCAGGCGGTTGTTGCGGTTGATGACGCGGCGGTAGAGGTCGTTCAGGTCGGACGTGGCGAAGCGGCCGCCGTCGAGCGGGACGAGCGGGCGCAGGTCCGGCGGGATCACCGGCACCACGGTGAGGATCATCCATTCGGGCTTGTTGCCCGACATCTGGAAGGCCTCGATGATCTTCAGGCGCTTGAGAAGCTTCTTCGGCTTCAGCTCGGAGGTCGTGGTGGCGATCTCCTCGCGCAGCGAATCCGCGATGCCGTCGAGGTCGAGTTCCTGCAGGATCCGGCGGATGGCTTCCGCGCCGATCATGGCGGTGAACGAATCCTCGCCGTACTCCTCCTGGGCGCGCAGGTACTCCTCCTCCGACAGGAGCTGACGCTCCTTGAGGGGGGTGAGGCCCGGCTCGATGACGCAGTAGGACTCGAAGTAGAGGATGCGCTCGAGGTCCTTGAGCGCCATGTCGAGCAGCAGGCCGATGCGGCTCGGCAGCGACTTCAGGAACCAGATGTGGGCGACGGGGGCGGCGAGCTCGATATGGCCCATGCGGTCGCGCCGGACGCGCGCAAGGGTGACCTCGACGCCGCACTTCTCACAGATGACGCCCTTGTACTTCATGCGCTTGTACTTGCCGCACAAGCACTCGTAATCCTTGATGGGTCCGAAGATGCGCGCGCAGAACAAGCCGTCACGCTCCGGCTTGAACGTGCGGTAGTTGATCGTCTCCGGCTTCTTGATCTCGCCGAAGGACCACGAGAGGATCTTCTCCGGCGACGAGATCGAGATCTTGATCTGGTCGAAGCTCTGGGGCTGAGCCTGCTGGTTGAAAAGATTCATGACCTCTTGGTTCATGATCTACTCCTGCTGACGAGGCGCACCCTCCGCCGAGGGGCTGACCGCGTGCTGAAAACGGATGCGGCGCAACGACCGGCCGGATCGTCGCTCACCGTAGAGTGGGAGGCGCTGCCCCTCCCCGCTCGGACCGCGCCGGCCTTGGAGCCGGCGCGGGAGCGTGACGCGGTGGTTATTCGGCCGCCTCTGCGGGCGGCTCGATCTGGTCGTTGGCGAGCTTCTTCGAGGAGGTGAGCTCCACGTTAAGGCCGAGCGAGCGCATTTCCTTGACGAGCACGTTGAACGACTCGGGGATGCCGGCCTCGAAGGTGTCGTCGCCGCGCACGATGGCCTCGTAGACCTTGGTGCGGCCGGCCACGTCGTCCGACTTGACCGTGAGCATCTCCTGCAGCGTGTACGCGGCGCCGTAGGCTTCGAGCGCCCAGACCTCCATCTCGCCGAAGCGCTGACCGCCGAACTGCGCCTTTCCGCCCAGCGGCTGCTGGGTGACGAGGGAGTACGGGCCGATCGACCGGGCGTGGATCTTGTCGTCCACGAGGTGGTGCAGCTTCAGCATGTAGATGTAGCCCATCGTCACCTTGCGGTCGAAGGGCTCGCCCGTGCGGCCGTCATAGAGGGTCGACTGGGCCGAACGGTCGAGACCGGCCATCTCCAGCATCTGCTCGATGTCGGCTTCCTTGGCGCCGTTGAACACCGGGGTCGCCATCGGCACGCCGCGGCGCACGTTGTTGGCGGCTTCCGCCATCTCCTCGTCGGTCAGGCCCTCCAGCTCGGATGGTGCGTAGATCGCCTCCATCTCCGCCTTCAGGGGGGCGATGTCGTTGCTGCGCAGGTAGGCGTCCACCGCCAGGCTGACCTTGCGACCGAGACCGGCCGCCGCCCAGCCGAGGTGGGTCTCGAGGATCTGGCCCACGTTCATGCGCGACGGCACGCCGAGGGGGTTCAGCACGATGTCGGCGTGGGTGCCGTCTTCGAGGAACGGCATGTCCTCGATGGGCACGATTCGCGACACGACACCCTTGTTGCCGTGGCGGCCGGCCATCTTGTCGCCCGGCTGGATCTTGCGCTTCACCGCGACGAAGACCTTGACCATCTTCATGACGCCGGGGGGCAGCTCGTCGCCGCGCTGCAGCTTCTCGACTTTGTCGAGGAAGCGCTGCTCGAGGCGCTTCTTCGACTCGTCGTACTGCTTCTGCATCGCTTCCATCTCGGTCATGAGACGGTCGTCGATGACGGCGAACTGCCACCATTGCGAGCGCGGGTATTCGCTCAGGAGCTCACGGTTGAGCGTGGTCTCCTTCTTGAAGCCCTTCGGACCGGCGATGGGCGCCTGCCCGATGAGCACGGTGGCGAGACGCGCGTAGGTGTTGCGGTCGAGGATCGCCTGCTCGTCGTCGCGATCCTTGGCGAGGCGTTCGATCTCCTCGCGCTCGATCGCCTGGGCGCGCTCGTCCTTGTCGACGCCGTGGCGGTTGAACACCCGGACCTCGACGATGGTGCCCGTCACGCCTGGGGGGACCCGGAGCGAGGTGTCGCGCACGTCGGACGCCTTCTCACCGAAGATGGCGCGCAGGAGCTTTTCCTCCGGCGTCATCGGGCTCTCGCCCTTCGGGGTGATCTTGCCGCACAGGATGTCGCCCGCGTGGACCTCGGCGCCGATATAGACGATGCCGGCCTCGTCGAGGTTCTTCAGCGCCTCTTCCGAGACGTTGGGGATGTCGCGGGTGATTTCCTCCGGACCGAGCTTGGTGTCTCGGGCCATCACCTCGAATTCCTCGATGTGGATCGAGGTGAACACGTCATCCTTCACGATCCGCTCGGACAGCAGGATCGAGTCCTCGAAGTTGTAGCCGTTCCACGGCATGAACGCGACGAGCACGTTGCGGCCGAGGGCCAGCTCGCCGAACTCCGTCGAGGGACCGTCGGCGATGATCTCGCCCTTCTTCACGGCCTCGCCGACGCGCACCAGGGGCTTCTGCGTGATGCAGGTCGACTGGTTGGAGCGCTGGAACTTCTGCAGGCGGTAGATGTCGACGCCGGGCTTGTTGGCGTCGGCCTCTTCCGTGGCGCGGATGACGATACGGGTGGCGTCCACCTGATCGACGATACCGGTGCGCCGGGCCGCGATGGCGGCGCCGGAGTCGCGGGCGACCACGGCCTCCATGCCGGTGCCGACGAAGGGTGCGTCGGCGCGAACCAGCGGCACCGCCTGGCGCTGCATGTTCGAGCCCATCAGCGCGCGGTTCGCGTCGTCGTTCTCGAGGAACGGGATCAGCGCGGCCGCCACCGAGACGAGCTGCTTCGGCGACACGTCCATCAGGTCGACGCGGTCCGGCGGCACCACGATGACGTCGCCGGCGCGACGGCAGACCACGAGGTCCTCCGTCAGCTTGAAGCTCTCGTCCATCTGCGCGTTGGCCTGGGCGACGTAGTACTTCGCCTCCTCCATCGCCGAGAGATAGGCGACGTCGGTGGTCACGACGCCGTCCTTCACCCGTCGGAACGGGGTCTCGATGAAGCCGTACTTGTTCACCCGCGCGAAGGTCGCGAGCGAGTTGATCAGGCCGATGTTCGGGCCTTCCGGCGTCTCGATCGGGCAGATGCGGCCGTAATGGGTCGGGTGCACGTCGCGCACCTCGAAGCCGGCGCGCTCACGGGTGAGACCGCCCGGGCCAAGCGCCGAGAGGCGGCGCTTGTGCGTCACCTCGGAGAGCGGGTTGGTCTGGTCCATGAACTGCGACAGCTGCGACGAGCCGAAGAACTCGCGCACGGCGGCGGCGGCCGGCTTCGCATTGATGAGGTCCTGCGGCATCACGGTGTCGATGTCGACGGAGGACATCCGCTCCTTGATGGCGCGCTCCATGCGGAGCAGGCCGAGGCGGTACTGGTTCTCCATCAGCTCGCCGACCGAGCGCACGCGCCGGTTGCCGAGGTGATCGATGTCGTCGATCTCGCCCTTGCCGTCGCGCAGATCCACCAGCGCCTTGACCACCGCGAGCATGTCCTCGCGGCGCAACGTGCGCACAGTGTCCTCGGCGTCGAGGTCGAGGCGCATGTTCATCTTCACGCGGCCCACGGCCGAGAGGTCGTAGCGCTCGGAATCGAAGAAGAGCGAGTGGAACATCGCCTCCGCGGTGTCGAGCGTCGGCGGCTCGCCGGGACGCATGACGCGGTAGATGTCGAACAGCGCGCCCTCGCGGCCGGAATTCTTGTCCACCGCGAGCGTGTTGCGGATGTAGGGACCGACGTTGATGTGATCGATGTCGAGCACCGGCAGCTCGGAGACTCCGACCTCCTCGAGGCTCTTCAGGAGCTTGTCGGAGATCTCGTCGCCGGCCTCGGCCCAGATCTCGCCGGTCTTCGGGTTGACGAGGTCCTCGGCGATGTACTGGCCGATCAGATCCTCGTCGGTGGCCTTGAGGAAGTTCACGCCGCGCTCGGCGATCTGCCGGGCGTTGCGGGCGTTCAGCTTCTTGCCGGCCTCGAGCACGACCTCGCCGGATTCCGCGTCGATGAGGTCGACGGAGGCCTTGAAGCCCTTCAGGCGCTCGGCGTCGTAGGGCACGCGCCACTCGGCGCCGTCGCGGTCGTAGATCACGCGGTTGTAGAAGGTCGAGAGGATCTCCTCGCCGTCGAGGCCGAGCGCGAACAGCAGCGACGTCACGGGCAGCTTGCGCTTCCGGTCGATGCGGACGTGGACGATGTCCTTGGCGTCGAACTCGACGTCGAGCCAGGAGCCGCGATACGGGATGATGCGGGCGGCGAACAGGAGCTTGCCCGACGAGTGGGTCTTGCCCTTGTCGTGGTCGAAGAACACGCCCGGCGAACGGTGCATCTGGGAGACGATGACGCGCTCGGTGCCGTTGACGATGAAGGTGCCGTTCTCCGTCATCAGGGGCATGTCGCCCATGTAGACGTCCTGCTCCTTGATGTCCTTGACCGACTTCGCGCCGGTGTCCGGGTCCACATCGAACACGATGAGCCGCAGCGTGACCTTGAGCGGGGCCGCGTATGTGATGCCGCGCTGGCGGCACTCGTCGACATCGTATTTCGGCTGCTCGAACGTGTACTTCACGAATTCGAGCAGGGCCGTGGACGAGAAGTCCGAGATCGGGAAGACCGACTTGAACACGGTCTGCAGGCCTTCGTCGCCCCGGCCGCCTTCCGGTTCGTCCATGATCAGGAACTGGTCGTAGGACGCCTTCTGAACCTCGATGAGGTTCGGCATCTCGGCGACTTCCTTGATCTTGCCGAAGAACTTGCGAATCCGCTTGCGACCGACCAGCGTGTTGGCCATGGGTGACCTCGCTCCTACGTCCCGCGTACCGGGTGCCCGGGGAAGGCTTCTGCCTCCCGCAACCAGGCGATGGGCCCGCCCCGCCGGACGACGCCCACCCGAACTGAAAAACTCGTGGCCCTCGCGCGGGCCGGCCGGGTCGCCTGAAGCGACCGTGGCCCACGGGCGTGAACCCGCGGGCCGTCGGTGCCGTCAGGTCCGAAGGGACCCGACGGAGAGGAATGGGCCGGTTCGGCCCATCCGAAGAGTCTTACTTGAGCTCGACCTTGGCGCCAGCCTTCTCGAGCTGGGCCTTGAGCTTCTCGGCCTCTTCCTTGTTGACGGACTCCTTGACGGCCTTCGGGGCGCCCTCGACGAGGTCCTTGGCTTCCTTGAGGCCGAGGCCGGTGATCGCGCGGACCTCCTTGATGACCTCGATCTTCTTGTCGCCGGCGGCGGTGAGCATGACCGTGAACTCGGTCTGCTCCTCGGCGGCGGCAGCCGGGCCGGCGGCCGGGCCGGCGGCCACGGCGACGGCGGCGGCGGCCGAGACGCCCCACTTCTCTTCGAGCATCTTGGCGAGGTCGGCGGCCTCGAGAACGGTCAGCGAGGACAGGTCGTCGACGAGCTTGGCGAGATCAGCCATGTTGGTATTCCTTTAGATATCGGTTTGAACGGATGGGTTGAGAAGGGCGATGCGGCCTCAGGCCGCTTCGCTCTGAGCCTCGTCCTTGGTGGCATAGGCCCCGAACACGCGGGCGAGCTTGGCCGCCGGTGCGTTGACGACCTGGGCGATCTTGGTCGCGGGAGCCTGGACCAGGCCCACGATCTTGGCGCGCAGTTCGTCGAGGGACGGCAGCGAGGCGAGCGCCTTCACACCGTCCGGGTTCAGGGCGGTCGTGCCCATGGCGCCGCCGAGGATCACGAGCTTGTCGTTGACCTTGGCGAAGTCCACCGCAACCTTGGCGGCCGCGACCGGATCGCTCGAATAGGCGAGCAGGGTCGGGCCCTTCAGGAGGGGCTTGATGGAGGCGACGTCCGTGCCATCGAGAGCGATGTTGGCGAGGCGGTTCTTGGTGACCTTCACGGTGGCGCCGGCCTGCTTCATCTGCGAGCGCAGCTTCTGCATGTCGGCGACCGTGAGGCCCTTGTAGTGGGCCACGACGACGACGGCGGTGTTCGCGAACACGCCGTTGAGCGTCGAGACGAGATCAGCTTTGGCTGTCCTGTCCACTGGGGCTCTCTCCGGTTGGCGGAACCCGAGGATGGGTCCGCCGGTTGCACATGCCGCCCGGGACGGAACTCGGCTTAACGAGAAGCCGGAACGTCCTTGGCGACGCTTCACGGCCCTGTCCCCCATCGTCCCCTGGAACGGGTGGACGACACGGGTGAGATGGTTCAAACCGATGCCTCATCCTGTCCGCGAGGTACGAACCGGGCGAGGGGTCTAGAATTTCGGTCTTCCCAGTCTGTGCAGGCTTGGCGGATTAAGCCGGTTGCCCGGCGCCTGCAGTCTCGGACAGGACATGGCCGGACGAAGCCCCGAAGGGCTTCTTGCCCCTCAAAGCCTTCCGGCCATCACCGCCTGGTTACCCAGGCGATCTTCAGAAACGGAACGCGACCGATCGGTCGATTCCTTTCCCATGTATGAAAACGTTGAGGCGGTCTATAGAGCCTTGCAAGCACCCTGCCAAGTGCCCCGACGCGAGAAATGCGTCGCGGGCGGCGGTTTTCGCTTGACGCCCCAGGGCCGGTCTCGCGGGCTCCCAATCCGAAGCCCGCGGCCGCGCTACGTCGGCAGAAACTTGCGTGCGACGCGCCACCACGGCTCGCGCGCGTCGCGCTTCTGGTCAGCCTTCGCCGCGTAGAACGATGCGTTGTGTTCGCCGCGCAGAGCCTCGCGGGTGAAGCGGATCAGGTGGTGCGCCACGAAGCCCATGTTGAAGACCGCCTCGATCTGGCCGCGCCGCAGGGCGTGCCCCGCGGCCCGCCAGAACACGCCGCGATAATCCGAGAGCAGCCCGACGCGGACCGCGATGTTGAAGCCGAGGATCAGGCCGCGCCGCAGGTTGGTCCGGGTCAGCTTGCCCCGGGTCGGCGTCTTGATCCGGTGCGGATAGGTCCGCTCCACCTGGTAGCGGAAGCGCGCGAACAGGTTCTCGGGCTCGTAGGCATGGGCGATGGCCCGGCGCCAGCTCGCCACCACGTCGTCGTGGGGGCGCTTGAACAGGACGTTGGATTCGAGCGCCGCGTCGTGCGTGAGGCGGCCCTCCCGGGTCAGCCGGTCCCAGAGCGGGGTCTTGGGCAGCGCCTGGAGCAGGTTCATCGTCAGCACCGGCACCGCCGACTTGTCGACGAAGTCGATCAGCTTCTGCTCGGACTGGTCGGTGTCCGTGTCGAGGCCGAGGATGATGCCCGAGGTGACTTCGAGGCCGAAGCTGTTGAGCGTCTCGATCGCCTCGTACATCGGCACGGCGGCGTTGTGCTTCTTGTCGATGCCCGCGAGCGCGTCCTCCTCCGGCGTCTCGATGCCGACGAAGACGGTCATGAAGTTGGCCTGCCGCATCAGCTCCAGGATGTCGGGCTGCTTGGCCATGTTCAGCGTCGCCTCGCAGGCGAACTGAAGCGGGTAGTCGTTCTTCTTCTGCCACGCCACGAGGTGGGGCAGCATGTCCTTCGTCGCCTTGCGGTTGCCGATGAAGTTGTCGTCGACGAAGTAGACCACCGCCGGGTGGCCGGGCTGGGCGATGATGGCGTCGAGTTCGCCGAGCATCTGCTCCGGGCTCTTCAGGCGCGGCTGGCGGCCGTAGAGCTGCGGGATGTCGCAGAACTCGCAGCGATAGGGGCAGCCGGACGAGAATTGCAGTGAGCCGATG
Organism: Methylobacterium sp. J-068; assembly: GCF_022829445.1. GTDB lineage: Bacteria > Pseudomonadota > Alphaproteobacteria > Rhizobiales > Beijerinckiaceae > Methylobacterium. Next base: position 4,344 of record NZ_JAKSXY010000010.1, on the reverse strand, counting down.
AGGTAGCGCTTCAGCGGCGCGGCCGCGTAGGCGGGAGCCGGGAAGTCGGAGAGCGGCAGGCGCTCCTTGGTCTCGAGGCGGACCTGGCTCGCGGGGATCGACACGTCGCGATCCAGGATGGAGACCAGCGTGTCGGTGGCGTCACCGATCTCGCCGAGATGCAGGTAGTCGAATTCCGGGTACTGCTCGGGAGAGCCGGAGACCGAGGGGCCGCCCAGCACCGTGACCTTACCGGCCGCGTGCGCCCTCGCGTAGATGTCGCGGATCTGCGGCGCCTGGATGTGCATGCCGGACACGAACACCGCGTCGGCCCAGGCGAAGTCCGCCGGTCCCGCGCGGGTGATGTTCTCGTCGATGAACCGGTACTCCCACGTCTCCGGCATGTAGGCCGCGATCAGCAGGAGCCCCTGGGGGGGCATGAAGGCCTTCACGCCGCCCATCAGGGGGTAGGCGTGAGAGAAGGTCCCGAAGGACGGCGTGTAGGCGGGAAAGACGCACAGGATGCGTCGCTTGGAGGTGACCGAGAGGGTGCATCGCATGCACGCATACCTAGCACAGGCATCCGCGAAGGCGTCACCCTCGGATGTTGTTTTCTTGCCGCTTCGTCGGGGCGCATCCGCTGCGGCGGGGCGAACGCGGCCTCGGCTCACGCGCCTTTGAACGGGGCCCCCGATCGGAGCCTGCCTGCGAACGACGGGCAAGGAGCTGGCGAGCCTGAGCCAAAACGAAAACGCCCGGCCGAGGGGCCGGGCGTCCGAGACGTTTCGGAGTTCTCGCCGAGGTGGCGGCTCAGGCGGTGAGAACCGTCGAGGGCTCGACCTTGACGCCCGGACCCATCGAGGAGGTCACCGCGACGCGCTGGACGTACTGGCCCTTGGCGCCGGCCGGCTTGGCCTTGGCGACCGCGTCGGCGAACGCCTTGATGTTCTCGACGAGCTTGTCGGCGTCGAACGAGACCTTGCCGATGCCGGCATGGATGATGCCGGCCTTCTCGACGCGGAACTCGACCGAGCCGCCCTTGGCGCCGGCGACGGCACCCTTCACGTCCATGGTCACGGTACCAACCTTCGGGTTCGGCATCAGGCCGCGGGGGCCAAGCACCTTGCCGAGACGGCCGACGAGCGGCATCAGGTCGGGCGTCGCGATGCAGCGATCGAACTCGATCTTGCCGCTCTGGACGATCTCAAGGAGGTCCTCGGCGCCCACGATGTCGGCGCCGGCCGCCTTGGCCTCGTCGGCCTTGGCGCCGCGGGCGAACACCGCCACCCGCACCGTGCGGCCGGAGCCGTTGGGCAGGTTGCAGACGCCGCGGACCATCTGGTCGGCGTGGCGCGGGTCGACGCCGAGGTTCATCGAGATCTCGACGGTCTCGTCGAACTTGGCGCTGGCCTTCTCCTTCACGAGCTTGATCGCCTCGTCGATGGAGTAGAGCTTGAGCGCGTCGATGCCCTCGCGGGCGGCGCGGATGCGCTTGCCTTCGTGTGCCATTGTGCCCTCCCCTTAAGCGACGACGTCGAGGCCCATGGCCCGCGCGGAGCCACGGATCATGGCGACGGCGGCGTCAACCGAGTCGCAGTTCAGGTCGGGCATCTTCTTCTCGGCGATCTCGCGCAGCTGCGCTTCGGTCACCTTGCCGACCGTCGGGCCCTTGCCCGGGGTCTTCGAGCCGGAAGCCGGCTTCTTGCCGATCTTCAGGCCGGCGGCCTTCTTGAGGAAGAAGGTGACCGGCGGCTGCTTCATCTCAAAGGTGAAGGAGCGGTCCTGGTACGCCGTGATGACGACCGGGATCGGGGTGCCCTTCTCGATCTGAGAGGTCTTCGCGTTGAAGGCCTTGCAGAATTCCATGATGTTGAGGCCGCGCTGACCGAGCGCGGGGCCGATGGGCGGCGACGGGTTCGCGGCGCCGGCCGGAACCTGAAGCTTCACGTAGCCCGTGATCTTCTTTGCCATAGGGACTGCTCCCAAAGAATGCCCGGCACCCGGCTGGCCTCAGCGCGGATGGTGCGGGCGGTTGCAGGTCGCGGTTACGGCCCGTGGGTCCCGGCGGCGATCCGGGCGGGCCTCCCGCGTGTGACACCGTTCCGGAGAGCGGTGGTTTCACGCCCGGCCGGAGCCGGGCGGAAAGGAACGCGCGAGTTCAGTCACGACTCACGCGAAATCGTAGGAAAATCAGATCTTCTCGACCTGGCCGTATTCCAGCTCGACCGGCGTGGCGCGGCCGAAGATCGAGACGGCGACCTTGAGGCGCGAGCGGCTCTCATCGATTTCCTCGACCGTGCCGTTGAAGGAGGCGAAGGGGCCGTCGGAGACCCGGACCGTCTCGCCGATCTCGAAGGAGACGGAGGGCTTCGGGCGATCGACGCCCTCGGCGACCTGACCCTTGATGCGCTCGGCCTCGGCATCCGGGATCGGGACCGGCTTCGACTTGTCGGCGCCGAGGAAGCCCGTCACCTTCGGGGTGTTCTTGATGAGGTGATAGACCTCGTCGGTCAGGTCGCACTTCACCAGGACGTAGCCGGGGAAGAACTTGCGCTCGGCGTCGACCTTGCGGCCGCGACGCACCTCGACGACCTTCTCGGTCGGAACCATGACCTCGTCGAACAATTCCATCAGGCCACGCTGGGCCGCCTGATCCTTGATGGACTGCGCGACCTTGTTCTCGAAATTCGAGTAGGCGTGGACGATGTACCAGCGCTTCGACACGGTTCTCACCAAATCCTGACGTCGATCGGCCCGGTCGCGCATGCGCGTCGAGGCCGAGAAGTTGTTAGGCGCCGACCCCGAGGATCAGGGTCACGAGATAGCGCAGCGCCTGATCCACCACGGTGAAGAAGATGCTGGCCACCACCACCATGATGAACACCATCACGGTGGTCACCACGGTCTCCTTGCGGGTCGGCCACGTGACCTTGCGGCCCTCGTCGCGCACCTGGGACAGGAACTCGGCCGGTCCGACGCGCTTCTGGGCCGGACGCGCCGGAGGGGTAGCGCGCGGGGGCGTCGGCGTGGTGGAGCCGCGCTGCGGATTGCGCGCGAGATCCACTTTCTTCGATGCTTCGTTCGATGCCATGGCGCCAACAACAGGGAGATCGGCCCGAGCTTCGGGAAAGCGCGATGCGGCGGCCCCGGGGAGGAGCCTGCATCGACGGCCTTCATCGATCTCGGAAGGCGACCGCTCTAACGCAAGTCGCCGGGCTTGTCGACTGCGCCCGGCCGGACTTCGCGGATAAGCGATCTGCTGAAAGAGAGGGGGCGGGAAGTGTCGACAGGTCTGACGCGGCCAAATGGCAGGAGTGGAGGGACTCGAACCCGCAACCTCCGGTTTTGGAGACCGGCGCTCTGACCAGTTGAGCTACACTCCTATGCGCCGAGGTCCAATGCCCGATCGCCGAAGCAGGCGCAAGGGGGTGAGCGGCGGAGTCCGGCAAATTCTGCGCTTCGACCAGCCCGACGAAGGCCTGCCAATGTCGGCGGCCCCACCCTTGGGCCGCGCATGCCGGTCGGACCTGGATCTCGGCGCCGCGGGAGGCCTGCGCGAGATTGTCGATGGCGATCCGCTCGATGGTCTCCTGGTCGACGCCCCAGGCGTCGAAGATCGGCCGGTTGACGAGCTGGTACCGGTGCGTCTCGTCAAGGGCGTATGCCACCAGGAGCCGGCCCGAGAAACGGCGGCAGGTGAGGTCGGGTGCCTGCTCGCGATAGTCGTTCGGCACGAGTTGGATGCGCAGGCGCTTCGAGGCAGCAGGAGGCTTTCGCGCGGGCCGCTCTCGACGGTCTTCGGGCTCGCGACCGGACGGACGAACGCGGGGATCGCCGCCCGGCGCCGCTCAGGTCGGCGACCATGGCATTCAGGTTGTCGAGGAACAGCGTCCTGTCGCCGAGGGTGATCTGCCTCGGGTCGGGGGTCGAGGGTGAACGGGACGTCGGGGAAATCGCTGCGCAGGATCGCCACGATCTCGTCGCGCAGCGCGCCGCCGCGCAGATCGTCGGCGCGGGCCTGCCCGGTCACCATGCTCGCGAGGGTTGTGACTCCTGTCGCGAGGAAAAGCCGGCGCGTGAGCGAGTCCGGTTTTTCGTCCACGAGGCAACCCCCGGGTCTGCAACCGTTGGTTCTGAGACGACGAGGGCCGCGATCCGTCAAGCGGATCGCGGCCCTCGACACGATGATCGCACGGCGCAGCGTTAGGCCGTGCCGGTCCGGCCTACTCGTTGATGGCGGCGACGACGCCTGCGCCGACGGTGCGTCCGCCTTCACGGATGGCGAAGCGCAGCTTCTCTTCCATGGCGACGGGGACGATCAGGGTGACGTCCATGGTCACGCTGTCGCCGGGCATCACCATCTCG
>NZ_JAKSXY010000002.1 GCF_022829445.1 Methylobacterium sp. J-068 | reverse complement strand
GTACGGCCCCACCGCCCCGACATTGTGCGCGTTGCCGTTCTTGTCGACGAAGGTCAGGTCGCCTTCATCGTTGGTGGTCAGGTTGCTGACGGTGCCATCCGTGTGCAGCCACGTAAACACCATGCCGGTGGCAAGCATCATTGCCCGGCCGCTCTCGAAGTACGCCTTCGTGTAGTTGAGGCCTTCGACATAGCCGCCGTAAGCGTGCTGGATCGCGCGGGGCCGGTCCTTCTTGAAGCTGATGATCCGGCCATAGCCCGCGAAGTTCCCGGACGGGACCGTCGCGGACGCATTGGCCGCGGCGTTAAACGTCAGGCTGGTGTCACTGCTCTTTGCGGCGACGGTGTAGGGGCCACGAAGGATCAGGTCGCCCACGGAAACGGGACGCGCGAAGATGAACTCGTCCCCGACCACGAACTGAGCCGGGAAGCGCAGATCCACCTGCACCACCGCGCTGCCGGCGGTGGTCGCGACGAAGTTCGCTTCGGTGTAATCGCCATGGGTCACGTCACCGACGCCACCATGGCCGGTGTAGGGATCGCGTCCCTGGCCCACGAGGGCGCCGGGGCCGATGTGATGTCCTTGATACCAGCCCAGGTAATAGCCCGTGATGTCGGACTTGTTGGGCGACTTGAGCACCGAGTTCGGCGCGAACGAGTGCGCACCGAACCCCTTGCCGGCGCCATCGGACACCACGTCGGTGGTCTCGGGCGCCCAAAGGAACCCCATCATCTGCCGCTGAAGGATGTCGAGCGATCGCCCGAAGCCGTTGTCGATGTAGCGGTTGACCGGGTTGTGCTCCCCCATGTTCGTATTGCCGCCCGTGCGGGAGGCCGAGGGCGAACTTTGGACGACGTACCAGCGCCCCTCGGCCGATACCCCCGCTTCCTCGAGGTCGGTGAATGCGAAGCCCACAAAGTCCGTGCGCCCCACGGGGAAGCCACGATTGCCGTCTCGGATGACGACCCGATTGGTTTCGCCCTGGACGTTGATCGCGAGCGTGAGAACGACCTTTCCGCCGCCGGCAACATTGGCGGTGGCGTTCGGACCCGGCACCTCGATAAAGACGCTGTCGAGGTTTGGATAGCCGACGATCCTGTACGGCCCATCTTTTATGGTCAGGCCTCCGAACGTGGCCTGACCGCCTTCGAACTTCAGGCGCAACCACTGCGACAGGCCGGACGAGAGGCCGTGGCCCCCGATCACCACCTGGACCGTGTTGCTACCCGGCGTGGTGACCAGGCCGTTGGTGATGGTGGTGAATGGCGGCTGATTGGCCGTGTCGTGGTTGGTGATGTTGCCGAGGACGTTCGTGTCGGCATGGCTCACGGCACGCGGCTGGAAAAAGTTGCAGGCCCCCATCCGCACGACGGGCGCACCACGTCCCTTGCCCCCGCTGGCGGGCTGCATCCGGTAAGCATAGCCGAGATACGTGCCATCGGCGGCGAAGCTGTCCAGTGTCTTGCCGTTCGTGTCCGGAAGCAGCTGCTCGGCCCAGACCTGGGCGCCAGCACGCGTCCACCGCCGCGCCGGGACCTCGCCCGCCCCTCCGTTCAGCGTATCGCCGGCAAAGGTCGGCGTGGCCTTGCCGTCGCTGCTCACCTTGCCCGCAAGGGCGCCCGGCAACCCCGGGACGTCGGCGACGCCGCCGACCCCAAGCGTCGAGGAGGGCTGGGACGGCCACTCGCCCGCATCCTTCGGACCGTAGAGGAGGTTGGCCTGCCCGTCGCGCTCGACGATCCAGTAGTCGCCATTCTCGCCGTCGAACGGCTGCGGCGCCAGCGATCCGGTCAGAAAGCCCGTGCCGCGCGCGCCGGCCTGCCCCGCTACGGCGACGGGGGTGATGATCGGCTGGCGACCCTGACCGAAGGTGACGCCAGCCCGATCCGCGACGAAGTCGCGGATGGCGGCCGGGTCGTCGTAGCGCAGGCGCACCGGTACGAGCAGGCGCCGTGCGCCGTCCACCACCTCTAGCAGATCGGCGGTAAGCTCACCGCGCGGGAAGTTCGCCTGCGCGAAGGCCCGGGACACGCGATGCACGAAGGTGTTCTTGACGGTCTGGTCGCCGCTGCCGTCGGTGGGCGGAACGAGCGAGAGACCGTCCTGGAACGTCAGCACCTTGAGCGGCGCCACGGGCTCGCCCACGCCGGTCTTGGATGTCGCGGGCGCGATCCAGGCCTCGAAGATGCGTCCCTCCACCGAGAGCGGATTGCCGGCCGCGTCGAAGAACGGGATCTCCCAATAGGGGTCCGTCTGGGTCGAGATCAGGAACTGCGGCAGGCCGGCCATGGGCGGTCTCTCGTGTCGCGCAGCCGAACGGCCGCAGCGGGCCGCGCGAGGCGGTCCGGT
>NZ_JAKSXY010000127.1 GCF_022829445.1 Methylobacterium sp. J-068 | reverse complement strand
CCTCGCCCTCGGAGCCGGCGGCGCCTCCGCGGCCCCGATGGGCCCGAACGGACTCCAGGCCGCCCCGTCCGACGTCACCCAGGTCCGGATGACCAGCAGCGAGCGGATGATGATGAAGAAGCGCATGATGCGGAAGCAGATGATGAAGCGCCGCATGATGAAGAAGCGGATGATGATGAACCGCGGCATGTGATTTCAAGGCGCCGTGCGCTTCCGGAGGCCCCGACCCAGGGGCCTCCGCCCTAGCCGTCCAGAGTGCGGGGAAGACCGTTTGGCTCGAACCTACCTGACCCGATCTGCCCCCGAGACCGGCGAGGTCGAGCGCCGCCGCTGGATGTTTCGCCATCCCCTCGTGATCAGAGTCACCCACTGGGTGAACGCGATCTGCCTGCTGGTCCTGGTGATGAGCGGCCTACAGATCTTCAACGCCCACCCGGCCCTTTATTGGGGCAAGGTCTCGACCTTCGA